>JACKBV010000094.1 GCA_020634315.1 Ardenticatenaceae bacterium | reverse complement strand
CCTCCGAGGCAGAATGGCTGTATGCTGAAACTGAAGGCAATCCCTTGTTTGTGGTCGAAATGGCGCGAACCGGCTTGCAACGTAGGGAAAGCGAGTCGTCTGCTGCCATCACCTCGCTGCCAGACAAAGTGCGGCTGGTATTAGAAATGCGTCTGGCGCAGCTTTCCTCCACGGCACGGGAATTGTGTGAATTGGCAGCTACCATTGGCCGGTCTTTTACCTTTGATTTGCTGGCGGCAGCGTGTAATCAAGACGAGGAGTCATTAGTTACCGGCTTGGATGAGCTATGGCAGCGGCGCATTGTGCGTGAGCGTGGGACGGATGAATACGATTTCAGCCACGACAAATTACGCCAGGCTACCTATGCCGCTTTGGGAATGGCGCGGCGGCGTTTGCTGCACGGCCGTATTATCAAAGCATTGGAAACCCTGCACGCGCACGATCTGGATAGCGTTAGCGGCAAGATTGCTGTTCATTGTGAAGCAATTGGCCAGTTCACGCGGGCCATAAGTTATTTTAAGCGTGCCGCAAAAGTCTCCCAAAAAATTTATGCGAATCAGGAAACATTGCAATACCTGAATTGTGCTATTGCCCTTCTGCCGCAGGGTGATATTGATGAATCTAGCCGGTTTCAGCTTTATGAGCAGTTGGGTGATGTTTTGGAAACGATTGGTCAGAAGGATGAGGCGAAAGGAGCGTATGAAACGGCCATTAACCTCACAACCAACAATCTGCAAAAATCCTGCCTGCACCGCAAACTGTCGCGATTGTGGCTCTTACAAAAAGAATATGAAAGAGTCGCTGAGGAACTACACAAGGCAGAAATTGCCTTAGGGGATTCGCCTGGCGGGACTGAACTGGTTTGGAGGCAAGAGTGGCTGCACATCCAACTTGATTTTCTGTGGACATATTATTGGATGAATCGAGAGGAAGAATTAGATCATTTGGTGCAGCGTATCAGACCGTGGATCGAAACGCATGGCACGCCAATGCAAAGAGGTTTGTATTTTCAGCGCCTGGTCATGCTCTCTCTCCGTCGGGATCGGTACGTCTTGCCACAAGAAACGGTGACATACGCCCAGGCGTCTCTTTCCGCCATTGAAGAATCAGGTGACGCCCAACAGATTGCTTTTGCCTTGTTTGCCTTGGCCTTTTCACATCTATTGCATGGATGGGGTGGTGATCTTGATTCCGCTGAGACCTTTATGCGAGCAGCATTGACGAAAGCTGAACAAATAGGTGATATTGTGGTGCAATGTCGCTGCCTGGGCTACTTGTGTGTAATTTACCGAAAACAGGGATGCGTTGGTAAAGTGAGGAAACTCGCACCGCAGGCACTGGCAATTGCCGAACAAAGTCAGATGCTGGAATATATTGCCAGTGCTAGAGGAAGTTTGGCCTGGATTGCCTGGCGAGAGAATAAACTGGTTGAGGCTCAGCAGCACGGGGATGCGGCATTAACTGCTGCGCGACAGTTGCAATTGGGATTGCCCCTCAAATGGATCTTTCTTTGGCCGTTGGTGGGCACAGCGCTGGCACAAAATGAAACGGCCGTTGCCGTTCGTTATATCAAAATGCTGCTTACACCAGATCAACAGCGGCTGCCGGATGAGGTAACGGCCGTTCTCCGACAAGCCGTCACTGCCTGGGAAAACAACCACCCGAATGCCACTCAAACCCATCTCCACCAAGCGCTCCAACTTGCCCAAACATACCGTTACCTGTAGCTCTGGAACGCTTTTGGAACGCTAACCTCTGTACACTTACTCCAATATTCGCTGAAACAAAGTTTGATCAAATGTCTGAACCTGGGCCATATGCCCATGTCGGCAAATGAGGAGGTTATGATGAAAAGGATTGTTCATGTCCGACTGTTGATAGGAATCACTTTGTTCCTGATATTGTCCACGTTAAGTGTGCAAACAGTTGTCTTGGCAGAGGGTGCAGTTACACCTTTTAAGGTCAATTGTGTGACGTATCCGGAAGTTGATGTGATTCCTGGGTATCTAGTTGTAACAATACCAGCGGAGTGTGGTGGTACTCATTTGGGAAACAGCGAATGGTATGCTAATTCCATGGTAGATATCACAACTTTCCCAGCCCTCCAGACCGGAGACATGGTCTTTACAGCAGCAGACGGCTCCCAATTGTTCGGTTCCTTCAACGGTTACGCCGTACCCAATGATATTGGTGGCTTTGACTACTGGGGAGACTACGGAATTACTGAGGGAACTGGCAGGTTCAGTGGTGCAACTGGCAGCGGCACCTATTATGGTGGGGCTGATGGCACAACCGGAGTGCTCACATTTGAAGGGACGCTGATCGATCCCTAGGGAACGTTCGGAAACAACTTTGGAGTTTGCAGATTGGTCCAATCTTGAAGATTGGACCAATTTTACCAAGATAAAAATGAACGAACCCCTAGAGTTTTGGAGGTATGAAATGATACTTGTTGTGGGTGCGACCGGTTTGTTGGGAGGCATGATTACGCAGCAGCTGCTGCAGCAAGGAAACAGTGTGCGCATTTTAGTGCGGCACAATTCACCGGCGACGGAAATGGCCAAACAAGGGCTGGGCACACCGGCGCAGACGTTGATTGATGCCGGAGCGCAGCCCGTTTATGGTGACTTAAAGGATCGTGCTTCGCTAGATGCAGCGTGTGCGGGTATTGAAACCGTGATTACCACTGCGAATTCGATCCTTCGCGGCGGTGAAGACACGATTGAGAGTGTCGATTTGCAAGGCACGCAAAACTTGATTGATGCGGCCAAAACGGCCGGCGTTCGCCATCTCATTTATACATCGGCGGACGGGGTAGATATCAACCATCCTAATCCGTTTTACCAAGCTAAGGCCGCTTGCGAGGCGCATCTGGCTGCCAGCGGACTGGATTATACGATTCTCAAGCCGGGCGTTTTTATGGAGGTTTGGATTGGGGCGGTGGTGGGCATTCCGTTACAGGCGGGACAGCCGGTAACATTGGTTGGCAAGGGAAATCACCAACACGCTTTTGTGTCAGTGGGGGATGTCGCGAAATATGCGGTTACTGCCGTTAGCCACGCCGCCGCCCGCAACAAAGCGATCCGGATTGCCGGTCCCGTTTCCTACACCTGGACGGAGATTGTGGAAACCACCGGACAGGTTTTGGGACAATCGTTACCCATCAACTATATGCCGATGGGCGAAACCGTGCCGCTCATCCCCGAAATGATGTCGTCCATGTTAAGCGGGTTTGAAACGTATGAGAGCGGCATTGACATGAACGAAACAGCTTCAATCTATGGCATTCAACCGACGCCGTTGGCAGTTTTTGCCGAACGTTTCTTTAAAGGCTAATCGGCGCAGTCGGCAGGGGTGCTGCCGGTTGGAGAAGCGGACATGAACGAAAAAAGTGAGAGGGTTCACTCTCATATGTTTACGCTGCGGGTTTGGGTAGAGGATGTGGGAAACGGCCGTTTTGAATACCGCGGCACCCTCAAACATGTCCTCACCGGCGAAACCCACCACTTTCGCGGCTGGCCGCCCCTGATTCGGCAACTTGAAGATGTGTTCAAACTCAATCAACCACGTGGTAAGTCTCAAAAATAGCTTTGCAATAGAGAAGACTTAACCATCATGGTACCAGAGCAATGAACAGCACGGTGCTTACCTGGCACTGATACAAGCAACCCTTAACACCAAAGGGCACAAACTGTGTTCTCGCCGAATGAGCTGATGATGGTGAGTTGAGCGGCGGTGGGGCGGACATCACGTTGCGCTCTGCTACCGAATGAATAGCCCAATCGGTATTCCATAAATAACTGCCAGCACCACTCCCAATATAATGGCTAGCCACCACCTTACCCCCAGAGTCAGCCTGGCTGTTAGCGCCAACAGTCCAATGATCCACAATACGCCCACAAGCTGATAGGCATTGGCAAACCAAGCTCCCTCTCCTGCCAGCCAGCCCAAAATCTCAAGCGGTTGGAATACGCCTACGAGGACCAGTATGGCGATGACCAACTCTACGGCCATTGTGGTTAAGGCAAAGGGAACGGCCGTTGCCAAACGCACTCGCGCAAACACGACAGTAAAGCCTGCTGCCTGTCCCTTCATTTTGGCAAGCAGCACTAACAATCCCGTCAGTACCAGTGTTGCCACAATGAACAGAGGGCCCTGATACCAAACCTGGTAACGGTACAAATCTTCAACCGAGATCGGTAGGATTGAGGGGGCCATGGCAGGGTAATCATGCGTGATGAAAATGGACAGGATAAATGTGTAGGTACCAAGGACCAGGAGCAGCACCCACAAACCTTTCCGAGCTGCCCGGTCATCATTCTGAAGGTGCTGAAACGTATAAAGAGGCTTGATTATCATCCCGATGAATGTTTGCCAGACAGTCAATTGATTATTCACCTCAAATTCTTGTACAACTTTACCTCGTCACATTTCAAACCACATTCAGCTGGCGCAAGGCGGTTAAAATCTGGTCGCGGCTGACGGGTTTGGAGATGAAGTGGGACGCGCCGAGAGCGTAGGCCAGTTCCGGGTCGTTGAAGACGGAGCAGATGATGACGGGCGTTACGGCCGTTTCTACCCGCGTTCGTATTGTTTGCAGCACATCCCACCCACTCACATCTGGCATCATGGCATCCAAAATGATGGCATCGGGCGTCGTGCGGTTGAGCACCTCTAGCCCCTCTTTGCCGCTGTTGGCGGCGATGACGCGGCAGTTGTGCCCCGTCAGGTAGCGCTCCAGCAGCTCTACCAAACCCTGGTTGTCATCCACCACCAACACCACGGGACCGTGCAGCGGAATTTGCAGTTGCAGCTGGTAACGGCCGTTTTCCACCACACTCGTCGCAATCTCCCAACCCAATCGCTCTGCCAACGGGGCAATCACCTGGTCCTCCGCAAAATTGAGCGCCAGCGGCTGTGATGCCGGAAACGCCAGCGTCAGCTCGGCCATTTCCTCGCCCAGCGCCCCCTGGATGGTGATGGTTTGCTGCTGCGTCGCCTGGATGAGGCGGCTGAGCACACTGACCAGAAGCTGACGCGATACGGCCGTATCGACCGAAACAACCAA
Organism: Ardenticatenaceae bacterium; assembly: GCA_020634315.1. Lineage (GTDB taxonomy): Bacteria > Chloroflexota > Anaerolineae > Promineifilales > Promineifilaceae > JACSRF01. The sequence goes on along the minus strand of JACKBV010000094.1, from coordinate 4,672 downwards.
TCTGGGCCACGGCTCTGGCAGTTGGAACGTTACCCCGCGCGTTTGCGCCAGCGGCGCCACCGCCTTTTGCGCCTCGTGCAGCAGCTGCGCCAGATCGGTAGGATGCAGTGTGGTTTCTAGCTGGGCAAACTCGGCCTGGACCGAAGAAAGCTGGGCGGCGGAGAGATCATTTTCGGGAACGGCCGTTGCTACCGACTGCACCCGCGCCCACAAAATCGTGGCTACACTTTCCTCCGCCTTACGCAAGGAACGGTGGGTTTGGCGCGTGGAAAGCCCCAACCGCTGCCCCACTTCCTGCACCGTCAAGCCCTCGACGTAATGCAGTTGTAGCAGATGATACTGGCGCGTGTCCGGCGTGTGGGCTGCGGCACCCGGCTCTGGACTCAGCGCTTCAATTGCTTCAATGAGTTCCCGCCGCAGCAAATGCCCCAACGTCTGGCTGGGTCGTTTGCTGCCATCCGCGTGCTGCGCCTGGCTCAGCAGCTGCGCCAACTCCAGCTTTTGCAAAAAGGCAAAGTCGTACAAATGCTCCAGGGCAACTTTTACATCGTCGATAAATTCGGCGGACGGCTGCGGCATCATAAGCTCAATCATGCCAACTTTTCCTGCGTTTGTCCATTGAGCGCCGCGTCCGCTAGCCAGTTGCCATAGCGCGGCTGAAGCGCCTTCACAATGGGTTGGATGCATTGCAACAGCTCAACCGGTTGGAACAGCTGCGACCGCTGTATGACAAGCTGACTCGTCTGCCCGGCAAACTGCTCGCTGATAAAATCAGTGGCGGTGAGCAGCACGACGGGTATCTGCGCCAGCGCCGCGTCTTGCTGCATAATGTCGAACACCTCACGGCCGTTTAACCCCGGCATGATCAAATCAAGCAGCAGCAAATCGGGTGGCTGCTGACGCATGGCACTCAGACCGCTTTCACCATCGTAGGCGACGCGCACGGCCAATGGTTCAGACCGCGCCGAAAGACCACGCTCGACCAATTGGCAAATACCGCTGTTGTCGTCTACCACCAGGAGGTTTTGCACGCCGCCGACCTCATCAATGATGCGGTTCAGCAGCTCAAAATTGATCGGCTTGTTGAGGCAGGCCAGCGCCCCAAAGGCGTCGGCCATCCAGGTGCGGCTGGGCAATGAGCAGCTAATCACCGGCACGGGCAGCGCCAGCGGCGGCACCGGAGCAGGCATCCCCGGCGCGACATTCCACACCACCGCCGCCGGATGCTGCTCCGACACCAGTTCCGCCAAATGGCCGCCATCGGTCATGGGCACAATTTCGTACTCGGGCAGGTGGCGCTGCACCAGGCTAATGACCGTCGGATCAGAATCGATCATGAAAACGAGCGGCAGTTTGCCACCGGGGGTCACGTCTTGCGCCCGGGTTCGGTACAGGTGTCCACCCGGCGATAGCTCCTCGATGGGCAGGCCGATGGTAAAGGTTGCCCCTTCGCCCAGGATGCTTTCGACCCAAATACGGCCGTTGTGCGCCTGCACAAACCGGTGGCAAATAGCCAACCCCAATCCCGCCCCGCCATGTTTGCGGCTAAGCGAATAATCTACCTGGTAAAACTCGGTAAAAATACGCGCCAGCTGTTCTTCGGGGATGCCAGGGCCGGTATCGGTAACCTGAATGCGCAGTTCGCCATCCTGCCGGAAGGCACGCAAGGTGACGGTGCCTTCTTCGGTAAAGCGGCAGGCGTTGTTGAGCAAATTCAGGAACACCTGGCGCATCCGGGTGCGATCCAGCTCCAGCAACGGCAAACTCGGCTCGATTTCTGCCACCAGGGTGACGGCATCGTTGCGGAATAAATCGGCCACCATGCTGAGTGACTCTTGCAGCAGCGGTTCCAGGTCCGTGGGCTCTTTGTTGAGTGTAAAGCCGGTCATCTCAAAATGGGACAGGTCTAAAATATCGTCGATCATGCTCATGAGGTGGCGACTGTTGCGGTAAATCTGGCTGACGTCGCGGTACAGCTTGGGCGGCATGGCGTGTGCGCCATACACCTCCGGCGACAGATACATCACTTCGCTAAAGCCCAAGATGATGCTCAGCGGCGTGCGGAACTCGTGGCTGATGTTGGCGGCAAACTGTTCCTTCATCCGCTGGCTTTCGCGGGCCTGCTTGTTGGCAATCAGCAGTTCCCGCTCAGCCTGAAGGCGCAGTTCATTGGTGATTTGCAGCGATTTAACGGCACTACGCAGCTCGGCCTGCTGGCTGCGGGTCACATCGAGCAGCTGCTCGGCACGGCGCTGGGTTTTGCTTAACCAGTCCAGCGCGGTGTACAGGGCACGAATCGTCAGCCAGGCAATGATGACCGCCAGGAGCAGATTCGTGAGGATGCCCGCCAGCGGGAAAGGGTAATTTTGCACGGTGGCCAGGTAAACGGCCGTTCCCGCCATCGCCGTCCCGGTAACAAATTCACTGCCCTGCACCAGCATCGCCTGACAGAAAATGAGCAAGATGCCCATAAACGGCAGCCAGGGCGTGGGCAAAAAATACATAGCGTAAAGCAGAACGGCCGTTAGTCCCCACACCAACAAATGGCGGGCTATGCGGGGTCTGCGGCTTGAAAGATAAAGAGCGCTGACGGCAACGGCCGTTAGCAGCAGCCAAAAACCAATGGCAGGCAGCGGAAACGGTTCATCCGATTCGTAAAACAGGATGAAAAACTGGGCCACGGTGAGAGCCAGAAACGCTAAACGCTGGGCCAGCCGCCCGCGTAAATCATCCATGTTGAGCTGCACCGTTTCATCTTGCAGCGGGGAAAATCGGTGAAGAAGGTTCAAATTTGCCATGATTTATTGTATTGCGGAATGGGTTTGGGGGAAAACGGAGATTGGGGAGTGGAGATTAGAGATTGGAAGCGACACAGTCTCCAATCTCTAATCTCTCATCTCCTCACGTACACGCCAACGTCGGTGCAGCAAGTACAGTACACCGGCCAGCAGCAGCCAGCCAAATGCCAAAAAGCCTAACTCGGTAACACCTGTGCCGTAGAAGATCACCGTGGAGTCGCCCGGCTGAGGCAATGTGCCAGCCAGTGCCCACTTCAGGCTAAATTCATACCAAAACCAGAGGAAAAACAGGCCAATGAAGAGGCAAAGAACGGCCGTTACCGGCAAGATCACACGTCGTAAAGAGGCAAACATGGGCGCATTATGGGCGGAAAAGTGTGTTTTCGTCAATGGTCATTCTGTCCATCCAATGTTATGATGAAGCTGTGACCCGACAAAACCTCACCCCATTTTTGCAAGCTTTGGCCGCCGCCGCCCTCTTTGGCATAAATGCACCGCTTTCCAAACTGTTCCTGGGCGAAGTGGAACCGATTGTATTAGCAGCATTCCTTTATCTGGGCAGTGGGCTGGGGTTACTGATGGTAAAAGGGATACAGCGGGTGTGGGGAACGGCCGTTGCCACGGAAACGCCCATCGGCAAAGAAGATATCCCCTGGCTGGCTGGCGCGATTCTAGCCGGGGGCATTGCTGCCCCGATTGTGCTACTGTTTAGTCTGCGCGAAACGGCCGCTGCCACCGCCTCACTGCTGCTCAACTTTGAAGGCGTCGCCACCACGCTCATCGCCGCACTGGCTTTTCGTGAGGCCATCACCCGACGCGCCTGGGCCGCCATCCTGGCCATCACTGGAGCGACGATTTTGCTTTCTTATGCACCAGGCAGCAATTGGGGCTTTTCGTTGGGGGCGTTAGGGATTTTGCTGGCCTGCATTTTGTGGGGTGTGGACAATAATTTCACCCGCAACATTTCTGCCAAAGATCCAATTGCCATTGTGATTGCCAAGGGCCTGGTGGCCGGGCTGTTTTCCATGCTGCTGGCCACGCTGTTGGGGAACAGGTTGCCAGACTGGCGCACGATCGCGGGGGCGCTGCTGTTGGGCAGCCTTAGTTACGGCCTCAGCATCACGCTTTTTATTCGCGCCATGCGTCATTTGGGCGCAGCCCGTACCAGCACCTTGTTCAGCACAGCACCAGTGGCCGGAGTGATTCTCTCTTTGCTGCTGTTCATTGAAACGCCTGGATTGCTTTTTGTGCTGGCCTTGCCCCTCATGCTGGGCGGTGCTTTTTTCCTGGTCAACGAAGACCATACACACTACCACGTGCACGAAGCCGTTTTCCACGACCATTGGCACAGCCACGATGACGAGCACCATACCCACACGCACGACGGCGCACTAACCACCGCCCACGCCCATCCGCACCAGCATGATGAAACCGCCCACGAACACCACCACCTACCCGATATCACCCATCGCCATACCCATGAAGAATAGTTAGCCACAGCGGACACAGAGATTTGAGAGCTTTTTCTCTTTTTCCTCTGTGATCTCTGTGGCAATAATCAGTTCGGCCGTTTGCCCACGTAGCGGGCGCGGGGGCGAATGAGTTGATTTTCTTTGTACTGCTCGATCGCCTGGCCCAGCCAGCCCGCCGTCCGCCCCAAGGCAAACAGTGCCAGCGGTGCACCAACGGGCAATTTGGCCACCACCGCCAGCGCCGCCAGACCCAAATCAATGGTGGGCAGTTGTCCAGTTGCCTCAGCCATCGTCTGAATGAATTCCTGAATGATAGGTACGGCCGTTTCCCCCATAAATTCGGCCACGATCAAATCTAGCAGCAGCTTGCCGCGCGGATCGCCGTTGGGATACAGCGGGTGA
>JACKBV010000093.1 GCA_020634315.1 Ardenticatenaceae bacterium | reverse complement strand
TTTCATGCATGGTGGTCGGCAGTCGCCAGTGAAGTCTTCTCTATTATACATTAGACGTTTACCTAATGCTGGTTTTCTTGTTATAATTCGCACGACGATATTTTCCACCAACAAAGGAGATTCCCCGTGACTGAAACAATGCGTTTTGACCGCTATTACCGTTATGACGAACTAACCACACATCTGCAAGCATGGGCGGCACAGTATCCTACCCTGTGCAAACTTGAAAGTTTAGGCAAAAGCTATGAAGGGCGTGACATTTGGGTGATGACCGTCACCAACTTTGCCACCGGCTCTGACATGGAAAAACCGGCAATGTGGGTGGATGGCAACATTCACGCCACAGAAGTTTCTGGCTCCACGGCCGCGCTGCACCTCTTGGCAAAATTGTTCACGGCCTATGGCACAGATGAGCGGGTGACGTATGCCCTCGATACGCGCGTTTTTTACATTGTGCCCCGCCTAAACCCCGATGGCGCAGAATGGGCACTGGCGGATATTCCCCGTTACATTCGCAGCAGCACCCGTCCTTACCCGCGCATGGATAAATTGGATGGGCTGCATCAAGAGGATGTGGATGGCGACGGCCGTATCCTGCAAATGCGCCTCAAAGACCCCAACGGCAACTGGAAAGTTCACCCTGAAGATTCACGCCTCATGATTCCACGCGCCGCCGACGAGCCGCCGGGCGGCGATTTTTACCGCATCATCCCCGAAGGCAGCATCCAAAACTACGATGGCGTGACCATTGCTCCTGCTCCGCCGCACCAGGGATTAGACCTGAATCGCCAGTTCCCCATCTTTTGGGAACCCAACGAACGCGGCGCGGGGCAATATCCGGGCAGCGAGCCAGAACCACAAGCCGCCATGCGTTGGATTGTTGATCATTCCAATATCACCGGTTCCATCAGCTACCATACCTTCAGCGGCGTTTACCTGCGCCCGCCCACAAAGGGCGGCGACGACACACTGCCCACACCCGACCTTTACACCTATAAAAAGTTGGGCAGCAAAGCAAAAGAGCTGACGGGGTATCCGGCCGTTTCCGTTTTCCACGACTTCAAGTATGACCCGAAGGAATTCATCAAGGGCACATTTGATGATTGGATGTATGACCATCTGGGTATTTACGCCTGGACATGTGAAATCTGGAGCGTACAGCGACAGGCAGGCATCACCGACTATAAGTTCATGGACTGGTTCCGCGAGCATCCATTAGAAGATGATCTGGCTATCATGAAATGGAATGACGAGGTACTGGACGGCAAAGGATGGGTCGATTGGTACGCATTTGAGCATCCACAGCTAGGCAGCGTGGAGTTGGGTGGCTGGGATTTCTTTAACACCTGGCGTAATCCGCCCTTGGCGTTGCTAGAAAAGGAAATTGCGCCATTGAGCGAGTTTGCTTTGTATCAATGTCTGGTGTCTCCGCAGTTGGCGTGGTATCAGGTTGATGTGCAATCGCATGGTCGCACGCATTGGCTGCGTGCCGTCGTACACAATACTGGCTGGCTGTCTACCAATGTCAGCAAGAAGGCGCTGGAGCAAAAAGTGGTGCGCGAATTGGAGATGGATTTGTCTTTGCCCGCAGGCGCAAGTCTGATTACCGGCAAGGCAAAGACGATGTTGGGCCAGTTAAGCGGGCGTGATCAGCAGGCTTCCGCGCCAATTTGGGGCGGCGACGTGACCAGTGAACGCGCTAAGGTGGAATGGGTGATTGAGGCCGAGCCGGGAACTGAGGTGGAAATTTGTGCCAGCCATCAGCGGGCGGGCACGATTCGGCGTAAAGTTACGCTTGGCTAAGAGTGGCAATTGTTGGTGGTCAGGTGTTGTTGCCTGACCACCCGGCTGGTTGTTTTTCCGTAGCTATAAAATAGAGGCGATTTCACCGGTTGCCGCCGAC
>JACKBV010000092.1 GCA_020634315.1 Ardenticatenaceae bacterium | reverse complement strand
CGCACGAACTATCCGGTACGACACCGTTTCCCACATCAGCTTACATCAGGCGGTAACGGCCGTATCCTCCACCGCCGACACAAAATCAATCTCCAACATGCCACTCACCAGGCGACCGCCCTTCGCTTTGCGCTTCGCCAGCACCGTCGGCAGAATCATCTCGCGCTTAAAATTGCCAATAGTGATAAACAGCTCATCGCCCCGTTTGCGCAGCTTCACATTATCACTGCTCACAAACGGCATCGGGATGCGTAGTTGGTAGCCATCCTCTTCTGTCTCAACAATCTCTTGCAGCGATCCCTGGTAGAAAATGCTCGCCGGGTCCTGCTCGCCAAAACAATCGAGCGCCAACCGCGACAACGCCTCCAAACCGACCACCTCGTCCGCATAGTAAGGAACGCGCCACAACGGCAACGGCCGAAAATTATCTTCAATTATCTGCAAATATTTCGCTTGCAACGTGCGGCGTTTCTCATAAAACGCGCCTTCGGCAGCCGCTTCCGGCAAAATGCGATTGATGACCACACTGTCAACCGGGTAATTAAACAATCCCAGATAACTGACCGCGCGTTCCGCTTCGCGGATAACCATCTTTTCCGGCTGAAGCACAACACGATAACTGCTAATTTCGGGATTACTGAGGGTGGCACGTAGTTCGGCCGTGGCCGCGTCCAATTTGCTCAGCGCCTCTAAAATCTCAGTTGGCCCTTGCAGCAGGCGGCTGGCAAACGGCCGTAACGCCTTCACCACGCCCTTCTCAAAGCGCCCCAAATGCCCGGCATACCAACGAAATGTATCTGGCATTGTCAGCAGGCGAATCGTCTCGCCGGTGGGAGCTGCATCAATGATCACCCGGTCAAAATTGCGCTCGGTCGCCTGCTTGTTAATGTGCAGCAAGCTGACAATTTCATCCATGCCGGGGAACGCAGACAGTTCATCAGCGACAACATTGCTGATCCCTTTGCCCACAATCACGCCAGAGACAAACTCTTGCAATGCTCCCCAATGATTGTGGATGTCCGCCACGACACTGATTTCTTGCGCCCATAGATTTTCGGCGACTTCTACTGGTTGGTCAGACAAGGGCACATCCAGCGAATCCGCCAGGCTATGGGCGATGTCGGTGCTGGCAACCAATGTTTTATAACCCAAGGCAGCGCTGCGTACGGCCGTTGCCGCTGCCACCGTCGTCTTTCCCACCCCGCCTTTACCTAAATACAAGATGATGCGCATTAATTTCTCCCATACAAAGCGGGAATTAGGAGATGAAAACCCCTAATCCCCGCTCCTGTGTTCAAATTTCATGCTTATTATACGCAAAGTTTTAGGAAGTCGTTGCAGATGGGGTAACAACGGCCGTTTCTCGCCGTTGTGTCAAATCAACAATGATCTCAGAAAAAGAACCTTGTGAAACGCGTGTCGTGACATAGGGCAGGCGCTGTAAAATCTTCCAGATGCCGACATTATCATTTTGCACACTTGCCACCAGATGGCGCACGCCGGCCGCCTGCGCCAGTTCAATCAACATATCCATCAATTTTGTGCCCATGCCCTGCCGCTGCATGGTGTCGATAACAGAAACGGCCGCTTCCGCCGTGCCATTACCCGTACAAACAAACCGCGCCGCCGCCACAGCCATATTGGGCTTTCCCGGAAAATCAGCAAAAGCAATAATCCCGCCGCTGCGTGTCGGATCCGTTTTTGCAATCCGCTCCGCTTCCTGCCATTTACGCTCTGCACTCAAATTCTCCATCGATTGATGAAAGCGGCGATAACGGCTGTCGGCGCTCATATGCTCAAAAATCTCTAACAAGTAAGGCGCATCATCTTGTCGGATTTCTCTAACGCGAATCTGCGACCCTGTTCGGGTTATAAACGTATCATAGATTAAATTTTTCACCATCATGCTCACCCTCCATGACGCGATGCGTCATTTCTAATAAACTAGCTTAACACAGGCAGGCAGGCATATCAAGTGAAAAAACATTCATAATCATAGGTAATTGGTACACAAAACCGTGAAAAGCAGCGCCGCCACGCCCAATATCATATGTACAGCACCCAATTTGCGCCGAT
>JACKBV010000091.1 GCA_020634315.1 Ardenticatenaceae bacterium | reverse complement strand
CCTCCGGGAGGTTTCATCAAAGAGCCGCACACAAAAACAAAAACCTCCCGGAGGTTTCGCAAACAGAGCGCCACACAAGATAAAAACCTCCCGGAGGTTTCAACAAGAAACGCTACACAAACCCAGGCTGGCCTTGCGCCAGCCCCTACACTCGGCTGAAACTTAATGATCGCCAGACTTCAGTTAGAGATTGGAGAACGAGTAACAATGAGACTAGGAGCACATATGAGCACGGCCGGAGGCGTTTACACGGCCTTTCAACGTGGAGATGCCGCAGGCTGCGATTCCATGCTCATTTTTACCAAGAGCAATCGGCAGTGGAAAGCCAAGCCATTGACAGAACAGGACATTGCGCAATTCAAAGAAGCAGCCGCCACTTATGCTCACATCAACCCGGTGGCCGTTCATGCCAGCTACCTGATTAACATTGCCTCGCCGGATGCGGCGCTGTGGGAGAAGTCTTATCAGGCGCTTAAAGACGAGGTTGAACGGGCTGGCGCATTGGGCATTCCGCTGATCACGTTTCATCCTGGCTCCTATGTCACGAGCAATGAGCAGGCTGGCCTGGATGCGATTGCCCAGGCGCTGCGGAAGTTGGTAGAGGAAACGGCCGTTTCCGCAGCCAACACCACCATTTGCCTCGAAAACATGGCCGGACAAGGCACAAACCTCGGCAGCCGCTTCGAGCATCTCGCCTACCTCCTGCAAGCCGTCGAGCACAACCCACGAATCGGCATTTGCTTCGACACCTGCCACGCCTTCGCTTCCGGCTACGACATCCGCTCGCCCGAAGCCTACGCGGCGACAATGGCCGAATTCGACCGCATCGTTGGCCTGCAACACATTAAATTCTTCCATCTCAACGACAGCAAACACGAGCTAGGCTCCAACAAAGACCGGCATGAGCACATTGGACAAGGCTTCATTGGCCGCGAAGGATTCGCCAACTTCGTCAACGATCCACGCTGGGCCGCCTTAGGTGGACACCTGGAAACGCCGAAAACAGAGACAGACGACGACGGCCAAGAAATAGATATGGACGTGGTCAATCTGGCAACACTGCGGGAACTAATCAACTAATGTTTATCGTAGACGCACATCTAGACATTGCCTACAACGCGTTAAGTTACGGCCGTAACCAACGCCTGCCCCTTGCCCAAGTTCGCGCCCAAGAAGCCGCCAGTTCACGCGGCATTCCCATCGTCACCCTGCCCGAATTACAAAAAGGAAACGTCAGCCTCGTCTTCGGCACCCTGTTTGTCATGCCCACAACCAGGAACGTTACCGGCCTGGACACCGGCAAAGTCTATCGCACACCAGGCGAAGCCCATGCACAAGCCATGGAGCAGCTCGATTATTACCACCGCCTTGCTGACGAAATCGAAAGCATCCGTTTGGTAACAGACAACGCCAGCCTCGACGCTGTCCTTGCCAGTCATCAAGCAGACGCGACGACACCCCTGCTCGGCATCGTGCCCCTCATGGAAGGAGCCGACCCCATCCGCGAAGCAGAAGAGGTAGAACAGTGGTATGCGCGTGGGCTGCGCCTGATTGGCCTGGCCTGGGACGACACACGCTACGCGGCCGGCGCATGGCGCGGCGGCGGCGGATTGACAACAGAAGGGTATCGTTTGCTAGATGTCATGGCGGGATTCAACTTTATCGCCGACCTGACGCATATGAGCGAACGCGCCAGCCTGGAAACAATGGAGCGCTATCCGGGGCCGGTCGTCGCCACTCACAGCAATGTGCGTGCGCTGGTTCCCGGCGAACGGCAGTTAAGCGATACACAAATCCGCCTGTTAGGGGAACGCAATGGCGTCATTGGCATCGTTCTCTTCAACCGTTTCCTCAAAGCCGAGTACAGCAAGGGCGATCCCAAGCAGAGTGTGACCCTGGAACAGGTTGTGGCGCACATTGACCACATTTGCCAACTGCTAGGCAGCGCCGCCCATGTGGGCATTGGCAGCGACTTTGATGGCGGTTTTGGCGCGGGTGATATTCCGGCAGAACTGGATTCTGCCGCCGATTACGCGCAAGTTGCTGTGAAACTGCGCGAGAAAGGGTACGCCCCCGCCGATATTGATGGCATTATGGGCGGCAATTGGATTAATTTGCTGCGCCGTACCTGGACATCATAGCAAA
>JACKBV010000090.1 GCA_020634315.1 Ardenticatenaceae bacterium | reverse complement strand
CTAACAAGGGAGTAAATGGCACCCGATTTTATGCTGCTGCGTCAGTTTCCTCAGGGGATTTATGCACAGGGCGTTTGGGTCGCGGCAACAAACCCGCCTCCTGAATGAGTTCCGCCACCAATTCCTCCTGCCGGTACGCCATCACATGAATGCCCGCCACTCCCTCAATCTCGCGCACCTGCTGAATAATCTCCACGCAAATGCGCTTACCTTCACTGACTTTTTGTTTCGGTGGCGTCTTGCGTAAACGCTCAACCACCGCATCCGGAATCACAACGCCCGGAACCTTTGTCCGCATAAATTCAGCCGCTTTATCAGAGCGCAATGGCCCCACGCCAATCAAAATGAACGCTTTTTCGTGCAAGCCCAAATCACGCACGCGCTTCATATATTCTTGCAATCGAGGAACATCAAAACAATATTGCGTCTGGATAAAATCTGCACCTGCCGCGATTTTCTTGGCCAGCCGCAATGGCCGCCAATCATAAGGGGGCACAAAGGGATTGGCCGCCGCCCCCAAAAAGAGACGTGGCGGCGTGGTCAGCTTACGCCCGCTCAAAAATATGCCTTCATCGCGCATAATTCTTGCCGTGTTGAGCAGTTGAATCGAATCAAAGTCAAAGACGCGCTTTGCTTCTGGCTGATCTCCCGCCGAGACATCATCTCCCGTAATGCACAAGACATTGCCCACGCCCATTGCCGCCGCCCCCAACAAATCCCCCTGAATGGCAATGCGATTACGATCACGGCAAGCAACCTGATATACCGGATCATAACCGGCACGAGTCAGCAAGGCGCAAATGGCAACGCTGGACATATGGCAATGTGCCCCGGAGGCATCCACCGCATTAATGCCGTCACACACACTAGACAAAACCAATGCCGCGCGATACACATCTTCCGGGTCAGCGCTGTCGGGTGGATTTAACTCAGAGGTAACGGCAAACCGCCCTGAGCGCAAAACCCGCTCTAAACGGCTGCCAGACTTAAACTTCGTTTGATCTATCATGGACTTCTTCAATCCTTACGGGATTTAATGGATGGAGCTGAAACCACCGGCGTCTGCCAGCCTTTTGGCGTTACCATATCAATTCCCGCCAACATATTGATCCAGGAAGCGGTTCCTTCTAGCTGGCGATTAACTGGCGGCTGAATCATGATGAAGTCATCACCATAAACAGGCATCTGTAAAGTGCGCTCGTAAGCCACTGTCCATACGCACCGCATTTCTGGTTTAACTTCGCAATGACCATTGGCACGCACACCACCGCATGGCCCGTTACGCAGGTTTTTGGGGCAGGTCATGGAACAGGTCATGCCGGTGGAATGCAAAATACATTGCCCACACATCTGGCAGTCGAAAACGGCCCCCTTCCCGACCGCCTCAGCCCAAATGACGATGGGTTCTAAACGGCCGTTTGGCTGCAACCAACGACGAAATGGCTGAATAGCTTTGTGCAAGGCAATATAAACCCGCTCCAGCGGCTTTGGATAGTTCTGCAAAAATCGAAACATAACTCACCCGGTTCCCAACCGCCTACACCAAAAGCGATTTGGCTAAAGAAACGGCCTGACTGGCATCTGGCGCATAACCATCTGCCCCAATCTTTTTGGCATATTCGGCCGTAATAGGCGCACCACCGACGATGACTTTAACCCTGTCCAAGACACCCGCCTTGCGCAGCGCCTCAATCGTCAGCTCCATTTGCGGCATAGTCGTCGATAACAACGTTGACATGGCGACCAACTGCGGGCTGTATTCCTGCACAGACTCGACAAAGGTTTCCGGCTTCACATCGACACCCAAATCGAACACCTCAAAACCAGCCCCTTCCAGCATCATTGTCACCAGGCTCTTGCCAACCTCATGTATATCGCCATGCACAGTGCCAATAACAGCCCTCCCGATAGGCGCAACACCCGAAGCAACAAGGTGCGGTTTCAAAATCTTCAAGCCCGCCTGCATTGCGCGAGCAGACATGAACATTTCCGGCACAAAATAATCTCCCACTTCAAACAGCCGCCCCGCTTCGATCATGGCAGCGATCATCCCGTCATTTAAGATGACATCGGGCGCGATATTGGCGTCAAGAGCTGCCTGGACATGGGCTGGGGCGACATCCTCTTCGCCCTCTAAAATGCTTTTATATAATGTGTCTAACTCCACAGACATCCCCT
>JACKBV010000009.1 GCA_020634315.1 Ardenticatenaceae bacterium | reverse complement strand
CAAAAAAGGTTGTTTCTGGATGCCAAAAGTCAATTCGTTTTGCGAAGCTGTGCCAGATTGGAAGAGCGTACCCAGTAAGAGAAACACAACCACCAGGATGCCGACGCCAATGAACAGGTTACGGCCGCTTAGCCAGGTACGATCCTGGGCAGTTGGGAGTGGTGACTTTAACTCAGAATTAGACATAGTAGCCTCATACTAACTTAGATACACAAAAGCACAAAAGGTGCCAAAATCCATCAATCAGGCTGCCCACAATCCCCATATAAAAAAGCGGCCTACTTTTCGGCCGCCTCCTCATCTTCTTGTAACAATTGCTGCATCAGGTCCATGTCCTTCTGCAAATTCCGCTGTCGGCTGGCCAGACTGATAACATAGACCAGCCCAATCAACCACATGACCACATACCCCAACACCAGATAGTTGTTAAAGCGATTGGGATCCCCCACCCCTGCTTGCAAGAAACCAGTCAAGAACGTGACAAGTAAATAGAGGGTCATGCCTTACCTCCTTGCAAACGTGCCGCTACCCGCATTTTCAAATGGTTAGCGTTATCCATCAAATATTGCAGGCGAATACGATTTGCCATCCAGGCCGCAAACATCAGCGTAAAGGCCACCACGCTCACATTCAACGTAATCACCATTTTCATCGATTCCACGCCCTGTTCAAACTCTTGCAGCCCTTGCTCTGCACCTTGCGCCGATTCCGCCATACCGCCAAAGACAACGGGATGAATGTCACGCAAAATGCGAATGCTAATGTAAGTGCTGATAATTGTCACAAAAGCGACGATAACATAAACGGCCGCAAACCGACCACGCTTCTCTTCATCCTCAATCGCGCCGCGCAGCATGAAATAAGCAGCATACGTCAACCAGGCAATGGTAATCAACGTCAGACGCGGACTCCACAACCACCAGGTATTCCAGGCTGGCTTCCCCCAGATAGAACCGGCCGCAGTCGCCATCGTCAAAAATACCAGGCCAATTTCCACGGCGGCAACGGCTATCGTGTCCCATTTACGTTCTGGTTTGCGCAGATAGATTCCCCCACCAACCAGCGCCACAAAAAAGGCCAGCGCACCAACCCAGGCAGAGCCAACGTGAAAATAAAAAATACGTTGTACATTGCCCATTGTGCTCTCTACCGGCGCGTAGAAAAACACCATACCGAGGGCGATTACCAATGCGATACCAGCCGCCCAATTCAAGATGCGGATATTGCGATCAAGACGAGTTGTTTCCATTTTTTCTACCTCTCCAGGAATGCGGGTTATTTCTTGAATGACCTCACAGGTGTCAGGATTCTACCACGTAATGATAGGTAATAAAACCGGCTGCCAGCATTAACAAATCATAAATGGCAACCACCGAAATGGCTCCCTGCACCTCTCCCCAATCTGGCAGCTGCGGGAACATATAAGCAGAAACGGCAATTGAAGCAGGCAAAACCAGGGGCAAAGACAGCGGCAGCAGCAGCACCGGCAGCAGCACTTCTCTGGTGCGGGTTTGAATGGTCATAGACGTAACGATAACGCCTGCTGCAATATAGCCAATTGTGCCCATTACCAGGATCAACATGACCTGCGGTCGCCAGAAAGGCTTGTTAAAAAAGACAATAAAAATGAAGATGAGAACAACCTCTAATGCCAACGAAAACAAGGAGATACTTATCACCTTGCCTGCGTAAATGGCACTACGGTCAATGGGCGCCATGAGCACCGCTTCCATCGTTTGATTTTCGCGTTCAATTGCCAGCGACCGATTTAGCCCCAGTGTTCCGGCCAATAAAATGGTAGACCAGAGCAGGCCGGTGGCAACTTCTCGTGCTGCGGCCAAATTTGCTTCCAGGGCAAAGTTAAACATGATGACGCTGACCAAGGAAAACATAATCATGACGCTGATGGTTTGGCGTGTGTGCTTTTCAATTTGTAAATCTTTCCAGACAACTGCCCAAACTGCTGCCCAAAAAGTGGAGAGTTGGTTGCTATTATTCATGTTTTTTGCGTCCGGTGTGTGCAGCATAAAGGTCTAAAAATTCTGTGGGGGTTGTTTGTTTGCTGTCAATGTCGGCCATAATTTTGCCCCGGTTGAGGATGACAACACGGTCGCAGATGTCTAATCCATGAACTAAGTCGTGGGTGATCATGAAAATGGTACGGCCGTTTCCCCTCTCTCTCAGCAACAAATCATCTAACAACTGTGCCGCATCCTGATCCAGCCCCGTATATGGCTCATCCAACAACAACACATCCGGCCCATGCAGCGTGGCACGCGCAATCGTCAGCCGCTGAACCATCCCCCGCGAAAAAGTGCTGACCGGGTCGCGCTGGCGTGCCAGCAACCCTACCGTTTTTAAGGCTTGCTGCACCCGTGCGGCCGCATCATCTAACCGATAGAGACGGGCAAAAAACGAGAGATTTTCGGCCGCCGTCAAATCACCATAAAGCATAGACTGGTGCGACACCAGACCAATGTGTCGCCGCACCTTATCTGCTCGTTGGGGCAGCGGCCAGCCGCCAATGGTCACATTGCCAGATGTTTGTTTGATCAGGGTGGCAACAATGCGCATGAGTGTGCTTTTGCCTGCGCCATTGGGGCCGACCAGTGTCACAAACTCGCCTTGCTCTACTTGCAAGTTCACATCGCGCAGGACAGGGTTCAAACCATAATTCTTTGCCAGATTGTTGATCTTGATCATGGAACGTAATTGTAAGCGTTGTCAGGATGATAACAAGTTGTATTGTCAGCTATGCAAATGACGACGACTTTGAAACTATCCGGTATTGCCAGTTGCCGGATCGATGGTCAATTTAGTACAATTTTGCTGTACATAATATTGTGCATTGATGCTAAGCTGTATTTTATGCTAATATCAGACAACTGCGAAACCCATCATCATGCTACATAGGGTAGCATCACATCGGTTTCGCCTATGCCAGGAAGTATCATAGGCGCATAGGCTTCATTTTAATTGTTATCAAGTTGTCGAATAGCCGGGAATTTGCGAAAAGAGCAACGAGATGAGTGATAATAACCCCCGTGCCCAGGTCTTAGGAAAGTTGGTGCAAGAAGCCCGCGAACATGCCGGGCGCTCAGTAGCCGATTGTGCCCAGATTTTAAATATATCGCCCAAGGTGTATGAAAAAGCAGAGTCAGGAGAACATCAGTTTTCTTTGCCTGACCTGGAATTGCTGGCGTTATATTTGAAAGTCCCTATGGGATATTTCTGGGGTAGTGAAAACCTGACCGCGCAGCTCCATGTAGATTATGCAAATCTGGCAACGTTGCGCCATCGCGTGATTGGTGTGTTATTGCACCAACAGCGCTTGAAGGAACGGCGTTCGGTGCAAGATTTGGCGGATGAGCTAGGTGTACCTTCGCGGCGCATTGAGGCGTATGAGGCGGGCGAGGAAGCAATCCCCTACCTGGATTTGGAAACGTTAAGTAAATTTTTGAATGTGTCGGTAGACCATTTTCTGGATGCGGATCGTGGCCCATTGGGACGACATGAAACGGAAATGCGTTTGCTGAAGCAGTTTAATTCCTTATCGCCGGAATTGCAGGCGTTTATTGCCAATCCGCAAAATAATGTGTATCTGGACACGGCGCAGCGCTTGAGTGTGATGGATGTGAAGCAGTTGCGCCAGATTGCAGAAAGTATTTTGGAGATTACGTGGTAAACGGCCGTTCATAAATAAAGACACAAACAAAATGGCAGCATCTTCGCTGCCATTTTGCATTGTGCAGAGGAAAATCGATGAATGCTGACGAATTGAAAACGGAAGGTTTGCGCTTGTTTCAAGCTGGCGCTTATGACGAGGCTGTGACTACATTTGAAACGGCCGTTACCGCCTATAAAACCGCCGGGGACATGGCCGGTCAGGGCGAAATGCTCAACAACATCGGCGTCATTCGCCGCTTGCAGGGCAAACGAGAGCCAGCACAAACGGCACTGACCGAAGCCGCCGCCCTCTTTGTGCAAGTGGGCGACCGCAACCGGCAAGCGCAAGCCCTGGGCAATTTGGGCGACTTATATGCCGCCAAAGATCGCACCGAAGCGGCACGCTATTACAGTGATGCGGCACAATTATTTGCAGAAGATGGGGATCGGGAGAAACAAAGCCAGGTGCTGCGTGCATTAAGCCTGATGCGGCTGCGCCAGGGGCGCTTTGTGGAGGCGATGCAGCGTATGGAAGAAAGTCTGGCAGCACGCCCACGCCTGGGCGTCTTCCCCCGAATTTTTCGGAGCTTGCTGCGCTTTGCCTTGAAGTTATTTGGTGTACGCTAACTTTCCACAACCGTACAGGGGCACAAGTTCCATTCGTAACATTGCGCCTCTGCTGAAAACTCAAGCAGAGGCGCAGCTATATCGTTTACGCTTCGCTGCTCCAACGCTGCACTAGATTTAAGCCAATGATTGGCCCTAACCAGCCACAGGGCATCACCAACAATGCCAACAACCCTAATGGCCCGGCGGCGAGGAACAAAAATGGATTGACTGCGGCGATACTGGGATCCATACCCGCATTAACTGCCAGTTGTACAAATAAGGTCTGGCTGAATAGTAAAACGACCAGCGTCACAATGACGACCACGATGATTTGTCTGAGGTTACGCAGCCGCCAGATGCCAAGCGCGGCGATCATCACAAAAGACCAGAATATCATGTATAAAGTGGGCATGTCAGACCTCCATCAAAAGTGTAGGTTCGTAAAGCTGGCTCTCTGTTCATTCCTGATTACAATTGAACCCGTTGTTATAATGACGATGCTTGTCAGAAAAAGGTTCCCTGCTTTTTTGTGCCTTGCTGGATGCTCGTCATTAGCCCCACTGTCAAACTGGCAATATCTGCTGACACATTGGAATGTCGTATGAGTAAAAACAATCCCTCTTTTCCCCAATTGCCCCTCCGTACTAAGTTTATTTATGGATTAGGCGATTGGGGGACTTCGGCAGCGACGGTGGCCCGTAATGCGTTTTGGTTTGTGTTTTTAACCAATGTGGTGGGGATTGATGCGGCGGCGGCGGGAACGGCCGTTCTCATTGGCCGTATTTGGGACAGCATCAATGACCCTCTGGTCGGCACAATTAGCGACCGTATGCAGACACGATGGGGCCGGAGACGGCCGTTTCTCCTCTTTGGCGCACTGCCCTTTGGCCTCACCTTTTTCCTTCTCTTCTATGTGCCGCCCATTCACAGCCAGACGGGACTGGTCATCTATTACAGCATCGCCTTTCTCATCTTCGACACGCTTTACACACTGGTCAACGTCCCATACATTGCCCTGACCCCCGAACTAACATCCGACTATGACGAGCGCAGTAATTTAGCCGGATGGCGCATGGGCAATTCCATTCTGGCGGCGCTCATTACCGGCGGCACCTTTACGCTTTTAGCTGAAGACATTTTGGGGCCATGGCTTGGCGGCGGCACAACCGGCATTCGCTGGGGGTATGCTCTCACGGCCGGTATGTGGGGCTTCATGCTGACAATTCCGCTGCTGCTGCTGTTTAAGTACATCGAGGAGCCGGAAAACATTCCTGAGCCTGGCCCGGTGCAGCCATTGCGTACTTTCAAAGAGGTGTTCAGTAATCGGCCGTTTCGCCTGGCAGCGACCATTTATTTGCTCAGTTTCACCAGTGTGGATGTCATTCTTGTGGTATTTGTCCGCTTTTTAGTCGATTATGTGCGGGTTTCACCTGGTTTTGATAATTTGCTCCTGGTTGTTGTCTTGGGCATTGCGTTCCTGACCATGCCAGCGGTGGTGCAGTTGATGCGCCGCTTTGGCAAACGCAACACCTTTATTGGAAGTATGATGTTCATGGCGGTTGTGCTCTTGATCATTAGCCAGGTTCCCCCTGGCGGCCAAAACCTGATGCTGCTTGCCGCCGTTTTTGCCGGGATGGGCTACGGTGCCGCAAATGCTGTGCCCTGGGCAATTGTTGCCGATGTTGTCGAAGCGGATGAACTGCGTACCGGCAAGCGGCGCGAAGGCATTTACGCTGGCTATCTCGTCTTTTTCCGCAAAATGGCCTCCGCTTTTGCCATTTTTATCGTTGGGCAATTGCTGGCAGCCAGTGGCTTTGTTAGCAGCACCACGGGCGGCGTCTATGTCGAACAGCCAGAAAGCGCGTTGTTCATGCTGCGCTTGTTGGTCAGTGTCATTCCTGCTTTTATGTTGGTGCTGGCGGTCATGGCTGCGTGGCGTTATCCGCTTAATCGCGAACAGTTTTACGCCATTCAGCAGCAGTTGCTAGAGAAGCGCGAGGCGCGCAAACAGGAGTTATTACGCGATGAGCCTGGAATTTGAAAAGCTGCGCGATAGTTTAGAGCATATGGCCCAAACGGCGGCACAGCGGCAGCGGGAGCGACGCCATTTTGTTGAGGATTTGTTGGCGGTGCTGCACGAATATGCCAATAACTGGACGGAGATTGAGCGGGCTTTGGATACGGCCGTTGACCAAGCAGACCCCAAACATTACCGTGCGGCACGGCCGTTTTCAGACCTGCATCCCCTTGATGTCCCAATCGATCCGCCATTGCCGCCAGCAACGGCCACGCTTATCGCCACCGACGGCTCGCAAATCATGCCCGACCGCCACGCCGCCCATCTCTATTATCTGCTGAACATTGGCGGCATTATTTATCATCATGGGCAAGGCGTGCCGCCAGAACCCTTCTCCGAACCAGAACTGCATTACCCGCAAGATGATGCCGCCGAGGCAGATTTTCTCTACAACAGCGGCAAAGTCAGCATTGAACGCGACAAAAAAGAGATTGGCACGCTGGCAGACAAAGCGTGGGCGTATCGCCATGCCGCGCAGCCGCTGCTGGCGATTCTCGATCAACGACTGCTTTACTGGCCGATTGGCGGCAGTGATGGGCAAATCAATGAGGAAGTGCAGGTCTGGCTGCGTGGCATGACGAAGATTCACGACAGCGGCGCATTGTTGGCGGGGTATATCGACCGCCCGATGACGGGTTATGTGGTCACATTGCTATTGGCTCTGACCGGGCTGGACGATTCCAAGTTTGAGTGGAAAGAGTTAGGTAAACGCAGTGCCGGAGGTGGTTTGGCGGATGCGGTGATTTACGGTCGTCTCCTGCAACCATTCCAGCGCAGCCCTGTTTTTGTGATGATTGCCCCGCCTAACGAACGTTTTGCCGAGCATGATCCGGCTAACGAGGTCTGCTTCTTTTATTTGCATTCAGGGCGTGGCATTGCGCGGGTAGACATTCCGCGCTGGGTAGCTGAGGATGAGGAACGGGTAACGGCCGTACACGCCCTCCTCGTAGACCAATGCCAAATTCTCGGCGACTACCCCTACGTCATCGCCCGCGCCGACGAAATGGCCGTCGTCGGCCATCAAGACCACGAAGAACTCAACTTCATGATTGACCTGTACATGCAAAAGCATGGTCTCAGCCGCAGCCTGACTGCCAAACAGGGCAGCAAAGGATTGGCTCGCGGCGGCAAAACCCGCTTTGGCGTATGATATGAATCAACCTGATTGGAGACAGCGTTATGAGTAATCTGGAATTCGGGCGTATTTTACGTGCCAGCACCAGCGGCTTTGCCGTCGGCTGCCGCGTCAGCCAACTGCAAGCGCCTGCCTTTGGCAGCCTGGTAAAAGCACAGCCGGTCGACACCCGCGAGGCCATCTACGGCCTCATTTATGACATGCACATTGATGATGATCCATTGGTGCGCCGCCTGGTGCTGGCGGAAACGCCGAGCACGGAACTGATCAACGACCAACGTGAAAACCGCATGCTGCCCATTGAAATGAGCGTGCTGGCGGTGGGCTATCAGGTGCAGGGCAGCATTCGGCACGGCTTGCCGCCGCGCCCGCCGCTGAATCTAGACCCCGTGGAACTGGTGTGTGACCCGGTTGAAATCGGTGCGTTTACCAGCCAATTGGGGTATTTGCGCCTGATTTTGCGTGCGAACAGCAACAATGTGCCCATTGATCAACTGTTGGTGGCACATGTGCGCGATGTGTATTTGCTGCGGGGCGAGGATGTGGCCTGGGCAACGGCCGTTACCCAAGAAATCATCGAACTCTTGCGCAGCAACTACGATGTCCTTGTCCCCACATTGGAAGCGCTAAGTGACGCGCTGCCGGTTTTGCCCGTAATCAGCAAACTGTAATCGGGGCACCAAATGTGATGCACAGATTACGCATGACAAAGCACGAGAGAAAGATATGAATATTGATGAACCCATTGGTTACATTATCGGCGGCGGACTGAAAGAAGGGTTCCGTGTGCGGCTGACTATTCCCGCAGAAACGGTGCAAGAAGGCACTTTTGTTGTCTGTGACAGCGGCACATGGCGCTTTTATGGACTGGTGACAGATTTACAGCTAGGGGCTACAGATCCGCGCTTTGCTGATGAAAAAAGCGACCGGATGCAGCCTGCCATCCAGCAGGCATTGCTCGGCAAAACGCTCTACACAACGCTGGAAATGTACCCCACACTGATGATGGATCGCGGCCCGGATGACCCGATTGCCAACATGGATTGGTTGGAGAAGGTGGAAAGAGGTGAGGCGGAACGGCCGTCTCCACGACCAGTACGCACAGTTCCAGCCCATCACGCCCTGGTGCGCCTGGCTGATGAAGGAGATGTGGCCGAAATCTTCCCCGGCTCCTTCACCATCGGCACGACAACCACCGAACCGCATCACCCGGTTGGGCTGGATTTGGCGAAGCTGGTCAAGCGCAGCAGCGGCATCTTTGGCGCGACCGGCACAGGGAAGAGTTTCCTCACGCGCATGGTGCTGGCTGGCGTGATGAAGGAGCAGGTAGCGGCGGCGTTGGTCTTCGACATGCACAACGAATACGCCTTCGATGACAGCGACACAGACCGGGGCAAACGCGTTTGGGGGTTGAAATCGTTGTTTGGGCAAAATGTGCAGGTGGCGGCGTTGGGCAAGGGAGCGCTGGTGCGCGGCCACACGCCAGATTTCACGCTGGAACTGGCGCTCAGTGATTTCCAAACCAGCGACATTAATTTGCTGGCAGATACGCTCAACTTGACGGATACGGCCGCTGTCACGCTAAATGCGCTGGAACGGAGTTACGGCCGTTCCTGGTTTGCCGAATTCATGAAACTAGAGCCGGGCGCGACAGAAACCTACACAACAGACTCCGGCAAAACAGTGACAGAACCGGCCGCCAATTCGGTGGCGGCATGGGCGCGTCAAAATAACGTCCATGAGAAAGCGGCCGAGGCGCTGCACCGCAAGTTGGCGCTGGTCTACGACCGGCCTTACGTGGTCGAGACGCCAGCCAGTGATGCCGTCTCGGCAATTGTGGACAAGCTGGAAAACGGCCGTCACGTCATCCTTGGGTTCGGCGAATTTGACAACGACCTTGACTATTTGCTGGTCAGCAACATTCTCACGCGGCGCATTCGCCAGCATTGGGTGAAGAAAACCGAAGAACACAAAACAATGGGCAGCGCTCCACCGCGCCCATTGATGATTGCCATCGAGGAAGCACACAAACTGCTCAATCCGCATCTGGCCGGGCAAACGGCATTTGGCATCATCGCCCGCGAACTGCGCAAATATTTTGTGACGCTGCTGGTGGTCGATCAACGGCCGTCTGGCATTGATGACGAAGTGATGTCCCAATTGGGCACGCGCATCACCGGTTGGCTCGGTGATGAGGATGACATTCGCGCCGTGCTCACCGGGTTGGCAGGGCGTGATCAATTGCGCGGCATGTTGGCTCGCTTGCAAGAGAAGGAAGAAGTGCTGCTGCTTGGTTGGGGCGTGAAAATGCCTATTCCCGTGCGTTCGCGTCGTTATGATGAAGAGTTCTACGACGAGATGCGTGGTCGCAAAAAGAAGCCATCCCGCGATATGAGCCTGGATGACATTAATGCTGATTTGTTTGGTTAATGGAAAGGCGTAGTGCGTAAACCCAATTCGAGGCGCACTACGCCATAAAAATCCGCCACTCTGCCTTAACACAGTGCAGTCGTATAAATGCCACGACGCAAACATGGGGGTTGCGTCAGGCAATGCTGCCCCGCTTCTGCCACACTATGCTTACCCACCGGGACCTATGCTGCAAAACAATCTCCTGGCGGCGACCATGACCGTGAGGTGAATAACTGATGAAGCGCCAACTTGTTTGCTTTTTGTTTTTGTGTGTAGCTGCTGTCGGGTTTTTTGCCGCTTGCACGCCGACTCTGGAGCCTGTGTCCGCGACGCGCGAGATTGTGGTTGAGGCAACGGCCGTTGCCCCCACACCTTCCGCAACCATTGTCAGCAGCCCCCTCCCGCCCACACCCACGCTAACACCGGAGATCGTCATATTAACGCCCACACCACCCCCAATACCGACGAGCACAGCGCCACCGCCCACAGTCAGCGTCCCCTGCGCGGCCGCCGAATGGATCATCTTTCCTCTCCCGGCTATTTGCCCCGGCAGTGCCCCGGCTTTCACGCCAGCCATTGCCCAGGAATTTGAAAATGGCCTGCTCATTGCAGATGAGGGAAACCAATTGCTGTACGTTTTCTTGCATGACGGCAGCTATCGCCTGCTCGATTTGCCCGCGAACAATGGAGCGGCTGTGACCGATCCGCCAGCTGATCGCTTTGCGCCGGCTGACAGCTTTGCCGCAGCCTGGACTGATTTGGGCGACACGTTAGGATGGGGTCTTGCACCGGCCATCAATTACGAGATGGTGCAGCAGCACGATGCGGGTCTGCCGCCAACCGGCGGCCCGCAATATGTCCTCCGTCCGGCATTCTTTTATCTAACTGTCGCCGATAATCGCGTGATTGCCTACAACGAAGGGGCCTGGTCGTGGGCGGGAACTGCGCCTGCCAGCATGGATTTGACCGTCAGCCCTTCTCCCGATGGCTTGTGGCAGGTGGAACAACGCCGTTCAGCTTCCGTTATCACCGATGACGGGCTGGAGATTTATTACGTTTCGCTCACGGCGCGTGCTCTGGATGGCCGTAATCTGGTCTGGACGCCGGTGGCGGAATGGCGCGGGGCTGGGTTGGGCGAAACGTTTCCGAGTATTTACCGCTGGTCGGAAAACGGCCGTTTCCTCTACCTCACCAACGGCGGCAGCGCCGATGGCTGTGCCATCTTCTTCAATGGCACAGACCTTACGCGCATTGACCTGGAAACGGGCAGCGCCGTCTCCCTGCTGCCTCCGTACAGCACGCTCAATCTGGCTCTTTCACCCGATGAAACATGGCTCGCCTACGCCGTCCGCGAGGATGGTAAAGCGGCGCTGGCGCTGCGTGATGTTGCCATTGCTTATGACGACCAGGGGAATCTCATGCTTGATGAGGCTAACCCTGCGGCCGTTATCTCATTAGATGTGACGGCGGAAGCTCAAATCGGCAGCTTCATCTGGTCGCCGGATAACAACAGCCTGGTTATCACGGTTGCCAATGAACCGTGCAGCCAAAATTGGACGCACACGCTGCTGCTGGTGGATGTGACGACGAACGAGGTGACGGCGCTTTGGCCTGCCGATGCGCAGCAGCTCATTGCGACGGATTGGCTGACGGCAACGACAATTCGCGTTGTGGATGTCAATTCGCAAGCATGGCAGCTTGACATCAGCACAGGCGCATTGACGCAAGAACTTCCATAAAACAAAGGGGCGTTTGTTTGCCGGAGTGTTGGCGCTGCGCGGCAAAATTGGATTTGTCTGGTTGTTCGCTTTTGGAGAAAATGACGTCTTATGAGAAAAGTCGGTTGGTTGTGTGTGTTGTTTTTGTTGGTGGGGTGCATGCAGGCGGGGCAAGATGTGCCTGTGGCTGAATTGGCGACGCTGCCAACGCGGGTGGCAACGGCCGTTTCCCCTGTCATTCCCAGCGCGACCTTGCCAGCCACGTTTACGCCGCGCCCGACAGCGACGATGACATTCACGCCGACGCCCAGCGCCACGCCGACCACAACGCCCAGCCCAACCACAACACCCAGCCCAACCAACACGCCGACATCAACGCCAACCTTTTTCCCTTACGCCACGCTGGATGGAACGCTGCCGACCCCGGAAACGGCCGTGCCCACCCCCGTCCCCACCTTTGCCATTCCCGACAACTTCACCATCATCGCCCTTCTTGGCAATGATGGCGACAACCTGACCGGGCAGCGCACCGACAGCATTATCCTCGTCGCCATCGACAAGAATAACAAAACCGCGACCATGTTGTCGCTGCCCCGCGACCTCTACGTTGCCGTGCCCGGCTGGCAAATGACGCGCATCAATTTGGTGCTGCCGCATGGCAATGTGATCGACTACCCTGACCGGGGCAAGGGGCTGCTGCGCGACACCCTGCTTTGGAATTTCGGAATTCCCATTGATAACTATGTCCGCATCGGCTTTGCCGGCTTCAAACAAGCCGTTGATGCGCTGGGCGGTGTCGATGTGCCTGTGACCTGTCCCTTGCGCGATTGGCGGTTAATTACGCCAGACCTTGATCCCACCGTTGAAGAGAATTGGGAGCAATTCACCTTGGAAACCGGCGTGCAGCACATGGATGGTGACCTGGCGCTCTGGTATGCACGCTCACGACGCACGACCAGCGATTTTGAGCGTGGCCGTCGTCAGCAGCAGCTTGTCCAGGCAATGTTCAACCAGGGGCTAAACCGCGACCTCATTCCGCAAGTTCCGGCGCTGTGGGAAGCGTATCGCCAAACGGTGGAAACCGACCTGGGATTGGCGACGGTGTTAGACCTGGCAGCCATCGCGCCCACAATTCGTGAGAATGGCGTTCGCCATTTAACGCTGCCTTATACCGCTTTTCGCTCCTGGAAAGTGCCTAATTCTGGCGCGGCGGTGCAGCTGATTCAGTGGGAAGCTGCGGCACCGGTTTTTGCGCAGCTTTTGCAGCCGTCGGCATTGAGTCGTGGGGGACGGCCGTTAACCGTCGAAATCATAGCCAATGATGCCGCTCAATATCGTCTGGCCGCCGAAAACCTGTCCTGGTTTGGCATGATTCCCATTTTTACCCAAGCTGGCGACCCGGCTCCGGCAACAACCAGCATTAGCCTGCATGCCCCCAACAGCAAAGGAACCGGCAGCGGCCTCGTTGCCTGGCTCTTCAATCAGCACGCCGATGCCATTACCTTCCTCGGCGATACAGACTATCCTTACACCTACACCATCCGTCTCGGCGCGGACTTCAATCCCTGCCGTCCGCTCCTGGAAGCGCCGCGCGAATAAATGCGTCATTCCTCCGTTGTGTGCCGCCAAACGGCAGATATATGATGCACACAACAAACATTTATGATAACGCCTGGTGGGCATGCCCCAGGGCATAAAAGGAAAGACGATGAATATCCCAATGAAAGCGGCCGTTGTCGGCAAAGATGGTGCCTATGGACAGGTGTATGGCGTTGTGATTCGCCCCCAAAAGCAGCCCCAGCTAACCCACATCATCATTGCCGAAGGTGACAAAAATGCGCCAACGCGTTACATCGTGCCCATTCAACAAATCGCCAACATCTCTGACACGCAAATTGAGCTGACCTGTGGTCGGGCCGAATTGACGCGTCAGGAAAGTGTTCCTGAGGGGGGCGTGCTGTTGAACCACGAAGCCAAAGCGAAAGCGAAAGATGGGGTTATTGGTCCCATTGTCAAAATTATCGTTACGCCGAAGACGGGGCATATTGGCAACCTGGTTGTACAAACGGGCGGTTTTTTGCAAGGTAAGCGCCAATTTTCTGTGCCCGACACCTTGTTGGGGCAAGTTGAGGAAATGGCGTATCACATCAAAATTGACAAACAAAATCTGACAATGATGCGCCCGGCAAGATGAAAAAGGCGTGTCGCATCGAAAGGCGTGTCAGGTTTTCCTCTCAGAGTAACCCTGACACGTCTACCTGAATAGATACGTCGTATCTTGCCATTCAGCCAATTATTGACAAGCCCCAGACAAATGTCTGGGGCTTGTTTGTTTTGTCACTTCATGTATTTATTTTTGTGTGCGCTCTTGCAATGGGTTATATCATGATGGGCGATCCAACCAAAGTAAAATCATCAGCACCAGCTCAATGCCCTTATCAAGCAAGCCCATTGGCCCCCAAATGTTCGGCCAGTTAAAGACAAAGTAGAGGATAAAGGTAACGGCCGTAAACCCCAACAATGCCCAACGGACCAACGCCCGCTGCCCGGCAAGCTGCGGCAAAAAATAAAGCGCCGCCATCAATGCCAGATATCCAACTCCATTCAACAAAAACGCTACCAGGAAAAACCCTTCCCCACCCAAAGCCAGCGCAAAATGAATCAGCGCCGTTGCTACCGCCAGCCCCGCAATCCCCCATTGTCGTGCTGTCAAGCTCATATGCCATCCTCCATCATAAAATTTTGCTTCATTCTAAACGGCTTCCACCCGCTGGTCTACCCCCAATTTAAACGCCACCAGGCCAACCCGGCCAATCCCAGCAGCACATCACGCGCACGGATCAGCAAACTGGCACTTATCCCCACTGCCGGATTCAAACCCATCAGGCTCAGTGCCAACACCTGGCTGGCCTCTACCATCCCCAAGCCAGCAGGTAAAGGCAAGAGAAAAGCAACGCGTACGGCCGTTAACAAGCCCACCACCTGCATCCATGTCAACGTCAACCCCAAAAAGCGCAGCATCAAAGCATACTCAAACAATAACAGCAGCCAACTGCACACCGAAACGGCCAGCACAACAAGGAGTGTCCTTGGCGCAGTGCGGAAAAAGGCCGTCATCTGTGCCTCGCTGTCCATGCCAAATTGCGCCAGCCGTTGGTAGCGGCTATGCCAGACAGGACGCCGCGCCCACATTGACCAATGCCCCATGCCACGCAGCAATTTGGATACCGGATACCAACCCAGCCCGGTCGCCGTTAAAAAGGCGGCCGGAAACAAGAGCAAGATGAAAGCGAACACGGCCGTTTCCCATCCCACCACACCGCCAAACAATCTCCCTTGCAGCACAATCAACACACCGCCCACCAAAAAGAGAAAGCTAAACAGGAGTTCCAGCAATTTATCTAGCGTGATAACGGCAACGGCCGTTGCCCGTGGCACCCCCTCCTTGCGCGACAACAACAGCACCTGCACCGGCTCCCCGCCAAACTGCGGCCCCGGCGTAAAATAGCTGACGCCAAATCCCGCCAGCCGATGCCCCAACAGGCGCAAATAAGGCACAACATACCCTTGTGCGCGTAAAATAAGCCACCAACGGCCGTTTAATATCCACAACACCAACCCATTAACCGCCAGCCCCGCGCCAACCTGCCAGCCCCGCAGCCCGGCCACAATAGCCGCAGCTTCGCGCAGCGGCACCTGCGCCAACACCCAGGCCAACAACCCAACCACCAACAACCATGACAGCCATTTAAGCACAACTCGCCACCTACGCTTCACAAAACAAACAAACTGCCTCACACTCCCCTCTCCTCCTCTCTCCTTCTCTCCTCTCTCTCTCTCTTCTCTCTTCCCCCTCTCTTCTCTCTCCCCCACTCTCCCCTCCTCACTCTTCCCCCCTCTCCCCCGCCCGCCGCACCATGTACCGCTCCTCCGGCCGCCACAACGATAACGGCCCCGTCCCCAGCAGCATCAAGCCAATCACACAAGCCAACACCGTGCCATTGACCCAGGTCGCGCCCTGCGTGATCATGTCAAAGCCCACCGGGAACACAAGCAGCAAAGCCCACACCCGCCCCATCACGCCCAATGCCAGCAGCACAACACCCGCCAAAAAGAGCAGCATCGCCAAAATTGCCAATGGCAGCGGCCAGGGCAAATGCCACGCAGTAAACAACGCACGCCAGGCGGACGGGGGGAAGAGCGGGGAATAATTTGTGAGCAGCGCAACGGCCGTTCCCAACAGCACTACACGCAGCAGCGGCGGCAGCCACTTCGTCGCCGCCTCATAGATTCGCTGCTGCCAGCGGCGATAAACCGCACTTTGCGGTTGCAGCCAGCCAATTGCCACCAGCCAATCGCGCAAAAAACCGGCTCCCGTCGCCGTTGCAAAAATCGTCCCGGCAATCGTCGCCCCCGCCGCCGGTACAATCGGCCACAACACCGCACTCATAAACCCCATCTGGAACCCGGCAAAAATGCGGCGATGCACACTGGGCGGCATTGCCGACACAGGCAATCCACGCCGTTCGCGCCACCATAAGCCAAAAACAAACAGGTAACGCGCCAATCCCAAGCTGAGATACCACACCGGAAGCTGTCCATACGACACCGCCAACAGGCTGACGACCAACATGCCCAGGCCATCAAACTCCATATCCAGGTGTGCGCCCAACAAGGTGGCATGATTAGTCAGCCGCGCCGCATAACCATCCAGGTAATCGGCCACATCCGCAGAGGTGTACAGCAGCATTGGCAGCCAGCCCAGCCAACCATCCGGCCAGGGGGAGAAAAGAAACCCGGCCATGAAGGACACGGCCAGCCCGCGCCACAATGTCAACAGATTGCCAAGGCCAAGTGTGGGCAGAACGGCCGTTTCCCCTTCGCGCCGGTTCAATGGCAAATTGCGCCACGTCACCCACAACCCATAAACCAAAACCAGGCCAGACAACCACAACCAGCGCCCGGCATCAACCCATTGCCCACGCAGCCAGGCATACAACCCCAGCCAGGCCACAAACCAGATCAACGCCACACCTGCCCAACGCCAACGTAACTGCCTCAATTCCTCACCCATCATCATGCCCATTATCCCGGCTCGCTGCTGTGCCAAACTGTTGCAACCATATCGACAAATGCCTGCTCCAACGCCGTCAACGCACGCCCCGGCCGCGTTAGCAGCACCGTATTCCAGCTAAATTGGAATTCCGGCACATCTAGCTCAACCAGACCGGAAACGGCCGTTAACCGTCGCGGCACAAACGTCACCATCTCAGACCCCTGCACCATCGGCAGCGCAATCGCCAGCGGCACACGAATAGCCGCCCCAGGCATCTCCGCCAACTCACGCAAACTGTCCACATACGCCGTAAACGCATGTCCCCAATGAATGATCAACACCTGATACTGCCATAAACGATTGATCGGAATGCCAGACGCACGCGCCAGCCGATGGTTCGCGTTGGCCGCAGCCACCATCTCATCCCGTAAATGCAAAATCGGATGCGTCCGCTCCAAAAATCGGGGAAAAGCGGCCGCCAACGCCAGATTTGCCATCCCATCCGAAAGCTGCGCCACGGCAAAATCAGAATGTCCCACTTCGATGTATAACTCAGCCAGCGGATACGCCTGACTAAACCGCTGCACCACTTCCGGCATCAGGTATGTCGCCAGCGAAAATGGACAGCACACAGTCACCCGCCCGGCAATCCCCAATTGCTCCGAGCGAACCGCCTCTTGTCCCGCTTCCAAAATACCGACCGCCCGCTCCGCATAATCGAGAAAAACCTCGCCCATGCGCGTCAGGCTGACAGGGCGTGTATTTCGCTGAAACAACGTGCCGTGCAAATCCTGCTCCAATTGATGAATCCGCGCACTCAAAGAAGGCTGCGTCAGATTTAATCGTTCCGCCGCCCGCGTAAAACTGCCCTCATACACAACAGCCAAAAATGCTTCAAGTTGCC
Source organism: Ardenticatenaceae bacterium (assembly GCA_020634315.1). Classification (GTDB taxonomy): domain Bacteria; phylum Chloroflexota; class Anaerolineae; order Promineifilales; family Promineifilaceae; genus JACSRF01. The sequence continues at coordinate 119,740 of JACKBV010000009.1, read as the reverse complement.
CTATTTCCATGGATGAGTACCTATTTGCAAAACCTTCGGGTGCAGCCCTTTCCCTGGCCGCCCTGAATGCTTCCAAGACTGCCCCTATTATAGATTCTTTCTATGAAAAGTATAGGTTCCATTGTCTTGAGCCGAGCAAGGGGACGTGTTAAGCTCATCATTGTTGAGGAAATCAACAACCAGTGCCCAAAGATGAATCGGGTCACAAGCAGAATAACGCCTTGTAATTTTTAAAAAGCATTACCTTTACCGCAGGAGTATGTTATGTGTAAACGGATTTTGTATGTTGAAGATAACCCGCGCAACATGCTGCTGGTGCAGCGCATTTTAGAAGCAGATGGTCATGAATTAATCCAGGCTTGGGATGGGGAAAGTGGATGGGAAACGGCCGTTTCCACCCTGCCCGACCTCATCCTCATGGACTTACGCCTGCCCGGCGACATGAGCGGCTTTGAACTCACCCGCCGCCTCAAAGCCAATCCGGCCACCGCCCATATCCCCATTGTCGTCCTCACCGCTTATGGCAGCGGCGAAGCAGAAAAGCTGGCAATCGACGCCGGCTGCGACGGCTTCCTCAGCAAGCCAGCCGACATCCGCCAGATTCGCGCCACGCTGCACCAATTTTTCGCCCCGGAAACGGCCCAAACCGTCATTGGCGCCTACCATTACGCCTTTATTTAGCCGTAATCCGTGAACCGTAATTGGGTTACGGCTCACAACCCTTAATCATCATGAGTTACCTCTCTCATCTTCAATGTTCCCACTGCGGCCAAATTCATGCCGCCGACCAACTGATTCGCCTCTGCCCTGACTGCGCTCATCCCCTCCTTGCCTGTTACGACCTGGACAAAGCCGCCCACGAAATAGACCGCGACGCACTGTGCCAACGCCCCGCCAACATGTGGCGTTACCGCGAACTGCTGCCCGTGCGCGATCCTCGCTACATCGTCACCCTCGGCGAAGGCGGCAAACCGGTGCTGAAAATGGAACAACTTGGCCGGGAAATGGGTCTCAGCCAGCTTTACATCAAGGACGAAGGCCAAAACCCGACCGGCAGCTTCAAGGCATTGGGATTAGCCGCTGCTGTCAGTCGCGCCCTCGAACTTGGCGTCACTGAATTCGTCATCCCAACAGCAGGCAACGCCGGTGGCGCATTGGCCGCTTATGCCGCCCGCGCCGGTGTCACAGCCCATGTCTACATGCCCGGCGATGCGCCCCTCATCAACATCACCGAAGTGCAAATGACCGGTGCCGACTTGCACCTGATCAACGGCCTGATCAATGACGCCGGGCGTGCCGCCGCCGCCGATGCACAAGAAGGGGGCTGGTTTGACGTTTCCACCCTAAAAGAGCCTTACCGCGTCGAAGGCAAAAAGATCATGGGGTATGAATTAGCCGCGGCCTTTGACTGGGAACTGCCAGATGTCATCATTTATCCCACCGGCGGCGGCACGGGACTTATTGGCATGTGGAAAGCGTTTGCCGAAATGGAAGCTATGGGTTGGATTGGCGCAAAACGACCGCGTATGGTTGCCGCCCAATCCGACGGCTGTGCGCCGGTGGTAAAAGCGTTCCACGAGGGCCAAGAAGCTACCGAACCCTGGGAAAACGCGGCCACGTTGGCCGGTGGACTGCGTGTGCCGGTGACGATTGGCGGGGAGCAGATGCTGCGGGCGCTGTATGAAAGTGACGGAACGGCCGTTGCCGTGCCCGACAGCCGCATCCTTGCCGCCCAACAAAAACTCGCCATGTGCGAAGGAATGTTCGTCTCCCTCGAAGCAGCGGCCACCGTTGCGGCCCTGGAAATCCTCGTCGCCAATGGCTGGATTCATCCAGACGAGCGCGTGCTCGTCTTCAATACCGGCAGCGGTCTCAAATACCGGCTGCTATTGACATAACCAAACTAGCTTGCACTGCATGTGACACACACTGCTTGATAAACGCAGCGCCCTAAAAGTCGCTGCGTTTTTTCGTGCCTGCAACAACCAACTCCTCTACAATACGCAACAGGCAACACGCAATACGTCAGGAGGAAATCAATGACCGCAACAACCACACCTACTCGACGCCCCTTCGAGTACAGTAAAGCCTTCATCGTTGGCTTTGGCTTTTTAGGCATTAGCATCATCTGGCCTATCTTCAACCAATATGTACCCATTTTCTTGCAGGATGGCGATCCCCAATCAGGCGTCGTCGGCTTTGGCCTCACTCCGGCACTGGCCCTCTTTATCATGACCTGGGACAACATCATTAACGTCTTTGTGCAGCCTTGGGTCGGGGCGAAAAGTGACCGGACGTGGAATCGCTTTGGGCGGCGCAAACCGTGGATTTTGATGGGCTTACCAATTGCCGTCATCGGCTTCACCCTGATTCCCTTTGCCCCCACAGCATTAGCTCTGTCTGTTTTCATCTTGATTACCAACTTTGGCATGGCGCTGTTCCGTTCGCCAACAGTGGCCTGGCTAGGCGATCTTTTCCCTGCTGACGACCGCAGCAAGGCCAATGGCATCATTAACTTGATGGGCGGCGTGGGCGGGCTGTTTGCCTTTTTTGGCGGGGGTATTTTGTTTGATCAGATGGGCAAAGCGGCACCCTTTGTCGGCGGCGCGATTTTGCTGATTGTGGCTGCGTTAACGGCCGTTTGGCGCGTGCATGAACCAGAAAAAATCACCCTGGACAAAGAGGAAGATGGCGGCGTTTTGACTAATTTGCGCACAGTTTTTCACAATCCCGACAAAAGCGGCCTCTACGTCTTAGTGGCAATTTTGCTCTGGTTTATGGCTTTCAATGCGCTAGAAGCAGGGCTGTCTTCGTTTGCTGTCTTTACATTGGGGATTCCCGCCGGTAGAGCCTCCATTTATGCCGGGGCCATCACCGTGACCATCATCGCCTTTGCCTTGCCCGCCGGACTCATCGGCACAAAATACGGCCGTCGCGCCACCATCCTCGTTGGTCTGAGTGGGCTGATCGTCATCATGGCGCTTAGTTACTTCCTGGTGCAGGGCGCGGTCACGTTCATCATAGCCCTGGTGTTGACCGGCGGATTTTGGGCTTGCGTCAACGTCAACAGCCTGCCTATGGTTTACGATTATGGCGATGAGCGCAAAATTGGTGCGTATACCGGACTGTATTACTTCTCCTCCCAGTCGGCAGCCATTCTTGGCCCTACATTGGGAGGCGTCTTAGTCGATGTGCTCAATGACGAATATCGCTGGCTGTTTGTGTTTAGCGCGGCGTTTATGGCTTTAGCCTGGATAACAATGACACGCGTGCGGAAACAGTGAGAAGTAACCGCGTTCCCACCGGCGGCAAATGCCAGACGGGAACGCGGTTATTAAGCGTTACTTTTCAATAAAGAAGATGGTGGTTTGGTGCATGTTCATGTCGTTGATGTGAACAGCAGCGGCAATGGTATGCAGCGGATAGAGCACAGCCGCCACTTGCTCAAATTCCGTCATGTCGGTATTTGAGGTGGCAACGCTGCTGCGCACCGTGCTCATTAAACTGCGCAAGTCCAGGTACATGACAGGAACCATCTCATCGGGAAAAGTGGCAACGGCCGTTTGATACCCATCACTATCAGCCAGGGCAGTTCCCCCGCCAAATTGCAATGATTGAATGTCAGCCGTGCTTGTTCCCAGATAGAAATAATCACGCCCCGTGCCATATGTCAGCCGCAAAGCCTCGTCATAAGAGGTGCTAAACTCGTACAGAGTAAGGCCATTGCTTTCCACGCGGTTGGCCTGACCAAGCCCACTCGTATTGGGATCGGTAATTTTCTCAGTGAAAGTTGCGATACTTGCGGCCAGAGCGGCTTCATTGTCTGTACCGACAACCAAAACCATGCCCATAGGCAGATCAAGCTCGTCTGCCAGCAGACCGCTGTCCGCCGGCATCAGCCCAAAGGCCAGTTCACGATTCAGGTATGGCAAGAAATCGGTGTCCGGATTGATACCAAAATCACGGGCAAAGAGGGCCATTGATTCGGAGAATGCTTCGGGATCGCCCATTTGGGTGACCAATGTTTCGCGGTATAGTTCCCAAATATTGCCTAAGCCTTGAGCACCCATGTAAAGGAACGTGTCTTCCGGGAAAAGCGAGAGAGAAACAGGGGCTGTTGTATAAGCATCCAACATTGTGCGCTGCGCTGAGGACAATTCGTCTGCGTTGTAGGCGTTAACCGTGTCGATCTGTAAACCAGCGTCAACGAAGGTCAGAGAAACGGCCGTTCCCTTCAATCCGCTCATCGATAACGCATTCGCTGTGGACAGACCCAACCCAGCGGCCATTGGATTAACCTGCTCCATCAAGCCCGTCAGTTGTGCGCCATCCATGTACATTGTCACAACACGTTCGGTTGGCAAATCGGCGACAGCATCTTGAAATGCCGCTTTGTCGGCCAACGAATTGCCTTTTTGCGTATCAATCGCTTGCTTGATGACATCAACATTAGCCGCAGCCAACACCATGCGCCCGGAACGGGCCAATGCCAATCCTTCGCCCGGCATTTCGGCTGGGAAGCTGGTGATGGCAATGCCGTTGTAACTCTCATTAACGGCGGCAACATCGTGATTCTCGGCCCAAGTCGCTGCCACTTTCGCCAGGAAATCATCCGCAGCGCTGCCGTTGCGTGTCTCGGCGACCAACAGCCAGGCAACATCATCCATGTTGCCATATTCGTCCAACGTAACATCTAGCAAGGCAAAGCCGAAGTATTGCCCAAGCCAGGGTTGAATATCATCGGCATAGGTCACGCCGAATTCTTCAGCGAGCATGTCGTTAAACTCTTGCTGTGTCTCATCAAGGTTGACTTCGGTGTCGGCTAACGGGGCAGCGAAGGTGTCACGCAATGCTTTGATGTCATCGGCATTGCCGTTGAGCAGGTTCATGCCAACATATAAGATGCTATCCTCAGGTACGGCCGTTAACGCTGCATCATAACGACCAGACAGGCGGTCAACCACAGCCCAACCGAACGGGTCAAGCCAGATGACCAGGGCAATGGCCGCCAGGACAACAACAGCGATCAGGGTGCTTCCCCAGAGTAGACGCCGGAAACGGCCGTTTCCTGGCGGCGTCACCGAAGATTCCGAATACAGTTCTTGCGAAGGGACATCATTCATGATTTACGCTCCTCAAACAGACTCCCGGAGATCGATTCCACGAGACAGCCGCTTCGATGATAACCTCCGGGAGAATGGCTTTCATCGTCTTTGATAGGCAACCGCTCATAGAAACACCTTTGCATGGGAGTCAGACAGCAAATAATCAGCAGCCAACTCCCGGCAATTGAGCACCACTTATGGATTACTGCTAAGCGGCGGTTCAATCACCAACTCTTGACCAAACTGACTAAAATCCACCTGCCATACACTCGGCTCGTCACTGTCAGTCACCGGCTCCACGGCAATGATGCGATGCAGCAAAAAAGTTTCTGGCTCCACCCACATCTCCACATCCACCACATCAGGGCCAATGAGTGTGCCACTCATCTCATAAAGACGTTCGCCCGTCGCTTCACCGGCAAGGTGATAAAGTAAAGCATCAGCGCCATCTTCCAGCTTTTCCGTGCCCAACAACGTCACATCCGTCATATCCGCCGCCAAAATAGCTTGCAACCCCACATCTTCACGGAACAAGATTGTCGGATTAAAGCCCCAATCGGGCGGCAGTTCTTGCCATTGCCCGGTTAGCGGGTTCGTTTCCCACTGAATCGGGCCAACGCTAATCACGCTGACATCGGTGACCAGCCCCGGCAAAATGACGCGCACCACAGCCTGCGCCCGATCTGGCGCCAGGTAATCTCCCTCAGCACGACGAAATGAAAGCGTTTCGGCCGTGTCCACATAAGCAGGAGCACCCGTGCGGTCAATGATGAAATGAAAACTGGGCTGTGCCTGCATGGCAACAGCCATATTCGCCACGATCTCGTCCGGTGGTAATGTAGGCGGTTCTGGAGAGCGGCAGGCAACAAGCAAAACAAACAAAACAATTAACCACATCATATATCGTTTCATATAAATTTGAGTGTACCGCAGCTTGAAATGGAGATCAATGAGATTAGCTCCAGCATCACGGCAGCGGCAAGAGCCTTCCAAAAAGCGGCTTCCGCAGTCAAACACAGTAAAATTTCGGGAATTCGACATAATATTGCGTATTGCGTATTGCGTATCCACAAAGTAATATGCAATACGCAATAACCGCAGCAAAAGCATCGCAATACCACAAAATTCGCCACATTGCCTATCTCGCTCCAGCCCAATCCGCTGTAATAGGCCTTTTGTCCGGTAGTAGCAATAGCCTATATTGACAGCACGCCTCCCCTTCTATAATCTAAAAACAAATAACCTGCGATCCACCCCAACCGGAGGACCCAATGACAATGGATAAAGAATTAGGCAAAGCTTTGACATGGATGGCAAAGAAAATTGAAGCATCGCTACCGGACAACACGCCGATGGAGCGATCTCCGCAAACGATAAAATTAATTCGTGAACGGTATGATGTAGCACGCAAACACGCCAAAGTACAAATTCCGCCACAGCAGGAGACTGCTTTTTTTGAAGCATTACTGGATGAGATATTGGGGTTTGGGCCGCTGGAACCTTTGCTAAAAGACAACACCATCACAGAAATCATGGTGAATCGCACCGACCAAATATATATCGAAAAGCAAGGGAAATTAACTGTAGCGGATGCGCAATTTGTAGATGATGCACATGTCGAATATATAATTAACAAAATCATCAAGCCGTTGGGGCGTTTTGCGAATCGTGATTCCCCCCTGGTGGATGCCCGTCTACCCGATGGTTCTCGTGTAAATGCTGTTGTCTCGCCCTGTGCAATTGACGGGCCAAATATTACGATTCGTAAATTCTCTAAAACGCCGTTTGGCGTCAAAGATTTGGTTAAGTTTGGCAGTTTTAATGATGATATGGCGATGTTTTTGCAAGCGGCCGTTGTCTCTAAGCTAAACATCGTTGTCTCCGGCGGCACGGGGTCAGGCAAGACAACACTGCTTAACGTCCTATCGAGTTTTATTCCCGAAGGCGACCGTATTGTGACCATTGAGGATGCGGCCGAATTAAGCCTGCAACAGCCCCATGTGGTGCGCCTGGAAACGAAAAAGCCCAGCCACAAAGGGGACACAGAGATAACAATTCGTGACCTGGTGATCAACTCTTTGCGTATGCGTCCGGAACGGATTGTCGTTGGCGAGTGTCGTGGCGGCGAGGCATTGGACATGCTGCAAGCCATGAACACGGGGCATGACGGCAGTTTGACAACGATTCACGCCAACAATCCGCGTGATACCATTTCCCGCATGGAAACGCTGGTATTGATGGCCGGTATGGATTTGCCCTTGTCGGTGGTGCGCAAGCAAATCTCCTCTGCGGTGGATTTGATTGTGCAGCAAGCCCGTTTGCGCGATGGCAGCCGTAAAGTGACCAGCATCACGGAAGTAACCGGGATGGAAGGGGAAACGGTGGTCATGCAGGAGATTTTCCGCTTTGAGGAAACGGGCGAGAAAGATGGCAAGGTGCTTGGCGAGTTTGTGCCTGGCGGCGGACGACCCAACTGTGAGGAACGAATGCGGCAGTATGGCTTTAATTTGCCCGCGACGATGTTTATCTCTGGTTCAAGTATTCGTGGTGGTGCGCGGCGGCGATGAGTAGACGCTGGGCGCTGCTTGGGACAGCTATTTTGTTCGCATTGGGGATGGGATGGATGGTGCAAACGGCCGTTGCCGCCACCATCACCACCCTCCTTTACGATGGCAACCTGGGCACATTACCGGCTGCACAAGGCTTCACCTATCTGGCTTTTCCAGTGCAAGGGCCAACCCAGGTAATCAGCAACAACGGTGTCATTTTGGACACAACTGGTGCTGGCAGCGATTCTGCCGGATATTTCAATCGCACCGAACAAACACCAACCCTCGACCGTAGTGCCGGGTATACCGTGACAATACAAGCGCAGTTGTTGAGCGAAATGCACAGCAGCAATGACCGCGCCGGGTTTAGCCTGATTGTCCTCAGCGACAATTTGACGGGCACAGATGCGGCGTGGGGCATTGAGTTAGGTTTTTGGGAAGATGAAATTTGGGCACAAGAGGATGATACGCAAGGCGGCAGTCTGTTTACCCATGCGGAAGGGATGAACCTGGAGACGACGGCGGCGGTGGTGCAGTACGATTTGTATGTGGTGACAGACACATACCGGCTGGCAGCAGATGGCGTGGTGGTGTTAAACGGCCGTTTACGCGACTACAGCAACTTCTCCGGTTTCCCCGACCCATACGAAACGCCCAACTTCATCTTTCTCGGTGACGACACCTCGTCAGCAGCGGCACGCGTGCAAATCAACGAAGTTGCCGTCACGGTTCCGGCCAGCGTGCCACCGCAAGACCCACATTATGTGTATTTGCCCTTGATGATACGGCCGTAAAGAGAAAACACTCTACAAAACGGCCGTCATGTACAAGCCATCCAGGGCAAACTCCAATTTGCGGTAATACTCGCGGGTACCGATAGCACTGATCACGGCGATACGGCCGTAACCCGCCGCGCGTGCCATCTCCTTTGCCTTTTCCACCAACAGCGTGCCCAACCCCATATGCTGCGCCTCCCCCTGGCTCTCTTCACCCAGTGGCAGCACGGGACCATAAACATGAACCTCGCGGATCATGGCATGTCCGGTTAACTCAGGAATGGGCAGTGCGGCATCCTGGTGTGGGAATGACAGCCGCAGGAACCCGGCAATCTGATCCTCGCCCGTGACAAAACTCAAAAAATGCTCCGTCGTCGCGTCCGTCTCATAGCTTTCGACCGTCAATTGTAAATCGTCCGCTGTCAAGCGCTGCCGCTTCACTTCGCGGCAGCGAATACATTGGCAGCGCAAGCCCTGCTTTTGCAATTGTTGCTGGGCAATCTGACGCAAATTAGCCTTTTTGAAGCCTTCGACGACGTTGGTGGTCGGAATGTCACGGATGATGCGCGTCAGGCGCACATAACGCGGCGTTTGCACTTTGCAGCGCACAAGCACATCTACGACTTCTTCCTCGGTATACGGCTTATATTCGCCGCGCTGCCAATATTCATACAGTTCCGCATTTTGCAGCAGCATGGTCGGGTAAATTTTCAGTTCATCGGGGCGAATGGCCGGGTCTGCCCAGAGACGGCCGTAATCGGCGACATCACTCTCAATTGTGGCCCCCAACAAATTGGGCATCCAATGGCCGTGAATTTTGTATCCGGCCAGACGCAGCAAACGAAACGCATCACGCGTGGCCTGCACAGTGTGACCGCGCCGATTGAGCGCCAGCACCTGTTCATCCAGGCTTTGAATGCCCACCTGCACTTTGGTCACACCCAGGGTGCGGAACCAGCGCAGCTCATCGGGGGTAATGTGATCCTGGCGCGTTTCCACAACCAGACCCACATTGCGCCGTTCGGTTGTCGTGTTGCGCTCTTGCGCCTCGGCCAATGTGGCCGACTCCACGCCATTCATGGCATCGAAGCAGCGCTTGATGAACCATTCCTGGTAATCACGGCGGTAACTAGACCAGGTGCCGCCCAAAATCAACAATTCGATTTTGTCTACAGGATGGCCGATTTGTTCAAGGGCACGAATGCGGCCGGCGGTTTGCTCGTATGGGTCAAATTTGTATCGTTCGGCACGCTGCGCCCCTGGCTCGTCGTGCAAGTAGCTTTTGGGCATGCGAAAATCGGTGGGACAAAAGACACATTCGCCGGGGCATGGGTATGGCTTGGTGAGCACGGTAACGACGGTGACGCCGGATTGGCTGCGCACAGGTTTGGTTTGCAGCAGCACACGCACTTCCGGGTCAAAATTGAGATGTCCCTGATCGCAAAGGCGTTGGTAGACATCGAGCGCCTGGCTTTTGGAAATCCAGGGCAGGCCACGATTGACGAATTGGCGCATGACTCGATTGTAACGGGCGGCAGATAACGGCCGTATCGCCATCAACCGCTGCAACAATTCCACATAGAGCGCTTCTTGCCCCTCAATGACAACCGCTTCGCGCTTTGCCTGCCACTCAGCATCATATTCATCCCGTTCCACGACGGGCTTGTATTCAAAATCACGAATTGAACTCATAGTACGATTTTACACATAGCGCAATGCGAGCGCGATAACGGCCATCCACGCCAACACCTTAAATTCACCAGCCGCTAATGCCGCCTCTACTTCTGCTGGCGTTAGATGCAGCAGAATTTGCTCTTCCAAATCGTCAGCGTCAATCGCTGTGACTGGATAAGCACGGCGAGCCAGAAAAAAGTGAGCCGTGCCCGCGCCGCGATTGCCATCCACTACATAACTGCCCAAGGCCAGCCAATCGGGAGCGGCGTACCCGGTTTCTTCGCGCAGTTCGCGTTGGGCGGCAGCCAGCGGCACTTCGCCCGGTTCCAGATAGCCGCCCACCGTTGCCAGTGTCGTCCCAGAGACGGCGTATTTGGTTTGGCGGAAGAGAAGGAAACGGCCGTCTTCCGTCACCGCTACCACATTAACATAATCAGGCGTCACCACCCAGGGCCAATCGACGATTACCTGCCCGTCGGGCAGTTCAACCGTATGCTGCTCCACTGTCAGGAATTTGCTGTAGTCGAGAATCGTCTCGCGCGAAAGCGTTTTCCAGGGCTGCATCAAAAAGCTGTTCCTTGTTTAGGCCGTTTCGGCCAACAATTCGACCATGATCCGCAACGTATCTACGTCAAAAACGGTCATGTTCAGCGTGGTGATGGGGCTGTCCAGCCAAAGCTGCAAGCGATCTTTGACCCGTGCCCGCGACCCAACCAGCGCCACTTCGTCAATTAAGGCGGCCGGGACTTTGGACATCGCCCCGCCCTTATCGCCGCTCAAGTACAGGTCTTGAATTTCCTCGGCGGCTTGCTCGTAGCCGTAGCGCCGCGCCAGGTCATTGTAAAAATTCTTGCCCTTGGCCCCCATCCCGCCAACGTAAAGTGCGAGAAACGGCCGTAACATGTTATAGGCCACATCCAAATTATCGTTAATCACCACCGACACCGTAGGAGCAATGTCAAAGTTATGATACCCCTTGCCAGGATTCGCTTTGGCAAAGCCCGCTTCCACCTGTTCCTTATACACAGCGTCATACTTGTCTGGCGAGAAGAAAATAGGCAGCCAACCGTCCGCGATTTCGGCCGTTAATTCCACATTTTTGGGGCCAATGGCCGCCAAATAAATGGGGATGTCCGGCTGTGCCGACAGTGTGCTTTTCAAGGGTTTGCCCAGGCCGGTAGCGTCCTCGCCTTGATAGGGAATTTGGTACAGCTTGCCATCATAGGTTAGTGGCTCATTGCGTGCAAAAATTTGGCGTACAACTTCCACATATTCGCGGGTGCGGGTTAACGGCCGTGCATAACTCACCCCATGCCATCCCTCCACCACCTGCGGCCCAGACAATCCCAAACCCATGAGGAAGCGAGAACCACTCAACTGGTTCAATGTCATGGCCGTCATCGCCGCGTTAGCTGGCGTGCGTCCCGGCATCTGCATAATGGCCGTGCCCAACTTGATATTTTGCGTTTGTGCGCCCAGCCAGGCTAATGGCGACACCGCGTCCGAGCCATACGCTTCGGCCGTCCACACAGCATACACACCCAGCCGATCCGCCTCTTGGACCAATTCCACCGGTAATTCAATTTTTCGGCCTGCATAGCCTAACATCAACCCCAGTCTCATGTTTACCCCCTTGCAATTTTTAAATGTAAATTGACCATTGCGAGAGGAATCGTAAATCGGAAAGCGTTATTCGTCAATGCCAGCGCAGATTGCGGGGAATTTTCTTACCGGCACGCGAGCCATATACGCATAACGCCGCCTAATCAGCCTAAATTCACACCATCCCTCTTCTTATCTAAAATGCAAAAGAGAACGCCCAGCCGTAGACTGGGCATTCCTAACGTTCTCGTATTTGGTTAGATTCAGCTTAGCGCGAGCGTTCTAATAGCTGCAAAGTGGACTCCAAATTACTGACCGTCGCCACACCGCCAACACTGCCGAACTGCCGAACTGACTCACCATCTTTGTAATTTGAGCTGCTTACGGCAAATTTGATTTCTCGTGGAGGCACGCTCATGCGGCGATTAGTCTTCAGCTACCGCTTGCTTCACAAGCATGACGATCTTTGCCTCTTCAACGGCAGTCAACTCCTTCAAGGCGAAGTATGTCGGCCACATAGACCCATCGTCAAGATTCGCCTTGTCACTGAAGCCAACTGTTGCATACCTTGCATTAAATTTCTGTGCGCATTGGAAAAAGCAGATGACATCGCCGTCCTTATTTGCATAGGCCGGCATTCCATACCAGGTTTTCGCAAAGAGGGTTGGCGCACTGGCTTTAACGATCTCATGAAGCCGTGTTGCCATTGTACGATCCGGTTCCTCCATGGCAGAGATCGCTGCGAGCGCGGCATTTTCCCCTTCTGCCTGATTCTTGCGTATACGCGCTTCTGCCTTTAGCTCTTTGGCACGCTCCTTCATCGCTGCTTTTTCCTCGTTTGTGAATCCTTGGGAATTCTTGCTGTTCGCGGCAGCGCTTTTAGCGGTTTTTTGTGTTTCCTTCATTGAACTCATAGTAAACTCCTCATAATTAGATTAGATTGGGAAATCTTGCTTTTGCGCGAGACAAATCCTTGACAAAGTCAATGATGATTTTGCAACCTTACGTCCAAGAAAGCATCTCCTTGCATCCACAAGAATTTAGTTATATAATCAAGATACTTGATAATCAAGATAATGTCAAGGGTGTTTTTATGACAGAATCCACAAAAGCAGATTTAAAAAAACGCGTTCTAATGGCAGTCAGGGATTATGGTATTAATTTGACGCAGTTCCGAAATGCGATGAGCGAATGGGCCGGTCTCAATGTCACTGATATGGAATGTTTTCGGTTTTTATCCCTCAAGGGCATAGCTACACCTTCTGAACTTGCCAGGTATACGGGTCTCACTTCAGGTGCAACGACGACCATGATTGATCGGCTCGAAAAGGCTGGCTTAGTTGAGCGACAACCTAACCCTAATGATCGCCGTGGGACTTTAATCGTTACCACGAAATCGAGTACCGAAAAAGCCGCATCATGGTTTGCATCAGCAAGACAGGCTCAAGATGAGTTAATTTCAAGTTATTCAGAAGAAGAACTGGAAATCATCGCAGATGTATTTGAACAATTTGTAAATTTATGGAAACAGGAACGCGAGAAAATACGAAGAGAATGAATTTGACGCGAGTGCAGGTAAGCGACTAACCTTGCGAGCGATTCAGGATCTCGCAGCGATTGCTTCGGCTATTTGAGACAAGCGATCAAGCCATAGAGTAGATTGATTGTGGAATTGACCCCATTTTGGTGCGGGAATATTCAAAACGGAGAAAAGCTATATACAAAGTCGTCATAAATCATCATGAAAAAGCCCTCTGTTGAGATCAATTTCATTGATGGACTGTTGGCACTCGATCCATCGCTCGTTTATCGACTCATTAAGCCTTGAAAAGCATAAAGATACTGTTTTGTTATCTACCAGCCAGGTCTAAAAGGCTAACGTCTATCAGACTTAATACCTTAAAAAACGAATAAAGCCAACTATCATTAATGCTTATGACAGTTGGCTTACCCAAAGTTCTATCTATAGTAAACAGCCAGGAAACGGCCGTTTTTTATTTAGGTGCCCTCACGGAGATTCGAACTCCGGTTTTAAGCTTGAAAGGCTTACGTCCTAGTCCCCTAGACGATGAGGGCAAGCGGATGGAATTCTATCATCCCCCCTAGCTTAGGTCAAGGGGATTTTCAAAGCCAAATCTGGCAAATTTTGCTGACCAATTGGGACTGTCGGCAAGTTTGTTTCTGGCTCACTTTGTGCTACATTCTCGCGCAGGAGGTACATATGGACGGCACGGATGTGGCAATAACAGGCGTGGAAAAACTTCAGGGGGATATAAAGCTACTTGGTATCATTGTTTTCAGTTTATGGATTATTTTATTCATAGATCATTGGGTTTTTCGCCAACGTTTACGCCGGGCATGGGGCATCAAACCTCGTCAGACGTTCAATCCCGCCACGATTATCCTCTCCCAATTGGTACACAACAGCCGCCAACACCTGTTCAGCAACAGCATTCCTCTCGCGATTTTGGGCTTGTTGACATTATTACCCGACAGCCGACTTTTCTGGCCTGTCACCGGTACGATAACTCTGGTGGATGGGATTGGTGTCTGGTATTTTGGCAAACGTGGCGAGGTTCACTTTGGAGCCAGCGGCCTGGTGATGGGCTACTTTGGCTATGTTCTCGCACGAGGCTTTTTTCAACACGATACCGGCGCAGTCTTATTGGCCTTTGTCGTCGCTGGATTTTACGTAGGGATGTTCAAGTTGTTGGTGCTGCGTAAAGAGGGGATTTCTTTTGTGAGTCATGTATCGGGTTTTGTGGGTGGCCTGATTGCCGCTTATGTCATATCCTTGTTTTAACTCAGGCGGCAAACAATGATAGATTTAACAACGCTGACAATACGGCCGTTTCAAACCACAGACACAACGGCCGTTCACACCCTTTCCCGTCTGCTTACCCCAGAAAAAACACCGTACATTGACCCACAGCGCACATGGGTTGTCGTCAACGGCCGTTTCCTGGCCTATCTCACCCTCCTTCCTGTCCCCGGCCTTGACGGCGTTTTTGAGTTAGAAGGTGGCGTCCATCCGCAGTGGCAGCGGCAAGGAATCGGCAGTTGGTTATGGACTTCCATCCAGGCACAGCTCAATCACACGCCAATTCACCAGCTTTCGTACTGTGTCACCGACATGAACAGCCCAACTGCCCATTTTTTGCAGAAACACGGCTTCACCGTTGAACATGAAGAGTGGGAATTGATACGGCCGTTTCTCACCAACCTGCCCCCCATAACCGACTTACCCAACGTCCGCAGCGCCACTTTTTCCAATCGCAACCGCGCCATCAAAACCTTTTGCACCCTTTACGACAATAGTTTTGCCACATATCCCTGGTATCAGCCTTATACAGCGGCAGAAGTAGCCGCTACATTAGCCACTTCACAAGACATCCTGTTTCTGCGTCGCGATGACATCCCCATCGGTTTTGCCTGGCTGCATATCGAAGATGGCATAGGCGAAATCGAACCATTTGGGATTGTGGACGCATGGCAAGGGCATGGATACGGCCGTATCCTCCTTACCGCCGCCCTTCACCAACTCGCCCAACACGGCGCAACCTCCGCCCAAATCGGCGCCTGGCACAACAACGCCCCCGCCCTTCACCTCTACCAAAGCCTCGGCTTCCAACACACCAACACCCTCACCTACCTCGCCCTCACCCTCAAAAAATAAAACCCCACCCCCTCTTCTCTCCTCCCTCCTCCCTCTTCTCCTCCTCTTCTCTCCTCCCTCCACCCTCCTCTCCTTACAAAGATGAGAACCCTTTCACCTTGCTTTGCGATTCCCCACTCACGTTCTAAAATGTCGATCAGCAAAAATTCGAGACACAATCCCCCCTCATAAGTACACCAGCATCACAATACAAAACCGTGTCTCACCCAGTACCTAAAAAACGGAGAACTTGTATGTTTAAAAACATTGCCGACGTACATCAAAGGCTGGGCAGCCAGCAATACATCGCATCCGATGAAATTAGTACCGTCGTTTATCTGGCGCAATCCCTGTGCAAGCCAATTTTGGCGGAAGGCCCGGCCGGCGTTGGCAAAACAGAATTGGCTAAAGTGTGGGCCAAAGCCATCGGCGCACCCCTGGTACGCCTGCAATGCTATGAAGGGCTAGACGAAAGCAAGGCGCTATACGAATGGGAATACGCCAAGCAAATGCTCTACACACAATTGCTGCGCGACACCTTGCACAACATCTTGGGCGACGTTACCAGTTTAGCCGACGCCGCCAATCGCCTGGCTCAAGAAGACGACGTTTTCTTTTCCGACAATTTCCTGCTCCCCCGCCCACTCCTCACCGCTCTCACATCCGATGAACCGGTTGTCCTGCTTATTGACGAAATAGATCGCGCCGATGTGGAATTTGAAGCATTTTTGCTCGAAGTGCTCAGCGATTTCCAGGTAACAGTGCCAGAATTAGGCACCATCACCGCCAAACACCAGCCAATGGTGCTGCTCACCAGCAACAACACCCGCGAACTGAGTGAAGCATTAAAACGACGCTGCCTATACCTCTATGTGGATTATCCCGCTCTCGACGATGAACTAAATATTGTGCGCCTGAAAGTGCCCGATTTACGGCCAGAACTGGCACATCAAGCCGTGGCTGTTGTCCAACAGTTACGCAACATGGATCTGCGCAAAGTGCCCAGCATCAGCGAAACGCTCGATTGGGCACGCGCGTTGGTGACACTCAACGCCAAAGAAATTGACGAAAAAACCCTCGGCAACACGCTCACTGTTTTACTTAAATATGAGTCGGACGTTGCTAAAGCACGCCGCATGATGGGTGACGGCGGCAGTTCGCGCGGACGACACAATCGGTAAACGATGACTGATTACCGGCTACCACTCACCGCTCACGGGGTACAAAATGGACGATAGAGTTGTCGAATTCATACGGGGATTGCGTGCAGCAGGCGTGCGTGTTTCGCTGGCCGAATCCATGGACGCGATGCGTGCCATGGAAATCTTGGGCATTAGCAACAAGACGCTTTTTCGCGAATCATTACGGGCGACATTGATCAAAGGGTCGGATGATTTTGCGCCTTTTGATGAATTGTTCCCGCTCTATTTCAGCAGCGGCGGCCCCATGATGCAAAATGCACTGGATGACCTGTCTCCCGACGAGCAGCAAATGTTGCAGGCGGCGTTACAGGCATTAAGCGGCCGTTTACAGCAGTTAATGGAATGGCTCACCAGTGGTCAGGGGCCAACAAAGGAAGAACTGGAAGACCTGGCACAGCGTGCTGGCGCAGATTGGGCCGAAGATCAACAGCAGTCACGTTGGGTGACGCGGCGCATGTTACAGCAAATGGGGTTCAGCCATCTGGAACAGCAAATGCAGGAGTTGCTGCAAAAGCTGCAAGAGATGGGCATGAGCCAGCAGGCCATTGACAAATTGATGGGCGTTGTGGAAGCGAACCGGGAAGCGTTGGCAGAGCAGGTAGCGCAGCAAATCGGGCTGCAAATTGCGCAGCAGCGGGCTAATCGCCCCGATGATTTGTATGGGTCAGACCTGATGTACAAGCCATTTCACGCCCTTTCTCCCGCCGAGGTAGATATTTTGCGCAAGGAAATTCAGCGGCTGGTAACACAGCTGCGCAGCCGTGCTGCGCTGCGGCGTAAACGTGGCAAACATGGGAAGTTTGACGCCAAGTCAACCATTCGCGCCAATCAACGATATGGCGGCGTGCCCATGGAGATTAAACACAAAAAGCGCAAGTTGAAGCCGAGCCTGGTGCTGTTGTGCGACGTGTCGCGTTCGACGGAAAATGTGGTGGAGTTCATGCTGCATCTAACGCATGAACTGCATGACCAGGTATCGCGCATGAAAAGCTTTGCTTTTTACGACCGGTTGGTGGAAATTCCAGATGAGGTGATGAACTACATCCGCCACGATGATGCGGATAAGGCGTTTGACATTATCCGTAATATGCTGCCTTATCGCCCGTATGGCACGGATTTGGGCGGCTGCCTGGAGACGTTTTGTGACAAGCATATGGGCACGATTAACGGCCGTACCACACTCATCATCTTGGGTGACGGCCGTAACAACTTCAACTCGCCGCGCATCGACCTGGTGAAAGAGCTGCAACAACGCGCACGCAAGCTGGTCTGGTTTAACCCGGAACAGCCACGCGAATGGGGCACGGGCGACAGTGATATGCTGGAATACAGAGCGAACTGCGACGAAGTGTTTAGCGTGCGTAATTTGGCGCAATTATCGGCGGCGGTTGACAAGCTGCTTTCCTCTTGATATGCTTTGCACATGATGCAGATGACGAACGAGACACGCTATTATTATGGTGGATATACACGACCACATTCGCGTGGGAGGTCTATTCGCCTGGGCTAGAAACGGCCGTTATCTGACAAGGCATAATTGACACAAAAAGACGCGGTGTGGCACCCGCGTCTTTTTTATTTTGACAACGGTTGCCCCCGCAGTTACGATCACATCAACAACGAAGGGAGTAAGTAAGTATGACAACAAACGCATTTGAAGAACTACGCTGGCGTGGTCTGGTGTACGATCATACAGAGGGCGCGGCAGACGCCCTGATCAATGACAAGATCACCATCTACAACGGGTTCGACCCCACGGCCGATTCGCTGCACATTGGCAATCTCATCCCCATGATGCAGCTTGCCCGCCTCCAACGTTTTGGGCACACACCGATTGCCATTGCTGGCGGTGGCACCGGCATGATTGGCGATCCCAGCGGCCGTTCCAGCGAACGCAATCTGCTCAACGCTGAGCAAATCGCCGCCAATCTGGATGGCATTCAACGCGAACTCGCCATGATTCTTGATTTTGAGGTGAAAAGCAATCCGGCCAAAATCATTAACAATGGCGACTGGCTGAACAGCATCAAGATGATGGATTTTTTGCGTGACATTGGCAAGCATTTCACCGTCAACTACATGGTCGCCAAAGATTCGGTGAAATCACGCATTGACCGCGAAAACGGCATCTCCTTCACCGAATTCAGCTACATGCTGCTGCAAGCATACGACTTTCTCCACTTGTTTGACCAGGAAGGCTGCCGTATGCAGACGGGCGGCAGCGATCAATGGGGCAATATCACAGCCGGGGTAGAGTTAATCCGCAAATTGCGCGGGGAAAAGGCGCATGGGCTGGTTTTCCCGCTGATTACAAAGGCTGATGGCTCGAAGTTCGGCAAAACAGCCGGCGGTAGTATCTGGCTGTCGGCGCAGAAAACGTCGCCTTATCGCTTCTACCAATTCTGGCTGAACACGGATGACGCCGATGTGGTCAATTACTTGCGTTACTTCACCTGGCGCACGCCGCTAGAAGTGGCTGAGTTGGAAACAGCACTGCTGGAACGGCCGCATCTGCGTGAAGCGCAGCGCACATTGGCACAAGATGTAACGAGCATGATTCATGGGGAAACGGCCGTTGCCAAAGCGGAAAAAGCGGCAGGCGTTCTTTTCGGTGGCGACCTGGATGGCCTCGACGCAGCCGACATCCGCGACATCTTCGCCGATGTTCCCTCCAGCGAAGTGGCGAAAACCGAATTTGCCGGAGAAGGAATCCTGCTCGTTGACCTGCTCGCTTTAACTGGCGTGGAACAATCGAAAGGGGCGGCAAAACGCTCTGTGCAGGGCGGCGGCATCTACCTCAACAATCAGCGCATGACCGATCAAGAACAACGTGTGACGCTGGAACACAGCATTGAGGGTCAATTTATGGTGCTGCGCAAAGGGAAGAAGCAGTACCATTTGGTACAAGTCCTGGCATAAATGCAAATGCAGGAACCGCGTTGCTGCTGAGGAACGCGGTTCCTGCTTAATGAATGAGGAAGGTAGCGGGAGAAACGGCCGTTTGCGGGAACTCACGCAAAACCTGTTTATCAACCGTCACCAAGGGCACACCAAACTCTTGTGCCAAGGCCACAAACTCGCAGTCATACGCCGAACAACTGCTCCCCGCCACCAGCCGCAGCACTTCATCAGAATTACTCCCATATTCATTTTCAAACATCACTTTCTCTGCTTGCTGCATAATCTTTTGCGCCTGCGGTAAAGAAACAAGTTGTTGGCGTAGATATTTTGCCAACACATTGCGAAATTCGCTGCGCCATAAATGCGGTGCCACCCAATCTGCGTCTTGTAAAAAGACCTGGCTTGCCATTTCCGTATATTCTGTTGGCATGATCAAATAAACGATGAGATTCGTATCCACAACAATCATGGGCGACCCTCATTTTTCGCAGCGTTAATTTCTTCGTCCGTTAGCAAATACGGCATTTGCAGATTTTCGCGTAAAACGCGAACTTCTTTGAGGAATTCCTCTGCATTGACGCGTTCACGATGTACGGCCGTTTCCAAACAGACAATAATTTCATTGTTAATACTGCGCCGGTTGGCCGCCGCCTGCGCCTTAATCCGTGCATACAGTTCGTCTGGTATATTTTTAATAGTAATCGTCGCCATTTCGCCTCCGTCGCGATTCCGTTTTGGTTCCATTATGGTTGCAAATCGCAACCTTTGTCAACCGCAAAAAAAGCCCGGACAGCAACGCTATCCGGGCTTGTAATTGATACACGGTTATCGGCGGCGCGTATCAGGCAACTTATGCCATTTCCAATTCGGCCTCATCATACGCCTCTACCGGAATGCAGGTACAAAACAGGTTGCGGTCGCCATAGACGTTATCCACGCGTCCCACATAAGGCCAGAATTTGTGTTCCTGAACCCAGGGCAAGGGATAGGCGGCTTGTTGGCGGGAATACGGCCGTTCCCACACATCCCCACTCACCACTTCTGCCGTGTGCGGCGCGTGCGCCAATGGACTATCATCGTGCGCGATTTCGCCGCGCTCAATGGCCCGAATTTCTTCCCGAATGGTGATCATTGCCTCACAAAAACGGTCTAGCTCCTCCAGTGACTCGCTCTCCGTCGGTTCAATCATCAACGTGCCCGGCACCGGGAAAGACATCGTCGGCGCATGGAAACCATAATCCATCAAGCGCTTGGCAACATCATCCACCGCCACCCAATCTTTCATGTCGCGCAAATCCACGATACATTCATGCGCAACACGGCCGTTTTTGCCCTTGTAGAGCACCGGATAATGAGCATCGAGCCGCTGGGCGATGTAGTTGGCATTCAAAATCGCCATCTTCGTCGCCTGCGTCAACCCGTCTTCGCCCATCATGGCAATATAAGCATAGGAAATCGGCAGCACACTGGCACTACCCCACGGCGCAGAGGAAACAGGGCCAATGGCCTGTTCGCCACCCACACCCGCCACCACCGGATGCCCCGGCAAAAACGGAGCCAGATGCGCCGCGACACCAATTGGGCCAACGCCAGGGCCACCGCCGCCGTGCGGAATGGCAAATGTTTTATGTAAATTCAAGTGGCAGACATCGGCGCCAATCATGCCAGGACTGGTCATACCTACCTGCGCATTCATGTTGGCGCCATCCATGTAAACCAGCCCGCCATGCTCATGCACAATCTGGCAAATCTCTTGCACCGCTTCCTCAAAAACGCCGTGCGTCGAGGGGTAGGTGATCATGATCGCCGCCAATTTGTCGCTGTACTTTTCTGCTTTGACGCGCAAATCAGCCACATCCACATTGCCATGATCATCACAAGCTACCACAACCACATCCATGCCAGCCAACGCCGCACTGGCCGGGTTTGTGCCGTGTGCAGAACTGGGAATGAGGCAAATGGTGCGGTGCCCTTCGCCGCGTGCTTTGTGATAAGCACGAATGACGAGCATGCCGGTATATTCACCTTGTGCGCCAGAGTTGGGTTGCAGGGAAACGGCCGTAAATCCCGTAATCTCCGCCAGCCATTTCTCCAACCGCTCCGTTAGCTCTGTGTATCCAGCGGCCTGCTCACGCGGCACAAACGGATGCACATTGCCAAACTTCGGCCACATCACCGGCAGCATTTCGGCCGTGGCATTCAGCTTCATCGTGCAAGAGCCTAACGGAATCATCGAATGTGTCAGCGACAAATCACGCGACTCCAATCTGTTGATATAACGCATCATCTCCGTTTCCGAATGATAACTATTGAAAACGGGATGAGTCAGGTATGCGCTCTGGCGCCCATGTGGCGCAGCATATGCCAGGGTTACACTATCCGCCAACGCTGCAAGCTCAAATCGCCCTGCGGCAGCGCCAAACAGTGCCAGCAAATGATCCAAATCCTTCACCAGCGTAATTTCATCCAGCGACACACCAACAGCGCCATCCTCGTAATAGCGCAGATTGATCTCCTGCGCCAATGCCGCTTCCCGAATTTGCGCCTGTGTCCGTGGTCCACCGCTGATCTTCAACGTGTCAAATACCGGAGCCTTATTCACCACATACCCTAATTGCTCCAACCCATGTGCCAGCGTCAACGTCAGCAAATGCACCCGCTGCGCAATGCGTCGCAGCCCATTTGGGCCATGATAAACGGCATACATCGAAGCGATAATCGCCAGCAATACCTGCGCTGTACAAATGTTGCTCGTCGCCTTTTCACGACGGATATGCTGTTCGCGTGTTTGCAGCGTCAGGCGCATCGCCGGTTTGCCCTGCGCATCAATAGAAACGCCAATCAAGCGGCCGGGCATCTGGCGCATGTATTTTTCTTGGGTAGCAAAGAAGGCGGCGTGTGGCCCACCATATCCCAACGGCACGCCAAAGCGCTGGCTGTTGCCGACAGCTACGTCTGCCCCAAATTCGGCAGGCGCACGCAGCAATGTCAATGCCAGCAAGTCGGTGGCGACAACGGCCATCGCCTCATTCTCGTGTGCTTTGGCAATGAAGGCCTCGTAATCTAGCACGCTGCCCTCGGTGTCTGGGTATTGCAGCAGAACGCCAAAGGTAGGAATGCTGAAATCATACGTATTGTGATCGCCGACAAGAATGTCGATACCCAATGGTTCAGCGCGGGTTTGCACGACGGCAATGGTTTGTGGATGGCATTTTTCAGAGATGAAAAAGGTGTTGGCGGTGGAACGGCGCGGACGGTTGCGTTGGCAAAGGGTCATTGCTTCAGCAGCGGCCGTTCCCTCATCCAGCAATGATGCATTGGCAATTTCCATGCCTGTCAGATCAGCGATCATCGTCTGGAAGTTGAGTAATGCTTCCAATCGTCCCTGAGCAATTTCAGCCTGGTAAGGGGTGTACTGTGTATACCAACCAGGGTTCTCAAAAATGTTGCGCAGCACGACTGGCGGCATGATGCAGTCAGAGTAGCCCATGCCAATAAAAGAACGATAAAGCTGATTTTTGGCAGCAATCGCCCGCAGTTCGGCGAGAATTTCCGACTCGCTGCGTGGCGCTTCCAAATTGAGCTGAGCTGGGAGGCAAATATTGGCGGGGATGGTCTCGGCCATTAACTCATCCAGCGAAGCCACACCCAATGCATCCAGCATTACTTTTACTTTTGCCCCAGTCGAGCCAATATGCCGATCCACAAAATGGTCAGTTGGCATCAACAAATCATGGTTATTGACATAACTTGAACCATTGTTGCTATGTGATACTTTTGTTTCCAGGGGGAAAGTGGTCATGGGTTTCTCCAGTTGTAATCAGTAACCGGTGATCGGTAATCAGTGGTCGATTCACCGATTACCGATTACCGTTTACCATTTACTCGCGTTCTTCGCAGTATGCCGCATAAGCAGCCGCATCCATCAAATCTTTCAATTCCGATGGATGACTCAGTTTAATTTTGATCATCCAGGAGCCATAAGGGTCTGCGTTGACTTTTTCTGGTGTATCCACAAGCGCTTCATTGACTTCGACAACATCGCCAGAAGTTGGCATCATCAAATCGGCTGCGGCCTTCACTGATTCCACGACACCAAAGGTTTCGCCAATGCCAAAGAAATCGCCCACGTTAGGCAATTCCAAATAGACAATGTCAGACAGTGAGTCTTGAGCATGATCAGTAACACCAATTACGCCTATCTCCCCTTCAACTTTTAACCATTCATCATCTTCTGTGTACAGGTATCCGTCTAAGATTTTGCTGCTCATATTTATTCCTCCAGGATTGTGTATCGCGGATATTTGCTGACCAATAAAAAAGAGGACGCGTGGCAAACAAAGGTTTATTTGTTTGCCAGCGTCCTCTGTCCATAACCTGAGAGATTCACAACATCACTTGATGTCACTTGCCCCGTCGGTGCCTGTTTCGGTGATCGGTGATCGGTTAACTGATTACCGATTACTGCTTACTGTTTATTGAAACGGGTCTTTCCAGAGATGCCCGTCCGCCCGGTCCTTTTGCCTGAGAGTTTCGTATGATTGCCATTGCAATCACCTTGCCCCTTCGGCGATCCCTTTCGTATGGTGATGCTAGAGAAGATTCTCTCCCGAACGGCCGTTTTCCATTATAAAATTTGTTTAGACAACCTTTATTGTACGGATCGCGCACAGCAATTGCAAGCAGCGAAAATGCATGAAAATCTGCCTACGATAAGCATACGTACTCTTGACAACAAGATGAGAGGAGAGAATAGTATAACGGGTACCGCTCAAAGGAGTTTCAGTTATGCAAAAGAAATTTCGTTACAGTTTGATAGGAGGGGGGCTAATTTTTATAGCTGCTTTGGGCAGTCTATTCCCTTTATTAGCCCCAGTGCGAGCTGGTAATTCTTCCAATGCCTTCGCCAATGAATTAACAAACACAAAGCCAACTACGAATATTGTCAGTGAAGCGCAACTTGTTACCCAGGAATTCAGCACAACCGCAAATCTCGAAACCAGTATAAATATATCTGCAAGTAAGTCAGAAGATGATTACCCTGCACTGCCCACAGAAGCAGATCCCGAAACAGACATCTCTAAAATCCTGGAACAAACCAGAATGCTTGTCGAGAAAAATGAGGCCAATCTGTTTGGAAAACCTGGCTGGTTGTATGAGAAACATGAGCATTATTGGCCGCTAAGATATGCCAGTAATACCGGTGAAATTTATGGTATTCCTGTCACGGAACTGTTCGGCAGCGATACCGTAACCCGTGAGGAATGGTACGAAATTGACGAGCAAGGATATTTCCGGCAAAAAGTAGGGCAAACGACCGACGCAGGCAGTGTTATTCGGACCCAATGGGCTGTAACCGGTGGTCAGTTTATTTCTTTAGAACTGGTTGGCGTCACCGAACAAGCCATACATCCGGCAGATAGCGTCAATAAACCGCCCTTAGGCAGTGATTTTCCCGCCTACCTGGAAATGGTTCAATCCGAAAAACAAACAAACATAACAGCATGGTACGATACAGATCAATATGTTGTTGTCATAACGACAGTAAAAGATGAACCTGAAATGAACAGCGCCGGCGAATCTATACAAAGTACGCAAATCAAGTACCAATTCAATCTGGAAACGGGTGCTATTCAACTCTTTGAAGTAAGTGATCAAACAACAAATGGTGAGTGGATTATTCGTGAGAGAAGTTTGCTTCTGGAACAAAATATCGTGGAGAATTTACCACTAAATGCCACACAAATTCTTCAGGAAGCATCCGTGTTAATATATGACCTTTCTCAACCAACCAACGATTAGCAATAACGGCATCGTGCGTCCGACATTGGCAGAAATCAATCTGGCGCGATTGACGGCTAATTATCATGCCATTGCTCAATATGTGGCCCCGGCCAAGGTGTTGGCTGTTCTTAAAGCAAATGCTTACGGGCACGGCCTGGTTGAAGTGGCACGTCACATGGAAACACTCGGCGCACCTTATTTGGGCGTGGCTGTGCTGGAAGAGGGCATTTTGCTGCGCGAGTCTGGCATTACGACGCCAATTTTGGTCTTGGGCGGGATTTTGGGCAATCAAATCCCCCTTTTTTTGCAGCATGATCTGACTATCACTGCGTCTTCGGTGGAAAAGTTACGACAAATTGAGGCAACCGCGCAGGAAATGGGCGTGCGGGCGAAGGTGCATTTGAAGATTGACACGGGTATGGAGCGGATCGGGGTGCATTATTACAGTGCGGAGGCGCTGCTGGAAACGGCCGTTCATTCCCCCCACTGCCATCGAAGGCATTTACTCACACTTTGCCAACAGCGACGCGGCTGATCTCAGCTACTCACACCTGCAACTGGAGCGATTCAATCAGGTTTTATCCTTTTACGATAGAAACGGCATCACGCCCCCGCCCCTACGCCACATGGCAAACTCTGGCGGCATCTTGCAACTGCCGCAAAGCCATTTTGATATGGTGCGTGCCGGGATTTTGCTGTACGGCGTGTATCCCTCTGATGAAGTAATGCGAACAGTGATCGTGCAGCCTGCGCTCACCTGGAAATCGCAGGTCGTCTACTTCAAAGTCATTCAACCAGGGCATCCTGTCAGCTACGGCTCTACCTGGCAAAGCGAGCACATGGTGCGTGCCGTTACTGTGCCGGTCGGTTATGGGGATGGCTATTTCCGCAGCATGTCCGGTCAGGCAGAAGTGATCATTCACGGGCAGCGTTACCCGGTTGTCGGACGAATTTGCATGGATCAGATTGTGGTTAACATTGAGTGGGACAGCGCTTATAACGGGGATGAGGTCATCTTAATCGGGGAAACACAAAACGGGACAAAAATTACCTGCGAAGATTTGGCAAATTGGGCGGGAACGATTCCTTACGAAATTTTGACAAATATCAACACACGCATTTCTAGAGTTTATGTCAACGACTAAACATATCTCTCGAACTGTCCCTTGAAAATAACCTCCCGGAGGTTATCAATGGCAGGCTTGCCGCATGAGACGAACCTCCGGGAGGTTGGCTTTTATTCGTGGTGGTGTGCCGCCATTCATGAAATCTCCTTTTACTTCTAGACACACAAAAAAAAGCGCTCGTTTACAGCCAGGAGGGAAAACTGTAAACAAGCGCTTTTTGGCGACTTCATTTGTAATCTTAAGCGTAAATCGTTAATCGTATCTGAATGGCATCTAAGCAATTGGTAAGTATAGAGCCGAGCTGCCGCTTCATTTATAGTGTGTTGCGATGGCGCATCCGCCACCAAACTCCCACCGGATAACCAGCCATTTTGGCGACATCCCCCACCAGGCGAATGATGGGGATCAGGGCAAAAGCACGCAAGCGTGCCGGAGGTCGCCACCCCCAGGTATCATCCCACAAACGTTCAGCCGGACGGCGGCAGTAAGCACCAACGCCCAACACCAGCAAGGGCACGCCAGGCTTCCGTCCCTGCCAGATCAGGCGCAGGAGAAAGGGAAAACCAAGCAAGTAGGTGACATAACGTATCACGTGGCGTTTGCGCCATAGGTTCGCTTTGCCATCGCCGCGTGCATAAAAGTAGTATTGGCGGAAGAAGGAGCGCAAACTGCCACGGGGACGGAAATAGGCAACGGCCGTATCCGCAAACGGAAACGCCCCATATTTCTCGCGCAAAGCCAGATCAAAAATCAAATCCTCACTGTAATCCAGCCATTCCGGGTATCCTCCCACCGCTTCCCAGGCACTTTTCAAAAAAGCAACAGAACGGCTGGAGGGCAAAAACAGTTCCGGGTTGACATCCTGGCGACCGGGCAGCACCGTATTGCCCATGACTACTTCAAAATCGGTGAAAGGGTCTGGCTCGAACCAACCGCTGACAACAGGCGCTTTCCCGGCCTCAATGGGAGCGATAATATCCTCCAACCACGTTGGGGAGAGGACAACACCGGCATCTGTGCCGGCCACAATGGGTCCCTGTGCCGCAGCAATGGCCTGGTTACGGCCCTCACTGATGTTAGCCCCCGGCGCAACAATGACGGTTAATGGCAGCCATGCCTGATATTCGGTTAAAACCTCGATAGTGCTATCAACGGATCCCCCATCACAAATAATGATCTCGTCGGGCTGACGGGTTTGTTCAATGAGTGAATCCAGTAACGGCCGTATCGCCTCCCCTTCATTTTTTACGGTAACAATCACAGAAACATTCATAACCATCCTCGTTGCGTTGTTCCCCTACATTCCCCAGATGAATAAGGCCTGATGGATGTAGGGTATTCGTGGGTATTTGACATTTATCGTTTGCCGTTTTACGTTATAATCGCTCAGTTATGCTAAAAAACAAGAAAGTTCAAGGCATTCTCCAAATCGGCCTCAGTCTGGCTTTGCTAGCCCTATTATTAAGGCTTGTCGGCCTCGACGAGGTCATCACCACCCTCTCTAATCTCGATTGGGGGTGGTATTTACCCGCGCTACTTTTATTCATCGTCAATATTATCATTCGCGGCTATCGTTGGTATCTGCTGCTGCATGCCTTGAATGAACGGCCGTCTCTCATTCACCTCATTTACCTTTACTTCATCGGCTTCTTCGCCAACAACTTCATCCCCTCCGGCTTCGGCGGTGATGTGGTCAAAATTGTCAGCCTGCGCCAGAGTTACGGCCGTGGCACCGAAGCGCTCAGTTCCGTCGTCATGGAGCGCGTCACCGGGCTAATGGGTTCCGCCATCATCGCCCTCATCGCGCTCAGTTGGAATGGTATCAGCCACACGACAAATATCGAATTACCATTAGCCCTGTGGCTTGCCATTGTCATCATCAGTTTCGGCATTCCCGTCGCCTTCATCCTGATACGCTGGCTGGAACCCACACAATTTATCACCAATCGTGTGCCGAAACTCAGCAAGCTGCCCAAATTTGACAAACTAGGGCAACTTGAGGATACAGTACGCCGTTACCCCGTACCGGTGCTGCTGCAATCCTTGAGCATCAGCATTCCCTTCACCCTCAGCCTGATCCTGGTACAGTACAGCATCGCCCGCGCATTAAATGTCACCGTGCCATTGGCTGCTTTTGGTCTCTTCGTCCCTATTATCGCCATTGTCAACCTGCTGCCCATCTCCTTCAATGGTCTGGGATTGCGTGAAGGCCTTTACCTCTTTTTATTTGGCTCTATCGGCGTTAGCAGCGAGAGTGCCGTTGCTATGTCTCTCGCTTTTTATTCTCTGCGTTTCATCGCAGGGATGCTTGGTGGGCTGCTTTACGCCCTGCGTAGTGTGGCGCAATTATTGCGCTCACCCCATGCAAAAAATCTATAACAGGTATGGAGGCCAGAGACGAAACCCTTTCAGTCTCCTCTCTCCAGTCTCCCCATTCCAAAAATGATGAACTCAACAAATTCACTTGTTAAACGCAAAGTTGCCGTCTTCGGTCTCGATGGCATCACCTTCGATCTGCTCCAGCCCTGGCTGGATGAAGGGCGGCTGCCAAACCTGGCGCGTCTGCTCAACAATGGCGCACAAGGGCGACTACGCTCGACCATTCCCCCTGTCTCGGCTTCGGCCTGGGTCTCGTTTGCCACGGGCACCAACCCCGGCCATCATGGGCTGGTAGATTTCACCTACCCTGCGCCAGACAGTTATCAAATTAATGTCAGTAACGGCCGTACCCGTGCTGTTCCGGCCCTTTGGGAAATCGTCGGTGCCGCCGGGGGACAGGTTGGCGTTGTCAGTATGCCCATGACCTATCCGCCGCAGCCGCTCAACGGCTTCATGCTCTGTAGCTTTTTAACCCCAAGTCAGGAAAGTCGTTACACCTATCCGCAAAATTTGCAGGAAGAAATAACAGAGAAGTGTGGCCCCTACCCCTTGCACATGTCAGAAAAAGGGCGTGGTCAGCACCCGGAACTCTTCGTGCGTGCCGTCAAGCAAATGGAAATTGACCGCGCCAAAGCAGTGACACACCTGCTGCAAAACAAGCCGTGGGACTTATTCATGTACGTGTTGGAAACGACTGACAATTTACAGCACGAAGTGTGGCATCTGCTCGACAAAAGTCATCCGCTGCACGATCCGGTAATGGCGCAAAAAGTTGTGCCCGAAATCCTCGACTACTATGAAACAGTAGACCGCTTGCTTGGCGAAATGGTCGCCCTCGTTCCTGAAGATGCTTTGATTGTTGTTTTATCCGATCATGGCTTTGGCCCGTTCCACAAATTCTTCCACATCAACAACTGGCTGGCCGCCAATGGCTGGCTCAAATTTAAGCGCACGCCGCTCAGCTTGCTGAAACGATTCGCTTTTAAGCTGGGTGTGACGCCCATCAATGCCTTGAAATGGCTGACGCTGCTGCGCCTGGGTGGCATGCGCAAAAATGTAAAACGGGGGCGCGGTGGTGGCATGCTGCGTCGTGTATTTCTCTCCTTCCACGATGTGGATTGGGCACGCACGCAAGCATTTTCGGTGGGCAATTTTGGGCAGGTTTATTTGAATGTGCAAGGGAAACGGCCGTTTGGCGCAGTCACACCCGCCCAATACGAACAAATCCGCGATGAAATCGCCGCCAAAGCAACACAGCTGCGCGATCCGGCAGATGGCAGCCAGGTTGTGCCCACCGTCTACAAGCGCGAAGAGGTTTTTCACGGCGTCAGCGCCGAGCGCCTGCCCGACCTGGTATTGCATACCGACCGTGCCAAATATGTTTCCTTTGGTCATGCCGATTTTGGCTCCAACAAAATTATCGAGCCAAGCATGGGGCAAACCGGCCATCATCATCTGGTTGGCGTCGTCGGGCTAAAAGGCCCCGGCGTAAACAGCGGTCTCGTTTTACCCGAAGCCAGCATTCTCGATGTCGCGCCCACCATTTTGCATTACCTGGGTTTGTCTGTGCCTTCACACATGGATGGACAGGTGCTAACTCATGCCTTCACCGATGAGTTTAATGCGGCCAACCCGGTCAACATTGTCCCCAGCGATGTGGAACATCACGGACAAGACA
Organism: Ardenticatenaceae bacterium; assembly: GCA_020634315.1. Taxonomy (GTDB): domain Bacteria; phylum Chloroflexota; class Anaerolineae; order Promineifilales; family Promineifilaceae; genus JACSRF01. Next base: position 89,308 of record JACKBV010000009.1, on the reverse strand, counting down.
ATGTGTATTCGGCCGAAGAGGAAGAGCTGGTGCTCGACAAACTGCGCGACCTGGGCTATGTCGCTTAATAGTAAAATAGTGCGTTTGTGGGATAGTGTGGCAGTAAACGCACTATCCCCCTACTTATGATAGAATCCCCCCTATGTACGAGAAAGATTTGAGCCTGGTTATCCCGGTCTACAATGAGGTGGACAATTTACGGCCGTTACACGCCGAAATCACAGCCGCCCTCGCCGACCAGGAACTTGACTACGAAGTAATTTACGTTGACGACGGCAGCAACGACGGCAGCTTCGCCGTAATGCAAGAACTGCACACGGCCGATCCCCGCGTTGTTGCCATCCGCTTTCGCCGCAATCATGGACAAACGGCCGCTTTTGCCGCCGGCTTCGACTATGCGCGTGGCCGTCTCATCGCCACCCTCGACGCCGACCGCCAAAATGACCCGGCCGACATCCCCAATCTGCTGACCAAACTGAACGAAGGGTACGATGTCGTCAATGGCTGGCGGCAAAATCGGCAAGACGCCTTCATCATGCGCAAAATCCCTTCCTACTTTGCCAATCGGCTCATCGCGCATTTTTCGCAAGTACCGCTGCATGATCGCGGCTGTTCGCTGCGCCTCTTTCGCGCCGAAGTAGTGCGTGATCTGCATCTGTATGGCGAACTGCATCGCTTTATCCCGGAAATGGTTAATTTTGCCGGGTTTAGCATGGCGGAAGTTATTGTCAATCATCGCCCGCGCGTTGCCGGGCAAGCCAAATATGGCATTTCGCGCACTTTCCGCGTGCTGGTCGATCTGTTTACCATCGTCTTTTTGCGCAAATACAGCGACCGGCCGATGCACTTTTTTGGCGCATTGGGCATTCCGCTCACCGGATTGGGCGGGCTGCTCATGGTTTATCTGGCCGGGTTAAAGGTGTGGGCGGGTTTGCAAGAAGGCTGGGATGCTTTCCACGCGACGACAATTGGGGAACGGCCGTTACTCTCCCTCTCCATTCTACTCGTCATTCTCGGCGTGCAATTCCTCGTCATGGGGCTGCTCGCCGAACTCATCGTCCGCACTTACTACGAAACACAAAACAAGACGGTCTACTACGTCAAGGAAATCATTCAGTAAGCGACAATTGGCAGCCAAAAAGCCGCCAATCGCAACCAGAAATCTCATGAAACTACTCATCATCGGCTTCGATGGCGCAACCTTCGACCTGATCCGCCCCTGGGCAGAACAAGGCCATTTACCCAATCTGTCACGCCTCATGGCAGGCGGCGTACACAGCGATCTCATCTCCACGCTTCCCCCTGTCACCAGCCCGGCCTGGCCGACCTTCATGACCGGCTGCAATCCGGGCAAACACGGCGTTTTCGATTTCATTCAACCACACGGCGAGCATTTCACGCTCGTCAACTCCACACGCATTCAGCAGCCAACCATCTGGCAGCGGCTGTCACACCTGGATTACCATGTGGGCGTCATGAACGTCCCGGTCACTTACCCCCCACAACCGGTCAACGGATTCCAAATTAGCTGCCTGCTCACCCCCAAAGGCGCAGAAGCCAGCTATCCTGCCGGATTGATTGCCCGCTACGAAGCAGAACTTGGCCCCTACCGCATTGTGCCCAACGTGCAGTACAAACCGGGCAACGAAGCCGAATTCCGCGACGACCTGTACGACCTGATTCACACGCGCGGCAAATGGGCGCTGCACCTCATCGAAAATGAACCCTGGGACGCCTTCATGGTGCATTTTCTGGCGATGGATGTCATGAAACACGCATTATGGCGCTTTATGGATCACACGCATCCGCGCCACGAGGCCAGCCCTTACGAACATGCCATTCGTGATGGCTATGCCCTGGTAGATGAGTATATCGGCCGTCTCATGGCAAAACTGCCACCCGACACAGGCGTGATCGTCATGTCGGATCACGGCTTTGGCCCGCTGCTGAACATGGTTAATCTCAATGTCTTTTTTATGCAGAAAGGGCTGCTCAAACTAAAGCGTGATCCCTGGACACAGCTGAAAGCGTTTGCCTTTCGCTATGGCCTCACGCCATCCGCTGCTTACCAATGGATTGCCCGCCTTGGCCTGCAAAATCTAGTGGCGCGTGTCTCCAAAAATACGCGCAACAATATTGTCGGTAAATTCCTCAGTTTTGAGAATGTGGACTGGAAGCGCACCATTGCTTACAGCATGGGACATGTGGGACAGGTGTATTTGAACCTGGCCGACCGCGAACCGCACGGCATTGTCAAGCCGGAAAATTATGAAAAGCGGCTGCATGAGGTGATGGATGCGCTGCAAGAGTTACACGATGAAAACGGCCGTTCCATTCTCACCCGCATCATCCCTGGCAGCAGTGCCTATCATGGCCCTTATGCACACAAAGGGCCAGACCTGCACCTCGTTCTGGATGATTACAACATGATCGCCTGCCCGCTCTTTGCCACCGAAGGCAAAGTGATGACGCATCAAATTCGCGGCGATTCTGGCTGCCATCGCAGTGAAGGCATCTTTATTGCCTCTGGCCCTGGCATCAAACAAGGTGTCACCTTGTCTGCGCACAACATCATGGACCTGGCGCCAACGATCATGCATTTGTTGGGCGCACCGGTGCCACGCGAGATGGACGGCCGTGTCCTCGATGACATCTTCGTCCAACCGACCCCGGTCACGTACAGTGATAACAGCGATGAGGAACGGGAAACGGCCGTTACCACTTTCAACGACACCGAATCCGCCCAGGTCGAAGAACGCCTGCGCAGCCTCGGCTATCTATAATACGCGCCCAGTTTATGGTACAATACGCGCATGTTTTGCCCTGATAGCCGTCCTGTCATTGTGACAATATATGCTGCGCCAACCAAACTGCTTGGGCAGCGCCTGCTCCGTCTGGCCCCCATACACTAAACAAAATCATGTTCCAAGATACCCTATCCTTCATCTCTGTCTGGTACAACCTGCCTTTCACCGCGATGCTCTGCCTCTGCATCCTCCTGGCGGCTCTGCAACTGCTAGGCCTGGGCAATGATGGCGACGCCGACGCCGATGCCGATCTCGATCTAGACACAGACCTCGATCTCGATGCCGACTTCGACATTGATGCCGACTTCGACATCGATGCCGACATTGACCTGGATGCAGATGTTGACCTGGACGTAGATGGAGACCTGGACATAGATGGGGATGCCGATTTCGATCTCGATGACCTCGGCGTGTTATCTCTCCTCGCTTTTCTAGGAATCGGCAAAGCACCCTTGCTCGTTGTCCTGCTCATTCTTTTAGGCAGCAGCGGCACCTTGGGCTGGTTCCTCAACAGTCTCGTACAAACCATCTTCAACACATACCCTGGCTGGGCATTTGCGCTCGTTCTGCCCATTGCCCTCATTGGCAGCAGTTTTATCAGCTCACGCACAGCCCGCCTGATCGGCCGTGCCCTGCCCCCCATCAGCACCACCGCCACTTCCGTCACCAATTTAGTGGGTCGGCGCGGCGTCGTCATCAGCCCCTCTGTCAACCAGAAATATGGTCTCGTGCGCGTGCGTGATCGTGGCGGCACGCTCATCAATGTCTTTGCCATCACGCAAGACGACGAAAATATTTCCGGGCAAACAGAAGTTGCCCTGGTAGACTACGACTCAGAGCAAAAACGCTACACAGTTGCACCCATCTCGCAAAAAAGTCCGTAAATAATGTTTATAAGCTGCATTGGTTTGCAGAGTTTTTAATAAGGCATTGGCGAATAATAGATTATTCGCCCCACTGGAGGGAAATATGTCCACCCCATTACTGATTGTCATTACCATCATCATCGTCATCTTTTTAGTCGGCCTCGTACTGACGCTGTCGATCATGCGCACGTATGTCAAGACGCCGCCCAATCGCGCGTTTGTCCGTACCGGCGGCCTCTTTCGTAAGCCGAATGAGCCACCAAAGGTCGTCATGAATGGCGGTGCCTGGGTATTTCGCACCATTCACGAATTAACCTGGGTAGACCTGAACACGATGGCAATCGAAATTGAGCGTACCGGCGAAACCGCCTTACTCACCATCGATCCCCAATACGCCGATATTAAGGTTATCTTCTACATCAAAGTTAGCCCCACCGTTGAAGGGATCGTGGATGCAGCCCGCACCATTGGCGGCAAACAGGTAGATGGCAGCACAGTCAAAGACCTGGTAGACGCCAAACTTGACGGTGCGCTGCGCGACGTCGCCGCCACCTTCACCCTGATGAGCCTGCACCAGGAACGAGAAAAGTTTATTGAGGAAGTACAAAGCCGCCTCAAGACCGACCTCGAAGAAAACGGGTTGGTGCTCGAATCGGTATCTATTCTCACCCTGCGTGCCGCACGCCAAGGCTCGTTTGGCACAGATGACGTCTTTGGTGCCCAAGTAGCCCGCGCCAACGCGCAAGTCATTCAACAGGCACAACGCGAACGCAATGACATCGAACGCCGCACTGAAATTGAAATCAAGCAGCGCGACACCGATACTGCACGCATGCGACTTGACCTTGACCGCGATTTGGCCCTGGCCGCCGCGTCACAAGAACGCGAGGTACGCACCATTCAAGCCAGCGAAAAAGCGGTTGCCGACCAAAAAGTATATGAAGAAGTGCAAAAGTCTGAACTGGCACGTGTCTCTAAAGAACGGGCTATCTCCATTGCCGAAATCCAAACGGAACAAGAGTTGGCCGTGCAAAATGAACACAAACAGCAAGAGGTTATGGCGGCGGAATTAACCCGTCGTCAATCCATTGAACTTGCCGACCAACAGCGCCAAATCGTCTTGATCCAGGCGGAACAAGAGCGGGAACGCGCCGAACAAGAACGGTTGTTAGTGCTGGCAAAACGTGAAGAGGCAGACCAGGCGGTGAAGACGGTTCAGGCGACACAAGAAGCGCAACGTCACTCTAAAATTAGCGCCATTGAAGCAGAAAAAGAGGCGCAAAAGACGTTGATTGAACAGAAAAACCGCATTGAGCTGGATGCGCTGCGCAAACAGCGCGAAGCAGAAGCACAGGCGGCAGCATTGAAAGCGATTGCCGCCGCTGAAGCAGAAGCAGCGTTGCAGCAAGCAGAAACCACGCGCACACAGGCAAAGGCCGAAACAGACGCACAAAAAATGCGTGCAGAAGCAGCCAAAGCACAAGCCTCGGCTACCGGTCTGGCGGAAGTGGAAGTGGTCAAAGCGCGGGCAGATGCCGCTATGCGCGAAGCAGAAGCGATACGCGCTCGTGCCCTGGCGGAAGCGGAAGGCGAGAAAGCAAAAGCGGAGGCATTGGCCGCTTTCGATGGTGTGGCGCAGCGCGTGGAAGTGTTGAAATTGCAATTGGAAGCGCAAGTACGCATTGAAACAGTGAAAGCGGAAGCATTGGGTAAGGCGCTGGCTTCGATGAATATCAAGATGATTGGCGATCCGAATGCGGCGGCTTCGCTGCTGCGTATGGTTACGCTGGCCGATGGCATGGGCGAAGTTTTGAACTCCACCCCCGTTCCCCTGCGCGAATTGGGACAGCAAATGCTGAACAAAGTCACCGGCACGGAAGGAAGCAGTTTGCTGCCCACCGCCGATGGTCAATCTGACGGAGCCACGGTTACGGAACTGGCCTTATTGGTTCCTGAAATCATTCATCTGGCAGAAGAACATTTGAATGTCAATAAGCTGAAGGGTAAGACGGTTGGCAATGTGCTTGATATGCTGATCAAGGAAGCGCCAGAAGCGCCGTCGCTGGCAAAAGGCACAGCAGGCGTTGGCCGAGCTGCCCATTATCCGGGACTTGCCGTTTGAAGATTTTTATTTACGGGCAACGATGAAGTAATGAAGATCAACCTCCCGGAGGTTGTCGTCAAGAGATTGATCTCATGGCAGCAATCTCCGGGGGGCTTTTCAAGAGAGGATGGCGATGAAGTGGACGGATAAAGTGAAGGCTTTGCTGCGTACGGCCGTTTCCGATCTATTCAGCGAAGAAACACACCCAACCACGCCGGATCGGGTACAAACGCAAGTCGAGATCACACAGGCACGGCTGAATGTGCTGCATGATGAGGTTGCCCTGACCGTCGCGCGTGCCAAACGCGCACAGCAAGCGTGGCAAACAGCATTGGCCGCGAATCAACCCAATGCGGATGTGTTGCAAGCGGAGTATGAGGCTTATCGGGAAACGGCCGTTTCCCTGCAAACCGACCTCGCCCACCTGCAAAAACGCCTCGACGCCCTGCGCCGCCAACACGCCGGCCTGGCCGAACGTGACGCCAACGTCACCACCCAGGAAACACTGCACACACTGCGCCGTGATGTCGAAAAAACGGCCGATTCCTTGCACGACGAACTGGCCGAACGCCAGGAATCCATCGCCCAACGCGAAGATCACGCCGCCGCTCGCGCCGAACTGCGTGCCCGTCTCAGCCGCGACCCGCGCGACAACTCATAGGAAAATCATGTTGACTCCTGCCCAACAACAAGCTCTGGATACGCTCTTTGCCCAAGCGGCCGACGAAACGGCCGTTCCCCCCGCGTCCGACATGCTGCAAACCTGGCTCGGCATCTCCAGCACCCAACTGCAAGACGCCTGGCGCAGCCTGCTCGCCAAAAAAGACCAATGGGAAGGCGCCTTTCTCGATTGGGCCGAACGCAACCCACTCGACGCCGTCTTCTCCTTCCTCGGCGCCTCCGCCGTCGCTTTCTACCGCGCCGAAAAAGATGTCAACCCGCGCATCAACAGCTATGTTGACGCCTTCTACTACATCGCCACCTGCGCCTCAGTAGGGTATGCCGACATCTTTGCCGTCACCCAAAGCGGCAAAGCAATTGCCGCCCTCGTCATGGTAGTTGGCCCCGCCCTGGCTGACCGCTCCATCAATCGCCCCGCTCCATGAAAGAACAATTGCCCCGGCTCGATACGGACGCGGCTTTGCGCCAGCAGCTTCGCCCCTACTGCCGCCTGCAACCCGGCGACATCTGGGAAGACCCCGTGCGCGGACATCGCGTCGGCGTTTTGGATGCAACCAACGCCGACGATGTACGCCGCATCATGGACGGGCAAAAGGCGGCGCTGCTGATCAATGACCCGCCATATAATTTTGCCGTTGGGCAAGCCAGCACGCCGCACCTGCCCAAAACAGCGCTAGACAGCTACCTGCATTTTTCACGGCAATGGCTGCAAAACTGCCTGGATGTCCTCGCTGCTGACGCGCACGTTTACGTCTGGTTGGGCGCAGACGTGCGCGATAATTTCCAGCCGCTGCCCGATTTCATCATCCTCATGCGCCAACTGCCACAGTTGCAGCCGCGCAACTGGATCACGTTACGCAACCAGCGCGGCTATGGCACACAGCGCAATTGGATGTGGGTGCGCCAGGAATTACTGCATTATGTCCAGGGGAAGCCCCCCTTCCAGGTGGTCTACACAGACATTCCCAAAATTTTGCGCGGGTACTACAAAACGGTAAACGGCCGTCGCACGGAAACCAACGAACGCAGCAAAGCCCCCACCTTGCGCCCAGGCAACGTTTGGGTAGATATACAGCAAGTTTTTTACCGTATGGAAGAAAATGTGCCCGGCTGTTACGCGCAAAAACCGCTTAAAGCTATCGAACGCCTCATCCAATCAAGCAGCCAATCCGGCGACACCGTGCTGGACTGCTTCGCCCACTCTGGCACCACCCTGCTTGCCGGGGAACGGCTGGGTCGCCGCGTTGTCACCTTCGACAACGATCCCCTCTTTGCCGAAATCACCATTCGCCGCCTGCAACGTTACCGCGCAACAGGCAAAACCGGCTGGCAGTGGCACTCCCCCTTTCCCGAACTGACGCACGAAGCTGGTTAGTTAGGGGTAAAGCTGTTTGTAACGCTTCATGCCTTAAAAAATTGTATCTATTCAGGTAGACCTGTCAGGTTTCCTCTGAGGAAAACCTGACAGGTCTTTCCAGAATACTTAAAAATTTTTTTACGCGATCGCCGCGCACCGCGCGACGATAATAGAAAAACAGAATGCAGCCAGATCAGAACACAGAATACAGAAATCAGCAAGCAGAACCTATGAGAGATGTTCGACGACCCGGAACCCCAAGTCGAAGTTCCTATAGTGCGCAAGGCTGAAGTACCGGTACGCGGCACGCGAGTCCCAACCGTAGTTGTTGAAAGCGCCCCCGCGCCAGCTGTGCGTACCACCGCTTTGTTCCACTTCTTCGGCATAAGGGCGTTCTTGAAACGGGTATTTAGGATATGCCCTCCCGCTGCACCATTCCAGTACGTTGCCGCTCATATCATAGACGTCGTAGGGGGAACGGCCGTCCGGGAACATGCCCACCGCTGAAGTCTGGTTGATGCCAGTCTCCGCAGCATTCAGCTTAGCCGCATCCCATTCATCACCCCAGGGGTAGATACGGCCATCTGCCCCACGCGCCGCCTTTTCCCACATCGCCTCGTGCGGCAGGCGGAAGCTGCGCCCCGTCGCCGCCGACAGCCAGCGGCAGTAAGCCACCGCCTCGTACCAACTGACACCAACCACCGGATGGTTAGGACACGTCCAGCGCCGATCCTCCCAATAACGAGGGGCTGTCCACCCTTCTCTTTGCCGCTGCTGCCAGCCGGCCGCCGTCCAGTAAGCGGCATCTTCGTAGCCGCCCGCCTGCACAAAGCGTGCATACTGCGCCACCGTCACCGGGTATTTGCCAATGGCATAAGCGGGCAGCGTCACTTCATGCTGCGGCTTTTCCCTATCGTAGGCAAGCTTGTCAGCATCACTGCTGCCCATCAAGAACGGCCCGGCCGGGATTTGCACCAGCGCGGGCACGGCGCAGGCCACATCGGGGCGCGGGTCGCCCAGCCAGCCCAACGCCCTGCCCGCCGCTGCCCGCTGCGGCGGTGTCAGGCGGCCGCTGGCAACCAGCGCCGCCAGCAGCTTTTGCAGGCGCGGCAGCAGCGACCGCCCCACGGCGTCTTTTGCCGCCGCTGTTTTGCCCACCACCAGCAGCATCTCTGCCGCCAGCCAGACCCGGAACCAGCCACCCTCATCATCAGGCGCAGGCATATGCGTGGGCAGCACCTTTTCCACACCATCCAACGCCTTCTCCCGGTTGTTTTGGTTAAAGACCAGCGTCCCCGCAGCCAGCGCCAGCACCTCGCGCCAGGCATCTCCCTGTGCCGCCAACAGCGGTGCGCCACGCGTAAAGTCGCGCTGTGCCGCCACAAAACAAGCGGCCAGGTACTCCTGAAAGGTGCGGTGGGGAAAGGTGTAAACACGCTGCTGCTGCCCGCCGCGCCCCATCAGCAAATGGGCACGGCGCTCGGTATACGCTAAAAACGCTTCGGCGCGTGCATAATCGCCCAAATGCTTTTTGGCAATTTGCAGCACCGTCGTCTCCGGGATGTTGGCCGCCTCTTGCTGCCCTGCCGCGCTCCTGTGCGCCGTCCAGGCCACCTCCCACAACAGCCGCTCCAGATTTTCCTGGCTGGTTTGCAGCTGCGCCAACACATCGGGCAGTGCGCCGCCGCCGCTTTCGTCTTTATGCCGCTGCCAGCGCAGCAGCATCGTCTCCACACACGCCTGGTACAGCTTGGCACGCTCATCAGGCAGCGTGCCATGAAAAGTTTGCACCAGCGCCATGATCGTCAGCAGCATTGGGTTTTGCGCCAGCGGCTGCAAACCAGGGCGGCGTGCGGCATCTTGCAGCTGCGCCGTCATCACTTGCGCACTGGCTGCGTTGATTTCCCCGGCAGCCAACAAGGCTGCGTACCAGGCGGCAATAAACTGGTCAATTTGCACATCTTCCAAAAATTGCAGCGTTTGCACAGGCACGCCGGGCGGCGCTTCATCCGCGGCAAAGGAGAGGACACGGCAGGTAGCCACCCAGCGGCTGCCGCCAAACGGGCCATCGCCCAACGCGCGGATCGCCTGCCACACATCGCGGCGCTGCGCCAGCGGAACTTCATCCACACCATCGAGCAAGAAAATCACCTGGTTGTGCCGCGCCAACAGCGCCAACGCCTCCAGGCCATCGCCAAAACCGTCGCGCTGCCACTGCGCCTGCACATACGCCCATAAGGCCAATGGCGAACGGGGGTCAAAACCAGACTGAGCAAAGTCACGCAGTTCAATAAAGATGGGCAAAGGCGCATCGCGCTGCCAATGCTGCGCGACAGCTTCGCCCTTATCGTTAGCCTTGGCGTGCCGTGTCACTGTCCAGCTCAGTTTGGGCAGCCAGGCGTCGGTTGTCGTCAACGCTGCCTGTGCCAGGCAGTAAGCGAGAAAGCGCAGCAGGGTGGATTTGCCAGAACCAGGGTCGCCCAACAGGATCAGGCGCTGCCGGTTGTGAATGTGGGCCAGCGCTGCACTGTACTGCACCTGATCCTGCCCATCTTCGCCAGCAATACGCTCTCCAGCCACACCGGCGTTGAGATTGATAAACACCTGCCCCAGGCTGATGTGGGCACTCTCGCGACCGGTAGGGTCGAGCGGGCCAAGGGGAAGGCGGCTGCTGCGCCGTGTCACCATTTCCAGGTACGGGATCAGTTCGGGTGGAATGAAACGCTGCCGTGCTGCCACCGCGGCGTCGGGCCATTGCGCCTGCGGACGCATTTCGCGGCCACGCGCCAGCAAGTCAGGCAGGCGTTGCTCGCGCTGCACGCGCAGCAGCAGTTCGCGTGCTTTGTTGGCACGTCCCTGCGCCGGTAAGTCATCATGGGGAATATCCAGATGGAAACAAAGCGTATTTAGCTCGTCGTCATTGAAGTAGGTGGTGAGGATGTCTAGCAAATCCATGAATGGCCTCTTGAACCTTCGGGAGGTTGGGTTTCATCGCTTTTGGTGTGCATCAGCTCATGGAAACTCTTTTTGTGGCGCGATTTGGCAAATCGCAGGATGCTGTTGATGCGCTTATTTTACAGAAGATTTGCTGAATGCGGTATAGTGCCCGGATGGGAAGTCGCTGACGTGCAACAAAAAGAAAACCTCCGGGAGGTTTCTGAACCTCCCGGAGGCTCGTGCCAAAGAAACCTCCGGGAGGTTTCTGAACCTCCCGGAGGCTAAGGCAAGACAACCTCCCGGAGGCTATTCTCCCAACAACTGCTCAATTAAGGCGGCGAGATGCGGCAAGAGAAAGGGCTTTGGCAGATAAACATCAGCGCCACGCTCCAGGCATTCCAGTTTATCCCCTGGCAAAACAAGCGATGTCATGGCGATAATGGGAATGGTTTGCAAGCCAAGCTCGGTGCGGATGAAATCAATGGCACGCAGGCCATCCAATTCTGGCATTTGTAAATCCATGACCATCAAGTCGGGGGGCGTGGTGCGTGCCTGGCGCACTGCTTCACGGCCGTTATGCGCCAACAGCAAGCGGTAGCCACGAGCAGACAAATGGGCGGCAATGCTGCGCAGGTAACGGTCGTTATCTTCGGCAAGGAGAATGGTGGGAGCGGAACGGCCGTTTTGGCGCACCCCTCCTTCTTCATAACTCTCCAGCGGCGGCGGCTGTAAGGGCAAACAAACCGTAAAGCGGCTGCCCTGCCCCACGGCGCTGTTAATCGTCAGACTGCCTCCATGCAATTCCGTCAGACGATAAATCAACGACAACCCCAGCCCCGTTCCTTCATAATGGCGCGTCAGGCCACTGTCGAGCTGCATAAACGGGGTCGGCCCATTCGGCCCCTCAAACAAGCGGCGAATGTCAGCCAAAGCCATGCCGATGCCCGTGTCCCACACGGTAAAGCGCATTGTTTGCTGGGTGGCATCCACCTGCACGTCCAGGCCAACCTGCTGGCCGGTCATCGTAAACTTGATGGCATTGTTGAGCAGGTTCACCAAAATCTGCTGCAAGCGCGTCTCATCGGCCAAAATAGTGCCCACCGAATCGGCTATGTTCACGGAAATGGTGACGCTCTTCTTGTTAGCTACGCGCTGCACCAGTTCGACACAGCGCTGACACAACTCCACCACATACGTCGGGAAAATCTCCAGCTTCATTTGCCCCGCTTCGATTTTGGCAACGTCAAGAATATCGTTGACTAAATCGAGCAAATGGTAGCCACTTTCGGCAATGGTTTCGAGCAGGTCTTGCTGCTGTGCAGACAAGGGGCCATAAAGACCGGTGTGCAAGATTTCGGCCATGCCGAGGATGGCGTTGAGTGGCGTGCGCAGTTCATGCGTCATGCTGGCGAGGAAATCGTCGCGGGCACGCACGGCGCGTGCCAACTGCGCGTTGGCGGCGGTTAGCTCGGCGGTGCGCTCTTCGACGCGCTGTGCCAGCAGCGCCCGTTCGGCTTGCAACGCAGCTTCAGCTTGCTTGCGCTCGTTGATTTCGTGCTGGGCACGGCTGTAAAGCTGGGCGTTTTCGACAGCGACAGCGGCCTGGTCGGCAAAGGCAACGGCCGTTTCCGCATCCCGTTTGGTGTAATAATGCGCCTGCTCTTTGTTGAGGTTAATCAGGCCAATCGCCAAATTTTTGACGACGAGCGGAACCCCCAGCCAACAACGAATGTATTCTGTTTCAGGGAGCGACTGCCAACGAGAGTCAACGGCCGTATCCGCAATAATCACCGGCGCCGAGTGCTCCAACACCTCGCGCACATGCGAAAGCGCCTCAAAACGCAGCTGCGACAAGGGGCGCGTTTTGCCTATATCGCGCCTGGCTACCACCTGCAATTCAAACCCATCCGCCAGCATAACCGAGGCGCTGTCATAAGAGACCACACGCGCCAACTGCTCTAAAATAATGCGCAGCACCTGTTCATGATCGAGCGTGCTGCTCAACACAGCCGCCACCTGGCGCAACGTTTCCGTCAATTCGCGCTGCGTGCGTTCAATTTCCAGCAAGCGTGCCTGCTGAATAGCCATCGCCACCGGGCGGGCGACTTCTTGCACCACCGCCTCATGTTCATGCGTAAACAGGTAATCGCCACCCGACCCCAAATTAAGCACGCCGTACAAATGATCCTGGGCCAGCAGCGGCACGATGATGTACACCAACTCCCCCTCGGCCTGCAACGTACGCTCGACCGTATCGAGGGGAGAGGCTTGTGGATCAGCCTGCAACTGGGTGATCACGGCCTGGCAAACACGCTCGGCTTGCTCGTCGTGAAAGACCAATGTTGGCGGCATCAAGGTGTCTTGCCCGGTATCGGCGGCCACCGCCAACAATTTGATGGTGTCATCCTCCGGGTCAAAAGTCATGATGCTGGCCCGCTGATACGGGACAAGTTGGTGCAGATGGGCCAGCGCCGCCTGGGCGACTTCTTGCGGCAAACGGGCGGCCAAAATAGCCTGATCCATCTCGCGCAGGGCTTCCAGGCGATGTGTGTATTGATTTAGGGAAGATTCGACGGGCAGCCGTTCGGTGATGTCGCGCAAGATGGCGGCCATATAGAGACGGCCGTTTCGCGTCAGCTTCGTAATCGTTGCCTCGGCTTGAAATTCGTGACCATCACGATGCTGCGCAGAAACGAGGCAGCGCTGGCTCATGGGACGGGCAACTTGTGGCTCGCGCCGGAATCCCCACACAAGCCGTTCGTGAATGTCATGGAAGCGCAGCGGCAGCAACAAAGATAATGACTGCCCGGCAATCTCTTCCGGCAGAAAGCCAAACATATCCACCGCGCCATTGTTGAAAAACACGATATGGTCTGCCTCGTCAATGACGATAACCGCTTCCATGGTTACATCAAGGAGGTCGGCAAATATGTCATGCCGTGCATGGGCGGCCTTTTTGCCGGAGTGGGCGGCGCACCAATGTGCATAGGCCTGGGTAATGACGGAGGGAAGTAAATGGAGGTAATGCTGCTGGGTGTCGCGCAAAACATAGCCTTGCATGCCAGATTGTAATGCCTGGGAAACGGCCGTTACCATTTCCGGCTCGGCTACCAAGACAGCCGCACCTTGCGCCCCCTGCTCCTGCATGCGCTGCCACAAGGCCAACGCATCCACCTGTGGCGGACGATGCCCTAAAACAAATGTGGTCAGCGTGGCAAACGAAACATCTTGAGAAAAAAGAGAGAGGGGATCGGCTACCTCAATTAGCCAATCGGGTTGGGACTGGCGCAAAGCGGCCGCAATTGGCGCTGTAAATTCTGATTCCTCAACGACTAAGATACTTTGCACCTTTGCACACCACCACCCCAGACAAAAAACGCGAAAGGCAGTCGGTACACCTTTCGCGTCTATACGATCTGAAGCGCCACTAAAGCTACTCCGCGTTAGTGACTAAGCTAACGCTGTTTCTACGGCTTCACGATATGCTGCGTCTTTGGCTGCAAGCATTAGAGACTGTTTGGCATCATCCGTCCGTCCCGTTTCCAGATACAAAAGCCCTATTGTAAAATGCGCGGCGGCTATATTTAACCCGCCCTTGATCGCCTTTTCATAACAGTCGATGGCTTCCCCTAACTGTCCTCGTGACTGTAAATCAATGCCTTGCCCTATCAAGGCGTCTCGTTCCAATTTACTTAAACCGCTGCCTCCCGTGCCGTACAGCAAATCTTCATCCTCTTCATCGCGGAAAATCTCTTCGGCTAACTGTTCTTGCGCCAGCCGCCGCGTACCATCCAGCGGCGCTTTGCCACCGGTGCCAGCTTTGGCCTTCAAGCTTTGCTGTCTTTCCGCTTCAAATACGGCGGCCATTTGGCGAATGGTATCAACCAGGCTGCCTTCTTCTGCCGGTTCTGGTTCGGCAACGGCCGTTTCCTCTTCAATCTCCTCTTCCTCTTCGCGCAGCGCTTCCTCACCGTGCCGGATCAACTCCATCGCCGTCAAAATATCTTCGTTATCCGGGTCAATACGCATGGCGGCGCGACACATTTGCAGCGCCTTCTGCTTCTCACCGCGCATTTCCAAAATACGGGCAATCGCCAGATATTCACGCACGGCCGCTTTGGCATTATTGCGCCGCTGAAAAACACTGGCTAAGCGGCGGTGTGCGCTGAGCAGTGAAGGCTCCAAACGTACCGCCCGCTGCCAGTTAGAAATCGCGCCATCTAAATCATTATTGCGCAGTTGCAGCTCACCGGCAGCCATGTATGTGCGTCCAGCTTCGTCAAGTTGGCCCAGGCGCTCCTGCATATCGGCGACCTTATTCAAATAGGAAATGTCGCCTCTGGAATAACGCGCCGCCAGCTTATAGCATTCCAACGCCTTATCCCACTGTTTCAAGCCGGTACACGCCTTGCCGAGCACATCATAAGGATCGGGTTCGGTCGGAAACTCCCGAATTGCAATGCGTATAACACCAATGGCTTTTTTCCACTCTTTTTGCGCATTATAAGTTTTGCCTAACTTGAGCGCCTCTTGATACTGAGAACGGTTGCCTGCCATTTAGGACCTCATTTGCTGCCAATGTTTTTGAACTTCGCGGTGAACTACCGCTTTTGATAATAATGCACACATGAAAACAAAGCAAGGGAAACGGCCGTTATGTACTAGCAAAACAGAGCACAGGCACAGGTCTACGGATTTCCATCCCCGTCCACTGTCCCAGACAGCACAATATTCCCCGCACTTGCCAACAATTTTTGCGGATCAAACCCCAACGCCTGCCAGCGTGGCAGGTGCAAATGCGTCACCGTCCACTGCTGATGAATGGTCACACCCAGGTCAGCCACATCTTGCACATCGGCAACCAGCCAACGCATGGGCACATCCGCAGCGGCAAAGGCCGCCCGCGCCTGACGGCTAAAGCGTTGCGTAAGCACATCCATACCGATGCCAGCGCCGCCAAAGTGACGCGCCAACAGACCAAACAGCGCCGCCACCTCTTCCGGGCTGAGGAAAAAGAGGACGCCTTCTGCCAAAAAAAGTGTATCGGCAGCAGGCATGGCCGGTAAGGCCGACGGCCAATGGGGATCGGTCATGGAAGTGGGCAGGAAATGGTGTACGGCCGTTTCCCCCTCCAACTGCCGCCGATAAGCAATCGCCTCAGCCAGGTCTAATTCCACCCACTGCAAACCAGGACGGGCAAAGCGCTGGTAACGCGTCGATAACCCGGCTCCCAACTCGACAACCAACGCCTGCGTGCGTGCTGCCAAAAAGTTGGCGGTCATATCATCGTAAAGACGGGCGCGTACGGCCGTTCCCAGTTGAAACACCGGTGTATAAGCGGCCTCCATCATCGCCTGCATCGCGGGTGGCACAACAATGCGCCGATACCACGCCGCTGCCAATTCGTCGCGCAGCAAGGCATCGCTGCGGCTCGTCTCTGCGGCACGGGCACGCAGCGTAAACAACAATGTTCCCGGCAGCCCGTGCAGCGTCACATCGTTTATCAAGCTGTCGCCGTTGTTCTCGTCACTTCCCGCCACAATTTACTCCCCACGACGCATCAGCAGCAGCCACAAACCCACCATGAATGCAAAACCAAGCAAGAACCCTACGCCTACGCCTGTTCCCAACAGCACCGCCCGTTTCACCTGGTCGGTAAACAAGGACACCACCAGGGCAACCACGCCCATAAACCCTAAAGCGCCAGCCATCATGATCATGCAGCCGGGCAAAGCGCCCTCCTCCTCTTCGCGCCGACGGCGCATGCGGGCACGTTGATACTCCACGGCCGCACCAATGATGGAACAAACCAACCCCACTGTGCTGCCCAGCCAAAAGATGGGCACGCATAGGGTTTGGAAAAGCAAAACGGCCGTTTGTTGGCAAAAATCCATTGTATCCTTCCAGTTTGAGTGTCAGGGAATAGAGAGGAACTGCGTATTCCGCCTTCCCAATTGCGGCGGTATTTTAGCACAATTGGGCGGCGCACCAAGCAGGAGGGGATGGGTGAAAGAAGAGGGAGGAGGGAAGAGAGAGCGGAAAGATATATAAAAACCGGGTATTTCCATGATGGAGATACCCGGTCAAATGGGGTTAGAACCGGTAGGCGATTAATCTGCCCAGTTTTTTACTCGTTTGCGCATGGTGTACCACAGACCAACACCCAGCAGCAGCCCCACAGCCACCACAGCCGACCAGGGCACTGGGCTGGTGACAGAGAGCGCGGAAAGGGAAACGGCCGTTGGCCCCACATGCTGCCCCACTGCCCACTGCGACAAACTATTGAGGCCGCTGCGCGTAACAGAAACACCTGTGCTGTACGTCGTATGCGTTGCGCCAGCGTCATCACAATCCCAGCCAAAGCCAGCGCCACCGCCATCTAGCCATTTGCAAACGCGGCTGGTGCTATCTGCACTCGTATAAGGCAAAGTCAGGTTCACATTAAAGGTGTTGGCCGGGGTTGTGCCATCTGACTGAAAACCTTCTATATGCCAATATTTTCCTGTCCGCAAATGCAGGCCATTTGTTATGCCCGTCGCCTCAGGATGGTTTACAGGAACTTCATCCACATACAAACAACCCAGATCAGAACCAGCCGTCGGATTGACATGGATAGACACATTCGACTGGTTGCTAAAGGCGTAATCACTGCCCTGGATGATACTGCACCGCATATTGCCAGCTTCATACGCGCCAAGATCACACGTGACAACACCATTGCCATCTCCGTCATGGCGGGCAACGCCGCGTTGATCATAGGTCACGCAGGTACTGTTATCACCCGCGTCGATAGCCGCGCTGCCAGGCTGGAGGGCCGCAGTTGGCGTGAGGCCACCATTATCAGCCAGTGGTAACAGCAGCGGATCACCGCTAAAGGCAGGCGAACAACTGCCATTCACAATCCAGTTGTTGATATTTACGGAGATGATGCCACCAATAACTAAGCAACTACCGATAATGTTGTTACGCATGCGTAAATCGGCAAACGAATTGCGAACAGTCACTCCATCATCACCAACAAAAGTGTTGTTGTTCAAATTTAGTATTTCCCACACATATAACGTGCCATCCCCAGTGTTGTTGTAAAAGGTGTTGTTGGTTAAGACCTCGGTGCCAGAGCTGGCCCACATTGCGCCACCTTCATTCGCCGTATTGCCCACAAAGGTATTACCAGTCACTATAACGCTCGGTGACGAAGAATCCCGAATGGCTCCCCCTGCATGTAGGGTGCTGTTATTGGTAAAGACATTGTTGGTCAGAGTAGCGCTTGAATTCGAAAAAATATAGAGTGCCCCCCCGTTGTACTGAGCGTGATTGTTGGCAAACTCACTTCTATCAATGGTCACAGTGGAACTATTTTGCAAATAAATAGCCCCGCCATCGCCATCCCAATCACCAGGATCGCCCTCATTGCTGGCGCCATTGATAAACCGCAATCTAGTAATGGACACGGTGCTGCTCGTGATGTAGAAAATGCGGCTGTTGTTGTTCCCGCTAATCGTCACAGGCGAGGCCAACGCAGAGCCATCAATCGTTAAATTCTTGTTGATGATGATTTCCCCCGATGTCAGGGTGATGGTTTGGCCGCTGAGCGCGGCATTGAACTGGATGGTATCGCCAGAAATGGCATTGGTAATGGCCCAACGCAAACTGCCCACGCCACTGTTATTGGTGTTGCTGACCATGATGATCGCTGCCGGAGCAGCATGAACAGGGGGTGTGATAACGGCCGTTACCAACCCAATTAGCAAAACAAACAAGAAATAATGAAAACGCTGCATATAAATTCGTCTCCTTAAAAAAATAGCCTCCCGGAGGTTCGTCTCATGTGACAACCCTTTCATTGATAACCTCTGGGAGGTTGGTTTTCATTCATGGTGTTCCTCTAAAAATAACCTCCCGGAGGTTCGTCTTATGTGACGAGCCTGCCATTGATAACCTCCGGGAGGTTGATTGATATTCACGTGATAGGCCCCACTTGTGAAATCGCCGCCCATGATTAGTTTTGCCAGGAGCCAATCGGCCTTCTAAAATCCATCAGGTTTTGAATCTGTTTTTTTTGCGGCACAGCCGGTAAGGTAAACCAAAACGTGCTGCCCTTGCCGGGCTGGCTGTCTACCCCCACTTGCCCACCACACCGTTCCACAATGCGCCGCACAATAGACAGCCCCAGGCCATGCCCTTCGCTGTGCGCCAGATTGAGACGGGTGAAGGGAGTGAACAGCCGCGATTGATCAGACCGGGCGATACCGCTGCCGTTGTCATGCACCCAGAAACGCACAGCGTCATCTGGCTGCACAGCAGAACCGAGCACAAGGCGTGGCGAGACGCCGCCATATTTGATCCCGTTGCTCAGGTAGTTACCCCAAACTTCGGCAATCCAGGGAGCATAGCCAACGGCCGTTTCCCAACGGTCAGGCACCACAATCTCCGCGTCATACTGCACCACCAGCTGCGCCAACTGCAACTGAGCACGCTCCACAATCGCCGCCATATCCAACGGCTCCATCGTTATATCCGTGCGGCGCACACTGCTTAACATCAACAAATCATGCACAATCTGATCCATCTGCAAGCTCTGCGTCACAATGACCTGCGTCATCCGCTGCTTTTCAGCCGCGAGCAGCCGCGAGCCATGGCTCGTCAGCAGTTCGCCATAACCGGCAATCAAGTTCAACGGCGTTTTCAAGCCATGCGCTACCGTATGCGCAAATGCATCCAATTCTGCGTTTTGCGCTTCCAGTTCACGCGCATATTGCGCCAGCTTCTCCTCTGCCTGTACACGAGCGGTGATGTCCGCAATATAAGCAGCCACCACTGTTTCCGCTTGCAACGTAAAACTACTGAGGCCAATTTCCGCCGGGAATTCGCTGCCATCTTTGCGCTGGGCCAGCAACTTTTTATCGTTCCCCATACTGCGCTGCCGGGGATGCTTGAAATAGATGCGCAGCCATTGTTGATGGGCGCTGCGGAAGCGCTCCGGCAACAAAATGCCGAGTGACTGCCCCTCTAATTCGGTACGGCCGTAACCAAACGTTTTCTCTGCGGCTCCATTGGCATGGCGAATAAGGCCATCTTGCCCAACCACAATAACGGCTATCGGCGCTGCTTCATAAAGTGCCTGCATTAACGACGCTTCATATGCCATACGCCCCTCCTAAGAGTGCATAAGCTGAGCCAGGAACACAACCAGTTCTTCCAGGGTCGCAAAATAACGAATCTGTGGCGAAGCCGTTGTTTGCAAGGACAATTTCCACCGTTCTTGCCCTGCTTCACGCCACACCCGCAGTAAATAAGCGTGATATTGATAGGATTCTCGTTCTACATGTTCAGACATGGGGCACAGTGTAAAAAAGGGGCGTGACAAAAGTGTGACCGGCGATAAAATGAATCTATTCGTATAGGTCAGAAACCGGGCTTTTAATTGTAGATTAATGGTTGGTGCGGGGATGAGCCTTGTGCCCGTTCGCGGCAATCACAAAGATTACTCGCAGCGCGACTGGGGCGTTTCCCCAAAACACCAAGAGAAGCCGGTTTCTCTGTAGAAAATGACATGCTTCGCATTCACTGTTTAGGCCCATTGGCAATCGGGATTGATGGGCAAACATCAGCACACTTTGCCACAGATCGTGCCCGCGCACTGTTGGTCTATCTGGCGCTGAATGGGGAACGGCCGTTTCGCCGCGACGAACTGGCCGCCCTCCTTTGGCCCGACCAGACAGACACCCAGGCCCGCCAAAACCTGCGCAAAACCCTCTCCCGCCTGCGCCAGGCCGTGCCCGATTTGCCCCTGCTGCAAACCAGCGCCAAAGACGTGCGCTTAAACCAGGCCGTCGTGCAGTGCGATGCCCTGCAATTCAGCCAAAAACTGCTGCTGGTAGAGCAGCACAACCACGCCGACGTGAACCAATGCCCCACATGCCTGACCCATTTACGCGAAGCGGTCACACTTTACCAGGGAACCTTTCTGCAAGGGTTTTACCTGGGCGGCAGCGCACTTTTTGAAGAGTGGCTGCTGCTCACACGGGAACATTTGCAGCAGCAAGCCTTTTACGCCTTTTCGATTCTTGGCAACCATTACGAACAAAGCAAAGAGGACACACTGCTCATCGAGACAACTCAGGCGCTGCTCGCGCTGGAACCCTGGCACGAACGGGCGCAGCGCCAACTGCTGCGTGCGCTGGCCCGCAGTGGGCAACGCGCCAGCGCCATTGCCCATTACGAGGCGTATGCGGCGCTGTTACAGCAAGAATTAGGCATTGCCCCAGAGGGGGAAACCCAGCAGTTGTACCGGCAGTTGCAGCAAGCAGAACTGCCAACCCCGCCAACGGCCGTTTATCAGGGTTTTCCCGCCGAAATCAACAGCTTTGTGGGGCGTGCCCAGGAATTGACCCGCATCATCGAACAGCTCATCGCCCCTGACTGCCGCCTGCTGACCATCACCGGCGGCGGCGGCATGGGCAAGACGCGCCTGGCGGTACAGGCTGTATTGCTGGCGGCGGCGACTGCGGCAACGGCCGTTGCCTTTCCCGACGGCCTCTACTTCATCCCCCTCGCCCAACTCTCCAGCGTCAACCAGATCGCCTCCCTCATTGCCGCCCAAATTGGCCTGACCTTCGCCGGGACAACCCCACCCATGCAGCAGCTGCAAGAGCATCTGCAAGGGCGACGCCTGCTGCTGCTGCTCGACAACTTTGAACATCTGATAGATGGCGCACCATTGGTCGCCGATTTATTGCAGGCTGCGCCGGGACTCACCTGTCTGGTCACGTCGCGCCACACACTCAACTTGCAAGGGGAATGGCGGCTGGATTTGCACGGCCTGGAAGAGGTGGAAGAGGCAGCGGCGCTGTTTGCGACACGGGCGCAGCGCTATGGCCTGGAGCAATTTAGCGCAGCAGACAATGACCTCATTCGCCAGATTGCGCGTCTGGTGCAAGGGATGCCCCTCGCCCTGGAAATGGCCGCCGCCTGGCTGCGGGCCTATGATTTGCCAACCATTGCCGAGGAAATCGCCCACAACCTGGATTTTTTGGTCTCGCCGTACCAGGATTTGCCGCCGCGCCATCGCAGTATGCGGGCGGTGTTTGCCGGTTCGTGGCAGCTGCTGACAGCCGAGGAGCAGCAGTTGTTTGCCTGTATGTCGGTATTTCGCGGCGAGTTTACGTTGGCGGCGGCACGCGCCGTGACGGGCGCTTCTATGCTGGGGCTGGCGCGGCTGGTGGATCGCTCGTTGGTGCAGCGGGCACACAACGGCCGTTACCTCATCCACGAACTCCTACGCGAATTTGCCAAGGAAAAATTGGCGCAGTTGGGCATGGAAACGGCCGTTTCGCACGCCCACGCCCATTACTACCTCGCCTTTTTACAGGAACAAGGCCGTTACCTGAAAGGTTCGCAATCCCGTGTCGCCCTCAAACAACTGCTCAGCGAACAAGACAACATCTCCCAAGGCTGGTATTGGGCGGCAAATCAGCATGAAACAGAGCTGCTTGCCGCCGCCCTGCCCGCATTCACCGACATGTTTTTGCTCAGTGGGTTGTATGAAAATGGCGCAGCGCTGTTGGCGGAAACGGCCGTTCACATTGCCCCCACACAGCCCGCCCTCAAAATCCTGTTCGACAGCAGCCAGGCCGCCCTGCTCACCGAATGGGGACATCTGCACCGGGCCAGAAATCTGGCGCAAGGCATTTTAGAGACAGACCCCAACGCCACCGCCGCGCATCTACTCCTGGGGCGCATTTACGAGCTGCAAGGAGATTTCCCGCAAATGGGCACATATGCGGAGACGGCCTGTCAATTGGCGGCGACACCGGCGCACAAAATGCAGGCCGCGCTGCTCAAAGGGAGTTGGCTGCTGGCTATCGGCCAGCGTCAGGCCGCCTGGGAAATGCTGCAAGAGGCCTTGACCGCTTATATGCAAGCGAATGATTTGTGGGGAGCGAGTGGGGCGCTCTATATACTGGCAAATGTCGCCGCCACCCGCCATGAAGATGCACGGCCGTATCTGCTGCGTATGCGCGACATTCAACGGCAGATCGGCTCTCCTGTCATTCAACAACACACGCTCAACAATCTCGCGCTCAGTTCCATGTATCGCGGCGACTATACGGACGCGCTCGCCCACTGCCAGGAAGCGATCACGTTGGCGCAAGAAATGCGCAGTGCGCTGCGTCTGGCTGATGCCCAAATCACAAACGGCCGTATCTGGCAGCGCATCGGCCAATTTGCCGCCGCCGAGCAGCAGTACCGGGCAGCATTGGCAAGCTATCTCCAATTCAATCACCCGCAAGGCATCGCCACCACATACTTTTATTTGGGGCTGCTGCACCATCACCTGGGGCGTGACCGGCAAACGCTGACCTGTTGTGAACAGGCAAAGCCTTATCTGGCACAGCAAAACAACCCGCTGCTTGCCAGCCTGATCGACAGTTGTGTCGGGCGCGGCTATGCGGGATTAGGGGATTGGGAACAAGCTGTCAGCCATTTCCAGAAAGCCATCGCTGTGCAGCAGCAGTTAAACCGCCCAGGTCGGGAAATGAACAGTCGTGGCTTGTTGGCCGAAGCCTATTTACAGCAAGGGCAATATGATTTGGCGCTGGCACAGGTGGAGACGGTGCTGGCTTATCTGCAAAAAACGAACATCCACAAGGCGGAGGAGCCGTGGCGCTTGCAATGGCAATGTTGTCAGGTGTTGGCGGCGGTGGCGGATGAACGGGAACGGCCGTTGCTGACCCACATTTACCAACAACTGCAAATGCAAGCGGCCAATCTCGATGCGGCGCAGCAGGCTGTGTTTTACCAGGCAGTGCCCGTCAACCGCGCCGTAGCCGCCCGTTTTATGCCCGACAAGTGATGCCATTGCCTGTTTGCAGTCGCGAATCATCCTATCTGTGGCGGCTTGTAAGGGTGATGTCTGTATCCAATTTCAGTTCAGCCCACTGTTCCATGATCGCATCTCTCTCCTTCACACCTGCCGCGGCCGATACTGCAATGCCTCCGCCAGGTGTGCTGGCTGAAGCGTCTCCTCAGCAGTCAGGTCGGCAATCGTGCGTGCCACCTTGAGCACACGGTGAAAAGCACGCGCACTCAGCCCCATTTGCGCCATCGCGCTTTTCATCAGGCGCGTGCCCGTATCATCGAGTTTGCAAAAGGCATGCACTTCACTTGGCCCCATGTCCGCATTCGTCAGCAGGTCTAGCTCCGCAAAACGGGCCGCCTGCCGCGCCCGCGCCGCCTCCACCCGTTCGCGAATCGCCGCTGACGGTTCGCCGCGCCGCAGCGCCGTCAACTTCTCAAACGCCACGCGCGGCACATCAATATGCAGGTCAATGCGATCCATCAACGGGCCAGAAATGCGCTTCTGGTAACGCGTGATCATCGCATTGGAGCAGGAACAGGCGTGTACCGGGTCGCCATAGTAACCGCACGGGCACGGGTTTTGCGCGGCAATGAGCATGAAATTAGCCGGATAGGTCACTGTCCCCGATGCACGCGAGATAGAAACTTCGCGCGGTTTGCCTTCCAATGGCTGGCGCAGCACTTCAATCAGGTTTGCGCCAAACTCTGGCAGTTCATCGAGAAAGAGGACGCCGCGATGCGCCAGGGAGATTTCACCCGGTCGCGGCCATGCGCCGCCGCCCACCAGCCCGGCATAGCTGATGGTGTGGTGTGGGGAACGAAACGGCCGTTCCCGCACCAGCGGCGTATCAGCCGGTAACAACCCCGCCACACTGTAAATCTTCGTCACTTCCAGCGCCTCATCCACATCCATACGCGGCAAAATACTCGGCAGCGACTTCGCCAGCAGCGTCTTGCCCGCTCCGGGCGGGCCACTCATCAACAGGTTATGCGATCCGGCGGCGGCGATTTCCAGCGCCCGCTTCACATGTTCCTGCCCCATAATGTCGGCAAAATCGGCCGCATACGCTGGCGTCGTATCAAACGCCCGCGTCAGGTCTACTGTGTGCGGCATAATCGGCTGCAAACCGGTTAGATGGCCGACCAACTGGCTCAAGTTTTGCACCGGAATCACCTCGACATCCGGCATCAGCGCCGCCTCCTCTGCATCATCGGCTGGCACAAAGACCCGTTCGTAGCCTTGCGCCCGCGCCAGGGCAGCCATCGGCAAAATCCCCTTCGTGTGCCGCGTCGCGCCATCCAGCGATAACTCGCCTAGAAACAGCGCCTTCTCCAGCTTTTGCAGCCAGATTTGTTGTGTGGCGGCCAGCACGCCAACGGCAATGGGCAAATCATAGACCGGCCCCTCCTTACGCAAATCAGCCGGAGCCAGATTTACCGTAATGCGCCGATTGCCGGGGAACTGCATCCCGCTGTTTTTGATGGCGGCATGCACGCGGTCACGGCTTTCGCGCACGGCCGCATCCGGCAAGCCGACAATGGCGAAATTGGGGTATCCCTGAATGACATCAACTTCAACTTCAACAACTTCGGCTTCCAAGCCGACAATGGCACAACTAACGACTTTGGCAAGCATATGATTTCCTACTGGCGTATGGCGTTTGTACTGGCGCTATGTGACGAGAAAAGACGCGATACGCAATATATTAAAATGGCTCGTCGCCGCTAAGCGACTGATGCCATTCGGTTAACCAGGCCATTACGGCATCGTACTGGGCTAATGGCAGTTCGCGGTAGGAGGGCACACGGAAGCGGCGGTATAGCTCACCCCAAACTGCGCCGTATTCGTTACGGCCGCTTCGTTTGGAGAGGGTCATGGCGATCATTTTCACCGCCTGGCTAATGGCTGTCGCCTGATCGGGCGTGATGCGCCGCGCCGGGTCGCCAAGTTGGGACTCTATCGTTTCCAGGCGGCGTTCGTGCGCGTCGAGTTGGACTTGCTGTGCGCCTTGCTGCGCTTCGAGCATGATTTGTTGGCGTGCCAGTTTGAGCATGGCCTGGGCAATCTGGTACGCCTGGATGGTGGCGGGATCGGCCGTTTGCAGCAGCGACTCGAAATCAGGTTCGGCCGTTAATCGCCCTTCCTGGAAAGCGTCGGCTAACACTTTATAGCATTCGCGTTGATAGCGAATCACTTTGTCGCGCAAATCGGCACGCACGCGGTCGGCGTTAAGGCCAAAAAGGAAACCGCTAATATAGTCTAAGGGGAGGCACAAGACGCCCCGCGTCACCGCGCGATCTCCTTCTGTGGACGTAACGTCCACAGTTGCCAATTCTGCTGACAAGACTGGGTCACGATTGATGCGCCGCCGCTGCCCATTCCAGTCTACGCCAAGCAAGGCGCAAATCGGCCGTACGGGCACAAAAACGAGGCCATTCGCCAGACGAACGGCCGTTAATTCATCTCCATAAAATGTCACCGCACGCTGCTCAACTGGAACCAAAGCCTTGTTTTCGCTCATAAATATTTATCCGCACAAAAAGGTAAACGGTACAGTGACCCCATTATCTTCATCTGTAGGGGATATGCAACTCACATACGCCGCGGCGCACAGGGGCATTTGCCTCAGGCGCGATTCATCTCATTAACACGGCACAGCGTGTCCATTTTGGCTAACACCAGAATTTTGTCGCCGGGATGCAGTTCGCGGTGTGGGTCAGCGTGCATGTCAGACAGTTCCCCACTCTGGTAAAAAATGACGGAGAGGTCGAGTTCCAGGCTCAATTTCTCCACCGTCCAGCCGACAAGCTGTGACTGCTCCGTGATAATTATTTCGCTGACGTTGAGCAGGTCATCGCCCACGTAAAAGGAGTGTTTGACGTTGACGCGCATGGCCGCGGCCGCAAAGATGGGCGCAGACACGGCCGAAGCGCTAAAAGCGGTGTGAATGCCAAATCCGTTTTCGACGCGTCGCGCCAGATCATCATCAAACATACGCATGACGACTTTAATGTCGGGGTTGATGTCGCGGGCGTCGAGGGCGATGTCCAGGTTAGCCAGTTCGTCGTTGGTGCAGGGAATAATGGCGTCAGCCTGGCGCACGCCAGCCTTGATGATGTTTTCGGAGCGGCGTGCATTGGCAATGATCAGGGGGATGCCGAGGCTTTTCGTTTTTTCCACGAAACGGCCGTTTTCATTCATCTCAATCGCCACCACATCCCGCTCAAACTTGAGCAACTCTTGAATGACGCGGTAGCCAATCTTGCCCACGCCACAAACAATAATGTGATTTTTATAGGTTGAAGCCATAGCCACCTGCCATGCCTGCCCCCGACTTTGTTTATTCAACAGCGCCGTGCCAAAGCGCAGCACCCCATCCGCAATTGTCGCCAGCCCCAACACGGGCACGACAAAATAGAGAAACTGTACATACCAGGGATCGGGCGGGAATGGCAGCACAATTTCAAAAAAGATGAGGGCAAACGTGGCATGAAGCGCCTGACTAAACGTCGGGTGTTGATTTGTTTCCGGGTAAAGGTAAATGGTGTGGAATAAAAACGCGCCGATCAGCAAAATCAAGAAAAAGAGCAGCAGCGCCTTGCCCGATTCTTGAAAAAGAACGCGTAGGTCTCGCAGTTGAGCACGGAGATAACGTCGCCAGCGCGGTTGTCGTTTCATCATGTTTCAATGATGCGTCATGGGTGAAGCGCTGCGCTTCACGCCAGCAGCATTTGTGCCAGCCGCTTGATTTCTGCGCTGATGGGATGGTTCGGGTAGCGCAAGACAAACACGCCCTCGCTGCCCAGGGCCATCATTTCCTCGGAATGGGGCAGCAGGGCGCCCACAGGGCAGCGATACTGCGTTTCCAAATTGGTTCTTAGCTGATCCAGGTGCAAATTGAGGGGGATTTTGTTGGCGACAAGCACCATGTTTTGCACGCCCAGGCGGCGCGAAATGTCTACGATAACGGCCGTTCCCTGATAATCCTGAAAATCGGGGCGCAAAATCACGGCCAAGGCATCTGACACACTCACTGACATTAACGTCTCGTTGTTCAAGCCGGGATGGGTGTCAATCAGCAGCGCGTCCAGGTTCAACATCTTGATCGCCTGCTCATACCCATCTACCAAAACGCCCACATCATACCCTTTCAAGAAGCGGGTAATCTGACTGATTTGCGTGCTGGACGGGATGAGAAAAACACGCCCCTTCAAGCTCACGCCAAGACCCGGTGTCATGTCCATTGCGGCTTCTTCGATGCGGCAATCCCCGTTCAAATAATCGTTGAGGGAATGTGGCGGGCGCTGGTCGCCCATGCCAAAGATAATGTGAATCCCCGGCGATTGAATGTCGGTATCGACAACGCCGACGCGCATTCCTTGTGCCGCGAACGTCGCCGCCAGGTTTGCCGTCGTGTTCGATTTACCGGTGCCGCCGCGAAAGGAATGGACCGAAATGATTTGTGACATGTGTTCTCTCCGTAATCGGTAGATCGTGAACGGTTATCGGTTAACGATACTCCGCAATCGGCGTTCACGATGTTATAGCATTAACGTTGCGGCGATACGCTGCAAGCGTGCCGTCAAGTCATGATCTGGGTAGGTTAACGCAAAAATGCCGCTGCTGCCCATCAAGGTCAGTTGTTCGGTGTGCGGCAAAACGGCCGTTACCACACACCCATACGCCTGCTCTACTTCACGCTGCACGTTCTTTTCGGCAAACGCCGCAGGCACTTCGTTCACAATCAACTTCGCCTGTGGCACATCTAGCCGTCGTGCCACGTCAATAATTAAACCTGTTCCCAGGTAATCCTGCTGGTCTGGTCGCAGCACGGTCAGCACATGATCGGCAATTGCCATTGCTAACTGTGTGTCTTCTGTCAGGCCAGCGGCCGTATCCAACAGTAAAAAGTCGAGCTGAAACCTGTCTAACAAAACGTTACAGGCATCACTCAGTAAATTAACATAATAACCACCGCGCAGCACTCTGGCAATCTGGCGTGGCTGTGTGCTTGCCGGAACGAGCAGCAGTTGTCCCCGCAGGGCAAGGCGTTCACTTAAATCGTAAACGGCCGTTTCAATTTCACACTCCCCCCACACAAAATCATTAAGCGTGTGCAGCAGTTCATCTTCCGACAAATTAAAGAGAATGTGCAAACCTGGCGCAGCAAAATTAAAGTCCACCACGCCGACACGCTGCCCGTGCCAGGCCAACATCGCCGCCACATTGGCCGCAATCGTCGTTTTGCCCGTGCCCCGTCGAAAGGATTGAACTGAAACAATGCTCATACGCTGACCAAACACCTTTTACTGCTTTGCTGTTTGTATCACTACGCTTTTCTGCGAAAGGTCCAATGCCCTACAAATCGCCTAATGCATTCCAAACCTGATCAGACAGTCGCGTTTTCGACTTTGGGGCAAAACGCACTTTGTATTCTGGCTCAGCGTCCGTTACATGACGCTGCAACACACCCTTTTCCACAAGAATCTGCCCGATTTCTGCGGCTTGTTCCGATGATAGCTGTAATAACTGCGCCAACTGGCTCAATGGAAGCTGCCGCATACGCAGTACGCGCCGCAAGAAACTGCCCAAAGGAGCAGGCAGCGTTAACATATCTGCCATCACCACCCCATCAGGGAATAAGGGCAGATGCAACAATGTTTCTTGCCAATCGCTAAAGTTTTCCATCTTAGTGGCTATGCACCTAAATCGGCGACCAGACGCGCTGCCAACTGCGCCAGTTCACGGGCAATGACGTGGTTGGGGTAGCGCAGGACAAAAACGCCCTGGCTGGCCAGGGCCATCATCTCGTCAGAATGGGGCAGCATGGCGGCGACTTCGCACGAATATAAGTTTTCTACGCGCCGCTTCACGTCGCTGAAATCATAAACTGTTGGCAGTTTATTGACGATGAGCATCATCTCGAGCACGTCTAGTTTGCGTGCTACTTGCACGGTAACGGCCGTTCCCTGGTAATCCTGATGGTCTGGGCGCAAAATAATGATCAACACATCGGTAATGGCAATCGAGAGCAACGTTTCATTGCTCAAGCCGGGATGCGTGTCTACCAGCAGCACGTCCAGGTCTAAGGCGGTAATCAGGTCGTCAAACCCTTCGTTGAGCAAAGCGACATCATATCCATCCTTCAACAGGCGTGTAATTTCTCCCGCCTTGATGCTCGCCGGTACCAGAAAAACATGCCCGGAAACGGCCGTGTCCAAATTTTTCGTCACCTCATAAGCCGTATCCTTAATCTCACAATTCCCCCACAAATAATCATTCAGCGTATACCCCACCACATTCTCATCCTCCAGGTCCAACCCAAAAGGCACATGAATCCCCGGAGAATTCAAATCTGTATCAACCACGCCGACGCGAAACCCCTGCGCCGCAATCAGTGCCGCCAGATTTGCCGTTGTATTAGATTTACCGGTACCGCCGCGATAAGAATGAATGGAAATAATCTTTGACATACTCTACTCCCTGTTCGGTATTCCGTAACCGGCCTTTCACGCACCGATTACCAACCACTGATTACTGATTGCCCGACTTCGTCCGCTGCCGTCGTTGGCGAATATCCTGCGCCTTTGCCTGCAAATCCTGGAAGAAATCAGTCTCCACAGTCTCCTTCACTTGTTGTTGCAGCTTCGCCTCGTCAATCTCAATTCGTAACTGCTGAATCTCCTGCCGCAGCGCCTGCTCCCGCTTATATGCTTCCAACGCCGCCACCGCCAGCGAAGAAAACGACTCCATCATCTGTTGAATATTCGCATCAAAGGGAATAATTTCCCCCGTTTCCGGGTCCTTCGCATTAATCAATTGCAGTACCCCAATCACCTCATCCAACACATTCTTCAGCGGAATCGTCAACATCGACTTCGACCGGTAGCCAATACGCGCATCAAATTCACGCGGACCAGAAAATTCCAGCGTGCCATCCGGCGCATACACTTCCTCAATATTCATCGAGTTCCCCGTCAGCGCCGTGTATGCCGCAATATTCCGCCAATTTGACTGCCCATCAGCATCATACAACGCCAACGGCGGGAACGTAATCTCCTTGCCCGTCGTCCCCCCCAGTGCCAGATTTTGCGTATCATTACGCACAATCACAAAGCGCAGATGATCATCTTCCGTGCGCAAATACAAACTCCCCGCATCCGCATTGCAAAACGTCTTCGCCTCAACCAACATCTTCTCTAACAACCGATTAAAATCTTGTTCCGAAGTTAACTCCACCCCAATAGGAATAACCACATTCAGCAAATCATCCGCCCGCTTTTTCTCCTTGCGCACTTGCTGTAATGTCTCTCGCAGCCGCGTCGTCATCCGATTAAACGTTTGCGCCAGCAACCCCACTTCATCATTAAACACAACCGGCGCATGTGCTTCCAAATCACCGGCACGAATACGCTCCGCCACATTCGTCAAAATAGTCACAGGCGCAACCAACGTCGAGCGCAAAATATAAGCCAAAATACCGCCAGCCAGCACAGCCACAACACCCCAAATAACCGTCTGCGAACGTGCCGTGCCCAGGCTTGAATTACTGCGGTTCAATTCATCTTTCAACAACCTCTGCTCATCAGCCGTAATATCAGCCAACAAATCAAGCATCAAGTCTGCTTGTGGCACGGCCTCCGTGCTAAACAGGTACAAATCTTGCCGATAGCTGCCATCTTCCGCTTCCAACACCGGGAAAATACGGTATTCTGGCAAATCCAAAAACTTATCTCGATTCAGACGAATGTCTTGCAACAAAGCCTGTTGCGTCTCAGTCAATCCATCTACGCCATCTTGCAAGCTCTCCCACGCCAAATCGTTGAGCACCAGGTTGGCCTCATACTCCTGGCGGAAGATGCGGTTCTGCGTCGTCACATAATTGCGTAAACCAGACAACATCGCCGCAAATGAACCTTGAAAGTCAGCCATATCTTTCAACAAGCGAATATTGTCTGTTGTGGGTGTCTGCAACGCCTGTGCATCGATCATATTATTCAAGTCCAGCAGCACTTGCCCCCCAAACAGCACCCCATCCGTTGCCAACACGCGATAAGCAGGCTCACGCTCCAGGCGATCATTGCGCAGCGTAAACAACTGCCCTGGTAACGTTTTCCAATCGGCATACGCCGCTTCTAACTCTGCCAAACGCGCCTGATTAAGAGAAGACAATTCCAGATCATTGAGGGAAGCCAGGTTGGCTTCAAAAGAAGCCTGGGCCGCTTCAAACGCTTCGCGATAGACATCTTCGCCCAACGCCAGATAACCACGCACGTTTGACTGCATCAACAGCAAATCCACCTGAGCGGCCGTTGCCGTTGCCGCCGCCGGATAACGCAGTTGATTTGTGGCCCTCATTGTCTGCTGTGCGCCAGCACTAGCCACAAAGCTGACCGCCACAACCAGCAGCACCAAAAGCACCAGCGCACCAAAGCCTATGCTCAATTTGGGGCCGATGTTAAGATTTTTCAACCAGGTTGGCGCTGGCAGCCGCGCTACGAAAAAGTCAGACTGCTCTTGCGCCGTTTGTTCATCATGGGGTGGCACCCTATCGTTTGTCATGGGTTAGTCCGCCTCCAATCTTTAATATTCCACAAGATGCTATCCCAAGGCGTTGGATCCAGACCCTCAATGTCTGTTCCCACAGCCGATACTTCACCTAAATGCACCAGTGGAATCATCACTACATCATTCACCAATAAATCATTCATTTCTATAAATAATTGCTGCCGTCGTTCCGGCTCAAGCTCCGTCGTTGACTGCGTGTACAGCATATCATAATCGGCATTGCACCAGCGCTCCAGATTAAAGCCAGACCAACTGTTAGCGGCTTGAGGAATCTGTCCACATGTCCAATATACCATGTACGTACCAGGGTCTGGGCTAACCATGCCGATAAACAATTCCTGCATGTCTGCCTGGAACAAGAAAACCCCATCT
This sequence comes from Ardenticatenaceae bacterium, assembly GCA_020634315.1. Taxonomy (GTDB): domain Bacteria; phylum Chloroflexota; class Anaerolineae; order Promineifilales; family Promineifilaceae; genus JACSRF01. The sequence goes on along the minus strand of JACKBV010000009.1, from coordinate 56,754 downwards.
GATGCTTTTGAATAAAAGACACCCGCATCCACTGGCTGCAAATCGACAGCAACGTCAATTTGCGCCAGATTGCGGCGGACAATGGCCTGCGTTTCCTGATGAATCGTATCGAGCGGTGTGCGGTAAATCAGGCGTAGTTCGATGCCCTCTTTGTCACGCACGCCATCCCCATCAGAATCTATCCAACCCGCTTCATCTAACAACGCCGCTGCTTTATCCAGGTTGAATTCATAGCTGGTATTGGGGGAAGCAAATGTTGGGGGAACAACCAGATTATTGCTGACAGCACGCCCAGAAAGACCGTACAGCGCGGCGATGCTATCGCGATCAATGGCATAGGATAGTGCCTGACGCACGCGCAGGTCGCTTAAATATGGATGCGGCACATCTTTGTTAGAGCGTTCGCCATTGACTTCGGTGTAGGGGTCGCTGTGATTGAGCACCAACCGTTCTACACGCGCACCAAAGTTCACCACCAATTTTGCATTACCCAACTCTTCTAACGGCAGCAGTTTGTCGGAAGACGTGGTTAAGTTCCAGGCAAAATCAACTTCGCCTGTGTTCATGACAAGGCGTGCGGCTTCATCGGAACTGCCGCCACCCGTCAAAATGACCTGACCAAAAAAGGGCGTGCCTGCTTCGCGGAAATAGGGGTTGGGGGCAAAGGTGATTTGATTTGTCTGGACTAGATTGTCACCCAAGAAGATAACTTCCTGCGGTTCGTTTTTGATGGCATAGTAAGGCCCGGTGCCTATTGGCGTGGCATTTGCGGGAGCCTGGGCGGCATTGGCGCCATTGTATGCTTCAAAGATGTGCTGCGGCAGGATCATGCCGCGAAAGCCGACAAAGGGAACGTACCAGGCTGGGTTTGTCTCGGTGAAAATGACTTGCACTGTATACGGGTCGAGCACCTTTACTTCTTGTACGCTGCGATAAACGGAGGCCGATGCGGATTTCACGTCGGGGTTGATAATAAATTGGTAGGTAAAGTAGACGTCATCTGCTGTGAATGGTTCTCCATCTGCCCAGTAAACGTCTTCACGCAGTTTCCAGGTGACGGAACGGCCGTCTTCGGCCACCTGTCCATTCTCCAACGAGGGAATCTGCGCGGCGAGAAACGGAACCAACTCGCCATTGGCATCAAACGTTGCCAGCGGTTCATAGGCAATACGACTCGCCCCCAAATCCTTTGCACTGCCCGACAAATGCGGATTCAACATTTCCGGCGCTTGCCAGAATACAATTCGCAGGGTATTAAACCGCTCCTGCGCCACCATAGACATTGTTGGCGTTCCCACAGCATCTGGTGTTGGTGTCACGGAAACGGCCGTTTCCGTACAGCCCACCAGCACCACCGCCAACAAAACAACGACCCACAAAGCAGTTTTGTTTCCCATACTTGTCCTTCGTAATCCGTCGTCAGCAATCAGTTCAGAGACGACCAAACCGCTGCCGAAAACGCGCAACGGCCGTTTCCGCAAACCGATACTCCTTACTATGCAAAGGTCCGGCGCGAAATCCCAAAGCAACCAACCGCCGATAATAACGTTCACTCATATGCAGAGAGACCAGCCCCACCGTTGGCGCCAATTCCGCAAACTGCTGCGGCAGCAAACTCGAAAATGCACACCCCATCACCTCATACGGATCATCAATCAGGGATGTCCCTACCGGGGGCCAGTCTGCACGCTGGGGAACATAGCGCACACGCTGCACAGCCTGCGGCAATTGTAACACACCCCCCTCTGTAAAGAGAATATCCCCAGCCGTCTCAAAGCGGTGTACCGCCTGCGTCAAATTAAAACAATGCGGCCCCGAATCATCCACCAACAGCGTCCCCGGTCGCAGCCGGGCCACATCCAAAATATCCGGCACATTCGTCGCCCCGACCATCAATGTCGCTTCATAAAACGCCGCCGGAACCTCCTGCCGCGATGGGATAATTTGCACCTCGCCAGCAAACCCCAACTCGTCAACCATCTCTGCCCGCAATGCCTCCAACTGCGCCTGTTTGCTATATAGGTCGCAAAGCACAATTGCCTGCGGATGGGGCTGCGCCGCCAGCAGCAGGCGCAAAGTCGCCGCGCCAATCGATCCCAATCCCAAAAAGCCAACTCGTTCTTGGGCCAGCATCCGGCCACTTTCCGCCAGCACCCGCTCCACCGCCAGGGCCACAGCCGCCGTCGTCGCCGCATGGCCTGTCGAAATGTCCGGCAGCGCACCATACGCCGCCATGGCAGGCAGCAAAGCACGGCCGTAATCTGTCGCCGATGGAATCAAACCGGTCAAGGAGACGGTTTTCGCCCCCATTTGCCCCGCCAGGGCCAGCGCAGCCACGACCTCCTGCACCAATTGCGGCGGGTCTGCATATAAATCAGCAGCAAAACGAGGCAGCATGATGATGGCAAAACGCCCCCACGCCGTCTGCGTCGCCCCCAGCAAAATCGGGCGGCCTTCACTTTGCGCGTACAAGGCACGATCATAGCGCCACTGCTTTTGGCGCAAATAACCCAACGCCGCCGCATCCACCGCCCCTATGTCATCAGGCGTCAACGGCCGTTCCACAAATCGCAAATACAGCCCAGGCTGCGACGGGGGCGGCTCCGGCACAGCCTCGCCATCCTCCGCTGTCGCCTCCAATGCCGCCGCCAGTTCAGCAATCGTAGGCTGTGCCAGCAGCAGCGCCACCGACACCGGTCGCGCCAGCGCCAGCGCCACCCGTGACGCAACCAACGCCGCTTGCAGCGAATGACCGCCCAGCTCAAAAAAGTTGTCGTGCAGGCCAACTTGTGGCACATGCAGCGCCTCAGCCCAAATATCAGCCAGGGTTTGCTCCAGCGGCGTACGCGGCGCAACATAAGCAACGGCCGTTCCCCCCACCTCCTCCGCCAGCGCCAACAAACGCCGCCGATCCACCTTGCCACTCGTCAAGCGGGGCAGTGCCGCCACCGCCCACAACTGCGCCGGAACCATGTAACCGGGCAGCTGCGCCCCCGCAAAGCGGCGCAGCGCGGCCACATCCACATCCGCTGGCGTCACAAATCCCAGCAAGCGCGTCTCCCCATTGGGCAAAACTTGCGGCAAAACGGCCGTTTCCGCCACCCCCGCAAATTGTCGCAGCACCGCCGCCACCTCGCCCGGCTCCACGCGATAGCCACGCACCTTCACTTGCTCATCCACCCGCCCCAAAAACTCGATACGGCCGTCCGGCAGCAGCCGCGCCCGGTCGCCAGTCCGATAAAGCGTATTCCGTATCGCGTGTTCCGCATTCACAGACAATGGCTCACCAATCACGGACGACATTTCACCGGCGGTCGCCGACCACAAATCCGCGAAGTGCATCTCTGCATCTTCGCGTCTCTGCGTTAAGGTATCTTGCACAAACCGCTCCGCCGTCAGGTCTGGGCGCTGCCAATACCCTTGCGCCACACCCATGCCACCAATCAACAGTTCACCCGGCACGCCAATGGGCAGCGGCTGCAACTGCGCGTCCACAATCCAGGCCTGCGTATTGGCAAGCGGGCGACCAATGGTCAGCGGCGGCCAAAAATCGACGCCATCCTTGACCAGCAAGCCCGCTGTCGCGTTGGCTGTCGTCTCCGTCGGGCCATACAAATTGCAAATGGTGATGTGCGCGAAAAGCGCCCGTGTTTGCGCCAGCAAATCGGCCGTTACCGCCTCGCCGCCAATCAGCAAATGGGTGATGGGCGGCGGCGGCCACGTTGCCGGATCACGCTGCATCAGACCGAGCAGCGCCGCCCACAACGTCGGCACACTGTTCAGCACCACAGCTTCGTGCCCGTACAATGCCCGCAGCAGCGCGTCCGGCTGCGAGGTGACGGCATCGGGCAGCAGCCACACGGCCTCGCCGCGCAGCAGCGGCGCAAACAACTGCTTTAACGAGGCGTCAAATGTCACACTGGTCGTTGCCGGAAAAACGGCCGTTACGCCTGCCAACAACGTCTCATTCACCCAGGTCAAATAATTCACCAGGCTGCGCTGCGTCACCATCACACCCTTCGGGCGGCCCGTCGAGCCAGAGGTGTAAATGATGTACGCCAACTGCTGCGGCGTTTGTCCCGTTGGCAATGTTGCCGCATAGGAAGCGAGATCAACCTCGGCGTTGTCCAGGCAAAACAGCGGCGCATCTGCGGCAAAACGGTCACGCAGTGACGCTTGCGTAAGAATGACAGGCACGGCCGTATCCGCCACCAGCCAGGCCAACCGTTCCGGCGGATCTTGCGGATGCAGCGGCACATACGCGCCACCGGCAGCCATCACCGCCAACAGCGCCACCAACAAATCCGGGCTGCGCTCCAGACAAACAGCCACCGGCACATCTCGCCCCACGCCCCGCTCACGCAAATAATGCGCCAGCCGGTGTACACGCGCGGCCACTTCCTGATATGTAAAAGCAGCATCGGCAAAAAGCAGCGCGGCAGCCTGCGGCGTGCGTGCCGCCTGTGCCGCAAATAGTTCCGGGAAGGTGGCATCGGGGATGGAAACGGCCGTTTCGTTCCACGCCGCCAACTGCGCCCACTCCGCCGCCGTCAACAAGGGCAACTGGGCAATAGCTTGATCGGGATCGGCCGTTACCGCCGCCAGCAATGTCTGCCAATGTCCCGCCATGCGCACAATCGTGTCACGCGCAAACAAATCGGCGTCATACTCCCACACCGCACGCAGCCCATCCGCCAGCGCTCCCACAGTCAGCGTCAGGTCAAATTTGGCTGAGCCAGTTTTCAGCAGCACCATCTCCGCCGTAACGCCAGGCAATGCAGGGTCTACGACCAGATTTTCATCCTGAAACGCAAACATCACCGGGAACAACGGCTGCTGCCCACCCGCACGCTGCGGCTGCACCGCCTGCACCAATGTTTCCAGCGGCAGCTCTTGATGTGCATACGCCGCCAAAGCGCGTTCGCGCACCTGCGCCAACACCTGGCGAAAGCTCAACGCCCCCGTCAAATGCAGCGGCAGCGGCAGCGTATTGACCACAAACCCCACCAGATTTGCCAATTCTGGGCGCTCCCGATTGGCGGCGGGCACGCCAATGACCACCTGTTCTTGCTGGCTGTAGCGGTGCAGCAGCACGGCAAATGCCGCCAGCAACAGCATGAAGCGCGTCACGCCATTGGCTGCTGCCAACTGCGTCAACTCATCGACCAGCGCTCCTGGCAAATCGACAGCCAGATCATCGCCGACAAAGCGCGGCAAGGTTGGTCGTGCCTGATCCGTAGGCAGTGCAAATGGGGACACAGCGGCAAATTGCTCGCGCCAAAAGGCAAGCTGGCGTTCACCCGCCGCGCTCGCCAGCCACTTTTCTTGCCACAAGCTGTAATCCACATACTGCACCGGCAGCGGCGGCAGCGGTTTGTCCGCATACAACTGCCCCAATTCGCGCAGCAGCACGCTCATTGACCAGCCATCGCTGATGATGTGATGCACATTGAGCAGCAAAATGTGATCGGCGACGTCCAGCCGAAACAGATGGGCACGCAGCAGTGGCGGTTGGTCAAGGGTAAACGGCCGTTGCGCCTCCATCCTCACCTGTGCCAACACATCCGCCTCGGCCTGCCCCGTCACATCCACTTGCACCAGGGGCAGCGTTACCTGCGCGGCAACCATCTGCCACGGCTGACCCGCTTGCACCACAAAAGCGGTACGCAAACTCTCATGTCGCGCCGCCAACGCCTGCAAGCTCATTTCCAGCCGCGCCACATCCAAGGGGCCGCGCAGGCGCAGCGCCAACGGCACATTATAAGCCGGGCTGTGTGGCGCTAACTGGCTCAAAAACCAGAGGCGGCGCTGCCCGGATGAGGCCGGAACAGGCGTTCCCTGCGGGCGTGATTGGGGCGTCAATGGCGGCTCGGCAACGGCCGTTTCCTGCAACAAAGCGATAATCTCGGCCCGCTGCGCGGCAATGGCCGCACGCAGCTCCGGCGTCAATGCGCCGGGCGGAGCCTGATAACGCAGTTTGTCGCCATCCAACCACAAGCGAATCTGGCGCTCTTGTAACGCCGCCAACAGGGAAACGGCCGTCATAACTCCCCCTCTTCCCAATCTGCCGCCCCGGCCGGAACCGGCTGCATCGTCCAACGCAGGGCATCAATGTGTGCGCTAAGCGTCGTCACCGTCGGCGCTTCAAACAAGGAGCGCAGCGAGAGACTGACGTCAAACTGCGCCCGCAGCCGCGCCACCACCTGGGTCGCCAGCAGCGAATTGCCACCCAGGTCAAAAAAGCCATGTTCTGCGCCAATGGGGCGCACATCGAGCACTTCTTCCCAAAGATGGGCAACGGCCGTTTCCGTTTCCGTGCGCGGCGGCACATACGGCGTCATGTTCTCCATCGTTGGCGGCGGCAGCGCCTCGCGGTTCACCTTGCCGTGCGAAGTCAGCGGCATATGATTGAGGCGCATCCAGACAACCGGCACCATGTAGTCGGGCAGGCGCTGCTGCAAACGGTCACGCAAGTCAGCGGCGGCAATGCGGCGCACGCCCGGCGCAGGCACATAATAAGCGACCAACTGTTTCTCGCCAGAGGGATGCGGATGGGCAACGACAACGGCCGTTTCCACATCCGGCTGCTGCGCCAACACCGCTTCAATCTCGCCCAATTCCACGCGAAAACCGCGAATCTTCACCTGATAATCCAGACGCCCCAGGAAATGAAGCTGTCCATCGGGCAGCCAGGTGACGAGATCGCCCGTGCGATACAAACGGCTGGCCGCAGGTGCCAATTGACGCCGGGCCGCCGCCGCGGGCAAATCACACGTCACAAAACGCAGCTTCGTCAGGTCGGGACGGTGCAAATAGCCACGCGCCAGCCCATCACCGCCCACATACAGCTCGCCGGGAATGCCCACCGGCACAGGCTGGCGGCAGCGGTCGAGAACATAAGCACGCGTGTTGGCAATGGGACGGCCGATTGGCGGCGGCACATCACCGGGCGGCGGCACAGGCGGCAGCAAAATCTGCGTACTGACGACGCTGTTCTCCGTTGGGCCATACTCGTTGCTAACGCGAAACGGCAAACCGGATGGCGGGTATTCGTGCAGACGATCTCCGCCCACGCGCAGCAGACGCAGCGCCGTGTGGCGCGGCCATTCCAGGGGCAGCACACGTTCGCCCAACGGCGTAGGCAAAAAGGCGATGGTGACGCCGGCCGTCACACACCAATCGCGCAGCAGCCAGGGCGTCAGGCGTGTCTCTTCATCGGGGATGTGAATGCTGGCACCAGCGGCCAGCGCCGGCCAAATGTCGCACACAGCGCCGTCAAAGGCGGGGGCAAACACCTGCGAAAAGCGATCTGCCGCTCGCGGCGCAAAGGCTTGCTCGTGCCAGGCGAGCAAATTACGCAAGCCGCGATGGGTGATTTGCACACCTTTGGGCTGGCCGGTGGTGCCGGATGTGTAAATGATGTACGCCAAACTATCTGGTGTGGCGGCAGGGTCAGGATTGGAGTCGGGGGCGGCTTTGGGAACGGCCGTTAACAAATCCAGCGAAACAGTGATGAGACCATCCAGCGCCAGCCGCGCAGCAAAAGCGGGCGTCGCCACAACAACTGGCCGTTCAGAATCCAAGCCATCGCTAATCATGAAGCGGATACGCGCACGCGGATATGCGGGGTCGATGGGCAAATACGCACCGCCCGCTTTGAGCACGGCCAACTGCGCCACCACCAGTTCCGCGGAGCGTGGCAGCAGCACGGCAACGCGCGTATCAGGGCCAACGCCCAATGCTTGCAGGCGGTGTGCCAGATGGTTGGCCCGCCGGTTGATGTCGGCATAGCTCCATTGGCGCACTTTGCCGGTTCCGGCATAGGTGACGATGGCCGGAGCATTGGGCTGTGTGGCGGCGTGCGCGGCCACGAGTTCATGAACAAGGGGCGTGGGGGAATAGGCAACGGCCGTTTCCTGCCACGTTCCCAACACCTGCTGCTGCTCGGCGGCGGGCAGCAGCGACCAATCGGCAACCGTATGCGCCGGGTTGGCACGCATATCGGCCAACAGCGTACACAACTGCGCATCGAGGCGGCGCACACTGTCATCATCTAACGCGTCCGGATGATAATGCCAGCGTGCCCCCTGCCCTGGTGCCAGTGCCAAAGCGCAATCCACACCGGCGGCGCGGTAAGCATCCAGCCGCTCGACAAGCGCAACGGCAACGGGAAAAGGTTGGGAAACACGCAGCCGCGTCAGGTTGCGCAAATCCGGGTAACGCAAAATGATGTCCTGGCCGTAGCTGTGGCGGCGTTGCAAGCGATCTAGCTCAGTTTGCATGGCCGCCTTCACCTGCGCCAGCGTCCAATCTGCTTGTAAGGCGACGCGCAGCGGCACAATTTGTGCCCATAAGTCTGCCAATTTGCCCAAGGCAAATGGCGACACACGAAATCCGAGGTCAAAGGTGTCGTGCTGCCCCAGGCGAAAGAGGTAAACGGCGAGCGCGGCTAACAGCAGCGCCGGATCAACAGCGGGCAAAGCGGAGGGATGAATTGCATAGCGCGACGGTGGCGCGGCGGTTGGTTTGTAGCGCAAAAAGGGCAGTCCAACGGGCTGGCTGGTTGCCAGCCGCGCACGCCAGAAGGATTCGTGCTGACAAAGGTCGCTGTCGATGCCGGTCAACATAACGGCCGTTTCCGGCTCCAACTCCGGCAAACGACTGCCAACACGCAATCCGGCGCGGCGCAGCAGGTCGGGCAGCAGGACTGGCTGCCCGGTCAATGTGGTCAGATAGTGCAGGGAAACAGGCTGGGAGAGGGTGGCAACGTGCAAGTTGTCGTCATTGATAGCCAAAATGGTGCCGGGCGGCTGGTAAGATGAGGTGAGCAAGGATTCGGCCGTGCCAACCAGCAGCGCCTCGCGCCCCAACCACAACTTGGGCAGCCCAAGCCGATTGGGATACGGGCCAAAGGTTAAGGCACGCACCAACGCCGTAATCGCATCGGCATCATTTTGCCAGGAGATGAAGCCGCCTTGCAGTGGGCGCTGGCAAAAGCCGAAATAAGAGCGGTGGCGCAAATCTTGCGCATGGGGTTGGAGACGGCCGTTTCCCAACTCAACCACTAAATCGGCAAAGGCAGTCATGGCCGCATCATAGCATTTGGCATTAAGCGTCAGGGCGGTGTCGGTCGGGGTGATGGGCACAGAAACCTGACGCAAAATGTCGCCAGCATCCACCTCGGCAACCATTTCGTGCCAGGTGATGCCGTGCTCACTTTCCTGGTTTAGCAGCGCCCAAGAGGTGGCATGAACACCCGCATAACGGGGCAGCGGCGCATCGTGATAATTGATCGCCATGCGCTGCGGCAGTTGCAGCGCTTCCTCTGGCAGCACCAGCGGATTGACAATGCTAAACAAGTAATCAAAGCTGTGCTGACGCAAAAAGGGCATGATCTCTTTGCTTTTGCTGATATGCGGAATTTGGCGCGTCTCTGCCCACCGCCGAACATCGGGGTCAGGGGAAATGATGCCGTAAATCGTGTGGCCCTGCTGCTGCAAAATGTCGGCACACTGTACGGGGAGGGTGCCCTCGCCAATGATATAGCAGGTGAAAGGGTGCGAAGTCGTCATGGAATGTTGAATTGAAAATGATGGTGGCGGGTCTGCCACACGTTTCAATTATTAAGCCTCTAGTTCGTCAAATAGTTTGTGTAACTCGCGTGGCGTGCTGCGCGTGAGGCGGGCGATCTGGTCGGTCGCATCGTTGAGCCGTTCACTGAGTACGTTGATCAATTCCAGGGAAAGGTCGGGCTGCTGACGCATGAGTGCGAGCAGCGGCTCGCGGCGCAGGCTCAGGGTGAGGGTGTCTTGCAGGGCGATGGCGGAAGCGGTGCGCGGGCTGTTGGTGAAGAGATCCATCTCGCCAAAGTAGGCGTTGGCTTCGACTGTGCCCAGGCGTGTGACGGAGCCTTTGCGCTGCCCGGCACGCTCGATGGCGACACGGCCGTTTACCACCACGTAGAGCACGCCACCGGCATCTCCTTCCCGATAAACGGCCGTATCCGCCGAAAACAGATGCTCCTCGCACACATTCGCCAGAACCTTCAACTGGTCTACCGTCATCCCACGGAAAAACAAAACTTCCTTCAAGAAAATAATCCGTTCCAAAACTGAGAGCAATGTACCCTCCTTCTGCGCCGTAGGCGCGGGCGCACCGCCAGCAATTGCTGCCTGCGCATGGGCGGCGGCTAAACGAACCGTATCATCAGAATCTTGCAATGCCGCTTGCAGCAGACGCATTACATCGGGCAAGTTAAAGAGACGGTTAACGGTGGGCGGCGGCGTATAGATCGTGTCCATCGCAGCCGTGGGCGAAACGGCCGGCGGCGCTCCCGGCGCCGCTGGCGGTGATGGCGTTGGGTCAGCGCTCAGCGCATCCAACAGCGACGCAGCCCGCTGGCGGCGGCGCTCACGCCGCTTCTGGCGCTCGTCAACTGGCTGGTCGTCAGACGCTGGCGTCTGAGAAGCCGCTGGCGTCTCAGAATCCGCTGGCGGCGTTGCTGGCGCAGCGGGAGAGGCGTTGTCGTCGCTTAAAGCCGCCAACAAGTCGGCGGGGGTGCGCCGCTGTGGCTTTTCTGGCTGCGGCTTGGGTTTGGGGATGAAAGCCGCGCCAATTTCGCCCAACGCATAGGTGGCAATGGTGCGCAGCCAGGGGTCGAGCGCATGATCGGTAATCAGGCTCTCCATCGCCTCGCGCGTGGTGGGCGGCTGCATTTCCCACATTTCCAGGCTCAGTTGTAACAGTTCAGCCTGGGGGAAATCGGGGCTGAACAACGGAGCAATTAGCCCGGCGGTTTGCGGCGAGGTGATCGCTTCCAGGGCTTCGACCGCGTTGGCGCGTGTGCGTTCGTCGCGGCTGATGAGTGCTTCATGGATGATGCGCACGTCGGCGGGGTTGTGAACGGCCGTTAACAGGTAAAAAATCTCTTGCAGCAGCCGGTCATTTTCTTCGCGCAGCGCACTGCACAACACCGCGACCCCGGCAAAGTTGGTCAGCGGTTGCAGCGCCAGCAGATAGCCCTGATGCCGAAAAATGTTGAGCAAATTGGCGGTGACATGCGTGTTAATCAGTGGGCCATATTCGCGGACATTGACCCGGCTCAATGTCATGGCGGCCAGCTTGCGCTGCTGCGGCAGCGGCGCGTCTAGCTGGGGATGGACAATGGGGACAGCCGCTTTGCCCAGACCAACGAGGGCATTAACGGCCGTTACGCGCACCGCCTGGCTGGAATCACGAAATGCCTGCGGCAAAATGGCCTGATCGCCGGGCGTGCCCAGCGCCGCAATGATCAAAAGGGCAGCCTGGCGCACGCGCTCGACCGGGTCATCGAGGCGAGCCAACATGCTGCGCGTGAGTTGTGGAACCATGTGTGGCGGGATTTTGGTGCGAGAAGCAGTAACGGCCGTTTCCAGGGCAACGGCCGTTTCCAGGCGCACCAAATCTGCCGCTGCCGCCACAAACTGAAGCAGTTGATTGAGGGCATAGACATCGCCAACTTGCGCCAGGACACGAATCCCCTGCACCTGCTGTGCCCTGTCTTCGCTGTGCAAAAATTGCGCCAGCACCGCCAAGGCCTGCTCCCGGTGCGGCGTTCCTTCGGCACGCAGCAGCACGGGCAGCACACGCGCACGCACGGCCGGGTCTGGGTCATTGAGCATGTGCCCGGCCAATGTTTGCAGCGCCGTGCCGCTCTCGCCTTCTAACTGCACCAACCCGGCCCACGCCGACTGCCGCACATGCGCATCCGCATCTTGCAGCATGTCGGTGTACAGTTGGCGAATCAGCGGGCCGCGCATGTCGGTGGCGACGAGAATGTCAATGATGATGGCTCGGACGGCCGTGTCGCCGTCTCGCGCCGCTTTTTCGAGAATGGGAACGGCCGTATTCCCCCCCATTTCGCTGATCAAACGCACCAGGAACGCTGTGTAATCCGGGTTGTCGCTCTGCGCCAATTTATTTGCCAGCGGCAGCAAGGCTGCGGGATCCGTTACCGTCAGGTCCGACGCTTCCTGATTCAATAGGAAGGAGTAATCCTCTTGCGCCAGCATTTGCACCAGAGCGCGTTGATATTGCCGACGAATGAGCCAGCCAACGATGACATAAGCGACAGCCAGGACGCCAATACCGCCCCGCACAAACAGATCAAGCGCGGAAGTCGAAAGCAAACGCGCCAACAAAAACAAAATGAGGCCGCCCAATAATGTGCCAATGGGGGTGATGACACCGCTGATAAAAGCCCGCGCACGCCCTTTCACGCGCAGCGGCACAGCGTTGTAGAGCAAATTCTCGATGGGTGCGCCTATCGAGTAGCGAAAATCGGTCATGTTGATTTGCGCCAATCGCGCCATCCACAAATTGGGCGAGAGAATAAAGCTGAGGCCAACGAGCAAATTGCCAACAGGGAAAATGAAATTGGCCGCACCCAATCCAATCCGCTCGATGAGGCGGTTGAGGATGAAGAGCTGCATCGGCAAGACGATGAGCAGATTGGCAAAGGCAGCCAACTGCCCCAGGAAACCGGCTATTTTTTGTGTGGTTCCCAATTGTGAGGCCAACACCTGCCCGGTGAGGTATTCGAGCAAGGTGACGAGCACGGAAATGAGGAGTGTGCCGACAACAAGCCAGCGCAGCAAGCCGGAATCCATGACGTAGCGATACCCTTCGCGGATGTTGTCGAAAAAGGTGGGGTTGGGAGTCGTGGAAACGGCCGTTTGCCAGGTAGCCGCTCCCGGCACAGGTTTCTCCGGCAAAATACGCGACTGTGCCAAAATCATGAGAATGGTTAACAGCATCATGCCAAACCAGACAAACATGATTTGCGCTGGCGTGAGCACAGTATTCAACCATTGCACAGTCAGCCCGGAGACAATCGCGGCCACGCCAAACGATGTCACCAGCAGCGGCAGCAGCCGCTTGGCGGCTCGCGTATCGTAAAAGCCGTTGATGTAGGTGTACCAATGCGCCCCTAAAATTTGGCCGAGCGGCACAAACACAACCACGTACATGAGCGTATAGGCAATGCGCGTCAGACCTAATTGCAGCAGCAGCAAACCAAGCGCAAGCGCGGCGGCGGCGGCCAGGTGAATGCCAATGAGCAGCCGGTCATTGCGTGCGCGGTCGGCAAAGGCGGTGTAAATGGCGACGGCGGGGATGGAGAGGATGGCATTGACGGTAAAGAAGATGGGGAGTTTGTCGGCGCCAACTTCGTCGAGAAAAACGGCATTTAGCGTGAAGCGCCCCCAGAGGCGGCCAATTACCAGGATCAATGACATCAGGTACAGCCAGGAAAAGCGAGGCAATTCGTGGGGACGGATATTAAACAGGCGATTAAATGCTTGTTTCAATGCCTTTCTCCAAGTGGAAGTGTCTAGAGAATCGGTGCTTTAGTATACATGGGATTGGTGGTGGTGGAAGCTGATGCTACGTTAATTTTGCGAGAACGGCCGTTAACACATCCTGCATCTGGAGCTGGTCATTTTCGGCCTGTACGTATGCACGCACCTCAGGTGAAGCCTGTGCCCAAAGCTCATCCCAGGCGATGAGCGTTTTGTTTTTGCCTTCCTGGTCTAGCGCCGTGTGTTTGTTGACGTATGCCAGCAGGCGCAAGGCTTCGGCCAAATCGCCAACCCGCGCACACAAACGGGCAACGCCAACGAAAATTTCGAGAATCATCGGCACAGCGTCAATGGCAACGGCCGTTTCCAATGCCTCATGAAAACAAGCGCGTGCTTCATCATACTCCGCCAGCGAAATGGCGACATTGCCCAGCGTCTCCAACGAACCGGCAATCCCATACTGGTAGCCAATTTCACGCCAGGTTGCCACACTTTGCGTACACAACTGCTTTGCCAGGTGATAATCTCCCTCGATCAAGGCAATGTTACCCTGGTTATTGAGCAAAGCCGCTTCCCCCCAGCGAAAACCAATTGTGCGGCTCACGGTTAGCCCCTCCGCATACCAGACAAGCGCTTGTTGATTGTCCCCCTCATCCCCGGCAATGTTGCCCAGGTTCTTTAAAGCCATCACCGTGCCCCAACGGTCGCCTATCTCGCGAAAAATTTGCAAGCTTTCCTGGCAATAACCGGTGGCGGCTTCATATTCGCCTAAACGCCAACCGGTATAGCCCAATCCATTGAGCAAGGAAGCGATGGCACGCCAATCGCCCACTTCGCGGGCAATGTCCAATCCTTGTTGGTGGTAGCCACGCGCCGTATCATAATCTCCCTGATCCGTCGCACAATGGCCTAATGTTTCCAGGGCGTTGACCATGCCCCATTTGTAATCAATGCGTCGGCATAATTCGATGCTTTCCTGGCAGTAAACGGCCGCTTCCTGGTATTCGCCACGGCGGTAAGCAATGCGCCCCAACATATTCAAAAGCATCACCACCTCGCGTGGGTGATCCAATTTACGGAAGAGCGCCAATCCCTCGCGCAGCAGGGGAATCGCCTCTTGATATTGGCCTAAACGGAAATAGAAATGCCCCTGACGCGCCAACGCCTTGCCAAAAGTGGGCAGAAGTTCCGGCGTGGATGGCAGTTGGCGCAAATGCGCAACAGTCGTTTTCAACGCCTCGCGCCCTTCGCGCAGCCAACCGCGAATATCATAAAAATCAAACAACGGCATCAGCAGTTGATTTAACGCCTCAATGCGCTCCTGATCAATCGCCCACTGCCAGGCCGCCCGCACATTTTCTATCTCCTCACCAATTGCTTCCAACGCCCGGCGCTGGTCTGGCCCGTAAAGCGATTCGCTCCACTGCCGCAAAAAATTGGCATAGTAAGCGCAATGCCGCTGTTGCACGGCAACCGGATCCCCCTGAGTACGCAGCTTCTCCAGCGCATACAGGCGCAGCAGTTCGTGCATGTGGTAACGTGTATTGGCACCATCTGTTGTTGTTTGCTGCAAAAATGATTTATCGACCAACAATAAGAGCTGCAAGATGGATGTTTGGGCAACGGCCGTTGCCGCTTCCCGGCAAAATCCGCCACGAAACACAGCCAACTGCTGCACAATTTCCTGCTCCGGCTGCGCCAACAAATCCCAGGAATAATCAAAAACTGCCTGCAAACTCCGGTGCCGTTCCGGCACATCATGCCAACGCGTCGCCAAAAAATCGTAACTTTGCTCAATCTCCGTGGCGATGTCACGGCAAGACAACACCCGTACCCAGGAAGCCGCCAACTCAATCCCCAGCGGAATCCCCTCCACAAGCTGGCAAATACGCGCAATATACGGTTTATCTTGCTCCAGCACGGTGAAATCGGAACGCGCCCGCTGTGCGCTTTGAATAAACAATTGGATGGCGCTGTATTGGGTAAATGTTTGCCGCCACTGTGTGTCTGGGACATCTGTCGGCGCTTCTAAAATCGGGAACTTTAGCCCGGTGAGGGCGATGGCCCATTCACCGCGCAAATTTAGTCGTTCGCGTGAAGTGACCAGCATCTGCACGGCTGGCGCTTGCTGCAAAATTTGCACCAGCAGGCTGATACCGCCCAGCAAATGTTCAAAGTTATCGAGGATGAGCAGCAGTTGTTTATGCCGCAAGAAGGAGAGGAGTTGGGAAACGGCCGTTTCCTCACTATAAAAAGAAAAGCCAACCGCATTAGCAACAGCGAGCAGCAACAAATCAGGGTCATTAACAGACGCCAGCGACACCAGGAACACCCCATCGGGGAACAAATCTGCACATTCATGGGCAGCCTGCACCGCCAGACGTGTCTTGCCAATCCCTCCCGGCCCCATCAAAGTCAAGATACGGCAGGCAGGGTCCGCCAGATTTTGGGCAATATTCTCTAATTCCTGTTTACGACCAATGAAAAGGGTTGTATCAACAGGCAAAGTCGTCACAACAGGCTCAGTTACCGTTTGTACGAATCTACCTTCAGCAGGTGGCAGCAGCTCCTGGCAAACACGTTCTGGGTTAGGATGTCCCGCACTTTGAAGAAAATCTTGCAGCCACAACACATCCAAATCGCTGCGCAAAACAATCTCCCGCGCCAGTTGCTCAATATCACTCAACTTGACGGGCAGATGTCCCTTACGCCAATACTCAATAGAAGCACCCCCTCGCTTACCAAGGGCATACCCCAATTCATCCTGTACGACGCGGACACTTTTCGATTCTTTTAGTCGAATACGATAAATAGCCTCTGTTAATGAACTTGCAAAGGCCTTTGCCATGGGCTGGTCCATTCTACCAGTTCTCCATTCCGAATTTTCGGAGTAGCTGTCCTCTGTTTTTCCGCTTCCTCGGAGTTGAGGCTTAATACTATATGATTGATTAGCTTGGGGCAATGAGAGAAATTCACCTTTCCTAATTTTCGGAACAAACTCGGTGTAAATTTCCCCCTCTTCGGAACTCAGTTCAATTATGATGGCTGGCGCAGTGTATCACAGGCATTATCTATCAGATGCATTTGCAATTGGGAGCGAAAAACCCTGTAGAGTCTGAAAACACATAACGGAGGAAAGAAGATGAGAAAATTTGGTAAAGTATTTGTAATAGTTGCCCTTTTTGCCTTTGGTCTATGGTTTATGATCAGAGCCACTGGGCCAGCGCCGGAAACGGCCGTACGTCAACAAGCCGTACAACAAGTATTTGCCCCAGGCCGCACGAGCGCCAGCGGCGATGCCCGCGACGACGAACTAGGCAACGACATCTCCTATGTACACGGTGCCCCCGTCGCGCCCGCCGAAGTAGACTTGAGAACACTCCCCAGCCGGGCAGCCGATACCGACCTGCTGCAACAACGCTACCTGGCCGGAGAATTCGACATGGACGAAAACGAAGGCCCCGTATCACCGGCCGTCTTTGATAACCTCGTCCAGGAATCCCTGGCACAAGGCGTTGACAAAAGCGTGCAGAACTATGAAGGCAGCCCAACCATCCTTGCTCTCAACTCCGGCGCCAGCTTCAAATCCATCGACTACACCCAATCCCAACAAGGCGTCCCGCCCGACCCAGACATCACCGTTGGCACCGGACAGATCATTATCGGCGTCAACACCAGTTTCCAGGTTTTCGACAAAGCTGGTAACAGCCTGGTAGGCCCCACCCTGTTCTCCGACTTCTGGGGTGCCAATTGCGGCACAGGCAGCAGCGTCGTCATGTTCGACCCCTACCTGGATTATGACGAAAAAGAAAACCGTTACATCCTCGGTATCACAGCCTACGATCCCAACGTCAATGGCGGCGACAATGGTTATGCCTGTATCGCCGTCTCCAAGACAGATAACGCCGCTGGACAATATTGGCTGTACTCCTTCGACGGCAACCCAGGCACCGGCACCGACTACTTCTTTGACTATCCCCATTTAGGTGTCGGCCAAAATGCACTGTATCTATCAGCAAACATGTTTGGCGCATCCTTTGTGCGCAACCACGTTTTCGCTTTCGATAAGTTTGCCATGTACAACGGCCAATCGGCCAACAACGTCAAAATCAATGTAGGCTCCAACAACTTCACCTTGCAACCAGCCAAGATGCACGGTTACACCAGCGGCGGCTGGCCGAGCAACACCAGCGAGCCACATTACTTTGTCGATGCCCAATATGGCAACAACCAAAACACCTTAACCGTTTGGAAATTTAGCGATCCCTTTGGGACACCCTCGCTAACGCAGGCAGGCACAGTCACTGTCAACAGCTACAGTCTGTCTGTAGCGCAGCCCCAGTTAGGTGGCAGCAACATTCAAGGTAACGATAACCGTCTATTAGATGTGAAATATTGGGGCGGCAAACTCTATGCTGTCCATCACATCGGCTGTAATCCTGGCAGCGGCACAGTCAACTGTATTCGCTGGTACATCATTGACATAAGCAGCGGCACCCCCGTACTCAGTGACCAGGGAACCTTCTCCAGCAATGGCGAATACCGCAGCTTCCCCGCTATCGCCCCTAACGCTTGCGGTGATTTACTGGTTGGTTACACCAAAACCAGCAGCAGCATCTACCCCAGCGTCTACGTCGCCGGCCGCGAAGCAGGTGATACATCTGGACAATTGAAGAACGAAACGCTGGTACACGCCGGTGAAGCTTACTACACCGCCTATGACAGTGTGCCACGTCGTTGGGGTGACTACACCGGCATGGGCATTGACCCCGACGGTGTCACCTTCTGGTATGTCGGCGAGTATTCGCGCAACCAGGCAACGGCCCGCTGGTCAACCTGGGTAAGTGCATTTGCCTGGTCTGGCTGTAATGTTGGCCCAACGCCAACCCCTGGCCCGACAGCCACAGCAACCAACACACCCTTGCCAACCAACACACCCGGCCCCATCAGCTGTTCCGTGTATAACAGCACCGATGTCCCCAAGACCATTTCCACCAGTGGCACGCCAACTGTTAACTCTGTGCTCAATGTTGCCACCAGCGGCACGATTGCCGATGTCAATGTGTTGAATTTGAATGGCACACACACATGGATTAACGATCTAGACTTTAACCTGAGCAGCCCGGCTGGCACGAATGTGCAAATTATGGCCCGTTCTTGCTCCAGCGAGGACAACTTTAACCTGAATCTGGATGACGCCGCATCTGGGACATGGCCTTGCCCGCCCACCGGTGGTGGCACATACCCGCCAAGCAATCCGCTGTCTGCCTTCAATGGGCAAAACAGCGCAGGCACGTGGACATTGACCATTCATGATAATGCTAACCTGGATGGCGGCAGCTTAAACGGCTGGAGCCTGGAAATCTGCGTTGAAGGGAGTGGCCCAACCCCCACCAACACGCCAGTTCCACCAACAGCGACCAATACACCGGTTCCTGGACCGACCAATACCCCAACCAATACACCGGTTCCGCCAACAGCAACCAATACACCGGTTCCGCCAACAGCGACGAATACACCGGTACCCGGCGGCAGCGATGTCATCTATATGAGTTCAACGACCAACGGCAGCGTCGGCGGTGTCTCCTTCAATGATGAAGACATTATCGCTTACGACACGGGCACGGGAATCTGGTCGATGTACTTTGATGGCTCAGATGTGGGTGTCAGCACGGACGTTAACGCGTTCACTTTGTTGTCCGACGGCTCTATTCTGATGAGCTTTGATTCAACAACAACAGCGGGCGCGGCCGGTTCCGTAGATGATTCGGACATCGTGCAGTTTAGCCCCACATCATTGGGTGACAATACGGCCGGTACGTTCAGCTTCTTCTTTGACGGCTCTGACGTGGGCTTGACAACATCCGGTGAAGATATTGACGCCATGTCCGTGTCCACTGATGGCAAACTAGTGATCAGCACGCTTGGTTCGTTCAGTGTCACGGGCGCTTCCGGCGGCGATGAAGATATCCTTATCTTTACAGCCTCATCCTTTGGTTCAACAACCAGTGGTAGTTGGGCGCTGTATTTCGATGGCTCTGACGTTGGTTTGAATGACTCGACCAGTGAAGATATTTACGGCGTGTCCATTGATACCAACGGCGACCTTTACCTGACTACGGCGGGGACATTCTCGGTCACCGGTGTCAGTGGTGATGGTGCAGACATCTTCATTTGTGTGCCAGGTTCGTTAGGCTCAACAACATCCTGTACATTTAGCATGTATTGGGATGGTTCAGTCAATGGCTTTGGCGGCGAAATTATGGACGCAGTAGAAATTGTCCGCTAGTTAACGCATTATCGCGACAAAAAAAGAGAGACTCGCTTTGGCGAGTCTCTCTTTTTTTGTGCGGGAAGTCTTTTTATTCCTCGGCAGGTCTGCCATCTACACACAAGACAAAAGCGCCACGCCCGCTAGTATGGTAGTCATATTCTGCACCATCTATGGAGAGGATGATTTGATAACCGGGGGTGATAACTGACATGTAGGCAAAATCACCTGCGGGGCAGCCGAGAGAGCTGTCAGGCCAATCAATTTCTTCCATGCTGACAGTGACAATGTCATTGACATTTTTCCCCAGTCGCGTCGCCAGGTCTTGCTGTACTCTTAGCAAAATCGTGTCTCCCTGGCCGGGAATGCCGGGCTGGGGCAGTTCTTCCGGGTCTGGTTGTATCGTGGGAAGCGGTGTCACTTTGCTAAGATCAACCGTCGCAGGAGATACAGCTTCGCCAGTGGCTACAGCGTTGGAGGAATCGTCCGCTAATGGGGTGGGTACGGGGGTGTAGGTTGGCGGCACGGCCGTTTCCATTTCCGCTTCTTGTGCTTCAGGTGCCACAGTTGACAGCGCCCCACCCGTGTTGGGAAGGGACTGCGTGGCTACCGGTTCCGGGTCCGTAACACCACTATTTGAGGTACAGCCCACGATTAATGCCATCAATCCAACAGTTAAAATCAGAGAACTTAGTTTCATATTCATCTTTCCATCCTTTGTCACTAAGTATTGCGGTGACCCCAAAGGTCGCCTCATCTTCTATAACGACGTAAACAGGCAATTGGTTCCATAACGCAGTTGTAGTTTGTGCAAGCTGATCGTATCATCTGCCCTTGCATCCGCAAACCGTGTGCGATCATCCGCCATGAACGCAAGGAGCACAAAAGCTGATTGTGCAATGATAGACAGACCCATTTCCCGCCGCACAGAGATAATCCTGGTAACGGCCGTTCTCCTGCTCGCCGCCATTTTACGGATGGGCTGGCCCGGACTCACCGAGTTCAAAGCAGACGAAGCGCGGCTGCTGCAACTGGCTTACGACATGGCCGAGGGCCAATTTGCGCTGCGCGGCATCAGCAGTTCCGTTGGATTCCCCAATTTCCCCATGAGCGTCTGGCTCTACGCCCTCCCCAGCCTGCTTTGGCCGCACCCCTACGCGGCAACCCTTTTCACCGGACTGCTTAACACCATCGCCGTTGCCGGCTGTTACTGGTTTGTGCGCCGCTATTGGGGCGTCACGGCCGCTTTGGCCGCGACGATTATGCTCGCCGTCAGCCCCTGGGCGATCATCTTCTCGCGCAAAATTTGGGCACAAAATTTGCTGCCATTGTTCGTAATGGGCTGGGGCATCAGCGCGACGTTGGCTTTTGTTGAGCAAAAATCACGTTATTTGTGGCTGCATTTTCTCTGTCTGGCGCTTGCCGTCCAGATTCATTTAGCAGCAGTGGCTTTGATTCCGGCAACGGCCGTTTACCTGCTCATCTTCCGGCGGCGCATCGCGTGGAAACATGTAGGGGTGGGGATAGCGATAGGCATGGGCACGGCCGTTCCCTTCCTCATCTACCTCTGGCAAAATGGGAGCACAACCAACCTGCTCAACATGCTGCGCAGCAATCAGCAGGCAGCCTTCAGCTTCGATTCAATTCGCCTCACGGCCATCCTCAGCCTGGGCACAGACATCCATTCCCTGGCAGGCGCAGAAGCCTACAGCGCCTATCTGGCACACCTGCCCGCCCTCCTGCGCGGCCTTGTCTATGGGCTGTGGGGCATTTTCATCATCGGTGGCATCTTGTACGCCGCCTACGGCATCGGGCGGCAGCGCCAATCCCCCATTGCCAACCGCGCACAACATGAAGCCAGCCTCATTCTCCTCATCTGGCTCTGCATGCCACCGCTCCTTTTTCTCTGGCACAGCACACCGGTTTTCATCCATTACTTCATCGCCACACTGCCCGCGCAATACATCCTGGCCGGGATTTTTATCAGTCGTATTGCGTATTCCGTACTACGTAAACCCTTCACCGCTCACCGCTCACCGCTCACCGCTTACCGCTTACCGCTTACCGCTTACCGCCCACCGCTTACCGCTTACCGTTCACCTGGATCATCCTCCTGGCAACGGCCGTTTACCACATCTTCGCCTGGGGCACATTACTCAACTTCCTCGGCGAAACAGCCACCCCCGGCGGCTTTGGCACGCCGCTGGCAATGCAATTACAAGCCGTATTCCAGGTAAAAGACATGATGGACAAAACCGGGGCCAGCGAAGTCATCATCAGCGGCGTTGGCGAAAACCCGGCGCAAGATGAATTTGCCGCCATCTTCCACACATTATTAGAAGATGTGCCCCATCGCTTTGTCGATGGGCGGCGCTCGGCACTGTTTCCCGCGCACACCGCCGTCGTGCTGCTGCAAAATGAAGACGAGGTGCAAGAGTTGGGGCGGGTATACGGCCGTCACGCCTTGCTCGTTGGGGCCACCCTTTTGCGCCGAATCGAAGGCGCATATGAATTGGTCGCCATTCCCGGCGCAGCTGCCCCTGCGCCAACAATTCCCTTCACCGAGACCTATCTCTTCAACAATTGGGTGAATCCGCTTGGCTATACCTGGCAGGTGGCAGGAGAAACGGCCGTTTACGACCTCACCTGGCGCACCGGGGACAATCCCGACCCGGCCGATTACCATTTCTTCAACCACCTGCTCGACGCCGCCGGGCAGCGCATCGCGCAGGCAGATGCCGCCGCCTTTGCGCCGTGGCAGTGGCACGCGGGCGACGTTGTCGTCAGCCGCTTTTGGCTGTCGTGGGATAAAACGGCCGTTCCCGCCACACTGCGCACCGGCATGTACAACTATCCCGCACTCGACCCCATCATGCTGCTCGACGTTGCCGGGAATCCCTATGCCGACGCTATCCAAATTCGCCCAAGTGAGTAAAATAAAAGCATGATGCATCACGGCACACAGCAAGTCAGCTTATTTGTCGATAACGGCCGTTGCCAAAACTGCGGCAAATGTCTGGCGCAAAAAAGCTGCCAACCCCGTGCCATCGTGCGCATCGACCGTGACGAACCGCCCTTCATCGACGTCCATCGCTGCCATGGCTGCCGCATCTGCATGGCAGAATGCCCCTTCCAGGCCATCCGCACCACCCCATGACATCCGTCACGGATCGCCCATGACATCCGTCACACAACGATTGCCATCCATTGCAACCTGTTACATTAATGGGCATAATGTTTATCGTATTGCAAATTATTGCAACGTCATGCAAACGACCGCATCGCCCATTAGAAAGCGGCATCATGCAGCAATTGCGATGCTGCCGGATAGTGTGAAACGGGCAACGGCCGTTTTTCAACAATGGCACATCATCAAACCGTAAAGGAGTTTATTTCATGAGCAAGAAAATCGCTTTTCCCACCGACGATGGGGAAACTATCAGCCGCCACTTTGGCAGCGCACACTATTTCCGCGTCATCGACCTCGACAATGGTCAGGCCGAAATGCGAGAAAAAGAAGGGCATCACAGCCACGACCACGATCATGAGCACCATCACCACGAGCCTGGACACGAACACGGGCACGGGGGCAAATTTGCGCTGCTGCACGATTGCGCGACGCTGATTGGTGCGGGCATGGGACAGCCAGCCTATAACCGGGTGCAGCAAATGGGGTTGGAAATCATCTTGACCGGAGAGAAGCTGATCACGACCGCCCTGGAAAAATATGTGGCGGGCACGCTGAGCAGCGACATGCGCCGCGTTCATGCACACCATCACCATGACGACGACCACGGAAACGGCCGTCAATCAATCGAGTTTCACGAATAAGCATCGGGCAGCTCTTTTTGTGACAAATGGCAGCAGAGTCGATGACAGAAGGCATGGTTTATCGGAAACGGCCGTGTCATAATGGTTCTATCTTTTCATAAGCATAACCTATGCTAAACTGAACTCTATGCACGAACTACCTATCACCGAAAACATCCTCAAAATCGCCAACGAGCACGCCACCCAATCCGGCGCAGCACGTGTCACCGACCTCTATCTGGTTATCGGGCAGCTCTCCAGCATCGTCGATGATTCCATCCAGTTTTACTGGGACATCATCAGCAAAGGCAGCCTTTGCGAAGGGGCCACACTCCATTTTGAGCGCATCCCCGCCAAGCTGCTTTGCCTCGATTGTAACAACACCTACATCCTGCAAAGAGAGCTGACCAGTTGCCCACACTGCCAAAGCGTGCGCGTGCGTGTCCTCGAAGGCGAAGAATTTCGGCTGGATAGCATCGAGATAGAAACCGCACAAGAAGCAGAAAACAAGACATAGCCACACCGTTTGCTGCATGGCAGTCACAGCGTGGCGATGAGGGATGGGCGATTGCACTTCGGTAATCGCCCATCTCCCCAAGCAAACCCAAAAGCTTGCAACATGCGCTATCTTGAAACACACTCTATAAGGAAGCTAGACAATGAGTAAAATCGTCAACGTCGTCGCCGACATCATGAGCGCCAACGAAGACCTGGCGGCACAAAACCAATCCCAACTCAACAAATCCCGCGTTTTAGGCATGAACATCATGGCCTCCCCGGTTCCGGCAAAACCAGCGTCATCTTGCGCACCATTGCCGCCCTCAAAGATGACCTGCGCCTTGGCGTCGTCGAAGGCGACACGGCTCCCGTTTCCATCGACGCCGACAAAGTCATCATGGCCGGCATGCCCGCTGTGCAAATCAACACGGGCGGCAACTGCCACCTCGATGCCGTCATGCTGCGCCAGGCGCTGCCCGAAATCCCCCTCGATGACATCGATCTGCTCATCGTGGAAAACGTCGGCAACCTGATTTGCCCCGCCTCGTTTGCCCTGGGCACACACTTCAACATTGTCATTGCCAGTGTGCCAGAAGGGGATGACAAGCCGTACAAATACCCCAACATCTATCGCGGCATTGATGCCCTGATCCTCAACAAAATCGACCTGCTGCCCTACATTGACTTCAATGTCGATTACTTCAAGCGCGGTGTGCAAATCCTCAATCCCGATGTCGTCTTCTTTGAGCTTTCCTGCAAGACAGGGGAAGGCGTTGCCGCCTGGGCAAACTGGCTCAAACAGCGCGTACACGCTTTTCAAAAGCAATAGCATAATAGCATTCAGGAACCGCGTTCCTAAGGAACCGCGTTCCTTTGAGGAACGCGGTTCCTCACACCCTCCCACCCCATCATTTTTACAAACCCCCGACAACAGTTTATACTACCGCCATCTCGTTATTTTCAGGTGACAGCCGCTTCCAAAGTAACTGTCAGCGGATCAGCAAAGATCTCTTTCATTCTAGTTGTTGTGATGACCGTGGGAGGCCAAAAAGATGGCGCGTAACGCAGCATACCGTGAAGCAGAACAGAAAATTGAAGAGGCGCGACGCACAGGGGCAACAAAACTTGACCTGAGCAAATGCGTTGCGCCAGACGAAGAGAAACTCACCGAACTGCCCGAATCGCTGTGGGAACTCACCCAGTTGCAGGGGCTGGATCTCTCTTGCAACCAACTAACGGCCGTTCCCGACGCCATCGCCCAACTCTCCCAGTTGCAGTCGCTGAATCTCTCTGACAACCAACTAACGGCCGTTCCCGACTCCATCGGCCAACTCTCCCAGTTGCGGGAGCTGAGTCTCGGTAGCAACCAACTAACGGCCGTTCCCGACACCATCGGTCAACTCACCCAGTTGCAGACGCTAAGACTCGATGACAACCAACTAACGGCCGTTCCCAACTCCATCGGCCAACTCTCCCAGTTGCAGTCGCTGAATCTCAACAACAACCAACTAACGGCCGTTCCCGACTCCATCAGCCAACTCTCCCAGTTGCAAGAGCTGTATCTCTCAACAACAACCAACTAACGGCCGTTCCCGACGCCATCGCCAACTCTCCAGTTGCAGTCGCTGAATCTCGAAAAACTTGGCCGTTCTCGACTAACAACCTGACTAAGTTCCTGCAGCCATCGGAGAACTCTCCCAGTTGCGGGAGCTGAATCTCGTTTCAACCAACTAACGGCCGTTCCCGACTCCATCGCCCAACTCTCCCAGTTGCAATCGCTGCAATCAACAACTCTAGCAAAAACTAACCAGCTGGAATCCAACAGACTTTCTAAGCCAACTCTCCCAGTTGCAATCGCTGTTCTCTCACAACAACCAACTAACGGCCGTTCCTGACTCTTCGCCCAACTCTCCCAGGTTGCAAACGCTGTTTCTTGGATAGAAACAAACTAACCGATCTTCCACTACCCCTTTGCCCAACTTGAGCATTTGGAGGAACTTAACCTTGACGACAATCCTCTCAACCCTGAACTGGCGGCGGCGTACAAAGAGGGGCTGGATGCCGTCAAAGCATACCTGCGGGCCAAAGCCGGGGCGCAAATCAAGCTCAATGAAGCCAAACTCATCCTCGTCGGCGAAGGGGAGGTGGGCAAAACCTGTTTGATGGATGCCTTAGCCGACCAAACGTGGCAAGAACACCCCACCACGCACGGCATTGAAATCCGCCCCATCACCGCCGTTGACCCCGCCAGCGGCACCGAAATCACCCTCAACGGCTGGGATTTTGGCGGCCAGCGCGTCTACCGCCCCACCCATCAACTCTTTTTCAGCGCCCCCGCCGTCTACCTCGTCGTCTGGAAGCCGCGCGAAGGGCCGCAGCAAGGCTTTGTCAAAGAATGGATCAAGCTCATCAAACACCGCGAACCAGACGCCAAAATCCTCGTCGTCGCCACCCACGGCGGCCCGCAGCAGCGCCAACCCGACATTGACCGCCAGGAATTGTGGGATTTATTCGGCAAAGAAACCGTCCTCGACTTCTTCTTCGTCGACAGCAAACCAGACGAAAACGGCCAGCGGCGCGGCATCGCCGACCTCAAAACGGCCATCGCCCACACCGCCGCCGCCCTGCCCGAAATGGGCCGCGAAGTCCCCAAGAGCTTCCAGGAAGCGCGTCAGGCATTAACCGCAACCAACGCCGCCTATTTGCCCCTGGACGAAGTCTATGCCATCTGCCGCCAACACGAGATGAGCGACGAACTGGCAAAACTGTTCGTCACCATCTCCCACCGCCTCGGCCATCTCATCCATTACGAACACGACCCGGCCCTGCGCGACATCGTCATCCTCAAACCGGATTGGCTGGCCACAGCCATCAGCTTCGTCCTCGACGACGAGGAGACACGGGCCAATCAGGGACTCATCCCCTTCGCCCGCCTCAGCCAGCTGTGGGACGACCCCGCCCGCGATGCCGCAGACCGTTATCCCGCCGACCTGCACCCCATCTTCTTACGGCTCATGGAACGCTTCGACCTCTCCTACCGCGTCGCCGGTCTGCCCGCCAAAGACGACGGCAACAGCACCAGCCTCATCGCCCAACTCGTCCCCGACAACCGCCCCGAAAAGCGACTGGACGCCGCCTGGCCGTCCATCCCCGCCGCCGGTGACATCCAACAATCGCAAATCTGCCAAATCGTGGACGACAAAGGTCAGTCGGCTCCAGCAGAAGGGCTGTTCTACCAGCTCATCGTCCGCCTGCACCAATACTCGTTGGGACGGGCACATTACGACGACAGCGTCCATTGGCAGCGCGGCCTCGTCCTGGACGACGACTACAACGGCATGGCCTTACTGGAACACAAAGGTAACGACGTGCATATCACCGTCCGCGCCCCCTATCCCGAAGGCTTCCTGCACCGCCTGACGGGGGACGTCAAATATCTGGTGGAAAGTTTCTGGGAAGGGCTGCGCTGCAACGTGATGGTTCCTTGCATCCACCCCCTGCGGCAAAAACGCCCCCGGCACCGGCCTCTACGAAGTAGGCAAACTCATTGACAGCAAACGCAAAAATCGCCCTGAATACCCCTGCCCCGTTTGCCACGAATGGCAGCCGATTGATTCCCTCCTGCGCAACGCCCCCGCCGCGCAGCCCATGTCGGCGGAAATCCTCTTTGCCGAATTTGCCGACATCAAGCGAGAAGTTGCCAGCGTACGCGATGAAGTCATTTATCGCAGCGAAAGAGATGATGGGACGTTTTAATCGTCTGGATGATCGCATTCCGCCTCAGTCAGCCGACATTGAATTACAACAATGCCTCATCTGCTGCAAGCCTTCACCGACGAAGCCAAAGATGGGCCGCGTTTGTTCAGCTTCGTGCCCGTTAACCGCAGTAATTTCAATCCAAGACAATGGACAAGAGCCAAGTTCCGCTTGACTTTGTGGTGTGAACATTCGCAACCGCTCAACAGCCCCAAACTCAATGGAGCAAGCAGCAAAAAAGCGTGTATGAAATTGAGCTGACTCGCGAATGGTTCAAAAAGCGGGGCCTTATCTGAAATTTTCACCGGCACATTGAGCCTGGCTTTGCCGGTAGCCTCGTCGGCCATCAAATTTGACCTGAACGATGCGGATTATGCCGCAATTGAGGAGCAGCTTGATTTGAGCAGCAACATCATCAGCGCCATTGTCGGTGAAGGCGCGAAAATCGGTCAATTGCTGGAGCCGGCCGATAAAACCGCATTGGAACAAGGCAAACTCATTCGCGCCCAAGGGCGGCGTCTTGCGCGAACTCCATGCCCTGCTCAAAGCGAAAGACCCCAGCTTTGGCGGGCTGGTGCGCGTGCGCAACAAACGGCAAGAGTTTCTGTGGGTGCATGAACGGTTTGAAGGGGAATATTAACTGGCACAATTAAAAAGAACCGCGTTCCTCAGAAGGAACGCGGTTCTTCGCTTTCACCTTATGAGCGTTTGCTGTGGTCTACCGCCTTCAAAATCTTCAAATTCAGCACAATGAAGCGCCAAAACTGATACAACTTGTTATTCATCCAAAATCTGTCGCGTTCTGTAATTTCCATTTTTTACCTCACCTCTTTCAGAAATCCGGTTTTTGCGCAAAACCCAGCTTCTCGTTGTCTTTTATTCGGGAATCACCTTCCAACCGAGGCGTCCTTGCAGTTTATACATGAAGGTGCTGTGAATCATGCGCTTCATCCAGGCGCCCCCCAGCCCCATTTCCATGTGCGTCACAAAGAGGTCGCGCCCCTGCTCATTGGGATAACGGCGGAAGTCAGGCACAACGGGGTAAATCATGATCGTCGCCGCCGAACCATCCCAGAGCGAGTCGCCCATAGAGGCGATGCAAGCTGCGGCCATTTCTGTCATGCGTTCGCCATGTGTCATGCGTCCTTTTTGGATGAGGTCGATGATGTTTTTGGCGACGATACGGCCGATTATCCCCGAAACCATCCCCGTGCGCGGCGGCGCAGCCGTGATAGACGTGCCATTGGGCGTGACATGCGGCTGCGAGATAGGGCCGGGCGGCGCAAAAGCAATGCCTGCGGCAAAAATATTGTCGTAGTGGGGGTTTTGGTAAAGCTCCGGCCAGGCAGTCGGATTCTTCACCAACAGGTCATAAGGTTGGTCATAAATGGCATCCACCTTGACAAAACCAGCCTTGTTGACAACCTTTGCCGATACATCCTCGCCATCTTTGCCGATGTATTTGAAGGGAATGCCGACAAACTGCGGGATAAGCATGGCAAAATCATAGGGCGTTTCGCCATAATTGCCGTCAAAATCTTCCCAGTAAATGGTGTTGGCATCCACTTTGTAGACGCCTTTTTGCACTTCGTAGGCAATGTCATACTCTTTGAACGCCGCTTTGATGAAATCTTCGCTGGAGAGAAGCTGCCCTTTGATGGTGGTGTGTACACCGCGCACACCAAAATCGCCAACGGCCTGCTCGTTGGAAAGCCAAAGTAACTGCGCTTTGTCGCGCAAGCCGCGCCGCAGCAAATCTTTGTGGATGTTGGTGATATATTCAAACGCCGCGCCCTGGCAGGTTGCGCCAGGATGACCTGTGCCGACAACGAATTTGACCCTTTCGCCCTGCTTCATGCGTTCGATTTGCTTGAAGTAGGCGTCGCGGCTGTCTACGGCATGGGGCGCGGTGCAGATGGATTGGGTGTAGCCATATTTGGGGCCAAGCCCTTCGGTGGCTGCATAGTTGAGCTTGGGGCCGGTGGCAATGAGGAGGTAGTCGTAGGCGATGTGCTTCGTTTGCCCGTCATCCTTTAATTCGACGACGACATACTGCTCATCGGGGTGGATTTCGGTGGCTTTGCCATGAACAAAGTTGACCCCCATTTTTTTGTAGACGGGCTTGAGGGGGAAGCGGGTTTTGTTGACGTCCATCCGGCCGATGCCGACCCAAACCCATGACGGGACGTAGTAGAAATATTCGTGCAGGTTAATCACGGTGATTTCATGACTTTTGCCTAGTGCGTCCCCCAGGTACAATGCCGCTGTGTGCCCGGCAAAACCGGCACCAATTATCGCAACCTTTGCCATACGCTTCTCCTTTTTCTGCCTAATTGACTGTTTGCCGCGGTGAGTAAGAACTGTCGATGGATACAAATCACACTATCTGGTTTAGATGCAATACGGCCGTTTCCGGTGACATGATCTTTGTCACATTTATCAGGTGAATTTGCCATATGATAGGTGACATTCAACGCTGGTTGATTTAGGGGGGGAAGTCTATAATGTTTAGCTGTGGAAAAGGATCAACAGGGCAAACGAATCCATATCAATGGCATTGTGCAAGGTGTTGGTTTTCGCCCATTCGTGTTTGGATTGGCGGAGCGATACGCGCTTGCTGGCTGGGTGCGCAACACATCGGCAGGGGTAGACATTGAAGTCGATGGAACGCCCACAGCCCTGGATGCATTCGTGGATGCCCTCACGGCCGAAGCGCCGCCATTGGCGCAAATTGATGACGTAACGGCCGTTTCCATTCCCGCCAACGGCTTCACCACCTTTGCCATCGTCCACTCGGAGGCGATCAGCGGCGCGTTTCAGCCCATCTCCCCGGACGTGAGCATTTGCGAAGATTGCCGGCGCGAACTGGGCGACCCCCACGACCGGCGTTACCGCTATCCCTTCATCAACTGCACCAACTGCGGCCCACGCTTCACCATCATTCAAGACATTCCGTATGATCGGCCGTTGACGACCATGGCTCCATTTGCGATGTGCCCCGACTGCCGCCGCGAATACGAAGACCCGCACGACCGCCGCTTTCATGCGCAGCCAGTGGCCTGCCCCGTTTGCGGCCCACAAGTGTGGCTCGAAATCCATGAGTCGCTTACTGATGAGCAGTTACGGATTGCCGACCACCGCGAAGAGGCCATCCAACACGCCCGCCGCCTGTTGGCTGAAGGCAAAATTTTGGCGGTGAAGGGATTGGGTGGTTTTCACCTGGCCTGCGATGCGTTTAATGAAACGGCCGTTTCCACCCTGCGCACACGCAAACTACGCCGCGACAAACCCTTTGCGCTGATGATGCCGGACATAGAAACCATCGCCCAACACTGTTATGTCAACGAAGCCGAGCGAGAACTGCTGCTGGCGCGTGAACGCCCCATTGTGCTGCTATACCGCCGCCCGGAGTCGCCAATGGCAACGGCCGTTGCCCCCGGCCAGGACACCATTGGCGTCATGCTTCCCTACACCCCCCTGCATTACCTGCTGTTCCATGACGCGCCCAGCGACAGCCAACCGTCGCTTACCGCACTTGTCATGACCAGCGGCAACCTCAGCGAAGAACCCATCGCCTACAGCAACGACGAAGCCCGCAGCCGTCTGGCAAGTCTCGCCGACGCCTTCCTGCTGCACGACCGCGACATCCACACGCGCTGCGACGACTCGGTGATGCGCGTCATCCATGCACAAACCACCACCGACCCAGTCGTGACCACCGATTACCAACTCCCCCTGCGGCGTTCACGCGGCTATGCGCCATTTCCGGTGAAACTGCCCTGGGAGATGCCGCCGACGCTGGCCGCCGGGGCGGAGTTGAAGAATACGTTTTGCATCACAAACGGCCGTTACGCCTTTCTCAGCCATCACATTGGCGACATGGAGAATTACGAAACGCTGCAATCATTTGAGCAGGGCGTCGCCCACTTTGAGCGCCTGTTTCGCGTGACGCCGGAGCTGATCGCCTATGACATGCACCCCAACTATTTGGCCTCGCGCTATGCGCTGGCACGGGCGGAACGGGAAGGGATAACGGCCGTTTCCATCCAGCATCACCACGCGCACATCGCCGCCGTCATGGCTGAAAATGGGCATCGCGGCGACCGCCCCGTCATCGGGGTCAGCTTCGACGGCACCGGCTACGGCGACGATGGCGCAATTTGGGGCGGCGAGTTTCTCGTTGCGGATTATGGGGCATATGAACGGCCGTATCACCTCGTCTACACCCCCCTCCCCGGCGGCGACAAAGCCATCCGCGAACCCTGGCGGCTGGCCCTCACCTGGCTGCATCACGCTGGCCTCGACTGGAGCGACGACCTTGCCCCTACGCAATACGCAGCCCACAACACCCAATACGGCGCAAACGCCCTCGACATCCTAAAACATCAACTGACAACCGGCCTCAACGCCCCGCCCACTTCCAGCATGGGACGTTTATTTGATGCTGTCGCCGCCCTCGTTGGCGTGCGTGCCACCGTCAATTACGAAGCGCAGGCCGCCATCGAACTGGAAGCCCTCGCCGACCCAACAGAGACCGGCGTTTACCCATTTGCCATTCAAAACGCCCTCGATCCGGCCCCCCTCATGCAAGCCATCCTCGCCGACCTGCGTGCCCACACCCCCATTCCCACCATTGCCGCCCGTTTCCACAACAGCGTCGCCCACATGGTGCGCCAGGTGTGCGCTGATTTGCGGGCACGCTATCAAATCAACGAAGTTGCCCTCAGCGGCGGCGTCTGGCAGAATGTAACGTTACTACAACAAACAGTGCGGCTTTTACAACAAGACAATTTCACCTTGCTGCTGCACAGCAAAGTACCGCCAAATGACGGCGGCCTGGCGCTGGGGCAGGCAGCCATTGCTTATGTCAAATATGCACACAAAACAAGGTAAGCACCATGTGCCGCCGCTGCCCCATCTTAACCCTGAGGAGACTGCACCGGCGGCTGCCGACATGAATGAAAATCAACCTCCCGGAGGTTAGCAATGAAAGGCTCGTCACATGAGATGAACCTCCGGGAGGCTTTTTTTTGAAGGAGACAACATGCGTGGTACGCACCACCATGAATGAAAACCGTAGGTCGGATTGCTAATCCGACCATCGGATTAACAATCCGATTTACAGAGGAGCAAACTATGTGCTTAGGTGTACCTGGAAAAATCGTAGAAATTTATGAAGCTGGTGGCCTGAAAATGGGCAAAATAGACTTCGGCGGCGTCAAGCGCGAAGCATGTCTGGCCTATGTGCCAGAGGCACAAATCGGCGATTACACGGTTATTCACGTTGGCTTTGCTATTAGCCAGCTCAGCGAAGAAGAGGCGCTGGAAACATTAAAGCTGCTCAATGAAATCGCCGATGTAGATGAGGAATTAGGTATTACAGCGGAAGAACGTGGCGTCTGAAGCATGAAACGTGCGCTGGGATAATCGATCCTGCACGTCTGATGTGTCACACTTCATTTTCCGCATAACGAGGCAATTATGAAATATGTTGATGAATTCCGCGACGCGGAATTGGTCAAGAAAACCGTAGCTGAAATCCACCGCACCGTTACCCAACCATGGACGATCATGGAAATTTGCGGGGGGCAGACCCACGCCATCATGCATTTCGGCATTGACCAACTCTTGCCGCCGCAAATCGAACTGGTGCATGGGCCTGGCTGTCCGGTCTGCGTTACACCCTTAGAGCAAATTGACAAAGCCCTGGAGATCGCCAGCCGCCCCGACGTGATATTTACATCCTACGGCGACATGCTGCGCGTGCCAGGGTCGCACAAAGACCTGTTTTCTATTCGCGCGGCGGGCGGCGATGTGCGCGTCGTCTATTCACCACTGGATGCTGTAAAAATCGCGCAGCAAAACCCCAACAAACAGGTTGTCTTTTTTGCCATCGGCTTCGAGACAACGGCACCGGCCAATGCCATGAGCGTCGTGCAGGCAAAAGCGTTGGACTGACCAACTTTAGCATTCTTGTGTCGCATGTGCGCGTGCCGCCAGCAATGCATGCGATTCTTGGCTCACCGCGCAACCGCGTGCAGGGCTTCTTGGCGGCCGGACATGTTAACGCTGTGATGGGTTATTGGGAGTACCCGCCCATTGCTGCACAATATCGCGTGCCCATCGTTGTTACCGGATTTGAGCCATTGGACATTTTGCAGGGCATTTTGCAAACGGTGCAGCAGTTGGAACAAGGGCGCTACGAAGTGGGCAATGCGTATGCACGCGCTGTCACGTTTGAGGGGAACAAACCAGCCCAGGCGGTCATCAAGCAAGTGCTTCAGGAATGTGACCGCAAGTGGCGCGGTATTGGCACGATTCCGAACAGCGGCTGGTGTTTGCGCCCTGAGTTTGATGCGTTCAACGCGGAAAATCGTTTTGATGTTGCCGCGATTCAACCAGAAGAGCCTTCGATTTGTATTGCCGGGTTGATTTTGCAAGGGTTGCAAAAACCCAATGAATGCCCGGCCTTTGGCAAGACGTGTACGCCGGAGCACCCATTGGGGGCGACGATGGTTTCTGGTGAAGGAGCTTGTGCGGCGTATTATCGGTATCGTCGTGACCTGATTATGGAAAGTAACGAGTGAAGATTGGTGGGCTAAACGTGGTTGCCAATCTCTCGTTTTATGAGGAATCATGCTAGATCATTTTGGCATTTTAGCGCCTTTTTATGAACGATTTATTCCGCCGCCGGATGGTGAGCGGTGGAAGGAGATGTTGGGGCTGCCGATTGCGGGCAATTTGTTGGATGCGGGCGGTGGCACGGGACGGGTGTCTGGGCAGTTACGGCCGTTTCTCGACCAGCTCGTCATTTGCGATGAATCGCCAAAGATGTTGGCGCAAGCGCGGGAGAAGCTGTTGTGCTGTACGGCCGTTTCCCACGTCGAAACCCTCCCCTTTGCCAGCGGCAGCTTCGACCGCATCATGGTTGTCGATGCGCTGCACCATTTCGGCAGTCAGCGCCACGCCATCGCCGAACTGATACGCGTGCTCAAACCGGGTGGTCGCCTCGTCATTGAGGAGCCGGACTTGCACAAATTCAACGTCAAAATGATTGCCGTCGGCGAAAAAGTGGCGCTGATGCGCAGCAAATTCTACACACCTGAAGCTATCCGCGACATGATTGCGGCACATGGCTTGCAAACGAAGATTGAGACAGACGGCCGTTTCGCCGCCTGGATTATCGCCGATAAACCGTAATCGATAATCGGTTTACGGATTACGCAAAAGGAACCTATGTCCAACACAAACGAACCTGTTTACATCGAATCCGCCTTTTGCCCCATGCCCATCCGCGACCGCGGTTACGTCATCATGGGACATGGCAGCGGCGGTAAATTAGCCCACGATCTGATCGCGGCACGCTTTTTGCCCGCATTTGACAACGAAGCACTGCGTGCCGGTAACGACGCCGGTATCGTGCAAATGGTCGGCTGCACCTCTCTCGCCATCAGCACAGATTCCCACGTCGTCTCGCCCCTCTTTTTCCCTGGCGGCGACATCGGCAAATTAGCCGTTTGTGGCACGGTCAATGATGTCGCCATGATGGGCGCACAACCCGCTTACCTCACTGTCGGATTTATTTTAGAAGAGGGGCTGGAAATCGGCCTGCTGGAAAAAGTGGTCGAGTCGATGCAAGCCGCCGCCGCAGAAGCAGGCGTGCAAATTGTCGCTGGCGACACCAAGGTTGTGGAGCGCGGCAAAGCAGATGGCATCTACATCAACACCGCTGGCGTGGGCATGGTACTGCCGGCCACCGACATCGGCGGCGCCAAGGCCAAACCTGGCGATGTGGTCATCGTCTCCGGTACGCTCGGCGATCATGGCATTGCCGTGCTGGGCGCACGCGGCGAACTAGGTTTTGAGACGGACATTGAAAGCGATGTGGCTCCGCTGAACCATCTGGTGATGGCGATTTTGGAGGCCAGCGACAATGTGCATGTGCTGCGCGACCCGACACGGGGCGGGCTGGGCACAACCCTCAACGAAATTGCGCAGCAATCACAAGTGGGCATCACCATTCATGAACACAAACTGCCGATTCGGGCAGCGGTACGTGCTGCTTGTGAAATGCTGGGCTTTGACCCGCTGTACATTGCCAATGAGGGCAAGCTGCTTGCCATTGTCGCCCCAGAAGATGCGGACGCGGTGCTGGCAGCAATGCGGCAAACACGTTATGGTGAAGAGGCGGTGATTATTGGTGAGGTTACGGCCGTTCCCCAAGGTCGTGTTTTGCAAAAGACCAGTTTCGGCAGCACGCGCATCGTGGATATGTTAATGGGCGAAATGCTGCCCCGCATCTGTTAAGTACAGCAGCAGTTGGTGATAGACGCGCAGGTTGGTGCCTCTAAAGAATGATGTCGCTGCGGCGAAGGAGGGGTGTCCAACCTGCTTTTTGTTGGCTTTGCAGCAAACGATCCGCGATGGCTTGCAGCGGTTCACCGGTAACGGGATGGGGCATGTTGGGGGCTAGCTCGGCAATGGGCACGGCAACGTGCGGAAATTGCAGCAAGTCGGGATCGGGGATGGGACGGAAACGGCCGTCTCCCGGATCATACGCCTGCACCCAATCATTAAACAGCACAATATCCAGGTCAATGGTACGCGGCGCGTTTTTGTCGGCCTGACGCACGCGCTGCAAACGGTGCTCAATCGCGGCCAACACGTTGACTTTGAGCGCGGCCGGGGCGAGCGGTGTGTGGATGGAAACGGCCGTATTCCAAAACAACGGCTGCTCCAACAAACCCACAGGAACCGTTTCATAGACACCGGCAACCTGAACCACCGTCGTTAACTCGCGCAGCAGCCGCACCGCCTCCGGCAAATTCACTTCTTTGTTGATATTCGAGCCAAGAATCAGATAAACGGTATTCATGAACCATCACGAACGGGTGGAAATTGGCTTGTTCGCCAATCTCCACCCGCCTCGCGTTTACACGCTTTTACAGGCCAAAATCTTCACGCGTGCGCTCAATTTCCACGCCAACCGACCTGGCAAAACGCAGTGCGCCAGGTTTTTCCACACGCACCTGCACCTTTTGCACCTGTGGGTAATCGTGCAAAATCATACGAGCAATATCGTTGACCAGCTTTTCCACCAGATAATCGGAGCCATTTTCAACCCGATCAATGACTTGCTTGCTGATCGTTTTGTAATTGACAGCGTCGTCAATATCATCTGTTTCTGCCGCTTTTGTGTCGGCATAAAGCACCAAATTCACCAGAATATCTTGCTTCTTAACACGCTCATCTGGATTAATGCCGATAATGGCACGCATCAACAGATCTCTTACAATAATTTTGTCCACGTTCTTATTCCTCAATCCAGGTGTCGAAAGTTAGCAAAGGTGGCTGCGCACGGAAAGGTGTGGTGGCCGGGGTGTTGCTGCTGTCTGCTGGCGTTTTGCAGCCAAGCACCTGGAAATTGTCAAAACGCACCGCAGCCGCCGGATGTGCCGGATTAGGACTCATGCCAACACCTGCGCCTGTCAACCCAGTAATGGCGGTATTCGTCAAACTTTCCACCGCCACGCCATTAATAGACAGTGTAATTTGTCCATTATCCCAGGCTGCGGCCAGATGATTTACGCCATTCCCGGTCAGAATATTGGCCGCTGTTGTGCGCGGCACTAACTCGACAAAGCTGCCATCCGCAGCACGGCGCAACAAGCGATATTGCTGAGTGGAGGGGTAAATAGAGAAGAGATAATATTGTGATACATCTTGCACCACGCCAAAAAGGATGCCATACAAACCATCGGTAGCCGTACCTTGCCAATGCACATCGGCCTCAACTGTGTAGGTGTTCAGGAAATAATTGGGCGAAATAGGGCGATATACAGCACCCGCTTGCTGCGTAGTAATCTCATATTCACCATTGATATAGCCGAACGTATAGTTGCTGTCACTCACTTTGGGCCAGCCGGAATTTGGATCGTCAAAGGTATCCAGGAAGCTGCCAATGATGCTTTGTGTCTCTGACCAGGGGCCAACACCGCTGAGTGCCAGGGCACGCACCCGGTAATAATAGAGATGGTCGGGGGATAATGGCGGTGACGCAACGTATTGCGTTTCGGTGAGTGTTATCGTCACGGGTTGGTCAAAGGTGCTTAGATGTGATTCTTGCAGTTCATACGCCTGCACGTTGGGGCCGCCATCGTCCCAGGTGAGTGTCCAGCTATTTGTGGCGCACACAGCTTGAATAGGCTGCAAGGCAATGGCTGGCGGGGGTGAAAAGATGATGGGGAGATACAGGGTGGACGTGACGGGGGGGGTGATGCCACTGCTGGCGGTAAGGGTGTGGGCTGGCGCAACGGCCGTTTCCCCCCATTCTTCACTCGCTGCCAATTGACTCGCCGACAAAACTTGCAATGAATGAACCAGCAAGACACCTGCCAGCAAACAACTAATCAAAACACCACTCCAGAAATGCCGCTTTTGTACATGTCCTTTCATGATCAAAACCTCCAATAACACGATCCTAAAAAGAGGTGACAACAGGCAATGCCCAGCCGCACCTCTCGACGCCACAATTTATGGCAAATGCGCTACTAACCAATTTTGTAAGTCGGCCAATACCTGCTCCTGGTGAGTATCGTTGTGCCCTTCATGGTAGCCACCAGGATACATGATGTACTTTTTATCGGGCTGCTGCACTTTCTCGAAAAATTGTTGCCCGCCGCCAATCGGCACCAATCGATCCGCATCGCCATGATAAATGAGCAGCGGCGGCTTGAATGCCTCGGCGTGGGCCAATGTCCAGGCAATGGTTTTTTGGAATTCTGCCACCCAGCGTGCCGAAACTTTGCCATGTACGAGCGGGTCTTTTTGGTAGGCTGTGATAACGGCCGTATCCCGTGCCAATCCCGTCACATCCAGGCCATTGTCCAACTGCGTTTGTGGGGACAAACGCGCCAACGCCTGCGCCGCCAACCGCAGCGGTAACGAAGCCTGTGGCGGCACCAGGGCTGGTGCCGAAGCGACCACCCCTTGCAGCCCTTCTGGCTGATGCAGCACATAGTTCAAGGTAATCAATCCGCCCATGCTGTGCCCAAACAGGAACAGGGGCAAGCCAGGCTCACGCTCGCGCACCAGGTCGAGAAAAGCTTGTACGTCGGCGCGATATTCGCCCCAATCGTTGACATGGGCACATTGACGGTCTGGGGAACGGCCGTGTCCGCGATGGTCAAAACTGTATAGCGCAAACCCGGCCGGAACCAGCTTCTGAATCACATTGCCATAACGGCCGCTGTGCTCCCCCAATCCATGAATAATGACCACCACGCCCTGCTTATCGCCAGCCGGATGCCAGCTCTGCATAAACAATTCAAATCCACCCACACCCTGAAATCGTCCCTCTTGATGCTGCATAATTACCGTACTCCTGAAAATAGCCTCTCAAAAGCGTGTTCCGTTTTGAGCCGCTGCTACCAGAAAAGAACATGGCATTCACGAAGTAAAAATTTCGTGTTACCTGCGTCCCATTTTTGTTGATGACCTATGGTCTGATGAAGATGACGCTCTCGAACCCATTGCTTCACACCTAAATTGTACCCACACACGCCGCCTTTATGCCACTAAGCCAGGCCGCGCACAACGTTGCAACCAGATTCTTGGCAGTGCATGCAAATGCCCGTCCGCTGTGCTCACAGCTTTGCGTTTACCCCATTCCGCTTTACAATCTCGCATTCGGAAAAGCAGCAAACGCGCCATCTGGCAAATGGCGTTACATTGCGCAAGAGTTTCCATGAACGGCCGTATACCAGCAGCGATGAAACCCACTCTCCCGGAGGTTGTCATCGGGGCACCCATCTCATGGAGCAAACCTGCGGGAGGTCATTTTCAGGAGAGACTTCACCGGCGGTCGCCGACCACCATCAATGAAAACGCGC
Organism: Ardenticatenaceae bacterium; assembly: GCA_020634315.1. Classification (GTDB taxonomy): domain Bacteria; phylum Chloroflexota; class Anaerolineae; order Promineifilales; family Promineifilaceae; genus JACSRF01. The sequence continues at coordinate 17,191 of JACKBV010000009.1, read as the reverse complement.
GAAGGACGCTAGAATTCTCTTTTCTCTGCATCATTGCGTCTTTGCGTTAAATTATTTTCGAAGGAGACATCATGCACATTCTCATTACCGGTTCCAGCGGACAAATTGGCACCAACCTGGGACTGTTTTTGCAAGCAAAAGGGCATCAAGTATTTGGCGTCGACATTCGCCCCAACGCCTGGACAACGGAAATCGAAACGTTACTGCAAGATTTAAGCAAGCCATATAACAGCTTCGCCGGGGGCATCGGCCATGTGCAGTATCCGCCAAACATTGACCTGGTGGTTCATTTTGCCGCGCACGCGAAAGTGCATCAACTGGTGCAGCAGCCAGAACGAGCGCTGGAGAACATCACCATGACGTACAATGTGCTCGAATATTGCCGCCAGAATAACATCCCGGTCATTTTCAGCAGCTCGCGTGAAGTATATGGCGACATTCACCGCTACATTACGGAAGAATCGTATGCGGACTTTGCCTTCACGGAAAGCCCTTATTCGGCCAGCAAAATTTCTGGCGAGGCGCTGATTTATTCCTATGCGCAATGTTATGGGCTGCGTTACCTGGTGTTTCGTTTTAGCAATGTATACGGCCGTTACGACAACGACATCCACCGCATGCTGCGCGTCATCCCCCACTTCATACGCCAAATCAGCCAGGACAAACCGATTACCGTCTACGGCAAAGAAAAAGTGCTCGACTTCACCTACGTCGATGACTGCGTCGCCGGTGTGTACGCAGGCATCGAAAAGCTCGTCGGCGGCGAGATTGCCAATCACACCATCAATCTCGCTTTTGGGCAAGGCAACAGCCTCGTGCAAATGGCCGAATATATCAGCGAGGCGCTCGGCAAAAAACTGGACATGACCATCAAACCTTCCCGCGTGGGCGAAGTGACGCACTACGTAGCCAATGTGGGCAAAGCACGGGCGCTGCTCGATTACACGCCGCAAGTTTCGCTGCGCGAGGGCATTCACAAAGCTGCCGCCTGGTCTATGGATTGGTGGCAGGAGCATCCAGAGCATTATTACGCTGGTTTTCAGGAAGTGCTGGAATAACTGTGATTTACGTTGATATTTCGGCGGCCGTTCACAGCAAAGCGGGAATCGGCCGTTACGCAGAAAACCTCGCCGGGGCTTTAATCGCCACAACCAGAGCGGTTTGGGCTGTTTTTTAATCGGGGGGGAAACGGCCGTTTCCCCCCCACACTGCCCACCCACATCCCGCAGCGTGCCGTCAACCTGGGATACAAACCTTGGCGCATGGCCGTCTTGCTGGGGCAAATGGGGCACATCCCCTTCAACCGCCTGGTGCCGGGAGCAACGCTCTTTCACAGCACCGAACACTTGCTGCTGCCCATGCACGGCATCCCCACAATCCTCACCGTGCATGACCTCATCTACAAGCTATTTCCTGCCTATCACAAAAAGTTGAATTACTGGTACCTCAACCTGGCGATGCCGCTTTACTGCCGCCGCGCCGATGCCATCATAGCTGTTTCGCAGGCCAGCAAGCGGGACATCGTACACCACTACGGCATTGACCCGGCTAAAATTCACGTTGTGTACGAGGCAGCAGCATCTCACTTTCAACCCTTGCCCCCGGCTAAGATTGCCCAGGTACGGCAGACATACAACCTGCCTGCGCAATTTCTCCTTCATCTCAGCACCATCGAGCCGCGTAAAAACCTCTCCCGGCTGCTCGATGCTTTCCTGGCCTTGCGCCAACACTTCCCCCAGTTATGCCTCGTCCTGGCCGGGGGTAAAGGGTGGCTGTTCGACGACTTCTTCGCCAAAATCGAGACATTAGGTTTGCAAGATGTCGTTTTGCCCCTGGGATGGGTTCCCGACGCTGACCTGCCCGCCATTCTCGCCGCGGCCGATTTAGCCGTGCAGCCGAGTTTGTATGAGGGCTTTGGCCTGCCGCTTTTGGAGCATATGGCTTGCGGGCAGGTGGTCGCCGCCAGCCACATCGGCAGTCATGCTGAAGTAGGCGGTGAAGCGGCCGCCTATTTTGACCCGGAAAACGTGGAGGAGATAACGGCCGTATTGCACCGCCTTCTCACCAACCGCGACGAATATCACCATCGCCAACAACTTGGCCTGGCACAAGCCGCCAAATTTAGCTGGGCGCGTACCGCTCAAGAGACCATTGCCATTTATGACCAGTTCAATTAAGGACACAGAGAAAACAGAGAAAGCACAAAGAGGGTTTTCACTTACTGCCTACCGTTTACTGCTTGCGGATTACCGCCTATTCCTCCTTCTCATTCCCCTGCTGTACCTGTTCACGCTGGCACGCACGCCGGTGCTGGGCGACCCCACCGAATACACCTTTATCGCCAACGTATTGGGCATTGCCCATCCTCCTGGTTATGCTTTTATCACGGTGCTGGGCAAGTTGTTGCAAACGCTTATCCCGTTGGGCAGCATTGCCTGGCGCATGCATTTGTTAGCGGCCGTTTCCGGGACGGTGGCCGCTTTGTTTGTTTATGGCACCGTGCGGACGTTGTACGCGCCGGCGGCCAACCTTCATGCGTGGGTGGCCTTGTTTGCGGCACTGGTGGTGGGAACGGCCGTTGACCATTGGCAGCACTCCATTCACGCCAATCCGCACATCATCACCGCCACATTCACAGCCGCCAACCTCTATTTCCTCACGCGCTGGTGGAGCAGCAACAAAGCAGAGACGAGAACAGCGGAAAGCGGGAAAGATCGTTGGCTGTACGTTTTCTGTTTGTCTGCCGGACTAGGCGTCACGCAGCATCCCCTCACCGTCTTTGGCTTCCCGGCATATACCCTGTTTATTTTAGCTATCTGGTTCAAAGAATGGCGATTAGAAAGTGGAGATCGCCGATCATCACCTCTCTTCTCCTTCCTCTCATCCCTTCTGCGCCGCTGGCCCACCATCCTCAAAATGTTTGGCTTTGCGCTGCTCGGCCTCAGCGTGTGGCTGTACTATCCGCTGCGCAGCCCGCACGTTCCCTTTGGCCCAACAACGATGAACACGCTTAACGGCTTTCTCGATCATGTGCTGGCACGCGGTCTTAGCGAAAGCCTGCCCTACTTTTCATTGGCTGAACAACCTCAGCGTCTGCTCGTTTTTTGGAGCATATTACACCTGCAATTTAGCCTGCCCATCATTGCCCTTGCCATCTTTGGCCTGTTTACCCCGCTGCTCAACCGCCAACTCTCGATTGTCAATCTGTACACGGGCACGTTTCTTTGCTTCTACGCATTTGTCATCAGCCTGCGTGCGCAAGACATTATGGCGTACATCCTAGGGCCAATGCTGATTGTGGGACTGTTGGCAGGCATCGGATTGGCACAATTATTGGCGCTGTTGCAGCGACGACTTGGGCAAGATAAACGGCCGTTATGGCTGTTAACGGCCGTTTTCTTTCTGCTTGGCCCCACCTTGCAAATAGTCCGCAACGCGCCCGTCGTCTCCCTGGCAAATTTCAGCGAAGGCAGCGATTACATCCAGGCCACATTTGACTGGTTTGCCGGGACGGGGCAACAGGCCACTGCTAAACGATTGGGAGCACATGACGCCCTCTGGTACAGCCAGTTTGTCGATGAGCGCTGGCCGGATGCGGCCGATATGACGCCCATTCGTTTCCACGGAACGGCCGTGGCTGGAAAGCGTCTTTGCTTATTTGCCCGGCGGCCCTGTCTATCTCAGCAACTATCGCCGCGAATTGTGGATGCGGGCTTTCGTCTGCGCCCGCGTGGCCCCTTCTACCAGGTCGTCGAACCCGGCGACGCCACGCTGCCGCCCGAACTGACGCCAACCAACGCCACCGGCGAAGAAATCACCGTTGTCGGCTATGCTTTGGGAGCCACCGAAAACAGCGCCCAACTCACGAATTATCCTGCCGGCAGTTACCTGCCCATCACCCTGGCCATGAGCGCCCCCCTCACCCCAACCGCCTACTACGTGCCCACCATCCACGTGGGCACGCTCGATTTCACCTTCACCACCGACAGCCATCTCCTCACACCCACCTGGCAGCCAGGCGAGATTATCGTCGAGCGCTTTGATGTGGCCTTGCCTTTGCTTTGCCCGGCGGCGATTATCCGGTCACGGTGGATTTGAAAAATCTGAGTACAGATACGGTTGTGCCGCTTGGTTTGCAGTTGGGAATGGTTAGGGTGACGGAACGGCCGTATCCCCCAACACCGACCACCTTCTGGCAAACTTCCGCCAACGTGTAGGCCTGGTTAGCGCCACAGCCAGCAGCGGCCTCAGCGAACGCCGCCGCGCCCCTGGACAGAAGAACCGCTTTACGCCCAACCCGGCGACACCGTTAATTTGACGTTGCGCTGGCAAAGCTGTGGTATGCCGAAGAAAGCTATACCGTCTTCGTACACCTCATTGATTTAGAAAATCGGCCGTTGGTCACGCTTGATTACACCCCCTGGCGGCTCCGCCCCTACCCATCTCTGGTTTCCCAAGTGGCTGCCCGGTCAGCAGTTCTCGACCCATACCGCCTCACCATCCCCGCCGAGCTGCCACCAGGCCAATACCTGATCGAAGTCGGCCTCTACGAAATGGTTGGCAAACGTCGTCTCCACATCAGTGACGCGCAAGGCAATCTGGTTGGCGACCGCTACATCTTGGGCAGCGTGATTGTAGAAACGGATCAATAATTCATTCGCATATTGTCTGTGATCCGGGTCACGGGTCACCGATTACCGATCACAGATTACTGATTACAGACATAATAGGAGACTACATACATGTGTCGCAGCGTAACATCGTCCAATGTCAATCACCCTTATTCAACTTCAAAACCCACCATTGATCCACCGGCCACCGAAGATGAAATTTATGCGGCTGCTTTGCAATATGTGCGCAAGGTAAGCGGCTCGACCAAACCATCGGCGGCTAATGCCGCAGCATTTGAGCAAGCGGTAGCCGAAGTGGCGGAGGCCACACAGCGACTGCTGGCATCTCTGACGACAAACGCCACACCCCGTGACCGCGAGATAGAAGCAGAGAAAGCGCGAATCCGCTCTGCTAATCGCTTTGCCCCCACACAAATAATTAAGCCTTCAATCCGAAAATGCCTCAAGCGGATTCCGCAACAACGTCATATTTCACACGATTATTTATCGGAATCCGCCTTACCCCTGTAACCCCGTCAAATTATAAACCTGTTCCAGCGTCTGCCGTCCCTTCACGCGAATCGGATTCAGCGCCTCGGCCACCACAAAATCCTTCACCCGCTCGTACACGAACTCGCTGACAATCACCTGGCCCGGCTTCGCCACTTCTTGCAGCCGCTTCGCCAGGTTCACAGCGTCGCCAATAGCTGAGTAATCCTTGCGCAAACTGCTGCCCACGTTGCCAATAACCGCTTCGCCACAATGCACGCCGATCCCAAAATACAGGTGGCGATCTTCTGGCAGACTCTCGTGATACGCCTTCATCCGCTGCTGAATCATCAACGCTGTGCGCGCGGCGCGCTCCACGTGATCATCCTGCGGGTTCAGCGGCGTGTTATACAAAGCCATCACCGCATCCCCCATAAATTTATCGGTCAGCCCCTCATAACGGGTAATGGCGCGCACCGCCTCCGTGAAATAGCCATTGATGACCTGAATCAACTGTTCCGGGTCGAGGTACTCGCTGTAAGTGCTGAAGCCGCGCACGTCGGCAAAGAGCACGGCCAACTGCCGCCGCTGCGGGCGCTGCGCCGCGTCCAGGTCACGCACCTGGTCCACCAACGCCGGGGGCAAATAGCGGCGCACACTCTCCAGGCGCTTCGTCTCCGAAATGTCATTGAGCACCATCGCCACGCCCAGCGTCTCATTTTGCATATCGTGTAGAGGGGACAAGGTCATATTCAACGAGGTCATCCCCCTGCGCTGGCTGACCACAATATCCATTTCCGTGTGCTGTGTGCTGCCGTTTTGCTTCACATCTTCAACCAGCATTTCCACCGGCATGTCCAGCGCCGTCAGCAGTGCGCGGTACGTCTGGCGCAGCACCGAGTTTGCCGGCAAGCCGAGAATTCGCTCCGCCGCCCGATTGTACAGCGCAACTTCGTCGGCTTTATCAATGGTGATCACGCCGCTGGTAATGGACTCAAAGACGTTGTTCATTAAGTCGCGCATTTCCGTGATTTCCTGCAAATGGTTGCGAATTTCACGGAAAAGACGGGCATTTTCAATGGCAACGGCACCCTGGTTAGCAAATGCAGCCAGCATATCCCGATCTGCATCGCCAAAAATACCGGAGGCGACACGGTTATCAGCATAAATGACGCCAATGACCTTATCTTTTATGCGCAGAGGAACACATAAAATCGAGCGCAGGTTATAGCTGATAATGCTTTCTTGCGCCGAGAAACGTGGGTCAGCCTGGGCATTGGTCGTCACCACTGGCTCACCTGTTTCTGCAACCGCACGCACAATGCTGCGGCTGATTTCAAACGACTGCGATTGTTCAATGGTTTCGCGATCCATGTTACGCGCCACTTGAACTTCTAATTCGCCTGTTTCGTCACGAATCAGCAGCAAAATGGCCCGCTCAGCTTTGGTCAGGCTGATGATCGCGTCCATAACCTCGCTCAAAACCTGATTCAGGTCGAGGGAGGAATTGATAACTGCTCCAATTTCTTGCAAAGCCTGGAGCTGATTGCGTTCTTTCTCTTGTGCCTGGATGCGTCGTTCCAGGTCTTCCATAGTACGGCGGGCGAAGAGGAGCAGACGAGCTAACTCATCGCCGGTTTGCACGGCCGTTTGTCGGGCCAGTTCCGCACGGGTGGTGATCAACGTCTGCTGCTGTTGATTCACCGTACTGCCCAATTTATCAATTAACTGACGCAGTTCTTTGAGATTTGTTTGTACCTGGGTAACAGATGGATCGTTCAACGGATTGTCCTCTCGTTGGGTTTTCCGGACGTGAAAGGATTGTGTTGCTGCCTTTCAATGCCTTACAGTATCGCCAGGCATTTTGTAGATGCCGCCGGCTAACTACTTTTCGTATCCGTTAGATTATATCAGAGTGAGGTGTGAGGCAAGTAGTAGCAAATAGGATGGGCAACGGCCGTTACCCATCCCACCCACAAAAACACATTAGCGCCGCGTGCAAATTAGCGCCGCCGCCGCTTCATTTTCGGCTGACGCTCACGCCAACGCTGCCACCGCGCCGTCAAAGCTTTGCGAATCAGCAGCGGGCGCAGCTCGCGCCACTCTTGTAAGGTATCAAATGGGCCATCCCCATTACCGCTGAACTGCCTCAAGACGAAGTGTTGTGTCAGGTTGCGAATCGAGCGGCTGCCTTCGGGAACGGCCGTTACCATCATATCCGCCCGTTCATAAGGCGTATGAGCCGGTTGAAACAAAATACCCAACCAGCGTGCCCAGCTACCCAGGCGTATATAGCTGCGCAGCACATCACCCTCCACACGCTTGTTCATCTCATTAGCCGTCACGATAAGCCCCGCCGCCAGCGCCAGCACCAAGACCACACCAATCACCTGCCAGATAGAAACCTGTGCCAGAAAACCAGTTGGCCCAGCCTCAGCTTCCTCTGCAAGTGCATCCAGGTCAGGCAAATTACCATCAGGGATTTCAGCATTGTCAATATCTTCGCCAAGCAATTCATCACGATCAAAAGCCGGTCGGTTGGCAAAAACATCATTAAATGCATCACCGGGATTCCCGCCAGCGGCATCTTCCGGGCGATTTACGGTAGGGATCGAAGCGGTTGGCTCAAATTGAATCCAACCATAGGCCGGGAAATAAACCTCAACCCAGGTGTGCGCATTGCTGGCACGCACCCGATACGACATCGTTTCTTCGTCATATTCGCCCTGAGCATATCCACTAACAACACGCGTCGGCACACCTTGTGAACGCAGCATCAAGGCCATCGCCGAAGCATAATAATTGCAATAAGCCTCTTTACTCACAAACAAAGTGTAATGAACCGGGTCTACCCCTTCTGGTGGTGCGGGAATCTGGTCATTATAGGTGATGGTTTGTCGCAAATAGTCACGTACAGCAATCGCTTTATCAAAAGGATTGTCATAAGGGGCAGCCAGCTCTGCGGCCAATTCCAATGTTTCCGGCGTCACCGAACCCGGCACTTGCAAATATCGCTCACTCACCCATGCCGGATAACTGGTAGATGCCGTGCGCAGGCTGTTGGCATCGGCCGTGGAGACACGTGAAATCACCTCATACCGATCATTAAGCCGCAGCACATACCGCGACCGCAAAGACGTTACCAACAAATCGCCGCGCTCATCGGCACTGGCATCGACAAACATCTGACGGTCAGAAGCAATCACCTCTGGTGCCGCATAAATAAAACTGGAGTTCGGCAAATAGTTCACCACAGTTTGCGTAATTACCTCACGCGCCTGGGTGAATGGCGTGTTCAAAACGCCATCCTCTGGGTAATGCAAAACACTATCACCCTGCTGTGCAATTTCCCAGCCTCCGTCATCATAGGTATCATAAACAATCGCCTGCCAATAGACATAAGGCAGGCGCTGTGGCACATACACATCCATAATCGGTGTATTACCAACCGAGCGCGGCCCACCTAATATCAATGTGTCGCGATAAGGATCGCTGGTGGCAACGGTATAGGAGCGCAGCGAGGAAAAGAGACGTGTCCAGTTATCCTGAAATTCTTTCCAGGGGCCACTCGCCTGACCAAAAACATCGCCAACCGCAGCACTGGCTGTAAAGGTAGGCATCATCCAGGCGGCAATCAGCGCAATCATGGCGGCCAAAAAAGCGGCACGCAAAAAAGTAAACCAGATGGTACGCTCATAGCGCACGCCGCCGCTGCGCCAGCTTTTTTCACGGGCAATCAGATATGTGCGTGCCACGTACAACAACGACAACAGCATATAAGCGGCCAGATACAACGATAACGGTGTTGGCCCCACGTAATAATAAACAACGCTGAGCAGCACCAATCCAGTCGGCACGACAACGCGCCATTCGCGGGGATTACGGAAGGTGTACCAGGAAGCCGTATACCCTAATAACCAAAAGACAAAGGCTGTCTGGATGACGAAAATGAGGCCGTCACGATTTGTGCCCCCGCCAAAGGCATCGCGCAGCCACTCAACCTGGCGCAGCAGCATGTCAAAAACACGCTCACGCCAGGTCATATCTGCTGGCAAATTGGTGCCAACAAAAAAGAGGACTAAAAACAAGCCATAAATGAGGGAAAATAGATGTGCTGTATTCGCGGGAAAACGGCTCTTGGCCAGAGCCAGACCGACAAGAATGGCAATTGTTCCCACAAAGGGAATGACATGTAGACCGCTGATCAAATTGGATTGGACAATGGCGGTAGCAGCGACGAAAACCATAGCCCATGTCAGAAACAATGTTGTCCATCCTTCTTCTAGTCTATTTCGCTTGAGCATCGCCTCTCTCCAATTTTGTAAAAAGTAAAAGGACGCGGCCGTTTCCAACCACGTCTCCCCTTATCAACAGTCACATTGTAGCAAAGTGACCCTTAACTGTCACCAAGTTGACCGACGCTTTAGCTACGGTTAACCTACGCACGGGAACGGTTGCGATAGACACTCCCCAACACAACCAGGGCTAACGCCACCAAACCAATAAGCAGCCAGTTGGTTGTTTGCGCAGGGATGACGGTGATGGGAAAAGCCCCCGAACCGCCGCCTGCGGGCGCGTCAACCAATATCGTCGCTTCATATTCACCCACTTCGGCAACAGCAAAATCTGTCTCGTAAAATAATTTATTGGTAGATTGCTCCGTTGTCGCCGGTGTCGTGACGACAATTTGCTGGGTGTCTGCGCGGGTGATCTGCACCTGCATGGTCGCATCCAAAACAGGAGCATCATTGGGGGGAGCCGCCAAACCAACTGTGATATGCATGGTTTTACCGGCCTGCGGCTGTGGCGGATTCAGCCAAACTGTCATTTTATAGGGGCCAATGGGGGCATTGGCGAGTTGAATTTCACCGCCGCCATGTGCCCAGGCAATGGGCACCCCTAGCGCAAGACCCAGAAAGAGACAAAGAATTGGAAGCCACTGATAACGGGGAGATTGTTCTGCCCTCTGCTGTTTACAGAGAAGCAACGGTTTAATGGGCACGGCCGTTTACCCTCACATAATAGATGTACCCCCCGCCCAAAATTAAGCTGAACAAAAACCATTGAATGGCATAACTCAGGTGTGGCCCTTCCGACAAATCGACCTCTGGCAGCGCACGATAGGGCAAGGCCAGTGTGCCATCTGCCGCAGGTGCCTGGATGATGTAAAACGGCAGCAATGTGTAAGGAAGCTGGTTTTGGATGGCGGCCACGTCAACCCGGTACCATTCCGCTTGTGGCGAATCTGGCTGAACGGCCGTTCCCCTGCGCGTCAACAGCTGCGTCAAGGCTACCACGCCCTGCACGGTTACATCGCCGACCTCGTCATAGGCGGCCCAATTAGCCGAGTCCGCTTCGGCATCAGGCAGCCAGCCACGATCAACGAGAACGGCCGTTTCCCCATCCGCAAACACCAGCGGCGTCAGCAAATGAATGCCCGCCTGTCCCTGCCAATCCTGCACCTCCAAGCTGACCTGCTCTGTAAAATCAAACGATCCTTGGGCCACCACCTGGCGATCTTTCAGGCTCGCTGTGTCCTCTGGCAAGGAAGCCCCCGGCAGTTCGAGGATATTGGAAGCCAGAGCAACCCGCAGCACAGCATTCTCCTCCCGCCGCTGTGCCAATCGATCCAACTGCCAGACACCTAAACGGGCCAGCACCCCTATTCCAAGCAAAACCAACACCGTTGCCAGCAACCAGCGACGGCTAAATAATGTACGCAAAAGGCTCATTGCTTCATCCCTGGAACGGCCAGATTCTCTTTTGTCGCCCAATTTGCTTCAGGCAAAGCGGGTTTGACTTCTTCTTTACCAAATAGACGCGCCGCCAATAACAATGCCGCAATGATGTACATCATGCTCCCCGGCACCCACATAATCACACCACCAATGCGTTGATCATCAATGACGGAGATATTCCAGAGGCGCGGAACGGCCGTATAGTATGAATAAACCGGCTTACTCACAAACGCCAACACCACCCCCAACGCCATATTGGGCGGAATGGCCGCCAACACAAAAGCAATGCGCCCAATAAGGCCAATTTGCTTGTGAATACGTGGCCCGGCTCCCGTCACATGCCACCAATACAGCATCCCGGCAGCAAAAAAGAAAAGATGCTCCAGGTCATGCACAAATTCATGGCGCAGCGCCGCATTGTACGCATTGGGATCATGCCAACCAATGATGGAAATCACCCAAAACATCCAGATCACCCCTGGCGCTGTAGCCGACCGCAGCCAGCGCCGCGATCCACTTTCGCGGTGCAACAGGCGTCCAATAGCGCGACCCACCGTATGGCGCAAACGCGCCGGCAGTCCCCACAACATAAAGGGCATCGGGTTGGCAATCAACAACAGCGGCGGCGCAATCATAATCAACAGCAAATGCTGAATCATGTGCATGAAAAAAAGCTGCTGCGCCAAAATATCAATCGGCGACATCAAGGCAAGCCCAATGAACAACAGCCCAATCACATACACAATCGGCCGCCAACGCGCCGCCAAATGCCAATGACTGCGTGACGTGCGCTGTCGTCGATCTTGTTGTCGTTTGTTCGTGCCAAATGTGCGCTGTCGTAGCCGCCGCCACCCCGTTAGATAAAGCGTCCCGGCGAGCGCCAGGACAATGATGACTTCTGGCCGCCAATCCCAAGAAGAAAGTGCGGCCCGCGTAATAGGATCCATGGGAATTCGGTTGTTATGGATCAGTGGTCAGCAATTGGTTGACGCCAATTGCTGACCACTGATTACACAGATTCTGGTTACATGGCGTGAACGGCCGTTCCAATCAGGTACAGCGCCGGGTAATAAAACACCCAGACCACGTCCACATAGTGCCAATAAATGGCACACGCTTCCACACCCCAATGCTTTTCGGGCGAATAATGGCCGTTACGGCCGTTATTCCACACCACCATGATAAAAATAAGGCCCGTGAGCACATGCAAGGCGTGCATCCCCGTCATGGCAAAGAAAATGCCAGAGATCACACCATCAGCGGGCTTCAAATGACCAAACAATTCAATCCCGAACAGTTCACCTTGCAAGCCCAAGATGTTCCATTCCATCACGACCACGCCAATGAAAAAGAGTGTGCCTAAAACGGCCGTGACCAACAACCCATTCAAGAACCGTTTGCGATCACCATACTCCATCGCCATTTCGGCACGGTTCATGAAAAAGCTGCTGAACAACAAAATAACCGTCGTCACCAACCCCAATTCCTGGCTTAATTCTGGCCGCACAATGCCTAAATCTGCATCATACCAAAGCACAAAACGTGCCACCAGCAGTGCGGCAAACAAAAAGACTTCCGAGAACATGAACAGCCACAAGCCAAGGCGATTGCTCTTTAACTGCACTTCCCATGAAATTTCCGGGCCGTGCGCGTGACTATCATGATGTGAAGGTGTCGTAACTGCGCCCATTAGTGACTCTCCTCCCGCCACAGCCGCGCAATATGCATAAAGTTCTGTACAATCACGGCTGCCTTAATTAAACCGATGATAAACATGAGTACGGCCGAATTGATGGTCACACCGACGGCATACTCAACGGCCGTTAACACGGCCAAAATAATCAGCGTCGTTACACCCAGGCGATAAGCTGCTGCTTTCTTCTCTGCATTCACGTCGTTCTTCCTCCGCTAACCGTCCACTAATCTCCAGACACAGCCGGCGTCATCTGAATATACGCCGCATCGGCCAACCCATAATCATACGGATCACCCACCACCTCAAACGGCACATCATAATTAAACTCTGGAGCCGGTGATGGAATCTGCCATTCGGGTGAGCGCGACCGCCACGGGTTCCGCGCCGCCACCTCTTGCGTCCGTGCGCTAGAGATAAAATTGTAAACCATAATCAAAACAGACCAGCCAATCACCAACGCCGCCAGCGTAATCAACACATGCGTCCGCTCAATCCCCAGCAGCGGGTCATAATCCGCAATACGACGGCGCATTCCCAAAATACCCACACTCATCTGACCAAAACTCATCACCCAAAAACCAGGTGTCATCAGCCAGAAATGCAGCTTACCCAGCGACTCCTTATACATCCGCCCCGTCATCTTCGGATACCAATAATAAAGCGCCGCAAAGAAGGGAAAGACAAATCCACCAAACATCGTCGCGTGGAAATGCCCAACCACCCAATAGCTGTCATGCAAATGCAAATCCGTGGGAATCGTCCCCAAAATGGGGCCGCTGATCCCACCAATCAGGAAGACAGAAATCGCCCCCAGCACAAACAACATGGGCGTCTCAAACGACATCTTCCCTTCCCACATCGTCGCCACCCAACTAAAGAACTTGACGCCAGTAGGAACCGCCACAAACATCGTCGAAATCATAAACGGCACACGCAGCGCATCCGCCATACCCGAAGTAAACATATGGTGCGCCCACACCAGGAAACCCACCAGAGCAATACCCAGGCTAGACAGCGCAATCCACTTATACCCAAATAACGGCTTGCGTGTGAACACCGGCAGCAGCTCACTAATCACACCCAACCCTGGCAGCACAAACACATACACCACCGGGTGCGAATAAAACCAGAATAGATGCTGGTACAAGATCGGGTTCCCGCCACCAACTGGACTGAAGAAATTCAGGCCAATGGCACGCTCGGCAATACTCATCATCAAGGCCACACCAACAGTCTGCGTCGCGGTAAACTGAATCAACGAAGCGGCCACTGCTGCCCACACAAAAATGGGCATCCGGAACCAACTCATTCCCTTTGCACGCATTGTCACGGTGGTCACAATGATATTAATCGCGCTGGCAATTGAAGAAAAACCATTTAGCCAAAAGCCAAGCAAAAACAATTGCACCCCTAACGGCGCACGCAAGCTCAACGGGGCATAACCAACCCAACCGGTATCCCAACCACCGACTGCCATACCCGCCAGAATCAACACCACAGAGGGCACACCAACCCAGTAGCTGAACGCGTTCATACGCGGGAAAGCCATATCCGATGCGCCAATCATCAACGGCACCAGATAATTACTCATCGCCCCAACACCCAACAAAATACTGGCAATCATGACAATGCCATGTGCGCTAAACAGCGTATTGTACTGGTCATTGGTCAACCACTGCATCCCCGGTTGGGCCAGCTCAATGCGGAACAAAATCGCAAACAAGCCGCCCACAAGCAGCACCAAAATGCTCGTATATCCATATTGAATGCCAATCACCTTGTGATTCACATCCACATTTAGATAACGAGACCATTCCGGTTTACCGGCCGGGGCACCATGGTGCAGCGGCGTCTCTTTGCCAACCATCCACTTGAGCCAATCCGTAAAGACACCGGCCGCCAGAAGGAAGCCTATCACGCCAACAATTGCACCAAAGACAAAACTTGGTTCTGCAATAATTGCGCCGAATAAATTAAACGTTGCACCAGTTGGCTCTAATCCCATCGCCCCGCGAATCGCTTCAATAAAGCCAATCCCCAACAGCGTGCCGACAAGCTGTCCAACCAGGCCACGTACATATGCGGAAGTAAGCCAGATTTTTAATTTCATACGTCTACTCCTCCAATGTCTGAATATACGCAATCAGGTCTGCAATAATATCAATTTCGATGCCATCACTTGCCAGAATTTCTGCCTGTTTAGCGGCAAATAACTCTTCATAATTTTGTGGCATCACGTCTCGATTAAACCCAGACACAATTTGATCATTCGGATGGAGAATAGAATTGCGGATATATTCTTCATCTACAGTAATCGTAGAGCCATCAGTTAACGTCTCTTGCCGTCCATAGAGACCTAACCAGGTCGGGCCAGCACCAGTAGAGCCATCAATAGAATGGCAGCTGTTACAACCGAACCCACCATCGCCCTCAGCACCATGCCACAAGTCACCGCGCTGCTCAGGTGTCAAATCTGCGTATTGTATTGCGACAGAACGCTCTTCAACCCAACTGGCAAATTCCGTCTCGCTAACCACACGCACATCGGCAAGCATATTGGCATGTTCTAAGCCGCATATTTCAGCACAACGCACTTTATAATCACCAGCTAGCGTTGGCGTAAAGCGCAGTGTTGTCGTGCGCCCTGGAACCAGGTCTTGCTTCACGCGAAATTCTGGAACCCAAAAGGAATGCAGCACATCTTGTGAAGTCATTTGCAGCACAACCGGTTGATTCACAGGTAAATATAATTGTGGAGATTTCACGTCTTGCTCAGGGTAGGAAAAGCTCCACTGCCACTGTTTGCCGGTTACTTCAATGACCATTTCATTCGGTTTTGCTTCCAGAAGCTGCCCTAATGTCACGGTTCCCCAAACGCCAAACCCAATCACGGCAACCACTGGAACGACTGTCCAAATGATTTCTAGCACCGTGCTGCCATGTACGTGTGGGCCTTCTGTTTCATCACCAGGGCGTCTGCGGAATACCACAACCGCATAAAGCATGATGACCATAATCAGGGCAAAGAGGAAGGAAATCATCCAGAAATGTCCCTGAAACATGGTGTCAATCAATGTGCCTTCGGCACTGGCACGTACCGGTAATTGAAACATAGGTCCAAAAACAAGGAACTTAAGCGCCAGTGTGGTAAGCACGATTAAAACTGCAACAATAATTAAATGCTTATTCTTTCCCATATATCTACCTTCCATCCATCTCCTTCAGCACAACATGATGACCGCGAAACACAGCCAAACAGCCTGCTAGCTCCCAAATGAGCGCATAGTGACGCCAAAAAATCTCCAGGAGATCAACCTGGTTCACGCCCAATATTTAAACTGCGTTAACAACGCCGATTATCGGGTTGGGAATCTTGAAAAGCTTATCCTGGTACGTTTAGATAAACCAGGAACCCTATTCCAATGCCAACAACAACCAGGCCCGTTAAAACCACCCAAATTGAATCCCACGGGATTGGCCCATTATCGGCCGTTGTCATTTGGGCAAAGCGTTCGACACGCATCCGGCCAAGCAAGATGAGCAATGTAACAAGCAAACTGCTTACCGTAATCACGAGCCGGGTACTCAGGCCAAAGGAGCCGATCATGATTTGCGCATCTCGTGCAATCACAGCCTGATTGACAACAACGGTTGCCACATAGACGAGAAACAATGAAACCAGGGATGTGCTCACGACAGACCAGCGGAATTGATTGTGGTCAGGAATAGGTCCCGCTTGACGATCTGCACGCAATTTTTGGACACTCTCTTTTTGACGGGCTTCCAAATTCGCAAGATGACTCTGAAAATCCTTGTCATCTTTGATCGTTTCGGTTTGTTTTGCGAGGAAACGGTATGCCATCCCAATGATTGCCCCGACAACGACAACCGTACCGATAACGAGAACGGCCAAGGCACCGACAAGGACAAGTCCGTTCACTTCGGTCATATTGAATATGGGGGATGGCAAGGTGACAACAGGAACTTCGGGCTGGACGGATGCACCGGTTGGGGATTGAAACCCACCCACTACGGCCGGCCAGGCCACGGCTACGAGACTGGTAAGAACCAATGCAGCCAAGATAATTACCCAATTTTTGATTGATTCTTTTTCACTCAAGAGGCTCTCTCCAATTTTTTATCACTAAGGGGATGTACTCTCTGTTTCGCCGATTGTGGATTCTAGCACAATGTAAAGGGGCTGCAAAAATATTTGACAAATTTAGTCCATATTAGCGAACTATTAATTATTCTGATTTTTGCCAGGGACGACGACTCAATAAAGAACGCCGTTTGGGTGGGGCGGAAGGTGGGGGATCGGTCTGATTGGTCCGCTGCATCTCATCGCGTAATGCCAACAGCGTGCGATGATAAAGCGATTTGATGGCACCTTCGCTGCGCCCCATCACATTGCCGATTTCGGCATTGGACATGCGCTCAACAAATTTCAGGGTTAGGAGTTCTTGCCGTTCTGATGGCAAGCGACGAATTGCTTGCAGCAGTTGTTCTTTATCTTGCATCAGTTCGGTCGTAAATTCAGGACTATTCCCTTGTACTTGCCATTGGGCGATGTCTTCAAGGGAGATGATTTTGCGGCGGCTGCGATCCCGGTGCCAATTGGCGACGAGATTATGCGCAATGCGATACAGCCAGGCGGA
>JACKBV010000089.1 GCA_020634315.1 Ardenticatenaceae bacterium | reverse complement strand
TTCTCCGCAAACGCGCCTTCCTCCGCTAAAGATTGCTGTTCCGGGTCCATCTCACCCTTCCTGAAACGAGACCGGAGCGCATCTGGCTCCAGTCTCGTTAACATCACCAATCCCTACGCCACACACTCCGCCGCCACTTCCCCGTCACACACATGTGTCACCGGGCCAGTCATCGTCAGGTGGTACGTATCATCAATTTGAATTTGCAAACGGCCGCCCGGCATGTTCGCCACCAACTCGTGGTCAACCAACCCCAGGCGATGCGCCACGGCCACAGCCGCACAACTGCTGCTGCCCGAAGCCAGCGTATAACCCGCGCCGCGCTCCCAAATCTCCAGATAAATTTGCCCCCGATCCAACACGCGCACAAACTGCACGTTGGTGCGGGTTGGGAAATTGGGATGCGTTTCAAAGAATGGCCCATATTTCCGCGCCAGCGCTTCCGAAGGATCATCGACCAAGACGACACAATGCGGATTGCCAATCGTCACGCCGGAAAATTCAAAGTCCCGATCCAAAATGTGAACCGGCTCACGCAGCACTTCCCGCGCCGCGCCAATGACAGGAATATCCTGGCTGGAAAAGCTCACCTGCCCCATTTGCACCGTCACCTGTCGCCCACCAGCCTGCACCACCGCCTGCACCACACCGCCCAGCGTTTCCACTGTAAACGGCGTGTTCTCTTGCACCAAGCCTTGATCCCACAAGTAGCGGCAAAAGATGCGCAAACCGTTGCCACTCTTCTCGGCAACACTGGCATCGGGATTGTAAATTTCCAGGCGAAAGTCAGCGGCCGTTGACGAGAATGGCCCCAACAAAAGGCCATCGCTGCCAATGCCAAAATGGATGTCACACAATGTCTTGATTGCTTCAGCGGCCAATGGCCCGTCTAACTGTGCCGGATTGATAACAAAGTAGACGTTGCCAATGGCGTGATATTTACTGAATTTCCACATAGATACCTCACAATGATGGAGATCAGGAAAAAGGCTCCCCGATTCTCGCTTTTTTATTTTGGGTGGCGTGCCACCCCGATTCACTCAATGGGAACTGTAGCCGATTCCCCGCACGCGGCAAATCTGGACAAATCGCCCGATTATTTATACAAAATCTTGACAATATATAAACACACGGCTATAATTTGTCCATATTGTGATGATCAACTACGCAAAAAGGAGAAGAAAATGGCTACACTGAATACGGCCGTTACCCAAAAACCAAAGAAAACGATGTCCGCCAGCGCAAAAGCACTCTGGTGGGGCATTTTCGCCTCATTTGCCTTCACGGCCCTCACCTGGGCACTTGGCCCATTTCTTCCCCAAATCAATTTCCTGCCCGATACCGGTTATGACTGGTACTACTGGAAACTGCCCGAACCCACTGTCATGAGCCGCGTCACCGCCTGGAGCGGCTACCTGCTGCACCAGCTCGTCGTCTGGGGAATCATTTACTATGCGCAAAAGAACAAGACAAAGTACACCAGCGGCCTCCATCGCGTCAACATTCTTTCCTTTGCCGCCAATGGCATCTTCATCCTGCTGCACCTGCTGCAAACGCACATCTGGTACGATGGTCTGGCGCAAGACACGCACATCATGAGTTCACAGGGGTCGGTTGTCGTCCTCCTCATCGCCGTCCTGCTCATGGAAAACCAGCGTCGCGGCCTCATCTTTGGCAAAGGCAAACGCCTCAACTTTCTCAATGACACGGGGCGCGTTGTGCGCAAATATCATGGCTACTATTTCGCCTGGGCAATCATCTACACCTTCTGGTATCACCCCATGGAAACCACCAGCGGTCACTTGCTTGGCCTTGTTTACACCTTCCTCATCATGCTGCAAGGCAGCCTGATGTACACACGCATTCACGTCAACAAATGGTGGACATTGGCCCAAGAGATGATCGTCGTCGTCCACGGCACACTGGTTGCCATCAATCAAAACAATGGCATTTGGCCGATGTTTTTCTTTGGCTTCCTCGCCCTTTTCATCGTCACGCAAATGCACGGGCTGGGCTTGAAACAATGGCAAAAGTGGGGGTTTGTCATCGCCTACGCGGCGGCGGCGATCATCGTTTACAGCAGCCGTGGCTGGGGTATGCTCAATGAAATTGTGCGTATTCCGGTGATTGATTATCTGGGTGTCTTTGTGCTGGCCCTGCTCATCTGGTTGGGGATGCGTGTTGGTGGGTTTGTCACAGCCCGCTTACGACCGGCACAGGCCCGATAACGGCCGTTTCCCCTCAACAAATTTT
>JACKBV010000088.1 GCA_020634315.1 Ardenticatenaceae bacterium | reverse complement strand
TTATTCTTCAGTAGGGGCGAATAATGCCGCTTCGCGGCGCAGGCGGTGTAGAAAATCGACTGATTTTAGTTCGCGTTCTAGCAAGTGGGTGATGTAGTCGTGGAGGATGGGTTCTAGTTCGGCGTGTAACGGCCGTTTCAATTGCAGCATTTGCACCGTTTCCCAGGGGCGTGTTTGCAAATAGCGCAGCACCTTAACGGCGACGGCCGAAATTGGTTTGGCGCGGCGGTCTGCCCCATGACAATTGGGACAAAGCAAGCCGCCTAACTCCGCACTAAAAAATTGGTCTTGTTCCTGGATCGGTTCGCGGCAGTGCAGACAGTAAAACAACTGCGGCTGGAATCCAGCCTGTGACAACAACTGTAGCTCGTAATATCGTGCCACCAATCGTACATCATGGCTGCTGGCAAACCAGCCTAAAGCCTCCGCCAGTAAATCATACATGTCCAAATGCCGATCCTCTTCCTCTGTGAAGCGATCTAACAGTTCGCAGGCGTAAGAGGCATAGGTGGCACGGACTAAATCTGCGCGTAGGTCGGGATACGCCTCAACCAATTCCGCTTGCGTGATAATCTGGAGATCGTGCCCTTTTGCGAAGAGAAAGCGGCTGCGCATGAACAGTTCGACATGCCCGGTTTTGCGACTTTGTGGCTTGCGTGCTCCTTTGGCAATGGCGCGAATTTTGCCAAATTCGCGGCTAAACAAAGTTAGCAGCCGGTCTGCTTCGCCAAAGTCGGAGCGGCGCAGGACGATGGCTTCGCTGCGAAATGTGCGTTCTCTGCTCATTTGGTCAGGTGTTCGGGGCCAAAGTGATGTGGTAACAGGGCGTAGAGTGTTGTTTCGTAAATATTGCCAGCCGCGTCTGTGAGCCAGACGGGAACGTCACCGGCAAATTCGGTGAGTACCTGGCGACATGCGCCGCAGGGGGAGCCACCATTTGCCGTACAGACGACGACTGCCTGGATGCGCTGCTGCCCGCCTTCGGAGACCATTTTGAAAACGGCCGTTCTCTCTGCGCACATGGATAAGCCGTATGACGCATTTTCGACATTGCAGCCGGTAATGATACGGCCGTCTTCTGTCAAAATCGCTGCGCCAACAGGGTAGTTGGAATAGGGGGCATATGCTTGCTGACGGGCTGCTGCTGCTGCCTGAATCAATGCTTCTTTTTGATTGTGGGAAATCATGGTTTGCTCCTGATCGCCCAAAGAATGGCTCATAAAAAATTGCTCTCCGGGCTGCTCTCTTGCAAATAGCAAGGATTGCGAGATGACAGATGCAGAAAAATCTCTTGATCAATCCCTACTTTTTATCGGTGATGCGCCACGCTCATAAAATTTCCTATATTCACCCAGTTCCTTTGATGTGGGTGAAGGGGGCAATTATAGCATGATCAGGTAAAGTCGCATTTTCGATCACGGCTTGCTCAGCACGACAGCCCTGTCCCAGGTGTGCGCTGCGGACAATGGTGTTGGGGCCAATGACGCAATCGCTGCCGATGGTCGTCTGCCCTTGCAAGTAGGTGTTCGGCCAGATAATGGTGTCCTGCCCAATTTGCACATCGGGATCGATAAAAATGGTGTCGGGGTCTACTAACGTCACGCCTTGTCCCAACCAATAGTTGTTGGCGCGACGGCGGAATGCCTTTTCCACGGCGACCATTTCGGCACGCGTGCCTGCGCCAAGACATTCATCGGGGTCATTGGTGATGATGGCTTCGACGCGTAACTGCTGCTGTACGGCCGTTTCTATCATGTCTGTCAGGTAATACTCCTGACCGCTGCGTGCCTGGCGCAGCGGGAGGTTATGGATGTTGCTCCACAACCAGGCCGCGTCGAAACAGTAAACGCCGGCGTTTTGCTCGCGGATTGCCAGCAGTTCGGCGGCATTGGCGCGGCGACGGGCTTCGGCGACTTCGAGGATTTCCAGGATACGGCCGTTTTCGTCCCGCACTACGCGCCCAAAAGAGGAAGCGGGGTCGCCCATAACGGAAAGCATGGAAACGGCCGCACCTGTTTCTGCCTGACTTTGTGCCAATTGTTGCAGCGTTTTTGCTTGCAGCAAGGGCATGTCGCCATACGTGACAATTATCTGGTCAACTGCTCCGGTGATGAGCGGTTGGGCCATCATGGTGGCATGTCCGGTGCCGCGCTGTTCTGCCTGTATTGCATATTGTGCCCGTTCCCCAAACAAGTCATGCAAGCCAGTTTCCCCCGGCGCGATGACCAGGATAGGGGGGATGGGGGTGATGGAAACGGCCGTGTCAAAAACATGCTGCACCATCGGCTTCCCCCCCACTTCATGCAAGATTTTCTGCTTTTTCGAATTCATGCGGGTTCCTTGCCCCGCCGCTAACAAGATAATGGCTAAAGTCATGTTTTAATCCCTTGAAAAT
>JACKBV010000087.1 GCA_020634315.1 Ardenticatenaceae bacterium | reverse complement strand
CCCATCCTTTTCCGTGACGCCCTTGCCAACAGTTATAACATCCCGCCCATTCAGTTGATGCGTGACGTGGGGATTAGCTCCTTTATCCAGACAGCACGCACGATGGGCATTGAATCGCTGCAAGAACCCTCCGGCTATTACGGATTGGCGTTAACGCTGGGCGGTGGCGAAGTGCCATTGCTCGAAATGTCACACGCTTATGCCACATTGGCGAACGGGGGACAAAAACCACGCCTGACCAGCATTCTCAAGATTACCGACAGCCGTGGTAACGTGCTCTACGATGCGCAGGAAGAACGCGTCCCGGCGGTTAATGCGCTGGATGCGCGTATTGCCTACATTATCACGGATATTTTGGATGATGATAAAGCGCGTATTCCGGCAATGGGTTACAACAATGCGCTTGACCTGCCGTTCCCGGCGGCGGCTAAAACCGGCACAACCAATGATTACCGCGACAATTGGACAATGGGGTACACCCCTGGCGTTGTAGTTGGTATCTGGATGGGCAATTCGGACGGCCACCCGATGGTGGATTCGTCGGGGTTGATGGGGGCTGCGCCCTTGTGGGCACGAATTATGACCAGCATTTATGGCGATCAGGCAATGTTGAACAGTTTGATGGTCAATGGCAGCCTGCCGCCGACTGAATTTGTGATGCCGGGGGGCATTGAGGAGAAGCAGGTGTGTTTGCCGCAAGGCACTGGGGGAACGGGTTGTACGGCGTCGCGCACAGATTTGTTTATGGTGGGCACGCCGCTGCATGGCATTCCACGCGTGGGGTATGCTCCTGACATGACGACGAATCCGGGCGCATGGACATTGGTGGCGCAAGGCTTGTCGGCTGCGGCGGCGCAGCAGGTGGCGCGGCCGGAATTGGCTGATGGCACGCAAGCGCCTTTGCCGACGTTGTGTGTGATTAATGCGGTGCGTCCGGCAGAAAATGGCGCGGCGCGTCTGTTTTTGCCCATTCCGCCGCATTATCCAGATGAGGTGCGGGCGCGATTGTGGGCGCGTGGCACGGGCTACCAGATGGCTCCGGCGACGGTGTGTCCGGCATCGTCGGTGCAATCGTCTTCTTCTGGGGGGAGTAGTGGCAGCAGCGGCAGCAGTTCAAGCGGTGGATACAGCCCGCCGGCGGCATCGGGCGGCGGTGGCAGCAGCTATCGTATTACTTCGCCCAGTTCGGGGCAGCAGGTGAATGGTACGGTGGCGATTATGGGCACGGCGCAGTTTGATACGGCACAGGTGCAATACTATAAGTTGGAGATTGGCAACGGCCGTTCCCCTTCAGCCTGGACGACATTTGGCACAACTCACAGCCAACCCGTGAACGGCGGCGTTTTGGAGCAATTGCAAGCAGATGCGTTGGCGCCGGGCGATTATATTATTCGCTTGGTGTTGGTGGGGCAGGACGGGAACTTTATTGGAGAGCCGTATTACGTGCCCATTCGGGTTGGCGGGTGATTTTATTCTGCCTGTTCCGGTGCGGCGTTTTCTGCATGATTGACGATGGGGACGGTGAAGTGAACCGTGGTACCTTTGTTCTCGACACTGTCTACCCAGATTTGTCCGCCATTGCGCCGCACCATTTCTTGACATAAAATCAGGCCGAGTCCGGTGCCGGTTTCGTTGGCAGTTCCCAGGGTGCTGTGATGTATGTCGAGGCGGAACAGGTTGGCGACGACGCTGGGGGGCATGCCCATGCCGTTGTCTGTGACGGACACGACCAGGTTTTTTTGCTCGTTGGGCTTTGCGGTGATGGTGATGTGACCGTTTTTGGGGGTGAATTTGATGGCGTTGGCGATGAGGTTGCGCAAGACGAAGTTGAGCATGTGCTGGTCGGCGTAGATGGTAAACGGCCGTTCCAATTGGCTGTTCAAAGCGATTTCCTTGGTCATCGCTCCGGGGCGCAGCAGCTCAATGTTTTGCTGCACAATACGTGTCAGTTCGAGTTGGCGTGGATGAAAATCAGCATGACTGATTTGTAAACGACCCCATTGCAACAGATTCTCCAGCAAATCCAGCACGCGTTGTGCCGATTCAAAAATTGCCATACTCATGTCGGCAATTTTCGGTTTGCTCAAGACATCAACGCGCCGTGCCAGCAATTCCGAACTGCCCAGCAGCGGTAAAAATGGGCCGCGCAAATCATGAGCGAGAATGGAAAAGAATTTATCTTTGTCGGCATTTAGCTGCATCAGGGCCGTATTCGCCGTTTGCAGTCGTTGCGTCAGGGAGCGGATTTTCAGGTGTGTTGTCACCCGCGCCAGCACTTCTTCTTGATGTAAGGGCTTGGTTACATAATCCACTGCGCCGACGGCAAATCCCTTCACTTTATCTTCCACATCTGCCAGAGCCGTCATGAAAATAACAGGAATATCTTGCGTCGCTTCCTTGTCTTTGAGCTGGCGGCACGTCTCGAATCCGTCTATGCCGGGCATCATGACATCGAGCAAAACGAGGTCGGGGCGGGCATAGGCCGCTTTTTCCAGGGCGCTTTCGCCATCACGCGCCACTAAGATGGTGAATCCATGCTCTTCCAGGTAATCGGCAAGCACGCCAATATTTGTAGGATTATCATCGACGATGAGAATCGTTTGTTCGGGGATTGGGGTTTCATTTGCATCAGGTGCTATCATGACAAATCCTTGAACTGAGAAATATCATGCACCTATAAGCTTACATGTTT
>JACKBV010000086.1 GCA_020634315.1 Ardenticatenaceae bacterium | reverse complement strand
AGGAGAAGCTGTCGCCGCCGCAAGGCTGCCAGCAGCAGCGGCTCAATTTGCTGGCGAATATGCGCATTGGCATACCCCACCCAACTCACATCAGCATCCACTGTCAGCGGCGCAGCCAACGGCGCACCAGCCGCATCGGTGACGATAACACCCATTTCACGCGCAATCAGTTCAGTACACACATCATATGGATGGCAGCAAATGCCCAGCGCCAATCCACGCTGCGCCAAAATGGTGTCCAGCAACGGCCGTAAATCAGCCACAAAACGATCCTGCCCTGCCATCAAGCCAAACAACTGGCCGCCACTGCAAATATATTGATCTTCAAAACAGTGCGCCTTGCCCGGCTGCACCGGCCCCAATGCCCCCAAGATAATTTCCTCATCAATAGCCGCCAATTCCTCGCGTGCGCCGGGGAAAAAGCGGGAAATGTAGGCATAGCCATGGGCGACAGTGGTGGCGCGTGAAGGATGCAAGGGCAACGGCCGTTCCTCACCCGTCAACCTGTTATACTGCACCGCCCGAACCCCTTGCCCCGCGCGTGCCCACACCACATCCGACAAATGCTGTTTGAGCAGTGGAATCTCCGTCTGCACCGCCAGTTCAATATCTTGCAAACAAGTCTCCGCCCCTTTGTTGGGAGCCACACCGGTCAGAATCCAGGCACTGCGCTTCTGGTACATCAGGCCGCGCGTGCCATCAATCGGGTCAACAATGATGCGCCAACGCGCAGCAGCGGCATCCGTGCCCGCTGGCAGCGTCACCATGCCGCCATCCAACCCTTCGGCAATGAGCACAATCGGCGTATGCACAGCAATTTCGCGGGTGAAAAAGTCGAGCAGCAGCTCTTCGCTGACGCGATCCACGGCGTAAATCGTGTCCCCTTCTTCCTCTTTAACGATGGCCGCCAGATCGGTAACGGCCGTTTCCATAAAAGCTTGCACCACCGCATCCCGAATTTGGGCATGCAGGCGGCGAATAGGTTGTAACAGCATTTCGATTTCAGTGAACATGAGGCCGTATTATGCCCGCCTTTGCCGCAGCGCCAACTTCCCCCGCCGCCGCCTTTTTACACAACAAAATTTGACCAATCGTGACGATTGGTCAAATCTAAAAACGGCTAACTCACTTTTGCACAGCGCCTATCACGCCTCCCTTACAAAAACAGCGTCGCCAGGTAAGGAATCCAGGCCAGCGCCGCCAACAGCGCCGGACGCCGCCGTGCCGCATTATGGCTGTCCCATTGGAAGAGGAACAGCGCCAGAGCAAATGCCGCCAGCCCGCTGGCAAACAATGCCGCCACCGAACCCCACGCCGGGAAAACGGCCGTTCCACCCATCGCCAACCCGTTAAAGGCATTCATCGCCTGCGTTGCCGGCAACAACCGTGCCACCTTGCCCGCTGCCTCTGGCAGCATATCCAACGGCATCATCATCCCGCCCAATAACATCGAGGGCAGAAACAACGCCTGCGAAAACAACACCGTCAGGCGTGTGCTGGGGGCAATGACGCCAATCAACACACCAATGCCAACCGAGGCCACAGCAAAGGCCAGGAAAACGAGGGCAAATGCGCCCCAATGTTGGGCGACCGGTGCGTCAAAGAGCAGCGGCGCGGAAAAGACCATCAACGCCGCCACAATCACCAGATGCAGCAAGGTTGTCAATGCCGGAATGACTAAAATCGCCAACGCGGGAATGCCGTTAATCTTATAGCTGCGAAAGATGCCCGCTTCACGAGCCGACACCAACGGATCAGGCAGGCCGAGCAAAGTCGCCGCCAACACGGCAAAGGCAACCATCGAAGGAATGATCGTGTCGCGGAACAGCGGGTTGATCTCCGGCATGATGAAGCCCATCATCAAGTAAAAACCCAGCGGAAACAGGTAGTTGAGCATCAACAAATTTTTATTGCGAATACCGGTGCGAAATTCAAAAGCAAAATGTTGTATCAAGGCGTTCATTTGGTTCCTCCATGGGTCAATTCCAGAAAGCGGTCTTCGAGAGACGGCCGTTCCACGCGCAAATCAATCAATTCATCCGCATTTACCTGCACCTGCTCAATCAACGCCGACACCGTGCGGCCAATATTCGTGCTGAAGTAAATGGCATAATTCTCTTTCACCAACTGCTGCTGCACATCGGGGAAAACCTGATGATTGGCGAGCAAGCTGCCCTGCTGCGTATGCACCGACACCTTTGTCAGTCCGGCTCCGGTGGCCGTAATTTGCAGCGGCGTGCCCAAAGCAACCAGTTTGCCGCTCAACAAAATCGCCACACGGTCTGCCATTTCTTCGGCTTCGGCCATATCGTGCGTCGCCAGGATGATCGTCGTCCCCGCCGCCTGCAATTCACGCATCAAGGCGTGCAGTTCGGCACGCGAAGCCACGTCTAGCCCGGCGGTTGGCTCATCCAAAAAGAGCACTTGTGGCTCGTGGGCCACCGCCAGCGCCAACGCCAGCCGCCGCTGCTGCCCGGTGGAGAGGCCATGAAACTGTGTCTTGCGCTTCGGGGCCAATCCCAACCGATCCAGTAAATCGAAACGGGGTGCCACGCCATGATACGCGCAAAAGAGCTTCATCGCTTCGTCTGGCGTGATGCTCTCCGGCATCCCGGATGATTGCAGTTGTACGCCAATAACGTTGCGCAGTTTGCGCGGCTCGTGTGTTGGGTCTACACCGGCGACAGATAAACGGCCGTTATCCGGGGCACGCAATCCTTCCAGACTCTCCAACGTGC
>JACKBV010000085.1 GCA_020634315.1 Ardenticatenaceae bacterium | reverse complement strand
CCGGCCGACCACGGACAGCAAGTAGCCCTGGTCAGCGAAAAAGGATGGGTGCGCCAGGTACACAAAGCGCGTCTCGGCAGCAGCCTCATCCCTGGGATGAGCTTTTTTGACACAAGCAAACAAGGCACAGTCGTCGCCGCTTGCTGGAGCAATGGGCAAGAAGATTTGTTCATCGCCACACGCCTGGGATTGGGCATTCGGTTTGCCGACCGCCAGGTACATCAGCAAGGGAATCTGGGGATTCGCCTGGACCCTGGCGATGAAGTGGTGGCGATTACGGCCGTTTCTGAGGATGGCGGCGTGTTTCTAATTGGCGATGATGGCAAGGGCACCATACGCCTGATGGAAGGGTTCCGCGCCAACAAAGCGCCCGGTGCCAGCGGCAAAGTCGCCATGAAGACAGAGAATCTGGTAACGGCCGTTGCCGTCAACACCCCGGATGACATCTTCCTCATCTCGCAAACAAGCAAAGTCATCCGCTTTCAAGCTGAAGAAATCCCGGCCAAAACCGGCGTTGTGCAAGGCGTCATTTGCATGAGTTTGCGCAACGATCTGGTCACAGCGGCCGCCATCACACCGATGAAATAACATCACGGCTTTGCTTAAATGATTTGACAAGGAATACACCATGTTACACAAAGCAGAAGCGCTCAAAGAGGAAATGATCCGTCTACGGCGCGATATTCACCAACATCCAGAACTAGGCTTTCAAGAATTTCGTACGGCAGCGCTGGTTGCCGACACCCTCACAGAAATTGGCATTGATGTAAAAACAGGAATCGGCCGTACCGGCGTCATTGGTGAAATGGGCACGGGCAATGGGCCAACCATCGCCATTCGGGCTGACATGGACGCCCTCCCCATCCTTGAAGCCACCAAGGCATCCTACCGCTCGCAAAATGATGGCGTCATGCACGCTTGCGGTCATGACGCGCACACCGCCATTCTGCTCGGCGCGGCGCACCTGCTCAAACAAAGCCTCGCCGAAGATAAATGGCAGGGCAATGTACGCCTCATCTTCCAACCATCCGAGGAAGCCTTTGATGCCCAAGGCATTAGCGGCGCAACGGCCATGATCGAGGATGGCGCATTGGAAGGCATCGACGCCGTGATTGCTTTGCACGTCTGGTCTACCAGCCCGTCCGGCCAAATTTACCTGCAAGATGGGTACAGTCTGGCCGCCGTGGATTCATTTAAGGCGTGGGTTCGTGGTGATGGGGGACATGGCGCTTATCCGCATACCGGCAGCGATCCGTTGTTCATGCTTGGGCCAATTTTGAATGCTTTGTACGCCATCCCTTCGCGCAGAATTAACCCGCTGTCGCCGTGCGTCGTCAGCCTGGGGCAAATCAGTGGCGGGGCAACAACAAACGTTATTCCCAATGAAGTTTTTCTCCAAGGGACAATTCGCTCGCAAGAACACGCTGTGCGCGAACAATTGTGGGGCGAGGTAGAACGTGCCTTCAAGCTGGCTGAAACGTTGGGCGGTCGCTATGAATTCCAACTGGAGAAAGGATACCCCTCTCTGTACAATGATGCGCAGGTAAATGGCTGGATGCGACAGATAGCACAAGAGTTAGTGGGGGAAACGGCCGTTCACGATGCCCAATTTGGCATGGGCGCTGAAGATTTTGCCTACATGGCACAAAAAGCCAAAGGAGCCATGTTCATGCTTGGCGCAGCCCTGCCCGACAACGTCATGCGCAACCATCACACCGACATCTTCAACATTGATGAGAGCGTTTTGCCCATTGGCTCCGCCATTCTCGCCGAAACAGCCCGCCGTTTTGTAACCGGGCAGCTAACTTGATCGCAATTCATGCGCAAAAAGGAAATAGTTACTATTGGTTCCCGCGGTATTTCTGTTATTATTTGCCGTGGCAACAAAAGAAAGCACCGTGTATTATTAAAAATGTCACCTATTTTTAGTCACGAGTTTGCCCGGTAAGGTGATAGGCAAGATAATCGGTGTTATACTTGTTCTGCAAACGATTGGCATTCCTGTAAGGTTGTTGCACAATTATACAGACGTGACGACCATGATTGATGTTGAGGCAACAACTCAAGTTGTGTCTGACAAATGGTACAGGGCAATTAATGCTGTCTCAAATTCTCATATGCACTATAATAGTCAAGAGCCGGTTGGACAAATGAGGTAGAATCACAACCTGGTTGGAGGCAAACATGAGTTCAGAGCACAATTTTGAAGAGCTTTTCTATCCCAACAGGTGGGGTCGCATTATCTTGACCTCGGCAGAAGAGATTGTCGGTGAAAAAGGTATGGCGGCGTTGCTTAACATGGCTGGTTTGTCCCAATATATTGGCAACTACCCGCCAGATAACATGAAAAAGGAATTTACCTTCACCGACGTGGGTAGGTTGCAGCAAGCGTTTTGGGACATGTACGGACCGCGTGGCGCACGCGTTTTCGCTACACGCGCTGGTGAGCAATCTTTCAATGATGGCTTGAAGAGTTTTGGTTCAGTAGCCAAAGCGGCGCAAGCCTCTATGAAAATCGGCTCGCTAGAAAAAAGAATGAGCGTCGGGTTGGGCCTTTTTGCCAGGTTCTTTAACACAGTTAGCGACCAAAAAGTGTATGTCGAAGAGGACGATGATAACTGGTACTGGCACATTGAAGTATGTCCCATGTGTGCCGGCCGTACCTCTGACAGACCTGTTTGCCATTTGGCCGCGGGTGTGTTGCAAGCGGCTTATGCCTGGGCCAGTGCTGGGCAGCGCATTCGCGTTACCCCAACGGAATGTATTGCCATGGGCGCCCAAGAAGGCATTGTGGCTATGGAGAAGCCGAAAGAGTAAGTACGCTCTGGCGGTTCACCCCATACGATTTAGAGAAACATTGTC
>JACKBV010000084.1 GCA_020634315.1 Ardenticatenaceae bacterium | reverse complement strand
CCACCGCTCACCAATCCCCTCTTCCCCTACAACAATCCCGCATAACTGCCCCCATCCACATGCAGCATCACCCCATTGATATAGCTGGCTGCCGGGGACACCAGGAACGCCGCGACATTGCCAAACTCTTCAGGCTGCCCCATACGCCCCATGGGAATCGTGCGGGTAATTTTTGCTTCTTCAGCAGCGGCGCTGCTCTCGTTGACATTGGCGCGATAATCGAGAATCTCGCCGACGCGTTCGGTCGCCGTCCAGCCAGGCAAAATGGAATTGACGCGGATATTTTCCGGGCCAAGTTCCTGAGACAGCACCTTTGTCAGGCCAACAACGCCCGGACGCAGCACATTGGAGAGCAGCAATCCGCCGATGGGCTGTTTCACAGAGATGCTGGTGACGGTGAGAATGCTGGCCGCGTCACTCTGGCGCAAATAGGGCAGCGCCGCCTTTATCAAATGGGTTACGCTCATCAATGTCAGGTTAAACGCCTTTTCCCAGGCGGTGATGTCGGTGCTCTCGAATGTGCCGCCGGGAGGGCCACCGGCATTGGTGATGAGGATGTCTAATCCGCCAAAATGGGCGACGGTATCGGTGATGAGCTGCGTCAATTGGGCGGCATCGGTGACATCGGTGACAAATCCGGCAACGGCCGTTTCCGCTCCCACTTCCTCTTTAATACGCGCCACCGCCGCGTCCACGCGCTCTGCCGAACGGCTGCAAATGGCAACCTTTGCCCCTTCGCGGGCCAATTGCCGCGCCGCAGCAAATCCCAATCCCTTGCTGGCGGCAACCACCAGCGCCACTTTTCCTTGTAATCCTAAGTCCATGCGATCACCTCGTTTGTTTGACGATTGACAAATGAATGGTATCGTAAATCGCAAATCAGCAATCGTCAATGCTTATGAATCATCCCGATGCCGTGAAATGGAACGGCCGTTACACACAAGAAGGCCAAAAGTGGCTGCACAGCAAAGCCAATGCGCTGCTGGCGGCCTATCTTCCGCAGCTGCCCCGACAGGGCATGGCTCTCGATGCCGCCGCCGGTGTTGGCACAAACAGCATGGTGCTGGCAGCGCATGGGCTGCATGTGGTGGCGCTGGACATTTCTGAGGTGGCGCTGCGCCTGGCACAGCAGCAAGCCGCAATGCGTGGGGTAATGGTAGAAACGGCCGTTTACGACCTCAGCCGCCCCTGGTTCCCGCCGCACAGCTTCGATGTCATCGTCAATTTTCGCTTCCTGGAACGGGCAACCTTCCCCGCTTTTCAAGCGGCACTTAAGCCAGGAGGCTGGCTCATCTTCGAAACCTTTATACGCATACCGGGTCAGGCAGCAGAAACGTATTATCTGGAACCGGGGGAATTGGAGCAGGCATTTGCCGCCTGGGAAATTGTGTGGTCAGGGACGCGCGAGGTGGTGCGCAACAAGTTTGTACACAAAATCACCGCGCAGCTGGTGGCCCGCAAACCGGATTCTGCCGCGTCATAACTCCAGTTTGAACTGTGTGCCGCCAATGGAAATGATGTCGCCGGGACTGACAACGGCCGTTTCCGCCAAAGCCATCTCATTCAACAACGTCCCATTACGACTGCCCAAATCTTCCAACCACCATTGGCTGCCGCGCCAGGTCAGCAGCGCATGTTCGCCCGAAGCATACTCATTGTTGAGCACAACCGTATTGCGCGGCGAACGGCCGATACTGGTCACGGGCAGCAGCGGCAAGCGCGTGCCCACCGGAGGCACATCAACATCGCTGGCAACGACAAGCAAATAGCCTTGCACCTGCGCCTGCCGCGCCACAGCACGCGCGGTCACACGCAAATCCTGGTAAATCAACCAGGCAATCGCCCCTAAAAAAGCGAGCAGCAAAGCAGCGCTGAGCAAACGAAGCAAAAACAAAAGTAAATCAAGTGTCATGATAGATAGTGCAATAGTATAGTCGTGCGATAGTGCTCTTTCCTAAAATTCACGGATTACCGATTACCAACCACCGATTACTGATGTCCATCGGGCATCAAAGCTGTATTTTCCATGTCATCGGCATCCGCAAACGGCCGTTGCGGCTTGTCGCGCCCTTCGCCATAAATGAGCAGCACATTACTGAGCGTAATCACGTCCCCAGTTTGCAAAACACATTCCGTCACCGGCGCATTGTTGACCAACGTGCTGCCCTTATTTGCCAGATCGTAAAGGACGAAACGGCCGTATCGCCAACGAATTTGCGCATGGCGGCGGCTGACGGCAGATGAATCTAACACAATATCGTTATCTGTGCGCCGCCCCAGGTTAATAATCGGTCGCCGCAGCGGCACATGTTTTTTACCATCCAGGATCAAAAAGGCATCCATAGCCTGCACCGCTGCCCGTACATTGTCGGCCGCCGCTTCCTGGTCATACAGTTGCGTAGAGGCTTCATCCACAACGGTGCTGTGAACGGCCGTTACCCGCAACTGCCGCCGTGACAGCTCCTCATCAGCCAGCAGCTGCACCAGAGGATAATCTGCCAACAGCAAATCCGCCTGCTGGGCCAGGCGCAGCACATACGCCGCCAACTCTTGTGGCAGCTGCGGCGACTGCTGCAAAATGGCCGCCTGATCCGCCGGATGCACATAAATCTGGAATATATCCGGCGCACGTTGATCTTGCTTATGTTCTTCAATGGCACGCGCCAGATGGACCGCCACTTCGGCCGCTTCCAGTCGCCCACCCAAAAGACGCGCAAACGAACCTTCAATTAAACGACGCGCCAATGATTCAAATCGTGTGATGTGTTTTTTCATACCTGATCAGCAGATTGGTTCAATCTTTTTGTGTTCAAAAAGCAATTGGGGGCATCCATCCTTCATGCTCAGCATCATGAGCATCGCCAGCGAACCA
>JACKBV010000083.1 GCA_020634315.1 Ardenticatenaceae bacterium | reverse complement strand
TCACCCGCCATTCACCGCCAGACGCTGTGCCGCCCAACGATATTGCAGCGCCAGCAGCCCACCCAGAATAAGCAGCCACACCCCTTGCAGCAGCAAAATCTGCCAGAACTGTGCCCAGCTAAAGGCAACAAACAGCTTAGCCGGGGCATAAGTCGTCAGGTTAAAGGGGAGCAGGCGAGCAATGCGCTGCAACCAATCGGGCAGAAAATCAACCGGGATCAACAGCCCGCCCAGGATAAAAACCAATTTCTGGTAGATGAGCCGCAGCGAAAATGTATCTTCCATGACGAAGGCCATCAGCCCGATCATACTTGCTGCGCAAAAGTCGAGCAGCAGAGCCAGCCCTGTCACCAACAGCACCAGCGGCAGATGCAGCAAGCTGATGGTGGGCAGTCCGGCATAGACAAGGACAATGGGTGCGCCGAGCAGAAAGACGAGCAGCATTTTGACGAAGGTGTCGCCCAGGCCATTGCTGAAGTGATAGGCGAGGTAGTTATACGGCCGTACCAACGTATACGCTATCGAGCCATCCTTGACCTCATCAGAAATCACCGTATCGTGGCGAAACTTGCTCAACTCGATCACCTCGGCAAAGAGAAAATACCAGATCGTATTTGCCAGCGTCAGACCGGCAATTTCCGTTGCGCCATTTGTCTCGTAAACGGCCGTCCACAACTGCACAAAAATGTACATGATCATCAAAATAAAGATAGACCGCCCTATCGCGTCCCATACATACGCCAACTGATTCTGCAAATTCGTCAGCGTAATTGCGCCATACTTTCGCACTTGTACCATCATGCGCCTTCCTATTTATAAGTAACTCGTTTACTGCACCAGATAAGCAACAATCCGACTGCACCGCTGCCGTTCACCGCTTACGCTTCTTGATAAATCTCACGAATAATCTCTTCCAGCGGCGGATCCGTAATGTTAATGTCCTGGCAAGGCTTGGTCGCCATGATCTGCTGCACCACCCGTTCCACCGGAACCTGGCGGTTGTCAAACTCCAGCTTGACGCCATATGTCCCCTGCTTGAGCACGTTAACGCCGGGCATCGCAAAGGGCGTGTCAAGCCGCTCGGCAAAACGCACATCAATGATCTTGCGCGTCAGGTACTGCCGTTTGAGCACAGAGGTGCGGTCATCAAATATCATGCGCCCATGATTGATGATGATGACGCGCTTGGATAAGCTCTCCACATCACCGGCATCATGGCTGGTGAGGAAGATGGTCACGTTTTCCGTCTCGTTGAGATGGCGAATGGCATCGCGGATTTGCTGTTTGGCAACCACATCCAGGCCAATCGTTGGCTCGTCGAGAAAGATGATGCGCGGGCTGTGCAGCAGAGAGGCGGCAATCTCGCACTTCATGCGCTGCCCCAGGCTTAATTTGCGCACAGGTGTATTCAGCAGATCGCTTATCTGAAATGCCTCCACCAAATAATTGCGCCGCTTTTGATAAACGTCCATATCCAGCTCGTAAATGCGGGCAAAGAGGCGGAAGGTGTCTTCGGGTGGCAAGTGATACCAAAGCTGTGGCTTTTGTCCAAAGACGGAACCGATCTGGTAGGCCAGTTTGCGCCGTTCGCGCCAGGGCGTATAGCCGAGCACGCTGGCTTCGCCGCTGCTGGGGTATAAAATGCCGGTAAGCATTTTGATTGTGGTTGATTTGCCAGCACCGTTGGGGCCAATGAAGGCCAGCAGTTCTCCTTCTTCGAGCGTGAAAGCGATATTGGAAACGGCCGTTACCTCTTTCACATCTGGCTTCCATACCGCGCGTAAACTACCCGCCAGCCCCGGCGTCTTCTGCTTCAACGTAAACGTCTTTGCCAGCCCCTTCACTGTCACAGCGAAACGGCCGTTGCCCGTGTTGTCCACCGCTATACCTCCTTAGCTGATAACGAGAGAGTGGCCTGCTCCAATCCCCCTTTGCCAGCCATAAAACAAAAAAGGACGCGATGGTGGTTCATCGCGTCCTTGAAATTGACAGTTAACCTGTGTTACGAAATCGTGCTACACCCCTGTCCTTTGCCACGCCAGAACCACCTGTGCCGTATCATAACCGATACTGCGGCACATAGGATAAGTTGATTGAGCGTAAACAAATAACAAAGGTTGCCAATTCATGGCAGGATAGTAGCACGAGCCAGCGACAAGTGTCAAGCTATTGCACAATTGTCCGCCATGCAGTCGAAACCCGTGCAAAAGATCCGCGCCACGCCTCAACCTGCCCCCTTACGGCCAATGTACAAAAGGTGATCGGCCGCGCCATAAAGGGTTGGCTCATGCCCAAAACGATAGTTCAAATCCACCCATTGTTCCCACAAATCACCTTGCAATTCATTGATATGCTGCTCATGTCCGGCCAGCACCCCTTCACAACCAATGAGGGCCAACGTCGTCAAACCCTGGCTTTCTAGTAACGGCCGTATCTCATCCGGGTGTGCAAAATAAGAATTCGGGAAATCATTGCCGGGCATCGCCGGGTTCTGTCCCGTCTCCAACAAATGAGCAGCCCGTGGTGCATGGTCGAGCAGCCAGGTTGGATACCCTTTGGCGGCCATATCACGGAACGGAGCAAAGCGCGTAATGAAGCTGGCAAAAAGCAGCCCGCCCGGTTTCAAGATGGTGTATGCCTGGGAAACGGCCGTTTCCCGCTCCTCCACGTGCAGCAAATGATACAACGGGCCAAACAACAACACCGCATCATATTGCGCCGCCGCCAAAGGCAGATGCAGCGCATTGCCACATATCATTCCCGCCAACGACACCCCTTCTGCCGCCACCTTCTCCTGCGCCAACACCAGATTTTGCCGCGACAAATCCAACAGCGTCACCTGATAACCCGCCTCAGCCAACGCAATCGCGTACCGTCCCGGCCCACCGCCAATATCAGCAACCGCCGCCGGTGGCGCAGGCAAATAAGCCGTCAGCGCCCGCTGCGTCACCGCAAACTCCATGCGATGCCGCGTCAGCCGTCCCCACTCCTGTTCAGAATGATGATCATAAAACTGCTCAACCGGGTTCATCGTCATCAGTGCAAATCCTCCTGGCAAAAATCAACCTCACGAAAGCTTCCCCTCTACAAACACCCTCCCGGAGGTTTGCCTCATATAACAAGCCTCTCATTAATAACCTCCGGGAG
>JACKBV010000082.1 GCA_020634315.1 Ardenticatenaceae bacterium | reverse complement strand
CGTTTACCGATCACCATTCTTTACACCTGGCGTGGGTCTTCGATTCCCTTTAATCCTTCAAACAATTTATCCCAATCAATGCCAAAAATGGGCTTGTGTTTGTCAGCCTTGACATACTGGCCTGCTTGCTTGTCGGCGATGGCTTGCTGGTAAACGCCGACGAGTTTTTCGGTGACGGCGTGGATTTCATAGGAAACGGCCGTTTCTGTGGCCCCCTCCCGTAATTGTGCCGCCAGCGCCTCATCGTCCAAGACACGCTCAATGGCGGCGGCCAAGGCCTGCGCGTCGTTGGCTGTTAGCAGGCCATTTTCCTCGTGAATGACAATGTCGGATGTACCGGTGGCGTCAACGGCCGTTACCGGCAGTCCGGCAGCCATTGCTTCCAGCGTCACCAACCCTTGCGTCTCTGTTATCGACGCAAAACAAAAAATGTCGGCCGCTTTCAGGTGGGCGGGCATTTCCTCAAACGGCACGCGCCCCACAAACTCGACACGCTTCGCAATGCCCCACTGCTGGCACAGCTTTTCCAGCTCTTTTTGCTCTGGGCCATCGCCAATCAGTGCCAGGCGCACATCCTTGTGCCGCTGCATCACGATGTGTACCGCTTCCAGCAGCAGCCGGAAATTCTTCTCTTCTACCAGGCGTCCCACGGAAATGAGGACGGTTTCATTGTCACCCCAACCGCGCCGCCGGCGAACGGCCGTTCCGTCCGCATTCTGGTAGGGCGTCAAGTCAATCCCCGTCGGGACAACTGTAACCCGTTCGCTAATCCCATACGTCTCCTGAATCATCTGCTTGATGCTGGCGCTCGGTGCGAGAATATGCTGGCATTTTTGCATGTAATCAGCCAACAACCGTGTGAGAATGTCATTGACCAACTCTTCCGGCAAACCCATGTACTGCGTGTAATCCTGATAACGCGTGTGATGCGTAAAGACAAGCGGCACGCCTAATTTGTCTGCTTTATCGCTAGCGGCCGTGCCCATTGGGGCCGGATGATGCGCATGAATCACATCCGGCTTAATAATCGGCAGCACCCAATCAATCAGCGGCGACACCGGAATCGTGACAGGATAATTGCGCACCGGGATATTCAGCGCCGGATAGCGGAAAATAAACGGTTCGTCATCTTTATATTTCGGCGCATCTTGGGCAAAAATAAAGACGTTGTGCCCCAGGTCAACCTGAGCCTGACGAAACGCAGTCACTGAACGGACAACGCCGCTCATCACGGGCAAATAGGTGTTGGTGAAATGGGCAATATGGAGACGATCTTTCGGCATTTGTTGCTCTCCTGTAGCTTCCCGGAGCTTTATGCGATGAAGTGAGCGCGGCGATGATCAACTCCGGGTGGTTGGCTTTCATCGCTTATGCTGTGCGCCAGTTCATGGAAAGTTAAGGGGTATCGATTAGGTCAGTCTATGTTCATGAACCGGACAAATCGCGCACCTGTTGATGGGCGAAGACAATCATACCGGCATTCCAGGTGAGGGGAGCTTCAGCGGTATACCACAAGGTGGAAAGGGGACGGCCGTTTTCGCCATACACCTCATGCACAGCCCCATCGCGGCAAATCAAAGCATCCATTCGTTGCAGCAAAGTGGCGGCGTCAGCAACACGGCCGCTGCGTGCCAGAGCGATGGCGTGCCAGGCTCCCAACCATAACCAGGCGGCGTGTGTGTGATATTCGGGAATTCCGGCCAGCCGATTCTCTAGCGCCACCAACTTTCGTGGATAAGGCTGATGCGTCACCTTGGTGGGCACGGGGTCTGCCATGCCAAACTCATCCATCCGATCCAGGATAGTCTTCGTCTGTGCTTCTGTCGCCAGTCCCCAGGCAATGGCTAACAAATTGCCGCTGCTGCTGAGAAAGGTGAACTCCTCGCTGGTGATGAAGTAGCCCAGGTCTTCGCGCCAGAAATGGGATTGGATGGCCTGCGAAATCTTGTCGGCACGCCCGCTGCATTCCGCCTCGCCCTGCAAATTGTATTGGGCGCACACAGTTGACATGTCATGCAGCGCTTTCCAGTAGAGGACGTTGGTATACAACACGCGCCCGGTGCGCCCAACGCTGTCTGCCCAATCGGTGAATGCGGATTGGTGCAGCAGTCCATCGTCGGGGTTGATGTGCTCGTTGAGCCAGTGCAGCGCCATTTTCAGCGCCGCCCAATGTTGGCGAATAAAGGCTTCATCCCCTGTTTGCCGCACGTAATACAGCGCGGCAATAACCAGCAAACAGTTGCCATCGAGGGAGATGGTGTTGTGCGCGGTGATGTATTTGGGGCGCAGCGGCGCAACGATGGGCTGCTCGCGCCGGAACAAGGAGTGCAGATAACGGTCGAGAACGGTTGTGGAATGAATTTTGACCGGGAACTGCCCGTTGGGCTGTTGATAGGCAAGGAAGGCAGCCAATGTCTCTTTGACAGTTTGCAGTTCGCCCAGCGCAATCAGACCATAGCTGGCGAAGCTGAAATCACGCGCCCATGGTTCGCGGAAGTTGCGCCGCCCAGCGCACAGGACGGATTTTTCGCTGCCATCCAGTAATGTCCGTTTCTCAATTCCTGCCAGTAAGTTTGCCACTGTCAGTTTATAGCCGGTATTGGTAATCGCTTCTGGCGTTGCCAGCGGCAGCGGGATGTGTATTCTCGGTTGGCGCAGCAGGCGACGGCCGTATCGCCAAATACGCAGGGCAAGATAAGTGACACTGCTAATAAAAGCAGCTTTTGCCATTGGGTAAAGGCGTTTAGAAAAAGTAGTCATAGAATTTCTAGATGAGTCACCGATTGCCGTTAACTGTTCATCGGTTGTGGCAAATTTGCGGCAGGAATGTCGCGCAGCCGTGAATTGGCTGCGTCACGCAGCGACAAAATGGGGTCGGTAATGCCCCAATCCAGGTTGATGTCCGGGTCATTCCAGGCAACGCCATTTTCGTCGCGCCCGCCATTGTAATAATTGTCTACCAGATAGGTGAGGGTGGCGTCGCTTAAGGTGACAAAGCCATGAGCGACACCAATGGGCAGGAAGAGGCCGATGTCCAGGCCATCCCCCATCTCGATGGTTTGTGTTGCCATATAGGTGGGAGAAAACGGCCGTAAATCAACCATGCCCGCCCGAATGCGCCCTTTTGGCACATACCAATAATCCACCTGATGGTGGTGGTAATGCAATCCGCGCAGCACCCCAACCTGCGAGTCCGAGCGATTCGTCTGGATGATGTCCCAACTCCGTTGCGGGAACCACTCTTTGCGAAACGTCTCCATAAAACGGCCGCGTTCATCACCAAACCCGCGCAAACGAGCCACATAAACACCAGAAATTAACGTTGATTCTTCGATGACAGTCATATCACTCCTTTAA
>JACKBV010000081.1 GCA_020634315.1 Ardenticatenaceae bacterium | reverse complement strand
ATCCCTCTTCTCTTTTCTCTTTTCTCTCTTCTCTCCTCTCTCTTCTCCCATCCCTCATCCCTCTTTCTCCCCTGTCGTCACAATCCCTTGCACCACATACCGCTGCGCCACCACAAACAACAACAACACCGGCAGCAGCGCCACCAGCGACATAGGCATCAAATATTGCAACTGCGTGTAAAACAACCCATGAAACAAAGACAATCCTAAACTCAGCGTAAATTTACTGGTACTACTCAAATAAATCAACGGCCCCAGGAAATCATTCCAACTGCCAATGAAAGAAAAAACAGCCACCGTCGCCAACGCCGGACGAGACAAAGGCAAAGCAATCCACCAATACGCCTGCCATGGATTACAGCCGTCAATCTCAGCACTCTCAAACAAATGCGGAGACAGGCTCCGATAAAATTGGCGAAACAGGAAAACGTAAAAGGCATTGGCAAAGAAATGCGGCACAATCAACGGCAAATAGGTGTTCACCCAATCCAATTTGCTGAACAAGATGAACAGGGGAATCAACGTCACCGATGAGGGAATCATCACCGTCGCCAACAAAATCGTGAACAACAGATTTTTGTGCCGTGCGGGCAGCGTCGCAAAGGCATAGCCAACCAGCGACGAAGAAAAGAGCGTCCCCAGCATAGACAGCCCCGTCACCAACAACGAATTGCGCATAAAGGCAGGAAAGTCAAGCAGCGACCACGCCTCGCGAAAATTCTCAGTAGTTGGCGGGTTTGGCAGCCAGGAAAGAGCATCGCCATAAATTTGCCCGGCCGGTTTGAAGGCCGTGACCACCATCCACAACAAGGGCAGCAAGAAAGGGACAGCCAGCAGCAGCAGCAGCAAATAATACCCCCAACGTTTTAGCGCAAAACTAAAAAAGGGTATAAGACGCAGTGCCCCCGACAAAGGGCCGGCCTTTTCGTCTGTCTCGCTTCTTTGCGGCAAATGCTGTAACGACCTATCCATAACGGCTAATCAAACCGGTAAAAAACGTGCCCACGCGCCAGGCGAAATTGCAACAGGGTGAGCAACAAAATAACGAGGAACAAAACCAGGGATAAGGTGGCCGCGTAACCCAATTTATTCC
The DNA here is from genome assembly GCA_020634315.1 of Ardenticatenaceae bacterium. GTDB lineage: Bacteria > Chloroflexota > Anaerolineae > Promineifilales > Promineifilaceae > JACSRF01. Next base: position 2,376 of record JACKBV010000081.1, on the reverse strand, counting down.
AGGAAAATGCGTTGAAGTAAATGTACAACGGCAAGGTCAGGGTCGCGTTTTCAGGGCCGCCACGCGTGAGAATGTAGGTTGGCGTGAACACCTGGAATGAGCCGATGACGTTGACAATAACCAGGTACAACGTCACGGGCGAAATGAGGGGCCAGGTGACATGGCGGAAGCGAGACCAACGCCCCGCGCCATCGAGGGATGCCGCTTCGTGTAATTCGGTGGGTACGCCTTGCAAGGCCGCCAGGTAAATGAGCATGTTTGTGCCCACGCCCCACAAGCTCATGAGAATGAGCGCAGGCATCGCCCACTGTGCATCTTGCAGCCAGGCAGGGCCACGAATGCCCACCTGCGCCAGCATGGTGTTGATCAGCCCATAACGGGCGTTGAACATCCAGCCCCAAAGCAGCACCATGGCGACGCCAGAAGCAATCACCGGGAGGAAAAAGACGGTACGAAAGAGGGTGATGCCGGGTAACGGCCGTTCCACCAACAGCGCCAACCCCAACCCCAACAAAATCCCCGTCGGCACAGTCCCCACCGCATAATACGCCGTATTGAGCAGCGTGCGCCCAAAGAGCGGGTCACCCAGCAGCGTCTCAAAATGCGTCAGCCCGACAAACTGTGGGGGCTGCGGCAGCGGCCAATCGACAAACGACAAAGCCACAGCCGCCACAATTGGCCCCACCTGAAACAGCAGCAGCCCCACCAGCCAGGGGGTGATGAGCAAATAAAACCAACGTTCGCGGCGACGCGCCAGCGAGGAAGATGAAGGGGTTGTCATGTATTGTCGGTGAGCCGTGAGGCGCAGGCCAATGACAGCCTGCGCCTCACGGTTCACAGCTTACAGATGCTTACTGTTCACGATCCGCGGCCAACGTTTCATTAGCCGCAGCTTCAATCTGCGCCATCGCCTCAGCGACAGGCATTTCGCCGCTCATCATCTTGGTGAAGAATTCGGCCGTTTTGCCATAGGTCTCGAAAGCGCTGGACGTGTAAGGCTTAAACACCTCGCCATATTCCATCGCCGCCACAATCGCCTGCTGATTGGTGAGTGGCAGTTCCGGATTGATGACGGAATCGGCGGCAGCACGGCGTGCAGGCACGCTGTGTCCCGGTTTGCCCCAGGTTTCGGCCAGGAATTCCGCTTCTGTCAGGGCTTGCACCAACGCCCAGGCGGCGTCAGGATGCTCTGTATTGGCGGCGATAACGTAGCCATTGGTGCTCAATGGCGTGTACCGGTTGCCATCGCTGCCAAGCAAAGGCTGGACAACATCATAGTTAATGTTGCCGGCATCATTGAGCTGCCCGACGGCAAAGAAACCATTGTAACCCATGGCCGCCTTGCCAGAGATGAAGGGATCGCCGGGTACACCCGTCTGCGAACCGCCATACGGATCGTAGAGTGTGGCATGATCTTGATTGGTGAGATCGGCCCACCACTGCGCAGCGGCGATGGTTTCCGGCGCAGTGAAGTTCATCAGGGTGCAATCTTCGTTGGCGCAGAAGTCGCCGCCAAAACCGCGTACCAGATGCCGCTGCCAGAAGAAGGTCAGGCCGCCGTTCCAGCCCCACTGCACAATGGCTTCAGGGTCAAAGTCGGGGTCGGTGGCGTTACGGCCGTTTTCATCCAGCGTCAGCAGCAAAGCGGCGTCGCGCATGTCATCATATGTCCACTCGTCGGTTGGGTAGGCCAACCCGGCGGCGTCAAACATATCCTTGTTATAGAAGACCACATCGGGAGCGGCCGTATCCGGGATACCATAAAGTTCGCCGTTCCAGCGGAATTGCGCCACCGGGCCATCGTAAAATTCGCCCATATCCAGGCCACTTTGCTCAATAAACGGGGTCAGATCAAGGAACGCTCCCTGGCGAATCCATTGCTGCACCAACAAACCCTGGGCACGGAAAACGTCGGGCAAATCATTGCCAGCCAACTGTGTGCTGACTTTTTCGACCACACCTTGCTGTGGAATCAGTTCCAGTTCGATAGACCATTCGGGATGAACGGCCGTTACCTGGTCGAGTGCAGCTTGAAAGCTCTCTAACTCTTGCGGCGTCAGTGACACACTGAGGCGCAGGGAGACGGAGGGGGCTGGTTCGTCAACGGCCGTTTCCGGCGTACCAGCGACAACAGCGGGCGCATCCGCTTCCGTCGGCTGTGTTGAGCCATTGGTGGCATTGTTTCCACCCCCACAAGCAGCCAAAACAGCTACCATCAATAAGGCAAACGCCCACAACAAAACTTTATTTCTCGCCATAATAAATAATTCACTCCTCACAAAATTGCCTCCCAGAAGTTTGTCCCGCAAGATGAACAGGATAAGGATAACCTCCAGGAGATTGGTTTTTGTTCATGGTGGCAAACCCCACGCATGA
>JACKBV010000080.1 GCA_020634315.1 Ardenticatenaceae bacterium | reverse complement strand
AAGGATTCATCAGCGGGCCACAAGGCCCCTTGCCACCCGGCGTCGGCGTTAATCTTGCCACGACCCTCCTGTTCCTGGGACAAACCGCATTCGACACACTGTCTGCCGCCTCATTTCCCCTGGCAGCAGCGTGGGCACTGCGCCAACAGCTAAACCAGATGCTGGTGCAAATGTGCCACGGGCAGCATCAAGACCTGGTAGCCTCGGTGCAGCCAGATTCCGACCAAGCCTTGTACTGGCAAATTGCCACCGCCAAAACCGGCGACTTTTTCGGCTGGGCGAGTCAGGCCGGAGCCTGGATTGGCGGTGGCGATGATGCCGCGGTTGAGGCATCTGCCCAATTCGGGCACAATCTTGGCTTGTTGCTGCAAATTATGGATGATTGGCATGACTTACACGCGGAAAATGGCAACAGCGATCTGGCACAGGGGAAACGCACCTTGCCGGTTCTCTATGCGCTGACGGTGGCCCCTCCCGCGCGAAAGCAGGCATTGCAGGCGATGTTATCGACTATTCCTTTAAATGTGACACGGGAAACGGCCGTACGCCAGGCCATCATCGAACTAGGCGGCTTGCAATACACACTGGTACAGGCAGCCATGCGTCGTCAACGCGCCCAAGCCGCACTCGCCCATTTCCCTGACAATGCCGCCAAAAACCAGCTGCTTGCCCTGCTCGATCACGCCTTTCCTTTTGCCAAAAACATGGCGTAAAGAAAATTAGACCCGGCAATGAACGTATTCACCGAACCGAAACTGCTCCGAAATCAGCACAAACCATTTGTCCTCTTCTTCATTTATTTAATTAGCTTCGTCTTAATGGGGTTAATTGCCGCCGCCGTCCTCATTGCCGTGCGCCATCCCTATACCGGCCTTGTTTGGGAGCAAACATCTAACATGGTTGTCGAGGTTGATGCCGACAGTCCGGCAGAGGCAGCAGGATTTCAACCCGGAGACAAGTTACTCACCGTTGCTGGACAGGCGATCACATCTTTGCCCGATGGTCAACCCTTGGTAGAAGAGAACAATGCAGCCTCAATTGAGGTGTTACGTGCGGGTAAAACCCTCGTTCTGACCTTATCGGCTGAATTTCCACCGACCAACGAATTTCTAAAACGCCTGACACCCCTCTTTGTCGCTGTCTGTTTTGCCCTTTTCAGCTTTGGCATCTGGGTTTACCAACCACACGATTGGCGCGTCATCCTCTTTTGGGCGTTTAATCAGTTGGGCGCGGCCGGGCTTACCTTTGGCACCCTTTCTAATTTGGGGTATCTCTGGTCTACACGCTGGTTTGGCATTACGCTCTGTCTGTTTTCCCCGGTGCTCATCCATTTTCACACCCAGGTGACAGGTGCCGACCTGAAATCGTTACAGCGACGGGCGTTACAAGGGTTGTACGCATTGTCATTCATCCTGGTGGTCATCTGGTCGTATGCCGTACTCAGAAATGTCAGCCAGGTTTATGCGGTAGTGCGGCTAATCATTCAGGTTTACTTCATAACGGCCGTTTTCCTCACCATCATCCTCCTCACCCGCGCCTACTTCTTCGCCTCCCGCCAATCATGGCGATGGCAAGTGCGCCTGATCGCCCTCGGCATATTTCTCGCCTTCGCGCCCCTGGTTGGTCTGGCTTTGCTGCCCAATTTGCTATTCGGCCGTGTGCTGGTAGCCTACGAGCTAACCTTCCCCTTCCTGCTCTTCATGCCCCTCGCCCACACAATCGCCATTTACAATGCCAACCTGCTGCAAATTGAACGCCTCATTAATCGTCGCGTTGTCCATCTCGCCCTCCTTGTCATTTTATCCGCCATTTACCTCGTCATCTTTGCCAGCATCGCCAACATATGGTCAATCCCCCAAGATTTAGCGCCATTACTGTGGGGTGCCACCACACTGGTTTTCGGCATCTTATTTGCCGTTTTGCGTGACCGCCTCCAAGAAACCATCGACAAGATCATTTATGGCGGCTGGTACAATTACCGCACTGTCGTTGCCGAAATGAGTCGAGGGTTAGGCAGCGTCGTAGATAGTGAAGAGTTGGCCGATTTGCTGGTCAATCGCCTGGCCGACATTTTGCATTTGGAATGTGCAGCATTTCTGCTTGGCAGTGACGACATGCAGTTAACACTCATTCGCACCGTAGGCTATCATACCCTGCCACCAATATTCAGCGCCGACAATCCACTCGTCACCAAACTTTTAGACGAACAAGCGGTCTCCTCAATCGAACTACGTGCCCTTCTCGCAGACACAATGGTGACTCACATGGAAACATTGTGGCTGGAACATCCGCAAATCAAAATTTGGGTGCCCATTAAACGTTCTGGCAAAATCCAGGCTCTCTTACTGCTGGGCAAACGGCTGGACGGCGAACTATTTGATGAAGAAGATCGGCGCATGTTAAACACATTGGCATGGGGAGCCGCCGCAGCGGTGGAAAATGTGCGGCTGGTCAGAGTCTTGCAGCAGCGCACCGATGAAGTCAATCTCCTTTATTCCCAACTGCTGCAAAGCCGAGAAGAAGAGCGCAAGCGGCTGGCGCGTGAACTGCACGATGGCGTTATTCAACAGCTCATCAACCTCCACTACTACCTGGACCCCGCCTCGCGCCGTTTAGCGCCAACCATGGAAGAGAATGCCCTGGTATTGCGCGGCCGACTGCAACAGGCAATTGATGAACTACGCGTGCTCTGTACACAGTTACGGCCGGCCGCCCTCGACGATTTAAGCCTGGCACTGGCACTGCAAGGCTACATCGAAGACGTTAAAGAGCAGTACGACCTGCACATCGAACTTAACGCGACCGGTGGCGAGTTTCCCCGCATCCAACGCCTCCCGGAAGCCATTGAGGTTTGCCTCTTCCGCGTTACCCAAGAAGCGATCAATAACGTCTGTCGCCATGCCGAGGCAAACGGCGTTTGGATAGACCTCTCATTGCAACCAGGTCATGCCGTCTTAGAAATTCACGACGATGGCAAAGGGTTCTATTGTCCACCCCATCTGGGGTCTTTCATGCGCCAACGTCATTTTGGGCTGGCCGGACTGCAAGAGCGACTCAACTTAATCGGTGGCACATTAGCCATCGACTCCATGCCCGGAGAAGGGACTACTTTGCGTGCCGAAGTTTCCTACACCCCATCTGCACCCCAAACCCATGATCCAGCCAGGGATTCAAACACCCCATAATTTTGCGGGATGAGTAAATGAAGGGCGGGAAAATGTGTCGTAATGGCAACGAAACTGGCTGCATTCCGTATAATGGGTATGGCATGGTGTACCTGGGCGGCCGGTGGTACGACCCCGCGTTGGGCAGACCGTTGCAGCCGAATGCGGCCGGCGGCCCACCCACGCTGCCCCAGGCGCTGAACCGCTACGTGGCGATGCCGCTGGGTCAGCCGGGGGTGTATGAGTCGGCGACTCGGGAAAGTGTCTTAACGGATTGGACACAAAACAACTGGTACCGACAAGGTGCAAGTGCTTCTTTTGCCTGTGCCACTTGTATCCTTTCAGAGATAAAAGTTACACAGCA
>JACKBV010000008.1 GCA_020634315.1 Ardenticatenaceae bacterium | reverse complement strand
CCGACAACTATCCTTGTCGTCCGGTAATATACAACTCCGTTAACTCTTCCTTGGGATTTGTGAAGAGCATGCCCGTTTCATTAAACTCCACCAGGCGTCCCAGCCAGAAAAAGCCAGTCCAATCAGAAGCGCGACCCGCTTGCTGCATATTGTGCGTGACAATGACAATGGTGTAATTCTCCGCCAACTGTCGCATCAAGCTCTCGACGTGCAGTGTTGCCACCGGGTCTAACGCCGAGCACGGCTCATCCATCAAGATGACTTCTGGTTTCACAGCAATGGCCCGCGCAATACAGAGGCGCTGCTGCTGCCCCGGATTTAGCGCCTGTGCCGGACTGTGCAGTTTATCTTTCACTTCATCCCAAAGCACAGCCCCTTGCAAACTGCTCTCTACCAACTCGTCCAGATTGTTCGTTTTGGTCATGTTGAGCACGCGTGGGCCAAAGGCGACATTGTCATAGATGCTTTGCGGGAAAGGATTCGGCCGTTGAAAGACCATGCCAACACGCTGGCGCAAATTGACCACATCCACTTCTGGCGCGTAAATGTTTTCTCCATCCAGCAGCACTTCGCCGGTGGCACGCACGCCAGGAATGGTGTCATTCATGCGATTAAGTGCGCGTAAAAAGGTGGACTTGCCGCAGCCAGATGGGCCAATGAGGGCGGTGATCTGGTTGGCGCGAATGGGAATGTTCAGGTCAATCAATGCCTGAAAATCACCATAAAAGAAGCTGAACTGGCGGACTTCAATTTTGTTGGGTGCGTTATAGTTAATCATTAGCCAAACCTGCCCATGACGTAATCTTCGGTACGTTTATCTTTTGGATTGAAGAAGATTTGGCGCTGTGTGCCTACTTCCACAACCTCGCCATCGAGCAAAAAGGCGGTGCGGTCAGCAACACGCGCCGCCTGTTGTACGCTGTGTGGCACCATGATGATGGTGTACTGCTGTTTTAGTTCGTAAAGTGAGCGTTCGACAACGGCCGTTGAGATGGGGTCCAAACCCGATGTCGGGTTGTCCAGCAGCACCACTTCTGGTTCAAGTGCCAGACTGCGTGCCAGGCATAGGCGCTGCTTCTGCCCGCCAGACAGGGCAAAGGCAGATGCATGCAGGCGATCCTTCACTTCATCCCACAAGGCAGCTTGCCGCAAAGCGCGTTCGGCGCGTTCATCCAGGGTCGCCTTGTCGCGGATACCAGAGACGAGCAGGCCATAAACAAGGTTGTCGTAAATGGAACCGGGCAAGGGCGTGGGGATGGCAAAGACCATACTGACGCGGCGGCGCAAGTTGTAGATGTCCACCTCTTTGGCAAAAATGTCTTGCCCATCCAGGAAAATGTCGCCGCTGCGGCTGGCGCGTGTCTGTAGATCAGAGAGGCGATTAAAGAGGCGCAGCAGCGTGGATTTACCGCTGCGTGATGGCCCAAACAGCACAAAAAGCTCGTTTGGTCGGACTTCCAGGTTGATTTGGCGCAAAGCCTGTGTGCCGTCAGCATAGGTGAAGGACAGGTCGCGAATGGTTAATTTAGCAGATTGGGTCATTACCATTCCCTCCGGCGGCGCATGGTGGAGCGAATGAATGTCGCCACCAGGGTGAGCAGCAGCACGAGCATGAGCAGCACCAATGCTGTGCCATATTGGATTTCAATGGGCATGCCCGGCACTTGTGTGGAGATGACGTAGAGATGATAGGGCAAGGCCATAGTCTGATCGAAAATTGATGTGGGGAGTTCGGGCAGGTAGAAGGCGGCGACGGTGAAGAGAATGGGAGCCGTTTCGCCAGCGGCACGGCTTAAACCCAAGATGACGCCGGTCATGATGCCGGGCAAGGCGTGCGGGAGAACCTGACGGCGAATGGTTTGCCAGCGCGTCGCGCCGAGGCTGAGGCTGACAACGCGGAACTCTTGCGGTACGGCGAGGATCGCTTCTTCGGCCGTGCTGATGACGACGGGCAAGGTCATGATGCCCAATGTGAGTGATCCGGCGAGAATGGAGGTGCCGAAGTTGAGGAAGAGGACAAATGCGCCCAGTCCGAACAGGCCATATACAATGGAAGGAATGCCGGCGAGGTTGACGATGGCGAGGCGGATGAGGCGTGTGGTGCGGTTGTCGCCTGCGTATTCGGCCAGATAGATGGCGGCACCAATGGCGAGGGGAATGGCGGTAACGGCCGTTCCCAAGGTCAACAAGATCGTCCCCAGCAGTGCGGGCATAATGCCCCCCTCCGTCATGCCATTACGCGGCGGTTGGCTGAGAAACGTCCAGTTAATTGCCCCAATCCCCTTGATAAAGACATAGGCCAAAATCAAAATGATAGGGATGATCACCAGAGCGGCTACGCCGCTGATGATGATCGTTGCCACTTTTTGCGTCTGTTGTCGGTTCATAGCTGTGCTCCACGGCGCGGCTGACTGCTGCCGACAAATCGCGCAGCCAGTGAATTGATGAGAAAGGTGAGGAGGAAGAGCAAAATGCCAATGCCAAACAAGGTGTGATAATGTGTGCTGCCCTGCGCCACTTCCCCCATTTCGGCGGCAATGGTTGCCGTCATGGTGCGCACCGGCTGGAAGAAGGCGCTGATGCCTAGTTCGGGGATATTGGCGGCGTTGCCGGTGACGAGCATCACGGCCATTGTCTCGCCAATGGCACGGCCGATACCGAGCATGATGGCAATGACAATGCCAGAGCGGGCGGCAGGCAAAACGACACGCCAGATGGTTTGCCATTTGGTGGCACCGATAGCCAGTGCGCCGTCGCGGTACTCTTTGGGCACGGCGTAGAGCGCATCTTCGGTGATGCTGATGATGGTGGGCAATGACATGTAGGCGAGAATGATGGCTCCGGTGAAGGCGGTGAGGCCGCTGGGTGCGCCTAGATTTTGCACCAGCGGTGCCAGTGCTACCCAGCCAAGAAAGCCGAGGACGATGGAGGGAATACCGGCTAATACTTCGATGAGGGGTTTGAGCAGTTCGCGCTGCCAGGCGGGGGCGAATTCTCCAAGGTAAACGGCCGTTGTCAATCCCAGCGGCACGGCAATGACGACCGCGCCAATTGTCACCAGCAAAGAGCCAACCACCAACGGGAGAAGGCCGTACATTTCCTCAATGGGATACCAGCGTTTGCTTAATAAATTAGAGAGGGGAACTTCAAAGAAGGTTGGCGCTCCTTCACGCGCCAGAAAAACAAAGATGAGGGTGATAATGATGATGGCAGAAAATCCGCAAAAACGGATCAAGGTTTCGATAATCGTTTCTCGATATGTGCCGCTTTTCTGCTGCTTTGCAGCCGGTGGGGGCACAGGGGGTGTTTCTGCTTTCTCGTAAGTTGCCATGAATGTATGCTCCTTCGAAAATGTAGGTCGGATTGCCAATCCGACCTACGGTTTTCATTCATGGTGGTGCGTACCACGCATGTTGTCTCCTCAGAAAAAGGTATGGGGGATTGTCAACAAGGTTATTGGCTTTCGGTTAGGGGAACAAAGCCAAGTTGGGCGACAATCTCTTGCCCGGTTGGGCTAAGAATCCAGTCTAGATATTCGGCAATGGCTCCCTCTGGCTCCCCGGCGGTGTACATGAACAGATTGCGGGCGAGGGGGTAGCTGCCGGCAGCGGCCGTTTCCGCTGATGGCAATACATACGGGCTGTCGGCATCCTGGGCGACAGCCAAAATCTTTTCGTGTTCCGGGTCAACATAGCCCAATCCGTCATAGCCAATTGCATTGGGGTTGCGGCGCAGTTCACTGGTAATGCCAACCGATGACGGCATTAACAAGGTTTGCGGGGCAAAAATGTCTTCGTTGTCGCCGTCTCCTTGCCTGACCACTTCTTCTAAAAAGTAGACATGCGTGCCGGAATTTGTTTCACGGGAGAGCAGCACAATGGGGGCATCATTGCCGCCCACTTCTTGCCAGTTGGTGATGCGCCCGGTGTAAATGTCCGCCAATTGGGCAATTGTTACCTCATTCACCGGATTGTCTGGATGGACAATAATTGCCAGGGCATCAATGGCGACCACATATTCTATTGGGTCAAAGCCATTGGCACGCGCTTCTTCGATTTCATTGTCTTTCATGGCGCGTGAGGCATTGGCAATGTCCACCGTGCCATTGATGAGGGCGGCAATGCCGGTGCCAGACCCACCGCCGGTGACGGCAATGGAGACATCGGGCCTTATTTCGCGGTAAGCTTCAGCCCAGGCCAGCGCAATGTTTACCAATGTGTCTGACCCTTTGTTTTGGATTTGATTGCTGTTGGTTGTGGTGGTGTCAGAGTCGGCGTTAGCGCGGGCACATCCGCTGAGGATGGTGAGGAGTAAGGTGAGGAGGAGAAGCTGCTGCCAGAACAGAAATAGTTTACCAGGACAAATTTGTTGGCTCCCTGAGTGCCTGGGAGGGTGTGTTATTTTTTGAGTCATAGTTCCTGTACATTGTCAATCAAAGTGTTCTGTTTGGATTTTACTGTTTAACTGTTTGTTAACAAACAGTTTGTTGTTAACGTTTTGTTAACGACGGGGGCAGGAATGGGAACGGCCGTTGCTTCTCACCCACATTTCGCCACGAAATTGTTAATACGCTGTTTACAAAACCATAGCGAGATGTTAACCAAATAATCGCCAAATATTAAATAGTGGCTGCTAAACTCTCAAGCTGTAGTTTAACAAGACAAAACGGTGGCGCGGGCATAAGCCGCGCTTTTCTTTTTGTCTCGTGGAGCAGGCATGCTCCTTATTTTATATCCATAATCCATATCTCTTGGAGGAGAAAAACATGCGTAAAACCATCTTAGTCCTACTTTTGGTTATGGCTGTAGCCCTCGCTGCTTGTGGCGGCAGCACCAGTGAGCCAGAAGTCATCACAGAAACAGTAGAAGTAACCCGTGTTGTGACAGAAACACAAACAGAGACCGTCGTCGAGACCGTGACAGAAACTATTGTCGAGACCGTGACGGAAACTGTTGTGGAAACTGTTGAAATTGTTGCTTTACCAGCGGTAGACCCGTTGGCCGTGAGCGGCGATGTTGTGGCTGCTGGTAGTTCCACCGTCTTCCCCCTGGCAGAACGGATGGCCGAGCGCTTCCAGGATGAAGGGTTCGATGGCAACATCACCATCGACAGCATTGGTTCTGGTGCTGGTTTCGAGCGCTTCTGTGTCGCTGGTGAAACAGACATCAGCAATGCCAGCCGCGCGATTAAGGACAGCGAAGTTGAATCTTGTCAGGCAATCGGCCGTGAACCCATCGAATTCCGCGTAGGAACCGATGCGTTGGCTGTCGTTGTCAGCGCCGAGAACGATTTCCTGACCGACGTGACCTTCGAGCAGTTGGCTGCCATCTTCTCCACCGCCGAGACTTGGGCCGATGTTGACCCATCCTGGCCTGCTGAGCCAATCCTGCGCTACATCCCCGGCACGGACAGCGGTACGTTCGACTACTTCGTCGAAGAAATCTTCGACGAAAATGAAGAACCTATCCTGGCCGCCAGCAACCTGGAACTGAGCGAGGATGACAATGTGTTGGTGCAAGGCGTTCTGGGCAGCCCCTACGCCATCGGCTTCTTCGGTTACGCTTACTATGCCGAGAATGCTGACACGCTCAACATCCTGTCGATTGAAGGCGTTTCCGCTAACAAAGAGAACGTAGACAACAACAGCTATCCGTTGGCCCGCCCGCTGTTCATGTATACCACGGCCAGCATCATGCAGGAAAAACCGCAGGTAGCTGCTTTCCTCAACTTTGTGTTGACCTATGTGAACGATGAAATCGTAGACGTTGGTTATTTCCCGGCCAGCACGACCGCTTTGAATGCGGCGAAAGCTGCCTGGACATTTGGCATGACGAGCAGTGGCGGCGCAGAGATGTCCTCCGCTGGCATTATGCTGCCGTCGGTAGACCCGTTGGCTGTGAGCGGCGATGTTGTGGCCGCTGGCAGCAGCACCGTCTTCCCCCTGGCAGAACGGATGGCCGAGCGCTTCCAGGATGAAGGGTTCGATGGCAACATCACCATCGACAGCATTGGTTCTGGTGCTGGTTTCGAGCGCTTCTGTGTCGCTGGTGAAACAGACATCAGCAATGCCAGCCGCGCGATTAAGGACAGTGAAGTTGAATCTTGTCAGGCAATCGGCCGTGAACCCATCGAATTCCGCGTAGGAACCGATGCGTTGGCTGTCGTTGTCAGCGCCGAGAACGATTTCCTGACCGACGTGACCTTCGAGCAGTTGGCTGCCATCTTCTCCACCGCCGAGACTTGGGCCGATGTTGACCCATCCTGGCCTGCTGAGCCAATCCTGCGCTACATCCCCGGCACGGACAGCGGTACGTTCGACTACTTCGTCGAAGAAATCTTCGACGAAAATGAAGAACCTATCCTGGCCGCCAGCAGCCTGGAACTGAGCGAGGATGACAATGTGTTGGTGCAAGGCGTTCTGGGCAGCCCCTACGCCATCGGCTTCTTCGGTTACGCTTACTATGCCGAGAATGCTGACACGCTCAACATTCTGTCTATCGAAGGTGTCGAACCGAATAAAGCAAACGTGGATAACAACAGCTATCCGTTGGCTCGCCCGCTGTTCATGTATACCACGGCCAGCATTATGCAGGAAAAACCGCAGGTAGCTGCTTTCATTAACTTTGTGTTGACTTACGTTAATGACGAGATTGTGGAAGTTGGTTATTTCCCGGCCAGCGAAGATGCCTTGAATCTGGCGATGCTGGGTTGGTTAAATGCTAATAATTAGTGCAAACGGAGACGATCTGTCGTCGGGTTTGTAATTAGATAGAGTGAGGAGAGGGATAAATTTCCCTCTCCTCGTCCCTTCTCAGGCAATTTGAAGTTTGAGCAAGCAGGAGGATTCGCATGAGTCATGCAGCCGTCCCCAAGGAAGCGATAACAACAATGGATACGGAAGCTGTGAATCGTTCGCTGGCGAAAAAGATGCGTTTTAGCGAGACGGTAATCCAGGGTTTTTTGTTTTTATGCGGAGCCATTTCGATTTTGACGACCCTGGGCATTGTGTACGAATTGGGTAAAGAGGCTTTGCTTTTTTTCCAGACTCCAGGCGTGACGCTGGTTGAGTTTTTCACCGGTACGAACTGGCAGCCAGCGATTGCGGAGTTTGGCATCTGGCCGCTGGTGATTGCTACGCTGGTGACGAGTACGATTGCTATGTTGGTGGCGCTGCCGCTGGGTCTGGCAACGGCCGTTTACCTGAGTGAATATGCTTCGCCGCGTGCGCGTAACATTTTGAAACCGATACTAGAGGTATTGGCCGGTGTGCCAACAGTCGTTTATGGCTATTTTGCCCTTACCTTTATGACACCCCTGCTGCGTACCATTTTTGGGGATGGCGTTGTCCAGATTTTCAACACGGCATCAGCCGGGATTGTGGTCGGCATTTTAATTGTGCCGCTCGTCAGTTCGATGAGCGAGGATGCTTTGCATGCTGTGCCACAGTCGCTGCGCAATGCCGCTTATGGGTTAGGAGCCACGAAGCTAGAAACATCGCTCAAAGTTGTGTTACCGGCGGCTTTGTCGGGGATTGCCGCTGCTTTTGTGGTGGCGATTTCACGCGCGGTTGGTGAAACAATGATTGTGGCGATTGCCGCGGGTGCTGGCCCACGTAACTTTACGGGGTGGGGCAGTATTTTCACCGATTTTGCCAGCACGCCATTTAACCCATTTACTTCTGCGGAAACGATGACCGGCCACATTGTGCGCATTAGCGGCGGCGACTTAAGTTATGACTCGGTTGATTACAACAGTATTTTTGCCATTGGCCTGCTGTTGTTCCTCATGACTTTGGGCTTGAACATGCTGAGTCGCCGGATTGTGGCCCGCTTCCGGGAGGTGTACGAATAATGGCGCAACAAAAATCAGTTTACCCTGAAGGGGATGCCTTGGAGGCCCAAATCACGAAGCGACATCGTATTGGGCGTGCGTGGCATACATTCTTTTTGGCGGCGACCATCACCGCGATTGTCGTGCTTTTGGCCCTGCTGTACAACATTGTGAACAGTGCCTTTGGCCTGGTGGCGGTACAAAGTGAAGTTGCGCCTAAAAGCCTGGTATTGGCGGTTGAAGAAGAGCGGATGCTGACGGCAAGTAACGTGGTTTCCAGTGAGGATGATAATGAACTGGCGGCGGGCGTTATGAGCGATGCGGATGCTATCGGCTTTTTTGGATATGCGTATTATCTGGAAAATGCGGATGCGTTGCAGGTTGTGGCTGTGGATGGGGTGATGCCGTCGGCGGAAACGGCCGTTTCCGGTGAATATCCACTCTCTCGTTCCCTCTACATTTACACAACAGCCGACATCATGGCCGCCAATCCAGCAGTCAGCGCCTTTGTCAACTATTATTTGACACAAGTCAACGGCGTCATTGAGGATGTCGGTTACTTTCCTGCCAGCGCACAAGACATCAACGCCGGGCAAATTGCCTGGTTGGGAGCCAATGGCTATGACACCAGCGCCGGACGCTGGGTGACATTTAGCCCCGAAGGGTTGAGCGGCACTATCGCCGTAGCTGGCAGCTCCACCGTTTTCCCGCTGACACAACGCATCGCCGATATGTTTAGCACCGATGGGTTCCAGGGAAGTGTCAATATTGAGAGCATTGGCAGCACGGCCGGATTACAGGCGTTTTGTGTCGATGGCAGCATTGACATTGCCAACGCCAGCCGCCCCATTAATCAGGCGGAATTGGAAGCGTGTAAGGCAAACGGCCGTACCCCCATTGAAATTCGCGTCGGTGTCGATGCCCTCGCCATCGTCGTCAACCCGGCCAATACTTCTGTCACCAATGTGACGGGAGATGAGCTGAAACAAATTTTCACCTCGGCGGAAACATGGTCTGATGTCAACGCCTCCTGGCCGCAAGCCGCCATTCAACGGTATTTGCCCGGTGCAGACAGCGGCACGCTGGATTTCTTCTCAGAAACGGTGTTCGATGAGGCATTGTCTGATTTGTCGAAAGAGACCTTGGTGAGCTTGTTGCAAGCCAACATTTCCGTGGGCTTGGGGCGTCGTTTGGAGCGTGACCAGCGCTTTTTTGCCAATACGCTTGTCTTTGAAGATGAAGCGACCTGGGCCGAGGTGTGCAGCAGTGATGATCCGCCAGCCGGTTGTACGCTGCCAGAACGTTCGCAAGAAAATGTGTATGAGCTTGTTTTGGAGCGTGTGGTTGTGCCACAAGCTGTGCAAACCTGGTCATTGGTTGATTCTATTTTCCATCGCGGGGCTGTGTTGGCGGAAGCGGCCGTTTCCTATCCCAATGCAGAAGTTGAATTTCGCTCCTGGCTGACGCCGCAATTTTTGACACGGCCGCAGTCGAGCGAACCGGAATTGGCCGGTGTCCGCACGGCCGTTTTAGGGTCGCTGTGGGTGATCGGCATCACCGTCTTGTTCTCGTTTCCAATTGGCGTCAGTGCTGCCATTTATCTGGAAGAGTATGCTTCTGATACCTGGCTCAACCGCCTGCTGCAAACAAACATCAATAACCTGGCCGGTGTCCCTTCGATTATCTATGGCATGTTGGGTTTGGCGATTTTTGTGCGTGTGTTGGAAGGCTTTACCAGCGGCGCGGCGCTGAGTGTGGTCGATGATAGTACAACGGCAAACGGCCGTACTATCGTGTCGGCCGGTCTAACACTCGGCTTGTTAATTTTGCCCATCATCATCATCAACGCCCAAGAAGCGATTCGCGCCGTACCCAACTCCTTGCGTCAGGCAAGCTTTGGGCTGGGGGCAACAAAATGGCAAACCATCTGGTATCACGTCTTGCCCAATGCGCTGCCCGGCATTTTAACCGGCGTCATTTTGGCAATGTCCCGCGCCATTGGCGAAACCGCACCGTTGGTCGTCGTTGGCGCCTCCACATTCATTACAGTAGACCCAAGTGGTCCCTTTTCTAAGTTTACGGTGCTGCCGATTCAAATTTACCAATGGACTTCGCGGCCACAAGATGAGTTCCGCAACATTGCTGCGGCAGCCATTATCGTTTTGTTGGCGCTGCTGCTGACATTGAATGCATCGGCCGTACTGCTGCGCAACCGATATAGCAAACGCATGGGGTAAGCGACATGATCGATACAACACTTTCCACAAATGGCAACTATGCCATTGAAGCACACAACATCAACATTTACTATGGCAGCTTTCGCGCAGTGAAAGAAGTCACGCTTAAATTTGTGCCACGCCAAATTACCGCTCTCATTGGGCCGTCTGGTTGTGGCAAGAGCACCGTTCTACGCGCCTTCAACCGTATGAACGACCTGGTTCCTACCTCGCGCCTGGAAGGGGAAATCCTGTATCAGGGCAAAAACATTTATGACCACGACGTTGATCCTGTCGAGGTGCGGCGGCGTATAGGCATGGTTTTCCAAAAACCCAACCCATTCCCGAAAAGCATCTACGAAAACATCGCCTGGGGCGCACGTATTAATGGGTTCAAGGGGAACATGGATGAATTGGTAGAGCAATCTTTGCGTCAGGCCGCGCTGTGGGATGAGGTAAAGGATAAGCTCGATCAGAGTGGCTTCTCGCTTTCTGGTGGACAGCAGCAGCGCCTTTGCATTGCGCGTACCATCGCGGTGAAACCAGAGATTATCCTCATGGATGAACCCGCTTCTGCTCTCGATCCTATTGCCACTTTGCGCATTGAAGAGTTGATCCAGGAGCTAAAGAAAAAGTATACAATCTTGATAGTAACGCATAATATGCAGCAGGCCGCACGCGCTTCCGACTTTACTGCTTTCTTTAACATGGGCGAAGATCGTGCCGGTTATCTGGTGGAGTTTGGTAAGACGAATGACATCTTCACAAATCCACAAAACGAGCTTACCGAACAATATATTACCGGCCGCTTTGGGTAATTGATAACTGGTTCGTGCCAGACTATCGATTACAAGTTGTTGGATGGGAGTAGAAGATGCCAAGAATAGGGTTTGACCAGGAATTGCGGAAGCTTCAGGACCAAATTTTGGGCCTGGGCAGTGAAGTTGAAGAAAATTTGGTGAAGGTAGTAGATGCGCTGCGTCAGCGTGATGTGATTCAGGCACGCCGCCTGATTCAGGCTGATGTGGCGATTAATGAGCGGCGAATCCAGATTGGAATGGGGGCGATGACGCTGATTGCCACGCAGCAGCCTATGGCGCGTGATATGCGTACCATTGCCGCTGTGTTGGAAATTGTGGGAGAGTTGGAGCGCATCCACGATTATGTGAAGGGGATTGGCAAAATCACCTTGATGTTGAATGAAAACGGCGGCCCCGCTGGAGAGCTGCTGCGGAATATGCCAGAGATGGCGCAGCAGACGGCACGCATGTTGCACAAAGCGTTGACGGCATTTGCTGAACGGAGTGCCGATATAGCCCGCGAAGTGCCGCGTGATGATACGATTGTCGATAACCTGTATAAGCAGGTGTATCGGGAGATTATTGATTACGTGACGCATAACCCACAGGAGATTGAGCGTGCTAATTTGTTGGAGTGGGTGGCGCACAATTTGGAACGTGCCGCTGATCGGACAACGAACATTTGTGAATGGGTGGTGTACATGATTGATGGCACGTATGTGGAAATGGACAGTGAGGTGGAAGCGCCACCGGAACTGCGTCCCTGAGTTGCCGCCGGGTTGCGGGTCACTGTTTGCTCTTGATGAGAAAGATGGGGTGATAATCAACAGTATTGTATCATCCGGTTTATGGTAGTGATTCGTAAGCTTTTTCAATTTCGACGCGCCAGCCTGCTAATTTTTATCGGGCTGGCGCTTTTGCTTAGTTGGTGGTATTGGCAGAGCTTGGGCGTGTCAGATGTTCCACAGATTTTGTACTTGGGCTGGGATGAAGCGGGGGTGATTCAGTTGTTTCGGACGGATATGACGGGAACGGCCGTTACCCCCCTCACAGATGCAGCTTCCGGTATCGCCAACTTTGCGCTGTCACCGGACGGGTCGCGCATCGCTTACCGCACTATTGCGCCCGATGGTGGCGAAGCAGGCAGCGAGATTTGGGTGATGGACGGAAACGGCCGTCGCCCGCAGCTGCTGCTGGCCTGTGCCGAATTTACTTGCCTGAACCCGACCTGGGCGGCGGATAACGAGCGGCTCATTTACGAGCGGCGGTTGCTGCCCGCAGATGGCGGTTTGCCAGATGCGCCACATATCTGGTGGTTGGACGCGGATGGCGGGGAAACGTATCCGGTATTGGTGGATGATCATGCAATTGGCTCCGGGGCGAGTTTGTCACCTGACGGGCAGTGGGTGAGCTTTTTTGCGCCAGAAACGGGCAGTATGGAGCTGTATAACTTTGTGGACGGCCGTCACTTCCTGGTGCAAAACCAGGTGGGTTCGGCCGCGGTGTGGCATCCAACACAACCGCTTTTCTTGATGAATGATTTGGGGTTGGTGGATTGGCCTGTCAGTGCGGATGAGCATGCTGAGGGAGAGCATCGGCATACGAACTTGGGCATTCACTTGTTTGTTGTCGATACAGAGACGGAAGCACGCACGCAGTTGAGTGAAACGGCAATTGTGGATGATGCGACGCCTGCCTGGTCGCCGGATGGGCAGTGGATTGCTTTTGGGCGACGGCCGGCACGCACCGATGTGGGGCGGCAGTTGTGGTTGATGCGTGCCGATGGCAGCGAAGCTCATGCCCTGACTGATGCGTTGACGATACACTTTGGCCCACCGGCGTGGTCGCAAAACGGCCGTTTCCTTCTCTATCAGCGCTATGACACGACCATGCCGGATGCGCAGCCCAGTATCTGGCTGCTGGAAATCGCCACCGGGCAGCAAACGGAAGTTGTCTCCGCTGGTTTTTTGCCTGTTTGGTTGCCATAGCTGATCTTGACGTGGTTGGGAACAAATTTTTGCGGGAGTAGATGATGAAAAAGCGAGTTTTGTTTTTGTGTACCGGCAACTCTTGTCGCAGCCATATGGCGGAGGGGTTGACCAATCATTACCTGGGCGAGCAATGGGATGCCGTGTCTGCCGGGACGGTTCCCGCCGGGTATGTTCACCCTTTGGCGATTCGTGTGCTGGCAGAATTGGGTGTTGATATTTCGCAGCATACCTCGAAAACGGCCGTTTCTTTTCGCGGGCAGCAGTTCGATCTGGTGGTCACGGTGTGCGATGATGCTGCCGAGAACTGCCCCTTGTGGCTGGGGCAAGGGCGTGTGGTGCATATCAGTTTCCCCGATCCGGCCAAGGCTGTGGGCACAGAGGAAGAGAAAACGGCCGTTTTCCGCCAGGTACGCGACGATATTCGCGAGCGCGTGCTAACTTATCTGCAAAATTGGTAGCCAGCTTGCTGGTTGAATTCGCATAAGAATCCGATTTGGCTAATCGGCAAATTCAGGGTTTAATTATGTTTTAGTAGATAAAAAACAGGTGTGATTACCAACATTGTTGGTAAACTGCCAGTAACGACCTGCGAGGTCTTGCATGCATACCTTCTACTACGCGGATCATGAGCGTCATAACCCCGCCCAATTTAGCCAATATGCCAGTACAGGAGGAAGATATTCTTACCTGGAACTACCTGAACGCGTCAAAATTATTCGGGATGCCGTCCGCGCGGCACAACTAGGCCCCATCATTTCCCCTGGCGATTTTGGCATTGAGCCGATTGGCGAGATTCACGACTATGGCATGTTGAATTTGCTGCAAAGCGGCTATCGCTTGCTGCGTGAAACAACGCTGAATCCTCCGTATGTCCCCGATACATTTAGTGTGCGTACCTATTCCAAACATGTGCCGCGCTCTGTCCTGGGTTTGTTGGGCTACTATGCGTTTGATACATATGCCCCGATTCTAGAGCATACCTGGAGCGTCGCTTATTGGAGTGCGCAGACAGCGATTAGTGCGGCAGCGTTGGTGCTGGCGGGCAGTGACAGAATTGCCTATGCTTTGTGTCGCCCACCAGGACATCATGCGTCAGTCAGTTTGTTTGGCGGGTACTGCTACCTGAACAATGCGGCGATTGCTGCCAACTGGCTGGTGCAGCAGGGACAGCGCGTCGCCATTGTGGACATTGATTACCATCATGGAAATGGCACGCAGTCCATTTTCTATAACCGTTCCGATGTGTTGTTCTGCTCGTTGCACGCCGATCCCTTTAATGAATATCCATATTATTGGGGGTATGCCGATGAATATGGCGAAGGGGCAGGCCAAAATCACAATTTCAATTTTCCATTGCCGCGTGGCACGCAGGAAGCGCAATATTTGCGCACGTTAGAGCAGGCGTTGACCAAAGTGCGTTTGTTTGTGCCAGATGTTGTCATGGTTTCGCTGGGTCTTGATGTTGTTGAAGGGGACCCGGATGGTGGATTCCGCCTGGTTACTTCGTCGCTGGCCGCAATTGGGGCAATGCTGCGGGAATTGGATTTGCCTGTTGTCGTTGTGCAGGAAGGCGGCTACCGCTTAGATGTGTTGGGCGAAAGTGCGGTTGCCTTTTTCCAAGGTTTATTGGGCAGGTAAACATTGTGACTAAACGGCCGTTGCAATTTACTCCTACCAGTGGCCCCGGCTGTCTGATTTTCTTTGGCCTCTTTTGGACAGCGATGTCTGCAATATTTTTTGTTATCAGCCTGTCGCAGGGGAGCGTGGTTTCTGTCGTTTTGAGCGGCGGATTCATGTTGATTGGGGTGGTGATAACCGGTTATTCGGTGTTAACGCTGTACACGCGTGCGCGTGTTGGCAAACCTGAAATTACGGTTTCTAGCCGCTTGTTGTGTGTGGGTGAGCCGTTTTCTTTGAGTTATGTGCATACGTTTCCGCAGGCGGTGCGAGTGGATGAAATTGTGGTGCAGCTTGTTTTTAAGGAAACGGCCGTTTACCAACGCGGCACCGACACACGCACAGTGACCCATGAAGAGGTCATCGCCGAGTTCCAAGAGCCAGGGCGCCATTTCCAGCCCGGCAACTTGATTAGCAAATCCTATTCGCTGCAAATTCCCGCTGATGGAATGCATTCGTTGTCCGTGCGGCGTAACAAACTGGAATGGTTTGTTCGTTTGCGCATGAGCGTACCCCGTTTGCCTGATTTCGTTGAGCAAATCGAGCTAACGGTACGGCCGGAGTTGGTACCCTGACATGGCAAAAGCAGACATGCAATTAACGCTGCAAGGCGGCCAGGATCGTTTCGATTGGCGACAATACCAGCCAGGAGAAACGCTGCAAGGGGTGCTGACTATTGTGCCGGATCAGGATGTGCGCTGTCAGCATGTTTATGTGCGTTTGGGCTGGCACACAGAGGGGCGTGGCACGCGTTATGATGCCAACGTGGAAGAGCTTGACCTGTTTCAAGGCACGCTAACTGGCGGGATGCCGCGCGTTTTCGAGTTTTCGTTTACCTTGCCGCGCGACCCCTGGAGCTTTCAGGGGCATTATGTGAGCGTGGTGTGGGATGTGCTGGCGCGAATTGACGTGTCTTGGGCAAAGGACCCAACGCAAGTGACGGGGTTTGTTTTACGGCCGTTTCCCGAACAGACATTTGGCTTGAGTTAGATTTAGCCATTCCCCCCTTTTTTCAATTGCTTTTGCAGGTCGGCGGCCGTTAGCGAAACGGCCGTTTCCAGTTCCTGCCACACCTCATACAAAAAATACTCCCCGGCGCGTAAATCACAAGCAAACGTTGTCCATAAAAACTCGATGGCATCTGGCGTCAGCGTGGCGGCTGGTGTGTCGGGCAGGGCAAAATAGGCCAGCCGCCTGGCGATTATTTGCTGCCAATGGGCGGCGTTGATGTGCTGGGTCAGGTCAATGGTGACGAGCGTGTTCGGGGCAAAATGCGCCGATAGATCGGCGTGGCTGCCCAGACCAAGGCGAATATGCCCCTGTGCCGGCCACAAGCGCCGCTGCCAGCGCCAGCCCAATCGCTGCGCTTCATCCAGGCAAAAGGCATCCAGGTTGACAAGCGATGTGTGGAATTGTCGTTGGCCTTCGGGGATGTATTCATAGGCGACCTGCTGTCCGTGCTGCTGCCATGCGCGTTGGATGGCAAGCAGGGCGCTGCTTTTGCCAACGCCTGCCGGGCCGAGCAGTTGGATGTGAACGGGTTGATCGAGAACGGCCGTTACCGCTTCCGGCAGCAGCGCCACATCTGCCCATTCCGCATCGGTCAACGCGCCAAAGGGGTTGCGCCGATAGCCTGACTGGTGGTGAAAGAAGAACGGCCGTTTCTTGCCTTGCGCCATTGCTGCCATGAACCGATAATATCACCTTTCACTGATCTGTGGTCGGCAATCCGTGCGCGGTTTTACCGACAATTAAAGCGAGGCTCCCATGACACACCCCTGGATTCTCCCCCTAAATACAACAAAAGCGACATTATCCCTGGTTGGCGGCAAAGGCATGAATTTGGCGCGTTTGGCGCAGGCCAAACTGCCGGTTCCCGGTGGTTTTTTAATCACAACGCAGGCATACAATGATTTTGTGACGGCCAACCAGTTAGCGGCTTTGTTGGCACAAACCTTGTCAGGATTGGCGACCGATGATCCGGCTGCCTTGCAAACGGCTGCGGAAGCGATTCGCGCCGCTTTTGCGGCGGGCACGCTGTCGCCCGAACTGCGTGCCGCCATCAGCAAGGCTTATCGCGCATTGGCCGAAAATGGGGTTGAGCCGATTCCTGTGGCGGTGCGCTCTTCGGCAACGGCCGAAGATTTGCCTGACATGTCATTTGCCGGGCAGCAGGACACGTTTTTGCATGTGATGGGGGACGAGGGGGTGGTAACGGCCGTTATCGATTGTTGGAGCAGCTTGTGGACGGCACGCGCCATTGGCTACCGCGCCCGCAACGGCATTGCCCATGAGGATGTGTCGCTGGCCGTCGTTGTGCAGTGCATGGTTCCCAGCGAAGCGTCTGGCGTCTTGTTCACCGCCAATCCGCTCAATGGCAAACGGTCGGAAATGGTCATCGACGCCATTTTTGGTTTGGGCGAGGCGCTTGTTTCCGGTCAGGTTGAGCCGGATCAATACGTATTTGACGTTAGCGCCAGCCGCATTGTCAGCAAAAAGTTGGGAGCCAAGGCGCTGGCAATTCATGGGCAGGCAGGCGGCGGGACGACGACCGTGAGCGCAGCGGCAGCGGCGCAGCAAGCGATTTCTGACGCCATTATTTGGGAATTGATCCAGCAGGGGCAGCGCGTGCAGGACTTGTTTGGCTTCCCGCAGGATATTGAGTGGGGCTGGGCAAACGGCCGTTTATATCTTTTGCAATCACGCCCCATCACTTCGCTGTTTCCGCTGCCGCCTCTGCCTGCTGACGATACGCTGCATCTCATGTTCTCCTTCGCCTCTGTGCAGGGCATGTTAGACCCGATGACACCCCTGGGTCGGGATGCCATTATGGCTGCGTTTGCCGGAGCTGCCACGCAGTTGTTTCAGATGCCGCGTACCCTGGCAAATCAGCAAGTTTTGCGTGTTGCCGGGGAGCGCCTCTGGGTTGATTTTACGACGGTGATGCGCCATCCCGTTGGGCGGAAGCTGCTGCGCGGTGGGATGCGTTTTATTGATCCGGCCGTTGCCAATGCCATTGACGGGTTATGGCACGATCCTCGCTTGCTGTCGTCAGCAGGTTGGTTCAAAGTGAGTACGATGCGGCGGATCGGCCGTTTCTTTTTGCCGGTGATTGGGCATCTCGTGGGCGCGATGCGCCGCCCCGATGTGTATCGCCAACAGTGGCAGCGCTGGCTTGAAGAGCGTGTCGTTGATTTTGCCGAGCGCAATCGGCGGGCGACAACGTTGGCGCAGCGTGTCACCCTTTTTGAAGATATGATGTATGAGGGGTTCGCTATTTTGCTGCCGCACTTTTTGCCGTTGATGGCTGGCGGCATGGCCTCGATGAATCTGTTGATTCAGATGAGCAAGCGACTGCCTCCTGGCAGCCCCGATCCACTGCTGCTGCTGCGCGGTATGCCGCATAATGTGACAACGGAGATGGACCTGACCTTGTGGCGCACGGCGCTGGCTATTCGCAACGATAGCGAAGCGGCGGCTGTCTTTGCTGCACACACCGCCGCCGAACTGGCCGCGTCTTATTTGCAAGGCGCATTACCGGTGGCCGCACAAACGGCCGTTGCCGATTTTCTCGATCAATACGGCATGCGTGGCATTGGTGAGATTGACATGGGGCGGCGGCGCTGGCGCGAAGACCCGACGCCCGTGATGCAAAATTTGCAAAGTTACCTGCAAATCCCTGTGACACAAGCCCCGGATGTGTTGTTTGCCAAAGGGGCGGCGGAAGCGGAAGCGGCTGTGCGCCCCTTGCTCAAGGCATTGCGGCGGACGCGTCGTGGCTGGTTGAAGGCGGTGGTGGCGAAAACGGCCGTTTCCCGTATGCGTGCGCTGGCCGGTGTGCGTGAATCCCCCAAATTTTTCATGATTCGCGCCCTTGGCATGATTCGCGCCGGACTGCTCACCAGCGGCGGCGAACTGGCTGCCGTCGGCATCCTGGCACAGCCAGATGACCTCTTCTACCTTCATTTCTCTGAACTCAAGCAGTTGGCCCTGCAATTAGAAAAACTATCAACAACTTCTGATCTATCAAAAATTGCCAATGATCCCGCTCTCCTCTCTCCTCTCTCCTCACTCCTCGCTCCCGTCCCCTCTCGTCGCGCCGCCTACGCTCGCGAGCAAAAGCGCCGCCAGATTCCCCGGCTGCTGCTCAGCGATGGGCACGCGTTTTACGAAGGTTTGATGGGGGCGGGTGAAGGTGATTTGGTGGGCAGCCCGGTCTCGCCCGGTGTGGCGGAGGGACGGGTGCATGTGGTGCTAGACCCGCACAGTACGCAGCTTGCCCCTGGCGAAATCCTTGTCTGTCCCGGTACCGATCCGGCCTGGACACCACTGTTCCTGGCGGCTGGCGGCCTGGTGATGGAGGTCGGCGGGATGATGACGCATGGCTCTGTTGTGGCGCGGGAATATGGCATTCCGGCCGTTGTCGGGGTGAATCAGGCGACGCAGCGCTTGCAGACGGGGCAGCTTATTCGCGTCGATGGTTCGACGGGGGTGATTACGGTGATCGGTGAGCGGTAGTCGGTAGTCGGTAATCGGTGAGCGGTGAGCGGTGAGCGGTGAGCGGTGGGTGGTAGGTGGGATGTGGCTGGTTAGTTGTCTGTGACGAGGCGTGGGTTGGCCCAGGCGCCTGGGGCGCTGCCGGAAATTTCGAGGCGGAGGATGACGGGGCGGTTGGCGTAGGCGGTGAGGGGGATGTGTGTGTCTTGCCAGGTGGTTGTGGCGGCGGATACGGCCGTTTCCCACACCACTTCACTTGTGTCTGCGGCTGTTACGCGCACGCGAAAACGGACAAGTCCCGTTTCGTCATCGGCGTCGGGGAGAGGCAGAACGGCCGTTTCCAAAGCGCCATCTTCCGGTACAGTCAGCGCATAAGCCAGCGAAACCCAGGTGTTTTCCCCAATCGGCAAAATCTTAATCCCCAGGCGGCGGTCGGCAGCGGAGCCGAGCGGCGTTAACGTTTGCTCCTGCACACCGTCGCGGATTTTGTCGCCGTTATCGTAGACAACGGTGACAGTGGGTTCCTCCGCCCAAAGCAAGGTGGCGTGTTCGTCTTGTTGGAATTCGGGCGTCAGGTTGTGGAGACGGCCGTTTTCATCCCAATCGAGCACATAATAGCGGCTTGTCGCCTCGCCATGATCTTGCAAACGGGACAATGGCCCAAACGGCTGCCGCAAGGCTGTGTCGCGTCCGTACCAAACCTGCATCACTGAGCGCAAAAAATTGGGCGTGATGGGAAAACGATACGCGAAGATATGCGTTTCATCATCAATGGTTGGCAGCATGGCTTGTAACTGCGTGCGTGCGCTGGCATCTTCCTCTGTTTTTGCCAGCCAGCCCGCCTGTATCTGGCGCGTGCCAATTGTGCCAGAAATGAGAATGGCGATGAGGAGAAGGGGAGGAGGAGGAGGAGAGGAGAGGAGAGAGAGGGAGGAGGAGGGGAGGAGGGGGGAGCGCTTTTTCTCTCTTCTTTCTTCTCTCTTCATTTTTCCGGTTTCTGTGGACAGGGTGGCGGCGATGCCCAGTGTCAGGCCAATCCAGGCGTTGTAGATGTGGCGGCCGGCGTATAGTTCCGGTTTTTGTGTCCAGAGTGCCCAGTAAATGAATGCCAGATGCAGCAGTGCCCAGGCAATGCCGAGACGGGCGATGCGTTCGCCGCGCCAAAACCAGTAGGCGAGCAAAATAATGGTGAGGAAGGATACGGCGTAGTTGTAGCGCACCAAAAAGGATTGAATTTCAGGAATGGGGATGAATTTGGCGCTGGATTCGGCCGTGAAAAGGGCGATTTGTGCAGGTGACAGATTTTGCCACCAGGCGCTGGCGGGTGTGTCCGTGAGCGAAATGGTGAGGTTGGGACGGCTGAACTGCACGCCAACAAAGAGGGCGATCAGCAGCAGCATGAGGGCAAAGGTGGCCCATTCCTGGCGTGTCAACTGCTGCATGAAGGAACTGATTGTCGCGAGTGCGGCGTTTTGCCCCTTTTTCTTCCGTGCTTTTTGCGGCTGATCGAGCAAGCGCCAAAGGAGGAGAAGTGGCGGCAGTAAGATGGCTTCTTCGTGGCTGAGTAGGGTGAAGAGAAAGGCGATGAAGGTGAAAAACAGCCAGCGATTTTGCCGTGTTTGCAAGTAGCGTAAGTAGGCGCTGAATGTGACCAGGGTGAACAGGCCCGCCATGACGATGGCGATGGCGCTAATCCAGGCGACGACATCGACGTAATGTTTGTGAACGGCAAACAGGGCGGCGGCGGCAAGGGCGAAATACGGCCGTATCCCCAACTGCCGCGCGACGCGATAGACCATGGCAATTACCAGGGCGTGCAGCAGCAGTCCGAGCCAATAGTAGCCAAAGGGTTCGTAGCCAAAGGTGAGCCGATTAGCCAGGAACCAGAGATTTTGTAGGGGGCGATAGTACCAGGTGAGGGTGAATGGGTTGAAGAGTTGGATGGCGGTTAACGGCCGTTGCACAAAGCGCAAAATATAATCCAACTGCACATAATCATCGCCCACAAATCCGCGAAAATAAGGTGGGAAATAAATGAGCAGCGTCAGCCAGATTAAACCCAGTGTGATAAACTGACTTGCGTGAAATCGTAGACGTTGTGACATACGACCTGGAAATTTACCCGATTTTGATTTGTTTTTCCAATAGAGACTGCTGCCTATTACGTACTTTTTAAGGACGCAGTACGCAATCAGTGTTAGCGACCGTTTGAGGAGACTTTATGCCCAATCATCTTGCTCATGAAACCAGCCCTTACCTGCTGCAACACGTTGATAATCCCGTGGAATGGTATCCTTGGGGCGAAGAAGCGTTGACACGCGCACGCAGCGAAGATAAGCCGATTTTGCTCAGCATTGGTTATGCGGCCTGCCATTGGTGTCATGTGATGGCGCACGAATCGTTTGAGAATCCGGCCACGGCCGAATTCATGAACCGCTATTTCATCAACATCAAGGTAGACCGTGAGGAGCGCCCCGACCTGGATGCCATTTACATGAATGCGGTCGTTGCCATGACCGGGCAGGGTGGCTGGCCGATGACGGTGGTTTTGACCCCGGATGGTCGCCCCTTTTTCGGCGGTACGTATTTCCCGCCCACGCCGCGATACGGCCGTGCCAGTTTTATGCAAGTGCTGCAAAGCATTGCCCAGGCGTGGCAGACACAGCGGCAAGAAATCGAAGAGAGCGCCAGCGACATCAGCGGGCATTTGCGGCGCGGGTTTGCGCTGACGGGAGAAGAGGGGGTGTTGGAACGGCCGTTATTTAACCGTGCCCTCGATGTCATTTTTCGCAGCTTCGATTCCGCCGACGGAGGGTTTGGCCGTGCGCCCAAATTCCCGCCTTCCATGACCCTCGAATTTTTGCTGTGGATGCACCATCTTTACGATGATGGCATGGCCCTGCATATGGCCGAATTAACCTTGCAAAAGATGGCCTATGGCGGCATGTATGACCAGCTTGGTGGCGGCTTTGCCCGCTATTCGACCGATGACGAATGGCTTGTGCCCCATTTCGAGAAGATGCTCTATGACAACGCATTGCTGGCACGGGTTTATTTACACGCCTGGCAGGTAACGGGCAAGCCATTGTATCGACGCATCGTCGAGGAGACGCTTGACTTTGTTGCTCGTGAAATGCGCCATCCACAAGGCGGCTTTTACAGCAGTTATGACGCCGACAGCGAAGGGGAAGAGGGGAAATTTTACGTCTGGTCGGCTGACGAAATCCGCGCATTGTTGGGGGAAGATGCAGATTTGTTCATGCGCTATTATGACGTGAGCGAGCGCGGCAATTGGGAAGGGCATACTATTTTGCGTATGCGTGAGGAGCCAGAAGCGGTAGCCGCTGCCTTGCGGCTTGATCCATCGCAAATGGCGACGCGTCTGGATGCTGCCCGGCGCAAGTTGTTTCAAGCACGGGCAAAGCGTGTTTGGCCGGGGCTGGATGACAAGGTGTTGACGGCGTGGAATGGCTTGATGCTGGCGGCGTTTGCCGAGGCGGGGCGTGTGCTGCGCCGGGCTGATTATACGGAGATTGCCACAGCCAATGCCTTGTTTTTGCGGCAGACGATGCGTGCGGAAGACGGCCGTTTATGGCGCACCTGGAAAGCGGGGCACGCTGCCCGTTACAACGGGTATCTCGAAGATTATGCGTATCTGGCGGATGGGCTGCTGGCGCTGTACCAAACTACTTTTGACGAAACCTGGTTTACCTGGGCACAAGAATTGGCCCAGCGCATGCTCGATCATTTTACCGATGAGGCGGGCGGCTTTTTTGACACGTCGGATGATCACGAGGCGCTGCTGCATCGGCCGAAGGATGTGCAGGATAATGCCACGCCCAGCGCCAATGGGATGGCGGCGCAGGTGCTGCTGCGTTTGAGCTTGTATACGGGAAACGGCCGTTATTGGGACATTGCCCAGCAAGCCACAGCCGCCATGCACGAGGCGATGTCGCGTTATCCCACCGGCTTTGCCCATTGGCTGTGTGCGGCCGCTTTTATTGTGAGCGAACCTCAGGAAACGGCCGTTAGCGGCACACCCGATGCGCCCGATACGCAGGCGCTGCTCGCCACAATTTGGGCTGCTTATCGCCCCAATTTGGTGGTTGCTGCCGGTTTGAATGGCGAGAATGTGCCTTTGCTGGCACAACGGTCGCCGCTGGCGGGCAAAGCGACCGCCTATGTTTGTCGCCGCTTTGTCTGCCAGCAGCCCGTAACCGATGCCGCAGCTTTGCAAGCTCAACTGGATGGCACACTATGACGCTGGAAATTCGCGCGGCACACCTGGATGATGCAACGGCCGTTGCCGCCATTTTGCGCGAGACGAACTGGTTTGCACACATGGCGGCGGAGTCGGCGGCGGAAACGGCCGTTCGGGTTCGTCGCTTTTTGCAGGATTGCTTACGCGATGACAGCCATGCCATCTATGTTGCTGTCTCTGTCGGGGAAGTGGTGGGATATACGGCCGTTCACTGGCTGCCGTATCTGTTCATGACTGGCCCGGAGGGCTATGTGTCCGAACTGTTTGTTCGTCCGCAGGCGCGTGGCCTGGGCGTGGGGCGGCAGCTGCTTGATGCTGTGTATGCAGAGGCCGCAGCACGCGGCTGTTCTCGCCTCTCTCTGCTGAACGGCCGTCAGCGCGAATCGTACCAGCGCCAATTTTACGAGAAGCAAGGGTGGGAGGAACGGCCGTTC
Organism: Ardenticatenaceae bacterium; assembly: GCA_020634315.1. Lineage (GTDB taxonomy): Bacteria > Chloroflexota > Anaerolineae > Promineifilales > Promineifilaceae > JACSRF01. The sequence goes on along the minus strand of JACKBV010000008.1, from coordinate 115,494 downwards.
ATGGCTAATTTTGTGCGCAAACTGCCGTAAAACAAAAAACCGGACTATATGTCCGGTTTTTTGTTGTTGCCGCACTTACTGCGTTTTAATGATCATACTGCCTGGACTTCATACATAGAAGCCTTAATATCCAGCATTTCACGTCGTGCGGTGGCGTCTGTTTCCAAGAGTGATGCGATTTTTTCGTATCCGTACAAAATAGTCGAATGGTCGCGGTTCCCCAATTTTGCCCCAATTTGAGGCAGCGACGCATCTGTTTCTGTGCGTGCCAGATACATCACCATCTGGCGTGGAAAGGCAATCGTGCGTTTGCGGCTGTTGCTGAACAGTTCATCGGCCGCGACTTTGTAATAGCTGCACACCGCATCCACAACCTGTTCCACTGTCAGCTTGTCTGGCTGGCGAATCAGGTCGGCCAGCGCCATGCCGATTAAATCCTCATCCACTTCGCGCCCAGATAATTGCGCATAGGCCACAACTTTGTTCAAGGCGCCTTCCAATTCACGGATGTTGTTGCGCACATGATGGGCAATCACTTCCAGCGTTTCATCTGGTACGTAAATGCCGCTGCTCTCCGCCTTGGATTGCAAAATTGCTTTGCGCGTTTCCAGGTCTGGCTGCTGAATATCGGCCATCAAACCCCATTCAAAGCGAGATTGCAGCCGCTCTTCTAATGTGACCATCGCCTTTGGCGGGCGGTCACTGGAGATGACGACCTGTTTGCCATGGCTGTGCAAATCATTGAACGTGTGGAAAAGCTCTTCTTGCGTACTCTCTTTCCCGGCGATGAACTGAATATCATCGATCATCAACACGTCTGGTGTGCGATACCGTTCGCGAAATTGATCCATCTGCTTATTGCGGATGGATTGCACCAGATCGTTGGTAAATGTTTCGGAGGAGATGTAGCGAATGGTACGGCCGTCTGCGATACACTTTTGCCCGATGGCGTGTAACAAGTGCGTTTTGCCTAATCCAACGCCGCCATAGACAAACAAGGGGTTATAGGTTTGTCCGGGGTTTTCGGCGACAGAGAGGGCGGCAGCATGGGCCAGGCGGTTGCTAGGGCCGACGACGAAGGTGCTAAAAGTGAAGCGGCTGTTTAATCCGCCGCCACCGTTGCCATTGAGTTTGGGAACGGCCGTTGCTTGGGGTTTGCCTGGCTCTGTTTCCATGTTGAGAACTGACGGTGGGGGAGTGATGATTTCATCTGACCAAACGACAAATCGAACCTGTACTTTTTTTTGTCCGGCGATGGCCGAGAGGGTACGCAAAATGGTGTCACGAAGGCGATTTTCTAACCAATCTTTTGCATAGTCATTGCGTACACCAATCACGTACTCATTGTTTTCATAGGCAATAAGCCGTGCGCCTTTCAGCCATGTGTTGAAAGTCGCCTTTGTCATTTGTAATTCAAGCTCTCCCAAGGTCGCTTTCCAGGCTGTTTCTGGTGACATAATCCAATACCTCTTATCCAACAAATATTGACACCCGGAGGCAGCAAACCTCTGGCGTACAATGTGATTGATTCACATAGTGCCGGCATGTCTTCATGAAAGAAGAAACCGAATTTATGGTGTAGGGACTGCTTCCCGTTGCATGATGAGCCGTACTTCAGTGCAGGTCCAATAAAGAATACAACCTTTCTCATCGCGAACTGGACTATCTGATGAGGAGTGCTCCCAATGATTCTCTATTGTGCGGTCGTGAGCTCCTTGTTTTGGGTTTTCACAACGGTCTTAACATTCTAGCAAACGGCATGGGTAGATGCAATGTAATTAACGAGGAATTCCCTTAAAAGGTTGAAAATTTTTAGGAAGGCGCAACCTTAAAAAATTCGTTTTTTTTAAGGTTGCGGTCTTGACACAACAACCCCCATGCCAATTCTTGGGGGTGCCAGCCGTGTCAATCCCGTATATGTGGGGAACAAGTGTTCTTAACTTGGCGGCTGATGTGATTCGCTAACCTTAGCAGGGGCTATAAATGGGGGCTGATTGTGCACGCTGATGTATTAGTATTTAACATTTCGTGAAGCCGTCGTGAATATCACCCCCATATCTTGACAAAAGTTGCGAATAATCTCAGTGAATGGCTTTCCTGGGGGCTGTATTTTTGCTCCAAAATGGCATAATTTGGGTTGTTCATGATCGTGCAGCGCCAATTTGTTGATTAGGAAATTAGTACCATAGAGGTGGGGTGCTCGGCGCGGCAGGCAAAAATTTATATCAAAAGGCACAAAGATGTGGTTTTTTTCTCCGCATCTTTGTGCCTCAAAGTGTGAAATCGTTTAGGCGTGGTTACTTGAGTTCGATGGACACGATCAATGGATCGTGGTCGGAAACGTGTTTTGCCGACGCGTCATCTGTACTGGGGAGGGGGTAGTTGGCGTCGATGTGCAGGGCGGTAACGGCCGTTACCGCATCAAACAATTCTGGTGACAACAAGATGTGATCCAGTGTTTGCGTCGCGCCCTCAAAAATGTAGGTATACGGCCGTTCCTCGTCCGGCAAAAACTCATACACATGGTGCAGCCCACTTGCTTGCAGCGTCGTAAGCGGCGGCGTTTCATAGAAAGAATTCAGGTCGCCCATGACCACAAACAGCGCATCTGGATGTGCGGCGCGGATTTCGTCCATAATGGTCACATTCCAGGCTGCTTGTGCCGTGCGTGTCGCTTCTGTCGCTTCCTCGCCGGCGGACAGCGACAGGAAATGATTGTTCAACACGTAAAACGTGAGCGGCCCTGATGGCCCTTGCACCGTGGCTGTAATCACCAATGGGGGGCGGCTCATGAGGCCATTGGGTTCGGGGTACGCAGTGAAGCCGGAGATGGTGACAACATCGGTGCGCACCAAATAGCCCACATCAATGCCCCGCGAATCATACCCCTCAATCAGGTAAGGCTGATAATTGAAGCTGGCTAACGCTTCTGTCGCTGCCAGGTCGGCTAAGACCTCTATGTTTTCCACCTCTTGCAAGCCAATGATCTGCGGCGCACCCATATGCACAATGGCATCAGCCAGCTTTGCCAGTTTGTGCTCATATTCGTCACGGGTAGGAAGGGGCGGGCTGCTGGGATGGGGGTCGCTATTATCAAAGAAGTTTTCGGTGTTGAAGGTGGCGATGCGCAGCTCGTTATCGGCAATGGGGGGCAGGCTGGGCAACGGCCGTTCCGCCATGATCACGGTGGGCGTCACAATCGGTTCAATCTTGAACTGATCATAGGTGAAAGCCAGCGGCCCGGTGAGGTCGCTAATTTGGTCGCCAACGGCAATGGGCGTGGGCAATGTTTCCTGGCTTTCATGGACGATAGAGGAGCCATCGTCGACAATGATGAAGAAGCCGGTTTCCGCGCCGCGTGGCACAGTTTCTACGCCCCAACGGTCATAAACGAGAACGTATTCGCCATATTGGGTGGCGGGGGCCACGGCAACGGCCGTTTCGCCCAGTGTCACCAGCATCCCTTCCAATGTTTCGTTGTAAATGGCGGCAACGGCCGTTTCCTGTGGCGGATCAATCACCGTGGCCGGGGGCAGCGGGTTGTCGCTGCTGTGAATGATGAGTGCGTCCGGGTTGGTGACGTTGAGCGTTGTTTGCCCGGAAAGCTCGCGCACGCGGCCAGTAAGCTGCACCAAATCGCCAATGGCGACCGGCAGCGTGCCTACGGCGTCACTGGCATTGCCATACAGCACAAACAGCCCCGCCGATGTGGCCGGATTGTCGTCCGTCTCCGTTTCCTGGATGAAGAAGCCGTGCAAATCGGGGAAAACGCCGCTGACGATGCCCGTGGTAGTGGCGTCGCTGCGCACATAGGGGGAGCGGTCGCCGCTCCCTTGAATGGCCCAAATCGGCACGCCTTCGCCGATGAAGGTGATGAATTCATCGGAAGTGAGCGGTTCGGGCAGGGAATCGGCCGTTACGGTGACAGCTGGTGCTTGTAGAAAATCGGTGGCATCGTCGGGAACCGACAGGACGTAGGCGACAGTCGCGCTGCCGCCCGCGCCGGGGATTTCTGCTATTTGCCAGGTGACGCTGCCGGAGGCAACGAGTCCGTTTGTGTCGGGCAGCACGTCTGGCAAATTGTTGGGGACAGGAGCGAGGATGGTGAGATTGGTAACGGCCGTTTCCGTGTAATTGTAAACCGTGATGGTATAGGTCAGCGGGTTGCCCGGCTGCACATTATTGGCACTGCGCATTTCTACCCAAACAATGGGCGGATAAATGCGCTCAATGTCACTTTGCAAACGGGGCTTAATCTGGCGCAGCCCGCTGTAAAATTCACTGATGCCGGTGATGCGATACTGTTCGCCCAAATCAATTGGCTCGGCACTGACGCCCGTCTCCTTTTCGATGTAAACCAGAGTCACATTGCCCTGGTCATCGGCGATGTCTAGCTCATAGGAGAAAGAAAACTCCTCAACGCGCGTCACTGTGCCTGCAAGTGTGGTCAGGCGGCCAATGATGGCATCGTCTGTTTCGTTGTCGAGCACGGTGATGGGCGCGGGCGGCAGTGGTTCACCGCTGTCCAGTACCAGCACATCATCGGGGATGGTGACGGGGATGATTTCTAGCGAATCGCGGTATAGCTCAATCTTGCCGGTAACGTGAACGTTGTCGCCAATCGCGACATTTACCACTCCCATGCCACCGGGGATGTAAACCTGAATGCCGCCGCTGTCATCTTCCATGTAAAACTTGGTGCCGGTGGTCCCGGCGAAAAAGCCGTCGGTATACATGGTGGCGACGCCCTCAATGCCGACAACGCTGCCCACCATGTCACGGGCAATGGCGATGGGCACGGCTCCGCCAGCCATCGTGATCAACTGTGGCGACCCATAGCTGCGAATGAGGCCAGCGGCGTCGGCGTAATAACCGTTGACAAGGGTGTCTACGTAGGTGTATGGGCTTTGCAGTTTGACGTCGGCGTCCATTTCGCTTGCGGCGGGCAGGTCGGAAATTTGCCAGACAATGGCCCCTTCTTCACTGCTAAATCCGCTGGGCAGGCTGACGACTGTGAAATAATCGGGGATGGGGATGGTGACGACAACGTCACGCGCCGCCGTATCCATTGTGTTGCCCACCGTTATCAGGTAGCTAAATTCTGCACCTGGCTCGACCACTTCTGGCGCTTCCAGCAGCAGTTCCAGTTTGTTTGTGACTGCGGGGGTGAGGGCACTGCCGCTGTTTTGCGGATTGGGGGCAGCGTTGGCCTGAAAATCGGCCGTATTGTCCCCGCTGTTTTGCCCGTTGCCTGTACTGCCGCCGGGCAGCCGTTCCAGGCTGTCACCGCTCTCCGGCACAGGAATGGGAGCACCGGTGAAGAAGCCATCTGGCACGGTTTCACCCCAGCCAAAGGCGTCAATTACATTGTCATTGGCGTCGCGCAGCAGCAAGCCGCCTTGCTTGTTTGAGAGTGAAAGGGCGAAGGTGGCATCGGGGATGAGGCCGAAATCTTGCTCTTCGTGGATGAGCAGGTAGTGGCCGAAGGGGGGGACGGCGGCGCTGTTGTCCCAGGCGATGAGCTGCTCCGGGTCTTGCCCTGCTTTGCTGGCATACCAGAGTGACCAACCGGCGAGGGAAACGGCCGTTTCTCCACCATTGTACAGCTCGATGAATTCATAATTATTGCCGCCGGGTACGCCAATCAATACCTCGCTGATGACAACGCCATCACTGAGTGGGGCTGGCGCAGTGGTTTCTGCTGGCGGTGGCGTGTTTTCTGCCGGGGTGGTGGGAACGGCCGTTGCCACTTCCGGCGTCACTGCTGCTGGCGTTGGCGCATCCTCGGCGCACGCCGTGAACAAGAAAATAAAAATGAAAAGGAGCAGATAAGTTCTTTTGTGCATAGTTATGTCCTTCAGGGGAAGTGGATGGTGGTTTATCGTGATGGATAACCGGTCACATCGCGGATTGTCTCATAGAGCGGTTTTAGCTGTTTGTACATTTTTTTGTAGACGCCGTGATACAGGTCATTGTAAAGCGAGTGGGTGATTGGATCCGGGGTGAAGGTGTCACCGGGATGGGTCATGGCGGAAACGGCCGTTGCAAAGTCACCGTGCAGCCCCACGCCAACAGCCACATCAATGGCTGCGCCCAGCCCCGATGCTTCGTACACATGCGGGCGCGACACTTGCAGCCCAAAAACATCGGCCGTGATTTGCATGGCCGCATCACTTTGCGACCCACCACCGGCCACGCGCAGTTCGGTAATCGCCACACCGCTTCGTTTTTCCGTGCGTTCCTTGCCTTCGCGCAACGCGTACGCCAATCCTTCCAAAATGGCGCGATACAGGTGTCCGCGCGTATGCACATCGCCCCAACCAATGATGGCCCCTTTGGCTTCTGGTCCGGGCACGCGCAGTCCCGGCGACCAATAAGGCTGCAAAGTCAGGCCCATGGAGCCGGGCGGCACTTCCGACACCAGATTGTCGAATAAATCTTCTGCCTGGATGCCACGTTCTGCCGCCAGTTGATGTTCGCGCAAGCCAAATTCTCGCTTGAACCAACTCACCATCCAAAAGCCGCGATACACCTGGATTTCCAGGCTGTAGGCGTCGGGCACGGCCGAAGGATATGGCGGGATGAGGGGGATGACTTCGACATATTTTTTGTGCGTGGTGTTAATGGTTGCTGTTGTGCCATAGCTCAACGCGCCGATATGCGGTGCAAGTGCGCCGGAGCCGATGATTTCGCACGCTTTGTCGGCGGCGGCGGCAATGAGCGGCAGCCCGGCGGGGATGCCGGTGGCGGCGCTGGCGGCGGCTGTGATTTCGCCCAAAGGTTGTGCCGGAGGGATGAGTTTGGGCAGTTTGTCGGATGACATGGGCAAGGCACGCCATTTCCAATCCCACGCTTTCGCCCAGGTTTTGGCCTTGTAGTCGAAGGGCATGTAACCGACCTGACAGCCGATGGAATCGACAAAGTGGCCGGTGAGTTTGTGGGTCAGGTAGCCTGATAAGTAGAGGTATTTGTAAGTTTTGTCCCAAATTTCGGGTTGGTGGTGCATGAGCCAGTTGGCTTCGGCTTCGGCCTGGATGTAGGCGACTGTTTCGCGCATGCCAACCAGGGCAAAGGCTGTGCCCCACAAGCCGCCGACTGGTTTTAGCCCTTCGCTGCGCCGCTGGTCGAGCCAGACGATTGCCGGCCGTAACGGCCGTCCCGTTTTATCGACGTTGACTACCGTTGCTCGCTGCGTTGTTAGCCCAACGCCAGCAATGGCCTGCGGCGGAATGTCACTTATCGGCCACAACTGCTGACACGCCTGACATATGGCATCCCAGTAGACATCTGGATTTTGCTCTGCCCAGCCGGGCTGCGGCGAGATGTACGGTTCGATGGGGATTTGGATTTTGTGGTGGAGACGGCCGTTGCCATCGAATAACAAAGCCCGCACGCTTTGGGTGCCAACATCGAGAGTGAGCAGATATTCTTTGTTCATAGACTGGTATTGTAGCGCAAAGATTGCGCTGGACGCTTGTAAAATGGCGATTATCGGGGCAGGATGGCGGTCACAAACACATCTTCCAAATCACAAGCGCAGGTTTGTTCGGCCAGGGCGCGAAAATCGGTGCCGGTCGCCAAGCCCCATTTGAATTGGGCCACGTAGGCGTGCAAAAATTCGTCGAAGGTGGCTTCACCCATGATTTCAGCCAGTTGGCGCATGACGATGGGGCCACGGCCGTAAACAATTGCGCCATATTCGTTGCCTTCATAAGCGGCAACCGGCAGCCCAATGGGGATGTCCGCCTGATCGGCTGCGCTCCAGTTGCCTTCCATCGCGCTAAAAAATGAGGCTGCTGCTTGCGGCCCACCTGTGTCCAGGTAGTAGAGATAGGTGACATATTGCGTTAAGGATTCGTCGAGCCAGGGTTCGTCAAGCTGATCGTTGCCAACCAGGCTGTAGAACCATTGGTGGCCGACTTCATGGGCGGTGGTCGATTCCAGACGCACGTAATTGGGCAGGCCGCCGCTGCTTGCTTGCAAGTCGTAGATGCGTAGGGCGTTGACGATGATGCCGGGATATTCGATGCCCAATGCTTGCGTGGGTGTGCTGACGATGTCTAGTTCGGTGAAGGGGTATGGGGTGAAGCGTGTGCCATAGCTGTTGAGGGCGGCTTCGGCAAAATCGAGAACGGCCGTTGCCCCTTCGGCATAAATGGCTGGCGCATAGCTGTTGATGGTCACATCGCCGACTTGACGCGAAACAGGCACATAGTCCGCACTTGCCGCCAGGTAAAAATCACGCATTGGCCCGGCGGCATAGGTGTGGCTGTTGCTGGCTGTGTCTGTGGCAATCTCAATGCCGCTGGCGGCGACGACAACGGAACCTGGTGCCGTGACGCGTACCAGATAAAAGCTGGTGTCGGCGTAGGTTACGTCACCCTGGGGGGCGGGAACGGCCGTATCCCAGCCTGTGGCATCGTAAACGGCGATGACGGGGTAGAAGTGGGCCAGCGCCAGGATGTTTTGTTGGTACGTGAAGATGCTGTAGTTGCGTTCATCTTCAACCGGGACGCGGGTTTCAAAGCTGAGTTGGATAGTCGTTGCTGCGCCGGGCGCAAGTGGTGCAGGTAGAGAAATGTTGAGCAGGCTGTTGGCAGCTTCTAGATTGGTGGGGGCGGAACGGCCGTTTACGCGCACGTCATTGACCGTGATGGCCCCGCCCAGCAAATTGGGGTAAAGGTGGAAATAGAGGCGGTCTAACGGGACATCTTCTTGATTCGTGTAGTGAATCTCTTGTGTGCCAGAAACGGCCGTCATGCTGGCATCAATGTCAACATCGAGCAGGTAAACCGCTGCCTGTGGCAGTTGATCCAAAATCGCCTGTTCACTGGGAATCAGTCCGGCGCGAAACGGGGAGCGATCATCCCAGGCGATGTCAAATAGGGTGGGATCGGGCAGGTCGGGTAAAGTGGTGGTGGCAACGGCCGTTGCATCCACCACTGCATCTATTGTGGGCAGTGCATCACTCAGGGTTGGCGTTGCCGCGATGGGTTTCAGGGCTGTTTGCGTCGCTGTGGCGTTGGGTTGGCTGGTCGCGTTTGGCGGCGTTGCTGTGGCGGCTGTCGTTGGCGTGGATGCGGTTTCACGGCATCCCAAAAGCGACAGTAGGTATAAAACGAGTAACAAAGGCAGTCTGATTTGTTTCATAATGGCTCCTTGTTCGTTGGTGCGATTAATTTTGGGCTGTGGGTTGGTACAGCGTCACCGTTTGCCAGTCGATGCTGGTGGGCGTTGTGACAAAACTTTCGGCGACAAGCCCAATTTGGGACAAAGGAAATGTGACCGTGCCTGACCAAAGCCATTCACGATTGATGCGCACGGTGATCACCTGTTCCTGTACATCAACCCAAATTTCGTTCTCGTCGGCACGCACATGCGGCCATGGCTGGTAAGGGAAAAGTTCGTCCGCGCCGGTGCGGATGGCGGCGTAGCCGGAGGGAGAAATGAGCACATCGAATGCCTGGGCGGATGTGCCCAGGCGCAGTCCGCCGCGAATATCTGCGGTCTCGGTGAAAACGGCCGTACCGCGTACCGTGAAAACATGGCCGGGATCAGGCAGAGTCAGCCATTGCGCGGTTTTGCTCTGGGTTGGGATGGGCTGCACTCCTGGGGTGAGGCTTGCCGTTGCGGTGCCAATGGGCTGCGGATCGAGCTGCCCGCTGGCGATGATGAGGATGAGGGAAACGGCCGTTATGCCCAGCAAGATAAATCCCCAACGCAGGACAACTGGCGGCGTAAAAATGGGGCGGGTGTGGGGCATGGCGCATTTACTCCGGGCGAATTGTGCCAATGGTGGTGCTGACGGCACGCAGCCAACTGTCGGCTTCGTCGCCGAAGCCTTCGCCACGAAAACGGTAATCATTTTTGCGTAGAAATTCGGTGAGTTCTGCTTGTAAGGCGTGTAGTTTGGTGATGGTAAGGGAGAGGAGCGTGGTAACGGCCGTATCGGATCGACACAACGCCAACGCCTGCCGTAAATGAGGCACGCACAAGCCATCTGATGCGTGTAAGGCGCTCTCCATTTTCTCGTCTGCTTTGCCCAGGGCATCGGTCAGCGTGATAAGTGCCAAATCGACCATCTTGTCTCGTTCGGCACAGGCCAGGCAGTTTGCGCCGGGCACAAGCTGCTGGGTCAGATTGGCCGTCGCGCTGTTGGCTCTGGTGCGGTTTACTTTTTCTTGTACTTGAGCCAGGAGAGGGCGAGACGGCCGTTCCTGCCCTGCCTTTTCCAATATTTTGGTGACGGCATTGAGCATGTCTCGATAGATGAAGGCCACGCCAACGGCCGTGCCTTCGCCTGTTTGCGTTAGCTGCCAGGCGTGTTCGTAACAATAGCCAAATGATTCGCGCAGTTGTGCCCGCGTCGCCGGGTCGTTGACACTGTCGTAAATCACCTTATCTAGATGGCGCTGCACTGTGCGATGTGCCAGGCGACAAATCGGACAACCGGGTTGGGCGCAGGCGTCACTCACTTCATAATAACTAAGGGGGATCAGAGTCTACTCCTGTTCCGGGATGGGTGTGTTCTCTTCCCGGTTTTCTTCAAGCGCTTCTTTTTCCAGATTGGAAATCGTGCGTGCCACATTTTCAATCGCGACGCGTTGTTTGCGATACAGGTCTGACTCACTCATTGCCAGCCGTCGCGCCACATCGCGTACGCGCCCGCCCTGGATAAATTTCAATTCCAAGATGTTGTAGAGCAGCCATTCCGTCCGTGTTAAATTCCGTTCGCCTTCCGGCTTTTGCAATTCAATGGCGTTCGCCAAAATGGCACGCAAGGCGTTAGCTGGCGTTTCATGTTCATTCAAGGCACGCTGCACGATTTGCAGCCGCATGAGCGGGCTTTCTGTTAATTTAGGGCCGCCCCAATAATGGCTGAGGGCATCGCGCACCAAATTGCTAAACTCTTCCGGATCGGCTGTGAGTGTCGGCGTGCTGGCTTCCGGGTTTGTTAATACGGGTAGACCGCCAAAGGTGGCTGCACGCCGCCGTTCTTGCAGCGCGGTGATGCCGGGCAATAATCCTTCAACAGCGCGGAAAACTTCTTGCTGTAAAATGCGATCTTCGAGCGCTTCGGCGGCTTGCGCGATTAATTTTTCTAATGTTGTCTGTTCGTCTTCGTTTAAATCAGGTATTTCTGAGCGTGCCCAAATCCCAAGGATGCCGAGGACGATGTCGTGTTTGCGGTTGTATAACGGCCGTATCCAAAAATTCTGCCACAAGATAAAAGTCCCAATTGTCTTCAGCTTTTCCGACTCGTCTTCATCTGGTTCATCAAGTGGTGTTAACGCTTGCCAGTTTGCTTCATGCCAGATTGCTTCTGGCTCTGTCAGCGGGCCAACAACCGCTTCGAGTTTTGGCCCCTGGTTGGTGATGGCCGCCACAAAAGCGGTCGGCGTGCGCAAGGCTTCACACGTCGCCGCCAAAATGCTTTCCAGCAACTGGTGCAGGTCACTGGTTGTCATCACGCGCTCACTGAGCTGCTGGATACGTTCCACATCGGGATCGTCATTGAGTTGCAGCAGGCGTTCTAACGGCCGTTTAAAAATATGCACCGCCCACTCTACCAGCATCACTGTTGCCACCAGAGCAAACCCCAATGCCGTGTCGGTAGGCAACCCCAAAAGGCGGCTGCTGCGGTTAACCAGCACATACACCAATAGCACAACCGTCCCCGCCAGCGGTACACGTGCCATGTACTTGTACAGCCGCACACGCACTACCCGGTCTGGCGACGCTGCATCAAAGTAAGTCAGGTTAGATGTCAGCAAACCAAACATCACCCCCACGACCAGATTCCCCGTAATCAGCAGCGGCCACAGCAGAATAGGAACTTCTTGATAGGTATTTCCACTTATCACCAGATATGGAAAGACAGCCAATGGCGCTGCCATGAACGCCAGGAACGTCGTCGTCATGCGTCGTCGCGTGGTACTGGTGATGCAGCGTTGGCGCGCACGCCACACATTGTAAATACTGGCAATAGAGACAGCCCAAAAGTATAAACTGAATATCGAAAACAGTGGCCCTGCTTTCAAATGGAAAGTTTGCGCGATTCGCACCATATTGCTGGCGACCAAATCCGTCCACAAAACCAGCACCAAAAATATAATGCTAATGACATACCCAAGGAGAACAAAATACTTGCGGCGATGAGGCTGCGCCCCCGTCGTTGACAGCAATGCATCCGACAAATGGTATTGAGTTGCCGGAACCATGGTGATGCCCACCCACTCCAGATGCAGCCAGGTTTCCGCTGAGTTCGAAATAATGGCGCGACTGACCAGCAATTCCGTGAGATACACCATCACCACAAAGGCAATCAGTGCAGAAAAGGCAACTGTAATTTGCGAACGAAAACCGCGCCCGCCATTATAGAGGACAACGGCCGATCCAAAAATGACGATGACCGCCTGTAAAACGTCGTTGCTCAGAGCTAAAATATCCGGTAGGTTCATGCTATATACAAACTAAAAACCACAGCCCAATAAAGACATGAAAAGAGAACATCTTTAAGGGACTGCGGTTTTCTTGTTTAATCCGACGTTTAAGCCGGCGATGGTGCCGGTGGTAATTCTAAAGACGGTGGCTTCCAGTCAGCCGCCCGATTGCCAGATTCTGGCTGGGCAGTTTCTGGTGGTTTGTGTCCGCTTGGCGGCGATGAAGGGGGTAAATCTTTACCTTCCATCAATGCCACAAATTCGGCCGCTTCTAACGTTTCCACATCCAGTAACGTTTTTGCAATGAGTTCTAATTTGTCCTGGTTTTCGGTTAGCAGCGTTTTTGCTTGTTCATAAGCTTCATCGATGATCGAGCGGACTTCCTCGTCAATTTTTTGTGCAATAGCATCGGAATAATCCCGCTGTTCACTAATTTCGCGTCCCAAAAAGACCAGTTCTTGTTTTTCACCATAGACGCGCGGCCCTAGTTCTTCACTCATGCCATATTGCGTTACCATTGCCCGCGCCAGTTTTGTCACTTGTTGTAAATCATTGCTGGCACCAGTTGTGATCTCGCCAAAAATGATCTCTTCTGCAATGCGCCCGCCTAAAGCACTGGCAATCAATGCTTTGAATTTAGACCGGCTGTAGAAGTATTGATCATCTTCCATGTACCAGGTGAGACCACCAGCCATGCCTCGCGGAATAATCGTGATCTTGCGCACTGTTTGTGCGTGTGGCAGCAAGTGACTGACCAACGCGTGTCCCGCTTCATGGTAAGCAGTAATTTCTCGCTCTGCGGTGCTAATGACACGACTGCGGCGTTCTGGCCCTAACTGCACGCGCTCAATCGCCTCTTGCAACTCCGTCATGCTGATGTTTTTCTTGTTGCGCCGTGCGGCTAACAAAGCAGCCTCGTTTACCGTATTTTCAATGTCGGCCCCTACAAATCCTGGCGTGGATTTTGCCAGGGCTGTGATGTCTACATCGGCAGCAATGGGCTTGCCGCGAATATGGACTTTGAAGATTTCCTCGCGCCCGCGCACATCTGGGCGATCTAAAACGACACGGCGGTCAAAGCGCCCCGGACGCATTAAAGCGGGATCGAGAATGTCTGGGCGATTGGTGGCTGCCAGGATGATGACGTGGGTGTCGGTGTCAAACCCATCCATTTCAACCAGGATTTGGTTCAGAGTTTGTTCACGTTCGTCATGTGAACCACCCAAACCGGCGCCGCGCTGCCGTCCAACTGCGTCAATTTCATCGACAAAGACGATACACGGGCTATTGCGCTTTGCCTGCTCAAATAAATCGCGTACGCGGCTGGCACCAACGCCAACGAACATTTCCACAAATTCAGAGCCAGCAATGGCGAAAAATGGAACGCCAGCTTCGCCAGAGACGGCTTTCGCCAGCAATGTTTTGCCTGTACCAGGGCTGCCTACGAGCAATACGCCCTTGGGAATGCGTGCGCCGAAGGTGACGAATTTTTCTGGTTCCTTGAGGAATTCGACAATTTCTTCTAATTCTTCTTTTGCTTCATCTGCGCCAGCCACATCGGCGAATGTAACTGTCGGATGATCGCCGGTGAACATGCGTGCGCGACTTTTCCCGAACGAGATAGCCTGGTTGTTGGTACCTTGCGCTTGCCGTAGGATGAAGTAGATGAAGGCGATGATTAGAATGGCGGGGAGGAAGATGCCGATGAGATTGAGCCAGCCTCCTAGTTGGCTGGGTCGTTCATAGGTTACAGTTGGTCGGGAATCACTGTAATCTTCACTTGTGATGCCATAATTCGCGAGCACTTCTTCGATAGAACTGACGCCGCTGATTTGTGATTGAGCGGGGATGCGATTGGCATCTGTGTAAATGATGGTAAGTTGTTGCCCATCACCAGCTACCTGAACTTCGCTGACTTGATTTTCGCGAATTTCTTGGGCAAGCTGGGTGATTGAGATTTCAACGTTGGTTGAAGGCGCAGTATTATAGCTCCAGATAATGGCAAAAATGACCACGCCGAGCAAGAGGTATATAAACCATCTTGTTGCTTTTGTTGTATTCACTAAATTACCTCCACCAATGAGGTGATTTTATATAGTTGAGTATAGCAGAAAGCCGAGGGGTGGGCGAACCTCGGCTTGTCTGTTGCCGGTGTGTGGAATGTGCGGTAATCAGTGTGTTGTGGGTGAGCTATCCAACCCAGGCGCGATAGACGAAGTACCATAATGGGATGAGTCCCATTAATGCCAATAAGGCGGTGATGCCTAAGCTGATAGCAATCCAATCGAGTTGGTTTGTTTCTTCTTGTGTGCGCGGCGTAATGAGAATGGTTTCTGGTTCGCCGTTTGTTGTGGGTGTAGCTTGTGGGGCTGGTTGTGTGACGGATGCGGTGTCGGGTAACGGCCGTTCCGTGCGTTCCGGCACATAATAATGCAGTTGCGTTTTCTGTTCAGCAACAGGAACCGTGCTATGCACACTTGTCACCGGGTAAACTGGGCCAGTTTCCGCCTGGCTGCTTTGTCGATACGTACTCAAGATACGGCCGAGTTGCCCGGCCGTCCGGTAACGCGCCGCCGCTTCCTTCGCCAAAACTTTTGCCACAATTTGTTCAAGCTGGCGGGGCACGGCCGGATTGACCGTTGTTACCAAAGGAGCTGGCTCCTGCATGTGTTTAAGAGCCAATGCAGTTTGCGATTCTGCCTGGAAAGGTAAACGGCCGCTTAGCAGCTCAAACAAAATAATGCCAATTGCATAAACATCCGAGGCTGGCGTAGCCGGATGACCCGAAGCCTGTTCCGGAGAAAAATATTGTGGCGTCCCCCACACTTGCTTCTCCATTTGCTGGCTTGCTTCGCTAATGGCACGCGCAATGCCAAAATCTGCCACCTTGACCCGATCATCACGCGTCACCAATACATTTTGTGGTTTCACATCGCAGTGTACCAGATGGGCGCGATGAGCATAGCCAATGCCATTACAAATCTGAATGGTCAAATCAAGCGCACGATTAATGGGCATCGGCTGCCCCAGCTTGTTTTGTTCACGGATAATTTGCTTCAAAGTTTGCCCATCCACAAACTCCATGACGATATAATGCCGATGTCCATCTTGCCCGATGTCATGTACCGTTACGATATTCGAGTGAGATAGATTTGCTGCGGCATGTGCCTCCCGTTGAAAGCGTGCCAAAAAACCTTTATCTCCCGTCAATCCTTCATGCAGCATCTTGACAGCGACAATACGACCCAGCGAAAGGTCTTGTGCCTTATAGACGACAGACATACCGCCGCTGCCGATCCGTTCTAGTAATTTGTATCGATTATTTAAGATAGTATATTCCTCAGGCATAACCTGCATTTTAAAGCTGAATCTGTAAAAGGTAAAGGATAACGATCATGGTCATTCGTGCTGGGATTCACAAACGTGCCTGGTAGTGTTATCATAAGTGCGGTTCATTTTTTCTTTGGCATCGTGGAGGTTTGTAATGAGAATGGGGCGCACTGTTTTAGA
This sequence comes from Ardenticatenaceae bacterium, assembly GCA_020634315.1. GTDB lineage: Bacteria > Chloroflexota > Anaerolineae > Promineifilales > Promineifilaceae > JACSRF01. Next base: position 99,541 of record JACKBV010000008.1, on the reverse strand, counting down.
AGCTAAGCGATATGGCATTTATAGTTGTGGACGCCAAACTTTGTTGGAAGAAGTTGCGCGCGAGATATTGGAGAGGGATGTCAGTGCCTTAGTAGTGGTCGAAGACGATGGCAGTCTGGCTGGCGTTATTAGCCGCACCGACTTGTTACGTGCCTGCACCGAGCGCGAAGATTGGGCGAGCCTGCCCGTTTTTGCCTACATGAGCAAAGAGGTCGTGACCGTACACCCACAAACATTGCTGCGCGATGTAGCCGATTTATTATTGCAAAATCATATCCATCGTGTCATTGTTGTGCGTCAGGAAGGTGATAAACTGCGCCCGGTAGCCGTTGTTTCTGATGGCGATTTTATTTACCACATGATGAAAGAAGATAATTAACACAACGCGTGATTTACGCGCATTTGCCTGCAAATAGAAATAGAAAAAGAGCCGGTTTAAATGACCGGCTCTTTATGTATAAACAAGAAATTGGTTTGGAATGACCGCTAATTATATCTTTCGTAGCTGCGCACATTGCGAATAGAGGCTCGTGAACGTGTGCCATAATCGGGGGTGCGGCGGAAGGGGTTCACACAAAAGACGATACCGATCACAGAAAGAAGTAAGATAATGCTGATTGTTGCGCCCATGTTCGTGCTCCTTGTACGTTGTGAAATACCGTTACTTACTTCTTAATTTACCGGAATTTGCTTTCAAGGTTTCTTACGAAGCCCTAATCCCTGACATGCCCATCACCAAAGCCGATCCATTTGTAAGTGGTCAATTCTTCTAATCCCATTGGTCCGCGTGCATGCAGTTTTTGCGTGCTCACGGCTACCTCTGCACCCAGGCCAAATTGGCCGCCATCGTTAAACCGCGTGCTGGCATTGACAAAAACGGCCGCCGAGCTGAGCGCATTCACGAATTTAGTGGCATGTGCCCAATTGTTGGTGAGAATACTTTCTGTATGTTCGGTGGTGTGCGCTTGGATAAAGGTAATTGCTTCATCCACATCAGCGACCAAATGAATGCCTAAAATAAGGGAAAGCCACTCCTGGTCAAAGTCAGTTGCTGTTGCTGGCAAAACGTGTGCATTGTGTGTGTCACTGGCTTGTTGCAGCCGGTCGAAGGCTTCACTGGTGGCACGGAGTTCAACATGACTTTGTGCTAAGCGTGCCGCAACCATTGGCAGGAATCGTTCGGCTACGGCCGAATGTACCAGTAATGTGTCCAGTGCATTGCAAACAGAGGGGCGCTGCACCTTGCTGTTCTCGACGATAGCGACGGCGCGTTCCAGGTCGGCACTTTCATCTACAAAGATGTGGCAAATGCCAATGCCGCCGGTGATCACAGGAATGGTGCTTTCTTCTTTGCACAACCGGTGTAATCCAGCGCCGCCGCGCGGAATGATCATGTCTACGTATTGATCCAACTTGAGCAGTTGTGTGATGAGTGCGCGATCCGGGTTATCAATATATTGCACACTGGTGACAGGAAGCCCAACTTGATTGAGGCCAGCCTGGATGGCCGAGACAAGGGCCAGGTTGCTGCGCAAAGTCTCGCTGCCGCCACGCAGGATGACGGCATTGCCAGTTTTCAGGCTGAGCGTAGCAATGTCGATGGTTACATTGGGGCGAGCTTCGTAGATGACACCGAGAACGCCAATGGGGATGCGGCGGCGCACCAAACGCATGCCGTTTGGCAAGACACGGCTTTCGATGTCGCTGCCAACGGGGTCGGAGAGTGTGGCAATGCGGCGTGTGTCGGCAGCAAGGGCAGCCAGTCGTTGTTCGTTGAGCAGCAGACGGTCGAGCAAACTATCACTAAGCCCTTTGGCTTTGCCGTCGGCCACATCCTGGGCGTTGGCCGCAAGAATGACGCTTGCGTTGTTTTCTAGGGCGGCAGCGATGGCTAACAGGGCCTCGTTTTTTTGAGCTGTTGTTAGCAGTGCCAATTGGTAACTGGCTGCTTTGGCAGCCTGGCCAAGAGAGGTTAAGTTGGTCATGAAAGTCTCCTTTGGTGGGGCGTTGAATGTTGTGTGCCAGATTTTTCCAATTTCTGACGGCCGTTATTTCATAATAATCATATCATTGCGGTGAACGGCTACGGGACCATAGGCGTATCCTAGTTTTGCGGCGATGTCGTTGGATTGGCAGCCGGTGATGTGGGCGAGGTCGCTGCTGCGGTAGCGGACAATGCCTCGTGCCAGTTCGACGGTGTCCAGGCTGGTGATGGATACGGTGTCGCCTCGTTGAAATTCGCCCTCTACGCGAACAATGCCGGCCGGAAGCAGGGAACGGCCGTTTTCCAACAGCGCACGTTTGGCTCCGGCATCAATCACCAATTGGCCGCCCGGCTTTGGCCCGGCGAGAATCCAGCGTTTGCGATTCTCCAATGGATGTTCCAGCGCTGGAAAGCGCGTGCCGATGCCTTCTGCGGCGACGGCACGCAAAATAACATTGGGCGTTTGTCCCGACGCAATCATCACGTCAGCACCGGCACGGCGGGCGACATCAGCCGCTTGCAGCTTGGTGATCATGCCGCCGACACCCAACCCGCTGACGCTGCCGCCCGCTAAATCGCGCAACGTTTCGTCAATGGTGTGAACTTCGGGGATGAGTTGGGCGTCCGGGTTGGTGCGCGGATCGGCCGTAAACAAGCCCGGCTGATCCGTGAGCAGCAGCAGCAAATCCGCCTCGGCAAGAATGGCCGCCAGTGCGGACAGGTTGTCATTGTCGCCCACTTTGATTTCTTCAATGGCGACGGCATCATTTTCGTTAATGATGGGCACCAGTCGGTGCTCAAGCAGCGTATGCAGTGTGTCGCGGGCATTGAGGAAGCGGCGGCGGTCTTCAACGTCAGCACGCGTCAGCAAAATTTGGCCGACATGGATGCCGTAAATTTCAAAGAAGCTTTCCCACATCCACATCAAGCGGCTTTGACCGACGGCGGCCAACATTTGTTTGCTGGTGATGGTGGCGGGCAATGACGGGAAGCTGAGCCGCTCGCGGCCGGCAGCAACGGCTCCTGATGTGCAGATGATGACATCTTTCCCTTGTCGGTGTAACTGCGCACATTGCCTTGTTAGTTCGACCATGTGCGGGCGATTGAGTTGCGGCGTCCCTCTGGTGAGGACGCTCGTGCCAAGTTTGATAACGATTCGTTGATACATAATAATCAGTGCTGGGAATGGGTTGGCTAGCTGAACCCCTTTTTGGATTTCAAGTATAATTCAGACAGTCTCAAGACTCAATGTATAGCATGATTTTATAAAATCGTGTTTAGATGAACCTTATTAGTTTAGCTGAGGAGTGACACAATGAAAGCAAATTCGGTTACGGCGCTGTTGGAAGGTTTAGCTGGTGTGGTGCAGGTGGACGGTGATGCTGTACACATTGTAGATGAAGCCGCTTTACCTGAAAAGATGGATGGATTGGCGTATACGGCCGTATTCGCTCCCCCACTTGCCCGCGACACAGCGCGATGGCTGATTTGGGAAATCGGCCAGGCTGTTGGCGTCTATCCCGCCTCGATTCATGAATTGTACATGGCAATTGGTCGTGGCGACGTGGCGCATACCTTCACGGTGCCAGCCATGAACATTCGCGCCATGAATTACAACACATCGCGTGCCGTTTTCCGTGCAGCCAACAAGCGCAAAGCAGGGGCGATGCTTTTTGAAATTGCCCGCTCCGAGATTGGTTATACCGACCAGCGCCCGGCAGAATATACCGCTTGTGTGCTGGCGGCTGCTTTGCGCGAAGGGTATCGTGGCCCGGTGTACATTCAGGGCGATCATTTCCAGATTTCGGCCAGTCGTTACGCCAAAGACCCTGACGCTGAAGTGCAAGCTGTCAAAGATTTAATGGTAGAAGCGGTTGGCTTTGGTTTTTACAACATCGACATTGACACATCCACCCTCGTTGACTTGAGTTTCCCCACACTGGATGAACAGCAAAATATCAATTATTCGCTCTGTGCCGAATTGACGCAGTTTGTGCGCAGCATTGAGCCGCAAGGCGTGACCATTTCCCTCGGTGGTGAAATTGGCGAAGTTGGGCATAAAAACTCGACGGTAGAGGAGCTGCACGCCTTTATGCAAGGGTATCAACGGGTGTTGGGTGGTGCCACCGGTATCTCCAAGATTTCGGTGCAAACCGGTACCAGTCATGGCGGAGTTGTGCTGCCAGATGGCACCCTGGCTGATGTGAAGGTGGATTTTGAGACGCTGCGTGCTTTGAGCGCGGCGGCGCGAGACAGCTATGGCATAGGCGGGGCGGTGCAGCATGGCGCGTCTACTTTGCCACAAGAGGCATTCCACAAATTCCCTGAAGTGGGCACGGTCGAGATTCATCTGGCGACGGGTTTCCAGAACATGATTTATGATCGTTTGCCACAAGCTGTTGTGGATGAGGCCTATGCCTATTTGCGCGAACATTATCAAAGTGAATGGAAGCCGGGCAAGACGGAGGATCAGGTTTTGTACTCGGCACGCAAACGGGCGATTGGGCCGTTTAAGCAGCAGTGGTGGCATCTGGATGAGGCTGTGCAGGCGGAGATTGGCGCGGCGCTGGAAGAGCAGTTTGGCTTTTTGTTTGATCAATTGCAAGTGGGGGGCACGCTGGAAACGGCCGTTGCCGTTACCACAAGAGTCGCCATCCACCAGCCGCGTCCTTTGCAGGCGGCGGCAGATGCCGGGGAAGAAGATGTGAGTGATTTAGCAGATTAGGGCGATAAGGCGTTGGTTGCTGTGGGGCTTTGGTTGTTATTTCGGCTAAAGCCCCACGCGTTTTAAGCGTGAGTTTGTGCCAGGATGATGTCTACCGGCAGTCCCCATAGTTTGCGCCGTTGGTGCGTAACGATGTGGAAGCCAGCTTCGGCGAGGAGGGCGTCGGTGGGGATGGGGCGACAATCGACCCAATTGGGTAACTTGTCGTGAAACCATTCATAGAGACGCACGGCGAAGCTGTTTTGTTGGGCGAGGGTGACGGTGGCGAAACGGCCGTTTTTCCCCAAAACACGCCGCACTTCCGCCAAAACGACCGGGATTTCCGGCGTGTCGAACAGCTCCAGCGTGAAGCTCATCAACACCGCATCGAAGCGGGCGGCGGCAAATGGGAGCTGCGCCGCGTCGGCTTGTACGAATGCGACCGGGAAACCCAATCGTCGCTGTGCCACTTGCAGCATCCCCGCTGACAAATCCAGGCCAATGACTTGCCCAGGTGCTGCCGCCTGCTGCAATGGTGGCAGCACTGTGCCTGTGCCGCAGCCAAGCTCCAGGACTTGCTCGCCGGGCTGTACACGGAGAAGGTGTGCGCCTGCTTCACGAAACGGCCGTTCTGACGCTGCCAGCCAATCATAGTAACGGCTCAAACGATCATAACTGGCTTGAGCGGTTGCTTTGCTGCGGGTGACAGAACGAAACGGCCGTTGTCTGGACATCATCACAAAAAAATGCGGCGGGCTTGCAAACCCGCCGCATCTATCAAAGCTATCTTACTGCGCTTTTTGGTGCCGGACTTGAATGTCATCAAACCGGATCTTGAGCGCACCGACATCATTGGTTTCGCCCCAGAAGCCGAAGTAATCGCCTAAATCTGCTGGCATATCCTCGTCTCGAACGGTACCAATCCGTGTGTCGCCCAGCGATATTTTAATATCGCCATCCGACTCAACTTCAACGACCCACACATTCCAATCATCTGGCACAGCGGCTGTCGCCTTCGTCCAGTCAATGAGAACTGGCCCGACAGGTTGATTATTGCTGTCATGCCCATCAATTCGCTTTAACTTGAACTCAAGGAACGGTGCGCCATTGTTGGTGCGATACTGAATCCGCAGTTGGTAATACTGCGTGAAGCAGTTCGTGTAACCACTATTCGGGCAGCTTTCGCCATTCCAATCACCACCAAACACCAGGCCATACATGTGCCGATCTTCCGGATTGCTTAATTTGGCCTCAAATTCGATTTCATAGTTCATACCAACAGCCGGAGCCAGCGGTGCTACCAAAATGTAATCATTGGCATTTGCCAGTTCCACCTGCAAATTATCATTGTCTCGATAAAGGACATTGTAATTGCTGGTGTCGCTGCGGCGCATCGCCCAATTTGTAGTGTTGCTCAGAAATACATCCTTGTAACCACTAATCACCTTCACGGTATCCGACCAGGGGCCAGGGTTGCCATTGTAAACGGCGCGTACTCGATAGTAGCGGATGTTATCTGTCGAGAAAATGTGCTGAACTTGTTTGGATGTTGCCGTGCCCGTGTTAAACGTTTCGACTTCGCTGCTGAAATCGTCACGGCGTGATTCTTGCAGTTCGTAATGAGAGACACCGCCCGCGCTATCCCAAGATAACGTCCATTTGTTGTCGTAGTCAGGAATCGTCGATTTCAGGTTCAGGTCGCTGATAGCGAACACAGGAACGACATTTGACCAGGGGCCGGGATTGTTGCCCGATTCTGCACGCACGCGGTAATAATATGTCCCGCTGCTCGGCGGGTTATGCTGAATATTACGGGACGTAACAGCGTCATCCAGGTTGAATACAGTCACGCTGCTTGTAAAGTTTGCATCGAAAGCCTCTTCCAGACGATAACCAGTGACCAACCCTGCGACCTGACTCCAGGACACAGTCCACGAGTTGTCAACGGTTGGCGTTGTGGCTTGCAGAGTTGGTGCAGCCAGCGGTTTGCTGATGAAAGGCATGTAGATGTATTTTGTAATGGGGGTGACGTTCGTAATGAGCGTTGTGACCTCGGCCATCAGCGGAACGCCATTGTTGCTGACTGTGGCAATATTGGTGACGCTGCTCCCCAAGGGCAGTGCATCATCAACTGTCGCATTGAAGATGGTAGTAACCGAACCGCCTGGCCCCAGCGAACCCGTCCAGTTAATCACATCATTCGCGACAGTGGTGGTTGTGGTGAAGGCAGAAGCGGGAATGACCTGCAACGTGTTGGCGACATAGTCAAGCTCGACGGGGAGTGCATCGGTGAATGCGGCGCTGGCGGCAACGCTGCCTGTGTTGGTGACAACAACCGTGTAAATCAGGGTGCTGCCTGGCTCTGCTTCACTTTGGTCTACACCTTTGTCGATGACCAATGGCGGAATGACTGTGATGACGGCGCTGTCACTCAGCAAGCTGCCTGTTCCGGTGACGTTGGCCGTATTGGTGATGGTGCCGCCAATTTGTGCCGCGCCATCCACTGTTGCCTGGAAAATGGTGGTGATGGAACCGCCTGGCCCAATTGAGCCAGTCCATGTGATGGTGTCGCCACTGACGCCAACACCGGTTGTGAATGCGCTGGTAAAGGCAATATCCAGGCTGTTTGCCACGTAAGCCAGATCGGCGGGGAGCGTGTCGGTGAAAATGGCTTGCGTTGCTTCATCGCCTGTATTGTTGACAACGATGGTGTAGGCGATGGTTGATCCCGCAGCGGCACCTGCCTGATCGACCTGTTTGTCGATGGTCAAGGCTGGGGCCATTATGTTGTCTGGCTCAAGGGTGCCAGACGCCAGCAAACTGCTGACTAATAATAAGGTCATGGACAGCGCCAGGAAGACACTTAAAAAAATGGCTCCTGGAAACCGTCGCGGGGTTATAACTGTTTTCATGGTTTCCTCCAGAAAATTAGATAATCAGTAACAATAGGTATGTTACCGACCCTGCTTGTTCTCGTCAAAACGGCTGCCTATTGATGTCTCTACGATTATCCTACAGAGTTTGATTGAGTTTGCAAATTGGCCTGTTTTAGTTGTGCGTGGTGGTGTTTGATGCGTTCGCTTGTGTAGATGATGAGGGCTATCCAGATCAGGCTAAAGCCGAGGAATTTGTCTTGGTTGAATGGCTCGCCATAGGCGAGGACGCCGAGTAAAAATTGTAATGTGGGCGCAGCGTATTGTAAGATGCCCAATGTGGTGAGGGTGACGTGTTGGGCTGCTGTGCCAAACCAGAGTAGTGGCAGTGCCGTCACGATACCGGCAAGGGGCAAAAGGAGGTTGATGTGTTGTAAATCGGTGTGTAGGAATACGGCCGTTCCCCGAATCTGTGTCCAAAGCATATACCCCAGTGCGGGTAGAAACATGAGGCCCATTTCCAAAGACAGACCGTGCAGTGATGGCAGGGGCGCTTTTTTGCGCAGCAAACCGTAAAAGCCAAAGGTGAAGGCCAATGTCAGGGCGATCCAGGGTGGTCGCCCGGTATGAAAGGTGAGGTACAACACGCCCAGGCTGGCTACGACGACAGCGACAATTTGCCACGGCCGTAACCGTTCTTGCAGCAAAATGACCCCCAACAAGACGTTGACCAGCGGGTTGATGAAGTAGCCGAGGCTGCTTTCGACAATGTGCCCGGCGTTGACGGCCCAAATGTAGACGCCCCAATTGATGGAAAGGAGAACGGCCGTTACCAGATAAATGAGCACTGTCTTTCCGTTGCGCAGCGCCGGACGCAGCCATTGCCATTGCTGCCGTAGAGTGAGCAGCAGCAACAAAAACAAGAGCGACCAGACCATCCGATGGCTCAATATTTCCAGGGGTGGAACGCTTCCAATCAGTTTCCAGTAAATGGGTAGCAAACCCCAGACGGTATAAGCCGCCACACCGTGAATGATGCCTTTGTTTTGCATGGGGGTATCCTTTTTCGTGGGTGCGGTAAGCCACGAACGGGCAGAAGTGTAGCATAGATTTCCGCTTTTGTGCCTTTCATCCTTCGTTTCTTTGTGTTAAATTCTTCTCTGAGGAGACGTCATCGGCTATCGCCGATCACCGTGAATGAAAATGCGCGAAGAACACGGGAATTCTCTTTTTCTCTGCATCTTTGCGTCTTTGCGTTAAGTTATTTCCGAAGGGGACAACATGCGTGGTACGCACCACCATGAATGAAAACCAACCTCCCGGAGGTTGTCAGTGGAACGTTCGCCACATGAGACGAACCTCCGGGAGGCTCGTAGGTCGGATTGCCAATCCGACTATCGGATTAACAATCCGATTTACATAGGAGACAACATGGGCGATTGCTCACCACAATAAAGGAAAACCAACCTCCCGGAGGTTGTCAATGGAAGGCTTGCCGCATGAGATGAACCTCCGGGAGGCTTTTTTCGAGGAGATTTCACTGGTTATCGCCGACTACCATGAATGAAAATGCGCGAAGAACACGGGAATTCTCTTTTTCTCTGCATCTTTGCGTTAAGTTATTTTCGAAGTAGGCAACTGTATGATGTGGAAAGCAAGGGTATGGTTGGGTCTGGCTTCATTATTGGGATTTGTTGGCTTGCTGGTGGGGGAAACGGCCGTTATCGCCCAGGGCGAACAGCGACGTGTCACACTCATCTCCATCGAGAATGATGAAACGCCACAAGTGCAAGATGACGAATTCCCCTTCTTGAGCCTGGAAGCCGTATTACTGAACGAATTTAATGTGCCCGTGCCGGGCTTAACGGCCGCCGATTTTACATTGTCGGAAGATGGACAGCCTCTCTCAACCTTCGATTTTGCCGACATTGCCGACGACACAGAACCCCTCTCCATTTTGCTGCTGCTCGATGCAAGCGGGCCAATGCAAGAAGAAATAACTGCTTTACGTGGTGCCGTTATCACGTTATACGATGTGTTAGGGCAGCACGACGAGTCTGGCGTGATTGCCTTTCGTGGCGCCGTTGCCGGTACGGGCATCGAAGCGCAAGAGATGGCCTTTACCAATGATGAGGGCGCACTCATTAACCAGATTAACTTGCTGCAAGCGACCGCTCCCAGCGGCACGCCGCTTTACGACGCGCTGTTTCGCGGCGTACAAATGATGTCAACATCGGGACAGTATGCGCGTCGTGCCGTGATTTTGATTACCAACGGACGGGATACGGCCGTTGACGGAGGTTCTGGCAGCACAGACACCAACGCCGATGCCGCCATCGAAGCGGCACGACAGGCGCAAGTGCCGCTGTACACAGTGGCCTGGGGCAATGGCGCTGCCGCCGACATTGATTTTTTGCAGCGGGCGGCTCGCTATACAGGTGGCACCTATCGCCAGGCGACAGACCCGGCCCAGTTGGCTGCTTTTTTTGCCGATGTGGCCGCGCAGCTGCGCCAAAAATATCAGTTTAGCTATACCTCGGCCTTGCCTGCCGATAATGTGGCACATCAGGTGACGCTGGCTGTGGCCGATGGCACGGAGATGACGGCCAATTTTATCGCCCGTTATCCGCTGACGCCGCAGGTAACGGCCGTTTACGCCATTGCCGCCGATGGTGTTCGCGTGCCGCTGTCCCCGGCAATCCCGCTGTTGGGGACAATTTCGCTGCTGCCCACCATTCATGCGCGTCAACCGCTCGCTGCCGTGAACTATTATTTGGATGATGCCGAAACGGCCGTACTCGCCGCGGCGGCTCCTCCCTGGGAGGTCGTTTGGCAAACGAGCGATGTGCCCCCAGGACGACACACCTTGTTTGTTGAAGTGATTGATACGGCCGTGCCGCCCCACGTAGGCCAATATGAATTTCCCATTGCCATTGCCGTCTGCGATTGGCTGTGCCAGGGAGAACAACAGCTGGGTTTTAACCCACTTTTCCTGGTAGGGGGTGGGGGTGTTGTGGTATTACTGCTGCTCATTGGCCTGCTTGGCAGACGGCGCAGATAAGGCAGATTGCTGTGTCTCGTTGCGCGAGCAATGAGCGAGAATCTGTATTCAGGAGATAACACGTGAAAAATTACGACCATCGTTTGATTGGGGCCGCTTCGGATACAGGCCCGGTGCGCAAAGCAAACGAAGACGCTTTTTTTATTCCGCAGCCGACAGACCCCACGCATTTGGGCGCGTTGTACATTGTGGCCGATGGTGTCGGTGGGCAAGAGCATGGCGCGGCGGCGTCCGAGCTGGCTGTGCGCGTTGCCGCTGAGGCTTTTTATCAGGCGCGGCAGCGCGGCGAGGCGATTCAAGCGGCGTTGAAGTTTGCTTTGTTGCAGGCGAATACGGCCGTTTACGATGAAGCGCAAGCACGTGGCGGTGGCCGCATGGCTGTACCATCATCGCCGCCGTGCAAGATGACGGGCTAATTTACGTGGCCTGTTGGCGATGCCCGTGCTACATGGTACGACAAACGCCTGCGGCGCATGACGCGCGACGACACCTGGGTGCAAAAGCAGGTGGAAGCGGGCCTGATCACGACTGAACAAGCCGCCAACCATGAACTGCGCAATGTGGTTACACAAGTTTTGGGCAACAAGATGGATATTGAGGTGCATTTGTCGCGCCCGTACACCTTGCAGCCCTATGACATCTTGCTGCTTTGTGATGGCCTGTACGATGCTGTGCCTGTGGCGGAGATTGAGATGGTTTAACGGAGCAGTCAGCATTGGCAGCGGCAGAAAGTTTGATCAAAACGGCCGTTTCCCATGAAGCGAGCGACAATATCACAGCCGTTGTGGTGCGTTGCGGCGAGATTGCTGGCGTGGCAAATCGCCGCTCCCGTCCCAAATGGCTGCCCTGGTTGGCGTTGGCTGCGCTTGTGCTTGTGGCGCTGGCGCTGCTGCTGCCGCGCCTGCTTGGCGGAAACGATGTCCCGGAAGAGGGCACTGCGCCAACGACAGCGGCCCCAACTCCTTTGCCTGCGGTGAATGATGCCTACGGTCACGGTAACGGCCGTTCCCCAGGCGACGTCTACCATTGCCCTACCATGACGAAAACACGCCGCCGCCGACGGAAACGGCCGTGCCCACGGCCACACCCGCAGCAATGGCTTGCGTACTTTTCGACAGCACCTTCGTCTGGACAGATGCCCAGCTCGACAACAGCGACTGCGATCAATTTGCCAGCGAGGCATTTACTGCCGGAACACAGGTTCAGGTGTTACAATTAGAAGCGCGTACCGTTGCAGGACCAGATGCGGCCTGTATTGAGAACCAGTTCCGTAAAGTGCGTTCCGTTAGTGAGCCAGAAATCGAAGGTTGGGTCTTAGACATTAACCTCGGCGATATGCCCGAAACTGGCTGCGAACCGTAAATTGGATACAAGGTATGACAGACACAGCAAAGTTAGTCGGTCTGGAGTTTGATGGCTACCGCGTAACGCAGCATTTGGCGCGTGGCGGCATGGCTAATGTTTACCTGGCTGACGACATTGGGTTGGAGCGTACAGTTGTGCTCAGGTGTTGCAGCCTATGCTGCTGCAAGACGAGGAGTTTGTGGCCCGCTTTCGGCGCGAGGCGCAGGCAACGGCGCAGTTGACCCATCCCAATATTGTGCAGGTCTATCGTACCGGCACCGCGCCTACCGGACAGCCTTATCTGGCGATGCAGTACATCAATGGCGGCACGCTTCAACAAAAGCTGCTGGAACTGGCGGCGCAAAACCAGGTTTTGACAACGGCCGTTACCCTCATTCTCATCCGCCAGATTGCCGATGCGTTGGTGGTGGCGCACGCGGCCGGCATTGTGCATCGCGATTTGAAGCCCAGCAATGTGCTGCTGCACACCAACGGCATTCCCGTGTTAACCGATTTGGGCATTGCCTCTGTCTCCACCGCTTCGCGCCTGACGCACACGGGCAACATCATGGGCACGCCGCATTACATGTCGCCGGAGCAGGCCAGCGGCACGCAAGCCATCGACGGCCGTTCCGACATTTATTCGCTGGGCATCATCCTCTACGAATTGTTGACCGGCAGCGTCCCTTTTCAAGGCGACAGCCCGGTGGCCGTGCTGCATAAGCATGTCTACGAAGCGCCGCCGCCGCTTTCGCGACTGCGCCCCGATTTGCAACCCGCCACGCTGCAACTGGTGGATATTTGTTTGCACAAAGAGCCAGGTGCGCGTTGGGCAGATGCCGCAGCTTTGCGCCAGGCAATTGATGCGGCTTTGGCTGCCGAGCAGCATCTTGTGCCGGGCATGGTTTATGGCAGTGATGCCATTCCCTTGAACCAGACCATCACGCGCCACAACGTGGTGCAGCCGCTTACTCCCTTGGCCACGATGCCCCCGAACTGCGGCGGCACGCCGCCCTGGGTATGGGGCGCGGCTGCTGTTCTGGTTGTGCTGCTGCTGGCAATCGTGGTGGCAATCGTTTACCCGCGCTTGCGCGAAGATACGCAAAGCACCGTTTTCACGCCAACGCGCATCCCGACTGCTACGGTGGCGCTGCCTGTGGTCGCCGAGGTCACAGCAGCGCAGTCCACCTTGACGCCTTTGCCGACGTTGACGGCATTGCCGCCAACACCGACGACAACCAATGAACCGACAGAGACGCCTATCACGCCAACGCCTTTGCCAACGGCCGTTTCCGTGAGCGGGCCAGGGCAGGTGGTGTTTCAATCAGACCGGGATGGCGACTATGATATTTACATCATGGATGAGTATGGCGGTGGGCAACGGCCGTTAACCGCTAACAGCGCCACCGACCAATATCCGCGTGCCGCGCCCGACGGCACACAAATTGCCTTCCAATCAGACCGGGACGGCAACTGGGAAATTTACGTGCTCGACCTGGACAGCGGCGCTGAACGCCGCCTCACCTATGATGCTGGCGAAGACCGCCTGCCAACCTGGTCGCCAGACAGCCAGCAAATTGCCTTTTTGTCAGATCGCGATGGCGACTTTGAGATTTATGTGATGGATGTTGACGGCGGAAATTTGCGCCAGGTGACGTTTAATGATTTGCGTGTGGGGCATCCGAGTTGGTCGGTGGATAACCAGTTTGCGTTTAATGCGGGCACGCTCAACGCGGCCACCTGGGAATTGTATACCGTTGCCCTGGATGGCGGCGCTTCGCGGCAGTTGACCGACAACAGCATTGGCGATTGGTCGCCGGAATGGTCGCCAGACGGCCGCCAGATTCTCTTTTTGTCGCTGGCTGTCGGCAATGATCCGGCGCTGTTCGTCATGAATGCGGATGGCAGCGGCCGCCGCATTTTGTTTAACAGTGAGGATTATGAATGGGGGCAAAGCTGGACGACAGACGGCCGTATCCTTTTTACGCGTGACCGTGACAATATCGGTCTCATTTACATCATGAACGACGATGGCAGCGGCGTGCGCTTGCTCACTGAGCGAGGCAGCTATCCTTCATGGGTTGCGCCGCAGTCATTGGTGACGACAGCTTGTGCCTGGACGGTGGGTACGGCCGTTACCGCTGGCCCGGAAGCGCGTTTGTGGAGCCAGCCCAATGTGCAAACGGGGCAGATTGTCGCCAGTCTGGCAGAGGGAGCCGAACTGACCATTAACGATGGCCCTGTAACCGGGCCAATTCGCCTTGATACGGATGATCAGGGGCAGTGGTGGCTGGTAACGGCCGTTGCCGGTGGTGACATTGGCTGGATATGGCAAGAGCGGCTGCAAGATTGTGCGCTTCCTTGAGGCCAGATGGCTGATGCTGCAATTGGAGGGATGACATGAGTGACACGCAAAACCTGGTAGGACAGCAAATTGACCATTACCACATCCTGCGCCACATTGCGCGTGGCGGCATGGCCGATGTCTATCTGGCTGAGGATGTCGATTTGCAGCGGCAAGTGGCGCTGAAGGTGATGCTCGATGTGCTGACCCAGGACACGGAATTCACGCAGCGCTTTCGCCGCGAAGCGCAAACCGTCGCCCGACTTGAGCATCCGAACATCGTGCAGGTTTACAACACTGGCTTCACCCCATCGCGCCAGCCGTACATCGCCATGCAGTACATTGATGGCGGTTCCCTCAGTGACAAACTGAAAGAGTTTGCCGCACGCGCAAACTGGTGCCGACGGAGCAGGCGTTGACCATTATGCGCCAGATTGCTGTGGCTTTGTCGGTGGCGCATCGCGCTGGCGTTGTGCATCGGGATTTGAAGCCGGGCAATATTTTGCTGCGCAGCGATGGCACGCCTGTGTTGGTGGATTTGGGGATTGCGGTTGTGCAGGGCGGCACGCGCCTGACGCAGACCGGCAACTTGATTGGGACGCCGCATTACATGTCGCCGGAGCAGGTGCGTGGCACAGCATTAGACGGCCGTTCCGACTTATATTCGCTTGGCGTCATTTTGTATGAACTGCTGTCTGGGCAACGGCCGTTTGAAGCGACAGAATCCATTGCCGTGCTGCATAAACAAGTGTACGAGCCGCCGCCACCTCTGGAATCCATTCGCCACGACCTGACACCGGAGACGCGGCAGGTGGTGGCGACTTGCCTGGAAAAAGAGCCAGAGGCGCGTTACCAAACGGCGGAGGAGGTAGCACAGGCTGTCGAACGGGCGCTGCGTGCGGAATTGGCGGCACGCCGGTTTCTGTTTCGTCGGTGTGGCTGCCACAATCGTTGGATCGGGATTTGCTTAATCGCGGCACCATGACGAGTACGGCCGTTTCCCCACCACAATCCACAACCAAACCCCATTCTCAACAAAGGCGTTTGCCATGGGTCGCGATTGGCGTTGCTTTGCTGCTGCTGGTGGCTGTGGCCGCGTTTTTCTGGTGGCGGCAGCGGGGGCCGGAAACGGCCGTTTCTGAGGGCGAAACCCTGGCCTTGCCGACACGCAGCGCCTCTGATGCTGCACCGCAGTCAACGCCGCTGCCCGATGACGTGGTTGGGCTGCCGCCCAGCACAACACCATTGCCCACATTGACGCCACTGCCCACACTGCCAGCATCCGAGGCGTCGATTCCTACTGAAACGGCCGTTCCCGCCGCAACGGCCGTGCCCACTCCAACTCCCAGCGTTACCCCCTCAACCACGCCCGCTTATCCCCTCACGTTAACCGCCAGCGATGGCAAACTGATGCGCCTGGTTCCTGCCGGAGAATTCTTGATGGGCAGCACATCGGCGCAGGTGGATGCGGCCGTTGCTTTGTGCGATCTCAGCCCGGATGGTGAATCTTGCCCGCGTGCCGAGTTTGCCAGCGAAATGCCGCAGCACATTGTGTTTGTCTCTGCCTTTTACATGGCAGAGACGGAAGTGACCAATGACGAATATCGCGCTTGTGTCACAGCCGGGGTTTGTGCGGAACCGGAAAGCGGCGGCGGCACATACAGCCGCGCCAATTATTACGAGCAGCCAACGTTTGGCGCATATCCGGTGGTTAACGTGAGTTGGTATGATGCGCGTACTTATTGCAGTTGGATAGATGGGCGGCTGCCGACGGAGGCGGAATGGGAAAAGGCGGCGCGTGGCGAAGACGGCCGTATCTTCCCCTGGGGCGACACGTTTGACAGCAGCCGTGCGAACACGCAGGATCGTGGCAGCGAATCGCTGCGCCCGGTGGGGCAATATCCCGCCGGAGCCAGCCCTTATGGCATTCAAGATATGGCGGGCAGCGTGTGGGAATACGTGGCGGATTGGTTTGATCCCGCTTACTATACGGTGTCACCTTATGCTGATCCGCCTGGCCCTGATTCGTCGCCGACCGGTGAAAAGGTGCTGCGCAGCGGCAGCTATGCCAATTATCAGCATTATGCCCGCGCCGCGAACCGGGGCACAATTACGCCAACGACAAGTACGTCGTTTCGCGGCATTCGCTGTGCAATGGATGTGCCATAGCGGGGAGAAAAACGAGAGAGGAGAGAAGAGGGAGCGGTAACGATCCTTCTCTGTTTTGTTTATGAAAAAAGGCTTGTTTTTGCTATTTTGGGGCGTTCTCTGCCTGGCTGGTTGTGTGCGCGAACCGCAAGCAGCGACACCGGCGGCGACGCGCATGGTTTTGGAAACGCCAGATTCGCCAGCGACAACGGCCGTTCCACCCCTACCTGCTCTTATCGAAACCCCGGCGGCGACGGCTGCCGTTGCCACGGCCGTATCTGCGCCGCCGCTCGCGCTGCAATTGACACCGCAAACGGCCGTTTCCACTTTGCCCGCCATTCCATTGGCGCTGCGTTGGCGCTACGACACCGCCGACGTGGCAACGGCACTCGATTTGTACAGCCTGGACGGCGGGCCAGCTGCCCGATTTGTTGGTCGGTGCAGCCGATGGGCGCGTGGTGACGTTGGGTCTGGCACAGAGCGAATATTGGCGGGCCGCATTGCCCGCCGCCGTGCATGTGCTTGTGGGGGCTGACCTTGATGAGGATGGCATTGGCGATGTGCTCAGCGGCAGCGACGATGGCCTGATGACGGTTTTTGAAGGGGGCGTGGTGCGCTGGCAAACGTCGTTGGATGGGGCAGTAACGGCCGTTTTGCTTCTTGCCCAACCTGTAAGCGACAACTTGCTCATCGCTGCCAGCGGCGATGGCCGCCTGACGGCCTTAACGCGAGATGGCGAACAACGCTGGAGCATCTCGTTGGGCGGCGGGCGTATTAACCAATTGGCGCAAGCGGATGTGTATGGGGATGGCGTCAGCGATGTGTTGGCGGTGGATGATGCGGGGCAGGTAACGGCCGTCACGCAGCAAGGAGAACTGCTGTGGCAAACCAGCCTGGGCAGTGCCATTCGCCAATTGGTAACGCCGGATTTGAATGGGGATGGCGCAACGGAAGTGATTGTGGGCACGCACGCGGGCACGGTGGCGGCGTTGACCAGTACCGGCGGCGTGTTGTGGCGGCAGAGTTGGGCACCGTGGTAACGGCCGTTGCCGCTGCCGACCTCAATGGCGATGGTTTGCAGAGTTGTTGGCGGCTGGCGGTTTGGATCACGGCATGTTGACCGCTTTTGACGAAACAGGCAGCCGCTGTGGCAAAGTTTGGTGGCCGAGGGCGGCATCTGGGCCGTGGCTGTGGGGGATGTGGATGGCGACGGCCGTTTTGATTTGGCGCTGGGCAGCGATGATGGGCAGGTGCTGCTGCTTGATGCATCCGGGCATTTGCGCGGGCAGTTTGTGACGCGCGGCCCCGTTTACGCGCTGTACCTTGCCGATATTGATCAGGGCGAGAGCAGTCCGCGCCCAGAATTGGTGGCGCGTGCTGGCGATGCCGTTTATTTGCTGGACACAATGGGCAGTGGCACAGCCAGCGGCGATGCGCCGGATGCGCCGCCCGCGACTGCCGCCAATCTCCCCGCTGATTTGCTCAATGACGAGGGCGTCACGCTGTTGGCGTTGGGCGATTTGTCGTTGGCTGGCGCCGTTGCCGAGCGGCGCTGGTTGTTGGAGCGGATGGCGTGCTGGGCGGGATACGGCCGTTGCTCGACAGCGCCGATTTGGTGGCGGTGAATTTAGAGACGGTGTTGTCGCCGGGGGGCACAGCCGCCGCCAAAGCAGATTTGCGCCTGGCTCCGCCAACGCTGGCGGCGTATTTGCGCGGTGTCGATGTGGCGCTGCTGGCGAATGACCACAGCCTTGATTTTGGCCTGGGTGGGTTGAATGACACGCTGGCGGCGCTGCTGACGCAAAATGTCGCCTATGCCGGTGTGGGCGTGAATGGGGAAACGGCCGTACAGCCCGCTTTGTTTACGGTGGATGGGCTGCGTTTTGCCTTTTTGTCGTTTAGCAATGTGGCGAACACGTATGCGGCGGACAACCAGCCGGGCGTGGCGCGGGCGGATGCGGCGACGATCACGGCGGCGGTGACGGCCGCGAAAGCGGAAGCGGATTTTGTCATTGTCGGGCTGCACACGGGCGCGGGGGCGCAAAGCGGGGTGAGTCGTGTGCAGGCGGAGTTGGCGTATACGGCCGTAGACGCTGGTGCCAGCCTGGTATTGGGCTATGGGCCGGATAATCGGCTGCGTACTGAGCAGTACCACGATGGGTATATTGTTTATGCGTTGGGCGATGTGTTCGGTGAGGAGAGCGCCATTTTGCGTGCCACATTTACGGCCGCGGGCATGCAGCCGCCGCAGCTGCTGCTGACAACGGCCGCTGCCGCACAGCCGCAGTTGTTGGCGCAGGCGGATGGCAGTGTGGCGCGTGTCACCGATTTTCCCGCTGCCGATGTGGTGGGCGCAGACCCGGTGATTGCTGGCGATGTGCCGCATTACAACATTGATGTCAGCCTGACTTATGATGCCCATGTGGCGGATGTGTCGCAGACGGTGACGCTGCTCAATGACAGCGGCGACGGCTGGGCGGAGGTGGTGTTTCATGCCGCTCCGGCGTATTGGGGGGATATGCTGCAACTGTCGGGGGTGTGGTTGACGCTGGATGGGGCGGAGGAAACGGCCGTTTATGAGCTGCAAGAGACAATGCTGCACGTTCAACTGCCGCGCCTGCTGCTGCCCGGCGAAGCGTTGGCTGTGGCCTTTGCCTATCGCCTCAATTTGCCGCGCCTGGATCCGACGGGCTGGGGGCCAGAGGGAAATGCGGGCTGGGGGCCAGATTTGATTCAGATGGGCGACTGGTATCCGGCGCTGATTCCTTATGAGGATGGCGCGGGTTGGCGCACATGGACATACTGGCCGGTCGGCGATCCGGTCATCAGTCGTCTGGCGGATTTTGCTGTGACGGTTCGTGTGCCTGCGCCGGTGACGGTAGTCGCGCCGGGGTTGGTGGCGCAGGATGGCGATGCCTGGCAATATCAATTGGCGGGTGCGCGGGCGTTTGCTTTTCTCGCCAGCCCCAATTATGTGCGCTTTAGCGGCGATGCGGGCGGGATTCCGGTGGAGGTGTCGGTGACGCAGGCGTATCAGGCGGTGGGGCCGGTGGTGCTGCAAACGGCCGTTCAAGCTCTGACGCTCTTCAATGATCTTTACGGCCCGTATCCATATGATAGCTTTGTCATGGCTGAAAATGGGTTCCTGACGGCGATGGAGTATTCCGGCATTGTTTCATTGAGCGGGTATGCGTTTGATTCTTACAATGGCAGCGCCGATTCGCTGCTGGTGGCGATCATTGCGCACGAGGTGGCGCACCAGTGGTGGTATGGCGGTGTGGGGAACGATCAGATTTATGAGCCGTGGCTGGATGAAGGGCTGGCGATGATCAGCGAGCTGTTGTTTTATGAGCGTTACTACCCGGATTTGTTGGATTGGTGGTGGCAGTTTCGTGTGACGCGTTGGGAGCCGGGCGGCCCGGTGGACGCGACTATTTATGATTACAGTACGAGTGAGTCGTTTGTGCATAACATGTATGGGCAGGCGGCTTATTTTATGGCTGATTTGCGGGATTGGATGGGCGACGCGGCTTTTCGCCAGTTTTTGCAGACGTATTACCGGCAGTATCGGGATGGGTTTGCCACAGGGGCGGACTTTTTTGCGGCGGCGCAAGCGGAAACGGCCGTTGACCTGACCCCCTTAATTGCGCAATACTTTCAACAGGAATAAGTAGCACCGTAGCTTGAGAGATTAGACGATTGAGAGCGTGCCCTCAATTGCTATTCTCAGGATGGGTATCGTTCATGGATGCAGAGACGCTGGTTGGGCAGCAAATTGGGCAGTATCGGATTAAGAAGCACATTGCTCGTGGCGGAATGGCTGACGTTTACCTGGCGGAAGATGTTGATTTGCAGCGACCGGCAGCGATTAAGGTGATGCTGGCGGCGTTGGCCGCAGATGCGGAATTTGTGCAGCGCTTTCAGCGTGAGGCACGCACTGTGGCCCAGTTGAACCATCCGAATATTGTGCAGGTGTATAACATTGGCATGACGCCGGAGAATCGGCCGTATATTGCTGGCGTATATTGAGGGGCAGTCGCTGCGTGAGCGGCTGCGGCAGTTGGGGCAGCAGGGTAAATTGATGCCGACGGCGCAGGTGTTGAGTATTGTGCGCCAGGTGGCCGATGCGCTGCGAGCGGCACACCACGCGGGCATTGTGCATCGGGATATTAAGCCCAACAATATTTTGATTCGTGATGATGGCACGCCGGTGTTGGTAGATTTAGGTATTGCCGCTGTGCAAAGCGGGCCGAAATTGACGCGTACCGGTTCGTTGATTGGAACGCCGCATTATATGTCGCCGGAGCAGGCGCAGGGGCAGCACGCTGATGAGCGCAGTGATATTTATGCGCTGGGGGTGGTGCTTTATGAGATGCTGACGACGCAGCCGCCGTTTGTGGCGGATGAGCCGATGGCGGTGCTGCACAAGCAGGTGTATGAACAGCCGACGCCGATTGGGCGTTTGCGCCCTGATTTGGCGGCGCGCACGCAGCAGATTGTGGAGTTTTGCCTGCAAAAGGATCCGAATAACCGGCTGCAAACGGCGGCGGAGATGGTGACGTTTTTGGATCAGGCGTTGGCTGATGAGGGCGGCGGCGGTTATGAGTCGTCGTCGGGGGTGTGGCGGCCGCAGCCGACGAGTGTGACGCCGATTAGCCAGAATCGGGTGTTGAGTGCGCCGCCGACTGTGGAGGCGGCGGTGCCGGAGCCGCCGCCGGGGAAGCGTCGCGGGTGGCTTTGGCTGCTGCCGCTGCTGCTGCTTGTTTTGGGTGGGGGCGGTTGGCTGCTGTGGTCGGCGTTGGATCGTGGGGATGAGGGGGGTGTGATCGAGCTGCCGGAGCACAATGGTGGGACGGCGGAGGGTGTTGCGGAGGTGGCTGTGGCGACGGCAACGGCCGTTTCCCGCTGTCATTCCCGCAGATGCAACCTCGACTGTGGCCCCGACGATTACGCCGCTGCCGACGTTGACGCCGTTGCCCAGTGCCACGGCGACATTGGAACCCAACGGTAACGGCCGTTCCCAGCCCGACACCCACAGCTGGCCCCACCTCATTGATCGTTGGCTACTCGGTGAACAATCGCCCCATTGAGGCCGTGCGTTTTGGCAGCGGGTCGCAGGTGGTGCTGTTTATTGGCGGGCTGCACGCCGGTTTTGCGCCGGCAACGGTGTCCTTGGCGAATCGCGCCATCACCCATTTCACGGTGACGCCGGAAGATGTTCCGCAAGGCGTGACGTTGTACATCATTCGCAATGCCAGCCCGGACAGCCCCAATGTGACGGGCGAGTTAGAGGGGCGGCTGAATGCCAATGGTGTTGACTTGAATCGCAATTGGGATTGTCGTTGGGAGGCGGATGCCAAGTTTCGCGGTGTGGTTGTGCCTGATAGTGGGGGGCCGCGTCCTTTTTCGGAGCCGGAAACGGCCGCTTTGCGTGACTTTATCCTGGAAATTGATCCGGTAGCGGTGGTGTTTTGGGAGGCGCGGGCGACGGATGGCTTGTCGTCGCCGGGGGCGTGTGGCACGCGCAGTCTGGTGTCTGCGCCGTTGTCGCAGGTGTATGGTGTGGCCGCCGGGTATCAGATTGGCGATTTTGAGAATTTGACCAATCAGGAGATTAACGGCGACGGGACTAATTGGTTGGATGATCAAGGGATTCCGGCGATTGCGGTGCTGCTGCCGGAGTATGCGGAAGAGGATTGGTTTAATAATTTGGAAGGGATACGAGCGGTGCTGGCCCGTTATGCGCGGTGAGGGTGACGGCATGGGGAGTGTCCAAGAAGGAATGAGAGGGACGATGACTCAGGCAAAACAGGTTCCGACGCTGACAGACCCAACGGGACGCAGCCATGATTTGAGCGGCGAGATGACGATTGTGGGGCGGGCGGTGGAGTGTGATGTGGTCATTACAAGTAAGCGTGTTTCGCGGGAGCATGCTTGTATTCGCCGCCAGGGATGGCGTGTGTTTGTGGAGGATTTGGGCAGTACGAATGGGACGTTTTTGAATGACGGCCGTATCCTGGAAGCGATGCAGCTGCGTGATGGTGATGTGATTAAGATTGGGGATGTGCTGTTTACGTTTCATGACCCGGATGTGACGTATCAGGATACGGTGCTGCCGCAGTTGGAAGTGGATGTGGCGGCGGGGGTTGTGCGCATGGATCGGCAGGATGTGGCGCTGGCCCCGAAGGAATTTGATTTGCTGGCGTATTTGCATGAGCGTAAGGGGGAAGTGTGTACGAAGGATGACATTGGCACGGCCGTTTGGCCGGAATATGCCGATGGCGCTGTGTACGATTATCAAATTGAAAACCTGGTGCGCCGACTGCGTGCCAAACTGGAGCCAGACCCCAATGCGCCGCAGCTTCTTATTACCGTGCGTGGACGCGGTTATAAACTCCTCGACTTTGGCTAAGTAGGAATGGGTTCACCCAATCGAATAAGTGTGTCATGGCCTGCACTGTGTCGTATCCGTTAGCTGGGAGTTAGCTGGCGGATAGGTAAACGGTGTCCGTTCGCTATCCTTCTCATAACGGATTTGTTTTTTTTGAGGAGACTTCACTGGCGGCTGCTGACCACCATGTATGAAAACCAACCTCCCGGAGGTTGGTAGTGGCAGGCTCGCCGCATGAGATGAACCTCCGGGAGGCTATTTTCAAAGTCATGCAGCAAAAAGTGGTTCATACACATTCGACGCCGCCGCAGCGGCGGTGGTCTGGTAGTGCGGGTGGCGGTGCGCTCTTGGTTTTGGGCGGGCTGCTCTTTCTCTGGATAAGGTTGAGCGGGGCGTGGGCGAATTGGTGGTCGGTGTTTATCTTGATAGCGGCGCTGGCTCTGTGGGGTGTGGCCTGGGGGGTGGGGCGGTATGAAAACGGCCGTTCCCACTTCATCGCCCGCAGCAACGCCGCCCTCGGCTTCATCATCTTCACCGTCGCCATCATGTTCCTCTTCGACATGGATTGGTCCATCTGGTGGCCGCTCATGATCCTCACCCCAGGGCTTGGTTTGCTTGGCATTAGCTGGCGACCGACAACCGACAGCCCTTCCTGCAAGTCCTGGCAAGCATGGGGCGCTGGTTCAGTGCGGCTATGCTGATCCTGGGCGCCATCTTCCAACTCGACCAAATTGGCCTCATCAACCTCACCGCCATCGTCGGCGACTTCCATTGGTGGGGATTCCTCATGCTCATTCCCGCGCTCGGCGCATTGCGCAACGCCATCTATCTCTATCGCCGCCACAGCGCCGCCTTCCTCATGAACTGGCTCCTGGTCATTGCCGTGTGGACTTTGGTGGCCGCCGTTCAAGAACTCTTCGGCATCACCTGGAACGCCTGGGAAGGTATCGTTGGCATTGCCCTCTTAGGCAGCGGCGCAGCCCTTCTCTTAGGCGGCATCAGCATGCGCCACGATCCTGAAGCATCCCGCTAACGATGCTCCACGGATTTTCCACCAAAAAGCAAGGGTTTGGCGACCGCCAAGGGCATGGTTTGTGGAAAAAGCAAGGGTTTGGCGACCGCCAAGGGCATGGTTTGTGGAAAAAGCAAGGGCTTGGCGTTCGCCAAGGGCATAGTTTGGAAAGTAAGGGTTCGGCGGTCGCCAAGGGCATGGTTTGCGAAAAAAGTAAGGGTTCGGCGGCCGCCGAGGGCATGGTTTGCGAAAAAGTAAGGGTTCGGCGGCACCGAGGGCATGGTTTGTGAAAAAAGTAAGGGTTCGGCGGCCGCCGAGAGGGCATTTAATGGGCGCAGGCTGGATTAGTGGAGCCTTTTTCGGGAACGCACTATACTCGATGCACGACGAATCAATCCACTGTAATAAGGTCTTATAATCATCATGGCAGCATCTCTGGAAGGAAGTACATTAGGTAAATATCAGGTCTTAGAGCCATTGGGCAGCGGCGGCATGGCCCGTGTCTATCGTGGCTATCATCCGCAATTAGACCGCTTTGTGGCGATTAAAGTCTTGCGCTCTGACCTGGTTGAAGATGATTTGTTTCTGACCCGGTTTCGCCGTGAAGCGCAGTCCGTGGCAAATTTGCGCCACGCGAACATCATCCAGGTACATGATTTTGATGTCGAGGGGGATGTTACCTTCATGGTGATGGAGCTTTTGGATGGCGACACATTGCACACGCGCCTCAATGATTATCGTGTGCGCGACGAGCATATGCCCTGGGGTGAGATGGTGCGCATTTTGCTTGATGTGCTTGATGGTTTGGCCTATGCACATCAGGCCGGGATGATTCATCGGGACATTAAACCGGCCAATATTTTGCTGACGCGTCAGGGGCAGGCGGTGCTTGCTGATTTTGGCATTGCCCAAATTGTCGGCGGCACCCGGCACACGGTGACTGGCGCTTTGCTCGGCACGTTAAATTATATGGCGCCGGAACAGGGTTTGCGCGGCATAAGCGATGCCCGCAGCGACATCTATTCGTTGGGCATTGTCTTTTACGAAATGTTGACGAGACAGCCCCCTTACGAGGCGGATACGCCGCTGGCGATTTTGATGAAGCATGTTAATGACCCTTTGCCTTTGCCGCGCCAATTGAATACGGCCGTTCCCGTGCCATTTGAGCGAGTGGTCTTGAAGGCGTTGGCAAAACAGCCAGAAGACCGTTACCAAAACGCGGAGGAAATGGCGGCGGCACTGCGGGCGGCGGCCGATGAAGCGGCCATCGCTTTGCCCGCGCGTATCTCTTTGCCGCTCTCTTTTACGACGCAAGCGTCTCCGGCGGAGTCGGTGGCGGTCTTTTCGGGCACGGCACGCGCCAAGCTGCACGACGCGGAGTTTGCGGCGCAGGACACATCGGCGACGCAGGTCACAGATTGGGATGCGCGGCTGCTGGCGTTTAAGGAGCAAGAGCCAGCGCCGAGTGCGGCGGCGGAGCCATCTATTTGGCAGCCGTCGTTGTTGACGACGCTGATACAGCAAAAATTGGCGCGGCCGGATGTGCAGCGTCTGGCTCGGTTTTTACGCCTTGTTGACCTGGATATTTATGATGTGGGCACGGGGCGGGCCATCATTAACAGTATTGGCCTGGTTGTTATTGGGAGTTTGCTGCTGGTGATGCTGTCCGGCGTGAATGGGGCGGGTCGCTTTTTTGGCACGAGTTGGCCGGCGGGGCTTTTCCTGGTGGCGGGGGCGCTGTTGTACCTGATGGCTTCGACTAAGACGATCTGGCTGTTTATTCCGGCGGGTTCGTTTGTTGGCAATGCTTTTTTGATGAGCTATTACACGATTACGGGGAATTGGCAGCAGTGGGCGTTTTTGTGGCCGCTGGAAGTGTTTATTGTGTTGGGGGCGGTGTTGTTTACGGTGAATACGGCTGTGGATCGGGTGCGGGCGCGTGACTTGAGTGTGACGCTGGGGCGCATGATGGGCCGGGCGGTGCTGGTTGGTTTGTGTTTGTTGTGTCTGTTTGCGTTGACGCGCTGAGTAATCGGGCGGGGAAATGTTTGTTGCCGGATGGGGTTTGATAGGTTGTTGTTAGCTGGTGGATAGGCAAGGGAAACGGCCGTATCGTATCCTCTTAGCAATTACGCAATGAATGAAACGTAACTTCCTGGGGGTGTTGTCGGCACACCGGCAGCCCTCTGCGAAGTTCAGGAGAGAACTATCATGGAAAAACGAGCAACAAATTTAAGTGGGATTTTGTTGATGGCTTTGGGCGGCCTCGCTTTGCTGCACACAACTATTTTGCCGATGTTGGGCTGGGAGTTTGGGTTGTGGCGGCTGTGGCCGATGCTGGTGGGGGCTGTTGGCCTGGGATTGGTGGGAACGGCCGTTATCTTGCCGCGTGGGTTTAAGCCCTTGTTCATCCCCGGCATGCCCGTGTTAGCCGTCGGTTCGCTGCTGTTATGGGGCAGCCTCTTTGGTTGGGGCGGCGTGTGGGCGCATTTCTGGCCGTTGGTGGTAATTGCTTTGGCGGTTGGGTTCTTGTTAACGGCCGTTTTCATGCGCATCATCTGGTTCATGATTCCGGCAATCATCATCGGCGTCAACGGCTTGCTGTTCCAATTCTGTGCGCTCACCGGTCTGTGGCAATCCTGGGCGATCTTGTGGACACTGGAGCCGCTGGCCGTAGGGTTGGCGCTGTTAGCTGCCAGCAGCGGACATCGGCGCGGCTTAGTCACCGCCGGATTGACCTTGCTGACCATCTCTCTGGCCGCTTTCAGCCTGATGAGCTTCATCTTGTCCGGTTGGGTGAGCATTGTTGGCGCACTGGCCTTGATTTTGGGCGGCGTGTTCTTGCTGGCTCGTGGCAGGATTGCCCTCCCCCTGGAGAAGCCGACGAAAGAAAAATTATACGACGTGGCCTAAGGCAAGTTGGTAACACGAAAAGCCGAGTTTTTTAGAAAACTCGGCTTTTTTTTATGGCAATAACTCGGCCAGCGCCTGCGCAATGGTCAACGTGTTGTGCGCCATCTGCTTGCTGTCTTCATAGCTCCACCAGGCGGAAAGGACAGCCTGTGCCAGGCTCCACCCAATGATGCGCTGGCGCTCCAGCCCAAGCTGTTCGGCGAAAATGGCGGCGCGGCGTGCCAGCACGCGCCGCAGGTCGGGCCATTGTGCCAGGTCGAGCGGATTGCGCATGAATGCGCCTACTTCGTAAGCCGGTTCGCCAATCACCCCTTTGGGATCAATTGCCAGCCAGGGCTGCGGCACGGGGCGTGCTGTCTGTGCGGCCTGGAGGATGTTGTAATGGTGCAGGTCGCCATGCAGTAAGAGTGGCTCGTCCATGCTGGCGAGCAGGTCGCGGAAGAGGGATTCGGCCGTTTCCACTAACTTTGGCGGGAAAGGGCCAACGCCACCGGCAAAGGTGGCGCGTAATTTCGACAAGCCGTTTGCCCACGCATGCACGGTGGGGAATGGCGCGGCTTGCTCCGCGGAGAGGGGACGCCATACTTGCTGCATGACCTGGGCGGCAACGGCCGTTGCCGCTGCATCATCTTGCTCGGCGAGCAGCATTGTGCCTGGGCGCAGCCGTTCAATGAGCAGTGCGCCCCACTGCGGGTCGGCGGCGTAGAGCTGGCAAATGCCCTGCCCGTCATAGCAGCGCAGGGCGGCTATTTCGGTGAGCAGCTCTTTGTTGGGGATGCCAATTTTGAGGACGAGGAAACGGCCGTTTTCATCAGTTGCCGGTGCCGCGAAATTGTAAGAGAGAACGGGGAAGGGATCATGGACGTGTAAATGCCAGCGTGCGGCACAGGCGGCCACAAGCTGCGGCAGCTCCGCCACCCATGCCGCGCCACGCGTGCCATAAATCTCAATCATGAATTGGACAAACGTGTCAGGGAGGTTGCGCATGATGGGCCGAACTGTAACGCGCTTTGCCTGCTTGCGCTACCGCTTGTTCATGTTGGACGATGCGGTAAAATAAGTGGGGCCGTAAGCGGTAATCTGTAAACGGTAATCCGTAGGCACTGTTTTCAGGAGGATCTACGGATAATGGGTTACAGGCTATGTGCTGCGGAAATGAGTGCAATGACCAATTTCGATACTGCCAAACTGCGCCAATTTATCCAGAACCATTTCAGTGTTGATGACCTCAACGGGTTGATGGCCGATTATTTTCGCTCTGTCTATGAGGACATCGCCCCAGCAATGTCTAAGCAGCAAAGGGTAACACTGCTGCTTGATCATTGCCTTCACCATGGGCGGCTGCCAGATTTAGTTGCTGCCTTGCAGCGCGAGCGCCCCACGTTGTTTGACCCGGCGGAATATGGCGTGGTGAGAAATCC
This sequence comes from Ardenticatenaceae bacterium, assembly GCA_020634315.1. Lineage (GTDB taxonomy): Bacteria > Chloroflexota > Anaerolineae > Promineifilales > Promineifilaceae > JACSRF01. The sequence goes on along the minus strand of JACKBV010000008.1, from coordinate 71,346 downwards.
CGTTCCCGTGTCTGTGCCTGCCTTCCCACAGCCTGTTCAGCGCAATCCGCGCCAGGTTTTTCTCAGCCATGCCCATCAGGACGCTGCCGAGGCCCGCCGTTTGGCGGATGATCTGGAAGCAAGCGGCTACCCTGTGTGGATGACTCCCGACAGCATTCGCCCTGGCGAGAAGTGGGCTGAGGCGATCAATCGTGGGTTGGAGGAGAGTGGGCAGTTTGTGCTGCTGCTCTCGCCCCATGCCGTTGTGTCCAAGTGGGTGCAGACGGAGACGAATATTGCCATTGAACTGAATCATGAAGATGAGATGACCCTATATCCGCTGTTGCTGCAAGCGTGTCAAGTGCCCACATTGTGGCGGGTGTACCAGCATATTCCCCTGCGTGGTGGTTATGAACAAGGCTTGAGCAAACTGCTAGAAGCACTGGAACTGGCGGCTCCCGATTTCACGGAACCGGACTCGCCTCAGACAGGTGGCAACCCGCTGCCAGACGTGAACCAGTGGATACACCCCAAAACTGGATTGGTGATGCTGCGCATACCGGCGGGAGAATTTTTGTATGGTGATGAGAAGGAAACCGTGTATCTGGATGAGTTTTGGATTGCGAAAACACCGGTGACGAATGCTGCCTATAAGCGCTTCCTGGATGCTAACCCATCCTACAATGTGCCCGCTTACAATTGGGACAAACAGCGCCGTACCTACTCAGAGGGGAAAGCAGACCATCCGGTGGTACTGGTAAGTTGGCATGACGCCAAAGCATATGCAGCCTGGGCCGGGATGGAACTGCCGACAGAGCAGCAGTGGGAAAAAGCTGCACGGGGGACGGATGGCTGGTTTTACCCTTGGGGTGACAAGTGGCAGGACAATTACTGTAATACAAAGGAAACTGGTATCAAAACAACAACGCCGGTTGGACAATTCTCGCCGCAGGGGAACAGCCCGTATGGCTGCGTCGATATGGTCGGCAATGTGTGGGAATGGACCGACTCGCCATCTCAAGTGGGCAAAGAGTGGCGCGTCCTGCGGGGCGGCTCGTTCTACCACTTTGCTGACTCCGCGCGCGCGGCCTCCCGTTACAGCAATGTTCCTTACAACCGTGCCCACTACAGCGGTTTTCGGGTGGTGGTGGTGCGTCGTTCCCCATCTCATCTTGACCACTGATCACTGTTCCTGGCGGGCGCAGCGGTAGCGTAGTCCCGCCCCTGCGCGTCAGCGCAGGTCGCGCCGCCAGGCGCGGTGTGTCATGCCTGTCCCTCCCCTCGTCATTCTGAACCCCGCAGGGGTGAAGAATCCCATTCCCCGCGTCAAGCCAATCCTGGTTTAACAAACGTTTGTGGGATTCTTCGCTGCGCGGACTTGCTCAGAATGACAACGGCATCATGACGGGTGCAGCGCGGCATACACACGCGGCGGCGTGAACGGGATTTGCCGGATACGCACGCCGGTGGCATCAAAAATGGCATTTGCCAGCGCCGGAGCGACACCGTCCTTGGGGATTTCGGCAATGGCCTTTGCGCCAAAGGGGCCGGTTGGCTCGTTCGTTTGCACCAAAATCGCCTTAAGCCAGGGCATCTCGTCGGCGCGATAAATGTGGTAGGGGCCAAACTCGTCATTGACCAGGTTGCCGGTTTCGTCGTAGGCCATTTCTTCGCAGTGACCGTACCCCAAGGCTTGCGTCATGCCGCCTTCTACCTGCCCGCTGGCGGTGAGTGGGTTGATGGGCACGCCTGCATCCACCGCCATGACCAGCTTTGTCACCGTCACCTGTCCCGTTTCCATGTCCACTTCCACCTCGGCAAACTGCCCGGCAAAGGGGGGCGGGGAGGCGGCGCTGACGTAAGAGGCGCTGGCCATGATTTGCCGCTGGTCTGCCTGGTGCAGGCTGTGCAGGGCAATGGCTTCCAGGGTGACGGAACGGCCGTTTGCGGCAACGGCCATCTTGTTCTCCAGGCGAATATCGTCCCAGGCATCCAATTCCAGCATGAGCGCGGCCCGCTCGCGTATCTGGTCAGCTACCTGTTCGGCGGCCCGTTTAACGGCCGTTCCCGAAATATACGTCGTGCTGCTGGCATACGCGCCCACATCAAACGGCGTCATATCCGTGTCACTGGAATACATCAAAATGTCCGCCAGCGGCACGCCCAGCACTTCAGCGGCCATTTGTGCCAGCACGGTATCCGACCCCGTGCCCAAATCAGTTGCCCCCACAAGCACATTAAACGAGCCATCATCATTCATTTTGATGGATGCGCCGCCCATATCCAGGCCGGGAATGGCCGTGCCGTGCATACACATCGCCGCGCCCAAACCGCGCCGCAGATGCGGCTTGCCGGGCACTTCGTGCCAGCCCGGTTCATACTTGCGCTGCCACTCAATCGCCTGCATCCCTTGGGCAAAACATTCGTTTAACCCGCACGATTCGATGAACGGCACTGCTGTCACCGTCTCTTTTTCCCCTTCGCCCAGCAGCGGGGCAATCGAGAGCGGATCGCCAGCCTGCACCCAGTTTTTGCGCCGGAATTCGATGGGATCCATGCCCAGTTCGTGGGCGATTTCATCCATGTGGGTTTCCAGCCCGAACAACGCCTGTGGCGCACCATACCCGCGATAGGCACCGGGCACGGGCAGATTCGTGTAGGCAACAACACAATCAAACTGGCGATTGGGGCAGTTGTAACTGCTGAGGCCGCGCAAGCCGGTAACGGTTTGCACGGTCAGGCCATGCGTGCCATAGGCACCGGTATTGGCGACAACGCTAAATTTTTGGCTGTGCAGCGTGCCATCTTTCATCACGCCCGTTTTCCAGGTGATGGTTTGCGGATGGCGCGTGCGGCTGCTGCGGAATTCTTCGCTGCGCGTCAGTTCGAGGCGTACCGGCCGGCCGGTTTTGATGGTGAGATGCCCAACGATGTCTTCCAGCAGCATTTCCTGCTTGACGCCAAAGCCGCCGCCAATGCGCGGCTTGATGACGCGAATACGGCGCACGGGCAGTCCCAAGAGCGGCGCTACCATGCGGCGCACATGGAAAGGAACCTGCGTGCTGGTGCGGATGACCAGTCGTTCGTCGCTGTCCCACCAGGAGATGGCAATATGGGGTTCGATGGGCGCTTGCTGTACTTGATGCACATAGTAGTTGCGCTCAAATACATAGTCAGATTCGGTAAAGCCTTGCTCGACATTGCCCAAATGCGCTTTGATGTGGTGGACAATGTTGCGCTTGGCATCATGGATGTCTTGGGTGTCCGGTTCATCGTGGATGACCGGTGCGCCCGGTTTGATGGCTTCGTTTTCGTCGAAGACAGCGGGCAGGATTTCGTACTCGACTTTGATGCGCTTGATTGCTTCTTCGGCAATGGCGAGTGTGTCGGCGGCAACGGCCGCTACCCGATCCCCCACATAGCGCACTTTGTTGTCAAAGCTGACCTGATCGTGCGGCGGCGGGTTGGGGTAGCTTTGCCCGCCAGAAGCGTATTTGACGCGCTCGACATTTTTGTAATGAATCACGGCACGCACACCGGGCAAGCCTGTCGCCTCGCTGTCGTCAATGTCCACAATGCGGGCGTGGGCATGGGGGCTGGTGAGCAGTTTGGCGTACAACATGCCGCGCATGTCGATGTCATCGACGAAGGCGGGATTGCCTTTGGCGAGTTTGACGGCGTCTACTTTGGTTTCGGGTTTGCCGACAACGGCCGTTTCCGGGATGCCCGACGTAAGTTGGATGTCCGTCTGCGGTTTTGTGGAGACAGATGGCTGCAAATTGCCACCTGGCGCTTGCCCGCCAGAGAAGTCAGGCGTTTTGTCCGGGTCATCGGCGGGGGGCATTTCGGCAAAATAAGTGGCGTCTACAATTTGCGGGCCATCGTAAGGGGGCAGTTCTTCGCCGCGCAAATAAGCTGCGGCGCGGAAGATCGCCTCTACGGGCTTGACGTAACCCGTTTCACGGCAGAGGATGCCAGATAGCGCGTCGCGTATGTCGCTTTCTGTTGGGTTGGGGTTTTGGGCGAGCAGCGCTTTTGCGGCCAACATCATGGCTGGCGTGGAATAGCCGGATTGGATGGCTCCTGTTTCGATGAACGCTTTTTGAATGGGGTGCAGTTCGCCAACTGCCTGAGTGAATCCTTCGACGGTTTCGATTGGCTTGCCGATGGCCTGCCCGACGAGCAGGGTATCGCTGTTGACCAGCTTGCCATCGACGAGTACGGCGGCGGCACCGGTTGTGCCATCATCGCTGCCGAAGCGCACAGAGAAGTAACCAAGTTGGCGCAGGGCAGTCATGAGGGTGCTGGTGGGGGAGGCGGCGACGGGGTAGTCGCTGCCGTTGATATTCAGTGAGATGTGCATGGTTGTTTCCTTTTGTCATTACTGGGACTGTAAATGACAAGGGTATTTTACCTCAAATTGTCGCACATTCCGATTGTGGCAACGGCCGTTTCCCCTTTCCCCAACTTTCCCCTATAATCGGCCCCCATGTTTGATGCACTGTTGCAAACAAAGCTCTACATGCCCGCTGCCCACCCTGGTTGGGTGAAACGGCCGTCTCTTCTCGCAAAACTAGAACCCAATCGTTTAACCAAACTCATCCTCATTTCCGCTCCCGCCGGTTACGGCAAAACAACGTTGGCGACCGCCTGGTTACAGCAGCTACAAGCTGCGGACACAGCCCAGGTCTGTTGGTTATCGTTGGACGAAGATGACAGCGATCCGCAGCAATTCTTTCGTTATTTGGCGGAAGCGGTACGGCCGTTACCCGGCATCCAGTCGCATTTGCCACAACTGCTGCAATCGAACCAGACCATCCCTCCCAAAACGTTGATGAAGGCATTTGTCCAGGACGTGTTTCCCGTTTCCGTGCCCTTCATCTTTGTCCTGGACGATTATCATGCCTTTGATTCGGCCGACATTGACACCGCCCTCGGCACACTGCTCGACTTGATGCCGCCGCAAATGACATTGCTGCTCACCAGTCGCAGCGATCCCGGCTTCCCCATTTCCCGGCTGCGGGCACGGGGCGAACTGGTCGAACTCCGCGCCGACGATTTGCGCTTTACTGAGGCAGAGGCGGCTTGCTTTTTGCAGCAAACAATGGGGTTGGCGCTGCTGCCTGAGCACATTGCCGCCCTGGAAAGCCGCACCGAAGGTTGGATTGCCGGTTTGCAAATGGCGGCATTGTCTATGCAGCATCGCGCCAGCGACGACTTGCATGATTTCGTGCGCAGCTTTACCGGCAGCCATCGCTTTATCATGGATTACCTGACAGATGAGGTGTTGTCCCAAATGTCACCCACGGTGCAGGCGTTTTTGCTGCAAACGGCCGTTCTCCAGCACTTGTGCGCCGATTTGTGTGCGGCCGTCTTGCCTGTCTCCGCGCAGCAAGCACAGCAAACCCTGGAGCAGTTAGAGACGACCAACTCCTTCCTCATTTCCCTGGATGATGAACGGCGTTGGTACCGTTATCACCACCTTTTCGCCGACTTGCTGCGGCAAAAGTTACCCGCCGCCGAGGCCCAGGTCATTCGCCACAAGGCGGCAGCGTGGGCGGCAGCCAACGGCCTGACGGCGGATGCCATTGAGTATGCGCTGGCGGCGGAAGCATGGGAAACGGCCGTTCCCCTCCTGGTCGAACACGGCTTAACCTTCCTTTTTCAAGGCCAACTGACCACGCTGCGGCGCTGGCTCGATGCCTTTCCTGCCGCTGTGCTGCACCAACAGCCGCGATTGTGCATCAATTACGCCTGGGTGTTGGTCAACCAGGGGCAAATGGATGCGGTTGAACCGTATTTGCAGGCGGCGGAAACGGCCGCACAAGGCGCACCGGCTGTGCGCTCTGTTACCTCGCTCATTCGCGCCAACATTGCGCGTACACGCGAAGATTTGCCGTTGATGCAGGCGGAAGCCGCGTTGGTGCTGCAATTGACCCCGCCTGATTATGCGTTGTCGCGCTGTGCGGCGCTGCTGCAATTGGGCGCGGCGCAAATGATGGGGGCGACCGGCACGACGGCTGATGAGTTGGAAACGGCCGTTCACATGCTGCAACAAGCCTCCCTCCTGGCGCGGCAAAGCCGCAACCTCAACGTCGCTTTTCTGGCCGGGGGCTATTTAGGCTTGCTGTACCTGCTGCGCGGCGATGAACCAACGGCAACGGCCGTTTTGCAGGACACACAAGCCTTTGCCGCCAATCAGGGGTTGGCGCAAAGCCCGCTGCTGCTTTACGTGCATTTGGGATTGGCGCAGCTTGCGTTTGCGGCTGACGACCTGGAGGCGGCGCGGCAGGAGATTGCGCAGGCGCAGGCACACGGCCGTTTTGTCAATGAGCTAAGCGGCCTTTGTCGCAGCGGCATGTTGTTGGCGTTGGTCGAGCTAATGGCGGGCAATTATGCAGAGGCCAGGGCGGCGCTGGAGATGGTGCGGGAAACGGCCGTTTCCCTGAAAAACCCAGACCTGCCACAGCAAATTCAATTTTTGCAGAACCTACTTGCTCAGACAGAGCCGCCGCGAGCACAACTGCAAGTGGCGCAATGGTTGGCTGTCGGGACATCGTTGGCCTACGCGCGTGCCATCGCCCAACCCGATGCCTTGCCGCCAGCGCAGTCGCTCATCGACCCCCTCAGTGAGCGCGAGCTGGAAATCCTGGCTCTCATCATTGCCGGGCTAAAAAACAAAGAGATTGCCGCGCAGTTGTTCATCAGCCTGAACACCGTGCTCTACCACACCAAAAACATATATAGCAAGTTGGGCGTCAGTAAACGCTCCCTGGCTATTGCCAAAGCAAGAGAATTAGAGCTTATCTAAACGCTGCCCATTCATGTTGTGAATGGCCCATTCATGTTGTGAATGTTTCTTGTCACAAGAATTATTTTTTGATATTATATCGCTAACGATACAATCGCATAAGATGCAAAAACATTTTCAAAGACAAGGAAACATGATCATGAACTTAAAAACCATCATTGGCTTCAAGCCACAAACAACGATTGTGCAGAATATTTTCCGCTTGCTGTTGGGCGCTTTTTTGCTTTTTGCCGGTATCACGCATCTGACAGTGGCCCGCACTGAATTCTTGGCTCAGGTGCCGCCGTGGGTGCCACTTGATGGCGACCGGGTGGTTGTTTTGTCGGGAATGGTCGAAATCCTGTTGGGGGCAGCGCTGCTTGTTGCGCGTGGGTATCGTGCCTTGGTGGGGTTGGTAACGGCCGTATTCTTTATCGCTATCTTCCCTGGCAACATTTCACAATACGTCAATCGCATCGACGCATTTGGCCTGAACAGCGATACGGCACGCGCCGTGCGCCTCCTGTTCCAGCCACTGCTCGTGCTTTGGGCATTGTGGAGCAGCGGCGCATGGCAAATCTGGCGCAGCCGTCACCCGCACACAACAACTGTCACATTGCAAAACGGAAACTAACGCATGTCAATACAAAACATTCACGGAGAGGTTCGCTGGCTCGTTGTCATTTTGGCCGTCGTCATAATCATTAAGTTCGCCATCGGCTGGCTGCGTAAACAGGACTATAATAAGACAGATCGTATTTTGATGTCTGCTTTTGTTGGCTTTATTGATGTCAACTTGCTGCTCGGCCTCATCTTGTTTTTGCAGCGCACGGTTGACTACACACGACTATTTGAACATGTAGGCATTATGCTGACCACTGTCGTTTTAGCCCATACCAACGCCGCCTGGAAAAACCAGCCCAGCGCCATTAAGTTCCGTAACAATCTCTTTCTTATCATCGCCGTGTTGGCTCTCGTTTTTCTGGGCGTCGTCCGGGTTCGAGGTTCGTTTCTTTATGACATATGAGCAACTAAAGTTAGAAAACCAAATCTGCTTCCCAATTTATGCCGCATCTCGGCTAATCACGCGCGAATACCAGCCCTTGCTCGATGAGCTAGGGCTGACCTATCCCCAATATTTGGTTTTGATGGTGTTGTGGGAGAGCGATGGCCTGCCGGTGAACGAAATCGGCCAAAAGCTGCTGCTCAACACAAACACCGTCACGCCATTGCTCAAGCGGATGGAGGCACAAGGCTTGCTGTCACGGGCACGCTCCACCGAGGATGAACGGCAGGTAATCATTACCCTCACGGCGCAGGGGCGTGCCCTGCGCGAAGTGGCCGCCACCATTCCGGAAAGATTGGTTGCTGGCCTGAGTGCCGAAGACACCAATATAGAAGCGCTGCAAGTAATGCTGGCAGAGCTTTACAAGATCATCCAGCATTTGTCAGAAAAACACGGCTAGACTGGAAAATACCCCACTACAAATTTATTATGGTTTATATGGCGCGTATACTGCCTGCCTGATTCCCTCGTCCTCTACCGAATCCAATACTCCATCTCATACCGCCTCATTGAGGCGGTACACCTCTATCCATTATTTTGTTCCCCCAAAGTGCCAGTGTGGGATTGCACCCCCTGAACAAGATTGAGCCACTTGTCCCCCCAGCATAGCCCGAATGGCAAAACTGCTTTGTCACAGGCGGCTTGAAGACAAACCTACAACGTTTCCCAACAGACTACAGTTTTTTACCCGCGACGACTACAGTTTCTTGTGGGGAGTTGTCGCCTTGCTTGCCGTATGCTAGAGGCATGATGAACGAACACGCAAGAAAGCAGAGCGAATACGAAATCAAAGTTGCCGGGCAGTTAGACGGCCGTTGGCAAGAATGGTTTGACGGCTTGACCATCAGCCCTGGCGACGATGGGAACACGGTTTTGCGTGGCCCCATCCGCGATCAAGCGGCGCTGCATGGCGTGTTGAAGAAGATCAATAACCTTGGTCTGACCTTAATCTCAGTGAACCCCGTAAATTTGTAGCTGCGTTTTCTGGACGTGTAAAAACAGAGATGGACATTCGCGGCCACAAGAAAAATCATCTATTAAGAACAAAAAGGAGACGGAAATATGAGCAAGTTACAGAAGTGGGGCGGGATAGCCGCCTTGTATGAAGCCCTGGCTTACGTTATTGGGTTTGTGGGCTTTATCGCTGTGGTGAACGTGGGGGGCATTGCCGACCCGCTGGAAAAAGTAGCAGCAATTGTAGAAAACCAGGGGTTACTCACTGCGCTGCACCTGATTGTGTATGTTGCCTGGGGGGCGACGCTGGTGGTGCTCTCGCTGGCGCTGCACGAACGGCTGGATGGCAAACGGTCTGCCCTGGCCCGCATTGCCACCGCCTTTGGCATTATTTGGGCCGTGCTGGTGATTGCCAGCGGCATGATTTACAACGTTGGCATGGAAACGGTTGCTGGCTTGCAAGCCAGCAATCCGGAACTGGCGGCAACCGTCTGGTTGGCGATTGAGTCTGTGTTTACTGGCCTGGGCGGTGGTGTGGAAGTAGTTGGCGGTATTTGGGTGCTGCTGCTGAGCGTGGCGGGTCTGCGCAGTGGTCACTTTGCCCGTGCCTTGCATTACCTGGGCTTTCTGGTCGGTGCTGCTGGTGTGATTAGTGTTGTGCCGGCCGCTGCCGAAATCAGCGCCAGTATTTTTGGCCTGACCCAGATTGTCTGGTTTGCGTGGTTGGGTGTGGCGATGCTGCGGCAGTCGGAAACGGCCGTTCAAGAAGCAATTACCCCGGCTTTTGAATAAGTAAATGTGGGTGACAAGGAGAAAAACCATGAAACAACAAGCGTTAAATCAACCCGAAAATGCTTTGAGCAACATTTCTTTCCAACAAAAAAGCACTGCGCTTTCCCTGATTATCACCGGCAGCGCCACCGCCTACTATATTGCCAACATGTGGCCGATGCGCCCCATCGCCCTGGCTAATGACATCATCCCGGCGGGCTACGGCAGCCTGTTGTTGACCACGATGGGCTTCATTGTCCTGGCCGAAATCATCCTGCAAATTGTGCTGGTGTTTGGCGCGGGGTCTGCGCCGGGTGCGCTGGCGCATGAAAAGCAGGCAGCACTAAAAGCGCGGCGCAACGCCTACGGCGTCCTTGCCTTCGGTGCGTTGGCGGCGATTGGCTCCGTCTTTTTGGAAGAGCTGACGCCATTTTGCACGGCCAACCTGGCCTTTCTGGGACTGGCCTTTGCCGAAATTGTGAAATTCGCCTCGCAGCTTTTTTATGCGCGGCGGTAAGTTAGACGACAGAGTGGTCCAATCCTGCGGTTATGTTCTTCAAGGATTGGACCACTCTCTTAGCGAAAAGGATAAATCTCATGAAAAAGTTCTGGCGCATTGCCCTGATTTCTACGGCCGTTTCCACCCTCATCTACTTCGGCGCAGCACTCATAATGGCCTTTTGGCCCGAACCCACCTTTACAGTCGATCCATTTCCGGTAGCTGTGCATAGCACTGGCGAGTTCACGCCGCAGCAGTACACCATGCGCGACGGCACAACCTTGTTCGCCCGCCGCTTCCCGGCAGAGTCGGACGACACCATTTTGCTGCTGCATGGCGTGACTTCGGAAAGCGGCGCGTTCAACGGCAGCGCCCAACTGCTGCGCGAGCTTAGCGGCGCGGAGGTGATTGCGCTCGATTTGCGCGGTCATGGGCAGTCCGGCGGCACACCGGGCGACGTGGATTACATCGGCCAGTATGAGGATGACGTGGCGGACGTGATTACGGCAATTCGGGCAGCAAAGCCAAACGGCCGTTTCATCCTCGCCGGTCATTCGATGGGAGGCGGCATTGCCTTACGCTTTGCCCAACTCGGCGACCACCCGGCTGTGGACGGCTACCTGATGTTCGCGCCGCACCTGGGCAGCGACGCGCCGACCATGCCGCAGCCAGACCCGGACAATCCTGCTGCTGCCGCCGCCGCCGCTGCCTACTCTCAACTCAATGTGCCGCGTTTGATTGGGCTGATTATGCTCAACAACGTGGGCATCACCGGGCTGAATCATCTGGACACGCTTTACTTTAACCTGACGGATGCCGTGACCCACGTCTACAGCTTTGGGGCGACGGTGAACACTTCACCCACAAAATATGCGGAGGCGTTAACGGCCGTTGACGCGCCGATGTTAGTCGTGGTTGGCAGCAATGATGAAGCATTTGTGGCGGGGGAATTTGCAACGGCCGTTACCACCTACAGTGACGGCGAAGTCCATGTCATCGACGGCGAGAACCACAACAGCATCGTCGAAAGTGCGGCGGCGATGACGATTATCGAGGGCTGGCTCCAAGAGACGCAGTTGGCCGCTCAAAACTAATGGGAAATCTCATGAAACAAGAAACAGTGAATCATTTCTACAGCAAATTGAACAATTTATCCTGGTACCAAACGCTCGCCGCGCTTTCGCTGGTGATTACCTTGAGCGCCGCCGTTTATTACTTTGTGAATGGTTGGGCGATGCAGCCCAGCGCCACAGCTAATAATAGTATTCCGATAGGATACGGCCGTTTAGTTTGGCATGTGGGCAGGCTGTTCATCGTGGTGCAGTTGGGGCAGCTGCTCTTGCTCGCCCTTGGCTCCCGGTTGGCGGCGTCTCACGAGAAAGCGGCTACGGCCAAAGCGACGCGCAACGCCTACCTGGTGCTGACCGTTACCATTTTTGCCGTTGTCGCTTCCTTTTTCTGGGGCGAATTGGTACCGTTTTACACCATTGATCTGGCCGTGACGGGCTTTGCGTTAGCCGAAATGGTCAAATTCGTCTCGCAGCTTTTTTATGCCCGGCGGTAGAGGTAAATCATGAGGCAAGCTGGCAACTTTTTACTTATCTCCGTGGCGATTTATTTGGCGGTAACGGCCGTTCTCATCAGCACCGATCGCCCAACCAACATTGTGAGCGCGGAGGAGCCAATCGCCTTCACCGCGCTCATCGAGGCGGATTACGACGGGATGCCCGCCCTGCAACCCTATATCGCCCGCGACGGCGCAGAACTCAGCTATCGCCTTTATGAAAGCGGGGCGGATACCGACACCATCCTCATTTTGCTGCACGGCTCCGGCTGGCATTCGATGCAGTTTTACCCGCTGGCAAATGAATTGAGTGTGGCTGGGGTGGCGCATGTCGTCACCCCAGATTTGCGGGGGCACGGCTTCAATCCGGCAGCGCGTGGTGACGTGGCTTACATCGGCCAGTTTGAGGATGATTTAGCTGACCTGATTGCCACCCTCCAACCGCAGTTTCCCGACGCGCACATCGTCATCGGTGGACATTCTTCTGGGGGCGGGTTGGTCGTGCGCTTTGCAGGTGGCGAATATGGCAAGCTGGCTGACGCGTATCTGCTGCTGGCCCCATTCCTCAAGTATAATGCGCCGCCGACGCGCCCCGATTCTGGCGGTTGGGCACGGCCGAATTCACGCCGTATCGCCGGACTGACAATGCTCAACAACATCGGCATCCATTGGTTTGATGGACTGACGGTGATTCAGTTTGCCATGCCAGACAGCGTGCTGGACGGCCCGCTGGGCGACAGCGCCACGACGGCGTATAGTCATCGGCTGAATAGTTCCTTTGCGCCACGTAGCAAATACGGCCGTGATCTCGCCGCCATGACGCAACCATTCCTGCTGGTCGCTGGCCTGGACGACGAAGCATTCATCGCTGAGCAGTACGAGCCGACAATTAGCGAGTTCACTCATTCCGGCAGCTACGTTCTGCTGTGCGACACCGGCCACATCGACCTGCTGACAGCGATTGACCTGGCAGCCATTGTGGCCGATTGGTTAGAGAATTTGGACATGGATGAGCATGGATGACACGGGTTTTTGGTGGGGCATTAGCGGGCTGCTGTCCTACGAGATTGGGCCAATTTATGAGCATAATTTGCTTGGCACAAATGCTATATAAAATTGGGGTAATCTTAAACTCGGATAATAGGAGCAGAATCATGACTTATTTTTCAAAACCAAAATTTGTCCAACTTGCGGCAAATGTTGCCACGGCACTGTTTGCTGTTTTTCTTGTGGTGCAGATTTTGGCGGCTGCGGGAGCTTTTCCCGTGTCCATGCTGTGGGGTGGGCGGCAAACGGAGCTGACCGTGACGCTACGGCTGACGAGCGTGGTGGCGGCTGTGATTTTGGGTGTCTTCATTTACATTATGCGCTACCGGGCGGGGTTGGTGGGCAGCATGCCCCAGCCAATGTGGATTCGCATTGCCGCCTGGGTGGTAACGGGCTACATGGCGCTGAACACGCTGGGCAACTTCGCCTCGGTCAGCCCGGTTGAGCGGCTGCTGTTTGGCCCCTTGGCGATTTTGCTGACGGCCGCTTGCCTGGTTGTCGCGGCGTCGCCGACAAATTCGTAGGTGTCGTAGGTCGGATTGCCAATCCGACCTACTTTGGGAGAAAGTTATGCAAAAAATAGCAGATTTGTTGGGCATTCTTATGGTTGGCTTGTTGTTGGCAGCTTGTGGTGGGGGCGGCGAAACGGCCGTTTCCATCGCAGACTCAATCGTCTGTACGGCCGCTTACCGCAGCAGCGTCGAGGTGGGCATTGAACGGGAAGAAACGCTCACCTTCACCGATGCCGATGACGAGCAGGCGCTGGCTTTTACTGAGATGACATTCCATGCCGCTTACGATGCGGGTGGGGCGGACAATGAGCGCAATTTGCGCGTGTGGGTGACGGATACTTCGGCTGCGCTCGGTACCAATGCGGCGGAAACGGCCGTTTATCACAGTACCCTTTTCCAACTGGAAGCCGACCGTGGGCCAGTGAACCAATTTGTGGGTGGGCACGGTTTCACCGGGCTGAATTACAGCTATGCACCAGGCTCCACGGCCGAATTGCAATATTGGTGTGCCGCGCAGTAAATGGCCGACGCGGCCTGTCTCACGCTGTTTCCTCCAGACCTAATGCCCACCAGCCGCCGTGCAAGTGCAGATTGATGAGATATTCTGCGGCCGTTGCTGCGGTGACGGGCATTTCGTTTTCCAGCCACCATTGAATGACGCCCACTTGCGCCGCGGCCAGGTACCGTACCGCCAATGTTTGGGGCAGGCGCAGGCGGGTGTTGTCAAAGCCAAAGGTGGGTAACAAGTCGGCCATTTGCGCGGCAACGGCCGTTTCCACCCGTTCCCGAAAGCCCGGAATTCCACCTGGCCCCATCATCGCTTTGTAAAATGTCGCGTATTCAGCCACATGCGTGAATAGGATTTGCCAACTGGCTGCTGTGCTGTGTGTGCCTTGCTCTTCCAGGTGGGTGGCGATGTCTGCAAAAAGCAGGTCGGTGAGACGCGCCGCCAGATCGTTGACGTCGGTGTAATGCCGATAGAATGTGGCGCGATTGATGCGTGCTTGCTGGGTGATGGCGCTGACCGTAATTTGCTCAAACGGCCGTTCCAGCAGCAGTGCCATAAATGCATCTCGAATTTGTTCCCGCGTGCGCCGGACCCGTAAATCTACGTTTTGCGACATATTGTCTCCATTTGTTGTTTAAGCAGCGAAACGGCCGTTATTGTTGCTTGACGTTCCCTGCCCGCAAAAGTATCCTCTGTTCTGCAACACACTGTTGCTTATTTTAACTAAAACCAGGAGATTGACCATGAAAAAACTCTCTTTTGCGGAAATGCGTGCTTTTCGCGCCGACCAATTGGCGTTTATGATGCAGACAGCGCTGACCATGGGGGGCGTGGCGCATCTACAAATGTTAGGCATGAACATTTTTATCATCAGCGAACCGGCCGTTACCCGTGAATTGTTGCTGCATCACGGCCATCAGATGCACCGCGATCCCTTCGTCTCACGCGTGTTTCGTCGTTTTATGGGCAATGGCGTTTTTGTCGCCGAGGGCAAATCGTGGCAGCGCCAGCGTAAATTAATGCAGCCCGCCTTCCACGCCTTACGCATCCGCAATTATGCGGATACGATGGCTGCCTATACTCAGGAGATGGTTGCGGGCTGGCAGCCGGGGCAGACGGTGGCAATCAATAATGAATTGACTCAATTAACGCTGCGCATTATCGCCAAGACGATGTTTGGCGTTGATTTGCTGACGCAAACGGCGGCGCTGGGCGCATTGATGCAGGAGATTCTGACGATTGGAGAAGCTCAGTTGAAGAAGACATTCTTGCCGCCAACCTGGCTGCCTACTTCCGACAATCGTCGTCAACAGCGGGCGCTGCGCCAGGTGAAGGCGCTGCTGCGGCAGATTATCCAGGAGCGTCGCCTGTCTGCCGTCGATCAGGGTGACTTGCTCTCGATGCTGCTGGCTGCCCGCGATGAAAACGACCAGCCGATGTCGGAGCAGCAGCTTTTGGATGAGTGTGTCACGCTTTTTGTGGCCGGGCATGAAACGACCGCCGCCGCCTTGACGTGGGCCTGGTATTTGTTGGCGCAGCACCGCGATGTGCTCGCGCAGTTGTGTGCCGAGGTGCAAGATGTGGTGGGGGATACGGCCGTTACCTTTGACCATCTCCCCCAAATGCCGCTGCTGGAAGCGGTGATCAAAGAGACGCTGCGCCTCTATCCGCCCGCTTTTGCTTTTGGGCGCAGCGTGCTGGAGCCGTTTTCTGCGAACGGCACGCACTTTCCGCAAGGCTCGGTCATTTTGTTTAGTGTGTATGCCACCCATCATCGTCCAGATTTGTGGCCGCAGCCAGAAGCGTTTCAGCCTGCGCGGTTTCTCGACAAAGAGAACGGGCCAGACCGTTACACCTATTTGCCCTTTGGCGCTGGAGCGCGTATTTGCCTGGGTAATATGTTTGCCATGATGGAGGCGCAGGTCATTCTGGCGACGATGGTGCAGCATGTCACGCTGGCGTTGGCAGCGACCGAAGCGGTGGTTTTGGATACGGTCATCACCTTGCGCCCGCAAGACCCGCTGCGGCTTTCGGTGCAGCCTGTGGCAGCTTTTGCTGAATTGCCTTGACAACGGCCGTTCCTCTCGCTACAATGTGACCGATTGGTCATGTGACTGACTGGTCACATTGAGAGTGAGATATGCCACAACAAACATTTTTTAACTTGCCTGCGGAAAAGCAGGCGGCGATTTTGGCATTAGCCATTGAAGAATTCGCCGAGCACACCTATAAAACCGCTTCCATTTCGCGCATCGTAGCGCGTGCCGGTATTGCCAAGGGGAGCTTTTACCAATATTTCGCCGATAAAAAAGACCTGTATCTCTATTTGCTTGAGATGATTACACAGGAAAAAACGCAGTTTTTTCAGCAAAACGCGCCGCCAACGGCCGAAATGGGGATTTTTGCCTACATTCGTTGGCTGCTTGATGTTGGTGTGCGCTTTGAGTTTACCAACCCGCAGCTGGCGCAAATTGGCTATCGCGCGATGTATGGCGATGCCCCGCTGCCCTTGGAGACGAAAGCGGTTTTGCAGCAAGGGATGCTGCCATACTTTCGCCAACTGGTGGAGCAAGGGCAAGAGCAGGGAGTGCTTACGGCTAACATTGACCCCGATGTGGCGGCTTTTATGTTTAATGCCGTGTTCAGCAATTTGGGTGATTATCTTCTGCGTCGCTTGGCGGTTGCGCCAGAAGCTTTGTTGCACGAAGAGAAAAATAGGTTGGCAGCACCAGAGGCGCAGCTTATTTTTGAGCAGATTTTGTCTATTTTAGAATCGGGCATGGGCACAAAGGGAACGATATGAATAAGAAAGTATGTGTGATTACAGGCGCGAATTCGGGTATTGGCAAAGCGGCTGCCGTGCAAATCGCGCAGAAAGGGTACCATGTGGTGATGGCTTGCCGCAGCCGGGAACGCAGCGAAGCGGCGCTGCAAGATGTGCGCCGCGAATCGGGCAGCGCTGCGGTGGAGCTGATGATTGTCGATATGTCATTGCAGGCGTCTATTCGGCGCTTTGCCGAAGAATTGCTGCGTGCCCATCCCGTTGTCGATGTTTTAATCCATAATGCGGCTATGTTTGACATTCGCCAGAAGGAGCGGATGGTGACGGCCGAAGGGGTGGAGAAGGTGTGGGCGACGAACCACGTTGGCCCGGTTTTGCTGACGGATTTGCTGTTGGCCGCGCTGAAGCAGAGCGCACAGGGGCGCATTATCACCATCTCTTCGAAAGGGCTGATGATGTATCCGTTTTTGCAAGTGGATTTACAGGACCCGGAGTTTAAGGCGCGTAAGTTTAGTGTGCAGAAGGCGTATTATCAGTCGAAGCTGGCACAGGTGATGTATACCTATTGGTTGGCGGAGCAGTTGGGGGAAACGGCCGTTACCGCCAATTCGATTCGCGTCACCAATGTGCAGATTGATGTAGACGGCCGTTACCCCCATATGCCAGCTCTGGCGCGTCGCGCCTATGCCCTCAAAAGCAAATTCTCGATTTCGCCGGCCAAAATGGCGGAAACATACACTTACCTGGCAACCTCCGCTGCTGTTAGCGACACAACCGGCGCTTACTTTGACGATCCGGAGCATGTTGTCAGTTCATCCAAATACAGCCAGGACAAAGCAAACATCGCCCAGGTAATGGCCTTGACGCAAACATATTTACAAAAAGAATTGGCCTGATTTCAATCAAAGAGGCTGTCTAACTTAGAGAGGTACCATTTGCCAGAAAGCAGCGCCGTGACATCTTTTGCCATGTGGCCTGCTTTTTGGTAGCGTTCGTCGGGGTTTTTCGCCAGCGCTTTGTTCAAGATTTCATCCCACGGCACGCGTGAATTGGGTAATATTTCCTGAACGCTGGGGATTGGCTCATTGAGATGGGCGAGTACCGTGCTGATGACGGTTGGCTTTTTGAAGGGGAGTTTGCCGGTGAGCATGCGGAAAAGGACGATGCCTAAGGCGTAAATATCGACACGGCCGTCTATGTTTGGCGTGCCCTGGATTTGCTCAGGACTCATGTATTCCACTGTGCCGATGAAGGAATCGTCGGCGGTGAGGCCAGCAGCGGCGTGTGCGTCTTTGGCAATGCCAAAATCTGATAACAGCGCTTCCCCTTCGGCATTGAACATGATGTTGCCCGGCTTAATGTCGCGGTGAATGATGCCTTTGGCGTGGGCAACGTCCAGGGCTGTGCCAACGCGATCAATGACCGGAGCAATCTCTTTCAGCGTCATGGCGCCTTGTTCGAGCCGATCTTCTAGCGAGCCGCCCGGCATATAGCGCATGACAATGAACGATTGCCCTTCGTGCTGCCCGAAATCGTAGATGGGGACGATGGCCGCATGTTCCAGTGCGGCAATGGTTTGTGCTTCAAACTCAAAACGCTGTTGGAATTTGGGATCGGCCGTAAACTGTGTCGAGAGAACTTTAATGGCAACATCGCGTTTGACGTAAGGATCGTGGGCGCGGTACACCACGGCCATACCGCCACGCCCTAGTTCATCAATGATTTCGTAACGCCCAAATCGCTCTGCTGTCATAAATAATCACCTGAAATATGAATGGCTGGATTCTAATACAACTGCCAGAGGGCGTCAAACGCTGCCGATAAAGGTGCTGTGAAAATGAAAAGCCCCGACTGTGGCAGCCGGGGCTTTTGTGGGAAATGGTAGGAATGGGTGTTTATGAAACTTATTTGCTGCTCAGAGCTGCGTGGGCAGCGGCGAGACGGGCAATCGGTACACGGAAGGGGGAGCAGCTCACATAGTTGAGACCCAACTTGTGGCAGAGGGCGATGGATTCGGGATCGCCACCATGCTCACCGCAAATACCGACTTCCAAATCTACGCGGGCGCTGCGGCCTTTCTTCACGGCAATGTCCATCAATTGGCCGACGCCATCCGGGTCAATGGTCTGGAACGGGTTCTTGGGCAGAATGCCGTCCTCGACGTATTTGACGAGGAAGTTACGCTCGGCGTCGTCACGGCTGTAACCAAAGGTGAACTGGGTTAAGTCGTTGGTACCGAAGGAGAAGAATTCGGCCGTGCCGGCGATTTGGTCCGCAGTCAAACCGGCGCGGGGGATTTCGATCATCGTGCCGAATTTGTAGTGGAAGGTGACGCCTTTGGTTTCCATCACGTCTTTGGCGATTTCTTCCAGTTTTGGCTGGATGAAATACAGCTCGTTGATGTGACCGGTCAACGGAATCATGACCTCTGGTTTTGGCTCGAAGCCGCGCAGTTTGACATCGGCGGCTGCTTCAAAGATAGCGCGTACCTGCATGCCGACGATTTCGGGCATCATGACGCTGAGGCGGACGCCGCGCAGACCCATCATCGGGTTGCTTTCGTGCATTGCCTGGATGCTCTTGAGCAGGTCTTCTTTTGCGGTATCTTCGACGCCTTTGATGCGATTTTCGATAACCTGTTCCAACAGTTCGTGTTCATCGGGCATGAACTCGTGCAATGGCGGGTCAATGAGGCGGATGATGACGGGCAAGCCGGTCATTGCTTCAAAGAGGCCGTCGAAGTCACTGCGTTGGAAGGGGAGCAGTTCGTCGAGAGCAGTTTGCCGGTCGGCACTGTTGTCGGCGAGAATCATGCGCTGCACGATGGGCAGACGTTCGGTTTCGAAGAACATGTGCTCGGTGCGGCAGAGGCCAATGCCTTGTGCGCCATAGGAGCGGGCGCGGCGGGCATCTTCGGGGTAATCGGAGTTTGCCCATACTTGCAGACCACGAGTCGGCCAACCGGCTGGTACGTCACGGATGCCTTGGGTGGCGCAAATTTCGTCGGCCCAATCAAGGAGGGTCATCAGTTCGGTTTGTTCTTCCAGGGAAGGGGCGACGGATGGGATTTGGCCGAGGAATGCTTCACCAGTGGTGCCGTCTACGGAGATGTAGTCACCTTCGCTGAGGGTGATGCCGTTGGCTGTGACCTGGCGTTTTTCCATGTTGATGCGTACTTCGGAGGCACCGACGACGCAGGGGATACCAAATTGGCGGGCGACGACGGCGGCATGGGAGGTGGCGCCACCTTCGCTGGTGAGGATACCTTTGGCGGCGAGCATACCATGAACGTCGTCTGGTTTGGTGAACGGCCGTACCATGATGACATCTTGCCCATGTTCTTTAGCCATTTTTTCGGCCGTGTCTGCATCCAAATAGATGCGACCGACGGCGGCACCGGGGGAGGCGTTTACACCAGTGGCAAAGCGTGTGCCTTCAGCAACAGCCTTTTGTTTTGCTTCAAGCACAAATTGGGGGTGCAGCAGCGTGTCTACCTGTTCTGGCTTAACGCGCTTCACTGCTTCTTTTTTGGTGATGAGGCCTTCATCAGCCATATCGACCGCAATTTTTACGGTTGCTTTTGCGGTACGTTTGCCATCGCGGGTTTGCAGCATCCACAGTTTGCCGTTCTCGACGGTGAATTCCACGTCCTGCATTTCGCGGTAGTGTTGTTCCAGTTTTTCTTGGACTTCCAAGAACTCAGCGTAAGCTTCTGGGAGTTCTCCACCCATGAGTTCGATTTTGGTTGTGTTGCGGATACCGGCAACAACGTCTTCACCCTGAGCATTGATCAGGTATTCCCCGTACAGTTTGTTTTCGCCGGTGGCGGGGTTGCGTGTGAAGGCGACGCCTGTACCGGAGGAGTTGCCCATGTTCCCAAAGACCATCGTTACGATGTTGACGCCTGTGCCCAGGTCGTGGCGGATGCCAGCAGCGTTGCGATAGTCAAAGGCGCGTTTGCCGTTCCAGGATTTGAAAACGGCTTCGGTTGCCAGTTTGAGCTGTTCGTAGGGGTCTTGCGGGAAGTCGAAACCCATGTGGGTTTTGATGACGCCTTTGTATGCTTCGGTGAGGGATTTCCAATCTTCAGCCGTCATTTCGGTATCGTTTTTGTACCCTTTGGCGGCCTTGTGTTTGTCTAATGGATGTTCGAATGCTTCGTCGTCGATGCCGAGCACGACGGAACCGAACATGTGGACGAGGCGGCGGTAGGCGTCGTAAACGAAGCGTTCGTCGCCGGTGAGTTCGGTCATGGAAACGGCCGTTTCATCATTCAACCCAATGTTCAACACCGTGTCCATCATACCGGGCATCGAGAACTTTGCGCCGGAGCGGCAGGAAACCAGCAGCGGGTTCTGCGGATCGCCAAACTTCTTGTCAGTTTGTGCTTCAATGGCCTTCATCGCGGCCAATTCTTGTTCCCACATCCCTTCGGGGAATTGCATACCAGCAGCCAGATACGCATTACAGGCTTCTGTCGTGACTGTAAAGCCAGGAGGCACTGGCAAACCAATACGGGTCATTTCGCCGAGATTGGCACCTTTACCGCCGAGCAGGGCGCGTGTCGCGTCCCAGCTTCCAGCGTGTTTTTCCGCTTCGTCTACTTCTGTGAACAGATATACGTATTTCATCACAAATCTCCATTCCTACTAAATTGATGCAAACAGAAAGAGCATGGTTAGTCCCCATAACTCGCGTTTGTCACTGATTCTATTTTTACCGTCCGAAATTGTATGAGTGATTTACCCAATCGGGGAGTGACATCTTGCGTGCGAAGCACTGACAAATGTCATTGTTGTCGGGCAAACACACCAAAACAACTGAGTTCAACCTTATAACTTTACAACCAAATGGTGCTTTTCGACAAATAACAACGGCCGAAACATGTTTCGGCCGTTGTCATCAAAGGAGGAGGTAGAATATGGCAGATTGTTTGGTAAGTTTATCCTTATTTGGCGGTTAAAACTCCAAACATCAAATGCACCTTGTTGTTTATATGACACATATTATGCCCGCCAGCCGTGTTGCAAAGTAGTGATGAAAAGCATGTTATCCTTTGACAAATGTCATATGTGTCATATGGGGTTTACGCTCGCTGCTCAACAGGCGACAAGATGGCAATCAGCCCCAGCATACCCATGTTGGCAAACAACAAAGGAGCCAGGAAAGGTGCGCCACGCAGGAACCGTTCAGGAACAACAATACTGGTGCCAACCAGGTCTGTTTGCACGTGCAGCACTGCCCCAACCAGCCCCACGACAATGAGCAAAAGCATGGTCATAACGTAGATGGCAACATCGCTGCGTTTGGGTTGATTGATAGCCCCTAATCCAACGGTGACGACAGTGCCGAATACGCCGGATATGAAAGGAATCCACAGCCAGGGATTGGCGTAATCTGTGCGGGCATGGTCGAGGACACTGCTAAAAAGCGTTGCCAGGATGCCCAGGCTGACCATGAAGAGGTAAGCTCGTGTTTTGCTGTAGGGCAGCGTCAGGCGGCGCGTGCGCCACAGGCGCAATGTGCCACTGTCCGCCGGTTCTTCGATCCAGGCGGCGCTAAGCCCCCATAACCCTACCAGGGCAAAGGTTAATGGCGCGACAACCGGCGGTGCCCAAATAAGCAGCGAGACTGAAAGTCGTGAACCGGCCGGTGCAGTTGGCAAAGAGCCACGAACCATGTGAAAGTAAGCACCCAGCAAACCGACCACTGTGCTGCTGATTAGGACGAAGGTTGCCAGCCAATTGGCACTTTGCCTGTGCCGCAGGGCGACTAGCCCGGCTATGAGCAGCAGCACTCCGGCTGTAGGGCCAAAGAGAATGGGTATCCATTCACGAGGGCGAATGGTGCCACTGATCAGATGCGCCAGATAGGTGTCTAAACCCAGGAAAAAGAGGTTGACAGCCGCCATGAGGAGCATTAGCTGATCCCGTGTCAGGGGCAAGCGCCTGTTTTGTAGAGATGGAAAGAGGATAGCCAGATAGCCCATGAATGTGCTCCTACTCTCCTGATTCAATGAGTGGTGGACGGCCGTATTCTATTGGCTCTAATCCGGCTTCAACCAATTTTTCGTTGGTGATTTCAATGAGTTCTGCGCGGTCGTGCAGCATCTCATAAGCGCCATGCCACTGTGTATAGTCTGCGCCTTGCATCCATGCGCCAAACTTGGCGGTGCGTCCCCAATGGTGCCACAAGTTGAAGTACACATAGTCAATTGGCTCATCAAACGGTTCGGCCGTCAACAGGCCATTTTCCACCAATGGCGCGATGATTTGGTCACTTTCGGCGACCCAGGTATTGACCTGTTCCACCAGAGCGTCGCCATCTGTATAGAGTTGTTCGATGAAGTTCGGGTTGTGGCATTCACTACACACACTTTGCATCCGCACTTTGTTGTCTTGCCAGGCTGGACGGCGGGCGCTGATGGGCGCAGCCAGATACCAGGTGAGACGGTCGCCAACATCGTGTGTGGTCGCCGTTGCGCCGAAGCCGCTCATGTGGCAAATGGCGCATGTTGCCGCTGGAAAATCGGTGGCGGTGAGGGTGCCAGATTCAGCTTCCCAGTTCCAGTTGTCTCCGTCGGTCATGTAGGCGATGCCGTGTGGCGATTCCTGATAAATTTCCCATTGTGGATGGTCGGGGCCGATGTGGCAGGCATTGCATGTTTCTGGTTTGCGTGCCTGTTCCAGGCTGAACATGTGACGCTGATGGCATTCCTGGCATTGTCCGACAGAGCCATCGAGGGCTGGTTTGCCAACATCGTGGCAGGATTCACAGGCGAATTTAGTGATGGCTGGCCCTTCCAATGCGTGTAGGGAGTTGCGTGCACGAATTTTGTCATCCAGGAAACCGCCCTCAGGGACAGATTGGTATTGCACAAGGAGTTCTTCTGTCAATACTTCTTGTCCGGCATAGGCTACATAGGAGGGCAGGGCGTGGCGGCTCTGGTTGAATTGGGCGACTTCGGCTTGATGGCAGTCGGTACACATGGCCGTGGTGGGGGTATTGAGGACGTAGGTGCCTTCGTGTGCAACGGATCCAGGGTAATCTGCTTCGACTTCGTGACAGTCGCGGCAGGTGACTTCTGCGGCGGCCATTGTGCTATGTCCATATTGTTCGATGATGCCTGGGGTGGTGTTGGCATGGCAGGTGACGCATTCGTCGTCGCTGTCGGCGAGAACGTTGACCCGTTCTTCTGTGGCGGCTGCGCCGGAACTGCCGACGGCCATGATTGTGATGGTGATGCCTAAAACAATGATGGTGACGACCAGGCCAAGAATGAGTAATCTGAGCGATTGCCAGGGGGATTGCGCTCCACTTTGATTTTGCATAGATGGTACCTCCGTTTCAATTGGGTTTGGGAACAAACAAAACATGCCCAATACATTTGGATTGGGTGCTCTTAGTTTACTGGGGGAATGGATTGGCTTCTTTGCGCTAGCGCAATGAAGGGGATTTTTGGAGAGGAGGTTGTGCGTTTTCTCGTGAAGGTGGCAGGTTTGCGGGAGGGCTTCGTATTTAAGCGGTATTGCAGTTGAAGTCAGGCGGGCAGAAGTAGCATGTTTGTGGATCGTGGCATTGATGGCTGTCGGGCAGGTCTTCGGCGATAACGAGGAGTTTGTGGAAGTTGTTGATTTCGATGTAGCCACGACCAGCCGTGACGATGCCTTCTTGTTCCCAACTGCTGCATGTGCGGCTGACTGTGTAGAGGGTGGTGCCGGTCATTTCGGCTAAATCCTGGCGAGAAAGGGAGATGTTGCGGGTGTTGGTGTGGGGAATACGGCCGTTTCTCTGTTGTGCCTGCCGTAATAGTGCGCGTGCAATGCGTCGTTCCACGCGTTCGGTTGCCAATTCGCGGTAGCGATCTTGCAGTTCCATGAAGCGATGGGCAATGAGGTGAAGGCCATTCACGGCCAGACGCGGGCATTCTTCCATGAGGTAGGCGATGGTGTCACGATCCCATCCCAGCGCTTGTGTGTCGGTCATCGCTTCGGCGGAAACGGGGTAAGTCATGTTGCTTAGGGCGACGATGATGCCGATGGCATCGCCGGGGCCAAAAATGTGGACAATGACCTGGCGTCCTTCGGGGTTAATCTGGCTGAGGCGCACTTGTCCGGAAACGACGATATAAAAGGAAATGGCTTCTTCACCCTGGTGAAAGAAGAAGGAGTTTGAGGGAATGTTGACGATGCGGGCAGCCTTGAGAACGGCCGTTATTTCGTGTTTGCTCAGTCCCTTAAAAAAGTTGCACCGGTTGAGAATCGTGTCGTCATAGCGGGAAATCGTTTTTTCCATAGCGACAATCTTAACAGTTTCCTGGTAACTGCCAACCGGGAGGTGTTGGGCTTTTGGCGACTGCGGAAGCCTGCGGGAGGCTCATCAGCCTCCCGCAGGATGTTTATCGTACAAGCAGAACGGGATGGTCGAGTTCTTCCACAAGTGTATGGATGGTTGCCGCTGGCAAGCGGGAATCGGTGTCGTTGAGAACCATCAGCCCCATGCCGGATAATTTCATGATGTAGGCGAGGTTGGCGCTGTCTGCGGGTGTGAGGTAGCGGAATTCGAGTTTGAGATTTTCTGTTTGCAGCGTTTGCGTGATGGCGTGTTGGTAGTCTGTGGCTTGTTGTTTGTTGTCGGCCCAGAGTAGCACTTGCAAACGGCCGTTTCCCTGTGCCAGATAAGCGGCCACGTCGAGCGCCTTGTTTGCCCCGGCTGACCCATCGTAAACGAGCAAAATGGGGCGGTCGAGCGCGACGTTGGGGGACATGAGCAGGACGGGATGCGTGGTCTGGTTAACGGCCGTTCGCGCTGTTGAGCCGAGCCGTGTTTTGCGCGAAACAGAACGGCTGATGCGTCCTAACGCCAATAAATCCGCTTCCAGTGCCGCCGCTAACAGCTCGGCCGAAACTGGCCCGCGCATGATGCGGAATGAGTAGCTGACGGTGTGCTGCTGTGCTAACTGTGCCAGATTTTCTTCGGCTTGCTGTGCTTGCAGGCGCAGTTGGCGTTTCATGCGATCCATGTTGAGCTTTTCGGAAACGGCCGTATGCGCTTGAATTTCGTGGGCAAATGGCAGTTGCGCCAGCCGCAGCAAATTGATGTCTTCGACAAAGACGCCGATTAATTCCGCATTGAGCAGCCCGGCAAGATTGACCGCCGCTTCCAGCGCCGACTGGCTGTGCGGCGAGCCGTCAAGCGCCACCAGAATTCGCTGGATAATCAGTCGATTGCGCTTCTCATTCATTGCCAGCTCCTTCTCTGCGTTTCTCTTGCTTTTTTTGTTTGGCTGGCGGCGTCGCAAATGCGCGTTGTTTTTCGGCGAAGGTGATGAGGCGTGTGGTGACACGGCCGTTAATGCTTTTCGGCGGATAATTTCCCTTGTTGTTGAGCGCTCCGGCGGGTATGCCGGTGAGCAGTTCGATGCCTTCGTCGATGTGGCTGATGGGGTAAATGGCAAATTGACCGGCGCGGACAGCCTCAATGACATCCTGGCGCAGCATCAGATGGCGCACATTGGCTTGTGGAATCAGCACGCCCTGAGTTCCGCTTAAGCCGCGTGCCGTACACAGGTCAAAAAAGCCCTCGATTTTTTCGTTAACGCCGCCAATGGCTTGCACCTGGCCGTGTTGATTGACAGAACCGGTGACGGCCAACGATTGTTTGATGGGCACATCGGCTAACGCTGAGAGAAGGGCGTACAGTTCGGCAGAGGAGGCGCTGTCGCCATCAATGCCGCCGTAGGATTGTTCAAAGACGAGGGTGGCGGAGAGGGAAAACGGCCGTTCCCCGGCATAACGCGCTCCCAAGAACCCGGCCAAAATCATGACCCCTTTGGAATGGATGGGGCCGCCCATTTCCACCTGACGCTCAATGTCAATCACCTCGCCTTTGCCGAGGCGCACACGCGCCGTGATGCGGCTGGGCTTGCCAAAGCTGTTTTGCGGCCCCAGGCTGTACACGGCCAGCCCGTTAATTTGCCCAACCTGTGCGCCATCCGTGTCGATGAGGAGGGTTTCGCGCAGCATGGATTCCTGGATTTGTTCGCGAATACGGCCGGCGCGGTGCAGTTGCGCATCCAGCGCTTTTTGTACATCAACTACCGTCACCAATTCGTGCGCATCTTGCTCAGCCCAATAATCGGCTTCGCGTAGCAAGTCACTGATGCTCTGCATGTGTGTCGTCAACTTGCTGGCGTCGCCGGAAAGGCGTGCGCTGTGTTCAATGATGCGTGCAACGGCCGTTTTCTGGAAATGCTTCAAGTTTTCCTTCCGCGCCAGGTCGCCAATCAGGTGTGCATAAGCCAGGTGGCTGCCCTCATCACGCGCCATCTGATCCTCAAAATCGGCGGCAACCTTAAAGAGTTCGCCAAAATCGGGATCATATTGAGTCAGCAGGTAGTAGAGCTGCCGTTCGCCCAACAAGATGACTTTTACATTCAGGGGAATCGGTTCTGGTTCCAGCGTGACCGTGCTCACCAGGCTGTATAACTGTCCCAACGATTCGATGCTGATTTGTTTGGCGCGAAGGGCTTGCTTGAGCGCTTCCCAGGCATAGGGTTCCAGCAGCAGGCGGCGGCAATCTAAAATCAGGTACCCGCCATTGGCGCGGTGCAGGCTGCCCGGTTTAATGAGTGTGAAGTTGGTGAACAGGTTGCCCATTTGCGAAAAGTGCTCGATTCGCCCCATCAGGTTGAGGTAAGCGGGTTTGTCTTCATAGACAACCGGCGCACCTTGTGTCTCGCTGTGGTCAACCATGACGTTGACCTGATAACGTTGAAACGTCTGCTTTTTGCTGCTGCCTTCGTCGCTGTGCAGCCCGTTGGCCTCGCTTTCAGCGGACTCTGTGTCGGCCAGGAATTGACCGAAATTTTCGATGATGTCTTTTTCTACGGCGTCGAGGTACGTGAGAACGGCCGTTTGTTCAGCATAGGTCTGGCGCATCTCCGCCAACAAGGGGGTAATGGCGTAACGGGCAACTTCATGGTTGAGCTGCTTGAGCTTGTTTTGCCGTTCGCGCTGCCATTGCGGCACTTGTTCCATGATGCGTTGCAGCGTCTCTTGCAGGTTTTTGACTTCATTTTCGATGATTTGCTGTTCTTGCTGTGGCAGCTTGACAAACTCTTCCGGCTTGAGCACTTCGCCCTCTTTGAGCGGCGCAAAGGCAAACCCGCTCGGCGTGCGAATGAGGGCGATGTGTTTGGTGAGAGCTGCTTCGCTCAATTCTTCTAATGCCTGCGTTTGCCTTTCCTTGAACTCTTCTTCAATAGTTTTTTGCTGGGCCTGGTATTCGTCGCTGTCGAAGGCGCCAGGGATGATGGTGAGCAGGTCTTCGATGAGCCGTTTCATTTTGTCGCGCAAGATGGTGGCCTGCCCGCCGGGCAGGCGCAGGGCTTGCGGTTTGTGTGTCTGGTCGAAGTTGTTGACGTAGCACCAGTCATCGGGCGGCGTTTCGGTGGGGGCTTTTTGGTTGAGGAATTGGGCAACGGCCGTATATTTTCCGGTGCCGTTTGGTCCCAAAGCAAACAAGTTGAAGCCATCGTGATGAATCCCGATGCCAAATTGGATTGCTTCTACAGCGCGTTCCTGTCCAATAATTTCATCTAATGGGGGTAATTCGGCCGTCGTTTCAAATGGGAGCTGGTTGAGTTCACAACGACGGTACAAGGCATCCACAGAGAGAGGCGTTACAGTAGCCATCATTTGACTCCCTCGTAAGTCGGATTGGCAATCCGACCTACGATTTTCATTCATAGGGGTCAACGACACCAACTGTCGTTGACCTTGAAATGGCGAGGATTGAATTGGGGATGGGGATCAGGTACGGTGCAATCCCCGCTTTTCGTCTAGCTAACGCACGACTAACGTGGCGCAATGTGCGCCACGCAATACTTTTTCGGTGACGCTGCCATGAATCCATCGTTCAATGCCGGAACGGCCGTGGCTGGACATGACAATCAAGTCCATTTGCTGCGTTTCGGAAAAATCAATGATGGTGTCGGCGGTGGGGCCTTTGGCAAAGGCATTGGTGATGGGGCATGTGGTGGCAGGCAGGCGGCTGTGTAGTTCTTGTAAATAAGCTTCGGCCTCGTCCTGGTCGTGATCTTCCAGATAATCGGCTTGCTGTTTCATGGTTTGCGTTTCTATCTGGAGATGCGCGGCTGTGACCACGCGCAGCAGTGTGACCTGCCCGGCGATAGCTTCGGCAATGGCAAAGGCAGGGGCTAATGCTTTTTCTGCTAACGAGGAACCGTCGAGGGGAACCAGGATTTGCTTCGTGGCAAAGACAGGTGTTTCGACCTGGGCGCGAATAATGAGGGTGTTGCAGCAGCCGCCCCGTAATACTTTTTCGGCGACGCTGCCATAAACCCACCGGCCTGGCCCGGAACGGCCGTGGCTGGACATGATGATTAAATTGCAGGCCCGTTCTTGCGCCACCTGGATGATGGTGGCGGCGGCTGGCCCATTGATGATGAGGGTTTCGGTGGAAACGGCCGTTTCCGATGAAACGGCCGTTTCATTGGCTAAATTTGCCTGCACTTGATGCAAGTAGGCAGTGGCCTCATCCTCACTTTGGCGGGTAAGCTGCTCGTACAACTGCGGATCAACGGTGAGCATAATGGGTGGAACGACGCGCAGCAAAACGAGGTGTGCGCCCATCGCCTGGGCGATGGTGACAGCAGGGGCCAGCGCACGCTCAGCTAATGACGACCCATCTAAAGGTACCAAGATATTTTGATATTGCGACATCCCACGCTCCTTTTGCAGCAGGCTGATGAAAGGTTTTCCTACCCTGTAGCATACACCAATTTTAGTAGTAACTATAGTGAATAATGTCATTTGCCGGTGAGATAAAACTCATGTCATGGCTTTCGGGAAGCGCCAGCTGCCAGTTATATACCTTTGTGGTGGGGGGACATTAGCACTACCATAACGATGAGAGTTGGTTGTTTCGTTTAGAAAAAGTTATACTTATTGATATGTCTCGATTACGAATCATGCTTGTTGACGATCACGAAGTTGTCCGCCTGGGTTTGCGCAGTTTGCTAGAGCGTCACCCTGGGTTTGAGGTTGTTGCGGAAGCGGAAACAGAGGCGGATGCCATAGAGCAAGCGGTCGAACACGAACCAGATATTGTCTTGATGGATATTCGACTGGCAGGTGGCAGCGGTGTCATGGCGACAGAAGCGATTGTTGCGCGGTTGCCAGAGACAAAAATTATTATTCTCACCTCTTATGCCGAAGACGAAATGCTCTTTTCGGCAATTCGGGCAGGGGCGATTGGTTATGTGTTGAAGCAAGTTGGCAGTGGCGATTTGCTGCGAGCCATTGAAGCGACGGCACGCGGCGAATCAACGCTTGATCCATCTTTAACGCAGCGCGTCTTTACAGAGGTTCGCCGTTCTATCCAACGAGAAGAGGCGGCGGCATTTGGCGATTTAACGCCACAGGAAATGCATGTGCTGGCGTTAATTGCTGAAGGGCGTACCAATCGTGAAATCGCCGATTCCTTGTTTTTGAGCGAAGGAACGGTGCGTAACTACGTTAGCAGTATTCTTTCAAAGCTGGGCGTCTCTAATCGTGCCGAAGCGGCCGCCTACGCGATTCAGCATCACCTAAAGGATTATTTATAACTGTATGACTCTTGCCACACCATTGCCAGCCTCCTCTGCTCATTTACATGCCGCTTTGTTAGCGATTGCGGAAGCAGAGATGCCGGATATGGTTTTACAGCAAGCGGCTGCTGCTGCCGGAGATTTGTTTGGCGGTGCGCAGGTGTTGGTTGCCATCAGCGAAGGTGGACAAAAATACGTACACCTGCGCCCAATGCCGGTTGAGGTGTATTCGTTTGAGCCGTTGGCTTCCTGGCTGCTGGGTGCGTTGTCAACCCAGCCTGCTTTGCTTGAATTGTCTGCTGACACGGCCGATTTCTCTACCGCGCCACGTGACGTGCAGATGGTGTTGGCCGCGCCAATTCAGGATTACGGGGTATTGGCTGTGTTGCTGCGAGAGGCCAAG
Organism: Ardenticatenaceae bacterium; assembly: GCA_020634315.1. GTDB lineage: Bacteria > Chloroflexota > Anaerolineae > Promineifilales > Promineifilaceae > JACSRF01. The sequence goes on along the minus strand of JACKBV010000008.1, from coordinate 40,859 downwards.
GCTGATTTGTCGCCAGATGAGCGCGGGTGGTTGCAGCTGGTGGCTGGACAAACGGCCGTTTCCCTGCGTAAAGCCTACACCTTGCAAACCTATCGCGCTCACAGCGAGCAGCTTGAGGAGCGGAACCGGCAGTTGGCGGCATTTAGCCATGCCGTGCGCAGCATCGCTGGCGAACTGGCCCTGGACAAAGTGCTACAGCAAATCGTCGATTCCGCCCGTGACCTGGTTCATGTCGAATATGTCGCCCTGGGGGTTCCCAACAGCGATGGATATTTGGACACATTTGTGTACAGCGGCATGGACAAAACGCAAGTCGCGCAAATGCCCCATTTGCCACATGGTCATGGCTTGTTGGGGGCGATCATTCACGAGAAACGGCCGATCCGCATTCCTGCAATCGGCCGTGACCCGCGTTCCGTTGGTTTCCCGGACGGACACCCCCTGATGGAGAGCTTTTTAGGCGTGCCCATCGTCGCCGCCGGAGAAACATTGGGGAACCTTTACCTGACCAACAAGATTGGCGCGGAAGAGTTTTCCAGTGATGATCAAAAATTGGCGGAATTGTTGGCGGCTCATGCGGCCGTTGCCATTCAAAATGCACGCTTGTACGAGCAAGTGGGACGCCTGGTCATTGTCGAGGAACGCACGCGCATTGGCATGGATTTGCACGATGGTGTGATTCAATCTATTTACGCAGTTGGCTTGACATTGGAATCAACCCGGTTGTCATTGACGGATGGCAATTTCGAGGATGCCGATCATCTTTTAGAGCACGCCATTTTGGGCCTGAACGACACCATTCGGGACATCCGCAACTTTATTTTGGATTTACGCCCCCATCGCTTTAAGGGGAATTTGTACGACGGCTTGTCTAAGCTGGTGCGCGAATTTCAGGTGAATGCCATGGTGGCTGTGGATTTGAATGCCACGGCCGAAGCGCTGGCAGAATTGCGTACCCCGCAGGCGCGTGCGCTTTTCCTCACCACACAAGAGGCGCTGGCTAATGTTGCCCGGCACGCGCGTGCCAAACATGTGGATATTATTGTGCAGCGGACAGATGGGTTTGTGCAGCTAACAATTGTGGACGATGGCAAGGGGTTCGACATCAAAGAGCGCATCCAGTCCACGGTGGGGCATGGGTTATCTAACATGCGTGCACGCGCCGAAGAATTGAAGGGAACCTTTCAGTTGCAATCGGCACCGAAACAAGGGACGCGTATTGTTTTGACGATTCCGTTGTCGTGACGGATTGCGCGGATTTAGACAATAAACGGGTAAGGTCATCAAATTGGCCTTACCCGTTTTGTTTTGTGGATCAGGAGATTTCTACTTTTTTGTCGGCCAGGTAGTCGAGAAAGTCTGTGACGGTGATGATGCCAACGAGTTCTTCTTCTTTTACGACGGGTAAGCCGCCAAATTTGTAGATGCTGAGCATTTCTGCGGCGCGATAGGCGGGCATGTCGGGGGAAATGGTGATGGGGTTGGGGGTCATGCAATTTTCGGCCGTGACTTTGTTGAGTAGTTCATCATCTTGCCAACGCCCGTGCAAGACGATGGGGGAGTTCATGACCAGGCGCACGTCTCGATCTGTTACGATGCCTACAAGTTTTCCATCCTGGAGTACCGGTAGATGGCGACAGCCTTCACTTTTCATGACTTCAATGATGTGCCGCAGAGGTGTCTCCGGGGTTATGGTTTGTGGATTGACGGTCATCAGATCGCTCACAGTCAACATATCTCTTCTCCTGGTTGACGCTGTAGCCGATTTGCGTGTGGTTTGTGCAAGACGGCCGTGACTTTTTTTGTCATTCGTCTCCTCAGTGTAACTGATTTGTTTTTGTTTTTGTGGTGGCGAATGTCATGGTTGTCAGATGACTTTTATCGCAGATTGGGCGGAAAACTATGACATATGGTGAAAATCTTGAGGGGATAGCTGGCGGTCGAAGGACAGCCATACAGTGAAGGTGGCGCCGTGGTGCGGCATATCGGGGCTGGTGACTTCGATTTTTCCCTGGTGCCATTTGATGATTTCGCTGGCAATTGCCAATCCCAGTCCGGTGCCGGGCGCGCCGGAAGCACGACCGGCGCTGCCACGATAGAAGCGCTCGAAAATGTGGGATTGCTCATCTTTGGGGATGCCGGGGCCGGTGTCTTGAACGCTGATGCCAACCCAGGTTTCTTCTTGGTCTACTTGTTGGTGAGTTTGCAGCGTGATTTCTCCACCTGCGGGGGTGTAGGTTAAGGCGTTGGTGAATAAGATGCTGATGACCTGGCTTAGATGATTGGCGTCGGCATGAATGTTGACGAGATCGGGGGTTGGCAAGCAGGTTAGGGTAATCTGCTTTTCGCGAGCCAGTGGCGTGCGGTCGGTGACAATTTGCTGGGCCAGTTCGTTGAGGTCTACCTGGGTGATTTCCCAGTTTACACGCCCCTGATCGAGGCGAGAGAGGTTTAGCAGGTTTTCGATGATGGTGTGCAGTCGGTCAATTTCGCGCCGCAAGCGAGGGATGTATTTTTCTTGTTGTATGGGGTTTAGCTGGAGCAAGTCGTGGTACAGCTTGAGATTGGTGATGGGTGTGCGTAGTTCGTGTGACACGTTTGAGACAAAATCATCTTTGGCGCGTTCGACCTCTTTTAGCTGTGTTATGTCGCGAATGCTGCACAAGATGCTGTTTGCTTCGTCGGGTTTGTGGATGGGGGCAATTGCCATGTCGGCATCGAAGGTTGTTTTGTCTTTGCGCTGGGCGGTGAATTCGATGCGGGTGTGGTGCCCCATTTGTGCTGCCAGGTTTATGGCACGCATAAACTTTTGTAGGTCTTGGGCGACGACAAGGCAGGCGGGGAAATTGGCAAATGGTTCGCCCTTTTTGTAGCCGAACATTTTGGTGAAGGCGGGATTGCTCAGTTCGATGGTTAAATCGGGGTTGAGCTGGAGGATGGCGTCGGGACTGTTGGTGAGGATGGCTTCGAATTGGTTGGTTGTGTGTTGTAGTTCGGCGGTGCGGCGGAATACGGCCGTTTCCAATGTCTCATTATTACGGGCGAGCCGTTCATACAGCCGGGCGTTGTGCAGGGCGATGGCCGCGTGGTTGGCGAACGTTGTCGCCAGGGCAATTTCATCGGGGGTAAACGGCCGTATCTCATGGCGATCAACCGTGACAATGCCCATTAACTCATCATTGACAACCAGCGGCACACCAAGCCAGGAGTGAATATATGCCGATTGATACTTGTCCGATTCATCCTGAAAATGGGGATAGGCGATTGTCACATCGTCAATTGCCAGTGGTTTGCGTTCTGTGGCAATGAAAGAATTAGGATAAGTTGAATCAATAGGCAATATCTGGTTTAGCAGCTTCTCCGGGTTCGAGAATCCTTTAACGGCCCGCAGTCGCAGTGCCTCTCCTTCCCGCTGCTGCACGGATGCGCTGTCAAAGGGCAGGGTTCGTCCCAGCTCATCCAAAATGCGGGTCAGGACCTCATTGAGCGATAGGGTTGAATTTAGCACGACAGAGGTTTGGTAGAGCGTTTCTGCCATTTGTCGACGTGCCCGCTCCGCCTGTTCAGCTTGTTTTCGCGCCGTGATGTCACGGGCAATGTGGAAGGTTCCGTTCACCAGCCCGTCTTGCTCTAAAATGCTCCCGCGAATTTCTAGCCAGATGCAACGGCCGTTTCGCAGTGGCACCTCTACCTCAAATTGCGAGACAGCATTGCCCATCAAGATGGCCTGCAAAGCCTCCTGTGTCGGGGGGACATCACGCAGTTGCAAAAACGAGAGCGGGTCTCGCCCAATGAATTCATCTGCGCGATAACCAGAAGCGATACACATTTGTTGATTGACATAGCTGATAAGCCCCTTGGCATCCAGCATAAAAATCCAATCATTGGCATTATCAAAATAAGATTGCAGCCTTTCTTCATTTTCTACCAGGCGTTGTTGGCGAATGTTTTCCAACCGATTGCGATGGTGCGTAATTGCCAGCAGCACGCCCAGAATAACCAGGAAAAGTTGTGTGCTGTTAATGAGATAGATGGCAGATGCTTCACTAGCGGAAATGATGAGGACGGCATTTACCCCAAGAATAATGGCGGCCATCAAGCTCGTCGCCCGCAGCGAAAAGAAAACGCTCCACACCAACACCGGCACAATGAGATACACCGGCAATAAGATGCTTTCTGTTTGTTGCAGAGCGCTGCTAATGGTGATGCCCACGAAGCCAACGGTGAAGGGAAGCAGGGATAGGCGATAATGACGTGTGCGACTGATGATGTATGAAACGAGGACAACCATTAAGGTTATGCCGCTGCCTTGGAGAACGCGGCCACGTTCAGCCGCATCTTCTGCGGCAATCATGTTGATGAGGGTGAGCAGTGACCCTATTGCGATCAACGCGCCGAAAAGCGAGGCTAACAATTCGGCTTGAATTTGCTCCTCCCGCTTGCTAAGCTCAGGGTGTGCTGCAATGAGTTTTTGTCTGATAGGCCTGAGTCCTTGCCTCAAATTTTTCATGGTTGGGCTTTATTTACTTGCTTTGTACAGTTGCGCGTAAGAATGTGTAAATGTCGGCCCATTCGTCAATCCACTTGCTGGTGGGTTTTCCCAACCCATGTCCGGACTTGGTGTCGATGCGAACGAGGATGGGGTTGCTGCCATTGGCGGCGGCGGCTTGCAATGTTGCTGTAAATTTCATGGCGTGCATCGGCACAACCCGGTCGTCGCCATCGGCTGTGGTTAGCAAGATGGGCGGGTAAACGACTCCTTCGCGCACGTTGTGCAATGGCGAATAGGCGATCATAAAACGGAAATGCTCTGGGTTTTCTTCTGCGTTGCCGTATTCATCTGTCCAGTAACGGCCGGCTGTGAATTTGTGAAAGCGCAGCATGTCCGTGACGGGAACAACGGAGAGTACCGCCCCAAAGAGGTCTGGGCGTTGCAGCATCACGGCTGCTGTCAGCAGTCCGCCGTTGCTGCGGCCCAAAATGGCGAGTTTTGCCGGTTGGGTGTATCCGGTTGTGATGAGATATTCGGCGGCGGCGATGAAATCATCGAACACGTTTTGTTTGTTGGCTAGCATGCCTGCCTGATGCCATGCTTCGCCATATTCGCTGCCGCCACGCAGGTTGACGTCGGCATAGATGCCACCACTTTCGAGCCAATAGATGGCATGGGCGGCGAAGGCGGGATTGTGATTAATGTTGAAGCCGCCATAGCCGTAAAGCAGTACCGGATTTTGTCCGTCCAGGGAAATGCCTTTTTTATGGGTCAGGAACATGGAGACGGGTGTGCCATCTTTGGAGGGGAAGAATACTTGCTCTGTCACATAGTCGTCGCGTTGGAAGGAAACGGCCGTTTCCCATACGGCCGTTAATTCACCCGTTTCCAGGTTGTAATGGAAAACAGTCCCTGGGTCGATGAACGATTCCACCTTGAAGAAATAATCAGGTGCGCACTGCTTGCCCCACTGCCCGGTGATGGCACTCAGCGCGGGAACATCAATTGCGCCAGCGGGATTCCCTTCCAGATCGAACACGCTGATTTGGTGACAGGCATTGTGCATGTTGATAGCCACCAACTGGTTGTTGACGATGTTGACGGATACGAGAATGTCATTTGTTTCGGGCAGGATTTCGCGCCAGTTGTCTTGCTGTGCCTGAGCCAGATCGATAGCCAGGAGACGGCCGTTTGGCGCTTGCCAATTTGTCTGAATGTAGAACGTGTCGCCGACATTGCCCACAAATGTGTAGTAGGCATTGGCGTCGTCAATCAGGCGCACAAAATCCCCGTCGCTTTCCATGGCGCGGTAAAAGAGCCGGTTGCGGGCAATGGCTGCATGCCAGACGAAGAGGATGAGGAAACGGCCGTCTTCCGTGATTTGCGGCCCAAACTTAAGCGTCGGCGCGTCGGGACGGGCATAAATGAGGCTGTCTGCTGCTTGCGGCGTGCCTGGAACGTGCCAGTAAACCTTGTTGTGCAAAGGTGGGGCCGACGGGTTGTCCGGGTCGGGTTCGGGATCACGATTGTAGAAAAAGCCAAGCGGACGATTGTTTTCGTCATGTTTCCAGGCAATGTTGGCAAAGCGGCAATGTTCCAGCACATCGGCATAATCCAGACCTGTTTCCAGGTTGCGGATGCGGATTTCTTGCCGGTCGCTGCCGCCAACGGAGATGCCGTAAGCAAGCAAACGGCCATCGTCGCTGATCGCCATGCTGGTCACGGCGGTCGTGCCATCTGCACTCAAGGCGTTGGGGTCGAGGGCGACAGCGGCCTCTCCGTGCAGCGTGGCGGCACGATAAAGCACTGCCTGATTTTGCAGCCCATCATTTTTGAAGTAGAAAAACCAATCCCCTTTGCGAAAGGGCGTGTAATGCTTGGGGTAATTCCACAACTCGGTTAGTCGTTGTTGAATTGTCGGGCGTTGGGGCATGGCGTGGATGAATTGTTCAGTGATACCGTTTTCGGCGGCGATCCATGCTTGTGTTTCTGGTGAAAAGGGGTCTTCCATCCAGCGATACGGGTCGGGAACGGCCGTTCCGTGGTAATGGTCAACAACATCGCTGTGCCGTGCTGGTGGGTAAATAATAGGCTCGTTGGGGTTCATCAATAACTTCCTTCAACAATAAATTCCGTAAAATTGCTCACTTAGTCTAGCACAGTTTTCCAGGCGAGAAACGGCCGTTTTGGGCTATGACCATACGCACAACAAATCATCCCATCCCCATTGCGCACCTGGCGTGAATCATCCCAAAAACAAGTGGCTGTTGTGGCAAAGAGGGTGGGAAACGGCCGTTTTTGACAAGGAAATTTGCTTTGTGGACGCCCTGGAACCTGTTAATCTGGGAACATGCACACTTGCACAATTTGCATCATCGAAAAAAGCGTCGTGATGACCCCGCACAGCCCACCCATTGCTTTGTGGTGTGCTGCCATTTGGGTTAGCCTGTTGGCAACCTTGATTCAGCCCGGCGTAGATGCCTATTTGTGGAGCGGGTAACAGTCGCGTTTGGCAAGCGGTCGCAGCAGTTATTGTTCTTTCAAACCAATACGTGCCGCAATTTGCGCCCAGCGAAACGGAGCCACACGATCTGGTTGGTTGAAGAAATACTCTTCCAGATAAGGCTTGATTTCCATTTGCCAGATGTCGGGGAGTTGCGTGGGCATGTCTGTGCCCATGAAAAACGAATGCCCAACGTGATAATGCGGATCATTGATTTGGGTGTTCAGGTCGCGCAGCACGGTAAGCAGACCCTCGCAGTCGAACCCGGTTTGGCGGTGATAATGGCGCAGCACATCAAAGTTAGGTGCCAGGTGAATGAAGGCAAAGCGACGCCGCAAAGCATGGTCTACCAGCGCGATGGAGCGGTCGGCGGTGTTCATTGTTGCCAGAATGCGCACGTTGGCGGGAATGGCAAATTGCCCGCCCCCGGCCAGGGGAATGGTTTGCTCGCGATATTCTAGCAAGTACATCAACTCACCGAAGACGCTGGCGATGTTTGCCCGGTTTAATTCGTCGATGATGAACACGGAGAGGCCGCTTGTGGCTTTGGCTTGCTGGCAAAAATCAAGGAAACGGCCGTTGCGCATCTCGTAGCGCAATTCACCATGCACCATCACCGGGCGGATGCCCTGCATGAAATCCTCATAGGCATACGCCGGATGAAACTGCACCAGTTCGACTAAGCCATTGCCGCCGCCCGCCAGATAAGCCGCCATTTTTTGCGCAACAAACGTTTTGCCGGTTCCTGGCGGTCCATAAAATACAACTTGCTGTTTGCGTGCAATCGCCTGTTCCCAGCGGGCAATCTCCGCTTCGCTGTAACCGATAGCGTCCGCCAATTCCTGGCGGGTGATGAGGGGATGCGGCGCGGCGGCTGTTGTTGGGCTGTAAGCGTTTGCCGCTTCGCGCAGAATGGCCTGCGATGAAGCAGAACTGGTTTCTCTTTCCCCAGGCAGCGGGTCTGGTTCGGTGTGTGGCACATCCAGGTCAATCTGACCTTTGGCATCAAGCCGACCCGTTTGCGCACTGCTCGCCCGGAAGCAAACCCAGATGAAGCTTTGCACGTCGATCATGTCGCGTGCGCCATAAGCGGCCAATTCTTCGCGTAGCGAGTTTGTGTGCTGCTGTACCAACTGGTAAATGGCGGCAGACGGGGGCGTGGTAACGGTAACGGCCGTTTCCCCCATATAACGCAAAAACCACTGCATGGCACGCGGCTTGACAAATATCTCGCTGTCCGCATGCAGCATGAACAGCAAATAAGTGGGGAGCGGCCAGCCATTTGGCAAATCATGGGCTGCCAGATAATCGCTGAAACTTTGCAGCCGCTCCGCGCTGGGGCGGTCGCCATACAACAGGTTGCGCACTTGTGTGCAAAAGGTTGTTTTGTCGAGGTTGGGGTGAGTGAAAACGGCCGTGTCGCCAGCCGAAGGCACACGCCGCCACAGTAAATTATTGTCGTTTGCCAGCCGTTCCAGCCGTGTCAGGCATTCATCAAACTCACCGCTTTTTATCAGGCTGTCCATCTCTGTTTTGCCCAGCAGCTGTGCCGCTTTCGCTGCCGATGCTTGCTTGTAGCGAATTTCATTGGCGACAAATCCCGGATGCTCAAAATCTTCCCAATCCGAATAGGTTTGGCGCATCAAGATGAGTAAATCGGTGAGGATGTGTGGTGAGATCATAGCTGTGGGGTGTATTGCGTATTGCGTATTGCGTATTGACTGATTTCGTTACGTAATACGCAATACGCAATACGAGTTAAATTGCGCCGCTTAACGGCTCCAGGCGTGCTGTGAAATGGCGCAGCGCCGGTGGTTGTTCAATGATGCGCAGTCCGCCAATTTGGTCGCGCAGGGTGTTGACATGCAAAATGACTTCGGCCAGATAATCGACGTGGCTTTGCGTGTAGACACGACGCGGGAATGCCAGGCGCACCAATTCCATCGCCGCTGGCGTCTCTGTGCCGTCGGGATGCAGCCCAAACATGACCGACCCAATTTCTACCGAACGCACGCCTCCTTCCAGATAGAGGCTGAGGGATAGTGCCCAGGCCGGATAAGCGAGCGGCGGGATGTGCGGCAGCATACCTTTGGCATCAATGTAGATGGCGTGACCGCCGGGCGGCTGCACAATGGGCACGCCATTTGCGGTGAGAATGTCGCCCAAATAGGCAACGGAGCGCGTGCGATAGCGCAAATAATCTTCGTCCAATGCTTCGTGCAGACCGACCGCAATTGCTTCCAGATCATAGCCAGCTAAACCGCCGTAAGTGGGGAACCCCTCCGTGATGACGAGCATTGTCTTGGCTTTGTGCGCCCACTCGTCATTGTTCAGGGCCAGGAAGCCACCGATATTAGCCATCCCATCTTTTTTGGCGCTCATTGTGCAGCCGTCGGCGTAGCTAAACATTTCCTGGGCAATTTCTAAGGGCGTTTTGTCTGCGTACCCTTCTTCGCGCGTTTTGATAAACCAGGCGTTTTCGGCAAAGCGGCAGGCGTCGATGAAGAAGGGGATGCCGTAATGATGGCAAAGTTCGCTGGCGGCGCGGATATTAGCCATGCTGACGGGTTGTCCGCCACCGGAGTTGTTGGTGACGGTGATCATGACCATTGCGATGTATTCCCAATGGTCGCTGAGATGTGCTTCTAGCGTTTGCAGGTCGATGTTGCCTTTGAAGGGCAAGACGAGATCGGGTTGATGTGCTTCGGCGATGGGAATGTCAACGGCCGTTGCCTGCCGATACTCCACATTGGCGCGGGTCGTGTCGAAATGGGTGTTGTTCAACACCATGTCGCCCGGTTTTAGCACCGAGCCAAAGAGGATGCGCTCGGCGGCGCGTCCCTGGTGTGTGGGGATAACATGCTTGAAGCCAGTTATTTCTTGTACGGCCTGTTCAAATTTGTAAAACGATTTCGCGCCAGCATACGATTCGTCGCCCAGCATCATGCCCGCCCATTGCGCAGAGGACATCGCGCCCGTGCCAGAATCGGTGAGTAAATCTATGAGCACATCTTCCGCTTTGAGCAGGAAAAGGTTGTATCCGGCGTCTTTGAGCGCCTGCTCGCGGTAGGCGCGAGTGGTATGACGAATGGGTTCGACCGCTTTAATGCGAAACGGCTCGATGATTGTTTTAAATTCCATTGGCTTGCCTCCGTTGCTGTTCAGTGGTTGGAAATAGATGATTCACATGCCGATTTTACGTCATTCGCATCATTTTGTAACGCACATCTTCTTCGGCGACGATGTGGAAACCGAGGCGTTCGTAGAGGTGGCGGGCAGGTGTGTTGCTTTTGAGAACATGGAGAGAAAGGGGCAGATGTTGTTCGGCTGCTTGCTGGATCAAGTCATGGATAACGGCCGTTCCTACACCGCGACCCTGATAAACCGGCAAGATTTCAATCAGAGCCAGGTAAAACTCATCGGGGTGCCATTCTGTGACCAAGACGCCGGCGTCTATGCCATTTACCTGGATAATGCGGTTGCGTGTTGGCTCCCATTTGCGCTCAAAGTGTTCGCGCTGCCATGTTTCCACCCAGCCCCAGGTTGCTTCAATGTATGGGCGCATGGTGGCGACATGGAGGTGATACAGAAATTCATAATCAGCGGCGACAGCTTGGCGTAAGGTATACATACACGCATTGTGCCACTGAACAGGCCATTCGACCAATTACCGCTCACCGATCACCGTTCACTGTTCACCGATCACCGTTCACCGTCCACCGTTCACTATTCCCCGTTCGCGGCTAACGCCTCTTGTGCCGGTGAAAAGTTTGGGTTGACTTCCAAAGCACGCTCGTAAGCACGACGGGCACGGTCGAGATCGCCTTGTGCCAGCCAGGCGTTTCCCTGGTAGAAGAAGGTTTCTTCGACGTAGCGCCCCCCTTCACTGGTGATCATGGCATCGGTGAGGGCGAGGACATCGGCGGCACGGCCGTTTCCCAAATACGCCTCATATGGTTCAAATTGGTACCACAACATGCGCCAGGGCAGCCCAATGCGACGCGCTTCGTCGAAGGCGACAGCGGCCGTTTCGTAATATGTCGCTTCTCCCGTTAGTTCGCCCAAGTGCGTGAGGCTGCTGCCCAGGTTGAACCAGGCAAAAGCGTCGGCCGGACTGTCATTAACGGCCGTTTGTGCCCGTTCGGCTGCTTGCTGCCACATTGCCAGCGGATCGAGGTATGTGGAGCCAAGAATGTTGTGAACGGCCGTTTCCTGTTCTGGCGCATAAACGACGATGAATCGGTAATTGAAGTCGCGCCAATAGCGCATCGTTTCTTCATAAGATTCCAGCCGTCCCACACTGTCGAATGGGCCAAGAAACGTGTCCAGCGTCCAAAATTGCTGCGACGCCTCTTCGTAACCAAACAAGGTCAGGTAATGCCCCATCCAGCCATCGTGATCCTCCAAGACCAATCCTTTTTCGATAATGATTGGGAATCCGGCAGCAAGCAGCCGTTTTAGCAGCTCGACGTCGCCGCCAATGTAGGTGTCTGCCTCTAACGCTGTTTCTGTTTGCACATAGCTGGCGAGCTGCCAGGGAGAAACGTTGCGGTCATCGTAATCGGGGCGCACGACAGCCGCCACATCGCGTTGATCAACTTCCTGCCCGTAATAGGTCAAGACTGTCGTGAGATTGGCTGCGCCGCAGTTGTTAAACAGCTGTGGCACATTTTCTATCCCTTCCAGGAAAACTGTCGTCGGCAGGGTTGGCGTGGGCGATGGCGTAGGCGACGGCGTGTTCGTGGGCGATGGCAAAGCGGTGGCAACGGCCGTTGCCGCTTCATGTGTCGGCGCGGGCGTAAATGTTGATGGCAGGGTGGGGGCCAGCGTGGGTGTGGCAACGGCCGTTGCCGGTAAGGTGGGCACGAAAATGGTCGGCGGTGGCGCATTGACAGCCGGTGCGGGTAACGCTGTCGGCAGCGGTGTTGTCACCAGGGCGAGCAAGGGTTCCGGTAAACGATAGCGTATCTGGCTGGGAACGGCCGTTATCACGCGTGGCAACAACCACCATCCACCAAGAGCCAATATGCCGATGATGCCAATAATTTTTATGAGTTTGGTTTGCATATGTATATTGCGTATTGCGTATTTTGTCCCCATTGGGGCACACGCCATACGCAATGAACTGGTTTATTTGTTGTGATGGCGTGTCGCCTCTTCACCTTGTGTTTCGTTGCCTAAATCGCGCCAGCGAAATTTGGGCAGCCAAACGTTTGCCTGTCCGGTTAGAGCATCGGCAATGAGCTTGCCCAAAATCGGGGCAAACTTGAAGCCATGCCCACTGCCGCCTGCCGCCACTGTTAACCCTTCAATTTCTGGGTGGCGGTCAATCCAAAAATGCTCATCGAGTGTGTCGCAATACAGGCAGCGGCGTGCATAGGAAATGGTCGCGTCTTTTAACGCGGGAAATGTCTCTTCTAAAAAGCGGCGCAATTGGCGAATGTCCGCATCGGAGACAACGCGTTTGTCATGAACCGGGTGCAGCAGCTGCCCAACGCCGTGATTGGCGATTTTGATGACATCGTGTTTGGGATGGAGCGGGAAGCCGTACCAGCCGCTGCTGGTAATGTCAGCAGTAAACACGACAAAGTGCGGCGGCTTGAAGAGGGTGCTGTTGCCGATCTTCAGGTGATAAACGGGGTGCCCGGTGGCACGCATGACGGGTTCGAGTTCGGGCAAGATGATGGGTGTCCAGGCGCCAGCGGCGATGAGGACGTTGTCGGCTTTGAAGATACGGCCGTCTACCGTTTGGACACCTTGGATACGGCCGTTTTCTAGCACCACATGCTGCACAGTTTGCCCGGCATACACCGTGACACCCAATTCTTGTGCATGTTGCAGCAGCACCTCAACCACACGGCCGCTCTCCACATAGCCTCCCTTCGCATGAAAATACCCATCCACAAAAGCGCCCGGCTTCCAGGCAGGGAAGCGGCGGGCGATGTCATCGGCTGTCAGGCGTTCTGGAAGATGATTGCGTTGGCGCAGCAGTTGATAGCTCTCGTACTCAAACTCGCCTGGCTCAATGGGTTTGCGCGTGAGCATGGTCACGCCTGTGTTGTGGTACAGTTTTTCGCCAAAGGCGTCGTTCCACTGTGTCCAGCCCGCAATGGATTCCTCCACCATGGACATGTACGTTTCATCAGCGCCATACTCCATGCGCACCACTTTGCTGATGTCGGTGGAGGCCGCTAACGGCGCAGGAATTGGACCAGGATCGAGAATGGCTACCTTGTACTGCCGCTGTCGCAGCTCAACAGCAGCCGTTATCCCAAAGATACCAGCGCCAACGATGATGACGTCATAGGTGGTGAGCATGATCGTTTTCCTTGCCTGGAGTGAACGGGTGACAAATTGCCCATGTGTACACTCACATGCGGTGATGATTGGGGGCAAACCGTGGGAGGAGATACATGTCACTAATTGTAGTGGCAAACATGCCAGCGTCAACAGCCCATTCGCATTTTTTCGCCACACATTCATCTAGCAGTTTCCCTCGATTTATTTCGCGTAGCGAGTAAATCAAGAATAAACAGCACCAATAACGCCAAGTAGGGGAGCGAGCAATCGCTTTTGCAAGCGTTTTTGTTGGATAGTGTAGATGGTACAAAAACGGCGCTGCGGCTAAAATTAGCGTGGGGTAATTTCAAACTAGCGAGATTGGAGATGGATAATTTGACAATCCTCGTCCTCCAATCTCTTACCTGGAGGCATTTTTCAAAATGACACAAACTTCTTTAACCTCTTTACGCGCAGTAGCCAACTCAATTCGCGTATTAGCAATGGATGCCGTGCAAAAGGCAAATTCAGGACACCCAGGTATGCCAATGGGCATGGCTGATGTAGCGGCCGTTTTATGGGCAAAATATTTGAAGTTTGATCCCAGGCACACACAATGGCCGGATCGGGATCGCTTTATTTTGTCGGGGGGACATGGCTCGATGCTGCTGTATGCCTTGCTGCATCTGAGCGGATATGACTTGCCTATGGAACAGTTGCAGTCGTTTCGGCAATGGGGCAGCCACACACCGGGACATCCAGAATATGGCGAAACGCCAGGTGTGGAGACGACAACTGGCCCTTTGGGGCAAGGCATTTCCAATGCTGTAGGCTTTGCGCTGGCCGAGCAGTGGTTGGCGGCAAAGTATAACCGCGCCGATTTCCCGATAGTGAATCATCACACCTTTGTTATGGCCGGAGATGGCGATTTGATGGAAGGGGTGTCACACGAGGCGGCGGCGTTGGCCGGACATTGGGGATTGGGCAAGCTCGTTGTTTTGTATGATGACAACGGCATCAGCATTGATGGTTCAACGAAGTTGGCCTTTACTGAGGATGTGTTGGCGCGTTTTGCGGCATATGGCTGGCAAACATTGCGTGCGGATGGGCATGACATGGCCGCGGTAGCTGCGGCGTTGGATGAAGCGCTGGCCGATGGGGAACGGCCGTCTATCATCGCGTGTCGTACCACCATTGGCTTTGGCAGCCCCAACCGGGGTGGCACATCGAAAGCGCACGGGGAGCCGCTTGGGGTAGAAGAAGTCCGTCTGACAAAAGAAGCCTTGGGACTGCCGCAAGAACCTTTCTGGACAGACCCACAGGCATACGAGATATTGGGCACAGCGGGCAGCCTGGGTGCGCAAAAACAACAGGCATGGAATGATTTGTTTGCCTTGTACGAAGTTGCTTACCCGGAGCAAGCGGCGGAATTCAAGCGCGTGATGCGCGGCGAACTGCCGCCACAATGGGCAGAGACGGCCATGCCGGAGTTCGCAAAACCAATTGCCACGCGCAATGCGTCCGGGCAAGTATTGAATGCGTTTGCCGAAGCCATTCCGGAGCTGCTGGGCGGTTCGGCGGATTTGACTGGCTCAAACAAGACGGATTTGAAGGGTGTGGCCGATGTGCAGAAGGGGTCGTTTAACGGCCGTTACCTGCGTTTTGGTGTGCGCGAGCATGGCATGGGAGCCATCATGAATGGCATGGTGCTGCATGGCGGCATTATCCCATACGGCGGCACGTTCCTCGTCTTTTCCGATTATATGCGCCCGACCATTCGCCTGGCCGCCTTGATGCGCCAGGGCGTGATTTACGTTTTCACACACGATTCGATTGGTCTGGGCGAAGATGGTCCGACACATCAGCCAATTGAGCATCTCGCTGCTTTGCGGGCAATTCCGGGGTTGGTGGTGCTGCGTCCGGCCGATGCCTGGGAAACGGCCGTTTCCTGGCAAATCGCCATTGCGCGACGAAATGGGCCAACGGCGCTGGCCTTGACACGGCAAAATTTGCCCTTGCTTGATCGCACGCTAACCGCTGGCACCGCGCAAGGCGCTTATGTGCTGGCAGATGTCGCCGCGCCACAGGTCATTTTGCTGGGGTCTGGGTCAGAGGTACACATTGCCCTGGAAGCGCAAAAGCTGTTGGCGGCGCAAGGCGTGGCGGCACGCGTTGTTTCCATGCCCAGTTGGGAATTATTTGAAGAGCAGCCACAAGCATACAAAGATGCCGTGTTGCCGCCAGCGATAACAGCGCGTGTGGCAATTGAGGCGGGTATCAGCCAGGGCTGGGCGCGTTACGTTGGGTCGCAGGGGGCCGTTATTGCGCTCGATCATTTCGGCGCGTCGGGACCCTATGAAACGTTGTACCGCGAGTTTGGCCTGACGCCAGAGGCGATGGTGGCGGCGGCACTGCGTGTGATGGGCTGATAGATGCGGCGTGAACTGTTATGAAACAAGTGAAATTATCCCCTTCGATTTTGGCGGCTGATTTTGCGCGTCTGGGTGAACAGATTGAGGAAGCGCTGGCGGCTGGCGCGGAGTACATTCATGTCGATGTGATGGATGGGCATTTTGTGCCCAATATCACGATTGGCCCGCCGGTTGTGGCAAAGATACGGCCGTTTATCCAATCGGCCGGCGCGGTCATGGATGTCCACCTGATGATTGAGAATCCCGGTGATTACGTGGCGGCCTTTGCCGACGCCGGAGCGGACATCATCACGGTTCACGTCGAAGCTGCCCCGCATCTACATCGTGTTATCCAGGCCATTCACGAAACGGGAGCCAAAGCCGGGGTGACATTGAATCCGGCCACGCCGTTGGTCACGCTGGAAGAGATTTTGCCAGATGTGGAACTGGTGTTGATCATGTCGGTCAATCCTGGCTTTGGTGGACAATCATACATTCCCGCCAGCACAGACAAAATTCGGCGTTTACGCGCCATGCTCGATGCCATTGGCTCAACGGCCGATTTGGAAGTGGATGGCGGTATTAAGCCAGACAATGTTGCCGAAGTTGTCGCTGCCGGAGCCGATGTTATCGTAGCTGGCAGCGCGATTTTTAATCGAAAGCAATCGGTGGCGGCAAATATCGCGGCGTTTCGTGCAGCCATTGCTTGACGTAGATATTGCGTATTACGTATTGCGTAACAGAGATTTACGCAATACGTAATACGCAATAACCATAATCCTGATAATATGGATTAATACGAGTATGTGATATAATATCCGCATGACGTACAAGCACAACAAAGTTTTACCGGTGAGCGGGCGTGACATCCCCACTGCCCCGCCATTTGCCGAAACAGAAATTTTCTTGCGCGAAGTGGGTTTGAATAGTGAGCGCACCGAGCGCACCTATCGCGCCGGACTGCGTGCATTTGCCGATTGGCTGCAACAAAGCGGCCATGAGGCATACAACCTGGAAATGCCCTGGCCGCTTTCCCCTGCCCCACTGCAAACGGCCGATGTGCTCCATTTCCGTTCCTGGCTGCTGGCAAACAAATCACAAACGACGGCGCGAACATATCTGGCGGCTGTCATCAGCTATTTGCATTTTCTTGATGGCATTGACCTGGCTCCCCCTGCTGTGCAGTTGGGAAAATTGCTCCAGCAGCGCAAACGCCGCCGCATTGAGCAGAATCAGGCAGCCACGGTGGTTGATAAGGATGACGCGCGGCAAGCGATGCCTGCCGTTGTCGCTTACTATGACAACCTGCCGCTCCCTCTGGAAAATGACCGTTACAACCGGCGGCTGTCGCTGCTGCGCGACCGCGCGTTGGTGAATGTGCTGTATTCGACGGCGGCACGTTTGTCGGAAGCGTTGGCGTTGAACCGGACGCAGGTGGGAAACGGCCGTGCCGCGACAGCGACTATTATTGGCAAAGGTGGATACGGCCGTACCCTACACCTGATGCCCTATGCACAAGCCGCCATTCGCGCTTATCTGGCAGAACGAGGCGACAGCAATCCGGCTTTGTTCATCGCCCACAGCCGTAACGCCAACGCGGCGCGGTTGTCCCAGTCCGGGGCGCACAATGTCGTAAAGCGTGCCGTCCATGCCTTAGACTTAGACCCTGGATTATCAGCCCATGATTTTCGCCATTACCGCGCCACGCAGCTGCTGCGCGATGGGATGCCGTTGGAAGTTGTGCAAGAATTCCTGGGGCATGTGGACGTTTCCACGACGCGCGGCATTTACGCGCCTGTGTTGGGGGTTCAAGTGGTGCGTGGTTGGCTCGATAATTTAGACAGTGAACCCCGTGCGGCTCCCAAATAATGGTAGAATGTTAGAAAAGATTGCATGTTCAGCATCTTTTGGAGGGGATATGAGCGGTATTGTGTGCGCAATTCGCGGTGGGGCCTCAAGTCAACCCACCATTGATCAGGCAATTCGTACAGCCGTGGCAACAGATTTGCCTGTTTATTTTTTGTATGTCCTCAACCTGGATTTCCTGAAGAAAGGCAGTCAATCACGGACACAAACAATCTCTGCGGAAATGCGGGAATTGGGCGAGTTTATTTTGCTGGCGGCGCAGGCGCAGGCTGAGCAGCAAGGGGTGAGTGCGCAGGGCATCATCCGTGAAGGGGATGTTGTTGGCGATGAAATCATTGGTTTGTGCCATGAGTTAACGGCCGATTATGTGATCCTGGGTCGTCCCAAAGGCGCAAAGCAAGAAAATGTCTTTACCCACGAGCAGCTTGATCGCTTTGGTCGTCATATTGAGGAGGAGACGGGAGCGAGTGTTGTTTACCCGCTGGGAGACAACTCATGAAGCGTTACGGCAAGCTGTTGTTTGTTTTGCTGATATTGGCTGCCTGGCCTTGGGTTTTGCGAGAGGATGTGCAGGCTGAGGGAGCGGATGTGCAGACACAGGGAACGGCCGTTTCCATCTCCCCCCTTCTCACCGGTTACATCCGCGATGCGCAGGCCCAGCCTGTGCTTGATGCCCATGTTACCGCGTATGCAGAAAATACAGTTTTGGCCGAGGCAGTCAGCCAGGAAGACGGCCGTTACACACTCCTGGTTACGGCCAACACCCCCACCCCAACTGAGATAACCATTCACGTGGAACGGCATCATTTTCAAGCAGCCGACTATGTCATAAAAGATAGCGACCTGGAGCATTTGCAGCAGAGCCATTTACTGCAAATCCCCATTATCACCCTCGAACGGCACATCACACCAGGGTTTTGGATTGCTACGTTCGTTTTCATGGGCATGTTAGCCCTCATCGCCCTTGGCAAATTACACAACACGCTGGCTGCCTTACTGGGAGCCTCGCTTATTTTTGCCGTTAGCTACCTGGGAACCCCCTTATATGACGGGCTTTATATTTTCCATTTCGAAGACGCGCTGCGGTACATTGACTGGAATGTCATTTTCTTGATCATGGGCATGATGATCGTCATTGCCGTTGTCGAGCGCACGGGTGTCTTTCAATGGGCTGCTTACATGGCTTATCGGCTTTCTGGTGGCCGTGCCTGGCTGCTGGTTGTAATCTTGATGATTGTTACCGGTATCGCCTCGGCATTTCTGGACAACGTTACCACCATGCTGCTCATGACGCCTGTTACCATCCGCATTGCGCTAAGTTTGGGCATCAACCCGCTCGCCTTGCTCATGCCGGAAGTGATGGCCTCTAACGTTGTGGGCATCAGCACATTGGTCGGCACGCCAACCAATATCCTCATCGGTTCTTATGGCGGCATCGGCTTTAATGATTTCCTGACCAATCTGACTCCTGGTGTCATGTTGGCGTTGGTTGGTCTCATTCTCTACAGCTTGTTTGTTTATCGTCATGATTTGCGACCAGCAGAAACGGGTGCCGGTATTTCTGAGGTTTTGCTGCAACGACTGGCAGAACGTGGCCGCATCACAGAGCCAGACCACCTCAAGAAAGCGGGAGTGGTTGGCGCGGGGATGATTGTCTTGTTTGTATGGGGTGAGCGTGTGCATTTGCTGCCTTCGGTAACGGCCGTTATGGGGGCCACCACCCTCCTCCTCTGGATTAAACCAGACATTGAAGAGATGATTGAAGCCGTTGATTGGACAACACTTGTCTTTTTTATGACATTGTTCATCAGTGTCGGTGCCGTCCAAGAAGTTGGGTTAATCAGTTACATCGCCTCTGGCATCGGGCGGCTTGTGGGCACAAACTTGACGCTGGCTATGCTTGCCGTCATCTGGCTCAGCGCCATCCTCTCCACCATGATCGCCAACATCCCCTTCACCGCCGCCATGCTCCCCGTGATCGGCTTTTTATCGGGCAACATCCCTGGCGCAGAGAGCAAGGTGCTGTTTTACTGCCTCTCCGTCGGATCCGCTATGGGTGGCAATGGCTCTCTCATCGGCGCTTCGGCCAACATGGTCACGGCCGGTATCGCTGAACGCGCTGGTTCCTCAATCACCTACATGTATTTCTTGCGCAAAGGGTTCCCGGCACTCGTTGTAACTGTGACATTGGCGACCATCTGGCTGTTTATCCACTTCTAGAGCCGATGGCCTGAAATTTTGGAGCGTATTATGACCATGACACAAATTCTCTGCGCCGTGCGCGGCGGGCCAGAGAGCCGCGAAACCGTTACCTATGCCATTGACCTGGCTTTGCAAACGGGTGCGCGGTTAACTTTTTTCCACGCATTAGACGCCGAGTTTTTGAATTACGCCACCATTGGCCCACTCAGCGTCGTTTATCAAGAACTGGTCGAAATGGGCAAATTTACCATGCTCATTCTGGTAGATCGGGCGCAGCGGCGCGGTGTTGCGCAAGTAAATTACGTTGTGCGTGAAGGCAATATTCGTAAACAACTGCTCCAGGCCGCGATAGAAACCAAAGCCGAAGTGATGGTGTTGGGGCGTCCCACACGCAGCCCAACCCAAAATGTGTTCAAATTTAATGAAATGGAGGGGTTTGCGGCAGAGTTAGAAAAAGAAGGTGGGCTGCGTTTGGTTTTGGTTCCAGAAATGCCCACATAAGGCATAAAAATCCGTCCCGGAAGTTGGTAAACCTCCGGGACGGTCAATCAGCTTCGCTTACACACCAATTAGTTCAGCCAACTTCGCTTTGGACTGCGCCTCAATGGTATCGTGAATACTGACGCCATGGCTGTCCATGGTGACAACGACGGGGAAATCTTCTACTTCGATAACCCACATCGCTTCCGGTACGCCAAATTCGAGTTTGTGAACGGTGACGACTTGCTTGACTGATTGGGCAATCAGGCTGGCGGCGCCGCCAATGGCATGAAAGTAAACGGCCGGTTGTTCCTGGCAGGCACGCAGCGTGTTCTTGCCCATGCCCCCTTTGCCGATGACGCCTTTCAAATTGAAATGCTTGATGACGTCGGCCTGGTAGACTTCCTCGCGGATGCTGGTAGTCGGGCCGGCCGCTACAAATTTCCACGTTCCATCTTCCAGTTTTTGCACGACGGGGCCGCAGTGGTAAATGACACTGC
The DNA here is from genome assembly GCA_020634315.1 of Ardenticatenaceae bacterium. GTDB lineage: Bacteria > Chloroflexota > Anaerolineae > Promineifilales > Promineifilaceae > JACSRF01. The sequence continues at coordinate 20,126 of JACKBV010000008.1, read as the reverse complement.
CATCGAGGAGGCGTTTTAGTTCGGCATAGAGGGGTTCGTCAACGGCCGTTACCTCCTCCACCTGAATAAAATGCTCCTTCATAAACTTGTGCGCCGCATCGCGCCCGGTAACGATCACCCCATTCAAATAAACCGTATCCCCGGCATGTAACGCGCGAATTTCATCATCCGCAATGGGAACTGTTAACCTATGCATAGCTCACCTCCGCTTCATCCCCTGTCAACGAAACATTCATCCGCGCCCGGCGGTTTGCCCAACACATATAAGCCACCGACACAAAATAAGAAGCTGGCAGCCGGTGTTGTGCGCCAATTTTCACACCCAAGACGCTTGTCTTGCCGCCAAACCCCATCGGGCCAATGCCTAATTCGTTGCTTTCTTCGTAAAGGCGTTCTTCCAAATCCGCCAGGTTTTCGTCCGGGTTCGTATCATCCAACTTACGTAAAAGCTGCTCTTTTGACTTAATGTAAGACGAGCCGCGATCACCGCCAATGGCGATGCCGAGCACGGCCGGGGCACACCCCTTCCCTTGTGCCTGATGCACAGCATCGAGCACCACACGCCGCACACCTTCCAGGTCACGACCCGCTTTCAAACCGCCATCCGGCAGTTTGTACTGTGTCGAAACGTTTTCGCAGCCGCCTCCCTTCAACAGGAGGTCAATCTGGATATGTTCCTCTTCCCATTCATGAAAATGCATCGTGGGAAAATCAATGCCGGTGTTGTCACCGCTGTTCGCGCCGGTGAGACTATCGACTGCATTGGGGCGCAAGTAGGCGCGTTCAGTGGCAACGGCCGCTGCCTGACGAATTTGCTCGGCCAACGCGCGTGTGGAAACGCCCAACGGGTAACGCACTTCAAAAATGGGCGTGCCCGTGTCCTGGCAAATAGGGGTCGCATTTTTGCGTGCCAGATCAACATTCTTCAAAATTGTCTCCAATGTGCTGGCGGCGGCTGACCCTGCCTCTTCCCGATCTTTGGCTTTGGCAATTGCCTGTTCCATATCGGACGGCAAATCAGTTGCCGCGCGGCGGATCAGTTCCACAAAGGCGTCAGTTAAATCCATTGTTTTTAGATTTACCATGTGCTTGTCTCCTTTTACAAACCTTTGGCTGGGAAATGGTGGTTATGAAACCACTTCTCTCACTATAGCGATGACCGTCGTGACACAGAAGTCTCGTTTAGCACCTCTGTTGGGTGATATTTGTCACGTCTTTCGGTTGCTTTTGCAAAGAGGATAGCTATAGTTGGCGCGAGAATCAAGCTTTTTAAATTATAGACACAAGGAGGAAACGGATAATGGACGTAGTTGGAATGATTGTTTTTGCGCTGATCATTATTTTAGTGTTGAGTGCGATTATTTTACCGCGACTTGAACGTCAAAAGACGACAGGCACAAGCGGTGATGAATAAAAAAGAGGGCGATGGAAAAACAACCATCGCCCTCTTTCATTTACTGAAATTAGAGGTCGTTAGAGGTCGATTGTCGCTTTAATCAACTCAGCTTCTCGCTCGAAGGAAAAGCCTAATTTCTTGCAAATGTGGTACATGCCACGATTTTCGGTGAGGAGATAAGCGATGACGCGCTTGACACCTTCGTCACGGCCGATTTCCAGCAAGCGGCGTAGCGTTTCCGTGCCAATCCCCTTATCCTGGCAAGCATCATTCACAAGCAATGCGAACTCAGCTTCGTCGGTGCCATGAATCCGGCTGAGGCGACCAGCCGCCACGATTTCCTTCTCGCCCGTCGTGGGGTCGCTCTTTTCGGTGACAAGGGCGATGTCCCGGTCATAATCGACAAAGCAGATGCGAATTAGACGGTCATGGGCCACGCGTTGGTCATATTGGAAGGCGCGGAAGTAGCGCAGGTAAACACTTTGCTCAGACAGTGTTTGGTGGAATTTGACCATCAGCGGCTCGTCTTCAGGGCGAATGGGACGAATGACGAACTCGGTCTGATCGGTGGAAGTGTAGGGTTGGACGTATTGGGAAGGATATGCGCGGATCGCCAACTCTGGCAGCATATCTTCCGTCACTTCTGGCTCGTACAGCACAACACGTGCATCCAACGCAATTAAATTGCTCGATGAGACAAACAACGGGTTGATGTCGATTTCCTTAATCCAACGTTGTTCCACCACAAGCTGGCTGAACCGCACCAGCAGTTCGTCCAATGCAGCCAAATCAACCGGGGCACGCCCGCGCACGCCTTGCAGCGCCTTGTAAATCTTGGTGTCTTCCACCATGCGCCGCGCCAGGGTGGTTGTCAACGGCGGCAAGCCCAATGAACGATCTTTGAAGACTTCCACCAATGTGCCACCGGTGCCAAAGAGCAAGACGGGGCCAAATTGCGGGTCGGGGCTGCTGCCGATGATCAGCTCGTACCCATCTTTCAAGCTCAACATGGGCTGCACGGTGACGCCGAGAAAATGCTCTGCGCCGAATTTTTGGGTAACGGCCGTTTCCATTGTCTCATACGCATGACGGACTTCACTGGGCTGGGCCAGGTCTAGACGCACACCACCCACATCCGTCTTGTGTGTAATCGTTTCCGAATTCAGCTTCAAGACAACCGGGTAGCCAATCTCCTCGGCAAGCGCGATGGCCTCATCAGCCGAACGCGCCAGGCGCGTTTCCACCGTGGGAATGCCATACGATGACAACACCAGCTTCGATTCATACTCCGTGAGGATGGTACGGCCGCTTTGCCGAATTTGCGACAACATTTGCTCAATTTGCGCGTGCTTGGTGGCATCCTCTTCGGAATAAGCCGGCAGTGTGGGCGTTTCGTAAAGGCTGCCCAACCGTTGGGTATAGCGCCACATGTAGTTAAAGACGATAGCGGCCGTGTCCGGATAGGTGTAAGTGGGGATACCTGTCTGGTTGAGAATCGACTCGCCCGCAGCGATGTCCGCCCCACCCATCCAGCTTGCCAACAGCGGTTTGCCAAAGGGACGGCCGTCTTCGCGCCGATACATCTTCTTCAACGCCTGCGCCGTTTGTGTCGGTGCAGTCATGGCCTGTGGCGTCAAAATAACCAGCAACCCGTCACTGTTCGGGTCTTGCGCGGCGATTTCCAACGCTTCTGCGTACCGTTCCGGCGGCGCATCCCCTAAAATGTCAATGGGATTGTTATGGCTCCAGGGGCCGGGCAGCAGTTCATTGAGAGCGGCCATGGTCTCTGCGGACAGTTCGCTCAATTCGCCGCCGCTGGTGATCAGGGCGTCCGTTGCCAACACGCCAGGGCCACCGGCATTGGTGACAATCGTCAGGCGTGGCCCGGTTGGGCGTGGCTGCTTTGCCAAAACTTCGGCCATGCTGAAGAGGCCGTCAATGGTGTCCACGCGCAGCACACCGCAGCGGCGGAAGGCCGCACGCAGCACTTCGTCGCTGCCGGTGAGGGAGCCGGTGTGTGAAGCGGCAGCTTTGGCGGCAGCTTCGGTGCGTCCGGGCTTAATGACGATGATCGGCTTGGTCAAGGCGACTTCACGCGCGGCCGAGATGAAGGAACGCGCATTGCCAATGCTTTCCATGTAAATGACGATGCTTTTTGTTTTGGGATCGTCGCCCAGGTAATGGATGAGGTCGCCCCAATCCACATCGAGCATGGAACCGATGGAAACGAAGGCGCTGAAGCCGACGTTTTCACGCATGGACCAATCGAGAACGGCCGTACACAGCGCACCACTCTGGCTGATGAAACCAACCGAGCCGGGGTTTGCCATGCGTGCCGCGAATGTTGCGTTGAGGCCGCTGTTAGGACTCATCACGCCGAGACAGTTCGGGCCGATAATGCGCATCCGTCCCCGACGCGCTTCTTCCATTATTTGCCGTTCCAATTCCGCCCCTTCTGGCCCTGTCTCTTTGAATCCGGCAGAGATAATGATGGAGCTTTTGACACCCATTTCCACACAGTCGCGGATAATGGCGGGTACGGAAGGCGCTGGCGTGACGATCACGGCCAGGTCGACGGGGTCTGGAATATCTTTGATGCTGGGATATGCCTTGATGCCCAGCACGCTGCCGCGTGTTGGGTTTACGGGGTAAATGACACCGCCAAAGGAATTTTGCATCAGGTTCCAGATGATGGTACGGCCGGTGCTGCCTTCGCGTTCAGTTGCGCCAATAACGGCGACGCTTTTGGGGGTAAAGAACGAGTCTAAAGGGTTATGTTTGTAGCGGTACACATCGTGTGCCCGCCCCGTTTGATAGTTTTTATCACTCATGGTTTCAATCTCCTTGCAGCAAAAAATATCGACAGGAGCTTCCTGCCAATTTAGGGGGTATGGTGTCGGAGATCGGTATGAACTAAGGATTTGCCAATTACCGACTGCCAATACCGATTACTTGTTAACTATAGGGAAGTGAGAACGTCGTGGCGTTGCTTGGCCGTGATACGGCCGTTTCGCTCTAAAATGGTTAGCAATTGCCCCAGCGTTGTCGCTGTATGCAAAGTATACCCCTGCTCGCGCAGCATGTCTGCCCCACCCTGCTGCCTGTCAATGAGAACAACGGCATCGCGCACATGCAGCCCGGCCGCTTTTAATGGCGTAATGGCCTGCAAAATGCTGTCACCCGACGTGACCAGATCGTCAACGACAACGGCCGTTTGCCCTACCTGCCATATCCCCTCAATGGATTTACCCGTGCCGTAGCTTTTCGCTGTTTTGCGCGGGTAAATGAGCGGGACATTCATGTCCAGGCAAATGGCTGTGCCGATGGGCAGCCCGGCCAGCGGTGTGGCGGCCAATACGTCGAAGGAAAGCTGTGTCAGGACTGTGCGGTAAACGGCCGTTGCCAGCCGCAGCACTGTCGGATACGACACCAACACGCGCAAATCTAGATAAATCGGCGAAATACGGCCGCTGTGCAGCGTAAAGCGCCCCAGACGCACCGCGTTGACGTCAAACAAACTTACTGCCAGTTGTTCCAATTCAGGCGTATCCATCATAGGCATAATCATCACATTAATTGCGCCATTCATCAAGCGGACGAAAGTATCGAGATTGGAGACCGGGAATTGAGCAATCTGACCAGTCTCCAGTCCACTTCCCTTAAAAAGAGCGGGATATGAAACGGCCGTATCCCGCCTCCCCTACAAATTTCCCATCCTCCACCACAACCTGACCGCGACAAAGGGTCGTGGTCGGCCAGCCGGTAACGGGCACGCCTTCATACGGCGTCCAGTCAACTTGCTCATGCAGCGTTTCCGTAGATAGCACGATGCGCTTCTGCGGGTCAAAAATCACCAGGTCAGCATCATAACCGGGGGCAATGTGCCCTTTTTGCCGCAAGCCAAACAACTGCGCCACGCGAGTGCTGCTCATTTCCACCCACCGGTTCAATGAAAAATATCCGTCGCGTACACCATAGCTGTACAACAACGACAAACGAGCCTCAATACCGGGCAAGCCGCCAGGAATCTGGCTGTAATCGTGCAGGTTTTGCTCTTTTTCTGCTTGCGTAAAAGGGCAGTGATCAGTTGTGACAATGTTCACCACATCCTGCCCCAAGGCACGCCACAGGTGCAGCTGGTCGTCGTGGCTGCGCAGTGGCGGCGAGCAGATGTAACGAGCGGCTTGCGGTAACGGCCGTTCAAATACGCCACAATTCAACAGCAAATAATGAGGGCACGTCTCCCCAGTCACCGGCAATCCACGCCGCTGCGCATCAGCCAGCCGTTCCACAACCTCCGCGCAAGAGATGTGGAAGATGTGTACGCGTGTGCCAACGTAAGTGGCAATATCAATGAGACGGCTTGCCGCTTCCGCTTCCAGCAGCGAGGGGCGGCTGTGCGGATGCCAACCCGGTTCGGTGCGCCCCGCCGCCAGATTTTGTGCCACCAGGGCACAAATCACATCCCAATTTTCCGCATGAACCACCGGCAGCCCATTCACATCACGAATCGCTTGCAAAGCACGCAAAAGCTGGTCATCGGTGAGGCGCATGCCATAGGCCATGTACAGCTTGAAGCTGGCGCAGCCCGCCGCATATGCTGCCGCAACTTGATCCAGTTTCTCGATTTCGTGTGGGCCAATGGTCATGTGGAAGCTGTAATCGATCACCGTTTGCCCGGCTGCTTCCGCGTTGCGTGCCGCCAGTCCGTCGAGCATGGTTTGTGCCGCTTGCGGCTCGACAAAGTCAATGACGGTTGTTGTGCCGCCAAGGGCGGCGGCGCGTGTGCCGCTGAAAAAATCATCGGCGGAGCGGAAGTTTGGCAGTTGGTATTGCAAATGGACGTGCGGGTCAATGCCGCCGGGAATGACCAGTTTATCCGCTGCGTCCAGTTCGCGGCGGCCGTGTAAGCCCTGGCCGATTGCCGCGATTTGCTCCCCATTGATGCCGATGTCTGCCTGATAGGTGGCAACGGCCGTTACCACCGTCCCATTTTTAATCACCAGATCGAAATTCATCGTTCCATCCATTCCTTTTACATCTCTCCCCATCTTATTGTACACTCATTGCCGTGATGTGATGATGCAAACCAACCTTGCGGCCGGTTTTGGCATGTTTCACAAGAAAGCTGCCGCAAAGGTATTTCCGGGAGAAAGCGAAACATGAAAGTAGCAGGCAAAGGGTGCGGCTGCATTGGTACAACGATCTTTTTAGGGATTTTTGTGGTAGTGGGCATTGGCATCTCTTATTGGGGATGGCACATCTTGCAAAATGCGCGTGTCAGCCTGTCATGGCCGACCACCGATGGTCAAATTACCTCCTCCTATGTGCGCGAGGATCGAGATGAAGACGGCACTTCCTACTTTGGCGATGTGACCTATACCTATGCGGTTAATGATGTGCGCTATACGTCTGATATGGTCAATTTTGGGCAGTATGGCGGCAGCCGCAATCACGCGCAGGAGATTGTGGACAAATACCCGGAGGGCAACGGGGTTACGGTGTCGTATGATCCCAATGATCCGGAAACGGCCGTTTTAGAACCTGGCGTCACCGGGGGCAGCTACCTGGTCCTGGGTCTGGGCATCATCTTCGTCGTCTTCCCGCTGCTGATGGCCCCCTTTATGCTTATCGGCACGCTGCGTCGGTAAGTGGGCTGGTGGCTTCGCCCACCTATTTGTCAACGACCGCTGGCCGAATTTCGCGGGCCAGGAAGGCGTAATACGCCGCTAACAATTGGCGGCTGATAGGGCCGGGACGGCCGTTTCCCACCACCTGCTCGCCAATCCGCACCACCGGCAAAAAGGCACGCGACGACCCGCTTAGCGCCGCTTCGTCCAACGTGTCGATTTCATCCACCGGCAAGGCTTGCAAACGCACCGCAATTCCTAATTCTGCCGCCAACTGCAAAATGATCTTGCGCGTAATCCCTTCCAGCACGCCTTCGCCGGCCGTGTACAGCACCCCCTGCCGCACGCCCCAAAAATTGGTGCTGGTTCCCTCCAGCAAATGCCCATCATCACTGACGAGAATGTATTCATACAGGCTGCTGTGCTGTTCTTGCCAGAAGGCGGCCCGCTGCTGGGTGAAAACGGCCGTTTTCGCCAACGGATTCTCGCGGTGCAGTCCGGACGCCAACCCGACCGCCACCCCCGTTTCATAGAACGCCGCCGGAACCGGCGTCAGCGGCATGGCGGCAATGAGCAAACGGCCGTTTACGCCTAACTGCTCCGGCGCAGGCTGTGCCAGCATGTCAAAGCGCACACGGGAATCGGGCCAGGGAACGGCCGTTACCACCTCATGCAGCGCCGCACACAACCGCTGCCGATCCAGCGTGTCCGTCCATCCCAGCAGCCGCATCGACCGCTCCGTGCGTGCCAAATGCGCCTCCAGGTAAAGGAAGCGGTTATGGTCGAATGTGCGCAGCGCCGAATAAACCCCCACCGGCAGCCCCGCCAATAAATCATCAAACTGCGCCGCCCCTGCCGCAATCGGCAGCGCGACCACACCCTCTTCCATCACAGCTACAAAGCGAAAATTCGTTTCTATCGTCATGCTCCCATTGTACCCCCATTTTCGCCCACTGCTCATCGCCTGCCGCCCTCCCGCCCCGGCAAAAAACCCTTTTGACAAAGCAGAACATATGTTTTACAATGCCCCTGTTCTTTATTGATCCCAATACACAGCGAATCAACATCCCAAGCAGAGTTAGAAGGAGCATAAAATGAGTGGAATACGTGTTTTAGTCGGTACACGCAAGGGCGCATTCATCCTGACGGCCGATGGCAAACGGCAGCAATGGAACGTCAGCGGCCCACACTTTGGGGGTTGGGAGATGTATCATCTAAAAGGGTCGCCGGTGAACCCAAACCGCATCTATGCCTCGCAGTCGAGCGGCTGGTTTGGGCAAGTTGTCCATCGCTCCGACGATGGCGGCAAGACATGGGCGACCGTGGGCAACGAGTTTGTCTACGATGGCGTTGCGGGCACGCATCAATGGTACGACGGCACGCCCCATCCGTGGGAGTTCAAGCGCGTCTGGCATTTTGAGCCATCGCTCACCGATGCAGATACCGTTTATGCCGGTGTGGAAGATGCCGCCCTGTTTCGTTCAACCGACGGCGGGCAGACGTGGCAGGAGTTGAGCGGGCTGCGCGGTCATGGCACCGGCCCGGAATGGCAGCCGGGCGCAGGTGGCATGTGTTTACACACCATTTTGCTCGATCCCAGCAATCCGCAGCGCATCTTTGTCGCCATTTCCGCCGCAGGCGCTTTCCGCACCGATGACGGCGGCAAAACGTGGCGTGCCATCAACCAGGGGTTGCGATCCGACTATATTCCCGACCCGAACGCCGAAGTGGGACATTGTGTGCATCGTCTGGCGCTGCACCCCTCGCGCCCGCAGGTGCTCTTTATGCAAAAACATTGGGATGTCATGCGCAGCGACGATGCCGGTGAGTCGTGGTATGAGATCAGCGGCAATTTGCCCTCCGATTTTGGCTTTGTGGTTGATGTGCATGCCCACGAGCCGGAAACTGTCTATGTGCTGCCCATCAAAAGCGATTCGGAGCATTACCCGCCAGAAGGAAAACTGCGCGTGTACCGCAGCCGCACCGGCGGCAATGAGTGGGAAGCGCTGACCAAGGGCTTGCCGCAGCAGGATTGCTACGTCAATGTGCTGCGCGACGCGATGGCCGTTGATTCTCTGGATCCGTGTGGTGTTTACTTTGGCACGACGGGCGGACAGGTGTATGTCTCGGCCGATGGCGGCGATAACTGGCAGGCGATTGTCAGCAACCTGCCGGCGGTGCTGTCGGTTGAAGTGCAGACGCTGCCATGATCCGCGTCGTTATTCCGTACCACTTGCGCACATTGGCCGGGGTGAGCGGCGAGGTAACGTTGGCGGTGTCCGCGCCGGTCACGGTGCGTGCCGTGTTGGATGCGCTGGAGACGCGTTACCCTGTTTTGCGCGGCACGATTCGCGATCATGTGACTCAGGAAAGACGGCCGTTTCTGCGCTTCTTTGCTTGTGGTCAAGATTTATCCCACGAATCGCCCGATATGCCCCTGCCCGACACGGTGGTCGCCGGGACGGATCCGTTTTACGTCATCGGCGCCATCGCCGGTGGCTGATGAGAAACCATAATAAAACCTCCCTCCCGGAAGTTTCCGAACTTCCGGGAGGTTCCACCCTCACACATTTCCCCCCCACACTTCCCCATTGCCAAACCCCCTCCCCCCAGGTATGATTCCCGCAGTTGCTGTGCGCCAGCATGGTGCGCAGCATCCGTGACAGCTATCACCAGGAACCAACGTCACACAATGCGGGGATATCATGACCGACAACCAACTCGCCAACCTGCGCCAGCAGATTGTCACCCACTTTAACGAAAGCGAACTACGTCAGCTCGCCTTTGATTTGGGCGTGGAGTATGAACTGCTCAACGGCCAAAACAGAGGGGACAAGACGATTGAACTGATCAGCTATATGCAGCGCCACAACCGTCTGCCAGAATTGCTTGACGCGGTGCACCAGCACCTTTCGCAAATGACGCAGCCAAATAGGAGCGATAACCCCCTGCCTCTACCTCCAGATGATCCCTTTTTCATTGGCGGCCGCATCAATGACCCGCGTTACTTTTTTGGGCGGGAGCGGCTGCTGCGCGAGATTCGCGCTGAACTGCGTAAACACAGCAGTGTCTCCGTTGTCGGCGATGCGCAGATGGGCAAATCATCGCTGCTCTATTACCTCTACCTGACGCGCAATGCGTGGCTGCCCGATGATGTCACTCTGGCGTATGTGGATTTGCAGGGGGTGCTCGATGAGGCGGATTTTTGCGAGACGGTGCTGGCGAAATTGGGCGCAGCGGGTGAGACGTTGCGTGATTTGAAGCGTGCCCTTTACCGGCAGGATGTCATCCTCCTCTTTGATGAGGTGGAGCGTATTGCCGAGCCGGATTTTAACCCACGCCTGCATGACTTGCTGCGGGCACTGGCGCAGGAGCCTCACTTTGCGATGTGTTTGGTGACGCAGCGGTCGCTTGATGCCGTGTTTCCGCCGCAAACGCCGGGCGGGGTCTCTCCGTTTCATAATATTTTTAGTGTGAAGCGGCTTGGCCCTTTTACGGTGGAGGAGGCGCGTCGTTTTTTGCAGCAGCGGGGGGCGGGTTTCAGTGAGGCGGAGGTTGAGGAGTTGTTGGCGCAAAGTGGTGGGCATCCGGCGCGGTTGCAGCGGTTGGCGAGGCAGTTGTTTGTGGCGAAGAGGGGGTGAGTAGTGGGTTTGTTGGGGAAGGTTCGTGGGGTGCTTCACTGCGGGGACTTCGTTCAGCACAACATATTGGCACAACATATTGGCACAACGTGGCGATGGGGGGTGGTTTGTGGGGTGCTTCACTGCGAGGACTTCGTTCAGCACAACATATCGGCACAACATATTGGCACAACATATTGGCACAACATGTCAGCACAACAGATTGGAAGATATATTGGATGATGAATTGGGATGAGTACGATGGATAAACAAGCACACCCTTTCCCGACTTACTATGGGCCACCGCTGCCGGCTGTTTTGCAGTTGTGGAACCCGCGCCACTACGGGCTGCTGCTGCTGTGGGTTTTCTTTCAGCCGAGCCGTTTGAAGCATTATTTGTGGCAGGCTGACCCTGATTTGTACCGTGCTGCAGGGTGGCGATTTTTTTGCGGCGCAGCCTGCGCCATCCCGCCTACCGCAATTTGATTTTGATGATGCCCATCGCCACGGCGGCTCTGGCAGTCATGATAGCCTGGCTGGCTTCCTGGCTGCAAGGCACGCCGGTAGAGTGGGTTGGCGTGGCGGTTGGCGTGGCGGTTGGCGTGGCGGTTGGCGTGGCGGTTGGCGTGGCGGTTGGCGTGGCGTTTGGCGTGGCGGTTGGCGTGGCGGTTGGCGTGGCGTTTGGCGTGGCGGTTGGCGTGGCGGCGTGGCGTGGGCGGGCGTGGCGGTTGGCGTGGCGGCTGTATGGCGTGGCGGTGGCGTGGGCGTGGCGGTGGCGGCGTGGCGCTGGGTTTGGGTGGCGTTTGGCGTGGCGGTTGGCGTGGCGGGTGGCGTGGCGTGGCGGTTGGCGTGGGGTTGGCGTGGCGTGGGTGGCGTGGCGTGTTTGGCGTGGGGCGTGGCGGCGTGGCGGGTGGCGTGGGGGATCGCGCTTCCTTTTTATTTGTTTGAATGGCCGTTGGCCCGGCTGATCGGGCACCGTGCCCGGCAGCATGCCGCGCCCTGGCATGCGCATCCTGTGCTGTGGGATGAACTGGCTGTCTGGCCTTTGCCCGCAACGGCGTCTCTCCTGCGCCATTCCCTGGAAACAAACCGTGATGAGGGTCTCCGCTGGGCTGCGCACATCGCGGCCAATCCTTTTCAGCGTGCTGCTGTCCAACGAGCTTTATCCAGCTGGTTACATGCGCATTCGGCCCCAATAGCGGCCCTGTATCATCTGGCAGCCTATCCTGATCTGGCAGCCTATATTTCTCCACCAGCAGCATCCGTACAATTTCGCCGCTGGCTTACTGCTCGCACGGTCTTGCTTGGTGAAATTGGGCAGCAGTTTACGTAAAAGCTACCAGTGACAGTGGCGAAAACAGCGAGCGCGGTGGTGGCGCTTAACGAAACGGCAGCGTTATATGCAGCCCACACCGCTTTCTCATTTCAGCCTGCTGCTGCACGATTTGTACGAAGCACAAACCGACCTGCAAACAAGCGCGTTATCCCCTATCCATGAAGAACTGCTGGCGCGTGACCGTTATCAGGAACTGCTGCCCCTTCCTGGCGGCGCAGAAATTGTCCACACCTTTGATCTCATCCGCACTTATCTTGGCTGCACCGCCATCGGCGACCTGGCTGCCATGCCGGAAGAACTGGCCGCCCTGGACAATTTAGAGACACCCCTCATTCGCCCCGCCGTTGTGCAGGCGCTGCACGCCTTGGGCGACATCAGCGCCCAGGTCGCCCTCTTCCAGGAAGCGACCAGCCTGTCACGGCAAACAACCGCCCTCAACCTGGCTGCCGGGCGGCTGGCGGAGCTGGAAAGCTACGTGCGCGATCAGGTACAGCCGCCAGAGCGCGTCTTGTTCATACGCATTGTGGGTTTGTGGCAGGACATGGTGGCGCAGGCGCAGGGAGCCTTGGGGCAGCAGGCGCTGCGCGGCATGAACCGCGCCGAGCAGCGTGCCGTGCAGGTGACGCAGACACGCGCGCGCCATTTGGGAACGGCCGTCCGCACCCATCGCCAATCCCTACATTGTCGGCGATCCTGTTTACCCGCCGCTGCTGGCAGGGCGCACGGACATCTTCAACCGCATCACCGAAGTGTGGTCGGCAAAGGCCAACCCCGACTCGATCATCCTCTACGGCCACCGGCGCATGGGCAAAAGCTCCATCTTGCGCAATCTGGAGCAGGCTGCGCCGCCCGGCAGCCTCGTCGTCTACGCCGACCTGGCCGGGGAGACGAGCTTTGTCGCCTCTAGCGGCGACCTGCTGCTGGCGCTCGCCGACAAGTTGTATCTGGGACTGCACAGTACGCTGCACGGTGCGCCGCACGACGCAGCCGATTTGCCAGAACCAGACCCGGCGCAGTACGCCAATGCGGCGCAGGCGCAGTTCCAGTTCAACCGCCTCACGGGGCGCATTGCCGCTTTGCTCGCTGGCCGCACGCTGATTTTGGCTTTGGATGAATTTGAAGCGTTGGAGCAAGCGGTGGCGGCGGGCAAAATCGGCGTGGAAATTTACCAATTCCTGCGCACCAAAAGCCAGGAGCCATGGCTGACACTTGTCTTTGGCGGGCTGCACACGTTGGACGAAATGAGCCGGGATTACCAGCAGCCTTTTTATGGCTCTTACGCCAACATCCGTGTCTCTTATCTGACACACGACGACGCCTGGCGGCTGATCACCAATCCCGCGCCAGACTTTACCCTCAATTATGACCATGACGCGGTGGAGCGCATCATTGCCGAGACGGGCGGACAGCCGTATCTGGTGCAGCAGGTGTGCCGTGACGCCTTGGACAATCTCAACCATGACCTGTTTGACCTGGGGCGGCAGCGTCCCGTGCGCCTGACTCTGGCTGATGTGGAGGCGGCGCTAAACGCCGACTTTTTCCAGCGGGGTATGGTTTATTTTGATGGGGTCTGGGCGCAGGCAAGCGACGTGGCGCAGCAAGTGCTGCTGCGCACGCTGGCGCAGCGGGAAACGCCCTGGACGTTGGCTGACCTTGTGCAGGTCAGCGGCATGCCCGCGCAGGAGCTGCGCACGCATTTACGTTGGGCGGAGCGCCATGACATTTTGGATAAACGGGAAGATGAAGCGGGCACGGTGACGTGGGGGTTTTATGTGCCGCTGATGCGGCGGTGGCTGGCGGGCCGGTAAGCGGTGGCCGGTAATCGGTGGCCGGTGGTCGGTAATCGGTGGTCGGTTTTACCGCTTACCGTTTACCGTTTACCGCTTACCGATTACCGCTTACCGTTTACCGCTTACCGACTCCCCTGGTGCTCGATGTCGAAGACGTGGGAGTGGAGGTTGGCGACCCATTGTTTGCCTTCTTGGGTGATGCGCAGGTAGTAGAGGGCGTCTTGGATAAACGGCCGTACATCGTTCCAGTAAAACCGCGCATAATCGGCACGCATATCACCTGGGTTTTTGTAGCCCAACTTCTTGTTGGCCCCTGTTTCCTCAAATTCGTAAAAAAGGCCGGGAATCTTGCGTAAATAGTTGGGATCGCCAAGCTGCCCGACAAAATCGGCCGCGCGTACCAGCCCGCGATACCCTTTGGTATCTTGATACTCCGGTGTCGGCGGCACCGGATAGCGCGTCATTTCGATGTAAGCGGTAATCACATCGACGTTCACATTGTTGAGGAACGCCTTGCCACCAAACCGTTCGTGTACAAACAATTTGCTGCGATCAACATGATAGGCAGAAAGGCAGGCGTCGGTGCCGCCGGGAGGGATTGCCACCGTTTGTCCGTCGATGCCGGTGGCATATATGCCCTCCTCGTCTGCGCGGCAAATGCCACGCACGTAGCCGATGTCGTGAAAGAGCAGCGCCATCATGTAGTGCAGCCAATCTTGTGGCGTGACCCCGCCATCACTCAGATGTTTCCCCTTGAGGATGGCCTGCCCGACGAGGCTGACCATAATTGTGTGGTCAATGTCGTGGTAAAGCGCATCGGAGTTGGCGATGTTTTCCAGCGCCAGCAGCCCCAGCCATTCCAGCATGTTGCCGATGTTTGGCTCTAAAATGCTGTATGTTTCCAGGTACGCTTGCTTTAGCTCTTTCACAAAATGTTTGATGACCAGTTTGCGGAAGTTCATCGCGCCTCCGGAGGTGTTAGTAAGAACCTCCGGGAGGTTCCGAACCTTCCGGAGGTTGTGTTGCAGCAAGCTGCCGATAAACGTGATAGACGTAGTGGTGAACAGGTGTGGTGCTGTCGCGCAGCGCTGCGGGGAATTCAAACACGCTTTCGCCGACGCGCACGCCGCCAACGGCTTCTTGCATTTTGATGGAGGCGATGTTGTTGACGTTGGGCGTGGCTTGCACCGCGCGGCAGTCGGTGTGGGTAAAGAGGTAGTTGACGAGTGCCCGTTTGATTTCGACACCGTACCCTTGCCGCCAAAATTGGGGCAGGAGTTTGATGTCTGTCTCGGAAATGCCGTCTGGGTTGGGTGCGCCTAGTTTGCATTCGCCAACGGCCGTTTCCCCATCCTTTTGCACGACAATCAAATAACAATCAAATTCTGATTCTGGCTGCTGCTGAATACTGGCCGCGATTTGTGGGCGCGTGATGGATAAGCCTTGTGGGAAACCCACATGCACCATCACGCGCGGATCCGTCCAAAGTTGGTACAACAAATCCACATCTGCGTCAGTGGCTTTGCGTACAATTAAGCGCTCGGTCGTAAAAACAATGTCCATCTATTGCGTATCAGCTGTCGGGACATGGACATGTCATGCTAAGCAGAGAACGAAGCATCCCATAGCTTTTATCGCACAGCCAGGGGCACCGTGATGGTTTGCATCGTTGCGCCGGGCAGTTTGAATGCATCGCTGGTAGCAAGCAATTGTCCACCTTCGTAGTCAAAAAGATTCCAGCGGAACCAGGCCGTTGCCCCAATCTGATCGGTGCCAACATACCAGACCACACTGTTATCGGGGAGGACATTACCACGCCAACCGTCTACGGTGTACCAGTTGCCATCACCGGCCAGCCACTGCACTTCTGTCCACATGTTGGTTTTTCCACCATCCACTTGCAGATGAATAAAACCGCCAGCAACATGGACATTTTCTTGCACCACTTGAGGAATTGGTGTGGCCGTTGGCTCCTCACCGGGTACGGGGGAAGCAACCGGCGTTGCCGTCGGTGGCCGATCCGGCAGATTGCCATTAAACGAGGCAAACGTCAGCGAGGAAAAGAACAAAACCGGCAAAACGAGTGCCAGTAAACCCAAGATGACCCACAATTCACGATATTCTCTCTTCATGATTTATTCTCCACTTTTACGCAGACAATTACGGCAAGGCTACCGTTACATGCGCAATATTATTATACGGCTGATCCAGGATTTCGTGCGTTTCAAGAACGCCGCCGCTTTCGCGTGCCTGATTGGCGGAATCGACCTGGACATAAACTTCCATACCGGTGGTAAATGTGCCGGAAAAATCACTTAATTCTGCGGCAAAATTAGCATCGTCTAAAGTTAACGTAAGTGTACCACCCGGTGTCAAGGCAGCCGGGTCTGCCACCCCCCATACCAGACCTTCTACACACAATTGATCCCAGGTTTGGTTGACTTCTGTCGGCGCTGGGTTGGGGTTGATGTAGAGGTCGATCCAGAAGCTATCCATGACTGCGCCCGTGCCTTGATTGGCGATGACAATTTGCACGTTGTCGCTGGTGACGGTGATTTCCTCGACAATGAGGTCGGGGGCAATGAGCACATCTTCCGGCGTGCTGCGGATCAACGGCAGATAAATGGCATAAACTGTAATGTCTTTTTCGTAGGCACCCACGTCGCAACCTGATCTTTGCGGGCGGGCGACGCCGCGCTGGTCTGTCGTCCAGATTGTGCCACAGCCGTTCACGCCTTCCGGGATGTGATCGAT
The DNA here is from genome assembly GCA_020634315.1 of Ardenticatenaceae bacterium. Lineage (GTDB taxonomy): Bacteria > Chloroflexota > Anaerolineae > Promineifilales > Promineifilaceae > JACSRF01. The sequence goes on along the minus strand of JACKBV010000008.1, from coordinate 3,600 downwards.
GGCTGGCGTGTCGGACAGCAGCGCATGTGTCAGGGTGGGGCCGCCATTGTCGGCTAATTCGGCAACGAGGGGGATTGTCACGACTTGATCGCCGGTGGCTGTTAAAGCGCACGATGTGTCGCTAACCAGATTGTAGCCAGCGGAGGTGATGGTGCCCGCGCCGGTGCAATGTGCGGCGGCTGCCGATGGCGTTGTCAGCAGGCTGTTGCTGAGGGTGATAACGGCCGTTTCTCCCACCGTCGCCAAACTACTACCTGCGGTCACGGCCATGTTGTCTACCAGACTGACATGCGTCAGAGTGACATCGGCCATGCCGTTGACCGCCTCGTTGACCAGTGCGCCGCCATTTTCGCTGGCTTCATTGCCGCTGAAGGTGCTGTTGGCAATTGTTGTTGGTGTGTCGCGCGTGTAGAGGCTGGCCCCGGAAACGGCCGTATTCTCTGTCAGCGTACTCCCCAACAATGTCAACGAGCCGTCGCGCGTGTAAACAGCGCCACCCTCGGCTGAATCGTTGAGGCTAAATCTTGTGTCTTGCACATAGACATCGCCGCCCGTGCTGTTATACAGGCCACCGCCGCTCAAATCGGCCGTGTTGCCACTGATGTTGCTGTTGTGCAGGGACAAGGAGCCGCGATTGTTGATGCCCCCACCGCTAAACAGGGTCTCGTTGCCGCTCACGGTGGCGTTGACGAGGTGCAAATCGCCCGCACTGTTGTAGGCACCGCCCCCATTCAAATCGGCCGTGTTCTCGATTAAGTTTGTAGCGACGAGCCACATCGAGCCTGTGTTGTAGAGGCCCCCGCCATCACGCGCGGCATTGTTGTCGGTAACGGCCGTAAACGTCAATGTGATCAGGCCACTGCTCCAAATACCGCCGCCGCGCCCATTGGGAAAACCGCCCGCGGCCGTATTCGAGACAACGACGCTGTTGTTGATCGACAATAAATCACCCGCATGATAAATGCCGCCGCCATTCTCATCGGCGGCCAGACCGCCCTGGATAACCAGGTTTTCCAGGTGCAGTTCCGCGTCGGGCAGCACATGCAAAACACGATCCAGGGCTGCGCCGTCAATCGTTGTGACAGCCCCCGCCACCCCTTGCAGCGTTATCCCGCTGTCAATGTCTAAATCGCCGCTGGCATTGGCATCCTCGCCTGCGCCGGGCAAAGCCAGCGTATAGGTGCCAGGGTCTAACATAATGACATCGGCTCCATTTCCCGCCGCGCACTCTCCGGCGAGCGCCCCAGACGCCGTGTCTGTATTGGCGGCAGTGATCGCTTCGCGCAGCGTACAAACCCCATCATCCGCGACCACATCCAGGGTGCTGTTGACGGTGATTGTTGCTTGCGGCATGGCTGGCGTTGGCGTGGCTTGCTCCAGAGCAAATCCATACGGGATCGCCAGAAAAAGAAAAGCAGCAGTTAAGACGATGAATAAGATGCTTAGTCTGCGACGGGCAAACAAGGTCATTTTTTGCCTCCATAATCAGTAACCGATGATCCGTAGGCCATTGTTATGGCTGATGGCTTACGGGTCACGATTCACGGCTCACAGTGTATCCACTGCTCACATTATAAAATCCCCGCCTTAAATAATCCAGCGTGTAAATTTTGGCGGTCGGCGTGCAAATTCGTGGTTGACAAACTGCGCCGCATCCAGTATAAAGTGACGCAATCATTTACAAGCAAAAGACTGTGAAGAGGACGAGTAAACGTCAAAACGACGTCCCAGAGAGCGAAGGATTGGTGAGATCTTCGCACACACGCTGGCGTTGAATGGACCTCAGAGTCGCTTGGGCGAACTGGCAAATTGCCGCAGTAGCCCTGGCCGGAATTGCCACCGTTACCCGGCATAGGTTTACGCCCGACCACGATGGGCATGAACTGAAAAAGTGAGGCTGGCTGACACATCCCCGTTGCGCTCACGGGGATTTTTTGTTTTTAGGGCTAGCCTAAGCAGGGTGGCACCACGGGAACCTTCTCTCGTCCCTAGACGGACAGGAGAAGGTTTTTTTGTTGTTAGGCAAAGATGGGAGACTGGGCGATTTCCAGTCCCCAAGCAATAGGAGAGGTAATTATGCTCAAAGAAGTTACTGCATCAGAGGCAACGGCCGTTCCCAATCTCATTCCCCTTGTGCGCGAACTGCCCGCCGACCTGGAAACCCCCGTTTCCGTTTATCTCAAGCTGGCCGGTGAAGGCCCATCCTTTTTGTTGGAGAGCATTACCGGTGGTGAACAGGTTGCCCGCTACAGCTTTATTGGCGTGCAGCCCAGCCGCGCCTATGTGTTGCAGCAAGATGCGTGGCAGGTGTGCAAGTTTGCCGGTAAACATGCGCGTGATGTCTCGCTGCAACCGTGCGATGCGGCCAACCCGTTTACGGCAGACCCGCTTGCTTTCTTGCGTGAGGAAATGGCGCAATATCGCCTGGCAGCCACGCATGGCCTGCCTCGTTTTGCCGGTGGCCTGGTTGGTTATTTGGGGTATGAGATGATGCGCTACTTTGAAACGGCCGTTCCCCTCACCCCCAAACCTGACCAGCCCGACGCCATCCTCCTCTTTGCCGACACACTTGTCGCCTTCGACCATGCCTTTGGCAAACTGCTGCTCATCACCAATGCCTACATCAACGGCGATGAGGAAGCGGCGCTCGCCGCCGCAAATGAACGGTTGGATGCCCTGGTTGCCAAGTTACAAGCGCCTATTCCTGTGCAGGACAGCGCCGTACAGCCGCCGCCTGACCCGACGCTGCGTTCTAACTTTACCCAAGAGGCTTACGAAACGGCCGTTCTCCGTGCCAAAGAACACATCGCGGCTGGCAACACCTTTCAAATCGTGCCCTCACAGCGCTTCTCGCGTGAAACCTCGGCACGGCCGTTTGACATCTACCGCGCCTTACGTCGCCTCAACCCCTCCCCGTACATGTTCTTCTTTGACTTCGACGGGCTGGCCGGTGGCGACGATTTTTACCTGATCGGCGCATCACCGGAGATGCATGTACGCCTGGAAGACGGCATCGCTTCCGTGCGTCCCATCGCTGGCACGCGCCCGCGTGGCAAAACCCCATCCCAAGATCAGGCGCACGAAGCCGACCTGCTCGCCGACCCCAAAGAGCGTGCCGAACACGTCATGCTCGTTGATTTAGGGCGCAACGACCTGGGGCGCGTTTGTAATTATGGCAGCGTTCATGTTCCTGAGTTGATGGTCATCGAGCGCTATTCCCATGTCATGCACATTGTCAGCCACGTCGAGGGGCAGTTACGCCCCGAATACGACGCTTTCGACTTGCTGCGCCACACGTTTCCGGCGGGAACAGTCACCGGCGCACCAAAAATTCGCGCCATGCAAATCATCAATGACCTGGAACCAGAGCCGCGCGGCCCTTATGCCGGGGCGGTTGGCTATGTCAGCTTTGATGGCTCGATGGATACGTGTATTGCCATTCGCACCTTGACCATGAACGGCCGTACCATCAGCATCCAGGCTGGCGCAGGCATCGTTGCCGACTCCGACCCAACCAGCGAATATCAAGAAACAGTCAACAAAGCAAAAGCATTAGCCGTTGCCGTCGAAATGGCCGAAAAAGCCTGACCGACCACCGAC
>JACKBV010000079.1 GCA_020634315.1 Ardenticatenaceae bacterium | reverse complement strand
TGCTGGTGCGTATTGACAGCGTGGGGATGTGCTTCTCCGATGTGAAAATCATCAAGCAGGGAGGCAGTCATCCCAAGCTGTACAACCGTGACCTGACACAAGAGCCAACACGCCTGGGGCATGAAGTGACGCTGACCGTCATTGAAGTCGGCAAAGAGCTGCGTGACCAATATCATCATGGGCAGCGGTTGGCTGTGCAGCCAGACATTTACCAAAATGGCAAAAGTACCGCCTATGGCTACACCGTGCCCGGTGGTTTGATTCAGTACCATCTCATTGGGCCAGAAGTGTTGGAAACGGACGCGGGCGCGTGCCTGCTGCCGCTGGAAGGGGAGATGGGGTATGCCGAATCATCGCTGCTGGAGCCATGGGGCTGTGTGGTTGCTTCTTACACGCAGCGCCGCCGCCTGGAACCGAAGGCGGGCGGCATCATGTGGATTGTGGGGCAGCCGGGCGACACGCGGGAATACACTTTTTCTGCCGGGCTGGACGCGCCGGCGACGATTGTGTTGACGGATGTGCCGCCGTCGGTGAAGGCGTTGGTGGCGCAAACGCAAGCCACGATCCTGGAGCGCGATGGCCTGCAAGTGTCTGATTATGCCGCGCTCAAAGAGGAATTGACGGGCGGTGTCGGGTTTGATGATACGGTAGCGCTGGCTCCACAGTCGGCAACGGCCGTTTCCGCCATTGCTCGCTGTATTGCCCGGCGCGGTACCCTCAACCTGGTTGGGCAAACGCCACTGGATGGCGCGGCTGACGCCGATGTGGGGCGGCTGCACTACGACTACATCGCCTTTGTCGGCAATCAGGGGCCGGATATTGCCGCTTCGTATGGCGAGGCGCGTAACCGCTGCGAACTACGCCCAAATGGCGCGGCCGTTTTTGTGGGCGCGGGTGGGCCGATGGGGCAAATGCACGTACAGCGAGCGATTGAATTGCCCGACGGGCCAAAATTGATCATTGCCACGGAGATCAACGACGAGCGGCTGGCTGCCATTGACCGGCAGTTTGGACCGTTGGCTAAGGAAAACGGCCGTGAACTGCTGGTTTTCAATCCCAATGGAGCAGACGAGAGCCTGTATGATTTTGTGATGCGGGCCACCGATCAACTCGGCGCGGATGATGTCGTGGTTTGTGTGCCGGTTGCTTCGTTGATGGCTGAAGCGGCTACGTTGATGAAAGATGACGGCATGTTGGTGCTGTTTGCCGGTGTGCCCAATGGCACAATGGCTCCGCTCAACCTCAGCGCCGTTTACCTGGACAATGCGCAGTACACGGGCACGTCTGGCCTGACTATTGCAGATCAGGCGGCGGTGATGGCGCGGGCGCTTGATGGGTCGTTGTCGCCAGAGCGGTCGGTGGCGGCCATTGGTGGCATGGAGACAGCACAGGAAGCGATGGCGGCGGTGATGGCAGGGAAGTATCCGGGCAAAATTGTGATCTTCCCGCAAATTCACAATTTGCCGCTGCTGGGGCTGGATGAACTGCCAGAGAAGCTGGCGCCGGTTGGCGCAAAGCTTGGGCCGGGCAATGTGTGGACGGATGAGGCCGAGGCGACGTTGATTGAGTTGTTGTGGGAAGGCGCTTGAGTCATAAAGGGCAGAAGATGAAAGTTAAATTCAAACCGGGGATGGGAACGGCCGTTTCCTGGCAGCGGTATGCGTGGATTGGTGCGGCGTTAGGGCTGTATTTCGGCCTCTTCTTCCGCCCGCTGCGCGAGCCAAGCCTGGCGTTGGTGATCGAACTCAGCCTGCTGGCGGCGATGGTGACAGTCGTCATTCGCGCCGTACAGGCCAGGCGGAATGGTGACAAAGCAAGCGGGTTGCTGCGCCAATTCTTTGCCTATTGGGCGCAATACGCCTTCTTCATGGCTATGCTGGAGGGACGACATCTGGCCTATGCCTGGGGTGGGAAAGTCGCTTCTGCCTTCTTTGCTACGTTGATGGGCGCTATTTCTGGCCTTTGGTACGGGTACACACAACAAAAAACGAGAGATTGAGGTTGACCATGATCTACACCGTGACTTTGAATCCGGCAGTTGACCGCGAACTGACCGTTCCGACCATTGAATTTGACAGCGTGCTGCGTGCTTCCGCCTGGCGCGTCGATTATGGCGGCAAAGGCTTTAATGTGTCGCGGATGCTGCGTGCCTTGGGCAGCGACAGCGTGGCTCTCGGCTTTGCCGGGGGGCGCAGTGGCGAGCTGCTGCGCGATGGCCTGGAGTCGCTGGGAATTGGCACCGATTTTGTGTGGGTGGCGGGCGAGACGCGCACCAATGTCAGCATTGTCACCGAAGCGCACGACCATTACGTGAAAGCGAATGAACCAGGGCCGACCATTTCTCCGGCGGAGGAGATTGCCTTGGTGCGAAAGGTGCGGCAGTTGGCAAAGGCGGGCGATTGGTGGGTGTTGGCGGGCAGCTTGCCGCCCGGTGTGCCTGCGTCCATTTACATGCAGCTTATCGGTGATATTCAGGCAGCGGGGGCGTGGGTTATTTTGGATAGCAGCGGAGATGCGCTGCGCGATGGATGTGCGGCACGGCCGTTTCTCGCCAAGCCCAATGACGTGGAAATCCACAAATTGACCGGGCTGCCTGTTGGCAATATGGCCGAAATCGCTGCGGCCGCGCAAGCGATGCAGCGCAGCGGCGTGGACAACGTCATTGTCTCGTTGGGCAAGAAGGGCGCGTTGCTGGCCGACGCCGAAAGCGTGTGGCTGGCGGCCAGCCCGCAAATTGAAGAGAAAAACCCCATCGGCGCGGGCGATTCGATGGTTGGCGGGCTGGTGTGGGGCTTGAGCCAGGGCTTGCCTTTGCCGCAAGCGCTGCGTTGGGGTATTGCCTGCGGTGCGGCGACGGCAAGTATGAGTGGAACGGCCGTTGGCGACCGTGAATTAGTGGAATCGTTGGCGGCTCAGGTGAACGTCAGCCGTGAACCGTTGAGCGCCATCCCGCAGCCGTAAATGCGGTGCGGTCTACAAAAAAGGAAGCGACATGTCTTATAACATTAATGAGGAAAAGCATTATTCGCAGGCCGCCGCTGTGGTCTTTGCGGCGGCGCAAGGGGCTGTTGCCGGATTACAAGGGAAAGTGTTGCGCGAGAGTGCCAGCGACGGCACGTTGGAAGCGCAGTTTGACAAAAAGATTCATGGCAAGGTGTTGGGAGATCGCACCCGTTTTCATGTGCAGGTGAAAGAGGATGGGGCGGGGGGAACGGCCGTTATTGTGGACGGCTACCCGATTGATGCCGTGGGGGGCAAACTGATGTTTGGTGCGCGTAAAGGGGTGACGCGCACGGTGCTCGATTGGTATTGGGCGCATTTGGAACATCGTTTGGGAGACGCGGCCGCATAATTTTTGTCCTAATTTCTACTCTTCATGAAGCAGTGGAGGCTTTGACCGTTGTCACAAAGACGTTGGTCAAAGCCTCTACGCATTTTAGGAAGATGGGTTTATTGCTGGCTTTTGTCACGGGCGAAGATAACCATCAGCATTGAGGCGATAATGGTAACGGCCGTACCGATCAAAACCGGCTTGCTGTGACGCACGACCCATTTGTCCCCGTAATTTGCCTGGAACTTGCCCACGATCTGATCCTTTTTGCCGCCCAATTGGGCCAATTTGTCATTGGAGAGATTGCCCCACTGTTCGCGGGCGACGCCTTTTGCTTGCGTTAATAATCCTTCAACCACTGTTTGTTTTTCGTTCAGTTGTGCAGTTAATGCTGTCATTTGTCTTGCTCCTTTTGTCAAAATCGAGATGTGTAAACGGCCGTTCTGCCGAAGCTTTGCCCTAATTTTCGAGAGTCGCCTCATGACCGGGCAGGGCGGTTTGTTGTGCCGATAAATCAATAAAGGCATCAAGATGGCC
>JACKBV010000078.1 GCA_020634315.1 Ardenticatenaceae bacterium | reverse complement strand
TCTCCCTAAAAATCCAGTCACGGGCGGCTTTTCGCCCACAAAGTAGGGAGACGCTTCAATTTGCCCCAGGTTCCAATGTGTGCGCGGCGATTGAAAACGTCGTAATCATGATTTTCAATATCTTCCAAAATGGCGCGATACAGTCCAGCAGCGGCGGCAATGGCGAAACGGCCGTCTTTGTTCAACATCTGTATGCCCGGCCACGCTTCTGCGTAAAGCTGACGGTTACGCGCAATCTGGAAACGCATGAAACGACGCCAGCGGTCATCGACCACACCAGCCGCAACATCCGCTTCGCTCAAATTAAACATAGCCAATTCCTCTAACGGCAGATAGAGGCGGCCACGCTGCCAATCTTCGCCAATGTCTCGCAAAATATTGGTGAGCTGCAACGCCAGCCCCAATTTGACAGCATACGAAACGGCATCCGCACCGGCAAAGCCGATGATGTGCATACTCATCAAGCCCACAGTTGAAGCAACGCCATAACAATAGGTTGCCAGATCATCAAATGTCTCGTAGCGCGTCTGCTGCAAGTCACGCGAAACGCCTTCAATGAGCTGCTCCGCATAGCGCACAGGGATGTGGTAACGAATACGCGCATCGGCCCAGGCCACGGCCGCTAAATCGGTTGCCGGTGGATGATAGGAGAATGCATGTTGGTGCCACACTTGCAAGGTTTCCTGGATGCTCTCCGTTTCTGGACAATCAACGATGTCATCGGTAATGCGACAAAACGCATACAAAGCACGCACCGCCTGCCGCTTATCCGACGGCAGCAATGATGAAGCAAGATGAAAAGAGCGGCTGTGTTCGGCCGTGATGTCATTGCAATATGTATAAGCTGTATCAAGCAAGGTTTGGTCAGCTTCGGGATTCACGACAACGGCCGTTCCCGCCATCCGCCATCCCTCATTTGCCAACGCCATCAATGCCCCTTCCCATGTCCTCGTTTGGATTTGCATAACTCATTCTCCTGTCCTGTTTTTCTGCAAATTGGACAACAACAAGGCTAGAATAGCATAGTTGCAATGAGTTTGTCAAGGTATTCATGTACAAAACATTGACAAACCGCTTCGCCCATGCTAGAATTTCGTCATAATCAAATGGTAACATGAGCGTCCAAACCCTGATTGCAACCATATGAACCATACAAAACATGAACAGGATTGGTCGTTAACTTGCAAGGAATAGTGAGCATGTCTCTTGATATGACACCAACTTACAATCTAAAAGTTGTCGTTCAGGAAACCGGGGTGAAACCCGATACACTGCGTGCCTGGGAACGCCGCTACGGGCTGCCCTGCCCGCAGCGCACCACAGGCAGGCATCGTCTCTACTCGCAACACGATATAGAGACGATTAAGTGGCTGGTGGCACGGCAAGAAGAAGGGCTGAGCATCAGCCATTCTGTTGAATTATGGGAAAACCTAATTGAAACAGGCAAAAATCCGCTAGTCGAATATCAGAGCAACACCCCAACCGCGTCCACAGCGACGATATCGCCAGGATCAACGGTGGCCGACATTCGCCATGCCTGGCTAGAAGCATGCATTGACTTTAATGAAACGGCCGCCGAACAAATTCTGACCCAGGCTTTTGCCCTCTATCCACCTGTCATGGTTTGCCTGGAAGTGCTGCAAAAAGGGTTGGCGCAGATGGGAGAATGGTGGTACAGCAATGAAATCACAGTGCAACAAGAGCATTTTGCCTCGGCGCTGGCGATGCGCCGCCTCAATGCACTCGTTGCGGCAGCGCCCCAACCCACCCGCTCAGGACGCATGATCGTTGCCTGCCCGGCACAAGAGGATCATGTGTTTGCGCCACTGCTGCTCACGCTAATGCTGCGCTACAACGGCTGGGAAGTGATTTACCTGGGCGCAAATGTCCCCCTGGCACGGCTGGAAGTGATGCTGCAAGCGGTACATCCCGATCTGGTCATTATGACGGCACAGCAGCTCCATTCGGCGGCGAATCTGAAACAGGTAGCCGAATTTTTACACAAGCAGCAGGTAGCAATGGCCTTTGGCGGGCACATTTTTAATTACACACCACAAATTCGCAAGCGTATCCCTGGCTATTTTTTGGGTGAACGACTGGAAGATACCGTGCGCGGCGTTTCCAATATATTGACGCACAAACCGACTGTGCCCCATACGGAAGCGGTTTCGCCAGCTTATCGGCAGGCTCTGCAACATTACCGCCAGCAGCAAGCAGCCATTGAAAACCATGTGTGGCAGATCCTACGCGAACAAAATGCGGTTTATGAACACATCACCAATGCGAATTTGTATCTGTCGCGCGACATTATCGCGGCATTGCAGTTAGGGGATATGACCCTTCTGGGCACGGAAATCCATTGGACGGAGAAGCTGCTGCTAAATTACAGTATGCCGCCCGTTGTGCTGCATCATTACCTGGAAGCGTATTATCAGGCAGCAAAAGCTCATTTAGGCCCGGAAGGACGCCCTGTTCTTGGCTGGCTGGAAGGGGTGCGGGCAACATCATGACGAAAACGGCCGTTTGGTGGATTCGTCGCGATTTAAGGCTGACAGACAACACGGCGCTGACAGCAGCATTGGCGGCCGCGCCCCAGGTGTTGCCGCTTTTCATCCTCGACCCGGCGCTGCTGGCTTCTGCTTACGTTGGCGAAAAGCGGTTGGCGTTTTTGTGGGCAGGGCTGCGCCAATTGGACGCAGATTTGCGGCAGCGGGGCAGCTATCTGGTGATGCGGCAAGGGGAAGCAACGGCCGTTTTCACACAATTACAGCAAGAGATAGAGATTGGCGCTATTTTTGCGGCTGAAGATTTTTCGCCCTACGCGCGGCAGCGCGACACGGCCGTTTCCAATCACTTCCAGCTTCATCTACTGCCCGGCGTTGTTGTGCAGCACCCGACCGAAGTGCTGAAACAGGATGGACAGCCGTACACGGTGTTTACGCCATTTAGCAAGGCCTGGCGGCAACGGCCGTTGCCCTCCCCGGCCGATTTGCTCCCCGCCCCGGCACACATTCCCACTCCGGCGAATGTGACGAGTCTGCCGATTCCGGAACGGCCGTTTCTGACAACCGCAATTCCTTTTCAAGCTGGGGAAACGGCCGCACAACAGCGGCTCGACCAATTCACAGCCACACGCATTGGCGCATACAAACAAGACCGCGATTTTGTCGCGCTTGATGGCACATCCGCCCTGTCGCCTTACCTGCGCTTTGGCATGTTATCGGCACGGCAGGCCGTCGTTGCCGCCCTCACCGCCTACCGCCAGGCCATAACCGCGACAACCGACGCTGACGGCAAAGGTCCCGACACCTGGCTCAACGAACTAATCTGGCGCGAGTTCTACGTTACCATTTTGTACCATTTCCCCCACGTCATGCGTGGCAGTTTCCGCCGCGAATACGACGCCATATCCTGGCACAACGACGCCGAAGAGTTCGCCGCCTGGCGCAGCGGGCAAACTGGCTACCCCATCGTAGACGCAGCCATGCGCCAACTGCAACAAAGCGGCTGGATGCACAACCGCGCCCGCATGATTGTCGCCTCCTTCCTCGTCAAAGATTTGCTCATTGATTGGCGCTGGGGCGAAACATGGTTTATGCAGCAGTTAATTGATGGCGATCCGGCCGCAAACAATGGCGGCTGGCAATGGACGGCCGGCACCGGCACCGATGCCGCTCCCTACTTCCGTATTTTTAACCCCGTCAGCCAAAGCCAAAAATTCGACCCCCATGGCGACTACATTCGCCGCTGGGTTCCCGAATTACGGCAGGTGCCAGGGGAATTTATTCACGAGCCGTGGCTCATGTCCACGTTGGCACAAAAAAAGAGCGGTTGTGTCATCGGTCAGGATTATCCCCGGCCTATTGTTGACCATAAAATGGCACGCCAACGCACGCTTGAGGCATACAAATTGGCAAAAGAAAACGTGGCGTACCACAAATAGCACCGAACCTCCGGGAGGCTCGGTACGTAACAGAAGCTATCTCCGGAACCTCCCGGAGGTTATCAGTGAGATGAACCTCCGGGAGGCTTTATACGAGGAGAC
>JACKBV010000077.1 GCA_020634315.1 Ardenticatenaceae bacterium | reverse complement strand
GTGGGCGTCACGGTTGGTGTGATGTTGCTGCCCGTGCCGCCCATCATCACCGGCAGGTATGCCTCAAAAATCCCGGCATAGGTTACGATGTTATCGGTGGTAAAGATGGCCCATACATGTCCACCCGTGTAAGTGGCATCTGTGTACAGTCCATGAAACTCAGTTCCCCCAGAGATACTCCCGCCTGTATAAGCAACATAAGTCCGGCTCCCTAGCAAATCGGGCGAGGTGAAGATCATGCTTTCATAAGTCTGCGCGACTTTGAAGGTTAATGTGTCTGCGCCATCGTCGCGCATGATGTGGATGAAGGAATCGGCCGTATTTGCGGGCAGGACGACGACATGCTGCAATGAACTGCTAGACGGTGTGCTGTGCGTGCCGCCCGTCGTGATCAAAAGGCCGCCATCAAAGGCGATTTCACATGCACCACAATCAAGGCCACCTTCGGGGCTGTCGCCACCGACGGCAACGGTAACGCCACCCTGGATGTTTATTGTGCCGTTGGAATCTATGGCATCCCCGCTGGCTTCCAGGTAAATCTGTCCGCCACTGATGGTGATGTCATTGCCTGCGTTTAAGGCATCATCGCTGGCCGTAATGGCAATCGTGCCAGCACTGATGAGGATGCTTTCATCGCTGGCAATGCCTTCTTCTGCCATTGTTATGTCGAGTATGCCGTTGGTGATGGTGATGGCATAGGTGCTCTTGAGTCCCTTGCCGGTGGCCGCAAGAGCCAGTTCACCACCAGTGACCAACAGATCGCCCTCGCTTTCCAAGGCATCACTGCCCGCTTCGACAATGTGGATTGTGCCGCCGTTAACGGTGATGTTGTCATTGGCGTGCAAGCCGTCTTTTACCGTTGTTGTGATGGTGATGTTGCCGCTTTCAACAATGAGATCGTCGTCACTGGCAATGCCATGCTTGTAATTGCCGGTGATGATGAGATCGCCGCTGCCAGCGATGATCAAGGTGTCATTGCTAAACAAGGTGGCTTTGAGGCCGGTGTCATTGTAGGTTTCGCCATCGGTCAGGGTGTTTGTTGTGCCATCAGCCAGAACCAGGGATACGGCCGTTGCATCGGTCACACTGACAGCCGGGCCGGTGCTGTTCGTGATGGTGGCATTGTCCAAGATCAGTTCTACGGACCCATCGGTATTTATGTCAATCATGCCATCGGCCAATGTGCCTGTGGCGCGATAGGTTCCGGTGGCTGTAATAATTGCCGTTGTGCCTGTGATAACGACGCCCGGCCCGTTAACAGTAATTGGATCACCCAAATAGATGATCGTTTCATCCTCAATCGCGGACGGTTGCACGCTGACCACCGTGGCGACCGGTGGACTGGCGGCAGCGCCCGCTTGAGGAGTGGCGTCACGGTCACTGGCGATCACTTCAGCTTTCACCATATTAACGGAAAGAATGCTGAGCGTGATAGTCAGTGCCAACGCAAACAGGGGTATGATACGCTTCATATATTTTGCCTCTCTTCTCAAAAAATGAACGGTATGAACTATTGGGAAGGGCATCCCTGCGCATCTATTGTGAATATATGCACAACCCACCTCCCCATCCGCTCAAAATATCAAGAAGTTGTTCAGGAATTGTTAAGAAACGGGAAAGTCCCGATACAGGCGAGAAGCCCACTTTTCACCAGTGAAAAGTGGGCTTCTGTTGTAAGTTGAATGGTATTGGGGAGGGGTGGCTAAACGGCCGCAGCGGGCAGTGCAGATTGCAGCAGGCGCAGTGCATTGCCGCCAAGAATTTTGCGGATGGTTGTTTCGGGAAAGCCTGTATCCAGCATTTGTTGGGTGAGAATGGCTAGTTGAGCGGCGTCGAAGGCGGTGGTGATGCCGCCGTCAAAGTCGGAGCCGAGGGCGGCATGGTCGTCGCCAACCAGGTCAATGATGTGTTGCAGCGCGGCAATGATGTGGCGAGGATGCCGTCCGCCAACGGCCGTTTCCCAAAACCCCACACCAATGACACCGCCGGTCGCGGCAATGGCTCGAATCTGATCATCAGACAAATTGCGCGGATTGTCGCCGGTGGCCCGCACACCGCCATGTGACATGAGCAACGGCCGTTGCCAGACCGTGAGCACATCCTCTAGCGCCTGTGGCGAAAGGTGCGCCACGTCCAGGAGTATGTTGTATCCCCCCATGCGCACCAGCAAGTCCAGCCCTTTTGCCGTGAGGCCCCCTTTGCGCCAGCCATGTGCCGATCCGGCAAATTCGGTGTCGTAAAAGTGGGTCAGGCCGATGATGCGATAGCCTGCTGCATAAAGTTTGTCTACATTGGCCGGATTGCCGTTGAGGGCTTGTGTGCCTTCGATTGCCAGGATGCCGCCGGTGAGAAACGGCCGTTCCTTTCGTGCCGCCAACAGTTGCGCCAGCTCTTCCTGGTTGTGCAGCACCCGCAATTGTCCGCCGGACTGCTCGGCCATCTCGTGTAGTCGTTGGGCCATGTGCAGTGCTCGTCCAAGCGGTGACTGCCAAGCCATGCGTGACGCTTGCACAGCGCCGGCGATGCGCAGCAAATCGGGCGAGTGTGCTGGTGTGCGTGTCACATTAAAACCCAAGGGAATACGCGTTGCTGCGGCAAATACTTGTATGGCTACATTGCTGGCCTGCAAACGGGGCAAATCAATATGGCCGGTGGCGCTGCGTGACAATAAATCGCGGCCAAACAGCAGCGAATCGCAATGCATGTCAACAACCAGGCTGTCCTGGTGTAGCTGCTGTGCCGCTGGCGTCACGTCGGGCAGTGGTTCTGGCTGCACGCGATTGAGCCAACCCTCTAAATTTTTGCCAGCCCACCACAATAATCCGGCCGTGCCGGCGGCTATACTTGCGAGGGCGAAAGTTGTGTAGCGTAATTGTTTGTTGTTCATGACGATTGGAACAGATGCGGATTGCTTGCAACCCATTGGTACAAGTCGCGAATTCCTTGTTGTGGCGAAACGTGCGGCTGCCAGCCTAACATCGTCTCTGCTCTGCGAATGTCGGCGATGAAAACTCGCTGATCGCCAGGTCGCCAGTCACCCCATTTTACCGGAATTTCGCGTCCGGCCATTTCTGCCAGCAGCGGCCCAAATTCAGACCAAATGGAGAGTGTGTTTTGTGGCCCACCACCGACGTTAAAGGCCTCTCCCTTTAGTTCATCTATTTTTGCAATGCCTGATTCGTAAGCGCGAATGAGGTCTGATACGTGTAAAAGATCGCGTACCTGACGGCCGTCGCCGTAAATGCTGATTGCGCGATTCGTGACGGCGGCAATGACAAAGTGGGCGACCCAACCCTGGTCTTCCACACCAAACTGCCGCTGCCCGTAAATGCACGATTGGCGAAAGACGAGTGTGCGCAAGCCGTAAATGCGTGCGTAGTCTTGTGTGTATTGGTCGCCTGACCCTTTGGAACAGCCGTAGGGCGAGTGAAAATCGAGGGGGTACATCTCGTCGATGCCGTATGGATAATCCGCATAGGTGTAGCGCGTGGCTTGTTCGGCAATGTTGATTTCTGTCATGCCGCCATACACTTTGTTGGTGCTGGCATAGATAACGGCCGTTTCCGGGGCATAATGGCGCACGGCTTCCAGCACATTAAATGTGCCAAGCGCGTTGATCTCAAAATCTTCACGCGGATTTTGTACCGAGGTGGTGACAGCAACCTGGCTGGCAAGATGCAGCACGACTTCTGCGCCGCCGATGCTGTCAGTTAACTTGTCATAATCGCGGATGTCGCCATGAATGAATTGGAGATGGGAACGGCCGTGTCGCGTATACAGCCAATCCAGGTTTGCCTGCCCGCCCACACGGGATAAATTATCAAAAATGACAACCTCGTGCCCCTGCGTCAAAAAGTGATCGGCGCTGTTGCACCCGATGAACCCGGCACCGCCGGTGATAAAAACTTTCATTGATTATTGCCCCCTTAACAAGGAAAAGAGCGGAGATGACAGATTGGGGAGCGAGAAAAGTCCCCTAATCGTCCCATGCCCGCCTTTTTGTCGTCGTAATGTGTATCCTTTATTGCTATATAGGACGCAGAGCGC
>JACKBV010000076.1 GCA_020634315.1 Ardenticatenaceae bacterium | reverse complement strand
TATGTCTGTAATAATCCTGTTAGAGACTGGAGGCATATGACCCAACATTGGCATACACAACCTGCCGCTGCTGTTTTGCAACACCTGAAAAGTAGTGCCGAGGATGGCCTGACAACGGCCGAAGCGGCGCAGCGCCTGGCGCAATATGGCGTGAATGAATTGATTGACAAGGGCGGCAAGCATCCGCTTCGCTTGTTGTGGGAGCAAATTAGCAGCACGATGGTGTTGATTTTGATTGTGGCAACGGCCGTTTCTGCCTTTCTTGGCAAAGCTACCGAAGCTGCGGCCATTGGGGCCATTGTCGTCCTCTTTGTCATTCTCGGCTTTGTGCAAGAATTTCGCGCCGAAAAAGCGATGGCCGCGCTTAAACAATTGGCTGTGCCGTTGGTGCGTGCCCGCCGCGATGGCAAATTGCAAGAAATCTCGGCCCGCGACCTGGTGCCCGGCGATGTCGTTTTGCTGGAGGCGGGCAACGCCATTCCCGCCGACGCGCGTGTCATTGAAGCGGCTAATTTGCGTGTGCAGGAAGCGGCGCTTACGGGCGAATCGGAGGCGGTGGAGAAGGAAACGGCCGTTTTCGCCAAACCCGATCTGCCCCTCGGCGACCGCCGCAATATGCTCTACATGGGGACAAATGTTAGCTATGGTCGGGGAACGGCCGTTGTCACCGCCACCGGCATGGAAACCGAACTCGGCAAAATCGCCACCCTCATCCAAAGCGTCGCCGAAGGGCAAACCCTGCTGCAAAAACAACTGGATCGTGTCGGCCAAATCCTGGCTGTTGCCGGTGTCGTCGTTGCCGCGTTGGTGCTGCTCATTGGCGTCCTCAGCGGCGAAGCACTCGACGAAATGTTTCTCACGGCCATCAGCGTCGCCGTCGCCGTCGTCCCCGAAGGATTGCCCGCCGTCGTCACCATCACCCTCGCCCTCGGCGCACAGCGCATGCTGCGCCGCAGCGCCCTTATCCGCAAATTACCCGCCGTCGAGACGCTCGGCTCCGTCACCACCATCTGCTCCGACAAAACGGGCACGCTCACCGTCAATCGCATGACCGTGACCATCATCGACGTGGCCGGGCATTATCTGGAATTGGCCGGAACCGGCGAACCGCCGCTCTCCTCGCTCAAAATCGCCGACAACGCCGATGACCTGTTTGCCCAGCGTCCAACGGCGATTGGCCTGACGCTCGCTGCCGGGGCCTTGTGCAACGACGCCTCCGTCAATCCCGACCCGGAAACGGGGCGCTATACGGTGATGGGCGACCCGACTGAAGGCGCTTTGCTCGTCGCCGCACAGCAGGCAGGTGTCACCCGCGATGCGCTGGCAAGCGCTTTGCCGCGTATTGCCGAACTGCCCTTCGACTCGGACCGCAAGCGCATGACGACCGTGCATCAATTGGCAGATGGCGCACCGCTGCCGCCGACGCTGCAAGCGCCTCCCACGCCGTACATCGCCTTCACCAAAGGGGCGGTGGATGGCTTGCTGGACATTTCGACACAGGTCTGGGATGGCGACCGCGCCGTTCCCCTGGACGAAAAATGGCGCACGCGCATTGACATGGCGAATACGGAGATGGCGCAAAAGGGGATGCGTGTCTTGGGGCTGGCTTTGCAATGGCTGGACGCGCCGACTGCGCCGTTGGAGCAGGAGTTGGTGTTTGTTGGGTTGGTGGGCATGATTGATCCGCCGCGCCCTGAAGTGAAAACGGCCGTTGCCACGGCGAAAAGTGCCGGTATCCGCCCCATCATGATCACCGGCGACCATCCGCTCACCGCCCGCTTTATTGCGCACGATTTGGGGATCAGCGAAAACGGCCGTGTTAAAACCGGCCAAAACCTGGAGCAAATGAGCGCTGAAGAGCTGGATCAAGTAGTGGATGAAGTCTCCATCTACGCTCGCGTCTCGCCGGAGCACAAACTGCGCATTGTCGAGGCATTGCAGCGCAAAGGGCAAATCGTCGCCATGACCGGTGACGGCGTCAACGACTCGCCCGCCTTGCGCAAAGCAGACATCGGCATTGCCATGGGCATCACCGGCACCGACGTCTCCAAAGAGGCATCAGAGATGGTGCTCCTGGATGATAACTTTGCCACCATTGTCGCCGCCGTTGAAGAGGGGCGCGTCATCTACGACAACATTCGCCGCTTCGTTAAATTCTCCATCGCTGGCAACCTGGGCAAGGTGCTGGTGATGTTGGCTGCCCCCTTGTTGGGCATTGCCGTCGCCCTCGAACCCCTGCAACTACTCTGGCTCAATCTGCTCACCGATGGCCTGCTTGGCCTGGGCTTAGGCGTCGAGCCAGCCGAAAAAGGCGTGATGAAACGGTCGCCGCGCTCGCCGCAGGCAAGCTTGTTTAATGATGGGTTGGGGGGGCATATTATTTGGGTCGGTGTGCTAATTGGCGTGATTGCTTTGCTTATTGCCTATGCCGCCTTTGACCCCGCCCACAGCGAAGATGACACCTGGCAAACGATGCTCTTTACAACACTCGCCTTCTTGCAGGTGGGGCAGGCGTTAGCTTCTCGCTCTGGTCGCGAATCCTTTTTTGCCCTGGGCTGGCGCAGCAATCCGACATTGCTTTGGCTCACGTTCTTGGTGGTTGCACTGCAATTGGTTGTGATCTACTTGCCCGCGCTGGAGACTTTCTTTGCGGTCGATCCCTTGACTTTGCCGGAGCTGCTCTTGAGTGTTGTGTTGGGCAGCACTGCATTTTTTGCCATTGAATTGGAGAAGTGGTGGCTGCGGCGTCGCACAGCTCTATCATAATTGTTTACTCGTGTGGGGATGCTTTCCCAGAAGGATTTTATTGCTTGGGGCGGTCTGTTTCCGCCCCATTTTTGTTAACTAAATTTTAAAATTTACTCTTGACACCTCTTTGACCGTGCTGTATATTATGCTTAATTGGAACCGGTTCCAATTGGGCATTTTGAGTAATTTTGCCTGGTTTGGAACTGGCCCAGGTTGTGCATGAAACACCCCCGCCTGACTGTTGCCACAAGACGGCCGTTTCATGTTTCAGGGAGAAGAGAGAGCGAGAGATGTCGTCTGTTACCATCCGGGATGTAGCTAAAAAAGCTGGGGTGGGTGTTGGTACTGTATCGCGTGTGTTAAACGATCGCAATGCAGTTAGCGAGGCTACCCGGCAAAAAGTATTGGCAGCAATTGATGCGCTGGAATATACACCCAATCTGGCTGCCCGCCGTCTTTCCCGTGGTAAGATGATGGCGATAGGGGTCATTGTCCCCTATTTCACCAACCCCTCCGTTGTACGCCGCCTTCAAGGTGTCGTGTCTGTGGTAACAGGTAGCGGGTATGATCTTGTCCTCTTTGATATTGAGAAAGTCGAACAACGCGCTGATTTTGTGCGCAACATTCCCCGCCGCCAACTTGTCGATGGCTTGCTTATTGTTTCCCTGAATCCAACGGATGAAGATGTAGAAGAGTTGTTGCAGGCGAATTTGCCTACTGTTCTTGTCGATGCCAATCATCCAGAGTTAAGTCGGGTGCGTGTGGATAATGTCTTTGGTGGCTATCAGGCTACGCGGCATTTACTTGATTTAGGACATCGGCGGATAGGTTACATCAGTGATTTCCTCAACGATCCATTTAATTCACCGGTGCGAGATCGTTTACAGGGGTATCAACAGGCATTGACTGAGGCGGGCATCGCTTTTTGTTCTGATTATCATCAGCAAGGCGTCCACAGTCGGCAGCAAGCACGACTGATGGCATTGGATATGCTGCAATTACCTGATCCACCTACGGCCGTTTTTGCTTACAGTGATACGCAAGCTGTGGGTGTGTTGGAAGCAGCGCGGGAATTAGGACGCCGTGTCCCGCAAGATTTATCTATTATTGGGTTTGACAACATTGAAGCAGCGGAATACTTGCATCTGACGACGGTGCAGCAGGGCTTGTATGATTCAGGCGCGAAGGGCTGCCAGCTCTTGCTAACGGAGATGCTGGACCCGCCAGCGAGCGCGACGGAAATCTTGCTGCCCACACGGATCGTGATGCGCCAGACAACGGCCGTTTACGACAACACAACCAGGCAGGTATAACTCCAGAACAGCAAAAAGGAGGTGTAAGCATATCGAGTTAAAAAATACACCACAACACATAGTCAGGAAATATCAAAAAGTTTTCTCATGGAGGAGAATCTAAATCATGAAAAAAAGCAATTGGTTACGTTTATTGACATTGCTGCTAGTCCTAGCCTTTGTCATGGCTGCTTGTTCTTCTGGCACAAATAACAGCACAGAACCAGAAGAAGAAACAATGGCCGAAAATACGACAGCCGAGAACACCACAACTGAAGAAGAGCCAATGGATACGGCCGAACCGACAGAAGATATGGGCGAAATGCCAGAAGTCAGTTTTGCTGTGATGCCTGGTGGTGCTCTGGAACAAGCTGTTAAAGGC
>JACKBV010000075.1 GCA_020634315.1 Ardenticatenaceae bacterium | reverse complement strand
CGCATCATGATGTCATTGTACCGCCTGATGGAAATCAAGTGCATCCTGGATTAGGCACAGAATTTGGAGATGCCCTGAAAAGCATTTGAGTGAAGGTTTGGGGTGTTGCCCGACACGTCTTGGCGAAAGTAGTATCGCAAATAAAAAGAGAGAGCCGTTGCTATGACTCTCTCTCGATCACACAAAAATATTAGCTGGGGTGCCAGGATTCGAACCTGGGAATGGCGGATTCAAAGTCCGCTGCCTTACCGCTTGGCGACACCCCATCGCAGGACAGGAATGCTAACACAAGCAACCTGTTTAGGCAAGGGCAGAGACGCCCAGAATTAAAGTTCTTGTCGCCCTTCGACGGCACGGCCGAGTGTGATTTCGTCGGTGTATTCCAGATCGCCGCCTACGGGCAGGCCGCGTGCCAGACGGGTCAGCTTGACGGGCATATTCATGAGGCGGCGTTGCAGGTAGAGCGCTGTCGATTCCCCTTCCAGTGTGGGGTTGGTAGCGAGGATGATTTCTTTGAATGTGCCTTGTTGCACGCGCTGTACGAGTTCGCCAATTTTCAGGTCTTCGGGGCCAATGCCTTCGACCGGGGAGATTGCGCCGTGCAGGACATGGTAACGGCCGTTAAACGCCCGTGAGCGCTCGATAGCGACAACATCTAGCGGCTCCTCCACCACACATAACAAGCTGGCATCGCGTGCCTCATCACTGCAAATAAGACAAGGGTCTTCCTCTGTGATGTTGAAGCAAACCGAACAAAAGCGCGTATTTTCCTTCAATTCTTGCAGCGCGTTTGCCAGGTCAAGTGCCAGGTTATCGGTGCCGCGCAGGAGGTAAAACGTCAGGCGCGATGCTGATTTGGGGCCAATGCCCGGCAGTCGAGCAAATTCATCAATCAGCCGTTGTACCGGGCGTGGCAAAATGTTGCGTGACACGCTGTTAAATCCCTAGCCCGCCGAGCAGACTGTCCAGCCCGCCGCCGAGTCCACCTAAACCACCGGTGATGCCTTCCATGCGTTCCGCCGCCAATGCTTGTGATTGTTCGATGGCCTGGTTAACGGCCGCTACCAGCAAATCTTGCAGCATTTCCTTTTCTTCCGGGTCAATCAGTTCGGGGTTGATTTCGATGGTTTGCACGCGTTGGTGGCCGCTGATGGTGATGCTGATGGCGCCGCCGCCAGCCGTAATGGTCACGGCCTCATTGGCTAACGCGTCTTGCGCTTTTGCCATGTCGTCCTGCATTTTTTGCATTTGCGACAACATATTGCCAGGATTTGGTTTGTTTGCTTTTGCCTGCTTTTGTGCTTTGTAAGATCGTTTTGTCATGGGTAACTCCTTTTTTTCGGTAATCGGTTTTGCGAATGGAATCGTAACGGCCGATTTCGCTGCTTACTCTTCTCGTACCACGCCGCCCAACTCATTAGCCAGGGCGTGGAATTCTTCTTTAGAAATGGGGACTGTGTATTCGCTGGTGACGACGCAGCGCACGTGACAGTCGTTGTGCAATAGTTGCGTGAACACTTCGCCGACGATTTGTGCCGCGCCGACGGTGTTGTCGAATTTGCCTTTGAAAATGGCATAATCGAAGCCTAAGACGAGGATGTTGCCTTCGATTGCCAGCGGTTTAGCCATGTTGAGCAGGGCTGGCAGGTTGCGATTGCGCTGACCCGCTTCGTTAACCATTTCGCGCCAATGGCGCATTACTTCGGGCAGTGTGATGGGCTGCGCGGGCTGTGCCGGAGTGGGTTGTGCCGGAGTGGGTTCTGCTTGTGGTGCTTGTTGCGGTGGGGGGGAAACGGCCGTTTCCGGTTCGGCTTTCTTCTCGATCACTGGTACGGCCGTTGCCTTTGGCGGTTCTGGTGTAGGCGTTGGTATCGGCGGCGGCTCTTGCTGACGCGGCGGTGCGGCAACGATTACCGTCGGCAGCGGCGTGTCTGGCAGCATCTCAATGAAAGCCAATTCCAGGGGCAATTGTGGCTGCCAACTGCTGGCAGGCGTCATTGCCGCATCGTTAAACTGCTTAACGGCATCGATCAAAGCGCGGCGCGGCGCACGCATGGCCTGGGCCAACATCGCTTGCTTTTGCTCCAACGTCACATCGAGATCAATGTCACCGGCGGCAGCTTGCAGCAGCAGCAATTGGCGCAAATAGGCGACCATCTGGCGGCAAAACTGGCGTGCATCTGCCCCGGAGGCCAACGCATCTTGAATGATGCTCAAGCCACCAGCCCCATCACTGCTCAGCCAGGCGTTCACGAGATTGATAACGGCCGTATTCGAGGCTGTGCCCAATACCTTTTGCGCACGATCCAGCGTTACCGTATCGCCGGGCGAGACAACCAATTGGTCGAGCAAACTTTCTGCATCGCGGATGCTGCCCGCGCCTTGCTGGGCCACCAAGGCCAGGGCTTCTGGCTCAATGGTCAGGCTTTCTTTGGCGGCCAGCCATGCCAGCCGTTCTGTGATTTCTGCCTGGGTCAGCAAGCGAAAATTGAACTGCTGGCAGCGAGATTTAATCGTCATCGGCACTTTGTGCTCTTCGGTCGTTGCCAGCACAAATTTGGCGTGTGGCGGCGGCTCTTCCAATGTTTTTAGCAAGGCGTTGAAGGCGGCGGTCGAGAGCATGTGTACTTCGTCGATGATGTACACTTTGAAGCGCCCTTCGTTGGGGGCGAAGTTGATTTTGTCGCGCAGATCGCGGATGTCGTCCACGCCCGTGTTGGAGGCGGCGTCAATTTCGATCAGGTCAAGGAAACGGCCGTTGCTAATGGACTGACAAATAGAGCATTGATTACACGGCCGATTTGCCGGGTCTGGATCGAGGCAGTTAACCGCCTTGGCCAATAGACGCGCCGACGTTGTTTTGCCGGTGCCGCGAGGGCCACAAAACAGGTAGGCGTGCCCAACACGATCCAGTGCCACGCTTTGTTGCAGCGTGTGCGTCACATGTTCCTGTCCAACAACCTGATCAAAGCGGCCAGGCCGCCACTTGCGATAAAGGGCTTGGGATGACATGAGGCAAGTTTAACATTGGCATGATGGCGTGGCAAGGTGAGGGAAGCCCTCATTCTTGACCGCGCAATGGTTATGATAGCGATTCTGGCCCGCTCAAATAACAACAACCGCCTGATGACAAGCACCAGGCGGTTGTAAGATAGCTCAGACGAGGTGTTACGGTCCGGGGGGCGGACTGCCACCAACGTAAGTGACTTTTGCGCTGGTGGTAAATGTTGTCCACACGGTGCCGCCCGTGTAAGTTGCACCCGTGTACAGCCCGTGGAATTCGGTTCCACCAGACACTGTACCGCCTGTATAGGCTGTATATGTTCTGCTGCCTAGCAGATCCGGTGCTGTAAAGATCATGCTTTGGTAAGCCTTGTCCACTCTAAACGTCAACACGCCAACGCCATCATCGCGCATGAAATGGATGATCGTTCCCACCGGTCGGCTGGATACAACAGCTACATATTGCCCTGAACTGCTAGATGGCGTGCTGTTGTGCCCGCCAGTGGCTACGACCAGCCCGCCATTCATGCCGATCTGGCAGTTGTCGCAGTCTAGGGCACCTTCTGGGCTGTTGCCTCCTAAGGCGATGAGTAGACCTCCGTTAATGCTCAGCGAACCGTTCGAGTCAACCGCGTCGCCGGTTGTGTTTACGAAGATTTCTCCACCATTGATGGTGATGTCATTGGTGGCGTTGAGGCCATCATCGCTAACGGTGACGGTGATGGCGCCGCTGTTGATGATGATGTTGTTCTTGCTTTCGATGCCCTCAACGCCAGAGCTGACGTGAATGGTGCCGCCGTTAATTGTCAATGTGTCCTGGCTGACAACACCATCGTCGGCCACTGACAGCAGCAGTGAGCCATCTTCCATCAGGAGGTCGCCCTCGCTTTCGAGGCCATCGCTGCCCACGCTTGTCACGGTGATGGTGCCGCCGTAGATGGTGATGTTGTCGTTTGCATGGAGGGCATCGGTAACGGCCGTTACCTCAATATTCCCCCCTTCAACAATCAAATCATCGTCGCTGGCAATGCCGTGCTTGTAATGGCCGGTGATAGCTAATGCGCCGCTGCCAGAGATAATTAACGTATCGTTGCTAAACAGCGGCCCCTTCAACGTCGGATCGGTGTAGACCGCACCATCAGTCAATGAATTTGTTGTGCCGTCAGCCAAAATGACAGAGAAAGTGGCTGCGTTAATGACATTGACCGCTGGCCCGCTGCTGTTGGTAATGTGGGCATTGTCCAACGTTAGCTGCACCGTATCAATTGTGTCGGCTGCCAGCATGCCCTCAGCCAATGTGCCAACAGCGCGGTAAGCGCCGCCGGTTGTGATTGTGGCCGTATTGCCATCGACTACCACGCCGGGGCCATCTACGGTAATGGGATCGCCCAGATAAATGATTGTTTCCCCGGATGGTGTGGGCGTTACGGTAGGTGTGGTGGTGGGTGTTGGGGTGTCGGTTGGTGTTGCCGAGGGAGT
>JACKBV010000074.1 GCA_020634315.1 Ardenticatenaceae bacterium | reverse complement strand
AATTTTCTCCAGTAAACAAATGTTCGAAGTCAGCCACATATTTTTCGTATGACTTTAAGAAGCGTAAAAATTCTCTTTTAACTTCTTCTCCTGAGTAGACTCCTATTGAAGCCAGATGAAAATCATCATCTAATGTATGAAAAAGCAAATACTCGTCAGGAAGCACAGAAATATTAGAAGCCACAATTTCATATAATCCACGGGCAAACTTTGGTGCCCGTTCCATATCTTGAGATAGTTTTTTACACATAATTCCCAACAAAACAGGTATAGCTTCAAAAGTATCAACGTCAGAAGCAAATTTCTTCAAAACGCCAATGACATCATATCGATTGAAGCTACTCATTAAAGAGAGGTCAAGTAGTAAATAGTCTGGCTTCTCTTCTTGCAAAATGAGCCTATCAGCCCAATGAATAACGTCTTTCACGGAAATGCATTCCGTTAATAACTCCAATCGAAGAACTTCCGCTTCAAAACGTATATTTCTTGTCACGTATTTGTCTGCCAATCCTTGAGGCAAATTTCATTACTGGAATGCGTACTGCCATTTGTGAAAAACTTCCACCTGAGAAAAGCCGAGGACTGCGTAAAGTTGGTTGGCGTCCATGTTGTAGCCGGTGCCGACGGTGACGCATTGTGCGCCTAGCTCTTGCAGGCGGCGCAGGCCGTGCTGCATCATGGTGCGGGCCAGCCCGCGGCGGCGGTGGTCAGGGTGCGTGCCGACCGGCTCAAAGCAGCCGACACCGTTGTCGTCCAGCCAGATGGTGCAGTAAGCGGCCGTTTCCCCATTCGCGGTGAAAACGCCCCAGGTTTCGTGCCAGGTGGGAGCAAGATTTTTGTATGGGTAGGCAGCGGGCGGAGCCGTTGCGCCGAAAACTAACTTCCCAATCAGGGCACGTTGTTCCATGTCTGTGGGGTCGGCGAAGTTAAACGGCCGTATCTCATACCCCGCCGCCAACTCCCCCACCACGACCGGGCCAGCCAGCGGATGCGTGCGCGTCACCTCGGCCGGACCCTTGTCCGTGAAACCGCGCCCCGCCAGCAGTGCTGCCAATTCCGTGAATTCATCATGGACAACGACGTTAAGCGGCCAATCCGCATCGGGCAACGGCCGTTTCTCCTCATGTCGCCGCACAACCCAGTCCAACATTTGCGGAGCCAGATGGTGATAATCGGGATGAATCTCCAAAAACCAATCATTATCATTTTCGGGGTGCGCCGCGGCGACCAAATCGCCCGCGGCCGTTTCCCACAAACCCATATCAGCCATCCAGGGGTAGTCGTTATCGCGCTCGCCTTGCCAGTAACGGCCGTAACGATACGAATCCAAACGCACCACATCCCAGGCCACATTTTTGCCCGTCAGCCGATAAATTTCCGACAACAAGGCACGTATGCGTTGATAATCGGCCTCACTCTGACAGAGTGTCATTCGAATAGTTTGCCCTGACATCAAATCATCCTTTCACTTATGAAGCAACCTCCCAAAGGGAGCGCCTACGTAAACAACGGCGACATTTCCGTCTGTGCCAACGCCGCAGCAAGTTCCGCCTGCGTTTGATTGCCAGTGAAACGCGCGGCGGCATCCAACACTTTCGGCAGCAGCGTCACATCCCCGACCGTGTTCAAGAAAACGCCCGGCTGGCTGAGCACCCAATGTACGGCGAGATCAATATCTGCCTGCTCTGTAAATGGCTCGTACCAGGTTGTATTCTGGCGTGGCTTTTCGCCCCAAGGGCCGCGCGACAGAGCTTTGATGGTCTGCACCGCCACATTCCTTTGCTGGCAGGTGTCGAGCAGCGTGGCAAAATCGGCCGCATATTGTGGGTTTTGCATCATCGTTGGGTTATATGGCAGCAAAACAGAATCGAAGTCGAAGCGGGCAAGGCTTTGCAAATGCATGGCAGCGACATTGACGCCGTGCCCGGTAACACCCAGAAAACGGGTCAATCCTTGTTCACGCGCTTCAATAAATGCTTCAAGCGCACCGCCTGGCCCCATCGCCGTCTGCCATTCATCTGGCTCAACGAGGATGTGCATTTGCCAGAGGTCGACATGGTCGGTACGCAAACGCTCTAAAGAGCGATGCAGTTCATCTTTCGCGCCCTGGTAGGTGCGATTTTCGGTTTTGGTAGCCAGGAAAAATTGGTCGCGGTGCTGTGCCATCCAGGGGCCAATGCGCAGTTCGGCATCGCCATAGGAAGCGGCCGTATCAATGTGGTTCACGCCATACTGCAATAACACGTCCAATACGCGATCCGCCTCAGCCTGTGTCACCGCCCAAAAGGCCGCCGCACCAAATAATGTGCGTGTGCTGTCATGTCCAGTTCGTCCAAAAGGAATTTTCGTAATCATGTGAATCTCCATACGTTGTGAGCCATAACTCGTGACCGCTGTCCCTGATGGGTCATGAATGATGGATAAGCGCTTGTTGCAACCATTGGTTGATTGCCAAGCAATCTGCACCGAGATAGATGAATTGGTCTATGCCTGCCGCCTTAAAACTTTCCACATGCTCTTTGGGATAACCGGCAAGGATAACGGTCATATTGGGTTGGAGCGCTTTGAGCGCTTGTGCCAGCGGCGGCACGATTTCCGGGTAGGTGTCATCGGTGGAGCAAATGACAACGGCCGTTGCTCCATCAGCCCGAACAGCGGCAACGGCCGTTTCCACATCACCCAACCCATCCGGATAGACAATTTCAAAGCCGCCCACCGTAAAAAAGTCGCGGGCAAAGTCAGCACGCGCCTTGTGTTGGCGCAGCGGCCCCATATTCGCCAAAAAGATGCGCGGTCTTTGCGCGGCAGCTTGCGCCGCCGCCCGCAACTGCTCAAAAGGTTCGGCCGCACGTCGCACGGGAATAGGTTGAACAGATGCATAGTCGGTGGCGTAGTCGGCACGCACCGCAGCGGTAAGTTGGCCGAGCGTCGCGCCTGTTTCGGCAAGCGAGATGAGGGATTGCAGATGCAGGATTGCAGATGCGGGTTTGGAGGGCACAGGTTGTGATGGCTGCGCGGCAACCGCCAGCTTTGGCTTGCCAGATGCTATGGTTTCGTCCGGGTTGGCGTAAAGATTCGTGCCGACAAGCACATCTTTGCGTGTGGCTAGATTTTGGGCACGGGCAACGGCCGTTGCCGCCACCTGCGCTTGAACCCACCCCGACTGCAATGCAGCCACCATGCCGCCTTGCTTCTCCACCTCCTGGAACAACGCCCAGGCACGCTGCGCCACCTGATCGGTCAGCCATTCAACATACCAGGAGCCGCCAGCCGGATCGATCAATTTCGTCAGGTTAGCTTCCTCTTGCAAAATGATTTGTGCATTGCGGGCGATGCGGCGTGAAAACTCACGGCGCGAGAATTCGCGGCGCGAATCCTCGCCCACTGGAGCGATCTCTTCATCAAAGGGGGCAACATGCAAGCTGTCCACACCGCCAACGGCGGCGGCAAATGCTTCTGTTGTGCCGCGCAGCATGTTGACGTAGGCATCGGTCAAGGTTTTGTTGTAACGCTGGGTACGGCCGTGTAGTGTCAACTTTTGCGCCGCGTCGCCTCCGCCAAAAGCGGCGATCATCTGCGCCCATAACATGCGTGCCGCACGCAGCTTGGCAATTTCCATGAAAAAGTCGCCGCCAATGCTGAAGGCAACTTGCATGGAGGCCGCCATTGTTTCCACATCTAAGTCATGTTTTTGCAGCTCGCGCAGATAGGAAACGGCCGTTGCCAGTACAAACGCCAATTCTTGCACAGCGCTTGCGCCGCCGTCGGCGTAGGGGTAGCCATGCACGGTGATGGCTTGTAGGTTGGGGGCGAATTCGGCCGTGCCTTGCACCAGCAGCGCCAATTCAGCAAAAGCCTTTTCCAGCGGCAAGGGCAGCACGCCATGCTGCGCCAATTCCCCCAAAGGGTCCGCCTCCAGGCTGCCGCGCAAGGCGGCTAAATCTACGCCGCTTTGCTGTGCATACGCCAACAACAGCGCCCCCAAGGACAACGCGCCGGAACCAGCGCGAATAAAAACGGGGGTTTCCACCAGATTGACGCCAGCAAACGCCGCCGCAAAATCGGCCACGCTGGACAAGGAGACGCCATTCTGCCCGGCGGCAGCGGCTTGTTGCGGGTCGGCCCCTTGTTGGGTGCGGGAGTCGGGGATGAGATTAACGGCCGTTTGTCCCCGTGCCAGATCACGCAGCAGCGCCTCGTTAAACGCTTGCGGCGTGCCATCAGCAATCTCTTGGGCAATCAACCATGGCTGCGCCAGATACCCGTCCGCATTTGTGCCGCGTAAATAGGGGAATTGACCGGGCAAATTGTCCAGATAAGGTAAATCGGCAATATCTTCGGCGCGATATAACGGCCGTAAATCAATATCTTCATAAGTATGAGCAATTAACCTGGCAAACGGTTTGCCTTTCAGAGAAGCGACAGTTGTCTCATACCATTCATCATAAGTGGCCGTGTGAAAATCGGCAAATAGGGGATCGCTTGCTGAAGCGGTTTTGTTTTCATCAGCCATGAAACATTTTCTCCTTC
>JACKBV010000073.1 GCA_020634315.1 Ardenticatenaceae bacterium | reverse complement strand
AAACCGGGTAAATGGGGTTTTCATGATGTTAAACAATTACCGCTTCACCACGAACTTGTTACGCGCATTTGTCTATGTTGTGTTAGTCGTTATTTTGACGATTACGATAGTCCCTATTTGGTTGTTAATTGTGAATGCCACGCGCTCGACTGTGGAAATTCAGCAGGGGTTGAGTTTGTTGCCAAGCACGCATCTGGTTGAAAATTATGGCATCTTGTTGGGGCGTGGACTTAACCTGGTGCGTGGGTTTACAAACAGTCTGGTTGTGGCTGTTACGTCTACTATCATTACGGTTTATTTCTCTTTGCTTACGGCGTATGGCATCGTTGTCTATGATTTCAAAGGGAAGCGGTTTTTCTCTAACTTTATTGTTGTATTGGTGATGATCCCCATGCAGCTTTCGATTGTGGGTTTTTACCAATACATGTCGAAATTGGGATTGACGGATAATTATGCCTCGTTGATTTTGCCATCTATTGCCTCGGCCGGCGCTGTCTTTTTTGGCAAGCAGTATCTTGAGTCGATTGTCATCAAGGATTTGATTGATGCGGGTCGGGTTGATGGAGCCAGTGAATTTGGTATTTTCCATCGTATTATGATGCCGTTGGCGGTGCCTGGCGCGGTGACGATGGGTATTTTTGCTTTTGTGGCTTCCTGGAATAATTTCTTTAACGCCTTCATTATGATTTCGTCGATAGAGAAGTATACGCTGCCGATGTTGGTGCAGACGTTACGTGGTGATGTGTACCGCACGGAATATGGCGCTATTTACCTGGGATTGGCTGTGACCATTGTGCCAATCATTATTATTTATGCCATCTTCTCAAGATACATTGTGAGTGGTATTGCAATGGGTTCGGTGAAGGAATAGGGCATTGGGATTAGGATATCTGTATTTGTTGTGATTTGCCGTGGGGTGCCTGTTTGATCATGTCTGTTTCCCGCGTATTTATCACATATTTTATGTAAAGGATAGTGAAAATGACTCAAGTAATTGTGGAATCTGATTGTTTGTACCTTGATACGACCCAACCCACAGCCGCGCGTGTACAAGACTTGATCAGCCGTATGACGTTGGAGGAAAAGGTTTCGCAGATGTTGTTTACGGCACCAGCCATTGAACGGTTGGGGATTCCCAAGCACAATTGGTGGAATGAGGGGCTGCATGGCCTGGGGCGTGCTGGGGTGGCTACGGTGTTTCCACAGGCGATTGGGCTGGCGGCGACGTGGAATGAGGGGTTGATGCATGATGTGGCAACGGCCGTTTCCGATGAAGCCCGCGCCAAACATCATGAAGCTGCCCGGCGTGGCATTCGTGAGATGTACACCGGCCTTACCTACTGGTCGCCCAACATCAACCTCTTCCGTGACCCGCGCTGGGGACGGGGCCAGGAGACATACGGCGAAGACCCCTACCTGACTGCGCAAATGGGGGTGGCATTCGTCAAAGGATTGCAGGGCGACGACCCGCATCACTTGAAGCTGGCGGCCACGCCCAAACATTATGCTGTACACAGCGGGCCAGAATCGCTGCGCCATCACTTTGATGCGCGTGTCGATGAGCGGGATATGCGCGAGTTTTATTTATTTGCCTTTGAAGCGACAGTGAAAGAGGCAAACGCCGCTTCAATTATGGGGGCTTACAATCGCGTTAACGGTGAGCCATGCTGCGCCAGTCCCACACTGCTGCAAAAAATCTTGCGTGATGAATGGGGTTTTGCCGGTTACGTGGTCTCGGACTGCGAGGCGATTCGGGATATTTTTGCCAATCACAAGGTGGTGGCAACGGCCGCTGAAGCGGCGGCGCTGGCTGTGACGAATGGCTGCGAATTGAATTGTGGCAGCGTTTATACGGCTTTGCTGGACGCTGTGGGGCAGGGTCTGATTGATGAGGCAACGATTGACCAGGCTGTCACGCGCTTGTTTACGGCGCGGTTCCAACTGGGGGTTTTTGATCCGCCATCGATGTCACCCTACAGCGGCATTCCCTTTGCCGTGATTAATTCGCCGCAGCATCAGGAATTGGCGTTGCAGGCGGCACGCGAGTCGATTGTTTTGCTTAAAAATGAGGGGAATTTGCTGCCTTTGCGCAAAGACCTGGAGTCGATTGCCGTGATTGGGCCGAATGCCGATAACTTGCAAATTTTGTTGGGCAATTACAATGGCACACCGGCAACGGCCGTTACTCCGCTGCAAGGTATCGCGCAAAAAGTTGCCCCGACAACGACCGTTTATCATGCGCGTGGCTGCGCGTTGGCGGCGGGCATGCCGACGCTGCAAGTGGTCCCGACTGCGTACCTGCGCCCTGCGCGGCAGATGGCTAACGAAACGGGATTAAACGGCCGTTACTTCCACAGCGCCCATTTCTCCGGCACACCGCAGTTGGAGCAGGTAGACAGCCACATCAACTTTACCTGGAAAGACACCAGTCCCTTGACCGGCCAATGGGGCGACCATTTCAGCGTGCAGTGGGATGGCTTCCTGGTGCCGCCCGTCAGCGGCGTCTATCAGTTGGCGGTGAATGGCTTTAGCGAATATCGCCTGTATCTGGATGGCGAACTGCTGCTGAAAAACAAGATGGAACACCATGCCATTCTCCAGGCAGCGGAAGTCAAGCTGGAAGCGGGACGTTTTTATGCTGTGCGACTGGAATACGTCAACGAAGGCTTAGACCCCCAGGTTCAGCTTTTGTGGACAATCCCAGACGCAGGCGACGAAGCGCAAGCGTTGGAAGCGGCACAAAAAGCAGAGGTTGTGGTGATGGTGCTGGGCCTTTCCGCACAGTTGGAAGGGGAAGAGATGCCCATTCACATTGATGGGTTTGCCGGTGGCGACCGCACCGATATTCAACTGCCAGCCGTGCAGGCGGAACTGCTCAAGAAGATTTGCGCTTTGGGCAAACCGGTGGTGCTGGTGCTGACCAATGGCAGCGCTTTGGCGGTGCCCTGGGCGGCGGAAAATGTCCCGGCCATTGTCGATGTCTGGTATCCGGGGCAGGCGGGCGGCGCGGCGCTGGCCGATGTTTTGTTTGGCGATTTTAACCCGGCGGGACGACTGCCGGTGACTTTTTACCGCTCTGTGGAAGATTTGCCACCGTTTGAGGATTATGCGGTTAACGGCCGTACCTACCGTTACTTTGAGGGCGAACCGCTTTTCCCCTTTGGGCATGGCCTGAGCTATACCGATTTTGCCCTGACCAATTTGCGCCTGGCACAAACGGCCGTTGCCGCTGGCGACAAAGTGGCCGTCAGCCTGGACGTGACCAACGTTGGGGCGCGTGCCGGGGCCGAAGTGGTGCAGTTATATGTGCGTCAGGCAGAAGGGGCGCGTGCGGCGCTGAAGCTTAAAGGGTTCAAACGCCTCACCCTGGCCCCTGGTCAATGCGCGACGGTGACTTTTATGCTGCATACGCACCAGCTTGGCCTGTACGATGAGGCTGTGCGTTACATGGTACAGCCCCAGGCTGTGCAGGTCTTCATTGGTCGCTCTGCGCAGGATTTGCCCTTACACGGGAGCTTTGACATCACGGGCACGCCGGTTGATGCGACGGATGACAAAATCTTTTTCAGTGAAGTTGTTGTGGATTAGACGTTGGCTGTTTTTGGCTTTTGAGCGGAATCGCCCACTGGCGCACAAGGTGTTGGTGGGCGATTCCTTAGTCGGTGAATGTGGAAACGGCCGTTGCCCCTCACCATGTCGTGGCGATATGATTACGGGCATTTAATGGCGATATGTTTTCAACAGGGAACCTGATTTATGAAATTCACCGATGGTTATTGGGACCTTCCCCCTGATGTGACGCCGCATTTTGCCGTTCACGTCAGCGACGTTACAGTCGAAAAAGATGCGTTAATTGTTTATGGGACAACTCGTCGCCTGACTCAACGCGGCGATACGTTAAACATTGGTCTGTTGACGGTGCGCTTTTCGTCACCGATGGCGAATGTCATTCGCGTACAGATGTGGCATCACAAGGGGAGACGCCCAGTCTCCCCCGCTTTTATCCTCAACACGCAGCCCGTATCTGTTTGTATTCATGATGAAGTGGATCATGCCAGCCTGACCAGCGGCGACCTGACGGTGCGCGTGGATAAAGGCGAAAATTGGCGCGTGGATTATTTGGATGGCGAACGGCTGCTCACGCACAGTGGTTGGCGTGGGATGGGGTATGTGGATACGGTAAACGGCCGTTTCATTCACGAACAACTTGGCCTCAGCGTCGGCGAATGTGTCTATGGCCTGGGCGAGCGTTTCACCCCCTTCGTCAAAAACGGGCAGGTGGTTGACATCTGGAATGAAGATGGCGGCACCAGCAGCGAGCAGGCATACAAAAACATCCCGTTTTATCTAACCAATCGCGGTTATGGCGTTTTTATCAATCATCCCGAACGTGTCTCTCTCGAGATCGCTTCTGAAAAAGTCGAGCGCGTTCAGTTCAGTGTTCCCGGTGAAAACCTCGATTATTTCATCATCAACGGCCCCACGCCGAAAGGTGTGCTTAATCGTTATACGGCGCTCACCGGACGTCCCGCATTGCCGCCTGCCTGGTCATTTGGCCTGTGGCTCTCCACATCTTTCACCACAGACTATGACGAAGCGACTGTAACCAACATTGTGCAGGGCATGGCCGACCGCGCTTTGCCGCTGCAC
>JACKBV010000072.1 GCA_020634315.1 Ardenticatenaceae bacterium | reverse complement strand
CACCGGCCAACCAGACGCGGGCGGGGCGATGGGAAACGGCCGTTTCACACTGGCCGGTGGTTTTTGGTACGCGCCCAATGCGCCGGTCGCGCCGCCAGGGAATTATCTGTATTTGCCGGTTGTGGTACGGCCGTAGGGGGGGAGAGAAGAGGGAAGAGGGAAAAGAGAAGAGAGAGAAGGGAGGAGGGAGGAGGGATGGGGAGTTTTGCAGAGTTGCTGGACAGGTTGTCTGTTTATTTTTTATCTAGAAGGAAGGTATATATGAAAACGAGTAAGTATTTGTTGACCAGCATCATTATTTTGTGCATCGCTATCATTTCATTGTCGCTCAATTCAGGACAGGCGCGGGCGGAGACAACGGCCGTTTACGAACCCGACGCGACTTTTGCCCAATTATTGGAAACGGCCGTGCAGCAAGGCGCAGTTCCCATCATCATTGGCCTCGATGTGCCCGGCTATGACATGACGCAAATTGCCAATGGCGCACAGCGTGCCGTCGATACACAGCTTGCCGCCATTAATCAGGCACAGCAAGCCGTGCTTGATGGCCTGACCGCTTACAGCACCAGCAACGTCAAGCAGTTTAAGCACATCCCGTTTATGGCGTTGTGGGTAGATGAGGCGGCGCTGCAAGCCGTAGCCAAACTGCCGGGCATCGTCAGCATCCAGCCGGACGAACTGCGCAACCCGGAAACCAACAACAGCATCCCGCTCATCCGCGCCGACAACAGCCATTTCCTGGGCTATACAGGTGATGGACAGGTCGTCGCCGTGCTCGATACCGGCGTAGACCGCAACCATCCCGACTTGAGCGGCCGGGTTGTCTCGGAATCGTGCTTCTCCACAAATAACCCGATTATTCTCAGCAGCAGTATGTGCCCCAATGGCAACGCCACCCAGTTTGGCACGGGCGCAGCCGCCCCCACCAGCCGAACTGTCGCCGGGTTTGATCATGGTACGCATGTTGCCGGTATTGTTACGGCCGTTGCCCCCGACGCAGACATCATGGCAATCCAGGTCTTTTCCAAAATAACAGACGTAGCCGGTTCGCCCGTCGGCATTTTACGGCCGTGTGCCAGCAGCGGCAGCAGCAGCCCCTGCACCCGCACCTACACCTCCGACCAGATTTCCGGGCTGGATCGCGTCTTTGACCTGCGTAACAGCTACAACATTGCCGCCGTCAACATGAGCTTAGGCGGAGGCAGTTACGCCGCGAACTGCGACAATCAGGAATCGGCCTTGAAATTTCAAATTGACCTGTTGCGCACGATAGGCATCACGACGGTTATCTCCGCAGGGAATGATGGCAGCCGTGCCGCAATGAGTGCGCCAGCCTGTATTTCCAGCGCCATCAGTGTGGCTTCCTCAGACAGCAATGACGGTGTTTCGACAGTTGATGTGGTTTCTTCATTCTCCAATATCTCCAACCTGACCACGTTAATTGCGCCGGGACGCTGGATTTTTTCGGCCGTGCCCACCAGCGCCACCACGTGTGGCTTTGGTGTTACCCCCACAAATAACCGCTGTGCCAAAGGAGGCACATCCATGGCTGCGCCGCATGTTGCCGGAACCATCGCCGTGCTGCGCGAAGCCAGCCCCAACGCCAACGTCACCACCATTCGCAACGCGTTGGCAAACACCGGCCCGCAAATCAGCGACCAGCGGTCGGGTGGGTTCGTCACCAAGCGCCGCCTGGATGTGTATGCCGCCATGTGCCAGCTCATCACCTGCGAATCAGACGAATTTCAGGTGCTGACTCTAAACCAGACGCGCAATGGCTCTTTGTCCATCGGCAATGGCGACCATTTCGATGTTTACTATTTCAATGGCGCGGCCAACCAGCGTGTGCGTATTCACATGTTCCGCACCAGCGGTGGTATTGATCCCTCGCTGTACGTAGCCGATCCAAATAACAATATGGTGGCCTACAATGACAATGGCGGCACGGGCACAAATGCCCTCATTGACCTGACCATCTTGCCCGTAACCGGCCGTTACACCATTTATGCATTGGGAGGCAGCGGCAGTGGCAACTACGGCATCAACATGACCCCTGGGCCAGCAGGAAGCAATCCAGTGCCGACCATCAATCGGCTGCGGCGCACATCGGCAACGGTGGGCACAAGCAGCGGCTTCTGGGTCGGGATGGAAGGCAACAACTTTGTGCCAAACTCTGTTGTGCGCTGGAATGGCATCAACCGGCCCACCTTTTTCAGCAGCAGCACGTTAATTTGGGGATGGGTGTATCCCAACGATATGACAACAGTCGGCTTCAATACGATGACCGTTTACAACCCGACGCCGGGAGGGGGTCTTTCGTTTGGGCAGCTATTCCGCATTACGGATGCGCCATTGGGTATCAGCCAGCTCATTGCGCCAGAGCCGAATGCCAGTGTGCAGACTGGCGTGCAAACGACGTTTGCCATTAGCTGGACGCATCCTATTAGTTCGTGGCGCGTGATGGAAAATATTGATTTGCGCCTGAAAGATGAAAATGACCAGACTGCCTTTTGGATTCGTTTTAGCGAAGGCAACCCGACCAGCACCATTTCGCTGCTAAATGTGAGCGGCACGCAAATTGTGAGCGGCACGCTGGTTAGTGGGCAGTTAGGCGAGAACCGCGACCTGGTGATCACGGATACGGTGACTATGCACCTGGGAGATACTTATTTCTTTGGTTCCGGGCAAACGGTGGTGATCAGCCCTTCGTTGACGTTTGGTGCGCAAGCGGTGGGGCGGTACATGGTGGAATTTGCCGTGGAAAATGATGATGGGGAAATTCAAGATGCTGATGTGACGGGCGCGTTTTACATTTTGCCGGAAGGCTGCGCAACGGCCGTTACCGACATCAGCGTTAGCGGCCCCAGCACAGGCTCGGTGAATACCGATTATGTGTACACGGCGGCAACCACGCCGGGAAGCGTCGGCGATGTGAATTACATCTGGTCGCCGCCGCCGCTCAGTGGACAGGGAACGGCCGTTGCCACGTACAACTGGTCAAGCGCAGGGCGACACGCGGTCAACGTCGTCGCCGACCATTGCAGCGGCTTCCTCGGCGCATTACAAGATGTGGCAATTGGCACGACAAACACGCCAGATTTGTTGATAGGCGTGACGAGTCCGGCAACGGCCGTTGCCGGTGCGCCCATCACCTACACCTTCAGCATCACCAATCAGGGGCACATCGCCGCTACCAATCTCGATGTCATGGCAACGCTGCCAGATGGCGCAGCCTACGTCAGCGGGGGCACGCTCATGGGCGATGAAGTCACATGGAGCCTGCCCGCTCTGGACGGCTACGCGACGATGACGACAACGTCTGTCATTGTCATGGCGAATGAGACCATCACGCAAACGGTGTACAGTGTGAACGCCAGCGGCGGTTATGGGGCGACGGGCATGGAAACGGCCGTTACGCGCATTGTCGATGCTCAGGTGGCGCTGACGCCGCTGTTGACGAAGACCTTGGTGTATGATGGGGGGGAAACGGCCGTTGTCATTCCTGGCGGTTCCGTCTTTGTCGATACCGTTCTCGCCTATGAAGAGCTAAACGCGCCAGGGCATACCATGCCGGGCGGCGCCGACTATGGCGGGCGAGCCTTTAGCCTCAGCGCTTACCAGGATAACCGGCCAGCAGCCATCACGCTGGGTGAAACGGCAACCTTCACCGTCGCCTACAGTGACGAAGATGTCATGGGGCTGGATGAGACACTTCTCGCATTGCGCTACTGGGATGGCACACATTGGTCAGGGAGCGGCGTATCTTGTACGCCAGCGCCAGCCAACAACCAGGTAACGTGCGCCATCATGAATCCGCCAATGGGCGAGTATGCGCTGATGACAGCAATCTATGAGGCATATTTGCCGGTAATGATGAACGGTGTTTCCGCGACCACATCGACCTCTGCACAAATCACCGGTATCACCCTTTCTGGCGGTCAATACGCCGTTACCTTTGTCAGCAACAACTTCACGCCACAACTTCCCGGCACGCACGTCCACTTCTTCTTCAACACCGTGCCCCCGGAAGAAGCCGGCATGCCCGGCGCTGGCCCCTGGTATGTGTATGGCGGCGGCAGTCCTTTCACCGGCTATGGCCCGGCTGACAAACCAGCGGCGGCGACACAGCTTTGTGTGTTGGTCGCCAATCCAAACCATTCGGTGCAGTCAGGCAGTGGTAATTGTTATGATTTGCCGTAAGTAAGGGATTGAGCGGCGGGTCGCAAGTAGACACTTGCTTGCGGCCCGCTGCTTCATTTATAAGGATGCTACGCCAAAAGCGGCAGCCAACGCCTGCGACTCGACAACACCATTCTCGTCGTTGCGGCTGTAGAGAAAGCGGGGACAGTCGGCAAAGTCATTGGCAAAATCGCGTGGCAGATATTCAACCAGGAAACGAGGCCAGATATTGTAAAGCCCCTCGGCGTTAATCGGCGTGCGCCGGATGATCAGGTCAGGGCTGTCGGGGTTGGGAATGACGGCGCCACCAGGGCAGATGACGCGGTCAACGTTGACCAGGAAATAGTAGCCATATTCGTGGAATTCTTGCCCGTGCTGATTCTTGAAGATGTTCTCGGAAAAGTAAGCCAGCTTTATAACTGCCGCCGTTGCGCCAGTTTCTTCGTCAATTTCCCGATGCAGCGCCGTTAAAATGGATTCGCCAAAATCAATGCGGCCACCAATCAGGAATGACCACCGTTTTGATTTCCATTCAGTCAGCACCAATTCCCCCTCTTCAAAAATCAGTGCCCGCACAACCACGTTTACTTCTTGATTTTCGTTTTTAATCATTGTTCACCTCCAATGGGAGAAGTATACACCGTACACTTTGCACAAGTGGGAATGGGGCTGGCAGATGGCGGG
>JACKBV010000071.1 GCA_020634315.1 Ardenticatenaceae bacterium | reverse complement strand
TAACGGCCGTATCTGGTTCAGCAACAATCCCAATGGTCATGGCACCACCTTCACCTTTTCTTTACCAAGACACTGACCTGTGATCGGTAACAAAGCAAACCGTTACCGGCACACCCTGTACAGAACACAGATATAGGAGATCACATGCGCACTCAATTGAACTGTCCCCAATGTGGGACTCCCTTTGCGGCGGAAGTCAATCAAATCATTGACGTAGATAGCAGCCCCCAGTTAAAACAACAATTTTTAGCCGGTCAACTGAATGTTGCCGTTTGTCCGGCATGTGGCGCTGGCGGTCAACTCGCCACACCCCTCATTTACCACGATTCGGCATATGAATTGTTCATGGTATATATCCCGCAAGAAATCCACATGAGCCAGATGGAGCGGGAACAAATGATTGGACGGATGACACGGCAAGTGGTGGACAATCTGCCACCGGAAAAGCGCAAAGCATACCTGTTCCAACCGCAAACCATTCTCAACATGCAAACCTTTGCCGAAAAGGTATTGGAAACAGAAGGCATAACCAAAGAGATGATTGAGCGGCAGCGTAAGCAAAGCGAACTATTGAACACGCTGGCACGCGCCGATAATGATGTCATTGATTACTTGCTCAAAGATCGCAAAGGGGAAATCGACGAAACCTTCTTTGCGATGCTGCAATCTTACATCGACAACGCGCAGCAAACGCAAAACGACAAGCTTTTGGTCAAGCTGACGAACTTACGCGCCAAACTGATGACGGAAACCCCGGCCGGGCAGCAGCTAGAAAAAGAACAAATTGCCATGCACCGTTTTAGCCGTGATGCGAAAAAACAAGGTGGAATAAGCCCGGCATTGCTGTTGGAACACATCGTCAAAAACCTGGGCAACGATGGCGCCATTGAAAAATTGGTCATGACCGGACAATCTGCGCTGACGTATGATTTCTTTGCGCTGCTCACCGCAGAATTGGAACAGCAAGAGAAAGATGGGAATCAGGAAACGGTGCGACAGTTAACGGCCGTTCGCGAAGACCTGCTGCAAGTCCAATCACAGCTCCAGGCAGCTTCCCAACAAATGGTCGATGAAGCCATGGCAACGCTGCAAGCACTCCTACGCGCCCCCAACAAAGAAGAAGCCATCCGTCAAAACATGGAACGCCTCGACGATGCCTTCATGTACATTCTCTCGGCAAATATTGCGCAGGCGACACAGCAAGGTGATCAAGATCACTTACAGGCACTTTCCAACATTCAATCATTGATCGTCAAAGAAATCGAAAGCCAATACCCGCCAGAAGTCATCTTCCTCAACCAGTTGATGGAAGCGGAATCAGAGGCAGCACAACAAGCGCTGCTCAATGACAACGCCCACCTGATCAGCCCCAACCTCATTCAAATGGTTGAAGCCGTAGAAAAACAGGTGGAAGGCCTGGGGCAAGAGGACTTGAAGGACCGGCTGCAAGCGGTCAAAGATATGATCCAGGCTCGTCTGTAAGATGAACAAGTTGAGAGCAGCGCCAATCCCGAAATGGGATGGCGCTGCTCTTTAATGAGGCGTATTGTCCAGGCGGAAGCCATGCCCACGCACAGTGACCACATAATTGTGTTCATCTAGCTCTAGCAGGCGATCCCGCAAACGGCGCACCAATGCGTCTATGGCTTGTTCAGAAACACCCAGGCCATCTGTGCCGGGCCAAACGGTATCCACAATTTCATCGCGGCTGCAAACAGCGCCATCTGCTTCATAAAGCAGTTCAATCAGGCGAAACTGCGCCAGCGACAAGGGTGGATTCAGCTCCT
The DNA here is from genome assembly GCA_020634315.1 of Ardenticatenaceae bacterium. GTDB lineage: Bacteria > Chloroflexota > Anaerolineae > Promineifilales > Promineifilaceae > JACSRF01. Next base: position 3,284 of record JACKBV010000071.1, on the reverse strand, counting down.
GGCCGAGGATGCTGATGCTGCGCTGTGACGGGTCAATGGTCAGGTTGCCTTCTTTTGTGGGCGGGTCAAATGTCAGTGGAATGGTTGCTTCTGTACCGACAAAAAGCAGTTTGACGCACAGGGCAATTTGCACTTCGTCGCCATCCTGTAAAGAGGCTTTGCCTTTTATTTGTTTGCCGTTAATGTGGGTGCCATTTTTGCTGTCCAGGTCTTCGACGTAATAACGGCCGTTTTCATACAAAATCTTTGCATGATAGCGCGAAACCTGCCGCTCTGGCAGAACCATCTGGCAATCACTGCCTCGACCAATTACAAATTCATTAGTTTCGATTGTCCAACGTTGACCATCAAGTTGGCCCTCGCGAACAATTAAGACGGGCTTTTCATCCATAAAAGCTTTCCTTTCGGGAAGAGTTTTTCATAAGATGCATTATAATACGTAACGCTATGTTACCACCACTTAAGAACGGTACTATTCTACGCGAACGTTACCGACTAACCAACATTGTCGGGCGCGGCGGCATGGGCAGCGTTTATCGCGCCGAAGATTTACGCTTGCCTGGGCGTCTCTGCGCCATTAAAGAAGTCCAACCAGACCCAAATGCGTCAGCAGAAACGGTTTCGCAAATGCAAACCCAGTTTTTGCAAGAAGCCAGCATTTTGGCACAGCTTGACCATCCCAACTTACCTAAAGTCTCCGACTTTTTCGCCGATGATGAACGAGAATATCTCGTCATGGATTACGTGCCAGGGAAAGATTTGAAGGAGATTATGGATGAGAGCCGCAAAAACGGCCGTCTCCTGGAAACAAACCTGGTGCTAGATTGGGCACAACAAATCATGGATGCCCTCGAATATTTGCACCGGCAATCCCCACCCGTCTTGCATCGAGACATCAAACCGGCCAATATCAAACTCACCCCGGACAATCGCATCAAGTTGGTTGATTTTGGCCTGGTCAAACTAATGGCTCCCGATGACAACCGCACCATCACCATTGTGCAGGGACGTGGCACGGCACTCTACACGCCGCTTGAACAATATGGCGGTGACGAAGGGCACACAGATATTCGCACCGACATCTACGCTCTGGGAGCAACATTTTATCATCTCCTAACCGACGTCCCGCCACCGGATGCCAGGACACGCTTTCTTAACCCACGGGCGCTGCGCCCATTGCAAGGGTTCAAAAATATCCCGACCCGTGTCGCCGATGCGATTATGTGGGCACTGGAAATGCATCCTGATGAACGGCCGTCTACCATTGCCACCTTCCGTCGTGTTCTAAACGGACAAGAACCCCGCCCCGGACAAAACCCATTCCTTGCAAAACCAACTTTTTGGCAAGCATTACAAACACATCGCGTCGCGGCACTCATCACATTGGGCCTCTTTTTTCTCGCCATTTTACTGACCATTTTGTGACCCCCTTTTCCGCGCCAACCCCAATCATTTTGCACATCATTTAGAGCGGGAAATCCGCTCTTTTCACTCCTGGCGAGGGGTCTCTATCAGCTTGACATGTTGACATATAAAGGATATAGTTGGGCAAGTTTACCTCTTAATTAACAGTCTATTAACGACTATTTCAATCTGTCAGCACCTTCATACTAGAATCCTGGTATTGTTGGATTATCAACTGGTTAGGAGCAGGGTTAAATGGCAAGTGTAACCTACAAGAACGTTTTCAAACGCTATGGTGATGTTACTGTTATCACCGATCTCAATATGGAAATTGCCGACAAAGAGTTTGTCGTATTCGTCGGGCCATCCGGCTGTGGCAAATCCACCAGCTTGCGAATGCTTGCTGGCCTGGAAGAAATCTCTGAAGGCGAAATCCTTATCGGCGACCGCGTCGTCAACGATGTCCCCCCCAAAGACCGTGACATCGCCATGGTCTTTCAATCTTACGCTCTCTACCCCCACATGTCTGTCTACGATAATATGGCCTTTGGTTTAAGGCTGCGCAAAACGCCCAAGGCGGACATTGACCGTCGCGTGAAAGAAGCTGCGGCTATCCTTGGCCTGGAAAATTTGCTTGACCGCAAGCCAAAGCAGCTCTCCGGTGGACAACGGCAGCGTGTTGCTGTGGGTCGGGCTATCGTGCGTGAACCAGCCGTGTTCTTGATGGACGAACCCTTGTCTAACCTGGATGCCAAATTGCGCGTGACGGCGCGTGCCGAAATCAGCAAATTGCACAAGCGCCTGGGCACCACCTTCATCTACGTCACACACGATCAGGTGGAAGCGATGACAATGGGTGATCGCATTGCCGTGCTCAGTGATGGTCTTTTGCAGCAAATTGACACCCCGCGCAATTTGTACAACTACCCCAACAACATCTTTGTGGCTGGCTTTATTGGCAGCCCCAGCATGAATTTCTTTGACGGCACGTTGGTTGGCGAAGAAGGAAACTTGTACGTAGATACCGGTGATTTCCGGGTCAAAGTTCCCAGCGACCGCAAACCCGTTTACAACAGCTATATTGGCAAAGAGGTCGTTTTTGGGATGCGTCCCGAACATGTCCATGCGCCACAATATGCGCCGCCGAACATCGCCGCCGAGCCGGTCGAAGCAACGGTGGAAATCGTGGAATTGTTAGGGCACGAACTGCACCTGTTCATGAATTCGGGCAAATACACCTTCGTGGGCACGGTAGACACCCGTATGGATGTCAGCAGTGGCAATCGTGTTGGGCTGGTGTTCGACATGAACAACATGCACCTCTTTGACAAAAACACCGAGCAGGCAATCCGTTAATCAATAAACGGTTTCAATGAAATCAAGAAAGGCTGTCCTCAAAAGAGTGACGGCCTTTTTACTTTTAAGGGTAAATTCGATAGACTTCTAACTATGTCTACTGCAAACTACAACATTGGTGAAACTTTTGCCGCGCAATTCGCCTGGCGGCTGCCAGATGGGGATTATCTGCGGGCTGTCTTTGAAGCGGAAATCCTTGATTTGGTGCCTCCGGCGGAGAAGTATGTGGTGCGGCTGAATAAGTTGATTGCCGGGCGACAGGAAGATGAAAACGGCCGTTTACGCCCCACTGAAACCTTCACAAAAGAATACTGGGCACTCGTCGGCAAGCTAATTGGCCGCAAGATAACCGTTGCCTATGAAATTGATGACGGCCGTGCCTTGCACATGCGCCTGGAAACATTGACCGGCGAACACAACTACTTTTATCGTTACAGCATGGCCGAGGACACAGCAAAGAAAATCCGGGAAAAATGGGAACAAATCCCAAAGGGGAACGAGCTATCTCCCCAAAGTGAAGAAGA
>JACKBV010000070.1 GCA_020634315.1 Ardenticatenaceae bacterium | reverse complement strand
CTGTGTATGGTGGGAAGTGTGTCTGTTGGCCGTTGTGGCGCTGTCTGGAGGCGTTGAAGCTGCCATAGCAGCCAGCCCCATAACAAATAAGCCCCATAAACGCGTGGATAGGCGAAGAGGGCCAGCCAACTTTGTGCCAGCAGGGGATGTTTGAATGGCAGTGGCAGGGCCAACAGCAGTATGGCAATGAGCAGCGGCAGCTTTCCATGCCCGGTTTTGGCTGCCCACCAAACGGCCGTTCCCAATGACGGCAGCAGCAGCACATAATGATAATCCTCGGCCAGGGGGGCGTTTGAGACAATCAGGGCGCACCACAAGGCTGTTGTCAGCAGCCGCGCTTCTTGCGCTGCGCCATTGTCCAAACGCCCATAGCGCCAGGAAAGGTATAACGTGCCGACAAATGTCAGTAGTGTCAGGGTTGTTGCCAGCCAGGGCAGATGGAAAATGGGCGTCGGATTCCAGGTGGGTTCTAAGATGAACAGGTGTCCAAACAGGCTGGTGATGGTTTGGTAGGCGGTGACGACGCGGCTGGGGTCGCTCATTCTTTCTGATAGCATGGAAAGATAAGCGAGCCAGGGTGAGAGGCCATCCCAGAGGAGTGAGATGAGGATGAAGGGAACGGCCGTTGCCACAGCCCAGCCCACCACACGCCATCGTCGCGCTACCAACAGCAGCAAAAACAGCCACGCGGCGGCCGTTTTCGACACCATAATCAATCCCAACGCAAAACCCGCCCACGCCTCATGCCGACGGGCAAGCCCCCAAAAGCAAAGGCTCAACCCCAGGAGAACAGGAAAATAAAGCTGTCCACGCGCAAAATGATGTAAAACAGGCTGCGACAACAGCACAAGCGGCAGAACCCACAAACTCCGGTGAGAAGGTATGCCGAGGGCGGCCGCGCTCAGTGCCAGGCTGCCAATCAGCGCCAGTAAATTCACGCCAACCCAAACGAAGGATGTCCATTGCACAGGGATCGCCAGAAATGGCAAGAAAAACAAAGTCATCGTCGGCGGATTGGGGCGGTAAACATCCCACGTATGCGTAAACCCCAGGTTTACCATTTGGTCATTTAACCAGGAGTCATCATACAGGTGTAGCATTTCGGCTGGCGTGTGCCATTGTATAAAAGCGGCCGTGTAAAAAACGGGCAAGCTGTAGTTGGCGCGGGCGGCGGGAATTAAGACTCGCCAGGCGTAAAGGGTGAGCGTAACGAGCGTGAGCAATGTCAAAATGAGTTTGCTTTGTGACTGGATTTTATCTTTCATATGCGATCCATCGGTTATCGGTGATAGAGCTTATGCAGCTTGCAGGCGCTGGTAGAGGGCCATAAATTGGGCGGCTGTCCAGTCTGCATTGTGCGTTTGCGCCCACTGCTGTGCTGCGTGTGCCAACGATTCACGCTCTGCCGGATTTGCCAGCAAATGAAGCATAGCGCTGGCAAGGGCGGGTGCATCGCCAATAGGCACGGCCGTTGCCGCCAGCGGCGCTAATTCTGCCACCAATCCAACCTTTGTGCCCACCGTGGGCACACCACAAGCGGCGGCTTCACACACCGCCACTCCCTGACTTTCATGCAAGGAGGATTGCACAAAGAGATGTGCGCGTTGGTAAAGGGGGATAAGGTCTGTGCTTGGCAGGAAGCGGTGGAAGGTGACTGCCTCGGTGAGGTTTAGTTGCTGTGCCAGGGTTTGTAAACGGCCGTTTAGCGTATCTTCACCCACCCAATCCAACCGAATATCCGGCACTTGCTGCCGGGCAATTGCCAGGGCGTGCAGCAGCGTTGCCTGATCTTTAACCGGGTTAATGGTGGCAACATGGACCAACTGCCAGGGCGGGCCGGGTTGGCGCACGCCAGACCCTGTGAACAGCTCGGTCGCTGCGCCCAGGGGCAGCCAATGCGCCGCTTTGTGCATCGCGGGAAGGGTTTGCAGCACGAATTGACTGCCGCCGGTAACGGCCGTTGCCAATTGCAGCGCCGCCCACACCCGCAGCCGTCCCCGCCACTGCCCTTGCAAGCCATAGCCAATTTGTGGCAGCCAGGTTAATTCGCCCCCGCCAATGCTCAAAACGACCGGCCGCCGCAGCCGCCGCCCAACCAGCCCGGCCAACACACCGCTTTCTTGCGCCCAAAAGCCATGTACCACATCCGGCACGCCAAACGAGCGAATGGCGTGCATGATTTGCCGCCACCGCCCCGGCAGACGCAGTTCAGCCAGCGGGGCGCGGCTGTGCCCCAGGTTGATGATTTGTGCGCCGTGTAGGTGGTAGGTACACGGCCGTTCATATTGATGCAGCGCAATGACCAACACCTCATGCTGCCGGGCCAGCCGTTCAATCAGCCAGAGCAGCGCCGGAATGACACGCTCTTGCCCACTTTTGTCCACGCCGCCAGGGACGATCAAGAGAATTTTCACGTCGCAATTTTCTCCTGCCGCCGCTGCCAGGCCATTTCATAAACCTGAAGCGCCCGGCGACCAATTGCCGCAAAGCTCCATTGCTGCTCAAAAAATTGCCGGGCAGCGGCGCTTTGCGCTTGTACTGGTTGCGCCAATACGTGCCGCAGGGCCGCGACGAAGCGCTCTTCGTCGCCCACCGGCCATAAAGCACCGATACGGCCGTTATCCGTCAATACCCGAAAAGAAGGAATATCCGTGATGACAGGAACAACGCCACAGGTCAGTGCATCCAACACGGCCAATCCCGACCCCTCTTTGGCGCTGCCCTGCACAAAAAAATCGGCACTGTTAAAGTAATCGGGAATTTGCTCCCGCGCCAATTGTCCCAACAGGGTCACAGATTGCGTAAGAGCCTGGCTGCGGGCAATGCGTGCTTGCACTTCGGCCAACAAGCTGTCATAACGATAAGCCATATACAAACGGGCATCTGGATAAGCTGGCAAAATGCGCTCAAAGCCGTTCAAAATCGTCAGCGGGTCTTTGTTGCTGTCCAGATTGCCAGCCCAAAAGAGGATGGGATTGCCTGTCAGTCCGGTGATGGCTCTGGCACTGGCGCGATCTTGGTAGGTGAAGAGAGAGGAGCCTTCCATGACATCATACACATCATGGCTGGAGGCGATGATTCCGGCATCGAGCCATTCTTGCGCCATCGGTTTGGCGGCAAACAGATACCCATCCAGACCGCGCAGGGCAGCACGCTGTACGCGCTGTTTCCAACTGCGCATGGCGCGTTCGCCATGATGCTGCACCACAATGGGAACCGAATTGGGCAGCATGAGGCGCAAAACGCGTGTCGGGATGGGAAACACAAAGCCATTCATATGGACAACGGTGGGAATGCCAGCCTGCACATGGCGTTGGCACAGTGTGCGCACGCGGCGGATGATGCGCCAGGGAATTTGCCACGTAAGCTGGCGCGGTTTGTGCTCCGTGATGAAATGGTAAGGAATGTTGGCTATTTCCAGGTCTGTGTCGAGTTGGTAACGTTGAAAGACGGTGACTTGTGCCCCGGCAGCGGCGACCCCTTCGGCCCAGCCCGTGAGATTGTAGTAGAGGGTAAGCATGGCTTGTAGAGAAGGGAAACGGCCGTAAGCATTGTTAATAATAATAATGTGCATCATGTCCTCTTTTTCCCTTCATGGGACAGGTTCTTTTTGTCCATACTGCGCATAATGGGGGATAAGCCGCCCTAAAATGAAAACAGCGCCGACCAGTTTTGCACAAAAACGGGCGAGCACTGCGCCCGTGATACCCCAGGTGGGGATGAGCCAGACGCCCATCGCGAGAAGGGTCAGCGTGCGTAAAAGTTCACCGGCGGTGAATAACTTGGGCTGATTAAATGTGTATACGAGCAAGCTGGGGGCCAGCGTAAAAAGATCAAACAAGGTGATGAGCAATAGCAATTGCAGCACTGTTCCCGCTGATTGGTAAGCCGGGCCATACAACTGCGGCACGAACCAGGGAGCGAGCGGGACAAGTGCTAACACAGGCAGGCTCAGTCCGGCGCTGCGCACGAGGCTTTGCTTCAGGTAATGGCGCACGGCCGTTTTGTCTGCCAACGTGGAAACGGAGGGTACAAGCGCGGCGTGTAGGCTGCTGTTGATCAGTTCGACTTTGCTGGAGAGATTGAGCGCCAGCGCATAAATGCCGACGGTATCGGTTGCCAACCAATGGTTGACCAGGAACATGTCCAGATAGCCGAGAAGCATGCGCAAGATGTTGCCCAGCCACAGCCAGCCGCCAAATTTCCATAATGGCTGCCCCAGGGTGCGCATTGTTTGTATGCCGGGAAAGCGGAGAATGGGCCGGGAAACGGCCGTTTCCCGCCACAGCACCGGCCACAGTCTTGTTGCCAGCCAAAACCCGGCCAGCGATCCAAAAAAACTGGAGCCAACGAGCGCCGTGATCACGCTGATTTGCCCGGTGACAACCAAAACGGCCGTGACCGAGAGCGAAACTGTCGAGCTGAAAATAATGGCGATGGCTATGCGCCCAAAGTAGCGCGTGGCTTCTAGCAAGGCATTGATCGACCCGCTCAAAACGGTTGTGCCCATGCTGAGCAAAGCCAGGCTGAGCAGCAAAGCGGCATTGGGAACCGGCCAAACGAGCTGCGTGATGGGTTTCGCCAGCAAAATGCCGCCAACAATGTAAACGGCGGCCAAAATGACGCGCAGCCAAAAGAAGGTTTGCCCGCGCTGCCAGGCCAGGGTTTTGTCGGTTTGCCAATCAATGGCGATGTGCCGCACGCTGGCGCTGGTCAGCCCTAAATCGATCACTCCGCCGCTGATACCGGCAATGGCTCCCAGGATGGAGTAGATGCCGAATTCGTCTGGCCCCAGGGCACGCGCCAGCAAGATGCCGGTGATGAAGTTGAGGCCCATGCGAACGGCCGTTCCCACAAAGATCACACCCCATCCCTGGCTGATGGCGTCGCGGAAAAACGGCCGTTGTCTCATCCCTCGTATCACGGCGGGGACATTAACGCAAAGCGCAGGATCGATCAAGTCTACAAATGCCAATTTGCCCAATTGGCAATTTGCCCAATTGCCCCATTGCCCCATTGCCAATAAATTTGGTGAATCGACCAGCCGTTGTATACTTATCCGCCGTTACCCGTATGCTGTCCAACCTGGCCCTGCTGCACATCATTGATGATCCATCCCTGCACTGATGGTATACGCAATT
>JACKBV010000007.1 GCA_020634315.1 Ardenticatenaceae bacterium | reverse complement strand
GTGGGATGGGCAGACCATGTCGGATGAGTTGGTGAATGCGAGTCGGGCGGAGGATAACGGCCGTTTACACTACACCTCCAACCTGATTGACGCTGCCAATGCCAACGCCATTGGCGGTGACATGGTTGTCCCCAGCCTTGGCTACGCCGATTCCAACATCTGGTTTACCTTCGTCGGTGATTCCTTTACCCTGCTCGGCGTCACTTACATCATTGACAGTTCGGTAGATGTGTACATAGATGGCGTTTGGGTCGATACACGCCAATTCCAATATCCCTATACCGAGCAGCCGTTAGCCTACCATTACGTTGGCCTGGAATCTGGCCCTCACGTGGTGCGCATCAGCAACGACAACCGCCTGCGCGTGGACGCCTTCCAGTCTAACCCGGCGCAGGCTGTGCCTTACTTGCCTATTGCCGAGTGGTGGGACAACACACCCGCCGGTAACGGCGCACCCTTCTTTGGCACGGTTGGCATTGCCGCAGGCATGACGGCCGGCGATTTGGATGGTGATGGCAGCGTGGAAATCGTCTTGTCGGCTGATGATGTGGTCAACTTTGGCACGTTGTTTGTCTTTCGTGGCGATGGTGGCGACACCGGCGATGGCGATCCGATTTTGTGGAGCCATGACTTTGGTGGCGGCGCTTATCGTACCTGGGTTGGCTCGCCAGCCATTGCTGACCTGGATGGGCAGCCCGGTGCAGAAGTTGTCGTGGCCGCTGGCGATGAACTGTGGGCTTTTCATGCTGATGGCAGCACGTATTGGATGACCGATACGGTCTCTATCTTTGAGACGCTGTCTGCGCCAGCCATCGGCAACTTAGACCTCGACCCCGAACCGGAAATTGTCGCCAACGTGGGCGATACCGTTGAGGTGCGCGAGCATGATGGCACGTTGGCCTGGAGTACGGCCGTTCCGCCTCATGCCAACCCGCCCATATTGGCCGACCTGACCGGTGATGGCTTGCTAGACCTCATTCTCACGGGTTGGGATGACGATGTGTTCGTTTACGATTACAACAACGGCGCACCGCAATTGGTCTGGACAGTCGTGTTGACCTCCTCAATGGCCGGTACCTTTGGTGCGCCTGCTGTCGCGGACATTGATGGCGATGGCAGCCCTGAGGTGATTGTTTCGCACTATGGCGCATTGACTGTGCTCAACGGCGAGGATGGCTCATTGCTGTGGACAAAAGCGCTTGACCCTGGCAATGCGGGTGGTGTTTCTGTCGCCGACCTGGATGGGGATGGCGAAGTGGAAATTCTCACGGGAATGCGCTACGAATTCGAGACGGGACGCTTCGGGATGTTGTACGCCCTTGAGCGGGATGGTTCGCTGTTGTGGAGCAACATTGCCGAAGACAGCTCTTCGGCGAATAACGCGGCTGTCCTCGACCTGAATGGCGATGGCGCGTATGAGGTTGCCTGGAACGGGAAGGAGCAAGGTTTCACTATCTACAATGGCGTGGATGGCGCAATCCTTTTCAATGAACCGCTGGCGAATTCGGCCACCGGCTCGGATTACCCGATCTTTGTTGATGTGGATGGGGACAGCTATGCGGAAATCATTGTGCCCACCATTCGCGGCGTCGTTGTCTTTGGGCAAGATGGCGTTTGGGGCGAGACGCGCCCCTTGTGGAATGAGCACAGCTACCACATTACCAATGTCAACGATGATTTGACCATCCCCGAAAGTGAGGTGAATAGCTGGGAGGTGCATAACACGTATCGCACACAATGGCCGCAAGCGGTGGCGCTGCCCGTCTATGATGTGACGTTGACGCACACGGTTGGCATTAGCGGCGTGACGGTGTTGACAGACACTTTCGCTACGCCGCCGAGTGTCAGCGCCGACCCCGATTACCGTTGGGATTATGTGCAGACATCGGCGCAGCCTGTGGTGACGCAGACGTTTGTCAGTGAATTGGCGGATTTGCAGCCGGGAGAAACGCGCCTGGTGGCAGAAGGCACGGCCGTTTCCTACACCCTTCCCAGCGGCGTCAACTTCATCACCTTGCCGCCGTTGTACGTGAGTGCGCCGCGCATTGCGGCGCTGACACCGGAAAGCGCGACCGCTTTTGCCGGAGCAACGGCCGTTTACACCCTCACGCTCATCAATCCGGGCAGCGTAACGGCCGTTTACACCCTGACAGCAAACGGCCCGGTCGCAGATTGGTTGACGCTGCCGACGACAGCCAATGTCCCGGCGGGGGGCAGCGTGGTGGTGCCGGTAACGGTCGCCATTCCCGCAGCTGCGGCGCTGGATACCGTGCCGCTGATCGTGGATGTGACGACAGACAACGGTGGGCAAGATGCGGCGTTGGCTGACCTGATAGTGCAGGATGGACTGGAGATAGCCGTTAACCCACCCCTGCAAAACGGCCGCAGCGGACAACCGCTTACCTACACCTTGACCCTGACCAATCTGGAAACGGCTGCCCATACCTATACATTGGCCGTCACCGGTACGGCCAGCGTTGACCTGCCTGCTGCGGTTTCCGTTCCCGGTAATGGCACGGCCAGTGTGATCTTCACGGCGACGCCGTTGGCTGAAGGGCCGCAGCCCTTCACGATTCAAGCCAGCGGGGCGAGTGGTGTCAGTGATCAGGCGACGGCCGTGGCCGTTGGCATTGGGCGTTTGGGTGTGCAGGTTGGATTGCTGCCGGATACGGCCGTTACCGGTCTTGGCGGCGTGTTGACTTACACATTGGCAATCACCAATGTGGGCACGCTGCGTGACAGCTATGCGCTGGATGTGGCGGTTCCGGCAAATTGGACGGCCTGGTTGCAGGTCAATGGTGCGCCTGTGACCAATCTGACCATCCCGGCGGGCGCGTTCAATCGCGTGGAACTGCTGCTCCTGGTGCAGCCGGATGCCGCCGCTGTGCCCGGTGTTTATGATGTGGGCGTAACGGCCGTTTCCCAGGCTCTCCCCCTCGTTACGGCAGCGACAATGGGCACAGCCGAGGTGTTGAACCTTGGCGTGCAGGTTGCTTTTACAGGTGGCCCGGCGGTCATTGAACCTGACCAGACGGCGGTGTGGGATGTGACCGTGACAAACACGGGCAGCAGTGCCGACACCTTTGACCTGATGCCGTTTGGGACGTTGGCGAGCTTTGTGCAGATGAGCGCGACGACCGTGACGCTCAACCCTGGTCAGGCACAAACGGTGCAGTTGACCGGCTCCGGGTTTGTGTCGCTGCTGCCAGAATTGTATGAGTTGGGGATGTTGGCCCGTTCACAGACCAACTCGCAGGTGCTGGATGACGCGAAAACGGCCGTTACGCTTAATGCGCGTCAGGCTGTTCTTGTCAGTTGGCAGCCGGTAAGCCGTACTGTGACCAATACGCTGCAAGCGACGATGATGCTGGTGGTGACGAATACGGGCAATGTGCTGACGACTTATGAGCTGGCGGTGACGTTGAATGGGGGCACGGCTGCTTCGCTGCCGGAGCAGTTGGTGCTGCCGCCGGGGCAGACGGTGTGGACGCCGATCTTGCTGCGTGTGTTAGCGCCAGGGGCATATGATGTGGTGGGAACGGCCGTATCGGCGGATGGCACAGCCAGTGACAGCGCGACAGCGACATTGATTGTCGCCGGTGGCAATCAGGCTCCGCTGGTTGATGCCGGCCCAGACCAACAAGTGGCGCTGTTGGAGGAGGTGCAGTTTGCCGGTAGTGCCACCGACCCCGACGGTGATCCGTTGATCTCTATTGTCTGGGAGTTTGGTGATGGGGAAACGGCCGTGGACACACTCACGCCTGCCCATACCTACCTGCTGCCGGGCGTTTACACAGTTACCCTCACAGTTGGTGATGATCAGGGCCATGTCAGCACAGATACGCTGGTGGTTACGGTCGAGGGGACAATACAGTTCTTGCCGATTATTGTTCGTGCGCCGTAACGCATAGAAAGTAGGACGTTCATAGGGCGAGAAGCGTGGAAGCGCTTCTCGCCTTTTTTGTTTTGGCATAGATTGATGGATTATAATTTTTGGCGTCAGTTAGTTGCGGTGTGATGTGAGGGCGTGCCGGGGTGGGACGCATGACATGAATTGCCGGTTGGCTGACACGAAAACTGGCTGATCATTTCAATGTACAACGAGGAGTATTTTCATGAAGTTTCGCTTGATTTTATTACCCTTTGTATTAGGGATCGCTTTTTTGTCCACTGTTTGGGCATTATTGGCGGATACACCGGAAACGGCCGTAACCCCTATTTTGCCAGGTAGTTCACTTTACAAGCAGATTGGCGGTTATGCCAATGCCATTGCCCAGCAGGGGGATTATGTGTATCTGGGTATAGGTTCACGTTTAGATGTGTATGACGTACAGGATGTTGCTAATCCAGTGTTGGTTGCCCAGACGGGGATGTTGACTTACCCGATTCGAAGCCTTGATATGTTGGGGAACTATGCGGTGGCCTCATCCTTGTATGGCCTCTATATATTTGATTTAAATGACCCATTGTTGCCACAGCTTGTAACTGAGTATCCCTTGCCCAGCCGCATTGTCACTGATGTGGAAATTTCAGGCACACTTGCTTTTGTGGGGGAAACCCGCTGGCTCTCTCCTGGCGAAGGAGGATTGCGTATTTTAGATTTAGCTGATCCGCTTAATCCTATTCAACTGGGCCTTTACAGCGAGGGTAATAGCATCGAGGACTTCTCGCTGTATGGTCAATATGCTTATGTTAGTTCCTGTATTTATTCGGACGATAGTGGTTGTGTGCAGTTTTTTGCTGTAGTAGATGTATCTAATCCGATGGCGCCGATTGAAATTAGCAACGTAAGTGATGTAGAAGGAACATCTTCCGCCATTTATAGTCATTATCTATATCGAAAGGTTTCTGGGTTTACCGTAGGAATTTATGATTTAGCAGATCCCTCTGCCCCGTCCCTGCTGTCTCTTTCGTCCTTTATCCCCCAATTTTTGAGTAAGATCCAAATCGTCGGCGATAAACTGTATGCATTTGATAGTAGAGTACTGCTTGTTTACGATTTGAATACACCAACTGATCCTCCGCCATATGGCGTTTATGATCCAGGTGTACCAGCAGGGCCACAGTCGGTGGCTGTGGCTGGCGATACGGCTTTCATTGCATATCAGGTTGGCGGCTTAAGAATTATTGATATTTCGCAGGACACACTGCCGCAAGTCGGTATGTATAGTCCTTTTGGGGCGCCGATTGCGGCCATAAATGTGGAGGATTATGTCTATGTCTTGGATGAGAATCGCAGTTTGTATGTTATCGATGCAACTACTCCAGAAAATCCAATTGAGCGTGCGCGTTACCAGCATGTTGCAAGAGATGAGATGCAGCTTGTTGGCAGTGACTTGTTCTTAAGAGGGTGGCTTGGTCTTGAAGTGGTTGATGTGACAGAGCCGCTTACTCCGACCAGACGCAGCAATTATATGATACCGAATTCTGGTGCAATGCAAGTTGAAGGAGATTATTTATTTCTGCTTGATAGTCGTTTCCAAACTGATAGTCTGAAAATAGTGGATGTAACGGATCGGGATCAGCCTGTTTTGGCCGCCTCAATAGGGACGCATAATTATTTTGGGGCGGGATTGCAAGTCGTTGGGGATTATGCTTATCTGGGTGAGGTTTATTGCTGTTCTTCGAGTAGTCAGTTAACAATTCTAGATGTGTCCAACCCGGTGCAACCACAAGTGGTGGCCTCGCAGCCAGTTTCTTATGAGGTGGGTTCTCTTGTTTATTTGAATGGATATGTGTATACGGGGGGCGGTGGTGTGCAGATTATTGATGTGACAAACCCACTGCTTCCTATGTATGCTGGGCGTTATACGATTACCAATGCATTGGAGTATGAGTATGAAGTAACGGCCGTTGACGGATACCTCTATGTCGCAGCCCACACTGATCGGTCTCAAGCGGTTAATGTTATTTTGGACGTTTCTAATCCCACTGCGCCGGTAGAGGTGGGACGATACTTGCACAACAATGGATTGCCTTTGCCTGTAGGTGATGATATCTATACGTATGTGCCAGCTTATCAGGATGGCTTGCTAATTTACCTGGATAGCAACACGCCGCCGCAGGTGAATGCCGGGGCGAATGTAACGGCCGTAGAAGGAAGCGAAATTACCTTCTCCGGTATGATGATGGGTCCTGGCCTTCTCAGCAGTGGTATTCAATGGGATTTTGGTGATGGGGAAACGGCCGTTGCTACATTGAACCCAACACATGCATATGGTGATAATGGCACGTTTACCGTCACCTTGACAGTGACCAACATTCTTGGGTTAAGTGACAGTGACACCCTGCTCGTCACCGTCGAAAATCAGGTGCCTGTTGTTGCTGCCGGGGCAGATGTGCTCCAAACCATCAATACCCCGATTGCTTTTAGCGGCATGTTTACAGATACCGGTTATTTAGACACACACACCATTACATGGAACTTTGGTGATGGCACGACTGTTACCGGGACATTAACGCCAACCCATGTGTACCCGGCGCCTGGCGAGTATACCGTCTCTTTGACCATCGTTGATGATGATGGTGGGGCAGGTAGTGATACATTACAGGCAACAATTCAAGAGGGCGTTGTCATGGTTTACCTGCCGGTGATTGTGCGCACACCGTAGTTTGTGTAAAACGCTTTGCGTGGTCAGGGATCGCATTCCGTTAAGGTGTGCGATCCCTTTTCATTTGGCATCTGTGCGATGCTGGTTATACTTTCCCGCCAAAATAGTGAACAGTAAACGAAGAGTCGTAATCCGCGAACGGGATACGGAGATGGAGAAGAAGCGATGACATTGGTAATGAAATTTGGTGGAACATCGGTGGGCAGTGCGCAGGCTATGCGCGAAACGGCCGATTTGATTTTGCAAGCCAAAACGGCATGGGGAAACGTGGTTGTGATTGCCTCGGCCATGGGGTCGAAGCCGGTGAAAGTGACTGATTTACTGCTGCGCGGCGCACATTCGGCAGCCGCTGGCGATAAAGAAACCTATAAATTGGTGGCGGGTGAATTGCGGCAAATCCATTTTGCGGTAATTGATGAATTATTGCAGCCGGAGGGGGAGCGGCAGCGCGTGTTGGCCGAGAATGAGGCGTTTTTGCAGCGCTTTGAGGATTTGTGCCAGGCGGTATTGGTGCTGGGTGAATTGACGCCGCGTGCGCTGGATGCCATCAGCGGCATGGGCGAACAGATGAGTGTCCGTATTTTGGCTGCGTATTTGCGCCAGATTGGGCATCGCGCAGAGGCGATTGACGCGACGGATTTGATTGTGACCGATCATAATTTCCAGGCGGCTATGCCTTTGCTGCCGCGCACGAAATCTAAGACGAAGGTGCGGATACGGCCGTTACTCGACCAGGGCGTTGTTCCCGTCATCACCGGGTTCATTGGCGCCACCGAGCAAGGCGTGACGACAACCTTGGGGCGGGGCGGTTCCGATTACAGTGCCGCCATTTTGGGGCAGGCATTAGACGCAAAAGAAGTGTGGATTTGGACAGACGTTGATGGCGTGATGACGACCGATCCCCGTCTGGTGCCCACGGCGCGTTCCATTCCCACGCTTACGTATCGTGAAGTGTCGGAGCTGGCATATTATGGGGCGAAGGTGTTGCATCCCAAGACGATACGGCCGTGTATTGAAAATGGCATTCCGCTGCGCATCAAAAACACCTTTAACCCAGAGCATCCCGGCACGGTCATCGTCGCCGATGACAAAAATGGCAATGGTGGCATGAAAGCGGTCAGCGCCATCAGCCATTTGAGTCTGGTGACGGTGGAGGGCAAGGGCATGATGGGCGTGCCGGGCATTGCCGCACGCACGTTTGGCGCAGTGGCGCACGAGGAAGTGAGCGTGTTGTTGATCAGCCAGGCTTCGTCGGAGCAATCCATTAGCTTTGCCACGCCGGATGCGTTTGCGGAGAAGGTGCTGCTGGCCTTGGAAGCTGAATTTGCCACAGAACTGCAACGGCAGGATATTGATCGTATCTGGGCGCAGCATGATGTGGCGATTGTAACGGCGGTGGGCGCGGGGATGCGCGGCACGCCGGGGATTGCCGGGCGTATTTTTACGGCATTGGGCAGCACGGATGTGAATATCATCGCCATTGCGCAGGGGTCGTCTGAATGCAGTATTAGCATGGTTGTGGGTGGCGAGGATACGGAAACGGCCGTTAAGCAAATTCACGCTCTCATTTAAGCACGCGCCAAGCTACTCCCTGTAAATGCGGCGGGGATTAGGCGATTTGAGGAATTAGAAAAAATCCTCAGTCGCCTAATCCCCGCTTTTTGTTATGACATAACCTCCCATAGGTTTGTTTTCATCGCTTGGGTGGGTTCGGTCATGCCAAAATTGATCCCCAGTTAAATTTTGGTTTAACCGGCGCAACATGATCTGTTAACGGCCGTCAACTCACAATTTTGCGTCCATCAACTTATAAATGAACGGGTTGTGTAGAAACCAGGACGGCTGCACCGCATAATAGTATGCAGGTAGACCTTGGAAATCAGGCACATTATCGGGAGTAATATGTCAGCTACGTTATGTAACCTAAAAAGGGATTTGAAAAAAGACCCGGCAATTTATTTACCGCTGGTCAATCAACCCAAGTTTATTTGCATGTCATGTGGACGCGTCGCCAACAAGAAGAAAAATTTGTGCAAAGCGGCAAAGATGAATGGATTGCAGCTAAAAACTGGATAAATGTCATATTGATATGGGACAAATGTCACTACTGCGGGTAAACCGTATCCTATATTATTAGGACAACCTTATAAACTTCTATTGGGTAAATGTGACAATTTGATTTAAGATCAGACTTTAAAGAGATAATTTTTTAGATGCAGCCATGAAAAACGAAGCATTTAGCGAAAGCATTGAGATGTATTTGAAAACGGTCAGCGAGTTAGCTGATAGTGAAGACTTGGTACCTATTTCTGCCCTGGCGGAACGCTTGGGCGTGTCTACGGTATCGGCAACGGAAATGGTGCATCGGCTGAAGAAGCAGGATTTGCTTGAGCATTTGCCCTATAAAGGCGTTAGTCTGACGGTGCATGGGGGGCGGCGTGCGTGCCGTGTCATTCGGCGGCATCGGTTGTGGGAACGGTTTTTGGTCGATTATTTGGGATTGCCCTGGGAGAAGGTGCATGATTATGCCTGCCGCCTGGAGCATGCCACGGATACGGCCGTTACCGAAGCCCTCGCCATATTCCTCGACAATCCCCGCACCTGCCCGCATGGCAACCCCATTCCCTCGCCAGATGGCGAAATGCCCGACATCAGCGACATACCCTTAATTCAGATGCAGCCAGGGGATCGCGGAATCATTTCGCGTATTCACCCAGAGAGCATCTTGTTGCTTGATTACCTGGCTGGGCGCGACATTCGCCCAGATCAGCCGGTGGAATTTGAAGAAATTGCTCCCTTTAATGGCCCGTTAATGGTGAAGATCGGCGAGCAAACACATGCTTTGGGGCAGGAAATTGCTGCCCATATTTTTGTTAATTGTGAGGATGAAGTTCGTAATGATGAAATCGCATAACCCCTCAATTTGCCCCCTGACAATGGCGCCACTAGGCCAGGATGTCCGTTTGTGCCAGCTTTGTGCTGGGCGTCAGATGGCCCATCGTCTGGCTGAATTGGGTTTGACGCCGGGCGTTTGTCTGCGTGTGGTGCAGGATGCCGGTGGCCCATTGTTGATTTCGGTGCGCGATTCACGCATTGCCTTGGGGCGGGGGATTGCCAGTAAATTGCAAGTAGAGTGGATGACTGGCGATTAATGAGCCGTGCCAGACCGCAATAATTCCCCGATTTTAATTGGTAAACATTTATGACGGACACATTTCGCGTAGCATTAGCCGGTAATCCAAACACCGGCAAAAGCACTATCTTTAACGCGCTCACAGGGGCCAATCAGCATGTGGGCAATTGGCCGGGCAAAACCGTGGTGCGGCGCTCTGGCTGGTTTGTGCATCGGGATACCACATTTGAGGTCGTCGATTTGCCGGGCACATACAGCCTGTCGGCGTTCTCGCCCGATGAAGAAGTGGCGCGTGATTATATTGTGCGTACACAGCCAGACCTTGTGGTGAATGTGCTGGATGTGACCAATTTGGAGCGCAATTTGTATTTGACGGCGCAAATTTTAGAGACGAATGCGCCGTTGTTGTTGGTGTTAAACATGCAAGACCTGGCGCTGCGGCGCGGGTATCGCGTCGATTATGAGAAATTGTCGCAGTTGTTGGGGGGTGTGCCGATTGTGCCGGCTGCGGCGGCGAAAGGGGATGGGATCGGGGCGCTGCGTGACATGCTCTGGCATTTGTTGCAGCATGTTGTCCCCAATGAGACCCCTATAAATTCTTTGCCTGGAGAGAATGATCATGTTGCTTTCTGCCCCCACTGCCGTGCGCTATAGTGCCAATTTAGAAGCAGAAATTAAGAGTTTGGAACGGTTAATTGAGACGCTGCCGCAGATAAACGGCCGTTACCCATCCCGCTGGTTGGCGATTCAACTGCTGGAAGGGGATACCCGGTTGTTTGCTGAGTGGGGTGAAGCGGAGCAGGGTGTGCTGGAAACGGCCGTTGCCGCTGCCCACACGCGCTTGCAAGCCCACTATGGCGACGATGTTGACCTGGCACTCACCGACGAGCGTTACCTGTTTGTGCATGAGTTGGTGGAACAAGTGTTGACCGCTCCCCGCGAACAATGGAGCCTGTCTGACCGCATTGACCGCATTGTGACCAATCGTTGGCTAGGCATCCCCATTTTTATGGCGCTGATGTATCTCGTCTTCAATCTGGTGCAAAATGTCTCGACCCCATACCTGGATTGGGTGGATGGGGTGATCAGTGGGCCATTGACCGAGTGGACAATTGCTGTGTTTACCTTTTTGCACGCGCCTGGCTGGTTTATCTCGTTGCTGACCGATGGCATTTTGGCCGGTGTTGGCGGGGTGCTGGTCTTTTTGCCGGGATTGTTGGTGATGTATCTGGCGTTGGCTGTTTTGGAAGATACCGGCTATCTGGCACGCGCGGCGTTTGTCATGGATCAATTGATGAGCAAGTTGGGGCTGCACGGCCGTTCCTTTGTGCCCATGATCCTCGGTTTTGGCTGCAACGTTCCCGCCATTTACGCCACGCGCACAATTGAGAGCCGTCCCGCGCGTATTTTGACCGGTATGCTTATCCCGTTCATGTCGTGCTCGGCACGGCTGCCCGTATATGTCGTTTTTGGCCTCGCATTTTTCCCCCGTTCCGGCGATTTGGTGATTTGGTCGTTGTATTTAATGGGCATTGTCATTGCCGCTTTGGTCGGCCTGGTGTTGTCTCGTACTATTTTTAAGCATGAAGTGGCCGGAATTTTGGTGATGGAAATGCCCGCTTATCGTTGGCCGTCACCCAAACGTGTCTTGCAGTACACCTGGCACGAGTCTGCGTCGTTTGTGCGCAAAGCTGGCTCTTTTATTTTGGTGGGAACGGCCGTTTTTTGGCTGCTGCTGCATTTACCCTGGGGCGTCACCGATGTGCGCCAAAGTTGGTTCGGCCGTGCCAGCGGTGCGGTTGCCCCGATTCTGGCTCCCGCCGGATTTGGTGAATGGCAGGCGAGTGGTGCGCTGCTCACCGGGCTGCTGGCGAAGGAAATGGTTGTTTCTACGCTGTCGCAGGTGTATGTCGGTGAAGATGGCGGTGGGGAAGCGGAAACGGCCGTTTCCGCCTTTTCCTGGTCACAAGTTGGCGACATCGTCGTTGGCTTCGGTGCCGCAACATTAGATGCTGGCAAACAACTGCTGGAAACTTTAACGCCGGGCATCACCCTTTTCCCCAACGATGAAGATGGAACTGGCGCTGAGCTAACACTGGCTTTGCGGCGCTCTTTTACACCGCTTAGCGCCTTTGCCTTTCTCGTTTTTGTCTTGTTGTACATCCCTTGCATTGCCACCATTGGCGCACAAATTCAAGAATATGGTTGGCGTTGGGCATTGCTTTCCGTGATTATCATGTTAATTGTCCCATGGACGTTGGCGGTTATTGTTTACCAGGGCGGCCAACTCTTTGGTTTGGCGTAAATCGCAGGGTTCCATTTTCCCATGCTGCAACAAGTTCTTTCTCTCTTTCAACAAAGCGGCGGTGTGCCGCTTTCCATCGAAACCATTAGCACACAAACAGGTTTGTCGTCAGTTATGGTGCAGCAAATGCTGTACACCCTGGTGCAAAAAGGGCGGTTGGTGGAAGTGGATGAAGGCTGTCGCGGGTGCGAGGTATGTCCCTTGCATGTGGTTTGCGCCGGTGTTCCCACAACCCCGGCAAAAGGCTATCTGCTCAAGTCGCGTAGCAAACAAGATATAGAAGTGTTGTAACTAATAGCTCTTTGGCAGTTAAAAAACTGTGCAGTGGAGACACAGAGTACACTCCAGAGAAAGCTTTGCGCTTTCGGTGTTGTTCCGTGTCCTGTACAGATACAAAAAAGGAAGAAAACATGTCCAATGTTGCTATTGTTACCGATAGCTGTGCCAGCATTCCTGAGCAGCTGCTGGCTTCACTGCCGATTCATTGGGTGCCCTACTACATCCATTGTGGGCAGGATGTGCTGCGCGACCTGGTGACGGTGAAGGGGGATAACTTTTATCGCTGGCTGGCAACGGCCGAAACCCTCCCCAAAACGGCCGCTCCCGGCCCCGGCGAATATTTCACATTATATCGGCGCTTAGTCGAGCAAGCGAGTGCTGCCAATATCGTCAGCATTCACATGACGGCTAAAGGCAGCGCCGCTTACCAATCAGCCGAAGTAGGTGCCGCCATGCTGCGCGAGGCGCATCCAAATGTAACCGTTGCCGTGATCGATACCTTAAACGTGGCAATGTGTACCGGCTGGATGGTAATCGAAGCGGCGCGAGACGCACAGGCTGGCAAATCCCTGACCGATATTGTCCATCGCGTGCGCCAGATGATCCCCATCACGCAAATGATTCAAACGGCCGATACACTCAAGTATCTGTACATGGGTGGGCGCATTGGCCGCGCAACGCATCTGGTCGGCAGCTTGCTTTCCATTAAGCCGCTCATTAGCCTGGAAGATGGGGTTGTTGTTGCGCTGGGCAGAGCGCGTGGGCGCAAAAAAGCGTACCAGATGATGGTAGACCTTATCGAACGAACAGTTGGCTATATGGGCAAAATTAAGATTGCCTACACACATGCTGCGGCATTAGGCGAAGTGGAAAAGCTGCGCGAATTGGTCGAGCAGCGGTTAATTTGTGTGGAATCGTTGGTGGCTGAGCTGTCCCCCGCTTTAGGTGTCCATTCCGGGCCGGGCACGGCCGGTTTGTGCTATTACCCCGTTTTGTAGCAATGGATGACAAAGCCGCTGGGAAGCTCGCAAGCTTCCCAGCGGCTTTCGCATTGCAACCCGGTTTACCCTTTCAATTTCGGGCGACGGCCGTTTTCGATGATCAGCCATGCGCCGATGGCAATCAGGACAATGGCGCTGAGAATTTCCGTGTGTTCGCCCAGAACCATGACAAGCAGCGCGGCAATTGCCAGTCCAACAGCCGGGTATTTAGCCCATTCGGTGGGGGTGCGCTGCCGCTGCAACCAGAGCACGCCAAAGGTTGCCGACATGCCCAAGAAGAGCAAGACACCCAAGAGCCGACCTTGCCAGCCTTCTGTGCTCATGAAGCCGGATAACAAGGCGATTAGCCCAATGCTGCTCAAGATACCGGCGGGAATAAGCGCCCACCAATACAGTTTGCCGCTCAGGTAAAGGATGAAGAAGGGGAGCGCCAGCGCAAACATGAACATCGCGCCAACAAATTCGCCGCGTACACCACTGCTAAAGAGGACAACCAGCCCCAGGACGCCAAGTACGTAGGTGGGAATGAGCGCCCATCGCTGTTCATGCCGAAGCAAATAGATGACGAAGAAGGGCAGGGCTGTGGCAAACATGAATAGTGCGCCAACTAGTTCGCCACTGACGCTGTTGCTGAGCAAAATGATGACGGCCAGCACACCCATAACGTAAGT
This sequence comes from Ardenticatenaceae bacterium, assembly GCA_020634315.1. GTDB lineage: Bacteria > Chloroflexota > Anaerolineae > Promineifilales > Promineifilaceae > JACSRF01. The sequence continues at coordinate 212,022 of JACKBV010000007.1, read as the reverse complement.
GGGAATGAGTGCCCACCAATGTTTGCGATTGCTTAAGTAGACAAAGAGGAAGGGGAGTGCAATGCCAACCATGATCATTGCGCCGATTAGCTCGTCAGAGAGGGCGTTTTCGAACAGGATGATGCCCCCGATAACGGCCGTTACCCATCCCGGAATCAAAGCCCACCAGTTGGCCTTGCGATCTTGGAAATAGGCCATGAAGAACGGGATGGCTGCACTCCACAGCACCATTGTTCCCATAAACGCGCCATCAATCCCGGCCTCTGCCAGCCAGATGATGACGGCGATGGATGCGCTGCCCAATGCTGGAAACAGCCACCACCATTGCTCTTTGCCCTTGATGAAGTAGCTGGCAAAAAAGCCAATGCTGGCAGCCATAAACAAGAACGACCACAAAATTGGCGACAGGTCTGGGACAATGCCCAGGTTCCTGGTTAAAAATAGCCCGCCCATAAAGACGAGCATCAGACCCCAAAAGATGTCAACCCGTTTCCCTTTCATTGTTTACCTCCGAGGATAACTGGGTAATCGGCAAGAAATTTTCAGAAATAAATCACGCGAAACCTTGCCGATTCCTTGAAGGAAACCGCAGATTTGGGCGTGTCGGTTATCAGAAAACTTTCTGCGGTTTACCTAACTCCCATCTAGAGATAATACGTGGGAAACGCCAAATAGTTGTGTCACAAACACGGGCAGTTGGTTTTGCAATGATGGGCGATTATCAGGAGGGTGCCATTTTCAGGAACACAAAGCGTGCTGCGAGGGCGATTAAAGCCAGCCAGATAGCGGCGATGATGATGGCCGCCCACCAGCTTGTCGGCTTTGCCTGCTCCATCATGGTGTGCGCCTGGGCGCGGCTTTCGTGCATCACATCGGCCGGGATAAGCTTGATCGCCAGCATGACGCCCAAAGGGAGCAGTAGCAGGTCATCCAAATACCCGATTATCGGGATGGGGTCGGGGATGAGGTCGATGGGGCTAAACGCATACCCAACGACGAGAGCGACGACGACTCGTGCATACCAGGGGACGCGTGGGTCTTTGTAGGCCAGATAAAGGGCATATAACTCTATTTTTAGCTGCTGGGCGCGTTCGCGCCAAACGTTTTTCCAGTTTGTCATGTGTGGAATCGTAACACATCTGGGACGGTGAGAGGAGGGAGAGCAACGGCCGTTTCCATTCGCCCCACCTGGAGAATTCGCTACAATCGCTCCTATGCGTTCACGATGGTTTAAGCGGTTTTTGTTTTTGGCGCTAATCGGGCTGTTGTTTCATGTGGGCACACGCCCGGCACAAGCCCATCCTGCCGATATGTATACCCAAACGTATACACTGCGCCTTTCTGCCACCCAGGCCACACTGGATTGGACAATTTCCCCTGGCCCTTTGCTGGCGTCGTCCGTTTGGTATGAAGCGGACAGCAACGGCAATGAGGCGATTGACGACGAGGAAGCACGCGCCTGGGTTGCGCCGTTGTTGGCCGCTTGGGAGAGCACATTCACGTCAGCGGCAGCGCAGCCGCTGCTGCTGACGCTGAATTGGGAGATAACGGCCGTTTCCTGGCCCACCGATCTCACCGCTTTTGAACTGGGTGACACCGTGATTACGGCCACGCTGAGCGCCACATTTCCTGAGCCGCTGGGCGCGGGGCAATGGGTTATTGCCAATCCGTATGCCGAAGCCATCAGCATTAACTGGTTTTATCTGTATGGCGAGGATGGTGTCCGTTTTGCGCGGCCACAACAGGAAAACGGCCGTTTAACCATTCTCCTTACTCCCGACGACGACACCGCGCTGACCTATTGGGACAGCGGCACGCCAGCTCTGGCCGCCGGGACGGTTCCGGTTGCTGTGGCAGATGGTGATGGGGAGGTGGCTGTAACGGCCGTTACCCCTGCCGCCCCCACAACGCCCCCACAAGACAATCGCCCCTATGCACGCCTCACCGCTCTGGTACGCGCCCAGCAGCTTTCCCCCCTCTTTTTGCTGACGGCGCTCGGCATTTCCTTGGTCTTGGGAGCCATGCACGGCCTGACCCCTGGTCATGGCAAGGCTCTGGTGGCGGCCTATCTGGTTGGCTCGCGTGGCACGCCCAAACATGCGGCCGCCCTGGGTGGCATTGTGACCCTCACCCATACCGGTTCTGTCCTGGTCGTCGGCGTGTTAACCCTTGTCGCTTCCCGTTTCCTTGTCCCCACCGATCTCTTTCCATTGCTCGAAATCGCCTCTGGGCTGCTGATTATGGCCATGGGGATAGGTTTGTTATATCAACGTTGGCGTGGTTGGCGCGGTGTTCAACAAAAACGAGCACGCGAAAAAGCAGATGCCATAGCCGCCGCACAACTGCCCTCAACTGTTCACACACAATCTACCAATCCGCAGCCGCCAACGGCCAATCGCCAACGCATCAGCATTGGCGCAGACATTCCCGTCAAGGTGTATGACGCGGTGCTGGCTCCTGAAGCTGGCCCCGGCATGATTCAATGGCGTTCGCTGGTTGGCCTGGGCATTAGCGGTGGTTTGGTTCCCTGCCCGGATGCCATCGCTATTTTGCTGGTGGCCGTTGCCATCAATCGCATTATGTTGGGGTTGTCCCTCATTCTCAGTTTTAGCCTGGGGCTGGCTGTCATTCTCATTGCCATTGGTTTGGCGATGGTGCAAAGTCGGCGTTTGTTGGGGCGTTTTAATCAGGTGGAGCGGTTCGCCCCCGCTATTTCTGTGTTGAGCGCCCTGATTGTCTTGGCTTTGGGCGCGGCGCTGACGTGGAACACGGTTCGCGGCGCGGGTTATTTGACGCAGGCTGCGGTAACGGCCGTTGCCGAGAAACCCTCCCTGATCCTCAAACAAACCAAGCCCGCCGCCTCCTTTTCGCTGGACACCACACACATTATCTATGTCGTGCTTGATGAACAAGGCATGTACCAACTGTACAGCGTGCCAGCCAGCGGCGGCACAGCGGTGCAAGTCACCCAGGCTCCCTATGGCATCTGGAATTATGCCCTGGCACCAAACGACCGGCGCGTGGTTTTTGCCGCTTTGCGTGCGGATCGCGGCAGCGATTTATGGTTGTGGGACAGCAGCACCGGCGAACAACGGCTGCTGCTGGCTTGCCCGGAAGCCGCCTGCCGCAATGCCACCTTTGCCCCGGATGGCGAGCGCATTGTTTATGAGAAGTTAGACATTTCGCCGGAGAACGTGTCGGGAGCGACGACGCTTTGGTGGTTTGATTTTGCGACCAACGAGACGGGCGCGGTCTTCCAGGATACCAGCCTGCCCGGTTTTGGCCCGGCCTGGTCGCCAGATGGAACCTGGCTGAGTTACATTGCCCCTGCCATGCCCACGCGTATCGAGTTATACAATCTGGCGGACGGTCGCAGCCGTGAATTTCCCACCATGACCAGTATGTCTGTTGTCTGGCAGCCGTCTGGCGAATCGCTGCTGTTAACGGATGTCAACCGCGCAACGTTGCAGGATGGGCAGCAGGCACTGACGCATTTGCTCCGTTTTGATGTGAGCAGCGAGCAGCTTGTAGACATCAGTCAATTGGTGGATGTCAGTGACAGTTGGCCTGCCTGGTCTGCGGATGGGGAATGGGTTGCCTTTGTGCGCCGCCTTTTCACCGATGGGCAGCCGGAGCGCGGCAATCAGCTTTGGGTGATGCGCCGTGATGGCCGTGATGCGCGTCGGGTAACGGATGCCGTGAATACGCTGCATCAAAATGTGCGCTGGTCGCCAGACGGCCGTTTCCTCATTTATCATCGTTACGATTTAGATACCCCGCTTGCCAAACCCGCCGTGTGGCTGCTCGACTTGAGCACCGGCCAATCTCGTGAAGTTGCCAATCCTGGCAGCCAACCCGCCTGGCTAAAATAAGCCCCGCCCCGCAACGTCAGCCCTCCATGACAATTCCCATGACATGTCACAACGAAGCGGGTGACATATGTCATACATCCTCTAAAAACACTTGCCTTTTGTGCGAGAATGAGTAGAATTCCTAGCAATTGCATAGATTTGCATAGAATTTTGCAGAAAAAAATTGATGCAAGGCCTCCACTGAGTTCTTTTTCGAACTCGAAATCATCTGTGTTTGCAGCAGGTTACCCTCCTTGGTGCTGTTTGTGAAAAGACATTTATGCGGGAATGTCTTTTCACAAACGGCTCTGGTCACGCGTCAACATGATTTGGAGTAAATATGGCAGAGGATAAAGGGACAGATAATTGGTTATCACTAAAAGATGCCGCCGTCCGGTTGTCTGTTCATCCTACAACGCTGCGCCGTTGGGCCGACAGCGGCTCGATTGCCTATATGTTGACACCGGGCGGCCATCGTCGCTTTGCCGAAACAGATATTGACCGCTTTTTGCAGGAGCAGCGGCGTGCGCAGGCGATGTTACCGGTCGCGCAAGCCTGGGCGGAGCGGGCTTTAACGCGTACTCGCCAGGGCATCGCTGCCCAGCGCAGTGAGCCATGGATGGAGGCGATGGATGAAGCGCATCGTGAACTTCATCGCCAGTTGGGTCGCCGCCTGATGGGGTTAACTCTTCAATATATCTCCAGCGAAGAGGAGAACAGCAATCTATTACAGGAAGCACGCACCATTGGGTACGAATACGGCCGTCTCAACCTCAATTTGGGGATGGCTCTCCCTGACGCCCTGGCTGCTTCGATGTATTTCCGCGACGAATTGATTGAGGTCGCTTTGCAATTACCTGATTCAGCCGCTATCAGAGCAAAGGATAATTTGCGCCTGATGCGTCGTATTAATCAACTGCTTAATACTGTTCATCTGGCGATTGCCCAGATTTACGACACGGGCACGCCACCTCCTTTGTTGGAACAATAAGAATACATTGATTGCCCACATTGCTGATTTTGTTTTCTCTCTGCGCATTGCGCCTCTGTGATGAAATACTTTTTTGAGGAGATCAGAAAATGACCGAAACAATCCCACATGTTGTCATCATTGGTGGTGGCATTTCTGGCCTGGCAACGGCTTATTATTTGCAAAAGCAGGCAGCGGCAGCGGGTACGGCCGTTACCTATACCGTTGCCGAGCAAGATAGTCGGCTGGGCGGCAAAATTGCTTCCGCCCAAATGGATGCCTTCATCGTTGAAGGCGGCCCCGAATCGTTTGTCACACGTAAGCCGGAAGCCTATGAGCTGTGCCAGGAACTTGGCCTGCAAGATCGTCTGGTGGGCACAACCAGCAGTGGTAAGAATTACGTGTTGCAGGGTGGCAAACCGGCCGCTGTGCCCATGGATCCCGTTTCAGCTATTCGCACCCCATTGTTGAGCTTGCGCGGCAAGCTGCGCGTGCTCAAAGAGCCATTTGTCGCGCCGCGCACCAATCCCAGCGATGAAACATTAGGCGATTTTATCCGCCGCCGCCTGGGGCATGAGGCATTGGATAATTTGGTTGCCCCGGCCGTTGGCAGCATTTACCTCTCTGATGCCAACAAACTGAGTGTGCAGGTCTCTTTTGGCCGCTTTGCCGAGTTGGAACGGGAATATGGCAGTGTTATCAAGGGCTTCTTTGGCATGATGAAAGCAAGACGGCAGGAGCGCAAGGCGAGTGATGCGCCCAAACCGCCGAAACAGGCGAAGCGCCCGGCGTTTATGACGCTGCGCGGCGGCTTGCATGAGATGGTGGATGCGCTTGTCGCGGAATTGGACGGTGAGGTGCTGACGGATACGGCCGTTACCCAACTCCGCTACAATCCCACACACAGCCAGCCCTATGAACTGCTGTTCAGCGATGGACAAACACGGCGGGCAACGGCCGTTGTCCTGGCTGTTCCCACCTTTGCCATGGCCGACCTCCTCGCCGATCACGATCCCGATCTTGCCGCCGCTCTGCGTGCCGTCACCTACAATGCCGTGGCTACCGTCACCGTCGCCTTTAATCGCGCCGATGTGCCCGACCCGTTTGACGGGTTTGGCGTTGTCGTGCCAGAGAAAGAGCCATCGCCTTTGCTCGCCATTGAGGGCATGAGCAACAAATTTAAGCATCGTAACCCTGCCGACCAATTTGTACTGCGTGCCTTTGTCGGCGGCGGGCGGCGTCAGGATTTAATCTCGCTCCCCGACGATGAACTGATCGCCCTGGTGCGGCGCGAGCTAAAAACCATCTTTGGCATTGCTGCTGCGCCAACTCTGGTGCGCATTTTCCGCTGGCAGCCGGCGATCCCGCAGTATGGTGTGGGGCATTTGCAGATGATCGATCAGGCGGAGGCGCAGTTGGCACAGGTTTTGCCGGGTGTCTATCTCACCGGCAGCGGCACGCGCGGTATGGGGATTCCGGATTGCATTCGTCTGGCACGCGGCACAGTCTCGCAATTGCTGCAAACGGTAACGCAGCAAGCACAACTGGAAATTGGAGATTAAGGGGTAACGATGGCTTACGAAGACAGCCCTATCGGGATTTTGCTGGTTAATTTGGGAACACCGCAAGCGCCAACGAAACAGGCGTTACGGCCGTATCTGCGTGAATTCCTCTCCGACCAACGCGTCATCGACTACCCGCGCTGGCTCTGGTATCCCATTCTGCATGGCATCATCCTCAACGTGCGCCCCAAAAAATCGGCCGCCGCTTACGCCTCTGTCTGGACGAATGAGGGATCGCCCCTCTTCGTTTACTCGCAAAATCTGGCAGCAAAATTACAGGCGCACCTGGAGCAAACCTGGGATCAGCCGGTCAAAGTCGTGTTGGCAATGCGTTACGGTCAGCCATCCATTGCCAAAGGATTGGCCGAATTGCGTGATGCTGGCTCCCGCCGTTTCCTGATTTTGCCCATGTATCCCCAATATTCAGTGACAACCGTAGGCACCATTTTTGATGTCGTGTTTGACGAACTAAAACGTTGGGAATGGATGCCAGAAATTCGCACCGTGCATGAATATTGCCGTCATCCCCTTTACATCCAGGCCATTGCCGATTCCGTGCGTGCGCATTGGGCACAGCATGGCGAACTGGGCAGCAGCGACAAACTCATCTACTCCATGCACGGCGTGCCCGCCCGCTACACGCGCAAAGGCGACCCCTACGAATGCCAATGTAAAGATACCGGCGAACTACTTTCTGCCGAGTTAGGTCTGCGTGATGATCAATGGCAGCTTACCTTCCAATCCCGTTTTGGCCCTGAACCGTGGCTGCAACCCTACACCGATGAAACATTGAAACAACTTGGCGCAAACGGCATCGGGCGCATCGACATTCTTTGTCCCGGCTTTGCGGCCGACTGCCTGGAAACTTTAGAAGAAATCAACGTTGAAAATCGGCACTATTTTCTGGGCGCAGGCGGCAAGGAATTTCATTACATCCCTGCCTTAAACGATTCGCAAGCACACGTAACCTTAATGGCGGCAATTGCGACTGAACAAACGCAGGGATGGTTGTCTGTAGTCGCCCATGCCTAGCATTTATCGCCGCTTACCGACCGCCGACTCTTGTTACTCACCCGTATCTTTTTCGCGTGTAAGCCACACGTATTAATCATGGAAAGACGAATAACGGAATTTAGTTGATGAACAGAACAGAACTCCTTGCTAAGTATGATATTCCCGCGCCCCGGTACACCAGCTATCCCACCGTACCTTACTGGAGCGATGACCCAACCACCGCGCAGTGGCTGGATGCCCTCAAGCAGGCATTTGCCGTGCCGGGGGCGACATGGTCCATGTATATTCACATTCCCTTTTGCGAAACCTTGTGTACCTTTTGTGGCTGTAACACGTTCATCACCCGCAACCATGACAATGAACTAACTTACACCGAAGCCCTACACAAGGAGTGGGAGCTTTATCTGGCGGCATTGCCAAATCTGCGCACGGCACCGGTGAAGCAAATTCATCTGGGGGGTGGCACGCCTACGTTCTACTCCGCGGAAAGTTTGCGGCAGTTGTTACGGCCGATTATGGACAGCATGACCATCGATCCGGCCGACTTCGAAGGCTCCATCGAAGTCAGTCCGCGCTCCACCAACCGCGACCAGCTTGTTGTTTTGCGCGAATTGGGTTTCCAGCGCATCAGCATGGGCGTGCAGGATTATGACCCGGAAGTGCAGCGCCTCATCAATCGCATTCAGCCCGTGGAACTGACGCGCGATCTCACCGAATTGGCACGCAGTTTAGGCTTTGAATCGGTCAATTACGACCTGATTTACGGCTTGCCGGGGCAAACGCTTGCAAAAATGCGCCGCGCCGCCGAAGTGACAGTTGAACTGCGCCCAGATCGCATTGCCCTGTACAGCTTTGCCTTTGTGCCCTGGGTCAAGAAAGCGCATCGCCTTTTCACAGAAGATGATTTGCCCAAGGGCGGGGACAAGCGTGCATTGTACGAAGTGGCGCGGGATATTTTCTTGGAAGCGGGCTACGTGGAAATGGGATTGGATCATTTCGCCCTGCCCGACGATTCATTGGCGCAAGCCTTTACCGAAAATCGCCTGCATCGTAACTTCATGGGCTACACCGACCAGCGCACGGACGTGATGTTGGGTTTAGGGGTCAGCTCTATTTCAGAAGCGCCGACCTGTTTTCATCAAAACGCAAAGAGCTTGAACGAGTACAAAGATGCTGTTCTGGCGGAGCAGATTCCGACGCATCGCGGCCATTTGTTAACGGCCGAAGATCAATTTTACCGCGAACAGATTTTGCAATTCATGACACAGATGCGCGTGCAGCTGCGTGATGAAGCGCAGTTGGCGGATGTGCGTCAATTTCTGGAGCCGCTGTTGGACGATGGTCTGGTGACGTTTGTTGGGCAGGAGATGCGTTTGACAGATGCGGGACGGCCGTTTCTCCGTAACGCAGCAATGGCCCTGGACATGCGCCTGCGGCACAACAAGCCGGAAACGAGAATCTTCTCGCAATCAGTCTAAATAAGGACAAAGAGATTGCCGATTGGGACAAAAAATCCAGCGACAATCTCCAATTGCTAAAACCCAATTTCCCAAAGAGGCGTTTATGCACGCAACCCGAATTGTGACCCTTGGACTTAGCCATCATACCGCGCCGGTAGAACTGCGCGAGATGCTCAGTTGTTCCCTGGCTGATTTATCGTCGCCGCAGCACGGCACGGCCGTTTTGCCAACCCCGATACGCGAACTGATCATCCTCTCTACCTGCAACCGCCTGGAATTGTATGCGGTGATCGATCATGCCGTTTCCGGCTGGCAAACCATGCTCGCTACCTTGTTAGGAGAAATGCGCGGCGTGCCACCGGCCAACTTTTACAAACATTTGTACACACACATCGGCCATGACGTGGCGCACCATCTCTTTCGCGTCGCGGCTGGCCTCGATTCGCGCATTTTAGGCGAGGCGCAAATTTTGGGGCAGGTGACAGATGCTTACATGGCGGCTATTCAAGCCAAGACCAGTGGCCCCCGGCTGAAGACGTTGTTTGAAGCGGCAATCCGCGTTGGCAAACGCGCCCGCACGGAGACGAGCATCAGCAAAAATCCGGCCAGCACCAGTTCCATCGCCCTGGCGCAGGCGGAGCAGATTTTGGGCGATTTGCGCTATAAGCGTGTGCTGGTTGTCGGCGCTGGCGAGATGGGCTTGTTGGCCTTAAAGGGTTTGCAGCATCGCGGTGTGACGCAAATTGCCATCGCCAATCGTACGCGCCAACGTGCAGAAACGGCCGCTTCCCTTTACAACGCGCGTGTGGTCGATATGGCTGAATTGGGCACGACGTTGGCCTGGGCTGACGCCGTTGTCAGTGCCACCTCGGCGATGGAACCGCTGCTCACCCAGCCTATGGTGGCGGCGGCGATGGCGCAGCGCCCGCAGTGGCCGCTGGTGCTGCTGGATATTGCCGTGCCGCGAGATGTGGAAACGGCCGTTGCCAGCATTCCCAACGTTCACCTTTACGATGCCGACGCCCTGCAAAGCAGCCTGGACGAGGCCTACGCGGCGCGGCAGGCACAAGTGCCCGCTGTCGAGAACATTATCGAGCAAGAACTCGATGCCTTCACCAATCGCATGCGGGCTATGGTCATCCAACCGGTGATCGCCGATTTGCGCCAAAAGGCAGAGGCCATTCGTCAGCAAGAAGTGGAGCGTGCCATGCGCCATTTGCCCGATGTGAACCCGGAAACCCTGGCCCAACTACAACACCTCTCCCATTCTCTGGTGAATAAGCTGCTGCATGAACCGACATTGCATTTACGCAGCAAAGGGCAGGAAGAGGAAGCGGCCGTTTACGCCGAAACCGTGCGCGAATTATTTGGCTTGCGTGCCGTAAACGGGCAGGCGGAATCGATGATTCGTAAGCCATGAATGACCAAACTATGAAGACATTAACCATTGGAACTCGCACTTCTCAGCTTGCCCTATGGCAAACCAATTATGTGAGCCAACTGTTGCAAAATGTTTGGCCGGAGTTGGCGTGTCAACAAGCGCCTTTTGTGACGCAAGGCGACAAAACGTTAGACAAGCCGCTGCCGCAAATTGGCGGCAAGGGGTTGTTCACGGCCGAATTGGAAGAATCATTACGCGAGGGTCGCATTGACCTTGCCGTCCATTCCCTCAAAGATTTGCCGGTGGAAAATGCCCCAGGGCTGACGGTTGGTGCCATTATCGGCCGTGCCGATGTGCGCGATGCCCTGGTTGCCAAAAATGGCTGGACGTTAGACACGCTGCCCGCTGCTGCGGTGGTAGGCACCAGCAGCCTGCGCCGTCAGGCACAACTGCTTCGTGCCCGTCCTGATTTGCAGGTGCGCTCCATTCGCGGCAACGTGGAGACGCGCATTCGCAAAGCGCTGCACGAGGAATATGACGCGACGATTTTGGCCGCGGCCGGCGTGACACGCCTGGAATTGTCCGGCCATGTCACCCAATGGCTGCCTCTGGCGGTGATGCTGCCCGCGCCGGGGCAGGGGGCGTTGGCGGTGCAGTGCCGCGCCGACGATGCGGCGACGCTGCATTTATTGGCGGCGGTTGACCAAGCTGATGTGCGCAGGGCGGTGACGGCCGAACGCAGCTTTTTGCATCATTTAGGGGGTGGCTGTGCGGTGCCGGTGGCCGCTTATGCCGTTTATCAGGATGGCCGCCTGGCTTTAGATGCGTTTGTTGGCTCGCCCGATGGACAGCGCCGAATTCGGGTGCAGGGTACGGGCGAGAATGCCTGGGAGTTGGGCGCACATCTGGCGCAAACGGCCGTTTCCCAGGGTGCGATGGAGATTTTAACCCATGTCTGATTCCGGCAAATGGTCAACGGCAAGCGCCGCTTCGCCGCGCATTGTCGTCACCCGCAGCCGCGAGCAGGCCGATGAATTTGCAAGCAGGCTGACGGCCGCCGGTTTCACCCCGCTCATTTTTCCGGTGATCGAGTTTGCCGCGATGCCAACCGAACCGCTAGATGCGGCGCTCGACCAGTTGGCGCAGTATGATTGGCTGGTTTTTACCAGTGTCAACGCGGTGGAATTTTTCTTTCGCCGTGTCCATGAGCGCGATGACATTGTGGGCGGTGTTGCCGTGGCCGCGGTGGGTTCGGCAACGGCCGCCAAATTGGCTGAATATGACATCGCCCCGGACTTTATGCCCGATGAATTTACCGGTGCGCAGTTGGCCTTGGGGTTGGGGGATTTGCGCGGGAAGCGGGTGCTGCTGCCGCGTGCCCGGCAAGGTCGCCCGGAAATTGTCGCTTTAATGCGGCAGCAGGGCGCGGTGGTGGATGATGTGGCTTTGTACGAAACGGTAACGGCCGTTGCCACGCCCGTCGCTCTTGCCACCCTTGCTGCCGGATTCGAGGCCATCACCTTTACCAGCCCATCCAGCGTGCGCAACTTCCTCAAACTCGCCGTTTCGCCCCACCTGACTCCTGTGCTCGATGCGGCTGTCATTGCCTGCATTGGCCCGGTAACGGCTGAGGAAGCCGCCAAATTCAACTTGCGCGTAGACCTTGTTCCCGACGAGTACACGATTGAGGGATTGGTACAAACATTACAGAAACATTTTGGGATTAGAGATTGAAGCGTTATCGATGGCTCATCTCAATCCCTCTTTGGAGCAGACCATGATAAACCAACAAACCCGAACCGCCATGACCCCCGCCATTCGCCCGCGCCGACTGCGCCATTCGCCGCAGCTGCGGGCGCTGGTGCGCGAGACGCAGTTGACGCCTGCCGATTTCATTTACCCGTTGTTTGTCACGCATGGGCAAGGGGTGCGCCAGCCGATTGCCTCTATGCCCGGCGTGTTTCAACTGTCTGTGGATGAAGCGGTGCGTGTTGCTGAGGAAACGGCCGTACTCGGTATTCCGGCGTTGATTTTGTTTGGCATTCCCGCACACAAGGACCCGGTGGGGCTGGAGAATTTTGCGCCGGATGGCATTGTGCAGCAGGCGATACGGACAATTAAAACGGCCGTTCCCAATCTCGTCATCATCACCGATGTTTGCCTATGCGAGTACACCGATCATGGGCATTGTGGGCTGCTCAATGGCGGCAATGGCGAGCGTTACCATGCGCATTTGCCGCAGGGATATGTGTTGAATGATGAGACGTTGGGGGTGTTGGCGGATACGGCCGTTTCCCATGCGCAAGCAGGTGCCGACATCGTTGCTCCCAGCGGCATGATGGACGGCATGGTAGCCGCCATCCGCGCCGGTTTAGACGCCGCCGACTTCGAGCACATCCCCATCATGTCCTACGCAGTCAAATACGCCTCTAGTTTTTACGGCCCCTTCCGTGATGCCGCCGATGGCGCACCCAAATTTGGCGACCGCAAAACACACCAGATGGATCCGGCCAACAGCCGCGAAGCTTTGCGCGAAGCAGCCTTGGATGTGGCAGAAGGGGCTGATTTCCTCATGGTCAAACCGGCGCTGCCCTACCTGGACATTATTCGCCAAACCCATGACCAATTCCCGGAACTGCCCATGGTTGCCTACAATGTCAGTGGCGAATATGCCATGCTCAAAGCGGCCGCCGCTAACGGCTGGCTTGACGAAAAACACGCCGTGCTCGAAACCCTTACCAGCATCAAACGCGCTGGTGCCGACCTGATCATCACCTATCATGCCCTTGATGCGGCACGCTGGTTATCTTAATTATTTCGTACCTATTCAGCTTTTCTGGAAAGACCCGTCAGGTTTTCCTCTATGAGTGGTTACGCCCAGAGTAAACCTGACGGGTCTACCTGCCTTCATAACTTGGATTGCATATGAACGAGACCCTACAACAAACTTCCCCCTTTCTCCGCGCTTGTCGCGGCCTGACCACCGATTACACGCCTATCTGGCTGATGCGCCAGGCAGGGCGCTACATGCCCGAATACCGCGCCATTCGCGCCCAACACAGCATGCTAGAGGTCATCGGTACGCCCGAACTCGCTGCCGAAGTCACCCTACAGCCCATCAATGCCTTTGGCCTGGATGCCGCCATCATCTTTTCCGACATTTTGCCGCCGCTAATTGGCATGGGCTTTCACCTGGAATTTGCCAAAGGCGAAGGTCCGGTCATTTACAACCCGATTACTTCTCCGGCCGATGTGGCTGTACTGCGCACACCGTCTGCCGCCGAGAATATGGGCGCAACATTGGCCGCCATTCGCCTGGTCACGGCCGAATTGACCCCACGTAACATCCCGCTTATCGGCTTTGCCGGAGCGCCCTTCACCCTGGCAAGTTATGCAGTAGAAGGGGGCGGCTCCAAGACCTACAGTAAAACCAAAGCGTTGATGTACACTGCCCCAGAGGCGTGGGATCAACTTATGCGCAAGTTGGTGATAGTGCAGGCAGAGTATTTGCGCCAGCAAGTGGTCGCTGGGGCAACCGCTCTACAACTGTTTGATTCTTGGGCTGGCCTGGCGCTTGGCGTGCAAGATTATGTGCGCTATGTGCAGCCCTATAACACGATGTTGTTCGCGGAGCTGGCTGATTTGGGTGTGCCGGTGATTAATTTTAGCGGGGGAACGGCCGTATACTTCCCAGAAGTCGTCGCCTGTGGTGGCGATGTCATCGGCATCGATTGGCGGCTGCCCCTGGATGTGGCCTGGGAGATGGCTGGCATTGATAAGCCCGCACAAGGCAATCTCGACCCGGTAGCTTTGCTCACGGAATGGCCCACATTGCGAGAGCGTGTCGACGATGTGCTGGTTCGTGCGGCGAAAGTACGCGCCGCTGGTGGAGCGCCACACATCTTCAATCTAGGGCACGGCATTCTCCCCAATACTCCTGTAGACAATGTGCGCCGCCTCGTTGAATACGTTCACGAAGCAACTGCGCGGTAGCATCATTTTCCAGGAATACGGACGTCAATACCCTCCACCCGCGAGAAATGCTTGCTGTTAAATGTGTAGATAATAGAAATCCCATGTTCTAACATCCAACTGGCAATGTAAGCATCGGTGAACTCAATGTTTTTGGTCACATGTAAGTCCAGAGCATCTGTTAATTGCACAGTTAGATCCGCTGCACGGATTTCAATGAAGGGCATGTTGGTTATTGCCAGGAGGTGTTTTCTAATTGCATCTGGTGATAAATTGTAAGGTTTGCGCAGCACCCAGGCTATTTCTGCAAAAATCAGATCGTTGATCACAAAAGACAGCGTGCCCTTTTGTCCTTCCAGAAAAAGCGCATGGGCAACGGCCGTTTGTGCAGGGTCGTCATTGGTGAAAAGGCGGATAAAGACATTCGTATCAACGCAGGCAAGTTCATTCATCGGTGTCAAGCACGTGTTCGGCGATATATTTGGCAGAAGCTTCCCGTAAAGCCTCAATGGTATAGGGGCCTTCTGGGGGAACAGGGATATTTCCTACCAGATCGAAAATTGTTTCGGTGACAGGCTGGAGGACGATTTCATTGCTTTTGAACAGAATCACCAGGTTGTCACCCGGTTCTATGCCTAGCTTTTGCCGAATGGATTTTGGTATGGTGACTTGCCCTCTTTGACCAACTTTTACAAGCATTGTAAACCTCGGTATGCGAATCTAATTTTTGCGGATTAAACACATTACATCAGAAATTATAACAGGAAGTTGACTATTTGGAGATTGTATGAACATTCAAAAATCTGTGGAACTGTTTGCGGAAGCGAAAGAACTGCTGCCCGGCGGCGTGGATTCCCCGGTGCGGGCATTTCGGGCGGTAGGCGGGCAGCCTATTTTTATTGATCATGCGGCGGGTGCATATCTGGTTGATGTGGATGGCAATCGCTACATTGATTACGTCCTCTCGTGGGGGCCACTGATTTTGGGGCATGCACAGCCACAGGTGGTGGCTGCGCTGCAAGCGGCGGCGGCACGCGGTACAAGCTATGGCGCACCCAGCCCCTTGGAAAACGAGTTGGCGCGGCAGGTGATGGCGTTGATGCCCAATATCGAAATGGTGCGCTTTGTCAATTCCGGTACGGAAGCGACAATGAGCGCCCTGCGGCTGGCGCGTGCTTTCACCGGGCGCAGTAAAATTGTCAAATTCCAGGGCAACTATCACGGACATGCGGATATGTTGTTGGTGCAGGCTGGATCGGGGGTGGCGACGTTGGGGCTGCCTGATTCACCGGGCGTGCCAGCGGCGACAACCGCCGATACGCTCACAGCGCCCTACAATGATGTGGAGGCGGTGCGTCAGCTCTTTGAGCAGTTCCCTGGGCAAATTGCGGCGGTGATTGTCGAGCCGGTGGCTGGCAATATGGGCATGGTTGCGCCAGTGGCAGGCTTTTTGGCCGGGCTGCGTGATGTAACGGCTGGCGACGGTGCGCTGCTCATTTTCGATGAAGTGATGACCGGCTTCCGTGTGCATCCTGGTGGTGCGCAAACGTTGTATGGCATTAAGCCAGATATTACGGCGTTGGGCAAGGTGATTGGTGGCGGGCTGCCGGTGGGTGCATATGGCGGGCGGCGCGACATTATGGAGATGGTGGCTCCAGTTGGGCCTATGTATCAGGCGGGCACGTTGTCCGGCAATCCATTGGCGATGACGGCGGGGATTGAGACGCTGAAGATGCTGCGTCAGCCAGGGGTATGGGATGGCCTGGAAGCTGCGGGCACGCAGTTGATGGCGGGTTTGGCGGATGCAGCACGGCGGGCGGGTGTGCCGATTCAGCAGAATCGCCTTGGCACAATGTTTGGCCTCTTTTTTGCCGAGGAGCCGGTGACAAATTGGGCGACAGCGAGCAAGGCGGATACGAGCCGCTTTGCGCGTTATTTTCAGGCGATGTTGGCGAATGGGGTGTATGTGGCTCCATCGCAGTTTGAGGCTGGTTTTTTGAGTACGGCGCACGGCACGGCCGAAATCGAGGCGACAATTGCGGCGGCAGAAAAGGCATTTGCGGCAGCTAAATAATGCTGCGGTATAATGGGGGACATGGATGACCATTTTTGCAGCATTGTTTCGCAGGAATTAGCTGAACCGATTTATGGGCAGGCCTTGACGGCCGATGTCTGGCTTTTGCTGGAGTACAATCGACCATGGGGCTCGAAGGCAACGGCCGAAAACGAACTGCCGTTAGATGTGCAGGCGTGGCTGGAGGGGGTGGCAACGGCCGTTCCCCACAGCCGCCTCCAATTCATCCGCCAGCTTCCCGACGCCCATCTCACCTTTTTTGTTGCCGTTGTCGATAAAGATGCGCCGCGCCTCTATCGCTTTGCGCTTGATCGCTACGAAGCCCTCTTCGATTTGGATGTGCCGGCGATTGTGGCCGGTGCAGCGCATTATGCGCCGTACCTCTGGACAGAGCCGCTGTTTTTGGTTTGCACCAATGGCAAGCGGGATCAATGTTGTGCGCTGTTTGGTGCGGCCGTTTACCGCGAGTTGCAAGCAGAGGTGGGGCGTGCCGCCTGGCAGACGACGCATGTGGGTGGACACCGCTACGCGCCCAATGTGCTGACATTTCCCGATGGCACGTTTTACAGCCGGATGCAGGTGGCCGATGTGCCGGAATTGGTAACGGCCGTACAGCAGCAGCAAATCGCCCTCCCATTTTACCGGGGGCGTACCTGTTACCAGGAACCGGAACAGGCGGCTGATTACTTTTTGCGCCGGGAAACGGGGCAGACGCAGCTCTCATTCTTTCGTCATGTGGCAACTGTGCCGACTGGTGACGATGTGAGTGTGCGCTTTGTCGATGCTGTCGGTGGGCAGCATGAAGTCGTCGTGGGCAGGGAAACGGCCGTTTTCCCCGGCTTGCTTGCCAGTTGTGGCAAACCACAGCAAAAACCAGTTACACAATACACCTTCATTCGTTATCGCTCCTTGTCGATGTAGTCGTATGAAAACCGCGCCATTTTGGACTGATACCTTGCCTCGGCCTGAGCTTCCGCAGATGGAACTCCCCGCTGTAACAGACGTGGCTGTCATTGGCGGTGGGTATACCGGTCTCAATGCCGCACGCGTGTTGGCGCGGGCGAACATCAATGTGGTGGTGTTAGAGCGATACACAGTCGGGTGGGGTGCCAGTTCGCGCAACAGTGGCATTGTGACCACCGGCAATAAACAAGCCATACAGAGATTCTTCCGGCGTCGTGGCGCTGAACTGACGCAGCCTATCTGGCGGGCGGCATTGGATGCCGTCGATCTTGTCGGGGAAATCATCGCCGATGAAGGGCTGGCCTGCGATTTCCGGCGTCGAGGGCACATCACATTGGCGCTGAAACCGCGCCATGTGGCCTCCTTACAGGCGCAGGCTGACTGGTTTGCTGAGCGGCTTGGTCATCAAATGCAGGTCTTGTCGGCAGCGGCGTTGCGCGAGGAAATAGGCAGCGACAGGTATTATGGCGGCGTGGTTGATGAGTGGGGCGCGACCCTGAATCCCGCTGCATATGCGTATGGGTTGGCGCAGGTCGCCCGGCGTTATGGCGCAAAAATTTGCGAGAATGCCCGTGTGACGCGTGTAGAATGGCTGCCGCATGGCTTTAATTTGTATACCAGCCAGGGGATGGTGCAGGCGCAGGAAGTGGTGTTGGCGACAAATGGGTATACGGATGGCTTGATACGGCCGTTACGCACCACCACTATTCCCGTCGGCAACTACAGCATTGTGACCGAGCCGCTGCCCCCTGCCCAACAAGAAGCATTATCCCCCAACGGCCGTGCTTTTTTCGATTCGCGCCGTTCCCTCCATTATTTCCGCCTGACGCCTGATGGACGCCTCTTGCTAAGCGGCCGTACTCATTGGACGCTGGATGGCGACCCGATTGACAGCGCAAAATATCTCTGCACGCAAATGGCGAAAACATTCCCCATGCTGCGCGATATACCCATTACCCATTCCTGGAGTGGGCAATTGGGAATGACGTTTGATGGATTGCCGCGCCTGGGTCGAGGCGCAGGTGTGCATTATGCCCTGGGTTACAATGGGTATGGTGTAGCAATGGCAACCTATCTAGGCACGGAGTTGGGGCTGTTACTCTCCAGACAAAAAACGCACAGCCCATTTTTGGAATTGCCACATCAACGCAAGTTTTATTACCGGAAACGGCCGTGGTTTTTACCTATGGCAATTACCGGTTTGCGCTTGTTAGACTGGCTTGCTTAGCGTTCGTGCGTGCGTAAACAACATGATCCTCCCGGAGGTTCGAAACCTCCGGGAGGATTGAGATAAACCCGAAAGTTAATAACGCAGCGCTTCGTGGCTGCCATTAACAAAACAGGATCATGGATGACAACAAAATGAATATGCAAGGAAAAATTTGTATGGTAACCGGTGCTAACGCCGGTATTGGTAAAGAGACAGCATTGGCATTGGCACGGATGGGAGCGACGGTGGTGATGGTGGCGCGTAACGCCGAGCGGGGCGCAGCTGCCCTGGCCGATGTGCGCCATCAAAGCGGCAATGGGCAGGTAACGTTGCTCCTGGCCGATCTCTCCTCGCAGGCCAGCATTCGCCAGCTTGTGACAGATTTCCACGCAAAATATGATCGCCTGCATGTTTTGGTCAATAATGCTGGCGCTATTTTTATGCAGCGGCAGGAAACGGTGGATGGTTTAGAGATGACCTTTGCCTTGAACCATTTGAATTACTTCTTGCTGACCAATTTGCTGTTGGATACCTTGAAGGCTAGTGCTCCGGCACGTATTGTCAATGTCTCTTCGGGTGCGCATTATGGGGGGCAGATCGCTTTTGATGATTTGCAGCTGCGCCAAAACTACCGAGTATTTGCCGCGTATAGTATGTCGAAATTGGCAAATGTGATGTTTACCTATGAATTGGCGCGGCGGCTGGCGGGAACCGGCGTAACCGCCAACTGTCTGCATCCTGGCTTTGTCGGCAGCAATTTCGCCAAAAACAATGGATTGCTGGCGCGTTTGACCATGGTCTTGATGCGTCCTTTTGCGCTCAGCCCGGAAAAGGGTGCAGAAACGTCGATTTATCTGGCATCGTCGGCTGCGGTGGACGGTGTGAGTGGGAAATACTTTACACGCAAGAAGCCGCAAAAGTCGTCGTCTGCGTCGTATGATGAAGCGGCTGCGCAGCGATTATGGGCGGTTAGTGCGGAATTGACTGGATTGTAGATGGATGTCATAACGGCCGTATTCAGTGAGTTTCCCGAAATAATGACCCCTCGCCTGCGCCTGCGCCGGATGGGGCCATTAGACGCGTTTGCCTTGTTCGACGTGTTGTCCGACGATGCCGTTGCCCGGAATTTTGGCATTGACACGTTCACGGATATGGAGCAGGCACACCAGCGCATCCGTCAGATAGACGCCAATTTTCGGCATCGGCGCACGCTGCGTTGGGCTGTGGCTCGCCGCGACAATAATTTGTTGATTGGTTCTTGTGGGTATGTGAGTTGGCGTCCCGCGTTTCACCAGGCGGCAATTGGCTATGAACTGCATCGCAGCTATTGGCGGCAGGGGTTGATGAGTGAGGCGTTAACGGCCGTTATCAATTTTGGTTTAACCCAGATGCAGTTACATCGCCTGGAGGCGTTGGTGCTGCCTGAAAATACACCGTCACGAGCATTGTTGACCAAACTGGGCTTCCAACAAGAAGGATTGCTGCGCGAATATGGATTTTGGCGCGGCGAGTTTCATGATTTGTACATCTATGCCCTGCTCAAACAAGATTGGTTGGCAGGTTATGGGAGGCTATCGGCCGATGCCTTCCCTTTGGGAGAGTACGATGAAGCATAAACTGGTGTGGTTGCTTGGACTGCTGTTTTTGAGTCTGGCCTGGCTGATTCGCCCGGTGCAAGCGCAATCTTCATGTAGTCATGTTGATTTTCGCCTGGACACGACGCTGGCGGTTGACCAAACGGCCGTTTGTCAGGCGGCGCAGCCATGGGCCGATGAAGGCGTGCGTATCTTTGTTTACCTGACCGATACGCCGTCGGCTAATGAAGATGAATGGTTTTCTCAGCTAGACCAGATTGAGACGGCAGAAGGCTATCGCAATGGCACTATTTTTGAGAAGAATGTGTTGGCCTTTGAGGCGACGACAGCCAGCAATGCGGGATGGTCAACAACGCTGACTTATGGCGAACTGCTTTATGACACGCCGTTGGATCAAGAGGAAACGGCCGTTACCCGTCTCAAAAACGAGATGCGGCAGGCTATCCAAGGGGGGGACGCGACGACGGCGTTTGTAACGGCCGTTGAGCAAAGTTACAGCATCAATAACCCGCCGCCCAGCCCCGTCCTGCTGGGGATGGGCGCATTAATTGGCGCTGGCGCATTGGGAGCGGGTGGGTACGTCACCTATCGCCAACTGGTTGTGCCCGCGCAGCGCCGCGCACGCCGCCGCAAAGAATTACAAGAGCAATTAGCCCGTTTGCAGCAAGGGATTGCCAATTTGCTGCTGGCTCTGGAGCAGCTCATCGCTGGCAGTAAGCCAGAAGATGCAACCCTTTACCAGGTTTTCGTTGCATATGGCGGCAAACATGAGCCAGCGCGTGACGAGTCTGTGCGCGGTTGGCTGGCACAATGTCAGCAAGCCTTTTACGCCGCTTTTGACCTGCGGCGCAATCTGCAAAGCGACGAAGCGCAGCAAATCGAACTGGAAGAGCAAGTGCGCCGTTGGGAAACGCTTTACCTTTCATTGGTTGGCAGCAGTCCGCGCATTCGCAATTTAACCGAGGCGGAACTGCGCGATTTACTCGATCCGGTGGTTGTGCTAGAACGCGGCGAACAAGAGAGCCAATTGGTGGCGCAGCTGCGCGACATCAGTCGTCAAATTCAAGGAATGCCGCTCAAAGTAGAGATGATGGTTGTCAAACCGGACGAGGTTGACCAGGAAGGCATCTTGGGATACCTGGATCAGGTGGAAGAGCAGGTGGCAACCCTGATGGAGGCGCAGCAAGACGCGCCGCAGCGTCTGGATGAGGCGCAGCAGGCACGGTTGAGTGCAGAGGAGGAAGCGGCGTCTGCCTCCCCTTTTGGGATGACGCCGACGCAGCTTCTCGGCGGCATCGACGAGAGGCTGACGACGGCGCAGCATGACCTGGAAATCGGCGCTTATGTGCGTGCATTGGCGACGGCCGAATCCGTATTGCGCGATGTGGAAATTGTCGAAGACCTGATTGACGCCGCACAAGAACATGGTCAGCGCGAGACGGAAATCGCGGCCATCCTGGCCGAAGGATTCCGCCCGGCGCATTTGCAAGGGGATCGGGATGAAATCGGTGAGGACATTGCCCAAATCAAGGAGGAAATTGCGGCGGGCGATTATTTAGATGCTGATGATTGGATTGACGAGCTAGACACGGACAGCCAGCGTGCATTACAACAAACGGTTGCCTGGCGTGAGTTGTACCAATTTAACCAGGAGTCGTTGACGGCTATGCAAGCGCGGTTGGTGGATACGGCTCGCTATTTGGATGAGACTGCGGAACCGGCCTGGAATGCGCTGCAAGTGTATCCGGCTGGCAATTGGCAGGATATTCTTGCCGATTTATCGCCGCTGCGACAGACGCTGCGTGCCTTGCACCAGGAACAATTCCCGGCAATCGAGACCATGAACAGCATGGAAACTCAGCAATTTGCAGATGCGGAAGCGCAGTTGGTGGTGGCTGGCGCTAATTTGCGGCAGGTGGAGCGCCAGCTTCAGGCGTTGGTGTCACGGTTGGCAGAAGTGGAAACGGCCGTTGCCACCCTTCCCGCTGCCCTGGACAACACCCAGGCCGAATTGGACAAAGCCGTCCGCTTGCGAGACGCCGAAGACGCCAAGATCAGCCCCGATGTGGACCAAAAGTTGGCGGAGGCGGCGGCGAATCTGGAACAGGCACGCGCCTTTACGGCGCAGCGCGAGTTTATTGCTGCCGTCCATGCACAAACGACGGCGCGTCAATTGGCGACCGATGCTTATGCGGCGGCTGACGCGCAGGTGCAGCAAATCAATCAATTGCAAAACGAGCTTGCCGCTTTGGGGCCGCGTTTGGACACTGATTTTGACACGATTATGGCGGACGCCGAACTGCTGCCCCCTCATATGCAAACAGAGTCAACGGCCGAAATGCTGCACGCCTTGCAAACAAATATGGACGAGGCACGCCGCGCCCGTGCCGGGGCGGGGCGTCTGGAGGATGAGGCGTTGGCGGCGGCTTTGACGGCAATGGTGACGGGATTAACGGCCGTTGCCGCCCTCACCACCCATGCCAAAAAACAAATTAGCGATGATCGCCACTCCTATGACCGCTTGCGAGACGAAACACTTGCTGCCATCCGTCAGGCCAATCGTGCCGTGCAAAGCGCCGAAGTGCAGTGTCGCCAATCTGATGCCGGTACGGCCGGAGACCACGCTTTGCAGCGGGCGCGAACTGCTTTGCCCGGCGAAGGAGAGGTTACGCAGGCGACGCGCACACAGTTGCAGGCGCTAAAACAACGGGCACAAGAGGCACAACGCGATGCTGACGAAGCGGAGCGCAAAGCCAGAGAGGCCATTCGTCGTGCGCAGCATCGCCGTCAGGCTGCCTGGACAACAACCAGCTCTTCCTGGTCGTCTGGCAGCAGTTGGTCGCGCAGCTCCCAGCGCTCTTCGTCGCGCAGTTCTCATCGCCCCAGCAGCCGGCCGTCAAGCTCGTCTTCATCCCGCCGCTCCAGTTCTAGCAGCTCGTCGCGCCGCTCCAGTTCTGGCGGCTCGTCGCGGCGCAGCAGTTCGATGGGCGGCAGTCGGCGGCGATGATGGTGGTGTTGTGGGGGAAACGGCCGTTTCCCTGGTGGGAAAAAGCTGTTAATTTTAGGCCGCGCCTCTTGTCATAGGGTATCTCCTCCCGCATACTCTAAAGAATCGTTTGGCAGCGTTCATTGTGAACGCACACGACATTTTCAAGTAGAGGTATGTTTTGGAGGATTGTGGTATGGGTATTCAATTTGCAGAACCAATTGAAGCGATTATGGCAATTTTGTTTGCCGTATCAATGGCGGATGATCAGGTAACGGCCGACGAGTTTCTTACCGATCACCCGTTGCTGGCCGAGATGGCCCAGTTGTATAACGATGAACAATTAGCCGATTTGCAAATCGGCGCGACCCGCAAGTTTTTTGATGCCTTTGACACCAGTAATGGTCTGGGCGCGGCGGATGTGGTCACTTTAACGTCTGCGATGAATGCGATTTTAGCACCGGCGCAGCGGGAGGTGGCTTTTCGCATTGCGGCGGCGGCGGCGTCTGCCAATGGGTTGGCTGCGGCGGAGCGGACTTTGTTGGAGCAGTTACGGCAGGGGTTGGAAATTGAAACGGCCGTTGCCCAGGCCATCATCGCCGCCGCTTGATCATCAATCGCCTTTAATCAAACACAACATAAAAGCGGCGCATCTTCTTGTGAAGGTGCGCCGCTTTTTGTTAAGAGTGTCGGGAACTAAGAGATAGACGCAGCCGCTTTTGCCGCGCGGCGCGTTTGCCAATCTTGCCAGGCAAATGGTGTGTACAACAACAGCACCATAACCACAGCCATTAGCTCCATGATGAGAATATACACAGGCCAGGGCGGCAGCAGGTCTAGCACACTGGCCGTTTCTGGTTTATGTGCAATGAAAAGGTAATTGCTGCCCAACAACCAGTTGACAACAGCCACAAAAGCCATGTACAGGTTGCCGATAACGGCGACGTGCAAGATGGATTTAGGATACGGCCGATACCCCTCCACGGCCGTCATAAAAACTCCGGCCGTGACAATCGCCCCGTGCGAAACAAAAACCTGGAAAAAGCGGAAATGAGGAAAGCCATATGGGCCAGCGTCCGGGGTCAGAATGGCTTGCATCGCCCCCCCAATTCCCAAGAAATAAATGAACTCATAAATCGCCATGTTGCCATTGATGAGCATGATGGCGCTGAGAAAAACGAGCAGGCTGCATAGGTGGAGTGGCAGCATGGTTTGCACTGTCCAGGCGCCAATATACCAATTCCACAAATGCCACAGCGCTTCATCTACAACCAAAATGACGGCCAGTGTGATGCGTAAAGGCATCCGCCAGCGCTGCGGAATCTGTTTGCCCCGCCACAGCAAGGCGACATTAATCAACAAAATAATGCCCAAAGCAACCAGATGATGGATGCCGAAAAGCTGAAAAGGCGCACCGTTAAAATCTTTGGCGATGAACTGTTCCATACAAACTGCCTCACGTTGGGATTGGATGATGAAAATGATAGCCTACTGTGTTGAACGGGCAAGATTTTGTCCGTCAAGTTGTTTTCGCCTGCTCTTTCCTGAGTTATGATAGAGTGCCTGGCGCAAGGGGATTTGTTGAAGGCCACAAGGAGGTGCGATGACAGACGAGCAACCCTGGAAACGATTTTATACAGAACAAACTGATCTTTACGAGCGGTTGGTTAGCCATGAAGATTATCAAGGCAACTTGCTGGCCGCATTGCAAGATATTTGCCCATTGACTGATAAGCGCGTCGTTGAATTTGGCGCGGGCACAGGGCGCATTACGGCGCAGCTTGTGCCCCTGGTGGAACGTGTTTACGCCTTCGACCTGACGCCGCAAATGGTACAGGTGGCAGCACGCAAACGGCAGCAAGCTAAAGCGGCAACATGGCTGTTGGGTTTGGCTGACAGTCGAGCGATGCCTTTGCCCGCAGCTTGTGCTGACGTTGCCGTTGAAGGGTGGAGCTTCTTGCAGATTCGCGTCTGGCATGGGGCTAACTGGCGTGCCGAAGTGGGGCGAGCCTTAGACGAAATGCTGCGTTTGCTGCGCCCTGGCGGTGCGGCGATTTTGATTGAGACATTGGGGACGGGGGCAACGGAACCCAATCCGCAGCCAGCTTTTGCCGAGATGTATGCCTATCTGGAGCAGGAGCGTGGTTTTGCTGCCCGTTGCATTCGTACCGATTATTGCTTTCCCTCATGGGCTGAAGCCCAAGCAATTGTGGAGCCATTTTTCAGTGAGGCTTTGAAAACGGCAACGCAAACAGAGGCGGGGATTGTTTTGCCAGAGTGTACGGGCATTTGGTGGCGCTTCGCTTAGCGTTCGTCCCATAACAAGTTTGCAGTAACCGCTTCCGCGGGGAGGAAGGCGATATAAATAAATTGCTCTCTGAGCAAAGTGGTCAGTGGTTTGCCATTTGGGGTAATTTCTGAGCGAGATTCGTTGTGTGCCTGGTAGGTTTGTTTGAACAGGAGGTTGGATTGGCATGAGAGAGATTAATGTTGCCGGCGCGGGACCATCGGGATTAACTGCGGCGATCAATTTGGCGAAGGCGGGGTATACGGTCAACGTTTTTGAAAAGCGGAGCGATGCGGGGAAGCGTTTTCATGGCGATGTACAAGGGCTAGAAAATTGGTCTGAGCCAACAAATGTCTTGCAAGATTTGCAGCGCATGAACATTGCCGTCAACTTTGATTGTGATCCATTTTTGAAGCAGATTACAACCAATGGTTCGCGTAGTCGCATTTCGCATTATCCGCCAGAAAGCCCGCTGTGTTATTTGGTGAAGCGTGGGGCGCAGCCTGGCAGCCTGGATCAAGGGTTGAAGGCGCAGGCCTTGGCGGCTGGCGTTAACGTGCATTTTTCACAAACCATTCCTTTGGAAGAGGCGGATATTGTGGCGACAGGCCCTATTTCCCATGAGATTTTTGCTGTGGATAAGGGGGTTGTTTTTCGCACAAGCTATGGAGACACCAATGTTTTCCTGGTGAATGATGCGGCTGCTTACAAAGGGTATGCGTATTTGTTGATTACGAAGGGGTATGGCTGCCTGTGTACTGTTTTGTTTGACAAGTTTGAACGGTTGGATGCCTGTTTTGAAACGAGCAAGCAGATGCTGCGTGACGCATTTCCTTTTGACATGCAAGAGCCGAAGCCGGTGGCTGGTATTGGTTGTTTCTCGACGCAAAATGTTTTCCAGAAGGGGAAGTCGTTGTATGTGGGGGAGGCGGCTGGTTTGCAGGATTTGATGTGGGGGTTTGGCATCAGAACGGCCGTTTATTCAGGCTATGTGGCGGCCAACTGCATCATCAATCATCAGGATTATGCGCGTGTGGCAGAAGCTTTATTTGTGCCCAGGCAAAAGGCGACGCTGGCCAGCCGTTTTGTGTGGGAATTGGTGCGGTTTAATAATTATGCGTTGGTGGTGGGGAACACATTGGACATAATTGGCCTGAAATCATTTGAATTACCGAGTTTGTATAACTTTGGCCCGCTGCAAAAGTTAATTTACGGGATTGCTTTGCCGTTTGTGCGCCGTCGCTACCCTAAGCTGCGAATTTAGGCTTGAGTGGGAATGGCGTTTCCTTTGCTATTCATTTTTAATTGCCTGGATGATGTTCACCTGGCTGGCACGCCAGGCGGGATAGAGTGCCGCTGCCAATGCCAACACGAGGGCGATGACAAAGCTGACGGCAATGGCCGTATAGGGCGTTTGCAGGTTCAATACAAAGCCGCCGACCGCGCGTAGCCCAACTAAGAATACATCCGCCAGTACGGCGCCAAAGGCAACGCCAAACAATCCACCCATCACGCCAATGGTTGCGGCTTCCGCCAAAATCATGCGCCGCACCTGACGGCGCGTCATTCCCAGGCTGCGCAGGCCGCCGAGTTCGCGCGTGCGTTCGAGTACATTCATCAGCATGGTGTTGATCACGCCCAAACCGCCAACAACCAGACCAATGAGTCCCAGGACATCGAAGAGGCTGAACGCCTGGGCGCTCAAGGTACGCATTTTGTCTTCAAATTCTTGCTTGCTTTCGACGATCAGGTTGAGGTTGCGCCCAATGTCATTTTCGATGGTGTCGGTGATGGCGGGGAGGGAGGCAGCGGGTGCCAGGCGTACCAAGAAGGTGCTGACATCGGTGACACCGAAATAGCGGCGCAAATCGTTCCAGGAACCGGTGACGGTTGTGGTTTCCCCTCCGGCAAAGTCGATGACGATGGCGGCAATGCGAAACGGCCGTCTCCCGCGCCGCGTCTCCAGAACAACCTCATCATTCACATGTAAGTTATATTTTTGAGCGACATCGGCACCAACCCAAATGGCGTCGCCAGTGGCTAACTGCTGCACCAATTCTGCGGGGGCTGGCCCATCTTGCACACGAATGCTGGCAACATTGAGGTAAGTTGCCGGGTCTATCGCGTTAAAAATGGCGTACTCATCTTCGCCATCGGGGGAGAAGAGACGGGTGGCGATGTAGCGGGATTTGGTAACGGCCGTTACCTCCGGCAGCGCCAGCAATCGTGCTTCCACATCGGGGCGCATTTGCAGCGGCGAGCGCACAAACAAATCGCCGCCCAGTGCCGTGTCCACCCAGTCCATGATGTCTGTCTCAAAACTCAGCGTCATGCCCTCGATGCCGACAACCATGCTGATGCCCACCATAAGCGCGGCGACGGTGAGCGTCGTGCGACCCTGGGCGCGGTTGATGTTGCTGCTGCCCAGCCGCCCTTCGTTGCCAAAAAGGAGGAGGATAAACGGCCGTAACAGGCGCTCAATCGGCTTGGTCAAGATGGGAATGCACAAAGTTGCGCCTAAGAGCATCGCAAAAATAGCGTTGCTGCCCACAGGAAATGTGACCGCAGGTCGCAGCGGAACCTGGTACAAAATTAGCAGCGTGGCAAAAATGGTTAATGGTCCAAAACGCAAGCCTGTTTCTTGCCAACGCCCTTCATCCAGATTTGCCTGTATGCGCAATGCTTGCAGGGGGGAAACGCGTGCGGCCTGTATGGCTGGCAAAATGGCGGCGACAATGGTCACGGCCAGGCCAATGGCAATCGCCTGCGCTAAATCGGTGGGAACGGCCGTTACCTGTTCCACCGTTTGGCCGCTAAAACTAGACACAATGCGTGCCAGAAATTGCGCCAGCAGCAAGCCAAATCCGACGCCGATCACGGAACCAAACAAGCCAAGCATCCCCGCTTCCAAGAGCACCATCACGCCAATTTGGCGGCGCGTCATGCCGATGGCGCGAAACATGCCAATTTCGCGGGTGCGTTCGACAATGGTCATGGCAAAGGCGTTGTAGATGAGAAACGAGCCGACAAAAAGACTGACAACGCTAAAAAAGTTAAGGCCGAGTTGATACGTGCCCAGGCTGTTGGCAACGGCTTCGCCGCGCGAAGCCGGACGTTTGACCGTGAGGGAGGTGCCAAGCTGATCATCTAGCTCGGTGCGCAGGGCTTCCAGGCGGTCGGTATCGGCCGCGATGTCTTCGTCTACCACAAGTTCCAACTGATTGACTTCGCCGGTTAAGTTGAACAACTCCTGGACGACGGCCAAATTGGCAATGCCGAGCACGCCATCATTTGTGATGCCGATACCTTCTTTGGCAATCAGGCCAATGACGCGCAGGTTTACCGCGCCTGCGCCGGGTGTGAGGATGGCAAAATCTTCGCCAACTTCGATTCCTTTATCGGCAGCATAATCTTCAACGAGAACGACGTTGTAACTGGTTTCGGCTGCGGTGGGCAGTCGGCCTTCGCTGAGGTTGTATTCGTGAACGGCCGTATCCGCTTCCAGGTCGCGCCCCATTAACCAAAAACTGGTACCGGGCACAGCCCCGCCGCTAATGCTGAGTTGTTGTTCCCACTGCGCTGCTTCGGCGGCCGGAACCGTGACGCCAACGATGCTTGGCGCAACGGCAAGGATGCCGGGAACACGACGCACGCGGTTGATGGTGTCGGTGGCAAAGGTTTCTCCGGAAACGGCCGTTTCCACGATCAGATCGCTGCGCCCGGCCGCTTCATCAAAAAAACTGCTGATCGCCTGAATGGTGCTTTTGTTCGTCGTGTTGACGGCGACCATCGCCCCCACGCCGACAATGATGCCGGTCATGGTGAGCAAAGTGCGCACCCAGCGGGTCCACAAATTCCGAAAAACCAGGATTAGGGGAGAGTTGAAACGGATAAAACCAAGTTGAAACATAATGGCATCGGGCGTAGCACATGCGTCCGACGCCCCCTCTGCTTATTACAGCTCTAGTTCGCGCATAACGCGCATAATGGCGCGAATGTCTTCTTCATGCCCGTCATTGTGGGCAATCGGCAGTTCTTGAATGATGTTGCCATCCTTGAGGAAGACAACTTTGTTGGCAAAACTGGCCGCGCGTGGGTCGTGTGTGACCATGACGATGGTTTGTTGTAATTCCCGGCAAAATTGGCGCAACAGATTGAGAACGGCCGTTCCCGACTTAGAGTCCAGATTGCCGGTAGGCTCATCAGCCAGCACAATCTCTGGATCATTCACAAACGCCCGTGCAATAGCCACCCGTTGTTGTTGGCCGCCGCTTAGCTGGTCGGGTTTATGATCGGCGCGTTCTCCCAGCCCAACCATTTCCAGCAAATTTATGATCTTTTGCTGCTCTTCCTTGATATTTCTGCCATCTATTAAAAGGGGCAGGGCGACATTCTCAGCCGCACTTAATGTGGGCACGAGATTGAAAAATTGGAAGATAAACCCTACTTTGCGCCGCCGCACAATGGTTACTTCGTCATCAGAAAGGCGAGAAATGGGACGGCCGGCTAATGTGATTTCCCCCGACGTTGGTTCATCTAACCCTCCCAATAAATGCAGCAGCGTACTTTTCCCAGAACCAGATGGCCCCATAACAGCTACAAAATCACCCTTTGCTACGGCAAAATCAACCTCAGCCAGCGCTTGTACGGTAACTTCACCCATTTGGTATTGTTTTGTGACCATTTTTGCTTCAAGTACAGACAAGGTTTTCTCCTCTGTAAATCGGATTGCTAATCCGATAGTCGGATTAGCAATCCGACCTACGGTTTTCATTCATGGTGGTGCGTACCACGCATGTTGTCTCCTTCGGAAACAGCCTCCCGGAGGTTCATCTCATGCGGCGAGCCTTCCATTGACAACCTCCGGGAGGTTCGTTTTCATTCATGGTGGTCGGCAGCCGCCTGGGAAGTCTTCTCAAGTAAGTGTTTTTAAGATGTATTCACGTAACGAATACGATGAGAGATTGGAGCCTGGAACCGCACAAATCCTGTTCCCAATCTCCAATCTCCCTTAAAACTCAAGAGTTAATCATGAACGAATCCCTCATTCATGCAGGTCTTGTGCTTGTTTATGGCGCAAGTTATATAGGTTAGCAGTTTGTCTCGAAAGACATATAGAACGGCCCCATCTTACTATTTTCCAGAGAGGATAACATTAGAAAATCATGAATCTGAAAAATTGACAAAGACCAGGGTACTGGCTATAATGACGAACCTGAGTGGCTTGTAGTTTAAATTTGGTAGGTAGTGTTTACTAAATAGATTTTGCTGATTGTTGTCTATTTAGCGGGTTCACGTGGAGGACACGCACTTTGGACTAGCCAGTAGTGAAAGCTCACCCACTACAACCAAACCTGTTGAACTTTTATTGTTTTGCTTGAAATGGTTGAGTGACTACCAAAATATTAAACTCGGTCATGTTCACAAAAAATTCGGACATAGGCCGAGTTTTTTGTTCGAAAAAATCTTATAGGAAGAATTTGGAGAGCATGTCTAACGACGATATCAATTTTCTAGACCATATGCAGGAACTACTTGATCAACATGATTACGATATGCCGGAAGTAGGTGATATTCGGCAAGGTGTAATCATTGCGATTACCCAACAAGGTGTCATTATTGACATGGGCCTAAAACGGGACGGACTTGTGCCGCCACCCGATTTGGCTAAGTTGGAGCCAGAGGAGCGGGATGCCCTACAAGTAAACGACGAGGTATTTGTATATGTCGTCAATACAGATCAGCCTGATTCACTGACCGTTTCGATTAATCTGGCACGGCTAAATCAAGATTGGATTGAAGCCGAGGAGTTACTGCAAAGTGGCAAGATTATTGAGGCGGAAGTGATTGGGTACAACAAGGGTGGGGCGATTGTGCCATACGGCCGTTTACGGGGCTTTATTCCCGTTTCCCATCTGGTTGACCTCAGCCCAGGCATGAGCGACCGCAAGCGGCAGCAAAAACTTGCCAAGTTGCGCGGAGAAAAGTTACCTCTGAAAGTGATCGAGGTAAATCGCCGTCGTCGTCGTTTAGTGCTCTCGCAGCGTGACGCGCAGCGTGAATGGGAAGAAAAGCGCAAAGTTGAACTGTTGGCCGACCTGAAAGAAGGCGACGTTTTGAAAGGCCGTGTGAGCGGACTGCGTGATTTCGGCATCTTCGTTGATTTGGGCGGCGCTGATGGTTTGGTTCATATTTCTGAACTGGCCTGGCACCGCGTTGACCACCCACGCGAAGTCGTGAAGGTGGGCGATGAAATCGAAGTGTACGTCCTGAAACTGGATCGCGACGACCAACGCATCAGCTTGAGCCGCAAGCGCCTGTTGGCGAACCCCTGGGACACTGTTCATGTGCGCTATGAACTCAACCAACTGGTTGAAGGGAAAGTGACGCGCATCGTTGATTACGGCGCGTTTGCCGAAATTGAACCGGGTGTTGAGGGTTTGCTGCACGTTTCCCAATTGTCCCGTGGCAATGTGGAAAACGTAGCGGAAGTGGTGCAAGAAGGCGAAACTCACTTGCTGCGAATTGTGAGCATTGACCCAGAGCGCCAGCGCATCGGCTTGAGCTTGAAAGCGGTGACTGCCACTGAACAAATTGAGTGGATGGCCCAACGCGAAGCGGCTGCCGCCGAAGCAGCTGAAGCGGCTGCTGAAATTGAAGAAGCAGAAGAAACAGAAGAAGTAGAAGAAGCAGAAGAAATTGAAGCGGCTGCTGAGATGGAAGAAAGTGCGGTTGCCTCTGTTGAGGAAGAAGCAGAGGTAGAGGAAGCCGTTGCTGAAGTGGAAGTTGCCGAGACTGTACCTGCTGAATCGGAAGAAGAGACTGAAGTGACGGAAGAACCTGTCGCCGACGAAGAACCTGTATCCGATGAGCCGGTGGAGTAAATTGTAAGGAGCTTATGGCTAAGAAAGACGACAAAATCGAAGTTGAGGGCAAGATAGTTGAGCTGCTGCCTAATACCCAATTCCGGGTAGAGTTAGATAACGGGCATCAGGTGTTGGCATACCTCTCTGGGCGGATGCGTAAGTATTACATTCGCATTTTGTTGGGGGATCGGGTTCGAGTGGAGATGTCCCCATACGACCTGGAGCGGGGTCGCATTACCTACCGTTATCGCAAGAACCGCACGCCGGATATGTCGGAAGCATAATAGTCAGGCTCTTCAGCAAAAATAGGATTTGTAACGCCACAATAGATTTCATCTGTTGTGGCGTTTTTTTATGCCCAGGTAGCGATAAATGCAACCCAGTCACGCACGGTTAGTTTTTGCAGAATTTGTCCACCAGCGGCAATTACGGCCGTTTCCACACCTTCTGCCTGTTCCTCAATAATACCGCTGAGGATGAGACGGCCGTTTCCCGCAACATAAGACATTAATCCATCTTCTTGCAGCAAGGCGATGATTACGGGAGCCAAAATATTAACCACAACCACATCCCAGTCCCGTTCGTTCACAGTCGCCAATGTCCCTTGCCAGGCATGGAAGTGGTGAATATTGTTTTGTTGGGCATTGGAAACGGCCGTTTTCACCGCCACATCATCCGTATCCATCCCCCACAACTTTGCTGCCCCCAACTTGCCCGCAGCAATCGCCAATATCCCGGAACCCGTCCCCACATCAAGCACAGACATGCCGGGCTGAACAATATCCTCTAGCGCTTGCAGGCACATTTGCGTCGTGGGATGTGTTCCCGTCCCAAAAGCCATCCCTGGGTCGAGCGTCAACACCACGTCATCTGGTTGTAAATCAGCGTTTGCTAGTTCTTGCTCATCCGCATTTAACCAACTTGGTTGAATCCAAATGCGTCGCCCAATGCGAAACGGGTGATAATGCGCTTTCCAGGCATTGGCCCAATCTTCCTCTTGTAGCTTGCGGAATGTGGGCGGGGGAATGGGGTAAAGACGCCCCATATGATACAAAATTTCTTCCAGCCGCTGACGCAATGCAGGCGTATCACGATCCTCAGGCAAGTAAATTTTAACGGTGACATTGGGTTCCAAGGCATTCGGATCGAGATTCTCCATGTCACCCAACTGCTCCAGCACAACGCCTTCTTGATAAGCAAAAGGCCGCAGCACTTCTGCCACGGCCTCGGCGGCTTCGCCATCGGTAATCACGCTAACTTCTAGCCAATACATTTTTTACCGTCCAAATACGTCGCCTAACGTGTCTTTTAGTTGATCCAGGAATCCTTTTTGTTGCGGCACAACCTCTTTGCCCAATGTGCGCGACAAATCCTGGAATAATTTTTTCTGCTGCTCAGTTAAATGTTGGGGAATGGCAACCTGGATAATCACATGCTGGTCGCCGCGTCCCACATGTGCGCCGCGACCGCTGCGATCCAGGCGCGGCACACCTTTGCCACGCAACCGGAAGACGGTGCCTGATTGTGTGCCGGGCGTGATGGTTAGTTTTTCCTCTCCATCAATGGTTGGCACAACAACCTCGTCACCCAACGCTGCTTGCGCAACATTGATTTGCAAGTCAAGGAAAATGTCATCGCCGCGTCGTTGGAAAAAGTCGTGCTTTTTCACATAGATGACGACGTAGAGATTGCCAGGAGGGCCGCCATTGACGCCGGGGCCGCCTTCGCCTGTAAGGCGAATTTGTGTATCGTTGTCTACCCCGGCCGGAATTTTGACTTTGATGGTGCGGGTGTTTTGGATTTGTTTACGGCCGTTACACGTCTGGCATGGCTTTGTGATCATTTCCCCCGTTCCCTGACAATTGGGGCAGGTGGTCACATTCACAAACGAACCTAGAATAGATTGCTGCACACGTCGTACTTCGCCGCTGCCATTGCATGCGTTACACCGCTCCGGTGACGTCCCCGGTTCTGCGCCAGTGCCATTGCATTCGCCGCAAATTTCAGGACGAGTGATGCTGACATCTTTCTCTACGCCAAAAACAGCCTCTTCAAACGAGATGCGTAAATCATAGCGCAAATCAGACCCACGTCGTGGCCCTTGCCGTCGTCGCCGTCCCCCGCCGCTGCCAAATCCAGCGCCAAAAAACTCTTCAAAGATGTCGGCAACACTGCCAAACCCTTCAAAACCGGAGAAGCCAGCGCCACCATTTGACATGCCTGCATGACCATATTGGTCATAAATGGTGCGCTTATTATCATCAGACAACACCTCATACGCTTCATTGATCTCTTTGAAGCGTTCACTGGCATCATCCTCTTTGTTCACATCAGGATGATACTGCCGTGCCAGCTTGCGGTATGCCTTCTTCAACTCTTCTTTGGAGGCGCTGCGTTGAACGCCTAACACATCGTAGTAATCTCGTTTGGTAGCCATAAACACGTAAAGCGTACTGCGTATTGCGTATTCGTCAACAAAGACAGAATACACAATACGCAATACGCAATATTAAAACAAACGATAAAGATTATCAGTCACTGAATTCGCCTTCAATGACATCTTCGTCAGAACCGGCACCATCACCACCAGGTGTTGGGCCATCGGCACCTTGCCCTTGTTGGTACATGGCCGCGCCCGCTTGTTGCATCACCATTTGCAACTGCTGCACAGACGACTGCATGCCAGGGATGTCATTGTTTTGTAAGGCTTGTTTAACGGCGTCAATCTGGCTTTGTACGGCCGCTTTTTGTGATTCTGGAATATTCGCGCCATTGTCGGCAAGGAACTTCTCGGCGCTGTACACGGCCGAATCGGCCGTGTTGCGTGCTTCAACCTCTTCCTTCCGTTTCATGTCATCGGCGGCATGTTGTTCCGCGTCTGTCACCATTTTCTCGATTTCCGAGTCGCTTAAACCGCTGGAAGGAATAATCTGCATCGCCTGTTCGCGCCCCGTAGCCTTATCCTTGGCGCTGACATTCAAAATACCATCCGCATTGATGTCAAACGTCACTTCAATTTGCGGCACACCGCGCGGTGCGGGGGGAATGCCATCGAGGATAAAGCGGCCCAGGCTCTTGTTATCAGCCGCCATAGGACGTTCGCCTTGGGTGACATGAATTTCTACTTGCGTTTGGCTATCCGCCGCCGTCGAGAAAATCTGGCTCTTCTTGGTGGGGATAGTTGTATTGCGTTCAATGAGAGGGGTGGCTACGCCGCCCAACGTTTCGATGCCCAGCGTCAGCGGGGTCACGTCGAGCAGCAGCACATCCTTAACATCGCCACCCAACACACCAGCTTGAATGGCGGCACCCAGCCCAACGACCTCGTCCGGATTCACACCCTTGTGCGGTTCACGCCCAAAGAACTTCTTCACGGCTTCCTGGATAGCGGGCATACGCGTCATACCGCCAACCAGCACAACCTGGGTGATTTCAGAGGTGTTTAAGCCAGCATCTTTCAATGCCTGGCGACATGGCTCAATGGAACGTTTGACCAGGTCTTCGGTTAACTGTTCCAACTTGGCGCGTGTTAAGGTCAGGTTTAGATGTTTTGGGCCGGCCGCATCGGCGGTGATGTAAGGCAGGTTCAACTCGGACTGCATGGTTGTGGACAGTTCGATTTTTGCTTTTTCGGACGCTTCCTTCAAACGCTGCAATGCTTGACGGTCATTGCGCAGGTCAATACCTTCTTGCATTTTGAATTGCTCGGCGGCCCAATCAATGATTTTCTGGTCAAAGTCATCGCCACCCAGGAAGGTGTCGCCATTGGTAGACTTTACCTCGAACACACCATCGCCAACTTCCAAAATGGAGATGTCGAAGGTGCCACCACCCAGATCATAGACGGCAATCACTTCGTCTTTGTTGCTGCCCAGACCATAAGCCAGAGAAGAGGCGGTCGGTTCATTGACGATACGCAGCACTTCCAACCCGGCGATTTTGCCTGCATCTTTGGTGGCTTGACGCTGACTGTCATTGAAATAAGCGGGCACGGTGATAACCGCCTGGGTAATAGGTTGTCCCAGGTAAGCTTCTGCATCCGTCTTAATCTTTTGCAGAATCATGGCGGAAACTTCTGGCGGTGAATATTCACGCTCGTTCATGAGAACGCGTATGTCGCCATTGGGTGCTTTGCGCACCTCATAGGGGACGTATGTGCGTGCCCGTGCCACGGCCGAATCGTCATATTTGCGCCCCATGAAGCGTTTCACCGAATAAATGGTGTTAAGGGGATTGATGACAGCTTGCCGTTTGGCAACCTGGCCCACCAGGCGTTCCCCTGTTTTGGGGTTGACGGCCACAATGGAGGGGAAGAGACGGCTGCCTTCCGCGCTGGGAATGACGACAGGTTCGCCACCTTCCATGACGGCGGCGACAGAGTTGGTTGTTCCTAGGTCTATACCAATTATTTTGCCCATGTTTTTGTTTTTACCTCTTACGCAGCCACGTTTACCAGCGTGGGCCGGATGACGCGGTCGCCTAATTTGTATCCTTTTTGCAGTTCGCGGGTGACAACACCGCTTTCATAGGTGTCTGATTCTTCTTGCATAATGGCCTCGTGCAGATTGGGGTCAAAGGGTTGCCCGACTGCAACGATGGGTTCCACGTTAAAGCTTTCAAGGATGCTGTTTAATTTGCGCTGTACCAGGATAATGCCTTCAAACCAACTATCTTCTTGGATGTTGGTGGGGGCGTTTTCCATAGCGCGTTGAAAATCATCCAGAACGGGCAGCAGCTTTTTGATGACAGCGGCGGTGGCGTTTGTGTAGGCGTCCGCTTGCTGTTTTTCAAAACGTTTGCGCGCGTTGGATAGTTCAGCTTGGGCACGCAGCCAGCCATCGTAATTTTTGGCGGCTTCGGCTTGGGCTGTTTGTAATTGTTCTTCGAGGGTGGGTGGGGAATCGGCAACGGCCGTTTCCGCTCCATTAGCCCCTGTGTCTGCTGCATCGGCAGCAGCGTCTAACGGGTCTTTTTCTTGCAAATTTTCGTCACTCACTTGTTCCTACCTCATCATTGTGTATAGGTTCTGGTTTTGGCGCTTCCAGGTAGTATTCGCCAAGGAAATTGCTCATTAAATCAGCGACATAGCGCACGGCGGCTACGTTACGGCCGTAAGGCATACGCATTGGCCCAATGACAGCAACCGTGCCTGTAAATTGTTCCATCACACCATAGCGCGAAAGGATAATGGTGCAATCTTTTAATTCTTCCCAACGGCCGTCGCCGCCAATGACAACCTGCACCCCGCGTATATCGGGCGTTTGGGTTTCATTCAGCACATTGGCTAACAGCGTGCGTTCTTCGAGCACGCGCACCGCCTGGCGTGTGCCTTCGTCTTCGAGAATGTTGACCAGGCCATCACGATAGATATTGGCAAACGGCCGTTCATCAGTCCGTCGCAGCACATCCAACACAAGGCGGGCCACTTCATTTTCCAGCGTGTCCAGCTGACTGAGGCGGCTGGCAATATCATCATACCCGGCATTTTCAAAGAGCGTATTAAGCCGATTGGCAGCCACACTTAATCGTGCTTGTGGCAATGGTTCGGCCAGAGTCAACATTTGCTGCTTCACCGAGCCGCCAAAGAGTACCAGGATCATTAAGACGAGACGCCCCTGGGTCGAGATAAGCTGAATATGCTTAAATCGGTTCTGGTACGGCTGTGGCATTGTGACAAAACTGGCTCCCTGCGAGGTGCGTGCCAGGATAGCGGCCGCCAATTGCATCCATTGGCTCAAATCCAGTCGTGCCTGATGGAATTGGTGGCTGATCATCTGCTGTTCATGATAGGGCAGATGAAATTCGCCAAGCAGCTTTTGCACAAAGTAGCGGTAGCCCATCACGCTGGGCACACGTCCCGCAGATGTGTGCAATTGCACCACGTACCCTAATTCACTGAGAAGGGCCATCTCGTTGCGCACGGTCGCAGAACTCACGTCCAGGTCGAACTCATCTACCAATGTTTTGGAGCCAATGGGACGACCCGACGAGATGTGACTTTGTATGACCAGGCTTAGAATGTATTCCTGACGTTCCGTTAGTGAAGGAAACATGCTTATCTTGTCACGTTACAGAATCGGAGACTAGTGCCGGTTATCAGTAATCAGTCATTCATTTTCAGTGGAGATTTCATGAATGGTGGCACACCACCACGAATGAAAGCCAACCTCCCGGAGGTTCGTCTCATGCGGCGAGCCTGCCATTGATAACCTCCGGGAGGTTATTTTCAAGGGAGCTTGGTTAGAATCACCCCTTGCTGATAATTGGATACTGATTACTGAATACTGTTACTAGTCTCCTGGTAACTGGTTTCTAATCGCCTCGTTTAGCACTCTTGTATAATGAGTGCTAAACAGGGGTTTCAAATATCATATCATGGGCAAAAATAAGCGTCAAATAAGAAGAACGTTAGATTACGGCGATTCCAAAGTCGAGCAAGGGAAGGCAAACGAATCGTTTGTTGACGGGCTTTGACTGAATGAGTAGTTGGTTGCGGTTCAGGTGTGCGCTTTCGGCTGTAGACATTGCATGTGTAATCGGCAGCTGTTGGCCTTTGACAAAATGCAAAGGTTTATTATGGTTTCTGCGAGCTATTCGGTTTCTGACTGCTGATCACGGTGCAGGCGCAGGCCAATGATGCTGGCGACAGCAACGATAACGGCCGAAACGAGAAAGGTCTCGGTCAGGACACGAACAGTCACCTGGGTCAGGCCATCGACGATGGCTTGCTGGTAAACGGGGTCAGCCAGAGGCAAGTCGGGCAGGGTGATTTGCGTGCGTAAAATTTCAAAGCGGTGCAGTCCCCAGGCGGTAAGCCCGGAGAGGCCAACGCTCATGCCCATCAGGCGCAAAACGATGACGAGGCTGGCGGCGATGCCGCGTTGGGTGTCGGGGGCGCTGTTGATAACGGCCGTTCCCACTGGCGCAATCACCAAGCCAAACCCGGCCCCAAAATAACGAGCTGCCAGGCCATTTCGCTGTAGGGTGTGCCCACAACCCAACTGCTGCCCATCAGCGCAAAGCCGACAATGCACAAAACCAGCCCCAACAGCGTGGGCAGCCGATAACTGAGCCGCTCGGTGAAACGCCCTCCCAGGTAAGAGGCCACCGCCATGGCTCCGGTCATGCCGCTGAGCAGATAGCCGCTGGTGAGAGCGGCCGTTTCCACGTCATATTCCAACACATTGATCACCAACGGCACATTAACCATCGCAATGATTAACACACCGCCTACCAGGAAGTTGATTAGAATCGCCGGGCTAAAATTGCGACGGCGAAAGAGGGTGAGATCAATGAGTGGCGGTGCGGCGAGGAAGGAGAAGAGGGTGGCGGGAAGAGAAGAGTGGGGTGGGCGTTGTGGGCTATTGGCGATCTGGCGCTCAATCCAGATGAAGAGGGCAAAGGAAACGGCCGCTACCGCATACAGCCAGCCCGTGTTTGTCGGTTCGTTGGTTGTCAGGTTGGCAAAGCCGCCCGCGCTGCTGACATCGCCGCTGTTGAGGAGGGCGATGTTCAGGGAGAGGAGGGAGATCGTGAGAACGGCCGTTCCCAGCCAATCAATCCGTTCCCGCTGCGTCGGCTGTGGCAAATCGCGCAGCACCCACCAGGCGGCAACAATACCAATCAAACTCAGCGGGATGTTCAAGTAAAACTGCCACTGCCAGGAGAGATAACGAATCAACAGCGCCCCGTACAACGGCCCCCAAACCCAACCGGCCGTATCAATCGCGCCCAACGTCCCCATTGCCGTCGCCCGCTTCTGCGGCGCGTACACATCACCGATGACCGCCATCGCCACCGGCACCATCGCGCCACCGCCCAATGCTGTCAGCACACGCCCCACAATGAAGCTGTTTAAATCAGGGGCCAGCGGCACCCAAATGGAGCCAATGAGAAAGAGCAGCAGCGACCCCACATAAACGGCGCGACGACCAACGATGTCGCTGAGACGGCCAACAAACGGCATTACCACCACATAGGCAATGAGGTAAGCGTTAACAATCCAGGCGGCTTTGTCTAACCCTTGTGGCAGGGGGATTTCCAGATCGAAGATGATCTGGCGCAGCATTGTGGAAACAACCGTCAAATCGTCCGCAGCGACAAAGACGCCAAAGGCGACGACAGCAAGAATCAGGCGGGGAGATGGATGGCGAGAAGAAGTCATTGGTTATTAAACGTCAAAAGGAGGCATCCAGGCATTTTCAGGGTAAACCTCTGCACATGCGCCAGATATTGTTGTGTGCTTTCCATTCTAAACTACAGGAAAAAATCTTTGATGGCAGCGGAAACATCGGCAACAATCGCATACCAATCAGCATCGTCCTCTTTGCTGATGAGCATGTCACTGCCGCTGATGGTCAGTTCGACGATACCGGGAATAATGGC
Source organism: Ardenticatenaceae bacterium (assembly GCA_020634315.1). Classification (GTDB taxonomy): domain Bacteria; phylum Chloroflexota; class Anaerolineae; order Promineifilales; family Promineifilaceae; genus JACSRF01. The sequence continues at coordinate 171,446 of JACKBV010000007.1, read as the reverse complement.
AAGTGCTTGCACCAACGGAGACCCTTCCTCCATTTCCGCCGGTGAAGCGTAAGATTCTTGAGCGCGTTCACCCAAAGTAAGGTTGGTATAGACGTGCATGCGCTGCCCATCATCACTTAGTTCTGTGTCAATTTCGATATACTCAGACATAGTGTGGCGATTATAACACCGCACCTACAGTTGACCGCAATTCTAATAACTGTCCATGCAAATATGGCTACCCTTATAAGGCTAATGACAAAACCCTTTGCTGGCTTTTGACGCATATACCCGTTGATCATGCAGCGTATACCCGTTGATCATGATCCATATACCCGTTGATCACGCTCTATGTACCCATTGATCATGCTTCATGTACCCGTTGACTTTGATCTAAACTCTGTCGGGTTGAAGAAATGATAGGGTAAATGGCGTGCTTTGAGTATAATCGGGGGCAGTGGATAACAAATGGTAAACTGTTTATGGATTACCATTTACAGGCTACCGATTACCGACTACACCAACGGAGGCAGTTGACGATGAATAAGGTTTTTAGTTTTTTGGCGGGGATGATGAGTGGGGCGCTGGTAGGTGCAGTGGCTACACTGCTGTGGACGCCAGCTTCCGGCACAGATTTGCAGGCAGATGTCCTGGCGCGGATTGAAGCGGCGAAGGCTGAGTTTAAGCAAGCATTTGAGGAAACTTACACGGCGAAGGAAGCGGAATTTGAGCAGTTGAAGGAAGGTGGGAAAAAGTAGGCAGACGGCCTACTTTTTCCTGTTTGTTTTATGGGGTGAGGTTGAGCCAATAGGTGCCGGGGTTACTGGTGAAGGGGGTGAGGGGCATGATGACCAGGACGCCCCCGTCGCTGCCGAGCTTCACTTCCAATTGGCCTTGATTGAGGTCGTTGAGAGGGAGGGTTTGGACGGTGGGGACATCACCGAGCTGAATGAGTTGTACCTGCCATTGTTGGGGAAGCTGCCAGCCGGTTTGTACAAATCCTTGTGTGTCCCAAGCGGTAACGGCCGTTTCCAATGCCGCAAATACGCCTAGCTCCGGCACACGCACGTTGGCAACGGCAAAGCCCTGCCCGTTGATAGCCGAATCGGTGAGCAGGTCAAAGCGCAGCAGCACCGATTTCCCCAGGTAACTGTTCAGCGAGATGTTTTCATTGAGCCAGCCATTGGTTGCATCGGCTTCCGCCGCGGAACGGCCGTTCCACGCCGGGCCATATTCCCCCGCAGTTTGGTACGTGCCACTGAGCAAATCCCACGTCGCGCCATCATCCAGCGAAACAGACACATAAGCAAAATCCCAATCTTCTTCCAGGTCATACCAGGTATCAAAGGCCAGCGTGGCGGCGCTCAGGTCAGTCAGGTCGAACGAGAACGTGAGGTGGGCGTTGGTGTCATCAAGCGAAGGAGCCAGCCAGAGATGGTCGCTGCCCGGTGGCGGCGCGTCCACCAAATTGACCAGCGTATCTCCGGCAAAATCAATGGTCACGGCTCCGGCCACGTCCAGGGCAAAGTAATGCACGCCATATTGATTCAGGTCGGCGGTGCGCTCGTAGGGAATGTCGCGCACGCGTTTTTCGACGGTGGGCGTGGTCAGTTCCAGGGTTTCATAGGTGTAAAGCGGATCGGCCGTTTCCCCATCGAGGTAATTGGCGACAGCCCAATTGGCGAGAAATTGTTCCAATGTCAGGTCGCTGTAGCCACGCAAAATGGTGCGAATGGCGGCCATGCCGTTGGCGGGATGGCGCGAAAGCTCTTGTACGGCCGTTTCCCCCAACTGCTCCCACAAATAGACAGAGAGCAAATAAGCCCCGGCATAATGGGCATCGACAACGTCGTCGTCATATTCCCAGGTATTCAGGCGAATGTCCGGCTGCTCCAGATAATACTCCGTGTCCGCCGTGTACAGCCCAACGTACAGCTCCGCCAACTGCGATAACCCTTCATTGAGCCAGCCCGCCTCATTGCCATCTACATGCCATTGAATAAGATGCTGCAACTCGTGAACCAGCGTGCCATAATACAAATCTTCGCCAATGACCAACTCTGACATGTTCAGGTAAAGCATCTCTTGTTCGTTGGAATCGTAGTAAAGATCGCGCGGATATTCGTCGAGGCCGGTGAAGTAGCCAAGTTCAGCCGCATCAACGGGCAGGCGCAAATGCAGCACAGAAAAATGGGGGTCGTTGTCTACCCCAGGCTGCCACTCCTGACCAAAAAGGTTGACCAGCAGCGGATAATATTCGTTTTCGAGCTTGTTGGCCGCTTCGATAACGGCCGTTTCCGCTAAATTCAGCCCATCTTCCACCCAAAAATACGCATGGTCGGTCGCCGCCATCAACGTCGCCTCGACATTGCCTTCATCCGTGATAAAGGTCTGGCTGTCGCCGACCTGATAACCGGGAATTGTCACCGTACGCGCCGGCAAGTTGTATTTGCCCAGGCGATTGGCAGAGGCAAAGTAATCATGCGCAGGGTAATCGGCGCTGAAGAAATACGCCAGGTCGGTATAGGCTTGTGGGGGAATCGGCTCTTGAATGATGGCTGCGGGCTGTGCCAGGGGCAGCGGTGTCGCCGTGCTTTTGCTGGCGACAATTTCCTGCGGAACGGCCGTTGCTGCTGTTACCGGCGCAGATGTCGGCGGCGTGGTCGCGCGGGGTGTGGCAATCGCCTGGCGCGTGATGCTGAGACTGGTAACGGCCGTTGGTCGCCCTGGCGTCGCTTCGATAGAAACAGTCGCCACGCTAGCAACCACTGTACTGCTCACGCTCGTGAACACACTGCTCCCATCCAATATGAAATACGCAGCAATGCCGCTCATGCCCAGGCAAACAAAGGTGAGCACAAGCAAAGCCAGACAGCCGCCACAAGCAAGAAGAAATTTATTGTTATTATTATTTGAAGTAGGTTGTTCCATCATGTATCTATTCTGAGGGTGGAAAATTTTCGATTCATGCCGTGCGGCTAGCGAACTTCATATGCGTAAACGGCCGTTTGTTGGGTAAACGGCGTGCTGCCCGCAATCACAATAATCGCCTTATTGTACGTCTCGCTAAAGGGAATGACCCATTCGCCGCGCTGCTTCTCATCCAGTTGTAACGGTTGCACGCGCACATCCTCATCCCCTAGCAGGATAAGCTGCACCAGGAAATGTTGTGGCAGCATATCGGTAAGACGCACAAAACCGGCCGCTTCCCAATCGTCATCGTCCGTTTCGGCGTCATGCTGATACCCCAATTCGGGGATGGCAATGTCATCCACGGCAAAGCCTTGCCAATGCACCGCGCTATCGGTGACATATTGAAAACGCACCAGCACGGGCTGCCCGACAAAGGGCGTCAGATCGGCCGTTTGCTGTGTCCAGGTTGGCGCAGCGCCGCCGCCGCTGTAGCCGGTGTAACCCACGCCGAGATTGTTCCCTTCGGGGTTGTCGGCGGTGGAAGCGGCCGTTTCCAGCAGCGTCCAGCTATCACCCGCATCGGTGGAAACGGCCACATAGCCATAATCCCATCCGGCTTCGATGTCATACCACGTCCAAAAGGTGAGCGTCGCCTTGTCTAGCCCGCTCAAGTCAAAGCGGCGTGTCAGGTGCATGTCTGATTCATCGGCCGGGAAGCTGAGCCAGAAATGGCTGCCGCTGTGTGCTGTGGTGTCGATGCTGTGTACTTGCTGTGTGCCGGTAAAGACCAGCGTGACCGGCGTGTCGCCACTTAGCTGCCAATAATCCGCGCCATATTGATGCACGTCACTGGTGAGAAACGGCCGTTGCAGCGGCTGCACATCCAATTCGGGCAGCGCAATGGTGGTATAGGCATAGGGCGCGGTGCCCCGCTCCACGCTTTGCAAGTAATTGGCAACAAGCCAATCGGCAAAAAGGTCGTCAAAGCTCAAGCCGACAGCCAGTTCATCGAGAACGGCCGTAAATCCCGCCGCTCCATTTTCAGGATGCTGTACCAGGGTTTGTGTGGCTGCCTCGCCAAAGCGGTCGCGGAAATAAGCGGTGAAAAGAAAAGCGGCGGCATAATGCGCGGCAACAACATCGGCATCCTGACGCAAATTGGTTAACTGCACGTCGGTTTGCTGCGCATATGTTTTTTCGCGGTTGGTGGCAAAGCCATTGACGTGAACGGCTAACTCGGACAGCCCTTCATTGAGCCAGGCGTCCTCGTTTTTGTCAACGTGCCATTGGATCATGTGCTGGATTTCGTGGGCGACGGTGGCAAAGTAGCGGTCGGAGCCGAGTTTGGCGTCTTTGAGGCTGACGTAAAGCATTTCGCGCTGGTTGGAATAGGGGTTAACGGCCGTTACATATTCATCTGCCGAGGAGAAGTAGGCAATCCCCAGCCCGCCCAGCTCTTCAATGTGCAAAATGTTGATGCGCGGATCGCCATCAACGCCAGGCGTCCACTCTTGCCCAAAGTAGGCATGATTGGTCGGCAAGATTTTCTGCTCGATAAACTGCGCCGCCGCCGCCACATCTTCATCCTTGATGCGCTGGTCAGCCTGCACCCACATGTTGAGCATGTCGGAACGGTACGCCAGCCGCGCCGGAATTTGTTCGTTTGTCTCTGCTGCCAAATTTTTGAACCAAAAGGTGACGGTATCGCCCACGGCATACGGGGTTGGCTCTGTTTGCGCAACGCGGGCGGCGGCAATGTCCTGGGTTTGGTTGACGAGTGTGACGAGATCGCGGACGGGAATGGTCGATGTGTTGGCAACGGCCGTTAACGAGGCTTCGGCCGCGTCTGTGGGGGCCTGGGTGATCAGCGGCGGCAGGGAAACGGCCGTGTCCGCCCCCAAGCCACATCCGGTCAGCAAGAGAAAAATAAGCAGCAGTAAAACGAATTTTCGATTCATATATTTTGCACTTTGGCAAACCTGCCAGAGCTAAAATTAAACGACAACAGGTTTCCATCCGCCGCTGGGGATTATACGAATCAACAAATGACGCGCAACTGAACGGAGTGTGCTGGGTTCTCTTATGTGAAAACCAACCTCCCGCAGGCTTCGTCTCACGCAAGCTCCGTAACAAACCAACGGGAACCGGTTTCTTGCTTGTCCCATTGGAGGAAAACATGAGATATGCGCATATTGTTGGCTGGGGCTGTTACCTTCCGGAACATGTACTGACCAATGACGATCTCGCCAACATTGTCGAAACATCCCATGAGTGGATTTATACACGCACCGGTATTCGCGAGCGTCGCATTGCCGCCGATAAAGAGAGCACCGCAACGCTGGCTTTTGAAGCCGCCGCGCGTGCATTAGCCATTGCCAACATCCCCTCGCCCAAAGTCGATTTGATTATCGTGGCAACCTCTACCCCCGAATACATTTTTCCGTCCACGGCATCACAGTTACAGGATTATCTGGGAGCCACCCGCGCCGGTGCTTTTGATTTGAGCGCCGCTTGCTCCGGTTTTGTCTATGGATTGAGCATGGCGGCCAATGCCATTGCCTCAGGTTCCATTGATGTGGCGCTGGTGGTTGGCGCAGAGACGATGTCGCGCGTGTTAGATTGGCAAGATCGTGGCACCTGTATTTTGTTTGGCGATGGCGCCGGGGCGGTGGTGTTGCGTGGCTCGGATGTCCCCGGTGGCGTTTTAGCCAGCACGCTGCGCTCAGATGGGTCGGGCAGCAACTTGCTCAGCCTGCCCAATTTGTCACGCAATCCGGTGCCGATTTATGGCACGACGTATGCCAACGGCCACCACAAGCAGACGGTGCATATGAACGGCCGTCAAGTGTTCCGTTTTGCCACCAAAGTCATTAGCGATTCCATCGAGGATGTCCTGGAAAAGGCGAATCTGTCGATGGATGATGTGTCGCTCATCATTCCGCACCAGGCCAATGTGCGCATCGTGGAAACGGCCGCTAAGCGGCTAAATGTTTCCGTTGAGCGTTTCTTCCTCAATGTTGACCGGGCTGGCAACACCTCCGCCGCTTCCATTCCGATTGCTTTATGCGATGCCATTCAAAACGGCCGTTTACAGCGCGACGATCACATCGTCTTTGTCGGGTTTGGCGGCGGGTTAACCTGGGCATCTGCTGTCATCAAATGGGATGTCACACCGCCAGAAGTCACAGCCTTGCGCCGCAATTTGCGCCGCGCCCGCTACGTGTTTGCCCGCGCCCGCACACGCATCCTGCGCCTGGGACGCCAATTTGTCGCCTGGGTTGGCGGTTCGCCCACGCCCGAAGCACGCCTGAAAGACGCCGACAAAAAGACAACGCTGCCCAAATCAAAAATAGACGATGACCATGAATCCTAATCGGCTCGTCGTTAGCCGCTTACGGTTCACGCGCGTTGTATCTTCCACGAAAACCCGGTAAAGTAGCCCGCATGTTACAAGAAAACAGCTTTCCCCGTCGTTTTGTTGCCGCCGTTCCAACGGCGGTAATTGCTTTGTGTTGTGTGCTTGTTCTCGCCGCTTTGCTCGTCTGGCTTGGCCCAGATGAAAAAACCCTGGGCAGCGGCATTAAAGCGGTGTACGTGCATGTCTCATTAACCTGGGCCGGTTTGATCGGTTATGTGGCAGCCGGATTATTGGGTTTGGCAGCGCTGGCCTGGCAGCGTGCCGACAGTTGGCGGCAAACAGTGGGCTGGGTGGCGTTTGGCTTTTACGTGAGCGGTGTGGCGGTCAGTGCCTTGGCCTCAAAAATCAACTGGGGAGCTGTCTTTTGGCAAGAGCCGCGCATGGTTACATCTCTCAATATGTTGGCGGTGGCTTTGCTGCTGCTAACGGCCAATTTGTTTGTGCCCTGGCGCTGGCTGCGCGGTTTGCTCAGTGCCTTGCTGCCAGTCATCATTATCTGGTCAAATTTGCGTGCGCCATTGGTGCTGCACCCAGACAATGCTGTGCGTGCTTCAACAGCCACGGGCATTCAATTGACCTTCATGGGGATGCTGCTGCTGATGCTGCTGGCGGAAAGCATTTTGGTGTGGATGGCGCAACAGCGAAGTTGAGGCAAGCTTTGCAAATGATTGTTACTTCACGGCACGGCCGATATGCTGCAATATCGTCTCTTCGTCGGCGACACCGGTGAGATGGGTACGGCCGTTTATCACCAAATGCGGCACCCTGTACACAGAATAGCGGACGATGGTGTCCGGGAACATGTTGCTCATCAGCAAATAGCTTTGAATCCGTTCATGGGCAACCGCCAGCCCAAAAATAGTTTTGGCGACCAACGTCCCGCCCTCATCTTCGAGGTCAGTCACCAATTCCAGCGTGACATCCGTGTTTAATTTTTGCAGCTTAATGCGTGTTAACGGTTCCAGCGTCACGCCCTGGAAAGAGACAGCCTGAATCGCGGCAATGAGCGACGTAATTTGATACCCGGCCGGCAGCCCAATGATGCGCACGCCGTAATCGACCTTCTCGCCATCTTTCTCGCCCATAATGCCCAAGACTGGATAATAAGCGTAATTGGCACGGCGCGGGAAAGCGTGCAAGCTAATCGGCGCAAAATGTTCGGCCAATGCCTGACATAAGCGCAGCGCCTCCATTTCTTCGGGGCTGGCTTGCGGCGAACCCCAGTAATGAATGCGCACCGGGTTCGGTAGTTCTTGCAGGAAACCGGCAAGTTGGTCTAGTTGGTCGGCCGTGAGGGTAAGTTGTTCGTGAGATACGGCCGTTTCCTCGTTATCATTCATTGTCTCTTGCCTCCGCCGGGATTTATAATGCGCTTTGCACAATCAGACAAATGGGAAACGTGAAAGATGACTATTTTTATCCTCAGCTTCATTCTTTGGGCGATACTGCACAGCCTCACGGCTGATGCACGGGTAAAAGCCTGGGTACATCGCCAGCTTGGCGAACGGGCACACGCGGGTTTGTATCGTCTGGGCTACAACCTGTTTGCCCTCATCTCCATTTTGCCCGTGCTGTGGGCATTGTGGACACAAGTGCCAGACACATTGCTGTGGCGTTTACCTTCCCCTTTCGACTGGCTGGCGCTTTTTGTCCAACTGGTTGGCCTCTTGGGGCTGTTGACGGCGCTGCTGCAAACAGACATCTGGGAATTTATTGGCCTGCGCCAGGCCGTGAATTACTTCACCGGAAAAGAGCATTTGCTGCCGCCGCCTAAATTGGTCACAGGCGGCATGTATGCCTTTGTGCGCCACCCGCTTTACTTTTTTAGCCTGCTCATTCTCTGGCCGACGCCGGTGATGACGCTGCAAACGTTGATCCTCAATGTGATGGCGACGCTTTATTTATGGGCCGGGTCACGCGTGGAAGAAAAACGATTAACGGCCGTTTTCGGTGACGCCTATCTACGCTACAAAGAGCAAGTTCCCGGCCTGCTCCCCATAAAACTGCCCCACTTGTAAGCGTTACGGGACTTCACGTCCCGCCGATGCTTCCCAAATCGCAAACCATTGCTGGCGCGTCAACTGAATCGACTGCGCCGCCACCGCACTGCGCAGCCGCTCCAATTTACCAGTTCCCCAACACCGGCACCACGCCAGCAGGATGTGTCAACAGCCAGGCTATCGCCACCTGATCAATGCCCATATCCCCCACTTCTTCACAAATCTCCGTCAACTTGCCGCGTAAACGATGCGCACGAGGAATATCCGCGTGGAACAACTCGCCCCCACCGAGCGGCCCCCAGGCCATCGGCACAACATGATGCTGTTGGCATTGATCCAGAGAGCCATCATGCAGGGGATCGAGGTGCATCACCGAGAATTCAATCTGGTTTGTCACCAGGGGAAAATCAAGCCGCGAGGCAAGCAAATCAAACTGCCAGGGCGTGAAATTGGAGACGCCAACATGGCGCACTTTGCCTGCCTGACGCAGTTGGGCAAAAGCAGCAGCAACTTCGTCGGCATCCAGCAATGGATCGGGGCGATGAATGAGCAGGACATCCAGGTAATCTGTGTGCAAATTGCGCAGCGACTGCTCCGCCGAGGCAACGATGTGTGCCGCGCTGGTGTCATAGTGATGCACCCGGTTGGCCGGGCGGTTGCCGGTGACAAGCTGGATGCCACATTTGCTGACAAGCTGCATCTTGTCGCGCAACCCTGGCTCCGCCGCCAACGCCTGCCCAAAGACGCTTTCACATGTGTACCCACCATAAATATCCGCATGGTCAAATGTGGTAATGCCCATTTCCAGGCAGGCATGTATCCAGTTAACCAATTCCGGCGTACTCATGCGCCACGCAGACAAATTCATCATACCGGCAACAATGCGCGAAATCTTGAAGTCATTTGGGGTTAATTGTGCGGACATTATTTCCTCCAGTGGGCGAGCCTAGCCATTTACTAACCTGTAACCCATGATACGACATGCGTCCCACCCATGAATAAATCCATTATAAGCCCTGCCTCCTGACCTGTCTGCATGCAACTCGCGAAGGGGTGCGGTTAAATTTGGTGTAAACGCCGGGAAGAAAGGCGTATTTACACTGCATGTGGGGGCGAACCGCCGACTCGCCTCTTTTGTTTGTTGTCATTTTGCTGTTTCTCAGACTTGTTCAGGAGGGCGAGCCACCGGCTCGCCTCTACATTTTGTCGTTTTGTCGTTCCTCAGGCTTACTCTATCGTTCCTCAGGCTTACTTTGCCGTTCCTCAGGCTTACTTTGTCGTTCCTCAGGCTTACTTTGTCGTTCCTCAGGCTTACTTTGTCGTTCCTCAGGCTTACTTTGTCGTTCCTCAGGCTTACTTTGTCGTTCCTCAGGCTTACTTTGTCGTTCCTCAGACTTACTCTGTCGTTCCTCAGGCTTACTCTGTCGTTCCTCAGGCTTACTCTGTCGTTCCTCAGGCTTGTTGGATGGCTGCGTGATACTGGAAAGCCATTTGCAAGGTCAAAGCAACATCGACTGGGCCACTACGACATAAGGGCTTTCATCAGCCATACAATAAATCAAGCAGCAGCGATGCTGTCACGCCTTGCGGCACAAAATCGGGTGTGGCATCTGCCAACACCGCCTCAATTGCCGCCGCCAGCGCCGCCCGCTCGTAGCGCACGCCAACCACGCCCTGTGCCAGTGACGCCGCCGGGCTTAATCCATCCACTTCTAACGCTTGCACGATGCCATGCTCTACCGTCACCCGCGCCCGCAGCGGCTCTGATGGCGTGACGACATCATGCGTGATCACACAGTGCGGCGAGCGTGCCACGCGCCATTCCCAGGCGCGGTAGCGTTCCTCTACTAACACAGCCGCTGCGGCCCAATCTGCTGCTGTTGGCTGATATGTCGGCGGCTCTGCTCCGTCAAAGATGCCATGCAGCAATGCTTCCTTCAACGAAGGAACTGTCATTCCCGGCGGCAGCAAATCGCGCAGATTGACAACCCGGCTGCGTACGGACTGCACCGCACGCGATGTGATCGTTGCCCGGCGCGGGTTCAACGCATGCAGCATCCGCTCTAGATTGGTGTCAAAGAGCAGTGTGCCATGGCTGACCATGCGCCCGGCGGTCATGTACTGCGCGTTGCCGGAAATCTTGCGTTCGCCGACAAAAAGGCTGCTTTTGTTGCGCAGTTCTGCCGCGACGCCTAATGCGTGTAATACGGCCGTTACCGGCCCCGTAAATTTGGCGAAATTGTGTAAGTCTTGCCCCCCTGGCGTGATAAAGCTGAAATTGAGATTGCCTTCATCATGATACACCGCACCGCCGCCGGACAGCCGTCGTACCAGGTGAATGCCATGCGCCTGCATATAATCCAGGTCTACTTCCTCCCACACATTTTGGTTGCGACCCAGGATAACAGATGGCTCATTGACATAGAAAAGTAACAAGGGTTGCTCTTGGCAAACCTGACGCAGCAAATGCTCTTCTAATGCCAGATTCAGATGTGGATCGGTGACGTTTTGGTTATCGACGTAAATCATGTGTGCTTACCAGCATTTCCCTGTGAATTGTGTTGCAGAATCGGCAAAATCCGCTACCGTTCCCGTCATGAGTTTACCAGATTATCCTATGTTGTTTTGGGTAACGGCCGTTGCCGCAGTCATCCTCGTCGGCATTGCCAAAGCCGGATTTGGTGGCGGCGTTGGCGTCATTGCCACGCCGCTGATGGCCTTGACGATCCCTGTCGCCGACGCAGCGGCACTGCTGCTCCCTCTGCTCATCCTCATTGATCTCATTTCCATTCGCCACTATTGGGGGCAGTTCGACCGTCCCAGCCTGAAAGTTTTACTGCCCAGCGCCATCATCGGCATCGCCCTCGGCAGCCTTTTCTTTCAAACATTCAGCGACAACGAGCGTGCCCTAAAACTAGGCATTGGCATCCTCGCCATCCTCTTCGTCCTCTACCGCCTCGGCCAGACAGCCCTGCAAGGTGCCGTCATAGGCAAACGCCTGCCCGGCAGCGTGGGCCGTCTCCTAGGAGCATTGGCCGGATTTACCTCCACTCTGGCTCATGCTGGCGGCCCGCCCGTCACCATTTACCTGTTGCCGCAAAAAATGCCACGCACGCTCTTTGTCGGCAGCACGGTCATCTTTTTCACCATTGTCAACCTGGTCAAGCTCATTCCGTACAGCCTGTTGGGGTTAATTCGTGTGGGCAACCTGACGACGATTTTACTGCTCTCCCCGCTTTGCTTCTTAGGCGTGCGCCTGGGGTTGTGGCTCAATGAGCATTTCACCGACCTCTGGTTTAATCGCCTCGTCTACACCCTGCTGCTCCTCACCGGTATCCAATTGGTGGTGGGGCAAAGTTTTATCACGCTGTTAGCGGGGAATTAGCAATGCGTCCGTTCACTCTTGCGGTGTTGGGGTTGGCGTTTTAAACGGCTCCGTTGTGATCGCCGTCGTCACCAACTCACCGGCCGTTACCAATACCGGCTGCTGATATTCCACATCTTGCAGCTTGGTGTAAATGACGTAAGTTCCCGGCACCACATCAGAGAAAAGGAAATTTTCAGCCAATCCTTCGTCGGAGTTGATGTAATGCAGCGGATCATCCAGGTAGCTCCATGTTGTCGCCACAACTTCGCCCTCATCGCTAATCAGGCTGAGGGCCACGCCTTGCCAGGGACGGCCGTCTGGGTCTAGCAGGCGTCCGGCAATGACACCGCGCGTATCCCCTGGATATACCCACAACATCGGGTTGCGCGTCGAGCCAAATTCATTGCTGCCCACGCGCACTTCAAAATGCAAATGGGGCGCAGTCGCCGCACCGCCAAAACCGACTTCCGCTACCTGTTCACCCGTTTCCACATGCTGTCCTGCTTCCACATTGATGTTCAGCACATGCCCGTACAGCGTGTACACCGGCTGCCCAAACCAGCGCTGGTCATGCTCGATGACAACGAGATGTCCATACCAGTCACAGCGCCAACCATACCATTCATTGTAATCGTCTTGCGCCACGACAACTGTCCCGGCAGCGGCAGCCAAAACCGGCGTCCCCAATGGATCGGCCGAATCAACGCCGTTGTGCAGCAAAAGCAGCCCGGCCCCATCCCACCCATAGGGAAAGGTCTGGTTGATGAGGTAACGGCCGCCTCCCGGCAATGGTTTCGACAGCCAAAAGTGTGTGTCGTTCATGGCAGCATTGGGCGCGGGCCACAGGTTGGGCGAGAGGTAATAACGCACGTACTCTGGCTTGAGCGGCACGGGATCCGGGCAGGTGCGGTTGATAACGGCCGTTGCCACAGGCAGCGGCGTGGCCGTTGGCGGCAGCGTCAATGTGGCCGTGAGCACAGGTGGCTGCGTGGGCCGAGCCGTTGCCGCCGGTGTGAAAGTTGGCGGCAAATTAGGCGGAGGGGTGGCTGTGGGAACGGCCGTTTCCTCAGCAAGCTCCATCTCGCTGCTCACATCTACCTGTGCCAAAACAACCATTTCTGTGGCCGTCGGCGCGGCGGTAGTTGATAGAGAAAGAGGGGGTGCAGTGGGCATCAACGTAGGCAAAACCACCGTTGGCTGTTCGGCTACCGCCAGCAACGGTATTTGCGCCTGGCACGCTGCCAATGTTAGCAGCAGCCAGCTTGAGCAAAATAACATGTGTAAACGACGAGTCTGCATAGCTTTGTATTGTCCGTCAGGGGGAAACGGCCGTCAACTGTTGTCAAATTCCCACATCATCCATAAATAACCGGCGGGAGGCGTCCCGCGGCAACTTCCTGGAAATTCCCGACAAAAACGAGCAGGAAATGCTTGTCAAAACAAGATGCTTCTCTTTATAATGGCAGGCAACAATTCAATACATCCACACCATGCCGGGAGGAGTAAGCGGAAACGGCATTGACAGAAAAGATGGGGCCACTTCACACCAGTGAAAGGCTGAAAGCCCCCACAAGAAACCCTCCGCTGAATGTCGTCCGGTAAATATGCCGCAGAAAGGGATGATCGTTTGTCAGCAAACTATCAGCCTCAGTAGACCGGCACGGGTAAGCCCGTTACAGCGCAGTCCTGATGATGGTCGGGACAAAAGTGCGCAGTTGTGTTGTTACATAGCTGCGAAATGAGGTGGTACCGCGGAAGAAGCCCCCTTTCGTCCTCAAGGATGATTGGGGCGTTTTTATTTGCGATGAACGGTTGGCATTATCCATTGTTCATCCTCAATCTCTGGAGGCAAAAATGACTCTTCCAAAACGGTACAACCCGGACACGGCCGAAATGCGGCTGCAACAACAGTGGCAGGAACAGGGAACCTACCACTTCGACCCCAACAGCGGCGCACCTGTTTACAGCATTGATACGCCCCCGCCCACAGTGTCGGGACATTTGCACCTGGGGCATGTCTATTCTTACAGCCATGCCGACTTCATCGCCCGCTTTTGGCGCATGAACGGCCGTAACGTCTATTACCCCATGGGCTTTGACGACAACGGCCTGCCCACCGAACGGTTGGTGGAAAAATGGGAAGGCATCCGTGCCGCCGACATTGGGCGCGAAGCGTTTATCCGCCGCTGCCTGGCGGTGAGCGAAACGGCCGAAAAAGATTACGAGACTCTGTGGCAGCGATTGGGACTGTCCATTGATTGGCGTTACACCTATCGCACCATTGATGATCCTGCACGCCGCCTGGCGCAATGGTCTTTTCTCGACCTCTACGACAAAGGATTGGCTTACCGGCAGCAAGCTCCCACAATCTGGTGTCCCGAATGCCAGACGGCCATCGCCCAGGCCGAACTCCTCGATTCTGGAGCGGCAAAGCACTTTCTATGACCTCGCCTTCCATTTGGAAGATGGCACACCGCTGCCCATTGCCACGACGCGCCCGGAACTGCTGCCCGCTTGTGTGGCGATTTTTGTGCATCCAGAAGACGGCCGTTTCTTCCATCTGCACGAGCAACAAGCCATCGTGCCCCTCTTTGGGCAGCGCGTGCCCATCCTCACCGACCCGGCGGCCGATCCGACAAAAGGAACCGGAGCCGTTATGTGCTGCACCTTTGGCGACACCACCGATGTGGCCTGGTGGCACACCCACAAACTGCCACTAATCGAAGCCATTGACCGTGATGGACATATGACCGCTGCTGCTGGCGATTTTGCCGGACTGTCTACGGCAGAAGCACGCCGCGCCATTGTGCAAACCTTGGCCGCGCAAAAGCTGCTGCTCAGCCAGACACCCATCGCACAAACCGTGCGTGCCCACGAGCGGTGCGACACGCCCGTGGAATATATTGTGACGAAGCAGTGGTTTATTCGCGTGCTGGACCACAAAGAAGCGTTTTTAGAAGCTGGCGAGGAAATCGCCTGGCATCCGGCGCACATGAAAAATCGTTATCGGCAGTGGGTGGAAAACTTGAGTTGGGATTGGTGCATCAGCCGTCAGCGTTACTTTGGCGTGACGTTTCCTGTGTGGACATGTGATGGTTGTGGCGAGCTGTTGTTGGCCGACATGGCTGATTTGCCCATCGATCCCACGGCGACAAACCCGAAACGGCCGTGTCCAACCTGCGGCGGCACATCTTTCACCCCAGAAAGCGACGTGATGGACACCTGGTTCACGTCCTCGTTGTCGCCACAAATTGCGGCGCAATGGTCGCCCCTGGCAGACGCCGCAAACAGCCTCTACGAACAAACCAGCCCCTTTTCGCTGCGACCACAGGCGCATGAAATTATTCGCACCTGGGCTTTTTACACGATTGTGAAATCGCATTATCACTTCGGCACCTTGCCCTGGAAAAATGTGGGCATCTCCGGTTGGGGATTGGCTCCCGAAGGGATGGTCAAATTGAGCAAAAGCCGGGGTGGTGGGCCAATGCCGCCGCTGGAAATGATTAACCAATATTCGGCCGATGCCGTGCGCTATTGGACGGCAAGTACCGGTTTAGGCAAAGATGCCATCATCAGCGAGGAGAAAATCCAGGCAGGGGCCAAGCTGGTGAACAAATTGTGGAATGTGGCCCGCTTTAGCAGCCGCTTCCTGGAAACGGAGGATTGGAAAACGGCGGCTGCCATCTCGACCACACCTGCCGACCGCTGGATTCTGGCGCGGACGCAGCAGGTGATTGCCCGCGTGACGGAGCTGTTTGCGGCATATGATTATGCAACGGCTAAAAGTGAGATGGAGGCGTTTTTCTGGCGTGACCTGGCGGACAATTACCTGGAAATGGCGAAAAAGCGGCTTTATGATGGCGGCGCGGAGGCGATGGGCGCACAAATGGCGCTGTCTACAGCGCTGCTGACGACGCTCAAGCTGTTTGCGCCGATTTTGCCGTTTGTGACGGAGCAAATTTACCTGGGGCTGTTCGCCGCAGCGGAGGGCGCAGATTCGATTCACCGCGCGGCGTGGCCGCAGGTGGCCGAGGAATGGGTGGATGAAACGGCCGTTTCCCTGGGCGAAACCCTCATGCACATTGCCAGCCGCGTGCGCCGCTACAAAAGCGACCATAACCTGGCGCTGGGCACCGAACTGGCTCAGCTGCACCTGATCACGACAGATGCCGCGCTGCAAACAGCCCTGCAAACGAGCACGGCTGATTTGCTCAGCATTACGCGTGCGCAAATGATTGTGATTAATGGTGCGTTACCGCAAGAGGGTGAGTGTATGGAGGGAAACGGCCGTTACACGTTGGCGCTGCTTCCTTAAAGGCGTTGGTCGTGGCTGCGTTTGTTCTTTCTGCTAACGCAGTCATCGACATCAAATTGCGTATTGCGTATTGCGTGTTGTCCTCTGAATACGCAATACGCAATACGTAATACGCTACAAAAAACCGCGCCGATTCAAATAAACAATCAAAACTAACGTCAGCAAAATGCCAATGATGATGACCCCCAAAAAGAGCAGGGGATGGTATTGCACCGGCAGTAATTCGACATTGATGCCAAAAATGGTCGCCATCAACGTCAATGGCGCGGTCAAAATGGTGATGAACGTCAGCACCCGCATCACGCCATCAATGCGATGTGAGGCGAGCGTGTCGATTGTGTCTGATAACCCGTCGATCACATCCATGTGCTCATCCAACATCGCTTTTAGCTGCGCCAGGTGATCGCCTAAATTGCTCCAATAAAGCGTCAGATCATCATGGATAAAGGGCCAATTGCCCTTTTCCAGAGCGTCGAAAACATCCCACTGTGGCCGCAAAATATGGCGCAAGGCGATGACATCGCGCCGGACAATGGCAATATCGCGCAAGATGTGTTCCGTCTCTTCGTGGAAGAGGTGCTCTTCGGCATGGCGAATGTTTTGGTTTACCTTTTGCAGAATGGGGAAACAGTAATTAATCAGCTCGTCGAGCAGTTCATAGAGCAGCGGGCTTGCGCCGTGTCCCATTAAATCATTGCGCAAGGCTTCATCTTGCTGCAAACGCGCAAATAATTCATTGAGCGGCTTCAAAATCCCGGCGTGTGATGTCACCAAGATGCCTTTGCCAACAAAAATGTCTACTTCGCTGGGGCGAGAAATGCGTTCTTGACTGTCCCAACGTGGCAAATGGACAACAATGAATAAATAGCCATCATGGTGATCTATTTTGGGGAATTCCAACTCGCTTGTGCAGTCATGCAAATTGAGTGGATGGAAATGGGGATAACGGCTCTTGAGTTGATCCATGTCCTCAAGAGTGGGTTGGACGATGTTCGTCCAGGTAACGCGACTGTGTGTAAGAATGGTTGTTGTCATAACTACGCAATTGTAAGCAGTGGGGAAACGGCCGTCTACATCCCATTTGGGGGATTTTGACGCGCCAAAATGAGCCAGGAAAACCGGTAAGCGTGGCGCTCGTCGGCTTCGTGGGTTTGCCGAAATGTCTCCTGCCACTGTGCAGGATCGTAGGCTGGGAAAAAGGTGTCGCCGAGGAATGTGCCATCAACCAGGGTGAGATAGAGGCGATTGGCTTGTGGCAATAACGCTTCGTATAGCACGCCGCCACCGCCAATCACAATCTCCTGCACATCACCGGCGGCGGCTAACGCTTCTTGGATGGTGTGAACAACGGTTGCCCCAGGAGCATCATAATCGGGCTGGCGCGTGATGACGATGTTGTGCCGTCCTGGCAATGGGCGAAAGCGTGCCGGGATGCTCTCGTATGTTTTGCGCCCCATGATGACGGGTTTGCCCATTGTCACCTCGCGGAACCATTTCATGTCGTCGGGGAGATGCCAGGGGATACGGCCGTTTACCCCAATCACCCCCTGTTGATCCATTGCTACAACAAATGCGATACAAGAAGCCATAAATTCCTCTTGGCGATGACTACCCTAAACGGCAATCGGCGCCTTAATGTGTGGGTGAGATTGATAATCGAGCAGCGCAAAATCCTCATACCGAAAGGCGAAAATATCTGTTACATCTGGGTTAAGCTGCATGGTGGGCAGGGGCAAGGGCGTGCGCGTCAGCTGTAACTGCGCCTGTTCCAGGTGATTGAGGTAAAGATGGGCATCGCCAAAAGTATGCACAAAGTCACCCGGTTGGTAGCCCGTCACCTGGGCTATCATCAACGTCAGCAGCGCATAGGACGCGATGTTGAACGGCACACCGAGAAAGATGTCGGCGCTGCGTTGATACAACTGGCAAGATAATTTGCCATCCGCCACGTAAAACTGGAACAACGTATGGCAGGGCGCTAAGGCCATCTTCGGCAGATCGGCGACATTCCAGGCGCTGACAATGTGGCGGCGCGAATAGGGATTTTGTTTAATTTGCGCAATTACCTGGGCAATCTGATCGACTGCGCCGCCATCTGGTGTCGGCCATGAACGCCACTGGTATCCATACACCGGCCCTAAGTCGCCATTGGCGTCGGCCCATTCATCCCATATGCTGACTTTGTTTTCCTGGAGATAACGCACGTTGGTATCGCCCTGCAAAAACCAGAGCAGTTCATGAATGATGGAGCGCAAATGTAACTTTTTGGTGGTGACTGCCGGAAATCCGGCGCTCAGGTCAAAGCGCATTTGGTAGCCAAAAATGCTGAGGGTGCCGGTGCCGGTGCGATCTTCTTTGCGACGGCCGTTTTCTAGTACGTGACGCATTAAGTCCAGGTATGGTTGCATAGGGGAGTCTCCTTGCTTGCGAATTTATCGCGGCGGAGTATAACACATGGGCAACGGCCGTTCCGTAAAAACTGAGCAACTGATTGGAGATAAAAACACACGGGCTAAGCTGTGTTAGCATACTTCGCGGTATCACTTGGAGGTCAAAGGGACATGATGATAGATGAACTACCACCTAAACTGCATGAAATTGTCGAAGATTTTAGCTACTGCCAGGGACAAGAAAAGCTGGAATACCTGCTAGAGTTTGCCGAGCAGCTGCCCCCCTTACCAACACGTTACATTGACAAACAAAATGACCATCAGGTGCATGAATGTATGTCGCCCATTTTTGTTTATGCAGAAAAAGAAAATGGGCACGTCCATTACTTTTTTGACGTGCCCGCCGAAGCGCCTACCGTGCGCGGCTTTGCTTCAATTTTGTATCAGGGATTGGATGGGCTGACGGCAGAACAAATAACGGCCGTTCCCAACGAATTCTATCTGCAAATGGGGCTGCAAACAGTCCTGAGCGGTCAGCGCCTCAACGGCATCAGCGCCATTTTGCGCTACATGAAACAACTCGCAGACGGTAGGCAGTAAACGGTAAGCGGTGAACGGTAAGCGGTGAACGGTAATCGGTTTACCGCTTACTGATTACCGTTTACCGATCACCGGCCACCGATCACCGGCCACCGACCACCGACCACCGATCACCGAATCCTCACACTCCCCGCGCCAATGTCAACAAACAAATCCACGCGATTCGGCGCATCCTCATAGCCATCTGTCTCCCACACCCCATCGTCGTCCTTGTTGCCGCTCACCTGAGTAAACCGATCGCGGTCAATGCTAAAACTACCGGCTCCATCGTTCACTTCGACACGCGCTTCCATAGAGTCCGGCAAATAAAGCGTGATGCTGCCCGCACTGCCAGAAATTTCCACTTCCTGCCGTCCACTTTCCCCAAGCCAAAGTTGTGTTGAACCGGCGCTGGCATCGTACACCACATTATAATTTCCATCGGGCAAAACCAGTGTCACGCTGCCCGCGCCACCATCCACATCCAAATGGCTCAGTGTCAAATCGGCCAATTGCAGGTCAACGGCACCAGCCCCAACATCCAGGCGTAAATCGGTCTCCACACGCGGGTTTAACCCCAATTCCCAATTTGCTTCATCACCGATGTTGCTCCAATTGTTGGGATTAAGGAACCAATACCAACCGGCGCTGTCATGTGTGCTCAGGGAAATGGTCGCCTCGCCGCCTTCATCACTGGCATCAAAGGTGATGTCGCCAAAGGAAGTGACACGGCCGTTAATGACATCGCGGCTGTCGTCCAAAGCCCGCAGCGTCGCGCCCGGCGCACCGAAATTAATGTCCACAACCGCTTTGCTCACATCATTACCCGCATAAGAGATCGTTTCTGTTTTCAGATCGGCCGTTTCCGCAGAAATGCCAAAACGCTGCAAGGTTGGGTTATCTTCGCCGAAAAACAAGACATACCCAAACACGCCAACCGCAGCGATCCCCACCACGCCGCTCAACAACGCGCCAAACGGCCGTGGCACTTGTCGCACAATGATGTTGACGCCCATAAAAATGAGCCATAGCGGCCACAACTGCCAGACAGCTCCCCAATTCCAACCCACCTCAGGCAGCATGCCCATATTGCGCAGCAAGAAAAAAGCACCGATAGCAATTAGCACAATTGGGCCAAATAAAGAAGGATTATGGCGTCGTCGTGCGCCACGCATACCATTATCAAAAGAATTATCGGACATCGTTTACAACCTCCGTTCGCCGTAAATACCCGTGATTGTTCTCCTATACGCAAGGCATTGGCAGGCGTTGCGCCATTTGCAAAATCCCCTCCTTTCGTCTAGAATTCGGAATCCTAATGCTCGGCGTAAGGATAAATAAAATCTAATTGTTTGGCGGTTAGTAGCGGCAACATATATCCTTATCCCCCAGATTTACAAGGTGATCAGCCCACAGAAATTCTGTTTTGAGGGAGCAGGCATTGGTATGCCAAAACCAATACCGCCTGGAAGAATCAAAATCCACAAAACCCATGAGGTTCTCGGCTAATGAAAGAATATAAGACTGAAAATATCCGTAACATTGCACTGGTCGGTCATAACGGTTCTGGGAAAACCACCTTTGTCGAACGGTTGCTTTTCAATACCAAAGTCACCACACGCATGGGCAGTGTGCAAAGTGGCACGGCCGCCATGGACTTTGAAGAAGAGGAAATCGCTCGCAACAGCTCTGTCGCCACCGGTATCGCTCCCATCGAATGGAAAGGGACCAAACTGAACATGCTCGATACACCGGGGTTCATGGACTTCATCGGTGAAGTCAATGCCGCGCTGCGCGTGACCGAAGGTGTCATCGTTTTCGTCGAAGCTGTCGCCGGTGTCGAAGTCGGGACAGAAATTGTGTACCAGGCTGCGGTTGAGCAAAACAAATCCCTGATGCTCCTGGTTAACAAGATGAATCGGGAAAACGTGCGTGTTTCCCGCATCAAGGAAAGTATTGATGCCAATCTAGACGGCCGTTTCGTCAATATCCAACTTCCCATTGGCGAAGGCGCTGATTTCCAAGGCATCATTGACCTGATCAACATGGAAGCACGCCTCGGCGAGAATTGCGAACGCGCTCCCATTCCCGATGATATGGCTGACGCGGCCGAAGAAGCACGCATGGAATTAATCGAAGCGGCGGCTGAAGGCGACGATACACTTATCGAGAAATACTTCGAAGAAGAAACCCTCAGCAACGAAGAAATCGTCATCGGTTTAAAATCCGGCATGAAACAAGGAACCATCGTTCCCATTATCTATGCCGCTCCCGAAGCCGGTATTGCCGTTGATCCGGCATTAGAAATGCTCACCGCCTTAATTCCCTCACCCGATCAGGCAAGGAAATTTGAAGTCACCAACAAAGCCGGGGAAACAGAAAGTTACCCGATTAGCGACGAGTCCCCACTGATTGCCTTTGTTTTCAAGACCCGTGAAGATCCATACGGTAAAACCAGCTACTTGCGAGTCTATGGCGGTGTCCTCGGTTCCGATAATCGCATCTACGATGTCAATCTGGAACAAGATGTGCGCATTGGCTCCTTGCAAGTTGCCATCGGCAAGGAACAAGTTACCGTCGGCAAACTACACGCAGGAGACCTTGGCGTCGTCGTCAAAATGGGCGATGCCAGCACCAACGACACCCTGTGTGAACATGGAAAATTCTTCCAGATGGCGCCCATCGAAGCGCCAAACCCCATTGCCTCCGTTGCTGTCCACCCGGTTTCCCAATCAGACGTGGCAAAACTGACGCAATCCCTTACCCGTCTGGTTGCCGAAGACCCCACCCTGCGCTGGTATACCGAAACAGCCACCCATCAGACAATCTTGTCGGGTATGGGTACAACCCATTTGGACATCGCCATCAAGAAAGCAAAGTCCAAATTTGGCGTTAATATCACGACGACAACGCCCAAAATCCCCTACAAGGAAACCATCACCAAGACCAATTCGGCCGAATATACACACAAGAAACAAACCGGTGGTGCCGGTCAATATGGTCGTGTTTTCCTGCGCGTGGAATCTGTTGACGACAACGAAGGTTTCCAATTTGGCGAGGAAATTTTTGGTGGTTCAATCTCGGCGCCCTTCATTGCGGCAACAGAGAAAGGGGCACGTCAGGCAGCAGAAGGTGGCGTTATCGCTGGCTATCCTGTGGTCGGTGTGCGCACCGTTGTCTATGATGGCAAGATGCACCCCGTAGACTCGAAGGAAATCGCCTTCCAAATCGCCGGCCGTGAAGGCTTTCGGCTGGCCGTGAAAGGGGCTGGCCCGGCCTTGTTGGAGCCGATTTACGAAGTAACCATCGTTGTCCCCGCTGATAACATGGGCGATATTTTAGGCGATTTGAACACGCGTCGCGCCAAGGTGCTGGGCATGGATCAGGAAGGCACAAAGAGCGTTGTGCGGGCAGAAGTGCCGTTAGCTGAAATGCAAACCTACGCTCAAGATTTGCGCTCGATGACGCAAGGACGCGGTGTCTTCAGCATGAAATTCCAGAGTTACGGCCGTGTCCCGGCTCACCTGCTGGATGACTTGATCAAGAAGCTGCAAGCTGAAATGGAAGAGGAGAAGGAAAACAAGTAAGCACTTGTCCTCATTTTTGTGGACAGGGTATTGTTATGCAGTGCCCTGTCCACAACTTCACTGTTTGACTGTAAAGGGCGACTGCCCAATCCCCGGCCAGATTCGCAATACCCCAAACAAAGCGCGTACACTAATCCAGGCACCACTGGCAACCCACACCCAGGTCAAGGCGTTAACGGCCGTTTCCTCCACCAACCACAAGCCAATCCCCCCCGTCAGCGTCGCCAAGAACACGACATTGCGTAAATAGCGATAGTCGCCCGTGCCCCAGTGCAGCCCATCGGTGACAAACGCCAGCGCATTAATCGGCTGTACCACAGCCGCCACCAGCCATGCCGGGACAAAGACGGCAACGGCCGTTTCCGGAACCAATCCCCGGATCACCCAGCTTTGCCCCAACACCATCACCGCTCCCAACAGCACGCCCATCAACACGCCCCAGATACAGCTAACCCAGGCCACACGCCGCGCCTGCGCCACCTGGGCTGATCCCATAAAGTAACCAACCAGGCTTTGCCCGGTCACGGCCAGGGCATCCAGCCCCAGCGCCGTAAACGTCCACACCTGACGAATCGCCTGGTGCGCCGCGCCGCTCTCCGCGCCGATGCGCGTCGCCACGCGTGTTGCCAGCAATAAAAACAGCGTCAGTGAGCCAGTACGCAAGAACAAGTCGCCGCCAATTTGCAGCAAACGCCCCGCTTCGTGCAGGCGCAATTTTGACGGCCAACCAAACTGACGCAAAACGGCCGTTACCGCCCAAATGCCCCCAATCCATTGGGCAAACACACTCGCCGCCGCCGCGCCACCAATCCCCCACGCCGGAAACGGCCCGACGCCGGTAATGAACAACCAATCAAGCAAAATATTCAGCGCATTGACCGTCACTGCAATCCACAACGGCGTGCGCATATCTTGCAAGCCACGCAGTGCGCCAAATGCCGTCAGGGAGGCAATGATGGCTGGCGCACCAAACAGGCGTATACGCATGTAAAGCAGCGCCTGTGTATGGATGTCTCCGGTCGCGCCCAAGGCCGTCGCCGCCCATGGTGCGGCCGGCCAACCGACAACAATCACCAGCAGGCCAAACAAGCCGCTCATAGCCAACGCCAGCCCATTGATCCGTGCCGCGCGTTCCTCGGCGCTGCTGCCGGAGGCTTGCGCCACTTCCGTCTGTGTGCCAATGGCTAAAAAGTTGAAAATCCAAAAGACGCTGGAAAGTGCTATCGTGCCTACCCCCAACGCCGCCAGCGCCACGGCTCCCAGCCGCGCCACAAATGCCGTATCAATTAAGCCGGTCAGCGGTTCGGCGACCAACGACAAAAAAACAGGGACAGACAGGGCCAACACCGTGCGGTGTGGCTTATGAATAAA
Organism: Ardenticatenaceae bacterium; assembly: GCA_020634315.1. GTDB lineage: Bacteria > Chloroflexota > Anaerolineae > Promineifilales > Promineifilaceae > JACSRF01. The sequence continues at coordinate 147,527 of JACKBV010000007.1, read as the reverse complement.
TGGATGATCGTGAGGAATGGCAGACATAATGGTTTCTAGATTGGTGAGTCAAGATTTGCGGTTGACAACGAGGTTGCCATAAGCGTCAACGGCCGTTTCCCATCCTGGTGGAATAACATTCGTTGTGTCATATTGAAAGACAACTGCCGGGCCGACAAAGCAGTTGCCAGGGCGCAGCTGCGCCCGATCATACAAGGTGGTACGCACCGGCTGCCGTGCAAACCAGACCTCTTTTTCGCCAATGACCGCAGCCTGGGCAGCGGTGCCAGCCAGGGGTTGAACGGGGATATGCGGTGGCGTGACCTGGGCAACGGCCGTTACCCGCACCGTCACCACCTCCACCATCGCCGCAAGCTGCGCATAGCCATACCGCGCCTCATGCGCCGCGTGAAATGCGGCACGTATGGCCGACTGCGTACCAGGCAGCACATAGGGAATCGTCAGCTCATGCGACTGCCCCTTGTAACGTACATCCAGACTGTCATGCAGCGTCACCCCCTCTGGCGCATACCCCTCTGCCGCCATTTCCGCCAACGCCCGCTCATGCAATAATGCCAACGCCATCGCCAATCGCTCTTCTCCCCCTTCTCTCCTCTCTCCTCTCTCCTCTCTCCTCCCTCTTCCCTCTTCCCTCCTCCCTCTTCCCTCCTCTCTCTTCCCTCTCCCCCAATGCCGCCATCACCGTTTGCGAATAATCCTTCGTTGGGGCGGCAACCAACATGCCCAACGCCGACAACACCCCAGGCACAGCCGGTATTAACACACGCGGAATTTGCATCGCCTCCGCTAATTCGCAGGCGTGCAGCGGCCCGGCTCCGCCAAAGGGAACCAGCGTGAAGATGCGCGGATCGTATCCGCGCTCTACCGAAATTTTGCGGATGGCCCGTTCCATATTGGCGTTGGCGACCTGAATGACCCCCCAGGCCGCTTCTTCTGCGGAAGCGACGCCCATTTGCTGCGCCAATTCGGCTAAGACCGTTTGCGCCGCAGCTACGTCCAGTGTCATCGTGCCACCCAAGAAATGCGCGGCATCCAATCGCCCTAACACCAAATTGGCATCGGTCACGGTAATGGGCGCGTGTAGATTGGCCGCAGCGCCCTTTACCGCCAACTGCCAATTGCCAACCTCACGGCCATAACAACTTGGCCCTGGCTCTGCCCCGGCACTTTGCGGCCCAACATGCAGCGCACCGCCTGCGTCCACATAGGCCAGACTGCCTCCGCCCGCGCCGACTGTGTGAATGTCAATCAGGGGCAGCCGCAGCGGCATCCCGGCGATTTCGCCGTTGGCTGTTGTGGGCAGCCGCCCCGGACACAGGGCGACGTCTGTGCTGGTTCCGCCCATATCGAAGGTGATGATGTCGGGGAATTGGGCCAGTTCGGCCACATAACGCGCACCGACAACGCCGCCTGCCGGCCCGGACAAGGCTGTGCGTGCGGCTTGTGCTCCGGCGGCGGCCGCGCTTATGACGCCGCCGTTGCTTTGCATGATGGTTAACGGCCGTTTCCCCAACCCCTCCGCCAATCGTGACAAATAACGGCTCATCAACGGCGCAACATAAGCGTTAATCACCGTGGTGCTCGTGCGCTCATATTCGCGGTATTCGGGGAGAATGTCACTGGACAGGGAAAGATACGGCACCGTTTGCGAGCCGCCATCCATGGATCGAATAGCCGCTGCTATTTGTTGTTCGTGTTGGGGATAAAGGAACGAGAAGAGGAGGCAAATGGCGACAGACTCAATGTTGTCCGCTTGCAATTGCGCGAGAATGGGCGACAGGCTGGCTAAATCAAGGGGAATGAGCACAGCGCCTTGTGCCGTGATACGCTCGTTTGCTTCAAACCGCCACGACTGCGGCACCAGCGGCTCCGGTTTTTGCGGCACCAGCGCATATAAATCTGGCCGATTTTGGCGGCCAATTGCCAATACATCGGCAAAGCCGCGCGTGGTGATCAAGGCTGTACGTGCGCCACGCCGCTCTAGCAGGGCGTTGGTGGCAACGGTGCTGCCATGCACAACGGCCGTTTCTTCAGGGACGTTCAGCCAGGTTATGCCGCTTAAAATTGCTTGCGAGGGGTCGTGGGGGGTGCTGAGTTGTTTGTGGATGTGGAAACGGCCGTTTCCATCCACCCACACAAAATCGGTAAACGTGCCGCCTGTATCTACGCCAAGTCGCATCTCGTCATCCGCCAAGCGTAATCCATGAACCGTAAACGGCAATGGATTACGGGTTACGGATTACGGATAAATAAGCCATCGTCCAGGTAACGGCCGTAAATGTATGTAAAATCGCCTGCAAAAGCAATAGCAAAATGGCGGCGACCAGAGAGACAACCAGCACAAATGCACGCGGCAAAGTAACCAATGGCAGTAAAAAAGTAAAAACGGGCAGCGTCACCATGCTCAGCGCCACATTGAACAGGGTTTTTACACCCCACAACAGCCCCGTGACGATGAGCAGCGGCCCCAGGTGCGCCCGTGTTAACGTCCAGGTATGGCGAATCGTGTCGCGCACGCCTGTCTGATAAACGGCCGTATCGCGAAACGCCAACCCGCGAAACACCGTCGTCAGCAATCCCAACGGAGCCAACAGCAAGAGCAGTGGCAGCAAACACAGCCCGCCTACGCCTAACGGCAGCAAAAAGCCACCGGTTGTTTGCTGCCGCGTGCCAACGATGATGCTGCCAATGAGCGCTCCGCCCAACAACAACAGCATGAGCAATAACAGCAAAAAGAGTGGAAAGAAAACGGCCGCATCTATGGCTACAAAACGCCCCAGCAAAGGCCAACCGCCACGCAGGGCATGTGTTGCTGTTACCGGCCGTTCATCTTCTGCATCCAGTACGGCGCGAATGATGACACCTTCGGCCAATGCAAACAACAGCCAGCCAACGATGAGCAGCAAAAACAGCAGCAGCACGCCCCACAGCAGCACACTGCCCATGCGCTCTAGCAGCAAGGTTGACGTTGCCAATGTCGCTTCGACTTCAGCCAATACAAAATCTGGATTGCGCCAATCGGTGGGGATAAATAAATGAAGGAGGACGCCGCTCACGCGACCTCCTCCTGTTCCTAACACGGCCAACCCGCTCCACAGCCACAAGAATTTGTAGCGCCAGGTGATTTGCCAGGAGCGGGAAAGGAAACGGCCGTAATCCATTGTACAAAACCGCTTACGCCAACTTGCTCTTGTTCATGAACTCCTGGTAAGCCAGGGTAACGGCCGTTGAGCGAAAAGCTACCAAAACCGAGTTAATTGCCCCAGCCAGTACAGCCAGGCAAACACCGCCAGCGACCACGTAGGCAATTTCCAGCACACCAAATGAGCCACCACCGGCCGCAAGGTGAATGATCGCCGGGATAAAGATCAAAACTGCACCAGGAAGAATCACAGCAATGCTCACAATCCCAAAGACAAAGCCAACAACGAGGAAGAGCAAAACAATGACAATAACCTCGCCGGTATTGGCGCGTACAACTTGCCAGCCATGCCGGATGCTGTCCATAACGCTCAGCTCGCCCAAAACTGCACCGCGCTGCGCAAAGGGGTAAACAATGTTGACGACCAGCAGCAAGGGCAGTGTCAAACAAGCCAGCCCGATTAAGCACGCTGTAAAGATGCCTAAACTGGCGAAAATCCCTTCGGCATTGCCACCCCGTGCGACCTCTTCGTAAACGGCCGTACCCGCCATTACCATAAGAATGCCCGCCGACAACAACGCCAGCAACGTAAATGGCCCATATAGCAGCAAATTCAAACCCGCCATGCGCCCCAACTTCGCTGTCCCTGCGGCAAACGCCTCGCCAAAAGTCACCTTTTCGCCAGCGTCAATACGCGCCACCGAGCTGATCAAGCCAGCTTGCGCTACCAGGCGCACCAGCCACAATATCACACCCAGGACAACGAAAAGACAAATCAAGGCGATGATGAGAGCGCCAAAATGTGCCCAAAATGTCTGCAAGTTGTCTACTGTGCCAGGTGGCAAATCAAAGTCTGACGAACTTGACCCACGGAAGTTTGAATTGGCGCGGCCACCACTGCCACCGCTGCCTAAAGCCGCCAGAAAACCCAAGACAAAGAGGAACTTGTTATTCCAAACAATTTCCCAAGAACGACTCATTAACTTGCTATAGTCCATGACAGGTCTCCCTTAAAAAGCCTCCCAGAGAGTTGTTCCACAAGCTACCATCGTGACAACGACCTCCGGGAGGGTTGCTTTCATCTGTAATAGTGTGTCACACTCGTGGAATCTCAGATATAAACAGTCGAGATAAGGTTCTACACAGTGAGCCTTATCTCGACTGTGTTAAATAGCAAAACTGATCATCATTACGCAGAAAACCTACCCTGGTTGTACAGTTGTGGCGTCAAATCATTCCCATTCAATGGTTCCCGGTGGTTTTGAGGTCACATCATACACAACGCGATTCACCCCAGGCACCTCGTTTACAATGCGACGGCTGATACGCGCCAGCAATTCATAGGGGAGCCGCGCCCAATCGGCCGTCATGAAATCTTCCGTCGTGACCGCACGCAAAGCAATGACTTCTTCGTAGGTACGGCCGTCACCCATGACCCCCACACTCTTCACCGGCAGCAGCACAGCAAACGATTGCTGCGTCCCTTGGCGCAGCATCTGCGCCTGCCGCAGCTCATGCACAAAAATAGCATCCGCTGCCCGCAATCGCTCCAGCCGCTCCCAGGTAATTTCACCCAGGCAGCGAATCGCCAACCCTGGCCCAGGGAATGGCTGCCGCCAGATAATCGAGTCCGGCAATCCCAATGCCGTTCCCACACGGCGCACCTCATCCTTGAACAACAATTTCAGCGGCTCCACCAGTTCAAAATCCATATCCTCTGGCAAACCGCCGACATTGTGGTGCGTTTTGATCACATGGGCATCTTTCTTGCCCTTGCCCGCACTCTCGATCACATCCGGGTAAATCGTGCCTTGCGCCAAAAAGTCGATTTGCCCTAATTTGTTCGCTTCACGCTCAAAAATACGCACAAACTTCTCGCCAATAATACGCCGCTTTTGCTCTGGCTCGGTGACACCTTCAAGCGCCTCTAGATATTCCTCAATGGCATTAACTGCGACGAGCTTCATTCCCTGTTCGCGCTCAAAAGTTTCCACTACCTGCGCCGCTTCCCCCTGACGCAGCATACCATGATCGACAAAAATGCAGGTCAACTGGTCGCCGATGGCACGGTGAATGAGCGCTGCCGCCACGGCCGAATCCACGCCACCACTCAGGCCAAGCACAACACGGCCGTTTCCCACCTGTGCCCGAATCGCCGCCACTTCCTCATCAATAAAACTGGCTGGCGTCCAATCTGTGCCACAGCCACAAATATGATGCACAAAATTACTCAGTACACGCATCCCCTGCGGCGTATGCACAACCTCTGGATGAAACTGCACGGCGTAATAGCCCCGTGCCACATCTGCTGCCGCCGCCAACGGCGAATTCGCCGTGTGCGCCAACGACACAAATCCCGGCGGCAGTTTCTCCACCTTGTCACCATGACTCATCCACACCTGCTGTAAACTGGCGTCTGGCAGTGGCGACGCAGCCGCTAAATCTTCGCTCCCCAATTTCCAATCCCTAAACAGCAAATTATCTTTCGCATCCACCTGCAAGTCTGCCGGGCCATACTCGCGCCGCTGGCTGCCCGCAACCACGCCGCCCAACCCATGCGCTAACAACTGCATTCCATAGCAGATACCCAGCACCGGCTGCCCACTTGCCAACACATATGCCGGCAATGTCGGCGCACCCGCATCATAAACACTGTTCGGCCCGCCGCTGAGAATAAACCCGCGCGGCTGCAACGCCATGACATCGGCTACGGCCGTATCCCATGGCAGCAGCTCACAGTACACATTTGCCTCGCGCACGCGCCTTGCAATCAACTGCGTATACTGCGAGCCATAATCCAGAATTACTATCGTATCGTGTGTCATTATGATCCTATTTGCCACTGACGAGCCACAACGTCGTCAATGGACAACGATTTTCCCCTCAGTCATATCGGTAATCACAGCAGCCGCCATAATCGGCACACCCCAATGTGTCAAAGCTGCACGCCCACCTTCAAAAGTTTTCTCTACAACAGCAGCAATGCCCACCAAGGTTGCGCCGCTGTTTTGCACAATGCGCCCCAAGGCGTCAATCGTGCGCCCCGTCGCCAAAAAATCATCCACGATCAAGACCCGGTCATCCGCAAACAAAAACTCTGGCGAAACCATCAACATGACCTCGCCGCCCTTGGTGTGACTGGGAGCCTGGTCTACATACACCGGTTCCTGCATGGTGATGGGCTTATGCTTACGGGCATACACCACCGGCAAATTCCCCAACGCCTTGGCCGTCATCGTAGCCGGGATAATGCCACTCACTTCGGCCGTTAAAATACGCGTCGGGTTTGCCTGCCGAAAAACATCGGCAATATGCATTCCTACCTGTTCCATCAAGACGGCGTCAATTTGGTGATTTAAGAAGCTGTCAATCTTCAAAATCCCACGCCCCAGATTCTTCCCTTCCTTAATAATGCGTTCCTTTAATGCGTCCACATCTTCCCTCTTTAATTACAGATTCTGTATCACGTATTGTTTCCTGAATAGGCCATGCGTAAATACATTCCAATTGTTGCATAATCCTTTTGCAGCTATTATGCTTCACGGACAACTATGCGAGCAACCTTAATAGATTGCGATTTCTTTCACGAATTCTTGACGGTCAATTTTGACTATTCTATAATCCTTATAAAGCTTTCAAAAAAAATTGAACGTTGTGAACAAGGTATTTCAAAATGGTAAAACAACTCATTGAACAAGCGCTGTCCGCCATCGATAACTTCATGGAAAATAATGTTGGCAGCGATATTGAGATTCTACAGGCCGCCAGCACCCACATCATGAGATCGGGCGGGAAGCGTATCCGGCCACGCATGGTGCTGCTTGCCTATTTGGCAGCCGGTGGACAACACATCCACGACGTTGTTGGGCTGGCTGCGGCGGTTGAATTGGTGCATACGGCTTCCCTTGTTCACGACGACATTAATGATCACAGCCAGACACGGCGTGGCAAGCCCACCATTCATGCCATTTGGGATCGCACCTTTGCCCTGCTTACCGGTGATTACATGTTTGCCAAGGTGTATGAGGTCATGGCGCCATATGGCAATCCGTATAACTTGATTATGTCGCAGGCAGCGGTGCGCCTGGTGGAAGGTGAAACCTTACAAGCGGCTGCGGCCAAATCCGGCGACATGAATCGGGAAACGTATAAGCAAATTATCAGCCTGAAAACGGCCAGCCTGTTTGAGGCGGCTGCACGCATGGGTGCGCAATATGCCAATGATGATGTCGATGTGGTCAATGGTCTGGCTGAATATGCTTACAATTTGGGGATGACATTCCAAATTGTCGATGATATTTTGGACATCATTGGCGATCCGGAAGCGTTGGGCAAGCCAATTGGCACCGATTTGACACAAGGGCGTGGCTTTTTGGCTATCCAAAATGGCGATGGCGCGAGCAAGGGAGATGGGGCTGCTGTGGCGGAGGCAACGGCCGTTGCCGAGCTAGATGCCATGCAATCCATGATGTCCCGCTTACGCAACTCTGGCGCTGTCGAAATTGCCTGGATGCAGGCCAGAGAAATGGCGAGTCGTGCCCGCGCTGCGCTGCGTATCGTTCCCCAAACATCGGCTCGCGATGAGTTAGAAGGCTTGATTGATGCCGTATTAAACCGGGATCACTAAAGAGTTTTCAGCTCCTCAATCTGCAACCAACCCCCACCCCATTCATCAACACGATAACGGCCGTTTACCAGCACCACTTCCCAGGTAGACGGCCGTTCTGCTCCTTGCGCTATCACAAAACTATCCCCATCTCCCAAGAACCAGCCTTTGCCCCCTGTCCACCCTGGCAGGCGCGTACCGGCCACCGTCACCAATTGATTGCGCCGCTGTGGCAAGTCGCGCAGCGCTATCGTTGGCGGTAAATCAGCCAATTGCAGCGGATGCACGCTCACGGGCAGCCCCAGGATGTGCATTTCCCATTGCAGGCGTTGCGCGGCCGTTTCATACGGAACGGCCGTTTCTTGCACAAACCCAAACGCCATCTGCCGCGCACTACCCGCCCGCGCCACTTCAGACGCTTCCGCCAGCAGCGCCGCGCGGCTCTCCCCCAGCCCATCCAGTGCGCCACATTGAATGAGATGGGTCACTTCCTTGGCTTGCAGCGACACCCGTTCCAACAAATCGCGCAGGTCGGTAAACGGCCGTTCCCGCCGTGCCGCCACAATCCCGCGCACACTCTCCCGCCGCAAATCACGCACCTGCCCCAACCCCAGCCAGAGAGATGAAGAGAGAGGAGTGAAGAGCGAGAAGCGATTTCCCTCCTCTCTCCTCTCTCCTCCCTCTTCTTTTTTCTCTCCTCTCTCCTCCCTCTTCCTTCTTCCTTCTTCATCCGTCAACGTCACCTTGCGTCCGCTCACATTAATATGCGGCGGATGCACGGCAATGCCCAACCGGCGTGCCTCTGCCATGTAAATGGCCGGATGATGAAAGCCACCCTGATCCATCAACCGCGCACAGAGAAATTCCGCCGGATAATGCGTCTTCAAATACGCCGAACGATAACTGACATCCGCATAGGCGGTGGCATGCCCCTGGTTAAAGCCATATCCGGCAAAAGCCATCACCTGCTCCCACAATGTCTCTGCTTGCTGCGGCGTCAGGGCCGGGCCGTCGGGTGCGGCACGTTGACAGCCCAAGACAAACGCCAGACGCATCGCCGCCATCTCGCGGGACTGAAACTTGCTCATGCCCCGACGCAAATGGTCGGCCTGCTCCCAACTTAATCCGGCGATTTCCACCGCCAGCCGCAAAATCTGCTCTTGAAACAGCAGCACACCCTGGGTCGGCTGCAAAATGGGCTGCAAGGCGGGGTGCAGATAACTTACCGACTCTTCGCCGCGATAACGGCGAATGAAGGATTTCGCCATGCCTCCCGTCGCCGGGCCAGGCTTAAAAAAGGCGTTCGCCACAGCCAGATCACGCACTTTGCGTGCGCGTAGCTGGCGTAAGGTGCGCTGTGCGCCGCTCGATTCGCACTGAAACACGCCAATGGTATCGCCGCGAGCCAGCAATGCGCCAGTCTCTTCATCGTCGAGGGGAATGTCTGCCAGGGTGAAGGTGGGGTCTTCGGTTGTGCGAATGGCAACGGCCGTATCCGCCAGCACCGTCAAAGCCCGAATCCCCAACAAATCAATCTTTTGCAGCCCAATCGCTTCCACGTCCCGAAAATCATACTGCGTTGCCAGGTAGCCCTTTGTCGCCCACTGCACCGGCACAATATCCGTCAGCGCCTGCGGCGTAATCACAATGCCACCGGGATGTAAACTGAGGTGATGCGGCTGCCCAATTAGCCGGAATGCCTGACGGATGGCAGTTTGCTCCGTTTCATCCGGCACATCGGCCAGTATCGCTTCTACGTCGAGCGCTTCGCGGCGGCGCGGGTCTGGGTGCCAATGGCGCGGCAGCAGTGCTGACAGCTTCTTGATGCGCGTTTCCGGGATGCCATACGCCTTGGCAACCTCGCGCACGGCCGATTTCGGCTGCAACGTGTTCATCGAACCAACCAGAGCGACACGCTCTGCGCCATATTTCTCCCGTGCATAAGTCAAGACCTCATCGCGGCGGCGGCTGCAAAAATCGAGGTCAATGTCGGGCAAATTGGCGCGTGCCGGGTTGAGAAACCGCTCAAACAGCAGGCCGTGTTCAATGGGGTCTACCGTCGTGATGCCCAGGGCATAGGCAACGAGGGAATTGGCGACACTGCCGCGCGTGCTCACGGGCACATCGTGTTCGCGTGCAAAGCGTACCAAATCGGCCACCAGCAGAAACAACGGCGCAAAACCATGTTGGATGATGGCCGCAAGTTCATTTTGCAGCCGCGAATCGTAGTCTAAAAGCTGTGCTGCATCGGCTGGCAGGTTATGGGGTGCAGATGATGGACGTCGTTCTGCCAATCCGGCCTCGGCCATTTGCCTGAGCATCGTTTCGGCCGTTTCCTCTTGTGGCAAGTCAAGCACAGGCCAGATGGGACGGCCGTCTGGCAGCGCGGGGCGACATTGGCGAACAATGTGGCCGATGTTGGCAAGCGCTTCGGGAAAAGCGGCAAAGCGGTCGGCAAGGTCGGCGGGATTGAGCCAGTGATAGCCCGGCGGCAGTTCGGCCACATCACCGAGGCGAGAATTATTGGACATGGCGGCGAGTAACGGCCGTAACGCCAAATCTTCCGCTTCCAAGGCAAACACCGGCTGCGCGACCACCGGTGCCATGCCAAAGCGTTCCCCAATTTGCGCCATCTCGCGTGCCAGCGTTGCATCCTGCGAGCCGTACAGTTCCAGGCCCACATAACACCGATCCGGGAAAATGGCTCCCAGGCGACCGGCATAACGAGATGCCGCTTTGCGCTGCCCGACGCGTAGAAAACGCGCCAGCCAACCGGCCATCCCCGCTTCAATGCAAATCAGGCCATCGTGGTATGTTTTCAAATCATCCCAGCTTAGACCGCGCTGCAAACGTACTTCGCGCTCAGGGTAAGCCTGCAAGCGGGCGGAGAGGCGGCACAGCGATTGGTACCCTTCCGGCCCCAAGGCCAACAGCGTCAGGCGACCAGGCTGGGGCAGATCGTCGGGCATTTCTTCTGGCGGTGGCGCAATGTGAACGGTCATGCCGGTGATGGCTTGCAGTCCGGCGGCGCGGCACGCTTTGGCGAAGGCAACTGCGCCATACAGGTTGTTGCTATCTGTGAGGGCCAGGGCAGCCATGCCGTCGGCAGCCGCCCGTGCCGCCAACTCTTGCGGCGAGGCAATCCCTTCCAACAGTGAATAATGGGAGTGGACGTGCAAATGGGTGGAAACGGCCGTATCGCGTTCGTTCATCGGCCTAAATTATAGACGCTGTTCCCCATTCCTGACAGATTTTCAGCATGATGGGATTGGTCTCCTGTGGATGTGGCCCCCTGTGGGTGATTCGGAATGTACATGGATAAGTGGCCCATCTTCCGCTACAATGACGGCAAATCATTTTTGTCACAATCCCTTTGCACGGGCACACAAGGAGGTCGTATGTCCCTTCACCAACTGGCAGGCAAACCCGCTCCCCATGAGCTGCTGACCAACATTCCCCGACTCATTTCCGCCTACTACACACACAAACCTGACCCAACCGATTTGAACCAGCAGGTCGCATTTGGCACGTCAGGGCATCGCGGTTCTTCGCTCGATTACAAATTTAATGAAGACCACATTGCCGCCATTGCCCAGGCGTTGGTAGAGTGGCGGCAGCAGCAAGGCATCACTGGCCCCTTGTTCATCGGCATGGATACGCATGCTTTGAGCGAACCGGCATTGGCAACGGCCGTTTCCGTTTTCGCCGCCAATGGGGTAGACATCTACATCCAGGACGGCTTGGGCTACACGCCAACCCCCGTCATCAGTCACGCCATCCTCACCTACAACGACGGCCGCAGCAGCGGCCTCGCCGATGGGGTTGTCATCACCCCCAGCCACAATCCGCCCAACGATGGCGGCTTCAAATATAATCCGCCATCCGCTGGCCCGGCTGATACCAGCACCACCAAACAAATTCAAGATCGCGCCAACGCCATCTTGCACGACGGCTTGAAAGCCGTTAAATGGCTGCCCTTTCCCCAAGCAATGAAGGCGGCCACAACCCATGCTTACGACTACGTCACCCCTTACGTGCGCGACCTTGCCAACATCATTGATTTGCCCGCCATCGCTGCCGCTGGCCTGAAAATTGGGGCCGACCCGATGGGCGGCGCGGGTCTTGCTTTTTGGGAACCCATCGCCGATGTGTACAAACTGGACATTGACGTGGTGAACAAAACCATCGACCCCGCTTTTGCCTTCATGACAGTGGACAAAGATGGCAAAATTCGCATGGACTGCTCGTCGCCGTATGCTATGGCCAGCCTGATCCAGTTGAAAGACCGTTACGACATCGCCTTTGGCAATGACCCGGACTTTGACCGGCATGGCATTGTCACGCGCAGCGCCGGATTGTTGAATCCTAACCATTATTTGGCCGTCGCTATCTGGTATCTTTTCCAGAATCGCCCTGGCTGGCGCAGTGATGCGGCCATTGGCAAAACGCTGGTTTCCAGTTCGATGATTGACCGCGTGGCGGGGCAGCTTGGGCGCAAATTGGCCGAAGTGCCGGTTGGTTTCAAATGGTTTGTGGATGGCCTGGTGGATGGTTCTTACGGTTTTGGCGGCGAGGAGAGTGCTGGCGCTTCGTTTTTGCGGCTAAACGGCCGTGTCTGGACTACCGATAAAGATGGCATCATCATGGACCTGTTGGCGGCGGAAATCACGGCAAAAACAGGGCGCGATCCGGGCGAACATTACCGGGAATTGGAAACCCGCTTTGGCAGCCCGGTGTATGAACGCAGCGATGCCCCCGCCAACCGTGAACAAAAAGCGGTGCTGGCGAATCTGTCACCGGAGATGGTCACGGCCACGCAGATGGCCGGTGAGGCGATCACGGCTAAATTGACCCATGCCCCGGCAAACGGCGCAGCCATTGGCGGATTAAAAGTGGTTACGGAAAATGGTTGGTTTGCCGCGCGGCCCTCTGGCACAGAAGATATTTACAAAATTTATGCAGAAAGTTTCAAAGGGGATGCGCATCTGCATCAAATTCAGGAAGAGGCGCAAGCCATTGTGCGTGCTGCCTTTACAGCAGCAGGCGTTTAGCTTGTAAGGGTTCGTGCATAAATAACATTGTCCTCCCGGAGGTTTTGCACCTCCGGGAGGATTGAGGCAATCTTCTAATCCTCGCCAAAAATGTTTTATTGCACGACGGATAAGCTGTTGATGCCGGTGAACAATTTCAACAGCGACGTGTTTACCCAACCTTGCTGTCCACTGGCTAACTGCACTTTCACCCAAGAGCCATCGCCATTACGCCCTAACAAATTGACGACTTGCGCCTGATAGATAACGGCCGTTGACGCGTAATCTAAACTCGGCCCGCTGCGCACATTGGCTGCGGCCACGATAACTTCGGCCGTGGCTAACGCGGGTGGCCCATCGACAATGGGCAAATCGTTGACGGTGACATTGGGCTGCGTGAATGTGATGTTCAGCCAACCCTGTGTCCCGCTGCTCAAGCTGACCTTGACCCAGGCGCTGTTGCCGCTGCTGCGCCCCAATAAATTGACCACCTGTCCACCATAAACTGTAGCGACGACGTTATAGCCAACGCCTGGCCCAGAGCGCACATTGAGCGCACCGCCGTTGATGACGGCTTGTGGGGATGTGGTCAGTGCTGGCGCGGAGGCTTCTGGCAAATAGCTGATGTCGGCGCTGAGAATGAGCAGGCTGGCATTGACCCATCCTTGCTGTCCATCGGCCAAACTGACTTTGACCCAAACATTGCTGCTGCTGCGGCCAATCAGGTTTAGCTGCGTGCCGCCGTTGACGACGGCAACGCTGGGATAAGCCACATCTGGGCCGCTGCGCACGTTGAGCGCACTTGTGTTTACCAATCCGGTGACGGTGATGGGCGCACTGGCTGTATCGAGCAGCGGCAGGGTGTTGACGGCAACGTTGGCTTGCATGTACATCGCGTTGATCCAGCCTTGCTGCCCGCCCGCCGTCTGCACTTTGACCCAACTGTTATTGCTGTTACGCCCCAACAAGGTGATGGATTGGCCCTGGGAAACGGCCGTTACGACCCCATACTGCACCCCTGGCCCCTGGCGTACATTTAAGGCACCGGTTGTGATCACGGCCGTTGGCGTCAACGTCGGCGTGTCGGCGACGGGCAAATTGCTGATAACCGTGTTTGTTGTCAGCAACAAGGCGTTGACCCAGCCTTGTTGTCCGCCCGCCGTCTGCACTTTGACCCAACTGTTGTTACTGTTGCGCCCAAGGAGTGTGACCGCCTGTCCCTGGTAAATGACGGTGACGACATTGTAGCTGACGCCCGGCCCGGAGCGTACGTTGAGTGCGCCGGTGTTGACAACGGCCGTTTCTTGTGCGTATAACGTGGCAGGAAATACGGCCGTTCCCACCAACATGAGCAATAATAACAAGGCAACTATTTTTTGCTTGTGCATGGCAATCTCCTCAAACAAATGAACGATACACTTCTGCACAGTATAAAAGAGATTCGACATAATCTGCAACTGGCTGGAACAAGTAGAGAGCAATCAAGCCTATGTTTGTCGATTTCAGCCCGCGACTGGAAATGCAAAACGGCCGTTTCTGGGTGGAAACGGCCGTTTTCATTCACCAAAAGTATCAGACCTGACAGGTTTTTCCAGAAAAACTCAATTCAGCCAGTTACTTCTCGGCAATAAAATCTTCCACATTCTTGCGAGCCACATCATCCGTAAACTGCTGCGGCGGCGACTTCATAAAATAAGAAGATGGCGCAATCAACGGCCCGCCAATACCACGATCCATTGCCAGCTTGGCGCAGCGCACGGCATCAATCATCACCCCGGCCGAGTTCGGAGAATCCCACACTTCCAGCTTCAGCTCCAGGTTCAACGGCACATTGCCAAAGGCACGCCCTTCCATGCGAATGTGACACCATTTGCGGTCAGTTAGCCACGGCACATAGTCACTTGGCCCCACATGCACATTTTCTGCCCCCAAATCATAGGGCAATTGGCTAATCACCGCATTGGTCTTGGAAATCTTCTTCGATTCCAGACGTTCGCGCTCCAACATGTTGTAGAAATCCATGTTGCCGCCAAAGTTGAGTTGATAGGTGCGATCCAGATGGATGCCGCGATCTTTGAACAAATTTGTCAACACGCGGTGCGTAATGGTCGCGCCGACCTGGCTTTTGATGTCGTCGCCCACAATCGGCAGCCCGCGTTCCTTAAAACGTGGCCCCCAATATTCCGAACTGGCAATAAAGACGGGGATGCCATTCACAAAGCCACAGCCCGCTTCTAAGGCTTGCTCCACATACCACTTTGTCGCCATTTCCGAGCCAACCGGCATGAAGTTGATGATGACGTCTGTCTTGGTTTCTTTCAAAATTTTGACGATGTTGTCTGTGGGGCCGGGTGCTTTTTTCACAACTTGCTGCACATATTTGCCCAGACCGTCGTGCGTCATGCCCCGGCTTACCGGCACATTCAGATAAGGGACATCGGCGAATTTGATGGTGTTGTTTGGATGTGCCCAAATCGCTTCGCTGAGGTCTTTGCCCACTTTGCCTTCTACCACGTCAAAGGCGGCAGAAAATTCGATGTCGCGCACATGATAGCCGCCTACGGTGGCGTGCATCAAACCAGGGATTTCTGCATCGTCTGGGGCATCTTTGTAATATTGCACCCCTTGTACCAGGGATGAGGCACAATTTCCAATACCAATAATCGCCACACGCACCTTTTTGCGTTCTTTAGACATTTCAGTCTCCTCTATGAAGTAGTTTTGTGTTGATCGCAGCTAGGGCAGGGATGGTTGGGGGAGGATACCACTTTGTGTCGCGGTAACCATCTCCCAATCAAGAGAGTGTTCACCGCCAGCCAACGAACCAATTTTTATAAGCCGTCGTGTATTATACTGCTGCTGTTCTTGCCTGCCTATGTTAGGCGGTGATTCTCAGTAATTGTTTGTGGATGTGTGTGCTTCTCGGTTGGTTCAATCTTTTTTGTTTGCGGAATGGGGCGGGGCAGAGGTATGTGGTGTTGAACACAGTGGCGCATCTGATTGTCGCGGGCGATATTGCAGGGGAAAGCAAATCTGGGTGTAGGTTTGTGGAGAGCGGAGTTGAATGGATTGCGCATTGGAGATTTTATTTTTCGCATTGGAGTTACTATGTTTCCGCATTGGAGTTGTTGTGTTTCCGCATTGGAGATTTTATTTTCCGCATTGGAAATTATTTTTTCCAATGCGGAAAATAATGTGATGCAGATTGGTTGGTTGGGTTTGCCTGGTTGTTTGTGTGAGGAGCTGTTCGTATAATTAATAATGAAAGTCGTGTTGTGCCTGTTTTTGATAATTGAAGCGTGGCGAATGGTGGAATTTGGTTTCGTTTTTTACGTAAAAGATTAAAAAAACGCTGGCTTCTAAATAAATGGGATAGAAAGGGATAAGAGAACACTCATTGAAGATTTCGTTGGAGGATGTCCGTGTTTGAAGTTATCCGGATGTTGATTGTCAATATGGGGCTGGTTATTTACGTTGCTATGGCGGCGTATGTGCTGGCACATAACCCCAAACGCCCTATCAATCGGGTCTTTGCTTTATTTGCGCTGACGTATGGGGTCGGTTATTTTGCGTTTTCTCTTTTGCTTAAGGGCCAAACTGATTCGGAGACGGCTTTGCTGCTGCTGCGTGGCCGCTATGTTGTTGGTATTTTTACGCCAACGGCTGTTTTGCATCTTCTGACGTTTTATTTTCCTAAACAATGGGTTTGGCTGCGGCGCGTTTTGCTTGGCGTTGCTTATCTTTTGACTATTGTTTTTGTTGCGCTTGTGTTGGGTAGTTCGCTTATTATTGAGAGTCCTTTTTATTTTGAGGGGGTGGAGCGTTATGCGGTTAATCCGGGTTTGCTTACGCCGTTTTATGTGGGGTATACGGTAACGGCCGTTGCCGCTGGCCTCATCACGCTTATTGTTGCCTATGTTCACTACTCGGTGCCGACACTGCGCCGACAAATTCGCTCTATTTTGTTTCCTACTGGATTGACGCTCTTCTTCATTGGCCTGGGGGCCATCATCATTTTTACGCACAATGCGTTTCTGGCACAGTTTATCTCCCTGCCGTTTATTTTGCCGGGCATTTTTTATGCCAATGCCGTTTTGCGTTATGGGTCGTTTACGGGCAGGCCAATTGCCCGGCGTGAGTTGTATTTTGCCATCATTTCGCTGGTGGTGATGGGGTGTGCCGTGTTGCCGACGATTGTGATTGATCGTTGGCTTTGGGAGTACACGCAGATTCGCCAGTTTGTGGCGAGTAATATTGTGGCTGTGTTTCTCCTCATTGTTTTCCCGGCGGCGCAGCGTTGGCTTTTGCGCCAGATTGATCGCCGGTTGGCGGCGACAAGTTCGTCTTCGCAATTGGTTGCGGCTCGTATTGGGCAAGCGCTGGCTGATGTGCCGGATGTGAATGAGATGCAGCAGACTTTGCTGAGGACGTTGTGTGAAACATTGGGAATTGATGCCGGTGTGGTTGTGGAACAGCAGGTGGGTGGGGATCGGGAAACGGCCGTTATCACCTACACCTACGGCCAGGCCATTGGCTCAGTCGGCACAGTGCTGCCCATTCCCTTTATCGATCAGGCGCATCCTTACCTGCTCGCCTCCGTTTCCCCCTCCGACCAAATCCCGCTTGCCCGTCAGGGTGTCGAATTGATCTTTCCCATCACACACAATGACCAGCAAATAACGATGTTGGTCTTGGGGCAAAAGAAGAACGGAAAGTATTACTCGCAGGCGGACATGGAATTGTGCGAGACATTGGTCGAGCAAATGCGAATGGCCGTGCAGATTGGTCAGTTGCAGCGCGAACAAGAAGCCTATTTGCAAGCCGCCTACGCCACCGCCGAAAAAGCCAAACGCCTCTCCGAGCAAGTCGCCACTCTCGATGCGCAGAGCGTGACAGAGCCTGCCGCTGCGGTCAAGCCGCTCACCATCCAGGTTTTGGGCGTGCTGGCAATACACCGTGACACTTTCCGTGTGCCCGATGCTGCCTGGGGCAGCGAGAAAGCCAAGGCCATGCTTGCCTACCTCATCTGGAAAGGGACGCAAGGCGCGACGCGCGAGGAATTGGCGACCGCCATCTGGACAGAACGAAGTTTAGAAGAATCGGCAAACACGTTTCATGTGACATTGCACAATTTGCGCAATGTGCTGGAAGTCAATCGTGGTCGCCGTTCCCGCTACATTGTCTACAAGCAAAATCGGTACTATTTTGACCTGCAACCCGGTGATGTGCTTGATTGTGATCGCTTTGAGCAGTTGTGCAAGCAAGGAACGGCCGAATCCCTAGACAAAGCGATAGCCCTTTACCGGGGAGATTACATGGCCGACATGGTTTGGGCATTGCCTGCCGAAGTCGAAGTGAAGCGGCGTCACCTGGAGCGGCTTTACGAAAACGCGCTGCGCCGCCGTGCCCAAGAAGCCGACGACCAACAGCAAGCGGAAATGTTATGGCAGAAGCTGCTTGTGCTCATACCGGTCGATACAGAAGCCAACACCGCGTTGATTCAAAGTTATTTGACGAGGGGCTACATACCCCAGGCACAGCGACAAGTGCAGCGCTGGCAGCAAGCCTTGCAAGAGATGGGCATTATGCCAACGCCACAAATTGAGGCAGTTTGGCGTCAGGTACCACAATAAAAGACCGGCGGCAATAGTTGTGTGCAAATTTAGGAAAAACATCCTATTTTCGTGAAATGCATCACATAATTGGGTCAAAATTAAGTTTTAGTTAATAGGTTAAGTGTATTTTTGTAATTAAGTACGTTGCCGGGGGCGTTAGTAAGTGGTACATCTACCCATTTTTTGTAGGTGTACCACTTTTGTTTTATCGGGTTTTGCGCCAGGAAACGGCCGTTCCGCCCACCAACAGCAGCCAGACACCGATTCCAATTTCCGTCAGCCACAATCCCATTTTAAAACTGTCCGGGCGATAAACCATCGTCACCTGATGTTCGCCTGCTGGCACAAATACGCCGCGAAACATGCCGTCAACCTGTTGCAGCGCCGCCGCTTGCCCATCAATGGCCGCCTCCCAGCCGGGGTAGAAGGTATCGGTCAATACGAGAAGGGCGGGGGTGGTTGTGGTGACGGCAATGGTGATCTCTTCGGGTGCATAGGAAAGGATAACGGGCTGATCGGCTATCGGTTCATGTGCAGCAGGTTGTATGTCTGCTGCTGTGGGATTGCCAAGGATAACGGCCGTTACCGTCGGGTCAAATTCTGTCTGCTGCAAGGCGTTCAACGCCGCGGCCATAGCGGGCTGCCACTGCCAATCCTCTACCAGGAAAGCGCGTGGCAGCACGTCCAGATTCTCGTAAATTTTGACATCACCGGAATGGATGAGCCGATATTGCCCCGCCACAAGCGACAAAAACGTGCCATCCGTTTCGTTCGCCAGGGTGACAGCTTGCACGGTCCAGGGTGTGGCTTCTGCGGCAAAGGCAATGCTGGTCAAGCGTGTCGGCGTATCCGGTGTGGGCAGCGCAAACCGCCACAAATCTCCCTCTACCGCTGCGGCCGCCAGCGGCCATTGTGCGCCAGTCTCGGCTGTAACCAGGAGTGTTCCTGGCGTGTCGCTGCTGATGATGTAAACGGCCGTTCCCTCGAAAGCTGGCACATAGCCCACAGCCATTGTCTCACCTGCGGCCACAGTAGTTGGATGCTGCAAATCGAAAAACAGTGAAAAATCGCGTCCTTCTCCGGCGGCACGCCATTGGTCGCCGGTTTTGTCGGTGATCAGGTAACGCGCGTTAAACAAATCGAGCCAATGTGCGGCGGGAACGGCCGTTAAATATTCCCGTAAACGGCCGTCTCGCGTTTCCACCCCTTCTGGCAGCAGCAGCGTCATCATCTGGCTGTAGAGGCGCAGGGGCAAAATGCCCCCGTCAAAGCCATCCACCGCAGCCAACCCGTATGCCAATGGCAAATTAGGCGCGATGATCTCTTTCTGCTTAATGGCTACGGTGTAATCATATCGCGCCGCTTCATCCAGTTGATCGGCGTAAATTGTGTCGATTTCTGCCTGGTCGCCGGGGTCAAAGAAGATATTGGAAAGGCTGAGGAAGCGGGAGTCGGCAGTCGGTAACTGGTGATCGCTGCCTGGTGCTTGCGTGTCGGCGAGCAGCCGGGTGATGGGAGGACGCAGGTCGAAGTAGGCTTCGGGGGTGGTCAGGTTGTTGTAGGGTTGGCTGCGGCTGGCGGCAAAGAGAACGGCCGTTCCCACCATCCATAGCAGCCAGGGCGCGTGCGCCGCGCCGGGCACCGTTGCCAGCCCCCATTTCCCCTGGCGACGCAGCCGTTCGCCGCTCAGCCAAAAATAAGCCAGGATTAGTTCTGCCAGCCAGAGCAGCACGGTGGCGCGGTGTGGCGCTTCGTAAGGTGCCTCTGCGCCGGTGGGGAAGAATTTCGCCAGGATTATGGACACGCTGGCCCACATAATCAACCCCAAAAGCAGATAGAGTCCCAGGCGTAACGGCCGTTCCACCTGCCATAAATTCCTTTGCACGCGCGGTGCCAGTTGCGGCCAGGGGCGCGTTTGCTGCTGCCAACGATCTTGCGCAATTTGCCAGCCCAATCCGGCCAAGAGAGACACGCCCAATGTGTACAAAATGAGCCAGCGTGCTGGCACGCGAAACAAATTAAAGCCGGGCAGCCGCGCCAACAGCCAATTAAGCGGGTTAAACAATCCCAGTGCCAGCGACAATCCGACCAATACCAGCAGCAGTGCGGGCAGTGCGCCGCGCCACCGTTTCCACTGCCAACCGCCCAAAATTGCCAGCAGCAGCGCGGTCAATGGCAAAAAGGCGACATACTCGCTAAACAAAGATTGCCCATACCCCGGCAGCAGCGCCCGCGCCAGCAGCAAGGGATGCAGCGAAAAGGACAAGACCTCATTGGCGGTCAGCCCTCCTTCGCGGCTGGAATGTTGGATTAGCTCCAGTGTCGGCAGCAGTTGTACGGCCGTTACCAGCAAGGCCAACACCGCCCCCAGCACAAAGGCCGGAGCCGCTCGTGTCAGCAGCCGCTGCACATAAAAGCGAAAGCGCAGCGCCATCTCGGTGCGCCGCGCCGCAAACCCTGACAGCCACAAGCCACCGCCCCAAATCAACACGCCGACGCCAGTGATAAAGGTTGTTTGCGTGTGCCCGGCAAGCAGTTGCAGTGCAAATAAGATGGCGAAGGCGGCTGCTGCCTTTGCCGTTGCTGCCCAACGAGCTGTGTCACGGTCGCCCGCACAGCTTGCTAACACCACCAAAAACCAGGGCAGCCAGGCTAATCCTTGCAGCTGGTTGACGTGTTCCACTTGTGCTGTCAGATAGCCGCCAAGCGTGAAGAGAACGGCCGTTACCCCTGCTGCTGCTGTCTCCAACTCTAGCGCCCGCCGTCCTGCCAGATAAGCGCCCCAGCCACCGATAAACAGATGCAGCAGGATGGACGCTTTTACCGCGTAAGGGGGCGCTAACAGCAGCCACAACGGCCAGTTGAGGGGATAAAAAAAGCCGACCTGGCTGTTTGCCAACAAGGGTGCGCCCATGAAGAGGTCGGGGTTCCACAATGGAATACGGCCGTTTCGCAATGCCTCTGCGGCCGCTTCCCAGTAAGGGTAAAAGTAGAGGAACGTGTCTCCTCGCGCCAAAATCAAGTTGCTGAAGGCCATTTTGGCGAAAAAGAGCAAGATGAGGCCCAGCAATAGAGCCGGGAAAATGAGGTGCGAGAAACGGCCGTATCGCGGCCAACGTGTTGGGTTAGATGGTGTCATCAGCAAATATCCGCAACCCGCTGGGGTTTACGGCTCATGATTAATGGGCAAGATGCGGTACAACACAATGTCTCCGGCGGCGGTCACGCGTTCCAGGCGAAATCCGGCTTCGCTGACGGCACGCTGGAAAGGAGCGGCGGCGGTTGTGGGCGGCAGTGCCAGATAACGCGGATTGCCATCCTGACCAAAAACAGCCAACTCCGCAGCTAACGCCGCCGGATAAGGCAGCCAGTTGACAAAGACGCGCCGATCAAATAAATGGTAGCGCCACTGCCAGCTCCACCAATGATCATACAGCACTGTGCCATAAGGCGCATCTATCAGCGATGCGGCGACGACAGCCGCGCCCTGGTCGGCATTGCGCTGCCCACCGCTGGGGAAACGGCCGTTCATCCCGCCCCACGCTCCCGGCAACAATAAAAAGATGAGGAGGATGGTCAAAAGGGGGGAGGCACTTTTGATTTTTGCGGCTTGCTGCCCAAGCGCAGAAATTATGCGCCCCGTTAACATTGCCACCAGGGGCAGCAGCGGCAGCAAATACCGATCCCAAATGGGGACAGCCAACAGCCAATGCAGCACGCCATATCCCAACAAGAACAAAATCAGGGTAGCATCCAGGGCTTTGTGCGGTCGCGCTTTTGCCTGCGCTGGTATTTGCCTGACCAACAGCCAGAATAACCCTGCGCCAAATAAGCCAAACAAGACCCAGTTACCCCACAACCAATGCCCCATTTGCAGCCAGCCCTGCGCCCGCGGCCACAACTCCCACGACCAAATCAAGCGCAAGCCGCCATAATTTTGCATTTGTGCCGACCACAATGCTCCCATGCCGCTGCGTGCCATGCTCCACAGCAGCAGCACGGCTAACGGCGGCAGCAGCCCTGCCAACCACCTGCGCCACTGCGCCCATGACCAGCCTTGTTGCCAGGCCAACAGCGCCAGCAGCGGCCACCAGAGCACTGCCTGGTATTTGCTCGCCACTGCCAGCCCGAACAAGAAGCCGGACGCAAAAGGGCGGCGTGGTTGTTGCGCAACGGCCGTTACCAGCCAAAAGATCAACAGGGGATCGATAAATGCGGTGGCGCTAAATTGAATGGCGAGGGGGGAAAGGGCGAGAAACAGGGCAGCGAAAACGGCCGTTTTCCCATCCCGATACAAACGCCACGCCCATATTGCAACGAGAGGCACCAACAAGACCGACGCCAATAAATTGGGCAGTCGTGCGGCCCATGTCACCGGCCCAAACAGCGGGTAAAACAACGCCTGGGTATAAAACAGCAGCGGCGGCTTATCCACCGGCTGCCCTTGCAGCAGCGGATCGCGCCAGACGGCAATCCATCTGGCCCAACTGGCAAACAACGCCTCATCCGCCGCAAACGTGTTGGCAAACAAACCTGGCAAACGCAGCAACAGCGCCATCCAGGTTATGCCACCTAAAGCGATGCGCTGTTGTCGCGTCATGTGCTTAACTGCCAGCAACAGTGTTTTGGGGGAGAACGGCGTTGCTTAATCCACAAAGCGGTACTTGACCAGATAGTACAACGCCTTTGGGCCTTCACGCCAGGGATTGAGTTTCTTGCCCTCTTCAAACTCGCGCCCATTGTAGGAAATCGGCACTTCATAAATGCGATGGCCGCGCTTCAACACCTTCGACGTGATTTCCGGTTCAAATTCAAACCCTTTGGAACGCAGCGGCATTCCCTGAATCACATCAGCACGAAACACTTTGTAGCAAGTTTCCATGTCCGACAAAATGGTGTTGTACATGATGTTGGTGACCAGGGTCAGGAATTTGTTTCCTACCATGTGCCAGAAAAACATCGTTTTGGTGGGGCCACCGCGAAAGCGAGAGCCATAAACAACGGTCGCTTTTCCCTCTTCAATGGGACGAACCAGGGCAAAATAATCACGCGGGTCATATTCCAGGTCGGCATCCTGAATCAGGAAGATGTCGCCGCTTGCTTTGCCGAAACCGGTGCGCACGGCTGCCCCTTTGCCCATGTTGCGTGGGTGCATGTGAATCTGAATTTTGTCGCTCAGTTCAGCAATGCGGGGATACTGGTCACGCGTGCCATCTGTTGAGCCATCGTCAACAATGATAATTTCATCGGCACGCTCGACAGCGATGACCGCTTTCACGGCCGGTTCTAATGTTTCGCGTTCGTTATAGACAGGAATAATAACTGAAAGTTTCACATAGCCTCCTGCGGAGATAATGCGCAAAACCGCAGCGCATTACAACTTTTATTCATTGTGGCGCACCCTGGCGCGTATTTGTTGGTCATGCAAAAAGATGGTGAATTATAACATTGTCGTGTTTCCCGCTCCAACGGGTAAACAGTACCGTCTCGCTGTCGGCAGGTTTGCTGCCATCACTTTGGCTTGGCGGCGAACCTGCCGAATGTCGGTGATGCCTTTCGGCTGGCTAATTGTATGGCGTTGGTGTCACCTTACCGTACTCGTCGCCTACCACTCTCCTCCGCTTGCGTTATAATCGGCAGCAAAATTGGTTCAAATGGAGCCGCCCTGCCTTGCACAGCGAGCACGGCAGCAAAAATTTGGACTGATTTCAGTTAGGAGAAACTATGCTGACTCACATCAAGAACTTGATTTTGGATATGGATGGCGTGTTGTGGCGCGGCGAAACGCCGATGCCGGGGCTGGTTGACTTTTTTGCGACGATGCGCCATTTGCAAATGGGTTTTGCTCTGGCGACAAATAATGCAACGAAAACGGCCGTTCAGTATGTCGAAAAATTGGCCCGCTTTGGCGTGGACGTACCGGCGGCCAATATCGTGACTTCGGCAGAGGCCACGGCCGCTTATTTGCGCCAGGAGTATGAAGCGGAAACGGCCGTTTACGTGGTAGGCGAATCCGGGCTGCACAACGCCATTGCCGCGCAAGGCTTCCACATCATCAGCGGGGCCGAAGTGCGCGATGGAGCCGTGCCCACACTGGTAGTGGCCGGATTTACACGCTATGCCACATACGACGAATTAGCCATGGGCGCGTTGGCTGTGCATAAAGGCTCGCGTTTTGTGGGAACCAATCCCGACCCCTCCTTTCCCAGCGAATTAGGGCCGCTGCCGGGAGCTGGCGCTATCATTGCCTTTATCCAGACGGCTACCGGCGTCACGCCAACCCTTGTTGGCAAACCTGGGCCAATTATGTTCCAGCAGGCGATGCAGCGGCTTGGCGGCACGCCCGCTAACACGGCCATGGTCGGCGACCGCCTCACGACGGACATCGCCGGTGGTCAGGCTGCCGGACTGGCGACAATCCTTGTTCTTTCCGGCATCTCCTCTCGTGATGATGTTGCCAATGGCGACATCAAACCAGATTATATTTTTGCCGATATTACGGAATTGACTGAAAAATTAAAGCGTGGCGGCTCACATTCATGACCCACAGCTAACGGGCGCAATTTTATGGACACAAAAACCAACCTTTACGATCTTAGTTTTGCCGATCTCATCCAATTCCTGGCGGATTTGGGCGAGCCAAAGTTTCGCGCCCAGCAAATCTGGCACTGGCTGTACCAGGGGTATGCCGCCGATGTGCATGAGATGACGAATTTGTCGAAGGGGCTGCGCGAGAAATTGGCAACGGCCGTTACCATTCAACCCTTCGTCCCGGTCACCACCCAACATTCCAGCGATGGTCAGACCAAAAAAGTGCTGTTCCGTTTGCCGGATGGGCAATATGTGGAGACGGTGCTCATGCGTTACGAAAAACGGCGTACCTTGTGCATCAGCACGCAGGCGGGCTGTGCCATGGGCTGCGTCTTTTGTGCTACGGGGCAAATGGGCTTTTTCCGCCATTTGCGTGTCAGCGAAATTGTGGCGCAGGTGCTTTACTTCGCACGCGAGTTGGCCGCCAGCGGCGAGCATGTCACCAACATTGTCATGATGGGCATGGGGGAACCGCTGCACAATTACGAGAATACGTTAACGGCCGTTGACCGCCTCACCGCTCCCGACGCATTCAACCTGGGGGCACGCAAAATCACCATCTCCACCGTTGGCCTGGTTCCGGCCATTCGCCGCTACGCCGACGAACAACGGCAGACACCGCTGGCAATCTCCCTCCATGCCGCCACCGATGCCGAACGCAATAAGCTCATCCCCATCAACAAACGATGGCCCATTGCCGACCTCATGGAAGCCATTCGCTACTACATCGCGCAAACCAACCGGCGTATCACCTTTGAATGGGCACTCATTCATGGGCAAAACGACACGCTGCAACAGGCGCAAAAATTGGGCGAACTGGTACAAGGGCTGTTGTGTCACGTCAACCTGATCCCGCTCAATCCCACAGCAGGCTTTGCTGGTGGCCCATCCTCTTTGGAGCGGGTGGAGGCCTTTCAGCAAGAATTAGCGCGGTATGGTGTCAGCAGCACGGTGCGCGTGCGGCGTGGCATTGACATCCAGGCGGGCTGCGGACAACTGCGTGACCGTGTTTTGCGCGAAGCTGAAGCGGAGAAGCTGCGCATTGACGTGCAAGTTCAATCGGGCGAGTAAGCCTACGGGGGCAGCACGAATTGCCCATTGATGCGCGACGGCGACAGCGCTGGCGGTAAATCGATACACACTTTGTAACGCGAAAACATAATGGGTGGCAGGTAACTGGAAATAGGCAAAGCCCAGGCTATGCCTATTTGCATAGGCTTTGTCGCTATTCCTGCACACATGCGTGCGCCCAGCGCAACCCCTGATGTGGGGACTGCGCTGTTTCCCCTAACCAGTAACAGGCTCCCCAGACAGATGAACAGCAATAGGAGTAGGGCGATTGTGCGTAAACGGCCGTTTCCCTGCCCCTTACCCTCGTCTAATTCTTCCTCAATTCCCATTCCCAAATTGTAAAACGATTGCTCAAGATAACAAAAAAATAAAAACTCTCATTTGCCTCTTTACAAAAGGCTGTGTTTAAAATAAAATTTTGACGTATCAAAATTTTGCATAGGAGTTAAACAATATGCCCGATCCATTACTATCTTTGATAATTGCCGGTTTCTTGGCCGGGTTGGGCGCTGCGCTCTTTTGGCCGCAACGTGGTCTTATCCCCAACTGGCAGAAAACACGACAATTGACAAACCGTGTTTTAGGCGAAGATGCCATCAAGCATATCCACAAATGTGATATGGATGGCCGCCGCCCAACCGTCGAAAGCATTGCCGGGGCGCTGCACATCAGCACCAACGAAGCGGCAACGCTGCTCGATAGTCTACAAACCCAAAACTTGCTGTTTATGAGCAAGGGCGAAATTCACCTGACGCCTGCCGGGCGTGATACGGCGATGCACATCATTCGCGCACACCGCCTTTGGGAACGCTACCTGGCTGAAGAAACAGGGTATGCTGAGGCAGATTGGCATGGTCAGGCTGAACATTTTGAGCATCACCTGACGCCAACGCAGTTGACAGCCCTGGAAGCCCAGCTCAATTACCCCACACACGACCCGCACGGCGACCCCATTCCCACAGCCACCGGAGAATTGGTGGAGCATGGCGGTCAACCCTTAACCACCTTGCCGGTAGATAAACCGGGGCAAATTGTCCATTTGGAAGATGAGCCAGAAGTGGTTTATGCCCAATTGGTAGCGGAAGGGCTGCACATCGGCATGCCCATCCGCGTGACGGAAATCACACCGCAGCGCGTGCGCTTTTGGGCCAATGGCGACGAGCATGTCCTGGCTCCCATTGTCGCCGGGAACATCTCTGTGCTGCCTTTGCCAGAGACAACGCCGATTGTGCCTGACAGCAGTGATAGCCTGGCTAATTTGCATCCTGGCGAAACGGCCGAAGTTCTCAGCATTTCGCCAGCGTGTCGCGGGGCGGAACGGCGGCGCTTCCTTGACCTGGGTATTTTGCCCGGCACGCGCATCATTGCTGAAATGCGCAGCCCCAGCGGCGACCCGACTGCTTACATCATTCGCGGTGCGACCATTGCCTTGCGTCGCACGCAAGCGGAATACATCAAAATTAAGCGTGTGCAGCACGCGGCTTCGTAAGGAGATAACCAAATGACAACACATTCTGCGGCAGATTGTGCCACTTGCCCGGCACATCATGCCGGTAACTTACTTAAATTGGGCGTCGATATGTCTGACTCTGATTATGTCGTCGCCCTGGCGGGGAATCCCAATGTGGGCAAGAGTACCGTTTTTAATGCGCTGACCGGGCTGCGGCAGCATACTGGCAATTGGCCGGGCAAAACGGTTGCCCGCGCTGAGGGTGGCTTTAGTTATGCGGATAAGCGGTACAAAATTGTTGATTTACCGGGCACGTACTCTTTGCTTTCTACGAGCAAGGATGAGGAGATTGCCCGTGACTTTATCCTCTTTGGCCGGCCGGACGTGACGATTATTGTCGTTGATGCGACGCGGCTGGAGCGTAATTTGAATCTGGTCTTGCAGGTGATGGAGATCACAGACCGGGCTGTTATTGCCCTCAATTTGATTGACGAGGCGAAGCGGCATGGGTTGCAGGTGGATGAGCGCCGTTTGGCGCGTGATTTGGGTGTGCCGGTGGTGCCGATGGCGGCGCGGCAAGGGGAGGGTATCCCGGAATTGCTGCAAGCGGTGCATGAGGTGGCGAATGGCCTGGCTGTGTGCAAGCCGCATCGTGTGAAGAGTGAATCGACGGCGGTGCAGCGGGCGCTCCAGCAGTTGGTGCAGCAGTTAACGGCCGTTTACCCCACACTTCCCAATGCCCGTTGGGTTGCCCTGCGCCTGCTTGATGGCGACCAACGAATCGCCGAGGCGGTACGCTCTGGCGAGATTGGCGCACTGAGCGCACCAGAAAATGACCAAAATGCGGATTTGTTGATCCCGTTGGAGGTGGCGGCATGACGACATACACACCGCGTATGAATGAATTAAATGGGCAAGGGGAAACGGCCGTTCGCGAAACCGACATCCTGCAAACAGCCGAAACCCTGCGCTGGCAAATCGGGCAAAACTTCCACGAGCAGTTGATGGAAGACATCTACACCGAAGCAGCACGCATTGCCGACCGCGCTGTCACCCGTGCTGGCGAAAAGCCGCGCTTTGACATGGACCGAACCATCGACCACATTGTCACCAGCCGTGTGTGGGGCTTCCCGTTGATGGTCTTGCTGTTCACCGTCGTTTTTTGGCTGACAATTAGCGGGGCGAATGTCCCTTCCGGCTGGTTGTCTTACATCTTTTTGGACACACTGCACCCGCTGCTTAAAGAGGGGGCAACGGCGATTGGGATGCCCTGGTGGCTCAGCGGCTTGCTGATTGACGGCATGTATCTGGCGACAGCCTGGGTGGTAAGCGTGATGCTGCCGCCGATGGCGATTTTCTTCCCGCTGTTTACCCTGCTGGAGGATTTTGGGTATTTGCCACGCGTTGCCTTTAACCTGGACAACATCTTTCGTAAAAGTGGGGCGCATGGCAAGCAGGCGTTGAGCATGATGATGGGCTTTGGCTGCAATGCGGCCGGTGTCGTGGCGACGCGTGTCATTGACAGCCCGCGCGAACGGCTGATTGCCATTATCACGAATAACTTTGCGTTGTGTAACGGCCGTTGGCCGACACAAATCCTCATCGCCTCCCTGTTCATTGGCGGGCTGGTTCCGGCATACCTGGCCGGGTTTGTCTCGGCAATGGCTGTCGTGGGCATCGCCGTGCTAGGCGTCTTTTTGTCCTTCGCCGTCTCCTGGGGATTGTCCCGTTCCATTCTCAAGGGGGAAGTGTCTACCTTTAGCCTGGAACTGCCACCATATCGGCCGCCGCGCATCTGGCAGACGATTTACACTTCGGTGATTGACCGCACCATGATTGTGTTGTGGCGTGCCATCACCTTTGCGCTGCCTGCCGGAGCTGTTATCTGGCTGAGTGCCAATGTGATGATTGGCGGTGTCAGCATTGCCGAGCATCTGATCAATCTTCTCAATCCGTTGGGGCTGTTGATTGGTTTGAACGGCGTCATCCTCGTCGCTTACATCGTCGCTATTCCGGCGAATGAGATTGTCATTCCCACGGTGTTGATGTTGACGGTCTTGGTGACTGGCGCAACGGGCGTTGGCGCGGGGGCGGGTGTGATGTTTGAGATGGATGGCTCGGCTGTGCGTCATTTGTTGGATGCGGGGGGCTGGACGTTGTTAACGGCCGTTAACCTCATGCTCTTCTCCCTCATCCACAACCCATGCAGCACCACCATCTACACCATCTACAAAGAAACAGGCAGCAAAAAGTGGACATTAATCGCTACCATGCTGCCCGTGGTGATGGGCTTCATCGTCACCTTCCTCGTGGCGCAGGTGTGGCGCTTGCTGGCCGGTTAATCAAGCTGGGCATGACAAAACGCACTGCTGGCGTCATTCTGCGCGGCGTCCACACAGCGAAGCACCCAATAATCGTCACCGATGACCGACCACCGATTACCGATGACCGATCACCGACCACCGAATTGCCCGATGTCGTTCTGAGCGGAGTCCGCGCAGCGAAGAATCCCAAGAGCCTTGCCCTGACGCGGCTTCGCCTTGACGAGGGGACTGGGGTGCTTCGCTCTGCTCAGCACGATATCTTGTTTGTAGCGAAAAGCCTCCGGGAGGTTTCTGAACCTCCCGGAGGCTACCGACCCCCGAATCGCCCGATGTCGTTCTGAGCGGAGTCTGCGCAGCGAAGAATCCCAAGAGCCTTGCCCCGACGCGGCTTCGCCTTGACCAGGGGACTGGGATGCTTCGTTGCACTCAGCACAACATCTTGTTTAGGCGAAAAACCTCCGGGAGGTTCAGAAACCTCCCGGAGGCTACCGACCTCGAATCGCGCGTTGTTCTGAGCGGAGTCTGCGCAGCGAAGAATCCCAAGAGCCTTGCCCCCGACGCGGCTTCGCCTTGACCAGGGGACTGGGGTGCTTCGTTGCACTCAGCACAACACCTTATTTGACCAGCGAAAAACCTCCGCTTCAGCACGAATCTTCCCGATGTTGTTCTGAGCGGCGCGTTTTCTGCGCGGAGTCGCGCAGAAGAATCCCAAGAGCCTTGCCCTGACGCGGCTTCGCCTTGACCAGGGGACTGGGGTGCTTCGTTGCACTCAGCACGACATCTTCATTAACAAAGCGCGTTGTTCTGAGCGGAGTCTGCGCAGCGAAGAATCCCAAGAGCCTTGCCCTGATGCGACTTCGCCTTGACCAGGGGACTGGGGTGCTTCGTTGCACTCAGCACAACATCTTGTTTGTAGCGAAAAACCTCCGGGAGGTTCAGAAACCTCCCGGAGGTTTTTGGGGGTACAGAGAAAACCTCTGGAAGGCTCACATCTACAACCTTTACGGAGTGCAAAGAGACATTGGGATTAAATTGATGCCTGCCGGTAATGCGGCACACAATTCAGGCGGCAGCGTGCTCAAGTTACTATCGAAAAACATGAAATCGGTGAGGTTGATCAGGTTGCCGATTTCCGGCGGCAGGCTGGTTAAGCTCGTGCCAGTTAACCGAAGCGCAGTTAGATTGGTCAAGTTGCCGATTTCTGAGGGTAAGCTGCTTAAATTATTACCTTCCAAAGTAAGGTTTGTCAGATTGGTCAGATTGCCAATTTCTGGGGGTAGGCTGCTTACACCGGTAACCCCCATAGTGAACAGCATCAGGTTGGTGAGGTTGCCAATTTCCGGGGGCAGGCTGGTCAAGTTGGCACACTGCCATAAATAGAGGGTGGTCAAATTGGTTAGATTGCCGATTTCTGGGGGGAGGCTGGTCAGGCTTTGGTCGACGATGAGAAGATCGGTGAGATTCGCCAAACGGCCGATTTCCGGTGGCAAGGTGCTTATGTTATGACTTTCAAAAATGCGGAGCAGCGTCAGGTTGGTGAGGTTGCCGATTTCGGGCGGTAGACTGACCAGGTTGGTTTCCGATATGGAAAGTTCGGTGAGGTTGGTGAGGTTGCCGATTTCCGGGGGGAGGCTGCTCAAGTTGTTGTAATATAACGTGAGGGAGGTGAGGTTGGACAGGCTGCTGATTTCTAGTGGCAGGGTCGTTAAGCCAGGGTTTCCTGAAACGGTGAGAAAGGTGAGGTTGGTGAGGTTGCCAATTTCCGGAGGCAGGCTGGTCAAATTATTGCCCGACAGATAAAGTTCGGTGAGGTTGGTGAGGTTGCCAATTTCTGGGGGTAGGCTTGTCAGATTCGTATTGCTCAATAAATTCAGTTGGCTGAGATTGATCAAATTGCCGATTTCCGGGGCAGGCTGGTCAAGTTTTCACTTGATATGGACAGCAAGGTGAGGTTGGTGAGGTTGCCGATTTCTGGAGGGAGGCTGCTTACATTGTTGCCTGATAGGGAAAGCGAGTTGAGGTTGGTGAGGTTGCCAATTTCCGGTGGCAGGCTCGTCAGATTCACATTGCTTAATAAATCTAGTTGGCTGAGATTGGTCAGATTGCCGATTTCTGGGGGGAGGCTGGTCAAGTTTTCGCTTGTTATGGACAATATGGTGAGATTGGTGAGGTTGCCAATTTCTGGAGGTAGGCTGCTTAAATCCCGGCCTTGTATGTTCAGCGTGGTCAGGTACGGCAGGCTGCCAATTTCTGGCGGCAGATATTTGCCCTCAAGGTAATGCCAGGAAAGCCCAGTTATATGTTGGTTTGTACATTCCGCGACAATCCAAGAGAAGGATGGGTTTGGCGGTTGCTCATTATTAATTGGCGAGAAGGCTAGTAATGCTTCATATTCATTTTGGGTAACTTCGGTTCCATCTGTGCAAGTGACAATAGGCACAGGCCCAGGTGTTGTTGGTTCTGATGTTGGCGTGGCGGGTGGTGTGCTAAAAGCGGTGGCTGATTGAGAGTAGTTGGCGACGATTTCGGGGGTAGCGGTAGGTTTGGCATCTCTGGTGCAGGCGCTGAAGAAAACGATTATGAACACGCCCGATAAAACGGCACAGAAAAGTTGTTTGACAGACATTGGATTCTCCCTTACTGAAATAAACTTTATGAATGTAGCTTATCATCATGCAAGAAAGCCAACCTCTCGAAGGTTATCAGTAGAACCGACACCGAGTTGATGAACCTTCGAGAGATTCTCATCATTGGGGTGGTGCCATTATGCTTAGTTGAGGGAGCCGGAGGCGCAGTTCAAAATAATCGTCTCCCTGTACGACGATTGGAAACGCAGAGTTTTGGTTGACTACCTCCCAGGCCTGGATGAGCGCATCTCCTTCAACCCAAATGCCCGCAGCATCATGTAAATCCAAACCCAGCGCGGCCGCATCCCAAACCGGAGCATCTATGTAGTCCAACCCGTCCTGAGGTTCGATCTTTCTGGCGGTGAGATGGCCGGATTGCGGAAGGTACGCTGTGCCTTCAACGCCCGCGCCGGAAATGAGCAGGTCATACAGGTCATGGAATTCGGGCGGCGCACCGCTGACATATTCGCTGACTTCTTTCGCTGTGGAGAGCAAGTAAACGCTGAGGCGGGAGGTGCCGCCGTCGAGTACGTTTTCTGTTGGCTCGTAGCGGGCTTTCATGTGGAAGAAATCTTTATCGGCGAAGGTTTCAAGCAGCGCCATCATCTCGACTTCGCTCAGTTGGCCTTGCCAAACTTGCCGCTGATAATCTTCACCCCATGTTGTCCAGATGATACGGCCGTTTCCCCAAACCTGCGCGTGGAACAGGCTGTTTATGAGGGCCGCATTCGACGCCGACCCGCCGCCGGGGGAGGATGCCTGGATGATGAGCGTTTCCGGGTCGTGCTCCCAGGTCAATGCGACAGGAGGTGCCGGGGTGATGGTCGGTTCTGGAGTCGTTTCCCTTGTCGCTTCCGGGGTCGCAACCCTGGACGCTTCCAGGGTCGCTTCTCTGGTCACTTCTCTGGCCGCTTCCGGGGTCGGTTCAAGCGGTTGTGGCGATGCACAGCTTACGGTCAGTAACAGAATACAAATAGCTATTAATTTTTTCATGCTCACTCCATCAAAGTTTGTTTAGTTTGGTATAGGGTAACGAGGAAGCGTTTCCAAACCTGTTTCCAAACTGGATGGTGTGTTGGCAAACGGCCGTTTATTTCCTCAACATCTCGGATGGAAGTGGACGCAAGAGGATGCTGCTTGATGGTTATGTGTTTACAGCGTGGGGTGATGGGGTGGTACCCTCCCGGAGGTTTCTGCACCTCCGGGAGGGGAGAAGGAATTAGTCATCATGCTCGCGCCCATCCGGGTGACAGGCGACACAATTACTAACATCGTTAATGCCTTCCTCGCGGTGCTCATTTACCATTTCCTGCTGGTCATGGCACGCCGTACACGTATAGGTAGACGTATTCCCGCCCGGATGACAAGTGCTGCATTCCCCGTTGGCTCCCTCGTGATTAATGGGGAAGGTATGATTAAACGACGCATTGCGGAAATTACTCGTGTCCTGGTGGCAGTCGCGGCAAGTGCCACTAAAGTGATTCGGCGGCGGCGTATGGCACGCCGAGCAATCCTGACCGCCAATCGTGCTGTGATTGAAACTGGCGTCATTGAAATTGCTCGTATTGGTGTGGCAGTCACGGCAAGTGCCGCTGAAGTGATTGGCTGGCGCCGCGTGACACGCCGAACAATCTGTGCCGCCAATCGTGCTGTGATTGAAATTGGCGTCATTGAAATTGCTCGTATTGGTGTGGCAGTCACGGCAAGCACCGGCAAAGTGATTGGCTGGTGGCGCATGACACGCCGAGCAATCTGTGCCGCCAATCGTGCTGTGATTGAAATTGGCGTCGCGGAAATCATTGGTATTGCTGTGGCAAGTTGAACAAGCCCCTGCGTAATGGTTAGCTGGCGGCGCATGGCACGCCGAGCAATCCGTGCCGCCAATCAGGCTGTGATCAAAGTGAACATCGTGGAAGTCGCCGGTGTTCGTGTGGCAGGATGAGCAGGTTCCGGGGAAATGGTTTGCCGGTGGTGTGTGGCAGTTTGCGCAATCCTGTCCCGCCGCGAAACTGTGGTCAAAATGCACATTGCGGAAGTTGCCGGTATCTGTGTGGCAAGCTGTGCAAGGGGATGGGAAATGGTTGGCTGGCGGCGTGTGGCAGTTGACGCAATCTTGCCCCGCTGCAAAGCTGTGGTCAAAGCTAATCACGCGGAAGTTGTCGGTGCTGATGTGGCAAGCGGCGCAGGGCGATGGGAAATGATTGACGGGCGGCGTGTGGCAGCTGGCACAATCAATGCCGCTGACAAAGCTGTGATCAAAGCTAATGATTTGGAAGTTGTCGGTGCTGATGTGGCAAGCGGCGCAGGGCGATGGGAAATGATTGACGGGCGGCGTGTGACAGCTGGCACAATCAATGCCGCTGGCAAAGCTGTGGTCAAAAGCCAAAACGCGGAAATCGTCGGTGCTGATGTGGCAGGCGGTACACGGTGTGCCAAAGTGATTGGGCGGTGGCGTGTGGCAAGCCGCGCAGTCGGTGTTGCCAATTGTGCTGTGGCTAAACCAGACATTCGTGAAATTTTCCGTGTCCGTGTGACAACTGAGGCAGGTGCCGGGGTAATGGTTGGGCGGCGGCGTGTGGCAGCCGCTGCAATCTTCACCGGGCACGAAGCTGTGATCAAAAGCTACGACTTGAAAAACATCGGTGTCAATGTGGCAGGCGGCACAGGGCGTGCCGAAATGATCCGGCGGCGGCGTGTGGCAGGCGGCACAATCGCGCCCGCCCATGTTGACATGATCGAAGCTGACCGTTTGCCAATCCGTGGGAATGTGGCAAAGGGTGCAGTCCGTGCCGTTTGCGCCGTTGTGCGGATCGTCGGACACATGGCAGTCGTAGCAGGTGGCCGGTATTCCTTGATAGTCACCATCGGCATGGCAGGTGGTGCAGTCGAGGTCATGGCCGCCGCTGAGGGGGAAGAAGGTTTCGTGTGCGACCTGGGCGGCGGCACTGTTGGGGAAGGGGATTGGCTGGGCGTCGGCTAACTGCCCGTCCGGTGCGCCATCGGCCGCAACCAGCGCCAGCAGTTGGTCGATGCTCTCTGGCTGCGCGGAGAACGCCGCCTGCTGCCGTGCGCGTATTGCGCCCAAGATAATCAAGGCAACCAATAAAAATGCGGTCAGGAAAATTGTAAAACGTTTCATATGCCCTCCTGACGCTGCCCTAATGCGAGGATTTTTTGTCGCAAGGTTTGCGGATCGGCTTGCAAATAAGGCAGCAAGGGTGTGGCGTTGACTTCACGCTCAATTAAATCGCGCAAGGTGTCGGCGAGGCTTTGTTCGCCGATGATCAGTGCGCCGACAATATGGTTGTCACCAATGACGAGGCGCAATGTGTTGGGGCCGGAGCCTGACCAGGCGCTTTGGTAGGTACGTGGGAAGGTGAACCAGACTTCGGATGCGCCGCGTGATAACGGCCGTTTCTGCACCACCGCCACATTGTCCACCTCATCTGGGCGAGGGTTGATTTGCCCGATAACGGTGATGTGCAGCCCAAAGAGCAGACAGGCGTTAAAAGGGGTGCCTTTGCGGTAAAGTGTCTCTTTGCCCACCATGTTAAGCGCGGCGGTGCGTCCTTCAGCAATGGCACTCGGCCAGAGGATGTCAACCATGTATTTCGCGCTCCAGCGGTCATAAACCTGGGCACAATCGCCAGCAGCAAAGACATTGGGCGCGGAACTGCGCAGCGTTTCGTCAACCAAAATGGCGCGGTCTGTCTGGATTGGTGTGGCTTCAACCAGTTCAAGTTGTGGCCTGACGCCAATGGCAACACCAACCAGATCGCAGCGAAACTCGTCGCCATTTTGCAAGCGCACACCGCGCACGCGGCCACGCCGGTCGCCTAAAATTTCGGCCGCTTCTGTGTGCAAATGAATGGTGATGCCGTGATGCCGCATTTTGTCGGCAACGAGGGCGGCTTCCGTTTCGTTGAAAACCTGGCTCCACAGGCGGTCGCGGCGCAAAAAGTAATGCGTGTCTACTCCCTGGTGCGCCAATCCTTCGGCCAATTCCATGGCGGTGATGCCGCCGCCGATGACGACGGCGCGTTTGGCGCGGCGTGCTTTTTTGAGCAGGTGTTTGGTGCC
Organism: Ardenticatenaceae bacterium; assembly: GCA_020634315.1. Classification (GTDB taxonomy): domain Bacteria; phylum Chloroflexota; class Anaerolineae; order Promineifilales; family Promineifilaceae; genus JACSRF01. Next base: position 110,991 of record JACKBV010000007.1, on the reverse strand, counting down.
GTCGAGTGTGTCCAGGTAGACGACGCCATCCAGGTCTGCGCCGGCATAGGGCGGGGGGACGGCGCGTGCGCCGGTGGCGATGAGGAGGCGGTCGTAATGGAGGATACGGCCGTTTTCCAACGCGACACTTTGCTGCTGTACATTCAGAGAAGTGGCACGGCCGTAAACCAACTCAATGCGCTGTTGGGCATACCATTGAGGCTGCCGCGCCATAATCTGCTCCGGTGGAATTTCTTGCAAAATGACGTAAGCCAGCCCAGGCCGCGAATACATGGGGTAAGGTTCGGCGGTGACGATGGTGATACGGCCGTTTAGGTCATGGGCGCGAATTGTTTCAGCGGCGGTTACGCCAGCCGCGCCATTGCCAATAATGAGGTAGTGTAGTTGTGTCATCGTTTCCCCATTAACCGTAGCTGATCAGATGTTGGCCGCCGGGCGTCAAGCGCTCATTGGTTTCCGCTGTCGGCGCGGCCAGCAGCGCTGCCTTTTCCCAGCGCAGCGTGCCGCGCGGACACACATTAATACATTGTCCACACGTAATGCAGGAGGCATCGGTGACGGGCAGCCCTTGCCGCGCATAGTCGCGCACGGGAATGCCAACCGGGCAGTTGTAGCCGCAAATGCCGCACTGCACGCAGCGCGTTCCATCGGCCGTGACCCGGCCCAAATCCACCTTTTGTGGTTCATTTGCTGTTACTGGTGTACTAAATAATTGCTTTACTTTGCGCAACATAGATTTTTCCGTATGCCGTTATGAATTTCTGTCTTCCGCTTCCTCTTCTAAGCCGGTCGGATGACAAGCCGTGCAGGCGTTGAGTTCAGCGGGCGTGATGTTTAATTCGTCATGTTCGTCCGCCATTTCTGCGGGGGCATGGCAGGCATCGCAGCTGTAGGCGGTCAAGTTATCGGTGTGACAGGTGGCACAGGCAATTTCGCCTTCCCCGCCATGATCAAGGGGGAAGGTGTGCCGCGCCAGCCGTGCCGGTCGCCAGCCGGCCGAGGTGTGGCAGGCCGCGCAATCTGTGCCGAACAAACCTTGATGCAGCGTGGGTTCCGCATGACAGGCGGCGCATGTGCTGTCTGTGCCGATAAAGCGGTCGTTTTCGTGGCAATCCAGGCATTGCAGGTCCACGTGTGCGCCATCTAATAGGAATAGGGCGGCGTGATGTTCGTTGCTGAAATGGTCGAAGGCGGCGTGGAAAAGGTCGTATTCAGGGCCGCGATGTTCTTTGTGGCAGGCGGCGCAGTCGGTGGCATTGATACGGCCGTGCAGCCCGCTCTGCTCCTGGCGTTGTGTGGCGATGGTGGTGTGGCAGCTTTCGCAGCCTGCGGCTTCGATGCCGGTAAATGCCGTGTGGCACTGGGTGCAGTCGTCGGCAAAGGCGGCATGGTCGGGAAAACCGCCGCTTTGCTGCTGGCTGACGGAAACGGCCGATAACTTGCCAGGACTAAAGGCGCGTCCGCCTGTCTGCCACAAGGCGATGCCCAACAAAATGAGCAGCAGCAGGGTGGAGACCAGTGCTACCGGAGAAAACAAGGGATGGTGTCGTTCGATGAGTCGTTGTTGTTTCACTTGAACAGTCCTGCGCGGAAGTAGAAGGCGGCGAGAATGTGAACGGCCGTTGCCACAAACAGCGTCACCCCAATAGGAATATGTACCGTATGCCACAACTGAAACATCTGGCGAGTTTGCCCCAATTGATCCATTTGCCGTTCCAATTTAGCTTGTTGGCGCTGCCATTGCGCCAATTGGCGCTGCTGTGCGGCTTCCCGCTCTTCCAGGCGGCGCAATTCGCGGCGCAGTCCCTGCCGGTAACGCCATTGCCCCCAGCGACTGTCGCGATTTATTTGCTGCTGCAAGCGCGTGGCAATTTGCCGCACCTGATCCGGCTTGTCTGCTTCCATTTGCTGCAAAAAAGCTTGTGCCTGCGCCATCTCTGCGGCCAAAGCCTGGGAAGAACGCGCACGCACGCCTACTTGCTGCTGCAAAGCGGTATACAGATAACGGCCGATAAACCCGCTGCCCACAACCAGCACCGTTAATCCAAACGTCACACCGGCCAGGCCACGAAACTGTAACCCTGTGTGCATCAGCACCAAAAATGGCCCAACGAGGCCGGTGATGATATGAAATGACAGCCAGCGCCGCATTGGCCCGGCCCAATTGAGCAGCCGTGTCCGCTTGCGCAAGCTATATAGCATTTCTGTCATCACCATCAATATGGTGCCGATGATTCCCAGCCAATGTCCAAAAGGATGGCTGCCACGAGGTTCAGCCAGGATGTCATAGGCGATATAGATGCCGCTCAACACAATGATGATCAGAAAGGAAATCTCAAGTTCATAATGTTTATTGCGTTGTGTTACCGGTTGATTCAGATTCATACAGGCCCTCATGCTTTGTCACATAGTAAGTCGCAAAATCATGCCAGGAAGTTATGGCATGAGGAAAATTTGCTGGAACCGTAACTTTTTCGCGTTGCCAGCGACTTGTTAGGCAGGTAGAGAAAAAGGCCGAAAAAAGGATTTGCTCATGATGTTGAAGTCAAGTAATGTTGAAACAATTATCAATGGTTTGCTGACAAAGATTCAAGAGATAGAATGTAACAAGAGTCTGTGATGATATTTTACAGCAAGAAATTGGCGATTAGAAATTGGAGATTGCTTGGTTTCTAAATTCTTTGTCTCTGTAAGCAGCCAGGGAGCATAACCTGATCGTGCAAGATGAGTTGACATTACTGGCCCGTGCGCGGGCACTGGATGGGGATGCCCTATCCCAGGTTCATGATCAATATTATCGGTCAATCTACCGCTATATCAATTTTCGGGTAAGTGACCATAAACTGGCCGAGGATTTGACCAGTGAAGTGTTCACGCGGCTTTTGAGCGCACTGCGCGAGAAGTCGGCTCCCCAAAATACGTTGCGTGGTTGGCTTTTTGGCGTTGCCTCGCGTGTGGTGAGTGACCATTATCGCCAACAAGCACGTGCCCAAGAGGTGGAATTAACAGACATGATTGCAGATGATCGTTCATCCCTTGATGAGCGCGTGGGCCAAAAAATGCGTGTCGAAGAGCTGCGCAGTGCTTTGCAAGAGCTGACAGAGGAGCAGCAGCGTGTTTTGGCTTTGCGGTATGGTTTTGGGATGCGGGTGCGTGAGGTTGCACAGACTATTGGGAAGAGTGAAGGGGCAGTGAAACAGCTTCAATTACGCGCAATTGCCGCGTTAGCCCATCGACTTGCTCCAGGAGAGGGTGCCTTATGAATGAAGAAATGAAAGAGGCGATCCTCATTCAATGCCTGGATGATTTGGAAATGGGCATGTCTGTTGCCGATATTTTGGCACGCTATCCAGAGTATGCCGCTGATATTCAGCCGATTTTGCGTATGGCAACGGAGTTGACCAGTTTGTCGCAAGAACCGACGCCGGGGGCGCAGGATGCTTCGCGCGAATTGTTTCTGGCTCATGCGGATGCCATGCGCCAGGTGCAGCGGCGTCCACAGCAGCGAATTGTCTGGTGGCGGCGGTTGGTAGTAGGGCTGTCCCTGTTTGTGCTGTTGTTTGTGGGGACAATTACGACTTTTGAGGCGTCGGCGGCGGCATTACCGGGTGATGTTTTGTATCCGGTGAAACTGACTCGTGAAAATTTGCAGTTGGCGCTGACGCGTGATGAATTGACGGCCGATGCTTTGCGTGAACAGTTTCAGGATGAGCGGGCGCTGGAGATTAAGGCGCTGCTGGATTTGGGGCGAGAGCGTGAGGCTACCTGTGAAGGGTTGGTTGTCACAATTGATGTGCAGATATGGCATGTGTGTGGTTTGGATGTGGTTGTGGATGCAACGACGGCCATTACGGGGCAGGCGAATGTGGGCAGCCGGGTGTTGGTGCATGGCCTGACGCGCAGCAATACGTTTGTGGCGACGGCTATAGAGGTGCTTGATGCAGGTGTGCCGCCGACGCCGACTGTGACAAATACGCCTTTAGCGACGGGCACGGCAACGGAAACGGCCGTTCCCACCCATACCCCATCGCCAACTGTGGAGCGCACGCCGCCACCGACCATAACATCGACGCCCATTGAGCATGATGAGGTTGAAGATGGCCTGACGCCGGAACCGGCTGACGAGGATGATGACAGCCACAATACCCCGCCTGCCGTTGGTGACGATGATGACAACGGCGGGGACAGTGGTGGCGATGACCACAGTGGTTCTGATTCGGGCGATGACAACAGTGGGTCTGGTTCAGGCGACGACGGCGGCGGTCAAAGCGGCGATGATGGCGGCAGCAGCGGCAATGATGGTGGGGACGATAACAGTGGCAGCGGCTCTGGTGATGATGGCTCAAACAGCGGCGGCGATGATGGCGGCGATGACCACGATGACGGTGACGACGGTGATGATGGCTCAGATGATGGTGGCGATGACCACGAAGATGACCATGGGGACGATTAAAGGCGCGACTGTCTGAGCCGGGGCGGGAGAATGAAGCGCGGCGATTTGGGGCTGCACAAAGCGGTATGCTGTCTTTTAGATCGACTTCGTGCGGCCAATTCCTAAATGCCGCTGTTAGATGTCTCTGGTCGCGTCGAACAACTGTGGACGGGTTAGATCAACTTTTAATTCGCGGATGACTAAATCATGTTGGCGCATCTCTTGGGTGCTGGTGGAGATGCCAATTTCGATGTCCAGGTCGGTTAGGTGTTGAATCTGATCGATGTGAAATTCCAAGTAACGATGTTCCCGATTGCGTTGATAATCCCGATAGCCGCTGCGGTTGAAGACGTTGAGGACTTTGGCAATATCTTTGCCAAACACTTTTGCGCTTTTCAGGAGATAATCTTTGTCTGAAAAGTAGAGTGTTGGGGGTAAGGAACGGCCGTAATTTTGTTGGTAGTTTTGCCCGGTCAATTTGTTTTCCAGTGAACAGTAGTGAACGCCAATGGTCAGCTTTTGCTCCAGCGCAAATTCCAGTAAATCGAGGCAAACCAATTCGCTTTGCGCGATGGGAACGCCGCCCGCATACCAATAGTTGTAGAGGATGTGAAACGGCCGTTTCTTGACCCTAAATGCTCGTTCATTAAATGATTGCGGATTCGTAAACGGGTAGCAAAATTCAAGCAAATTGATGCTGTGAATGTCTAGCGCTTCCAGTTCTAGCAAAACCGCTTTCATTTCAGCCAGCGTGCCCGGTAAAATCGGCATTTCCACCATCACCGTGGGAATATACTGTTTCGCCAGCGCAATTCGTTCAAACGTCAGCCGATGCCCCTTTGCCAGGTCATGCATACGAATCGAAAAGCGAATTTCCTCCAGCCCCGCCGCTTGCAGCTGCTGCAACGTCTCTTCGTTGGCGTGATCGCCCGTCGTGTAGAGGCGCGTGTGCGCTTGTGGAAATGTATCGCTGGCGGTCTGGAAAAATTGCGTCGCCTCCACCTTATGCAAAAGCGGCTCGCCGCCGGTTAACGCGAGATAATCGACGCGCTGGCCTGCCGCCTGAATCTGGACCAATTCTTGTGCCGGAGTGCGCTTATTCTGTTGAAAATACTCGTAATCGACCTGATTGGGGTTGAAGCAGTAGTAGCAATGGCGATGGCATTGCAAAGAGGTAAAGAAAGTGGCGCTGCCAATCCCTTTTTGGCAGGCAACACAGGCTGGCGAGATGGCATTGATGTAAATGCTGCGGTCGCTATTGCGCAGAATGGCCCCTTTTTGCTGCAAACGGGCAATGCGCTTTGCTGTTTCTTCGCTGTAATCTTCGCTGTCTACTGCAATGCCAGAAGCCGCGACCTGCTGCATGAAATCATCGAAAATGCGTAAGTAAATGGCGGCATAATCAGCCAGGCGTGGATTTTTTATTTGCTTAAGTGTCTCGTTGGTGATGTCAACAATCATGACGATTTCCTTCCTGCTTGTGGCAGGTTCGCCTGGCTGGCGGCAAAACCGGGGGGCATTGCTGAGCCAAAGGGGTTTTGCCGCCGAAAGGTGCATATTGGGCAAAGTTGTGTTTCGCTGTGGGCGGCAAAGCGTGCGTGACATTTGCTGCATGTTTGCAGGCTGCCCGCTTGCACAATTTGCTCTGTCGCCGCGTCAAAAACCTGGGCAAAGGTTGGATCGTGGATCAGCGTGATCGCCTGTGGCGCACAAACGTGTGCGCATATGTCGCAGGCAATGCAAATTTGGGGGGAAAAGGTTAGTTTGTAGGTGGATACGGCCGTTTCCAATTGCAACGCGCCGGTGGGGCAAGTACGCGCACAGACGCCGCAAGCTGTACATTCATCATTGACGTCAGCCAGGGCAAAACCCCACCCGCTCAAGGATGCATCTGCTTCCATTGCTGCGAGCAGCGCCAGTTGGCGCACGCCTTGCAAAAAGCGCAGACGCTTTTGAAAGGGGTGCGGATTCACGACTCTATCCGGCTCTGTCGTTGGTTTTTCTTCAGCTTCTCGCCAACGAAACAGCTCGCGGCGTGATACGGGTGGAGAGCTGGCATTGAAAAGCGGCCGTTTACGGTAACTATCGGCCGCTTTGTGCTGGCAAGTTATCGTCTCGGCTCGGCCCCATGCTGCCAGTAAATCTTGCGCTTGTTGCACCTGTGTTTCTACCTGGGTTTGCAGGCTGCCCCAGGGACAATCGGCGCAGGCATCCAGGCGCACAATGGCTTTTGTGATGCCTTGCCCAACCAGCGCCAGATACGTGTCGGCACTTAATCCGGCCAGACAGCCGCGCACGCGAACGGCCGTTGCCGCCGCCGGACTTCCCACCGCAGCATCAGGGTTCAGCCCGCAGACAATCTCGCATGTTTGCACATCCAGCTGTTTGGCACAATTTAGCAGCGCTTGTGCCTCGTCATCGGCCGTGAACGCATTCACCGGGCAAACGGCAAGGCAGGCGCGGCATGTCTGGCAATTCTCACTGACGAATGTTGGCGGTTTTCCGGGCTGGATGGCATTGACTGGACAGATGTCGTAACAGGCTGTGCAGGTGGCGAATTTATCTTTGGTGTGCAAGCAGCGGTCTGCCGCAAAGCCAAAAGGCTTGCTCGTCAGCGCTTCTCCCCAACGTTCGGCCAGTGCGAGTAGATTCACGTTTACTTGCCCTCTGGCAGCGACAGTTGCAGGATGCGGCTTAATTCAGCCAGTGCGCCGCGAATGATCAGGGTTAGCCCACGATAGAAATCTGTTTGGGCGTATTCCAACATTTGCTCGCACCAGAGCGGCGACCACAAAAGCAGATGTTTGGACAGGAAACCGCGCTGCGCTGTTAACGCTTGCTCAAATTCTGGCTCGTTGTTTGCTTCCAGGGCCGCCAGAGCAAGCTGCGCCAGATGGGCGACGAACATCAACTCTAACCCGATGTGATCGTCCGGCTCTTGATGCAATTGGCGTACTTCTAACCCGTACCGCCGATACCAGGCGCGGACATCCATCGTTTGTGCCTGAAACACGAGCCGCTCATCATTGAAGTAGACGGATTCCCAGGGAGAAACGGGGAGTTTTCTCATGCCGGTGAATAAGTTGGTGTAATCAACTTGCAGGTCTTTAAACAGGTCGTGGGAACGGCCGTTTTGCTGATATGCGCGTCCCCATTGTTGCAGCAGCGCCAGCCCTTTCAAAACATCAGGGTGTGCCTCGGCGAAAGGCGCTTCTGTAAAAACCTCATTGTCCAGCAAAGGTTGCAGCCATTCCTTGTCTGGTATTTGATAAAGAATTTTTCCCAATAAACTAAAGAGCAGTATCTCTCCGGTTAACTGTGTTTGCCATAAGGCGTTTGTTTGTTTTTCTACCATTGTCATGATCAGTTGCTCCCACGTATTCTTCAAGGTCTTGCCAGATGGATTTTACTTTTCCACCACCAGTATAAACCGACAAAGGGGATGATGAATAGAGAAGATAGCACTAAAAAATAGGTGATAAACGTAATGACTTGCGCGGTGTTGATGCCAACACGGGCTATTTGGTCGCGGATACGCGCTTTCAGCGTTGGTTCCCAAATCAAGGACAGCGGCGAGGATTGATCGGCACGCAAAGCAGAGATGACCACTGCTTGCAGAGGAACGGCTTGCAAGCCAGCATCATTGAATAAATTGACCATTTGCCCGGATTGCAGCAAGAGGGTTGTGTCGCTGGTACGAACTGCGGCACGGCCGTTTAGCAGATACAACCAGGCACGCTTCCCCGGTAAATACTCCAGGGCAAACTCGCCGCTGGACAATGAAATTTCGGCCGTTGGCGTGCTGATGATTATTGGCTGTGCGCTGTCACCTTGCCCCCACAACCAGCCATTCTCCAGCACAATCTTGGTTGCGGTGAGGTCAACCAGACTCTCCGCCGGGACAATGACGGAGCCGCTGCCCCAGGTTACGCTGCGCGTTCCCGGTTGGGCGGTCAGCGTGATCTCAACATCGGGCACGGCGCCTGAGGTCAGGTCAACTCGTTTGGCCTGGCTGTAATAGCCGGGGGCATTGGCAACGAGGGAGATTGATTTTTGCGGCAGTTCTGCCAGGGTGTATGTGCCCGAATCGGGGAGAACGGCCCTGGTTGCGCCAACTTGTTCCGGCGTCACCCAGGCAAAGGGGATGGGGGAGCCGTTTGCGCTTTGGATACGGCCGTTTAGCACCAGCCCACTTGTCGCGACCAGCGAAATCTGCGCCGTCGCCTCATAAGCGGCAAACAAATCTACTGCCTGACTCTCGCCAGACAGCCCACCTGCTGCCAGGGCGGCGTTGTCCACCGCCAACAAGTATTGATCAATGGGCAGCGGCACAAATGCAAAAGAGTCTTCGTCCGTTACGGTCTGGTAACTTTCGCCTGACGGCAGGCGAATGGCCCAGATCGGCAGCGCAGCGGGTGTGTTTGCCCCGGAAATGGTTCCCGCAATTTGCCCGGTATGGGCTTTTACGGTTAGGGTGAGCGGCGTGGAAACGGCCGTTTCCCCTGGCGCTAAAGTCAAATCGGCCGTTGTCACGCCTTCATAAAGAATACCATCCACAACTGTGGGTTCGACGCGAAATGTGTAGGCTGTGGGGGCTGCTGTCAGCGCTTCTGTCCGAATTAATGCCCGCCCCTGGGCATCGCTGGCACCGCTAAAGCTGCGGCTGCGCCACATGTACAGCCAGGTGGATGCATTCACTTTGACGCCGGCCACGGGTTGTTCCAGATTGTCGGCGAGGAGCACGGTGATGGGAACGGCCGTGTACACGGAGCGGTCAACGGTGATGTGGCGTTCGGTTTGCGCTTGTTCGTTGTCGGGCGTAACGGCCGTTACGCGCACCGTGATTGGGCCACCCGGCAAATTTAAATTGCCGGGCAAATGGCAGTAATAGCCACAGGTCAAATGTTCCGCCGGGAATTTGCCATCGGAGCCATCGGGGTTCACCGTCACGATCAACTCAAATGTGCCGTCTGGCTGCACCAGCCCGGTCAGCTCATCGACTACTGCGTCACCTTGTACTATGTCCAGGTACAGGGTGATCGCTGCCGGGTCGTGCCCTGCGGCATCGACCCAGCCCTTGATGGGGATGCTGTAGAGCAGCGAGGTTGGCCCGGCGTAGAATGTTTCGCCTTCGTTGGGCCATTCCAGATGGACGGCGAAAGGGTCATCTTGGGCGGCAGTGGGGGAGATACGGCCGTTCATCACCGCCGTCAGCAGGCATACCAGCCACAAGATGCGTTTCGCGCGTCGTCGTTTACTCGCCATTGCTCGTATCTGGCAGCGCCCCGGTGTCCGTTGTCAGACCCCACAGATTATCGGGATAGTGGCAGCGTACACAATCCACTTCACGCTGCACGACATGTGATTGATAGGGAGCCGTTGTCTCGCGTCCCAGCAAAGACGTGGTGCGGAAAGTGACCCATTGCCCTTCATTTGGCAGCGGGCCAACCTCTAATGCCGCACCATCGTGGCAAGCGACACACGTCACAACTGCGTGCAGATTGCTGTGTGCGCTTTGGTAGCGAACCTGGGCATATTCGCCCATCAAAAGTTGATGGCAATCCATGCAAGCCACGGGCGTTTCGTCGAGAATATTCATGTGAATGTCGGCCACGCTGGAATGGCATTGCGTACACTCTTCCGCGTCAACTTGATCTTCATGTTCCGGGATGATCACCGGGTAACGCGTGGTGAAGTCGGTATGGCAGCCACCGGTCGTACAACTGGCGGCGGTTGTGTGGGCATCATGGCAGTCGGTGCAGGTGAAATCGGCATGGGCACCGCCGCTGATGTCGCGGCTGTGGCGCAAGGTTTCTGTGTCGGTGTGGCATTTTTCACACAACTCGGTGGACGAGGCGACCGTTTCATAGTAGTTGGTGGTGATGTCCAGCCAGGCGATTGCGGAGTCGGCAATGCCATCTTGCACATGATGACAAATGGCACAGCCAATATCTTGCCATTCTTCCTCTGCAACGAGTGTGTTGCTTTGCGCGATGCGGGGTTCTGGCTCGGTGGCGAATTTGCAGGAGACGCAGTTTGGCGGTGGATCAATTTTTGCCGCTATGTCCCAGTTTTGCGGTGAATGGCAGCGAGCGCAGTAGGTGTTTGGCCCTTTTTCCAGGGCGTAGGTGTCGGCGTGGGGGCTGCTTTCCCAGGCTGTCCAATATTCAGCCTGGACGGCAGCGGTTGGCTCTGGCGCGGCGGCGGCGGTTGGTTCGGCGGCGCTAACGGCCGTTTCCACGTCCGGTTGACAGCCGATTAACGTTATTGCCAGCAGCAACAAGCCAGGTAGCCCGATGTATTGAGTGAAAGGATGCTTTTTCATGATGGTATCTATGGTGTGGTGGGGGAAACGGCCGTTTCCGCATTCGGATCAGGGTTGCGTTGAAAATATTCGCACCAAAACAGCGCTGCCCCTTGCTCGTGGCAAGCCTCACAACTCACCGTCGGCACAACACTGGATGATTGCGGTTCCAATGGATGATGACAGCGCACACAGTTGATTTCTGTTGTCAAATTGTGTGACGGCCAGGAGGTAAGCGTGTGTGCAAAACGACGCGTGATGTATTCACCGTAATGCAATGCGCTGGGGATGGGGTCTTGCCAGATGGATAAACGGCCGTTATCGTGACAGGCCGTGCAATTTACACTGGGATGGCGGTCGTGTTCAGGTGCGCCTGCGCCGCTGTCTGGATCATGACAATCCGTGCAGGCCGCTGGCGCACCATGCGCCCCGTGACAGCGCGTACATTCCCAACCCGCGTGTATTACAGATGCTTCTTGCTCTTCCACAACCTCAAAGCCATGCTGCCCTTCGTGGCAATGGGCGCATAAATCCATCACCGTCTCGACTGGCTCATACTGCCCCAAAGCCTGGTTCCAAAAAGCGACCGATGTCGAATAAGAGTCCTCGACCGGGACATGGCAAATATCGCAGGTGATATGCTGCCACGCTGCTTCTGAGACGGGCACGCCAGAGGCCAACTCAGGGCGAGGTGCGCCAGGGACGCGTTTGCAAGAGCCGCAATCTAGCGCTTCTTGCGCAGCCGCATCTTGCATGGGATCCCAATTGGCGGGGGATTTGCAGCGTGCGCAGGTTGTGTTTGCGCCCATCCCGTCATCGTAAGTGGCGGCGTGTGCCGATTGTTCCCATTCAGCCTGTGCCTGGGCCAATTCTTCGTCTGTCGCGGTGCGCCCAATGGGGACTGTTGGCGGGTCTTGGTTGAGGGTGAGAGGGGGAGACATTTGGGCAGCAACGGCCGTTGCCAGGGGGACAACAATAGCCAAAATCACAGCCACGAACCCCCACTTCTCTGTTTTCATGGTCTGTTTGTCCCGGATAAATGAGGGGAATAAGGTGGCTGACACCTTGTAAAAGAGCCAGCCACCTCCTAAAGGTTAACTAAATGCCGATTTGTACCTGTGTGGCGTAGAACAGGAACCGCCCTAACACCTCAGCTACCAGTACCAGTGCAAACGCGGCATAGATCAGGTTGCCCATCATCTTTTCCCGCCCGGCACTCATGGCATTTTGGTACAAGAAGAAGCCAAAAACGCCAGCGCCGATAAATACCAGGATCAGGCGCAATGTGAACAAAACGCCGTAATCTTGCACCATGATCCGTGCGCTTTCTTGCGCGGCGACATCGCCGGCGGAAAGGCTGGCCAGGTAGATGGGGGACACCACAAGCTCAATGCCGAGAACGAGAACGGCCGTTAACGCAATCCACCGCACCGTATCTCTCAGCAGCGTACATTGCATCTCCGCACATTCAGGCTCCTGACGCTGCACATAGGCATAATTCGCCACCAATGCCGCGCCAACCGCCAACAAACCCAGCAGCAGCGCTGTTGCATAGAAAGCAACCGGCGTCGCCCAACTATTCCAGGCTGGCTGTGTTTCCAGCATATAGATTTGCGCCATGCTAAATACGTCAACCAGACCCACCAAAGTTGCAATCCAGGCAATCGCATTGCGCACCGCAAAAGACGAAATTTTACGCCACTGCATCAGCGCAAAGGCACCGCCCAGCACCACAAAGATCACCGTGAAGAAAACTTCGCGGCTCAACCAGGAGGAAGCCAGATTCGTCACCGCCCTCGGCGCATTGATAGGATTGCCCAGATGGAACAAAGACGCGATCATTGCCAGAACAATAACTGGTCCAATTGCCAACAAAGCACGATCACTCATCCGATCAGCCTGTTCCATTCCAGCCTTGCGTGCTACAAAAAAATGAACCAGACCCAGTACCAAGAAAGCGCCCACTGACATCTGCGTCAGGATTGTAAATGCGATTAAAGCGAATTCTCGAAGTACCATCTTACATTTCCTCCGGCATACTGATAATTCTGCCCGTACCCGTTCCGCTAGCTTGCGCATCACGATGAGGCGTAATCACCAGAGATGGTTCGGTAATGTCTGCTTTCGGTAAGGGTTCAATGGCATCCACATCACCATACTTGGCACGCAGTTCATCCAGTTCACCAAAATCTAAAGCACGCATCACACAGGCATCAACACAAGCCGGTTTCTGGCCTTTGTCCAGCAAATCAACACAGAACGTGCATTTGGTCATCACGCCCGCTTCTTCGTCGAATTGCGGTGCGCCATAAGGGCAGGCCCATTCACAGTACCGGCAGCCAATGCATCTGTCCTGGTTGATCAAGACAATGCCATCCTCACGCTTGGTTATGCCGCCCACCGGACAGCTCGCCATACACAGCGGTCTCTGGCAATGCATACAAGCCGCCGAGATCGCATAGGTGAAGACATTGCTCGGATGCCAAAGCCCCTTGTTTTCAGGATCGGGTATCCATTGGCCGCCGCCATACTTAATTACACGACGCCAGTTGATACCCACCGACAGATCGTTTTTGTCCTTACAAGCCGCCATGCAAGCTTTACAATCAGTGCAGGCACTTGCATTAAAGTAGAAGGCCATTTGTTTTGTCATTGCTTATGCCTCCTTAAAGATGATTCGTTGGGGCCAGTCAGCATCAGGCTTCAAATCAATTGGCCCATCATATTTTTTGACCTGGACGTTACAACTGTTAAACCCAAGGTTGCCCTGGTCAGTCGCAATTGGCCCATTGAGGATATTCGTCGCGCCAGCCTTATCGACACCGGTTGCTTCGTCTATTTCGACCCAGGCACCTTCACCGAGCGTGGTCACACCGGGGATCATTCTCTCCGTTACATAGAGAGGACGAATAACTGTGCCGTGGCGGCTGGTGATCTGCACAACATCGCCCGTTTGCAGACCGCGTTCGGCCGCATCAACAGGACTCATCATGAATTCTTGTGGGAAGAATTCCCTGAGCCAGGGGACGTTATCCAGAATCGAGTGACTCCGCCGTTTATAGTGAATGGTGTAAAGCTGGAGTGGATACTCACCTTTGACCTTTTTATCCCAGTCTTGATAGGTGTCTTCGATACCTTCCTCGATATGATCCCAGGTGGCAATCGGCGATTTGGGTGTGAAGCCGTATCCTTCAACTGTGTCGGCGTAGGTCTGGCAATGAATCTCAATCTTGCCGCTGGGTGTCTCTCTGGCAAATGTTTCTGGATCGTTGCGGAAACTTTCGAATTCTGTGAAGCCGAAGTTGTCACTTGCCGAACGCGGAACCTGATAGACGCCCTTTTCCTTGAATTCTTGGTAACTGATGCGCCCTTGCTGTGGCTCACCTTTAACGCCCATTTCCGCAATATCTTGGGCGGTAATCGTTACCAATGGTTCGTAATCGACGCCGTTTTCCATGATCACTTTGGCCCCGGCCAGTTGGTTGTAGACTTGCTGGTTCAAGGGCACGGGATCAATTTCGTTCACATCTAATCCCAAACGCTTGCCAAGTTCTGCTGCCACCCACATGTCGTCTTTGGTCTCAAAGAGAGGTTCGACGACCTGGCTGGAGAAGAACAATGCCTCACGGTTGCCACTGGTAAACGTGCCGTACCGTTCCCACTGTGTGGTGATGGGTAAAACAACATCAGAGTAGCGGGCATCGGTGTTGTAGAAATGACCCTGAGTGACGACAAACTCTACCGCGCGGTGGGCTTCGATGCCTTTTGTCAAACCGGTGCATTGGTTTAGTGTGAGATAGCCACCGTGGTAGATCATCTGCACGTTGATGTCGCGTACATCATCCTTGGCAGCGATGTATTTGCCTTCCAGTGTTGCGTTCCAGGCTTCGTTGTAGTTAATGTTGGTGTTAATGGGGTTGGCGATGCCAGGAACCCCCGCACCACCGGCACTGACAAGGGATGGCCCTGCATTGCCAGCCCGGTTATGGCAGCTTAGGCCTGTGCCTGCACCGGGAATGCCAATGTTGCCTGTCATGCAGGCCAATGTGATGAAGGCCTGTGAGGTGCTAGAGCCACGATGGATGCGCGTGGTTGCCCCACCACAAATGACCATAGTTGGCTTTGTGATGGCGTATTCGATGGCTAACTGACGAATCAGTTCGGGTGGCGTGCCGCAGCGTTCGGCCGCCCATTCGGGGGTTTTGGGAACGCCATCGTATGTGCCTAGCACATAATCCTTGAAGTTTTCTTTGGGATCAGTGCCTTCTGCCATGTGTTCGGCATCAAAGCCAACGGTGCATTTGTCGAGGAAGTCCCAATCAATCAATGGGTTGGTGATTGGATCATCTTCGGTAATCATGACGTAAGCCATGCCCAAGAGCATTGCCAGGTCGGTGGCCGGACGGATGGGAATCCATTGGTCGGCCAGAACTTGGGCGGATTCGTTGTAGTAGGGATCGACGAAGATGAATTTAGCGCCTGCTTTTTTGGCTTGCAGATAGTTGTAGGTAGGGCTGCCGTTGCTGCTAACGGCCGGATTGGCTCCCCACATAATGATTAGTTTTGATTTGCGCAAGCGTATCCGGTCGTTGCCGGTATTGGAATAGCTGACGGCGTAGGAACCGACAATTTTGGTTGTGTCGGGCCATGTGCCCCAGGATGTCATGCCCCAGCCGGTGGCGTGACCACCATAGAGGCGTAGTGTGCGCTGGACTTCTGTGGGGGCGACGGCGTAGATAGATTCGTTGCCATGTTTTTCGACAATTCTTTTGATTTCGCTGGCAACGATGTCTAGTGCTTCGTCCCAACTGATGCGCACCCATTCATCCTGACCACGCAGTTCTTTGTCGCCGCCACCTGGCTCCCAGTTTTTACGCTTCATGGGGTATTTGAGGCGGTCGGCGGCGAAGATTTGCATGCGCTGGGAACGGCCGCGCACACAACCTCTTTGCTGTGGATAATCGGGGCTGTCGGGGTGGGTGTCGTCTGTTTTAACTCTGGTGACGACGCCGTCAACGACTTGGGCTTTTAGGAGGCACCGTCCGCCACAGTTGTGCCAGCAGGCGGCGGCGACCCATTTTTCCTCGGCGGTATCGGCTTCTTGGGCAGCTTCGGCTGCTTTAAAGCCATATGATAGCCCTCCAGCTAACACGGCCGTTCCACCCAACACGCCGCTCCATTTTAGAAAACTGCGTCGGTTGAGAACCGTGTTATCGAGGGCCTGGTTGAGGAAATTGTTTTCACTCATGTGATGCTCCTCCGTGATACTGTCAAAAATTTGACCATGCTAAATAAGCTGAAAATCTGAACTTCCCTGAAGAAAAGAGTGTGTTGAATATTGTTGCAATAACCTTCTCCTGTAATAGCTACTGCTCCTGGGCAAATGGAAGATTGCTTTTGCCCAGGAGCTTCGAGTTCAATTAACCCAATTTTGATGGAAAGGTACTATTCAGGATACACGCAGGAGGGTTTATATACATCCTGCGGTGGAGGAGTCTGTTATCACCCGATTGGGTGATATTGTGCGGGGGGAGATCATTCGGGGGGAACAATTCCTTTTTGTACAGCGTAAGCTGCCGCTTGCGTACGGTTTTCTACCTGAAGTTTAGACAGGATGTGGCTGATGTGTGTTTTGACGGTGTTGATGGTGATGAATAAATCTTCGGCTATTTGGGGGTTGCTTGCCCCTTGCGCCAATAGCTGTAGGACTTCCATTTCACGGTCGGTTAATTTGTTGTCTGCGTCATTTTGGTTGTTGCCATTAACCATGATTTTTAGGAGTCGGCTAGCCATTGCGCGTGTCATGGCTACCTCGTTTCGTGTGACGCCCACTAAAAGCTCGAATAATTCAGCTGCATCCAGGTCTTTCAGGAGATAGCCGGCTGCCCCCAGGCGCACGGCTTCGTAGAGATGTTCGTCCAATTCTGAGGCGGTCAGCATGACAACGGCAACATTGGGCAATGATTGGCGGATTTCGCGGGTTGCTTTTAGGCCATCGCCGTCTGGCATTTGTATGTCCATGAGGATGACATCGGGTTGGAGTTGATGTGCAAGCTGGACGGCTTCCTGCCCGGTAGAGGCTTCTCCGATTACTTCGACGAGATCGTCGTGCGCCCGCATAAGGCCGATTAATCCCTGGCGAAATAGTTTGTGATCGTCAGCGACGACTATTTTGATTGTCATGATGTTTTCCTTTGCGAAGCCAGTTTGTCTCCGTGTCGTGTGTGTTGACCTTATATACCTGTACGTACATGTGTGGCATAAAATAAGAATCGACCCAAAATTTCTGAGATTAGCACCAGTAAACAGGATAGGTAGATGGGGGTGATGATCTCGTGTTGGGTTTTTGCGTTGCGGAAGAGGATCAATGCGGTGAGGCTAAACCAACCGACGCCGGTGAAAAGCGCGATGTAGCGCAGCCCGAACAGGGGTTGGTAGAGTCCTAGGAGGAGGCTGAAGCTGATTTGTGCTGATAAGTCGCCCTGGCTCAGGTGCAGGATGAGGATCAGGTTGAGGATGAGGTTGATAACGGCCGTTACCAAAGCCCCGCCCGCCAACCAGACAAATGATTGCCGGATGAGCTGTTCGCGAACGGCCGTTTCCGTTTGTTCGGCCACTTCTTCCCACACCTTTAAGTCCATGAGCAGCAGCACGGCAACGGCCGTTGCTCCCAAGATAACGGCCGTTAATATGAAAGAAATAACCGTCAGCGGCGAGTTCCACGAAGAATGCGTCGGCAGCAGATAAATCTTCGACATCGAGTAAACACTCAGCAAGCCCAGCGCGATAGCCAGCCAACCCAGCCCCGTTTTCAAATGTGGGTAGCCAGCGGTAAACCAGTGCAGATAAGACAGACTGCCAATGGTGGTAAAAAACGAGATGGTGAAAAGAACCTCGCGGCTGAGCCAGGACGAACGCAAATTCAAGGTGGCAAGCAGCGAAAAAACAGGGTGACTTAAATGAAAGTGGGAACCGATAATGGCCGCAGTAACAGTTAGAAGAACGGCCAAGATGGGGATGCGAATGATGCGATCTGTAACGAAACGGCCGTATTGTTGAATAGCCACCGTCCGAATCAACCACAGGCCAAGCATAGACCCAACCGCCACTTGCATCAAAATCGTATAAACCGGCAAAGCCCATTCACGAACATTCATAGCACACTTCCGCGTCACAAGTCATGATTGCAACACCTGATTACGCCTTCTCAGCTTTTCCTCTGACAAACAGGGGAAACGACACATAATTCGCGTTCCATTGCCAGGATTTGAACGGACAGACAATTCCCCGCCCACCGCCAATGCTCGCTCGTGCATGGTTTGCAACCCAAAACTACGCTTCCCATTCTCATTGGTCACAAAGCCGACACCATTGTCAATGACCTCCATTAGCAGGTATTCACACTGGTGACCATTTTGCTTTTGTGCAATGCGGACATTCACCACATTAGCCTGGGCATGTTTGCGCACATTGGTCAATGCCTCTTGCAAAATACAAACCAACTGCACTTCAGCGAGCGAGGCCAAATTGAGAGAGCCATTCACCTCATTTTCAAAATGCGTGTCAATTTGTGTTTGAATACCAAACTCATTCAAATATTCATCAATAGCCGAAATCAGACCCTTTTCGTTGGCTAATGTGGTACGCAAACTAAGAATATTCTCGCGGACATCCGCGTGTGCCAGTTGTACAGCCTGGCGCATCTGTTCCAGTTCAAGGCGTAACGCATCTTGCTTGCCCCGCTTGAGCAATGTTTCCAATGTCTGGATTTGCAGATTCAAGTAGCCCAAAACCTGCGCCAACCCGTCGTGCATTTCTCGTGCAATCCGTCCACGCTCTTCAATAATAGAAAATGATTGCAGTTGAGAGGTCATCAAGCCATGTTGGATAGCAATCACCACCTGATCCGCCAGACATTCTAGCCAGATCAAATCAGTTTCGGAGTAAGCTCCCTCCTCATATCTGGCAATCCACAAAGCGCCAATCGGCTTGTCATCCAGATTGAGGCTGACAATAGCAGCCGCTCTTGCCGATTGTTCCACAAAAAAACAAAGCTCCTCCAGACTGTGCGCTGGATCGTCGGCTGAGGAACAGTAGGATTTAGAGTACAGCAAGGTATCTAAAATCAGAGGGTTTTTGATTTTAATGGGTGAATTGACAATGCCAATTTGGTTGTCGTTGGCGAAGCATTTTAATTCCAGGTCTGGTAACGCACCGTTTAAGAGAGCCAGCCCCATGAAATTAGACTGGAGCAGGTTACGGCCGTTATCCACAATATGCAGCAAAATATCATCCACATCATTCAACTCAGCAATGCGTCGGCTGATACTGATAAGCGCATCCGTCCAATTTTCGGCCGTTTGGCGAGCAGCGGTCTGGGCAGTAATGGCAGACTGCTGTGCCCGATCTCGCTCATTTTGCAATTGCTGCATCTGTCGCTTGCGCAGCGCATCAAAAACATCCAACCCGGTGACCACTAGAGCTGTCACAGCAATAGCCGACAGCATTCGCCAGAACTGAATCGGCAAACCGGTCGTTTCCAAAACCCGATCATAATCCAGCCAATTTACCAACCCGAATGGCTTATCAGAAACCGCCTGGTCGCCAGTAAAGGCATCATAAACAGTGCGGTTATAGTTGTAATAAGACGCTGGCCCATAAGGCGCTGCCGGAACAACCAGGCCCACGACAAAGGCCTCAAACAAAAAAGCGATCCCGGTCGCCAGCATTAATCTGGCTACCTCCGAATAGCCACGCTTTTTTTGCTCATGCCATTGGCGCAAAAAACCGATACCGGCCATAAAACTGCCGGGCAAATAGAGCAAGTAACGTGACCAAATGTCAATGGGAATCTCAATAGGGGATGGGGTGATAAAGGTCGTCGAGGCGTAGGCAATGACAAACGCCACCGGGACAATGAGCAAGCCGGGGATGAGATGTGTCCAGCCCGGCAAGGGCAGAATCTTTGTCAATACACCCCAGCCAAAAATTAAAAGCAGCAGGCCGCTGATTGGCTGAAGGATCATGCGCAGCAGATTGATAACTTGATTGAGTTCTGGGTCTGTTCCATAGGTTTGGAACATGTCCAGCCAGGCACTGATTGCATAGGCAATACCAAATGCTGCCAGCCAAGGTATTTGCTTGCGTAATGGCAAATCGCCATCATGACGGAGTTGGAGGCTTGCCGCTAATCCCAGACTGAAAAACGCCAAACCATAGAAGAAGTAAATCGTTATCATTTATGCTATGCTGCACACAATCACTATTCAGCGGGGAGTTCTTGTGAAATCAATTGATATACGTCTATCATGTCACAATGTGGGATAAGGAATTAGTGACAAAAGTCATCATGGTTGATGCTAATCATCATAAACTGCCTGGTAACACTTCGTAAGAACGTTGCTTTACCGCTGGTCAAGGGGCATGATTTTGGCAAAGTGCCTTGTTTTCGTTATAATTCTCCTCTGGCTGAAAGGCGCGACGTAATCGGCACGGCGGTCTGTTGGCTAAACTAATATTGCGGAGGTATATGAAATGCCGTTAAGTGTAGATGAGAAAGCCGAATTGATGAAAGAGTTCGAAGAGCATCCGGGCGACACCGGTTCGACGGAAGTCCAGATTGCAATCTTTGACGCACGTATCAAGCAGTTGCAGGAGCACCTGCGGGAGCATAAGCACGACGAAAGCTCCCGTCGTGGATTATTGAAGTTGGTCGGGAAGCGCCGTCGGATGCTGCGCTACCTGCGCAAGAATGACCCAGAACGGTATCGGGCGATGATTCAACGCCTGGGGCTGCGTCGTTAAACTGCGGTGATGGATGTGGCGAGTGGATGAGCGGTTTGTCAGATGACATCATCCACTTGCCACTTTTTTATAATTGGGCAAAGGATGGTTTAGGAATTGGGAAATGTGACGAAAACGGCCGTTTCCGCCACATTTCCCAGTCCCTAAGTCCTATTTGCCCCCAGATTTTCGCTCAAATCACTCTCGCGTTGATAAACCAACGCATTGTATTAGCAACGCACCGCGTTGCTGCGTTTCGCATTAATGTGTTGTCGTATCTCGTGCCTGAGGCTGAGCGAACAAAACTCAATTTGGAGAAAATAGATGTTACCTGAATATAAATTTTCAACGACAGTGGGCAACAAAGAAGTGACGTTTGCCACTGGCAAGCTGGCCGAGCAGGCTGGCGGTGCCGTTACCATTCGCGTCGGCGATTGTATGTTGTTGGCGACCGCAACGATGTCGAAAACTGTGCGCGAAGGGTTGGATTTCTTCCCCTTAAGCGTGGAGTATGAAGAAAAAATGTATGCGGCTGGCCGTATCCCCGGTGGTTTTTACCGGCGCGAAGGCAAGCCGACTACAGAAGCAGTCTTGACAGCACGTTTAGCAGATCGGCCGTTACGGCCGTTATTCCCCGATGGCATGCGCAACGAAGTGCAAATCATCGTCACCACGCTTTCTTCAGACAGCGAGCATCATTTAGACATCATGGCTGTCAATGCCGCCAGTGCCGCCCTCACCATTTCCGATACACCCTGGAATGGGCCGGTAGGCGCGGTGCGTGTTGGCTATATCAATGATGAATTTGTTGTTGACCCGACCATTGCCGAAATGGCCGCCAGCAAACTGGATTTGCGTTTGGCAGGCACGCGTGACGCGATCATCATGGTAGAAGCTGGCGCACAAGAAGTGAGCGAAGCGCTGTTGGTGGAAGCCTTAGAGTTTGGTCACAAGGCGCTGCAACCATTGATTGATGTGATGGAAGAGATGCGCAACGCTGTGGGCAAGGAAAAATCCCCCATTGTGCTCGATGTCGTCGATGAGACATTGGTGCAGCGTGTGATGGATCGCCTCGGCGACCGCGTGCGGAACATCGTTGTCGAATTCACCGGGCGCGATGAGCGTAACGAAGCGATGGATGCGCTGCGCGAAGAGGTTGTCAACAGCTTCATCGAAGAAGACCCGACGACTGACCTGAAGGCAGTGCGCGAAGTTATTGCCTCGGCGTTGAAGAAGGCCGTGCGTAACCGCATTTTGTACGAAGGTGTTCGCCCTGATGGCCGCGATTACACAACCATTCGTCCTCTTTCTTCGGAGGTCGGCATCAGCCCACGCGCACATGGTTCTGGTTTGTTCCGTCGTGGGCAGACGCAGGTTTTGTCCATTGTGGCTTTGGGCACGCCGCGCGAAGCGCAAAAGCTGGATGGCCTTTCCCCAGAGGAAAGCCGCCGCTTTATGCATCACTACAACTTCCCGCCATTCTCTACTGGCGAAACCTGGCCGATGCGTGGTCCAAAACGGCGCGAGATTGGGCACGGCGCTTTAGCGGAAAATGCAGTTGCGCCAATGATTCCCCCGGAAGAAGAATTCCCCTACGCTATTCGCGTCGTTTCTGAGGTGCTTTCATCTAATGGCAGCACCAGCCAGGCGAGTGTGTGTGCAACTACATTGGCGTTGATGGACTGCGGTGTGCCGTTGATTCGCCCGGTCGCCGGTGTGGCGATGGGTTTGGTGA
Source organism: Ardenticatenaceae bacterium (assembly GCA_020634315.1). GTDB lineage: Bacteria > Chloroflexota > Anaerolineae > Promineifilales > Promineifilaceae > JACSRF01. Next base: position 88,737 of record JACKBV010000007.1, on the reverse strand, counting down.
GCGATGGCGAAAAATTTGCCGTGCTGACCGACATTCAAGGCATGGAAGACCACTTGGGCGACATGGACTTCAAAGTGGCCGGTACCTCTGACGGTATTACTGCTTTGCAGATGGATATTAAGATTGCTGGTTTGTCGAAGGATTTGATGGCGCAAGCGTTGGATCAGGCGCGGATCGGCCGTTTACAAATCCTCGATTCGATGCTGGCAACGATTCCTGCGCCACGCGAAGCGTTGAACGCCAATGCGCCGCGCATGTTGACGATCAAGATTGATCCGGAAAAGATTGGCGCCGTCATCGGTAAGGGTGGGGCGACCATTCGTGGCCTGGAAGAAAGCTATGAGGTGTCCATTGACATTCAAGAAGATGGCACGATTTTCATTGCGGGCGTAGATGGCGCGAAGGCTGACGAAGCGGTGCGCAAGATTGAGGCGTTAACTGTGTCGCCAGAACCGGGCCGCATTTACACCGGTAAAGTGGTGCGTATCACTGACTTTGGCGCATTTGTAGAGATTGTGCCGGGAACAGATGGCATGGTTCACATTTCGCAGATGTCGCCGGAACGGCTGCGCCGCGTGGAAGATGCGGTGCAGTTGGGCGATGAGGTGATGGTCATGGTCACAGATGTTGACCGGGATGGCAAAGTTCGCCTGTCGCGCCGTGCGGTGATGGAAGGCTGGACACTCGAAGAAGCCCGTGAGCAAGATATGGGCAGCAAGGGTGGTGGCAATCGCGGCGGCAATCGTGACCGTGGTGGTGATCGCGGCGGTGATCGTGGCGGACGCGGTGGTGATCGCGGCGGGCGCGGCGGTGATCGCGGCGGCAATCGTGACCGTGGTGGTGATCGCGGCGGTGATCGTGGTGGACGCGGCGGTGATCGCGGTGGCAACCGCGACCGTGGTGGCCGTTAATAAGCTGCTGAATATTTGTGTAATAAAAGCCCTGGTCGCTGAGCGGCCAGGGCTTTTTTGTTGCATGTGAACAGATACGTGTTTTAGGGTGTGGGAACGGCCGTTTCGGGGATGTGTGGCTCGGTAACGGCCGTTTCCCGTGCTTCCAAGCGCATGTGCATCCCATATTTGGGGGAGAGGGTGATTTGCGGGTTGCGTGCGACAACCTGGTCTGGCGCCAGGCGGAAACGGTAACGTTGTGCCAGCGTCGCCAAAATCAGGCGTGCCTCCATCAAAGCGAAAGAGTTGCCAATACAAACGCGTGGCCCGCCGCCAAAAGGGAGGTAGGTGTAGCGCGGCAGGGCCGCTTCTTGTTCTGGCGTGAAACGCTCTGGGATAAACGCTTCTGGGTCGGGAAAATATTGGGGCAGCCGGTGCATGACGAAGGGCGAAATGAAAACAATGCTGTTTTGCGCGACGAAATAATCACCAATGCTGGTGTCGGTGGTGGCTTGGCGCCCGCTGAGTGACCAGGCTGGCGGGTAGAGGCGTAACGCCTCTTTGATGACCATTTCTGTGTAGGTCAGTTCGTTCAGATCGGCGAGGGTGGGGAGACGGCCGTTAAGTACCCGATCCAGTTCTGCGTGCAGTTTGGCTTCGACTGCGGGATGTTCTGCCAGCAGGTACCATGTCCAGGTGAGGGCGTTGGATGTGGTTTCATGACCGGCGACAAACAAGGTGACGAGTTCGTCGCGTACCTGGTGGTCGGGCATGAAATTGCCATCTTCGTCTTGTGACAGCAGCAGCATGGAGAGGAGGTCGCCGGTATCTTCGATTTGCCCGGAAACGGCCGTTTCCCGGCGTGCGGCAATCATCATGTCAATTGTTTCATATAAAACTTTGCGTGCCTGTTTGCGTTCTCGATTATTGCGTGTCGGCATCCATTCAGGAATCACAAGCGGCAAATTGAACTCGGCATCCGTAATTGTTTGAATGCTGCCAACTGCTTCGCCTACGGTTTGCGCAAGCCCGGTCATCTGATCTTTATCGGCGTCGAAAAGCGTTTTGGCGACGATGAACATGGTCAGCGTCATCATTTCTTCGCTCATGTCGTGTGTTTCGCCCGGCTGCCATTGGTCGCGCAAGGAAGCGGCATAATTGGTCATGGTGTCCGCATAGGCGTTGATGCGCCGCATGTGGAAGGCGGGCTGGGCCAATTTGCGTTGATGTCGGTGCAGATCGCCGCTGCTGCTGAGCAGCCCTTTGCCCAGAAACCGGCTCAGTAACTCTATGTCGCGATCTGCTTTGGGAAATAGGTCTACTTTGCTGACAAGCACTTCGCGTATGTAGTCGGGGTTGCTAATGAGGATGAATTTATTCCCGAACATACGAAATTGCACAATATCACCGTGTTTACGTGCCATGTCGAGGAGGGTGACAGTTGGATCATCGGCAAACTCAGCGATGTTGCCAATAATGGGTTTGCCCTTTATTTCTGGAATCGTTTTGAGGGTCATGGAACTTCCTTTGTCAAGCGTTTTCTTTGTCTGTTTATTGTCGCTTAATCAACACAATGTTGTTAAATCAGCGAATCGTCAATAAAATAGCGAAATATGGGATGGGTTGTCAATCACCAATTTAATGGGCATGTTGATTAGGCGACAGGTGTCTATTTTTGCGCGAAGGTGATTGCACGACATGCATAAAAAGAAGGAATAGATGATGAAGCGAAAAGTCGACCGGCGCATTTTGCGCACGCGACGTTTGTTGAATGAGGCCTTATTGGCGCTGTTAGTCGAGCGAGATTATGAGAACATCACGATTCAGGATATTACTGAGCAGGCGGATCTGAATCGTGCGACTTTTTACTTGCATTATAGTAGCAAGGAAGAATTGCTTGTGGCGGCGCTTGAGGAGCAGTTTGATGAATTGGTTGCCAGCATTGAAGACCTCGCTACTGGGCAGCCAATTTGGGAGGATCAAACGCCGGAATTGATGACGTTTCGCCATGTGGCGGAACATGCGCCTCTTTATAAGGCGTTGTTGAGTGAGCGCGGCACCGGTTATATTATCCATCGCATTATTGGTTATATAGCGGCTTATGGCGAAGCGCGATTGCAAGAAGAGCTGCCCGCAAATATTGAATTGTCATTCCCGGCGACTTTATTGAGTATGCACGCGGCGGGGTCTTTGTTTGCTTTGGTGAGTTGGTGGGTGACGAATGACATGCCTTATTCACCGGAGTATATGGCTGAGGTGGTGCTGCGAATGTGCAATGAGGGCACGCGAGCCTTGATTGTGGGGTCGGAAACGGCCGTTTCCTGACAGCTTTACCGTCAATTGCGCCATTTGCTGCGGCAGGTATTGCAAAACAGTGTCCAGGTAAAACCTGATCGATAGGGGATTGTTTCTCTTTTTCCCATCCGTTACAATTTACCATGTACCCGGTTGCCTTTAAATTTTTAGTTGGGTCGTGCCTGTTTGCGCACGACCTGGAGGTTAAGTATGCGGAAAAAAGGATTGTTTTTGCTTATTGTTTCCCTCATCGCGCTCTTCATTGCAGCAACCTATCGGGAAGAAGCACGCGCTGTTGCGCTAGACGGTCCACTACCGACAGATCAAATCATTATTCGCTTTTCAGAGTCGGCTGATGTGACTGCTTTGTTGGTGCCGGATGTAAACGGCCGTTTAGCGACCCTTAGTGAAACGGCTGGTGTTACCCTGGCATATGTGCGTCCGATGTTTGAGACGGTGCATGTTGTCAAACTGCCAGAGCGACTTGACTATGCAGAAGTTGAGGACATTAGCGCGAACTTATCTTCGTTAGAAGATGTTGTTTATGCTGAACCAGACCGCATCTTGCAGATTGTTGACGATCCACAGCCATCATCTCCAGTTACCCCCTGGGATTTAGATGGCAGTGTAAATATCTATTTACCATTTATTGCACGCCCTTCGGTTAATGATCCTTTGTTAGTACAGCAGTGGCATTATGACTATGTGCCCGGCTCTTCAGAGGGGATTAACTTGCTGAATGCGTGGGATATAAATCAAGGTTCTAGTAATGTCGTGGTTGCCGTTGTGGATACCGGCATTTTGAATCATGCAGACCTGGCTGGGCGCACGGTGCCTGGCTACGATTTTATCCACGACTCATTTGTGGGGAATGATGGAAACGGCCGTGACGCCAACCCGGCAGACCCTGGCGACTGGACAGCCGCTAATGAGTGTGGCAGTGGGTATCCGGCACAAGACAGTTCCTGGCATGGCACGCATGTGGCTGGCACCATTGGCGCGGCCAATAACAATGCGCTCGGTGTGAGTGGTATTGATTGGAATGCGCGTATTTTGCCAGTCCGCGCTTTGGGCAAATGTGGTGGTTACACCTCTGACATTTTGGATGGTGTGCGTTGGGCGGCTGGTCTTTCTGTGAGTGGCGTGCCTAATAATGCCAATCCAGCGGACGTGATTAACTTAAGCCTGGGTGGCGCAGGTTCTTGTGATAGCACGGAACAGGCTGTGTATACGGCCGTTTACAATGCCGGTGTGACTGTTGTTGTGGCGGCGGGTAACAGCAACGCCAATGCCGCTGGCTATTCTCCAGCAAGTTGCAACAACGTCATTACCGTAGCGGCGACTGATCGCACGGGTGGACGTGCCTCTTACAGCAATTACGGTAGTGTGGTGGAAGTGAGTGCCCCTGGTGGTGAGACATGGCCGACCGAAAGCAATGGTGTGTTGTCCACTTTGAACACCGGCACGAAAGGCCCCGTGGCTGATGCCTATGTTTACTATCAAGGAACAAGTATGGCTTCGCCGCATGTGGCTGGTGTGGCTGCTTTGATTTTGGCTGAGTATCCAGCTTATACACCCGCACAGGTTTTGTCCCGGTTACAGTCAACGGCACGGCCGTTTCCTGGTGGCAGCGATTGCAACACATCCATATGTGGTACGGGTATCATCGATGCTTTCAAGGCGTTGGGTGGGACAATTGTTACTCCTCCACCCGTGGATAACCCGTTCACAAATGCCGGCTTTGAAAGTGGTACTATTGGTTGGACAGAATCTTCTTCAAATGGTTGGGATTTAATTACAAGCATCTTGCCAGTGGGCTTGACTGCCCATGGTGGTTCGTGGCTAGCATGGTTGGGTGGTGACGATAATGAAACGAGCACTATCCAACAACAGGTTCCTGTCCCGGCCAGCGGTTCTTACTTGGCATATTATCATTGGATTGACTCAGCCGATAGCTGTGGTTTTGATGTGGCTTCTGTTCGAGTAAATGGCGCAACCGTTGCTCAATATGATTTGTGCTCATCGCAAAACACAGGTGGCTGGGTTAAGAAGGTTGTTAATTTGGGAAGTTATGCTGGACAATCTGTTACTCTGCAAATTCGCGTAGTAACAAATGGCTCCTTGCCAAGTAGTTTATTTGTTGACGATTTTAGTTTTCAGTCCAGCGCTGAAATAGATGAAATCCCAGTTGGTTCGGTTATTGGACCCTTTAGTAAAACTACTGATTAAGTAATATCTACTTTTACTAGCACGTGACAAATAAAAAGCGCCCTGAATGATAGATTCATTCAGGGCGCTTCATTATTTTGCCTTTTACTCTGATATATCAACTAGCAGTTCGTTAATTTCATCAATGCTGTTGCTGAGAGCCGATGGCATGTCAACTCCATCAAGAGTGAAGACGGTGTATGCCTGTTCGTCTGTGTTTAAAGTGATGGCGTAAAAAACACGGTCACAACAAGTATCTTCTGGGATGTAATTTTCGTCTAGACCAAAGAACCCCAAATTTTTCATGTCGCCAACCAGATTGGAAATGACTTCTGGCGCAATTTCCCAGGAACGGCCGTCACTGCTGATCACGCGCCCATCTGTGTAAAAAGTCCACATATATTCGTTGGCGCTAATGCCCGCCAAACCGCCCGCCCGTTGGTAAACCAGAGCAACATCTGCTGCATCCATCTCTGTTTTATCCATTACCTGGAACAGAATGCCAGCTATGTCCACTGTGTTTGCCGCATTTGGCTCGGCATCTTGTGAATTTGTGTCTGTCGTTTCGTTGGATGCTTCCGGCGTCGCTTCTTTTGTGGGTGTATCGCTGGTACCAGACGCCTCTCGTGTCACCGGGCGTAGTGCCGGGCCAGATGTAGCCGTTGCGCTTGCACTGCCGCTGCTTGTATCCGTTACGGCCGTTTCTTCTGCACCACATGCCGCCAACACCAGTAATAAAACTATCCAGGTCATGATCATTTTTTTCATTTGGAACTACCTCCATACAAATTAATGTTGCAAACACCTATAAGACGGAAAACCACCTTGAAAAGTTCCCGCTCTTGCTGATTTGTCAGCGTAATTGTAGCCAACCAATCTAAACGAGAATGACAGTAGCAAAAAGGAGCAGCAGTAACCTCAGCAAACGCAGCCCCTAACGGGCAAAGGCCAGGATCGTTGTTAAGGTGCATTGAGTGCATTGGTGAGTGCGTAGACGCGTTGGAGGATGGCCGGTGCTTCCCATGCTTCGGCGGGGCGGGGTTGCCCACCAAATTGGATGACGGCAGGCAATAGTTCAAGCTGGCGGACACCGTTTTGATCCAGCCAGACGTTGAGAATGGCGGTTTCGGGAGGGCCATCGATCTCAAAGGCAAAGTTGCCCAAGCCGTAGACGATGACACCGCCATTGTAATATTCGATGCCTTGTAAGATGTGGGCATGATGACCGATGACAAGCGCTGCGCCAGCGTCGATGGCGGCATGAGCGGCAGCAACTTGTGGTGGGCTGGGGCTGTCTACGTATTCGTAGCCACTGTGCAAGACGACGATGACGTGGTCAACTTGGGGAGCAACGGCCGTTACATCACGTTCAATTTGCGCAGGTTCAGCCCAGGCCAGACCGGGCGTGTTGGCTGTGGCCGTCCAACTGGCCGTGTTAAAGCCGCCAATGGCTTCAACCGGCACATCCACATAACCGAGGAAAGCGAGTGTGAGACCGTTGATGGTTACGATGTGCGGGGCGTGAGCGGCCGTTTCATTGGCACCTGCACCGATGGTGGCAAGGCCAGCGGCATGCAGCAGGTCCACGCCCTGCATCAACGCGTCGAGGCCATAATCGCCAGCATGGTTATTCGCCAATGTGATCACATCAAATCCAGCCAGGGCCAATGCGGCGGCGGCTTGCGGCGGTGCGCGGAAGGTATAGCTTTTGGCGGTAGGCGTGCCGCTGTCGCCAAGCGCACATTCCAAATTGCCCACAGTGATGTCCGCTGTGGCAAGCAGGTCGCGCACATGGGTGAAAGGGTAGTCGAGGTTGTCTTGTGCCAGGTAATAGCCAAGTGAACGGTCTAGCATTAAGTCGCCAACGGCGGCGAGATGGACAAGGGTCTCGGCAGAGGGTTGTGCTTGTAAAACGGCGGCGAGTGCGGCGGCAGCTTGTTCTGTGCCCGGAGCAGCCGTCAATGTCCAGTTTTGTTGCAGCGGGTAGTCAGGATCGGTAGGGAAACGGCCGTCTACGCGCAGCGCTTTTTGCGTCGGGTCAATCTCAGACCAGGGAAGCACGGTGACAAGGGCGTGTCCGTGTTGCACAATCTCATTGGCTTCCGTTAACGAGACCACTTCCCATGCAGTCGTAAAGGGCACAGCCAGTGCCAACGGCTCCTGGCCGATGATCAGACCATCATTGCCGGGTTGCAGGCGCATGGTGGCGGGGAGGGCGGAGTCGCTCTGCACTTGCCATGCCCAGGCGGCGAGGGCGGGGTCGGCAAGCGCCGTGCGTATGCGCGTTTCCCATTGTGGCGGCATGGCGATGGTGATCGGCACGGCCGTTGCCGTGGGCAGGGGCGTGCTGGTCGGGACGGGGGTGCTGGTCGCCGGTGGTAAATTTGTCGGCAGCGGCCGCGGCGTGTTGGTGCTGGGCACAGGCGTAGCGGGTGTTGCTGCCTGGGGCAGTTGCGGGACAGAGGAAACGGCCGTTGGTGCGGCACAACCACCCAACAAGAGCATTCCAATCAATAACCATCCCTTACGGAATACACAATACGTGATGCGTTTTACCACATTCTCCCCTTACGGAATGCACGGCTCCGGGAAATTTGCTAATTGGTAAGCGGTGAAGGCCAGACCTTGTTCGTGCAGCGTCGTTGCCAGTTCCACGCCGATGTAGCGGTAGTGCCAGGGTTCATAATAAAAACCGGTCAGCTCAAATGCTTCGCGCGGATAACTGAGCGTAAACCCATATTCGTGGGCATGTGCCAGCAGCCACTGCCCTTCACTGGTCATGTAAAAGTAAGTGTGAAACTCGATGTCTTCTTCGCCAACGAGGTCTGGCAGTTCGGGCGAGCCAAAGTCGAGCGTGGTGCCCAATTGGTGTTCGCTGTGGCCGGGAGGGGCGCTGACGATAGCGGCCGTTTCCGGGTTTTTCTCGTTCCATTTGGCCCAGGCAATGGATTGGGCGCTGTAGCTGCGATACCCAGAGAGCACTTCTGGATGTAGACCCGCCGCTTCCATGTCTTCGATCATCTGCACGAGCGGTTCGACAACGGGCTGGCGGATTTCAATGGGATAACCCTGGGTCACGCGATAGGGGAGGTAATCATTGAGGCTCACCAAATCGGCTGGGGCGTAGTCGCGGCTGATGCCGTATTGCAAGGTGACAACGGTGTCGAGAGCGTCGCCGGGAATGCGCAAATCGCAGGCGCTGGTGGGGGTAGGCGAGGGCACGGCCGTTGCCGTGGCGGCAATGGTCGCGGTGGCGCTGGGAATGGCGGTGGGGGTGCTGCTGGGAACGGCCGTAAACGTTGGTGGCGGTGGCAGGGTCGCCGACGATGTCGATGTGCTGGTAGCGGTTGGTGGCACGGTTGCCACGGCCGTTGGCGTTGCGCTGGGGTGGGTAATGGAAACGGCCGTTGCTGGTTGGCAGCCGCTTACCCAAACCATCACAATAATGCAAAAAACACAGAAAAGTCCTTGTTTCATACGCTCTCTTTCTTGCCCCAACCGCCGCCGCCCGGCGTTTCAATCCGTAAAATATCGTCGGTTTCCAGGTCAATGGTCACTTTGCCCGGTAATGTCTGTGCCTGTCCGTCACGAATCAAGCTGTTCAAGCCTGGCTGTCCCGGCTGCCCGCCTTGCAAGCCGTAGGGGCCTTGCGTCCGTCGTTCGCTGGTAAGGGTGGTTGTTACTGGCGTCAGAAATTGGATACTGCGCACCAGCCCGTCGCCGCCTTGATATTCACCAGCACCGCCGGAGCCATGCCGCAGGCTGTAGGCCTGGACGCGCAGGGGGAAGCTGTATTCCAATGCTTCAACTGGCGTGTTGAGCGTGTTGCTCATATGGACATGAACGCCGGACGCGCCGCTGCCCGCTGGCCCGGCTCCGGCACCGCCGCCTATCGTTTCGTAGTAAGCAAACACCTGCCCATTTTGGCTGTTTTTGCCGCCAAACGTGAGGTTATTCATAGTGCCCTGGCTGGCAGCAGGGACAACATTGGGCAGTGCCTGCGCCAATGCGCCAAAAACAACGTCAACGATGCGCTGCGAAGTCTCCACATTGCCTGCGGCCACAGCGTGTGGCGGTTGCGGATCAAGCATCGATCCTGGCGGAATGGTGACGGTGATGGGCAGAAATGCGCCCTGATTCATGGGCAAGTCGCTGTGCAGCAAAGCGAGAGCGACGCAGCGCACGCAGTAAGCCACGGCCGATTCGGTAATGGCTGGCACGGCGTTGAGATTGCCCCGCACGGCCGGGGCTGTGCCGCTAAAATCGACCGTCATGGCATCTTCGTGGATAGTGAGGGTGACGGTGATGGGCAGCGGTTCGCTGCTGTGTCCATCGTTGTCCAGGTAATCGGTGTAGGTGAAACGGCCGTTTGGCATTTGCTGGATGGCCGCCCGCGTCAACTTGTTCGCATAATCAATGAGCGCATTTGCATACAACAGGGTCTCTTCCAGCCCGTAGCGGTCAATGATGCCCGCCAGCCGTTTGCTGCCGGTTGCATGGGCGGCAAGCTGTGCCGCCAAATCCCCTTCGCGCTCGGCTGGCGTGCGCACATTGCGCAGAATCAACTGCCAGACGGCGTTGTTGCGTTTGCCCTCTTCCACCAATTTAATCGGCGGGATGATGATGCCTTCCTGGTAAATCTCGGTGGAAAGGGGCATGGAGCCGGGAGCCATGCCGCCCACATCGGCGTGGTGGGCGCGGCTGGCGACAAAGAAATCGGGCAGCGCCGAACTGACGAAAACGGGCGAAACGAGTGTGATGTCTGGCAAATGGTTGCCGCCCTGGTACGGGTCGTTGACGATCACGACATCGCCAGGGGCAAATGGCGCACAATGTTGAATGGCGGCTTGCACGGAGGCAGGCATCGCGCCCAAATGAACGGGGATGTGAGCGGCTTGGGCCAGGAGACGGCCGTTTCCTAAAAACAGCGCACAGCTAAAATCAAGCCGCTCCTTAATGTTGGGGCTGTAAGCTGCCCGCTCCAAAGTAACACCCATCTCTTCGGCCACTGAGGCGAAGAGATGGCGAAAAATGGAGAGGGTCGCCGGCGAAATTTGAGCCATTACGGATGATTACCCATATCCATAATCCGAATTCCACAACTCGTTACCCAACGAATTTTCGAGAAACCGGATTACCGATAACAGATTACCGATCACCGATATTAACCGATTGATCGATGCTGATTTAGTCGGTGAAAACGGGCAAATTTGCCAGCGCGGTAACGCTTGACCAGTCGGCATCACCTTCGGTGAAAACGGCGGCGATGGCATTGACAACAGCACCGGCACTGTCCATGACGGTTTTCATGCCTTCCAACGTGCTGCCTGTGCTGACGACATCATCGACTAAAACGACCTTCTTGCCTTGCACGGCGGCCAAATCTTTTTCGTCGAGGTAGAGCGTTTGTGGTTTGCCGGTGGTGATTGAGTTGGTTTCGGCGCTGATCGCGTTGCCCATGTAGCTCTTGTAGCTTTTGCGCAAGACGACGTAAGGCAGGCCCATCAAGGCGCTCATTTCATAGATGAGGGGGATGCTTTTTGCTTCGGCCGTGACGAGAACATGGGCTTCTGTGTCTTTCAGCCGTTCGGCAAGGGCGGCGGCGGATGCTTTGACGACAAAGGTGTCGCCGAGCATGTTGAAGATGGCGATGCGCACGCCAGAGACAACTTCAAAGAGGGGCAGGTGGCGGGTGAGGCCAGCAATTTCGACGGTGTATGTTTCGCGTTGGTTCATGGTATTTCTTCCTTCACAAGCGCAGGGTTTGGCGAAATCGAGATGACTTCTCTCTTTGCGAATTCCTGCTTTAATGGTGGCTGTGGGCCACCGTTGATGAAATGTGTTGTTTTACGGGCAGGTAGTGTATCTTTTCCGAAGCGTGTGGGCAATTTCATCTTTGTTTTGTGTGGGTTTTGTGTGTGGTGTGGAAACGGCCGTTTTCCTGAATCATTCTCTCTGTCATCATGCAAACACGACGTTTGTCACTTGTGAGAATACCCTAAAATCCCGTACTGTAAGGGTTGGAAAATCCCACTTTTTAGCCACATAAATAAGGAGCTGAACCTATGTCTGAGCGTAAGAAAGTTACATTACCCGTTTTGTTTGACAAGATCGCAAATGGGGAACCTATCACCTGGTTAACTTGTTACGATTATCCGACAGCCTACTTCCAGGAGCAGGCAGGCATTGACATGATCCTGGTGGGCGACAGCCTGGGTATGACGATGCTGGGGTACGATAGCACGCTGCCGGTGACGATGAATGATATGATTCGGCACACGCAGGCGGTGCGCCGGGGTGCTCCCAATGTGTTTTTGATTGGCGATATGCCTTATATGAGCTACCAACCGAGCAACGAAACGGCCGTTCTCAATGCCGGTCGCTTCATGGCCGAAGCAGGCTGTGACGCCATCAAACTCGAAGGGGGGCGCGAAATGGCCCCGCGCATCGCGGCCATTGCCGCTGCCGGTATTCCCGCCTTTGGTCATCTCGGCTTAACGCCGCAAAGCGCCAGCGCCCTTGGCGGCTTTCGCCTCCAGGGCAAATCTGCCCTCCAGGCGCACAAAATCATCGAAGACGCCAAAATCCTTGAAGAAGCGGGCGCTGTTGGCGTTTTGCTTGAACTTGTGCCTGACCGTGTTTGCCAGATCACGACCGAACGCGCCGAAAATTGCATCATCATGAGCCTCGGCTCTGGCCCCGATGCGCATGGACAATTACTCATTTATCACGATTTGTTTGGCCTCTACCCCAAATTTACGCCGCGCATGGCCAAGGTTTACGGTAATGCCGGTGAAATGATTCTCAATGGCTTGCGGCAATATGTGACCGAAGTGCAGGCGAAAGAGTTTCCCGAACCGAAAAATTATTTTGGCATGAAAGAGGATGCCTATAACGAACTGCTGAAACTGCTTGGGTGAGACAAAAGCCCGAATGATCAATCCTCACAATCTCCCTGAAATAAACTTCCGGGAGGCCATTTTCGAGGGAGACAACATGCGTGGTGCGCACCACCATGAATGAAAACCAACCTCCCGGAGGTTATCAATGGCAGGCTCGCCACATGAGACGAGCCTCCGGGAGGATATTTGCGAAGGAGCATTTCCCATGACGACTGAACTGCGTGAACGATTAAAAATTCCCTATGCACGTTTGGATGCCATTAACGACCTGCTGCTGCAACCAGATATGCGCGTTGTTGATGATTTTTTGGCGGTGGTTGCCAAATACGGCACGCCCGAAGAAATTAACGAAAAAGCACGCGCCGCGCGACAGCTTGACAACTTACTGCGGCAGGTTGAGGCATCTCATCCCGATTATCTGGAAGATTTGCATTGGCTGATGCAGGCAAGAGACGACCACTTATTTATCAGTGTGGACGAGTATCGGCGGCGCGTTTTGGGCAGCAAGGCGGACAGCACGACATTTGCCGATGATTTTGCCGTGACGCTAGAGGTCAGTTCTTTGCAATATTTCCCCTGGCTGATGGCGGCTGCGCGGCGGGCTGTAGAATATCGCACGTTGCTGCCTGGCCGTTTTATCCGCGTGCGCAAAATGAAGGAACAGGAAGCCGATGGTGATCTGGTAGCGGTGGCGGCTGCCATGCAAATTGTCGGCGCCAGTTATGTGGAAACATTGGATACAAAGGGCACGGACGGCTCAAACATCCATCTGGGTGGCCCGGAGACGATTACCGGTTATTTTGGCGGCGTTGGACAGCCAAACACACACGCGCTGAAATGGCTCGATGAATTTTTGTATTATTACACCCATTACGGTGTGCAGCAGGTGTTGAATGTCAATCCGGGCACGGTGCTGTTGGGTTATTTGCTGCACCGGCTGGGAGTGGATATTGAGTTTAAGATTTCGGTGTTTATGGGCAATGACAACCCATATGCGGCGCTGTGGACGTTGTTGGGAGCCAAGTTGTTTGCGCGGGAGGATGGCACATCGCCGTTGATTGGGTTTAACTGGAGCAATTCAATAAACAACGAGTCGATGGAAGTTACGGCGCAGTTCCGCAAGGCGTTGGGCTTTGAAGATGTGGTGCGTTTTGAGCATCATATCACCGAAACGTGGAAGAGTATTGTGCGCCAGCCTTACAATCGCCGCGATGAGTTGGGGGTGCTGGCGGATCATGTGGCGAATATTTCGGCAAAGCATGAGGGTGGTGATCCGGAAGTTGACCAGAAACGGCCGCATCCGTCAGACATCCTCGATTATTTCCGTGATAAAAGCGAAGTCATTGCTGCGGGGGATTGGGATCATCTGGAACAAAACTTCCTGGATAAGGTGGACGCTACCAACCAAACAGCCTGGGCCTTGACAGAACGAGGTCTTTCTTTTGTCGCCGCACAGGCGCTGCATCGTTGATTGCTAAAAGGAACCGCGTGCCTGTGTAAGAACGCGGTTCCTTTGTCCCCATTAATTGCGAATGATGGGTAAATAGAGGGAGTAATATCCCGCGAGAGATGGATTACCCCAATAGCCTAACCCTGCCCGATAATTTGTGCTGCTGGTACGGCCGATTACCGTTTGCCCGATGGTGAAATTTGCCTCGTAGTTTGTGGAAGCGGTTGACCCGCCTCCTGCTGTGGTCAATGGTGTGAACCAATCCAGGCGAAAGTTGTCGGATGACATTGCCAGGAGTGTGCCTGACAGCAGCAGTAAAATGATTAACGTGAGGAAAAGCGCGTATTTTCTCATTGTTATTCCTCCCGATTAATCGTGCGTCATTGTCAGGCGGATGCCGCCGATGTCGATCCACGTTGTTTCGCCGGAAAAGGCAAGCTCAAGGGTCAGGTAGAGAATGCCCGCATCGTCTGACTGAATGTTGTTGTTGCTCAGATCGTAGTGCAGCACGCAGCCCTCTGGATTGTTGGGAAGGTCGCAGACGTGATCGTCAAAGTCGCTGACAATTGTTTCGTAGCAAGGTGAGGTGGTGCAAACGCCTGTTTGGCGACGCATGAGCATGGCTGTGATGGCGTCGAAGTCGGTATTGCCTGCCCAATAAATGTCCAGGTCTGTCAGGGTGACGTCTTGCCCGTAGAGTTGTCCGGGGACGGTAATGGGCAGCATGACATTTTTGTAGCCGCTGCTGCTGCCCCGGTATATTCTGGCTCCGCCGGTGGAGGTCATGTCGATGATGGTGCTGTCGTTTCCGTGAAACGGCCGTACACCATTGCCGCTAATCCACAGATGGGAAACGGCCGTACTTTGGATAATTCCCGTTCCCGTCGCTTTAATTGCGACACCGCTGGTGCTGCCACTTTCCAACCCGACGCCATTGCCATCATTTTGTACAGTGAGGATGCTGCCGCTGCTGCTTTCCTTAATTTTGGCCCCTGGGCGTAAACTCCAGGCATATGGCACATTGTCCACATAAGCGCGTGGGGTCATTTCTGGATCATCCCCAACTTGAATTCCCAAATAGAGCTGGCGACCGTCAATGGGACAGCCATCCGCGTACATGTAGGTGCTGAAGAGGCCATCCGCGACAGTGATGCTTTTTACATCATCACAGAGAAGGGTGCTCCCTGAGCCATAGAGCCGGAAGGTCACATCATAGGTGCCATCTAGCAAATTGCCTGCCGCATCGCTGAGGCGTCCTTGAATGGGAATATAGTTGCTGCTGCTGGCAATGGCCTCTATCGACCGATCTGTGGGTGGGGTCGGGGATTCCTGTGCGCCGATCAGCCCGGTCAGAGCTGCCAGGATGAGCACAATCGCCATTATCAATCCAATTAACTGCTTTTTTCGCGTCAACATGAAAGAAGCTCCCTTGCGAAATCGTTTTTGACTTCGCACTGTGTCACAGCTTTGCGTCAAGCGTGACTGATGAACGTTTGTCTACTATAAGACGGAGAAGAGCCTCTTAACCTTTCCTCGATTTGTCTAACTGAATGGGGGTTGTTGCTGGGGCGTTAAAGGTGGGTTTGCGCGTGTTGGCGCAGGGTGTTTTGCACGGCGGCTATGTCTGCGGGCACGGCTTTGCGGGCAAGCCAGTAGCAGCCAATGGCGGGCAGCACCAATGCCTGGAACAGGGCAAGTCCAATGGCGTAGTTGAGAGGGGGAACGGCCGTTTCCGCCAATTTCGTGAACAAGAAGCCTGCCAGCCCAACACTGAGCGCGTTGCCCATGGCGCGTGCCAGGCGGCTCATGCCGATGACCGTGCCGCGATGTTCGGGAAGATTAACGGCCGTTATCAGCGCTGCCCAATTAGGCTGATCAAACGCATAAAAGGACAGGCCAATGAGCGCAACTATAAACGTGAGCGCCGCCCATCCATTGGTGACAGAGTTGACCAAGACAGCCCAGGCCATTTCCAATATGTTGGCATTGGCCGGAATGACAATGCCTTGCAGCGGAATAAAGTAAAGCATGGTGAAAAAGGGGATGGAGCCAAGTAGGCCGATGATTGTCAGACGGATACGGCCGTCTGCGCGGCGCTGCTGCCAACGGTCGCCCAAATGTCCGGCGGGGATGCTAAAGAGATAGCCCAGGCCAAACAACGTGACAAACAAATTGCCGACAATCGTCGCCGTTTCCAGGTCAAATCCCTCTGCCTGAACGCGGGCAATCGCCCAACGCGGTATCCAAATGGTGGAGCCATAGGCCAGGGCCATGAAAAAGCTTTGCAGCAGCAGAAGTTGGTTGCTGCGCTGCTGCAACAACAGGCGCAAATGCTGCCGTTGTATGCGCGGTTCGTATTGTTTACCGGCAGCAAACAAGCTTGTCAGTTCCGGCTCGACCTGTCCCCTAACCGGCTCTTGCGTAAATAAGTAGAGGAAGGCGAAGAGGAAGCCGAGGGCGGCGATGATGAAGAAGGGCCAGCGCCAATTGAGTGCGCCGACGGTGCTGGCGAGCAGTGCGCCGACTGCGCCGCCGGATGTTTGCGACAGGCTCCACAAACTAAAGGCCAGACCGCGCCTGTGTATGGGGATTAAGTCGCTGATGATGCTGAACCCGACGGAACTGATGCCGCCGACGCCAACGGCCGTTACCATTTGTCCCAGCAGTAATTGCCAGAATGAAGCTGCCAGACCGCTGCCAACCATGCCAATGCCCCAAACGAGTGTGCCGATCAACAAGATTTGTTTGCGCTGTCCCTGGTCGCCGCGATACCCCCACACGGTGGCGGCAATGGCGACGATGATGACGTAAACGGCCGTTATCAAGCCCAACGCGGCATCATCTGTGGCAAAAGCACGCGCGATGATTGCGTACAGGGGCGGTAACACGCCAGCAGCGGCATTGTCCAGCGAGGCCAGAATGACAAAAACGAGAAACGCAAAAAAACGTCGCCAATTCCCATGATGGAAGAGGCGACGTTGGTCACGCAAAAAAGATGATCGCTTCAAGGATCAGGCATTGCTTTGGCGGCGCAGCACATACAGGCCGATGCCGCCCGCCGCAATGAGGACACCCCCGGCAATAGGCAGCAGACGGCTGGCTGTTGTGCCACCCACGTCGCCGAGAGGGGGACTGCTCACTGTGCCACTGCCAATACCGGAAACGGCCGTTCTTGTGGAATCTGTATCCGGGCTGATGGCGATAGCCGTCGCTGTGCTGGCATTGGGCAAGGTCGGCGGTGCGCTGGTGGATGCTGTTTCTGTGTTCGCCGTTGGCTGCGTTGTGTCATCCGCCGTGCTGATGGGTGTGGCGGCTTGCGCCGTGTCATTGCTGGGCACTGGCGTTTGTGTCGCTGTTGGTGTGGGCGTGTTGGCTGCGGTTGTTGCGGAAACGGCCGTTGCGGTTGCGATGGCTGTTGGCAGTGGTGTCATGTTGCAAACAGCGGCTGGTGTTGGATTCCACACTGCTCCCGGTGTTGGCGTGCTGCCATTAAGGGTAGGTGGCGACACCAGTGGCACATTGCCGGTGAAACCATGTACCTGTACGGTGAAATCAGCAACCCAACCTTGTGTCCCATCTGGTAGTTGGATGAGCCACCAGGGCGCATTGGCGGCACGACCCACAATCGGCCGTACCTCACTGTATACCAACTGGGTAACTAACGTGTAATCTGTGCCCGGCCCACTGCGCACATTAACTGTGCCGGTTGTTTGGATGGTGGGTTGTGTGCTGCATGCTTCTGCGGTGGGTAGTGTGCCACCGATAGGCGTTACGATAATGACGGTCGGCGGTACTGGCGTATTGGTCACGGCAACAGGTGTATTTGTTGCTGACGATGGCGGCGGGGGATTGCTATCTTTTGTCGCCGTGGGTGGATTCGATACAGGCGTTGGCGAAGCTGACTGCGGTGTGGGGGTGCGCGAAGGGATTGTAAATTGCCCCGCAGGTGCAACCGCCTTCAAGTTATTAACCTGTACTGCATATAGAGCGAATGCAATAATAACTGCAAAAATTAATTTTAATTTGGACATCATCACTGGCTCTTCCACTCCTCATTACCGATACGAAATCATCAATTCCATATCTGTCTCCAAATTTGTAACAAAACTGACAGCTGATCCTACAACAGATGTCGGCGTTAATGTTGACGAGACCAGCATTGCATTTGCAGGTAATTCTACCATGATTTCGATTGTTTGTGGGCGTGTTCCCGGTTGTTTATAAATCATAAGGCGGTAGATATGTTCGTTTGCCTCATCATGAATGATGCCTGGCGGTAATTGATACTGGAATGTGGTCGCGAGCTGCTGTCCCCATGGCAGCAGGAAGAAATTGGCGAAAACGGCAAGTCCGGTGGGATCATCGGTCACGGTAACGGCCGTTTCATCCCAGGTTTGCCCGTTAAACATCGTTGTGCCCGGAACCAGATGGCGACTCGATTCTTGCAGCACGCTGCCTGCCGGGGCATAGACGCGCATGTAATTCCAGTAACAGGTATCGGCACGGCCGATATAGGTGACATCGCTGGTGTAGGGAGTTCCTTGGTAGCAGGGTTCGCCCTCGTCTGTGCCGCGATGCTGGTAAGTGACCGCGAGATTGGCCTGTTGTGTTGCCAGATTGACATGGTAACGAATGGCATTATCGACGTGAATGTTGACTTTGTTATAGCCCATGTTCGTATCGACTACCATCAGCAAATCTTGGCCGCTGTCATTGCTTAAACGGCCGTCCCAATTCACCGCGTAAAGGACTGCCGCCTCATTGGCATTGCGCATGTAAACTTGCAAATGGCGCTGCGCAATGGCCTCGTTCAAGGTGTGAATCAAGAACAAGGGGTCAACCGTATTAAAATCTGTTTGGATTTTCTGCAAAATGGCCGCAGCAAATGTTGCCATGAAGCTTTTGCGATCAAAAATCCATTCGCGCACCGTTTCCCCTTCGTCAATGCCCCAGGCCTCGCGCATGGCTGAGATGACATTGCTGCCGTTAATGCTCACATTTTCCGTTGCCACATCAATGGGGCCGATGACTTGCAGCAGCATTTGCATGAACTGCTGGTCAATGGCGATAGCGCCATCGAGCGGGCCACTGTCTTGCCCGTAGCTGTACAGTTCCATCGCCATTTCGGCTGAGGTGGGGAAATCGGGCCAGAAGTTGGCGTCACGGAAGAGAAATAAATCTAGCCCTAAGAATTGTTGAATGGGCAGCGGCGGGTCGCCATAAGGCTTGGTCAGGGTGCGCAGGTCGTCAGACCAGGCATCGACAAGATTGGCGTCGCGGAAGGTGAGGTCGACGATACGGCCGTTTTCCACCACCACCAGCCCCGCTCCCGCAATAAACCCACCCGTTGGGCGGGCTTCATCTTCATTTTGGGCGATGACCAGGTAACGGCGCTGCCCGGACACACCCATGATGTCTGGCATGATTTGTGCAACTTGCAGCCCGGTTTGCGCGACGGGCAGCCATGGGTCTGCTCTGTCCAGCAAGGTTTGCAGTTGTGCGGGGAAGGCGGATGTGTCGCCTAATGCGGCGCGTGCCGCGACGAGGCGGTCGAAAGCCTGGCTGGTTTGCTGCAAATCAGGTTTGGCGCTGTTCAATGTTTGCACAAGGGCAGCGATGCGTTCTGTTCCCGGCGCGTCATTTTGCAGTAGGGCGAGTGTCGGCTTCAGGCCACGCAGCGCATAGACGCCGGCTTCGGTGCCCGCGTCGGCCATTTCCATTAGCGGGCGAGCTGCGGGCATTAAGGGGCCAACTCTGGGCAGCCAGGTGAGATAGGGTGTCAGCGGCATGAAAACGGCCGTTTCCCGTTTAAGCGTGACGACATCCTGGCGCACTTGCAGCAGCAGCGCTTCGGCTTCATTTGGGTCAATTTGCGCGAGGCCCTCTGCCATTAAGGTTTCGACTTGTGTCTGAGCGGCCAGCAACGAGCGAGCCGCCTGGGCGATGCGCCAGCCTTTCAAGCCGAGCCACAGCACGATAAGCAGGAATCCGGCCAGGATTACAAACCGCAAAACTTTAGTTGACGTGTTTTTACTTCGCATAGAAAATCAATTATTCCCGTCGTTATGCAAATCAATAAAAATAATCGGGCGAGACGCCTGGTTAGCAGCAATAAATCCTGTCCAATCATCGACGGCCAATTGCTGTAAGCCCGGATAAGTTTGGGCAAGCTGCTGCCGATACCATGTAAATGCAAATAAATTTTCATCAACTAGGATAACATCCGGACGCTGTTTTTCCACATGATGAAAATACCAAAGCGTAAAAATGGTTTCATTGCCGGGAGTCAGCACGATAGCATGATCGGGTGCTTGCTGTAAAGTGGTTTCTGTGCGCACGCGCAAATCATCGCCCTGGTGTAAATCTTGCTGGCTAAAGTTTATCAAAAGCAGTGCCAGCGGCAATAAGAGTGCCCACGCCCGCAAACGATGCAGCGCAGGCATGAGTAAAACCGCTCCTAACAGGAGTGCTGGCAGCAGCAAGACGGTCGAGTCCAGGGTGGCATAGGTGAAGGCGTAGAGGATGTAGAGAACGGCCGTTGCTGCCAACAGCACGTTCGGGCGGCGCGAGGTGCGGGTTAGCGCCGGGTGCAATCCGGCTAAAATGAGGAGAAATCCCACAGGGGTCAATTGCATGATGAGCAATTTGCCCCAGACGACCGCACGCGCCCAGACTTCCTGAGCGGGTAGGGCAAAAGCATTGGCATGGTAAATGCGTCCGCTTACGACCCACCACCAGCCACTTATTGTTGTGGGCTGCCCCCAAATCACCGGGCTGCCGGTGGTGGCAAGCCAGGGCAGGGCAAGGAAGGGCATCAGGCCAATGAGGATGCCTGTCCCAAGACGCGGCCAGTTTGCGGGAGGGGTGTAAGCGAGTGCCAGCGGAATCATCAGCAGCGAGGTGAGGTGGGTGGTGATGCTGAGTCCCAGGAATAGGCCGCTGAGCCAAAACGGCCGTTTCCCCAACAGCGACCACAAGAAGAGGGCGAGCATTAACAAATTGAAGCCATACACTTCGCTGATGACGGCCTGACTCCAGACAAGCGGGGCAAAAGCCAGCGAGAGTCCGGCAGCGATGGAGGGGAGCTGGTGCGTGGTGCGCGGCAAGCGGTGCGCGGTGCTGGCTAATAGCCCGGCGGCGAGGGCGATGCAAAGGGCGGAAAAGAGGTTGAAGGTGAGGGCGATGGGGCGAATGGGCAGCAGGCTGATGAGTTTGCCCAGGAGAATGTAGGTTGGGTAGCCGGGTGGATGCGGAATGCCGAGTGTAACTGCCGCCGTGATGAGTTCGCCGCCATCGCCGCCCCAATGGCTCCAGGTGAGGTCTGGGGCGAGGGTGAGGAGGTAGACGCCGAGGGCGACGCTGGTTGTGACGCCAGCGACAACGGCCGTTTCCCGGTTCACGCGGTTGGGTCAGCGATGGGGCGGAGTAGACCCCAGGCATAGCCGATGCCCAGTGCCAGGGCACGCAGTGCCAACAGGCTAGGGGCACACAGCGCAACCAATTTGTCTTTTTTCCATGCTTTGGCTGTGAAGGGGAGGGTTGTGGCAACGAAGGCACATGCCACCAGCCCGCAGAGCAGGAGTAATGGCGGGAGCAGGATACCGGAAACGGCCGTTGCCATCACCAGTGCCATGAGTCCAATTTGTATCTTCATCACCTGCGGCGTGTAGGAATCTTCAACTGTCCGTTCCGGGAAATGGCGTACTGCTTGCGCCGTCCAGTAGCCATTCATAATCTTCTTGCGGAAATAGTCGGCGATGGTGTGGGAATGATGATGGCAGACCAATGCCGTTGGCTGAAAGACCATTTGGTAGCCACGCGCTGCCAGCCGATACGACAGTTCACGGTCTTCAGAATTGGGGAAGCGTTCGTCGAAGCCTTCATTGTCCAAAAGTACCTGGCGGCGGCAAGCGGCCGAATAGAAGTCCATGAACGTGATGCGGGCATAGGCTTTGAGCCGGTCGTACTTGTCTTCGTACTCTAGCTGTACAAAGCGGGCGGCGATTTCGCGTTGTCGTGTGCAGTAGGTGCCTTTGCTGGCGGCGATGTCCGGGTCTTGCCGCAGCGGTTCGGTAATCGCGGCAATCCAGGTGGGCGCCGGGACGCAGTCTGCATCGGTGAAGCAGGTAATCTCCCCATTGGCGGCTTGAATCCCGGCATTGCGTGCCGCTGCCGGGCCGCTTTTGGCTTGACGAATGACGGTGGCTCCGGCGTTTGTTGCCAATTCGCCGGTGTTGTCGGTGGAGCCATCGTCAACGACGATGATTTCGTAGGTATCGGGAACGGCCGTTTGTTGTTGTAAGGCCGTCAGACAATCGGTGATGGTGTGCGCGGCGTTGTGTGCGGGAATAATGACAGAAATCATGGCTTTTTAAAGAGAGTGAGGTGATTGTTGCAGCGTTGTCTCTGGCGGAAGCGTGGTTGCCCGCCAGCGCCAATTTGTACGCGAGGCGGCAACTGCGCCGAACAAAATTTGCGGCAAAATAATGATCACGTGGAACAAGATGGCATAGCTAAAAGCCAGCGCGGAATTGTCCAGCCCAAATTGATTGAGCATGAAAACAACGGCCGCTTCAAAGACCCCCAGCTTGGCGGGTGTGGGCACAGGAATGGCTGAAGCCAACGTGGTGACAATGTGAATCAGCACCGCATCGATGATGCCATATGGCAGCCCCAGGGCTGGAAAGAGAATCCAGGGCGTGACTACGGAAACAAGGCCGATGAGCAGCGAAATGCCAACGACCTCCACCAGGACGCGTTTGCTGCGCAGCGCGGCCAGCCCTTCAAGGCCGGAGACTGCCCAGCGCAGCAGCCGTTCTGACAAGGTTGGCGGCAGGATTTGCAGCAAGCGGCGCAGGATGCGAATGACAAACTGGGTCTGGTAGGCGAGCAGGTAAAGGGCACAAAAAGCAATGGCTGCCGCAATGCCGACCGTGATGCCGCGCTCCGTCATGAAATCGGGCACGACGACAAAGGGAATGAGCACAGCCAGGGTGACAACAAGGGTGATTAGCTCTAACGTTTTTTCAAGCACCAGTGTGCCTAATGAACGAATTTTGCTGATTTTGGTTTGCTGGTAGAGGGCGTAGATGCGGGCGAGTTCACCAAGGCGGAGAAAGGAAACGGCCGTATTCACGAATTGCCCCAGCATTACAGCCCAAAAAGCGGCTGAAAAAGTAAGATTCGACTCCTTCGGGAAAAAGAGGAGCTGCCAGCGCCACGCTTTAATGGCCTGGGTAAATAACACAACGAGAAAGGCAAGTAAAATCAACGGGATGTTGGCGACGGACATGGCTTTGGCGATCTCGGAGAAGGTGATTTCGCGGGCGATGTACCACAATCCCCACCCAACCAGGATGATGCCTAACAGGACGTTGAGCCAGGAGAAAAGTTTACGCGATGTTGAACGACTAGACGGCCGTTCCTGTTTGTTTTCAGCAATCAATACAATTCTCTCTTGTGCAAAAAGCGGGGATTAGAAGATTGACGGATTAAGAAAAACCCATCAAATCTCCTAATCCCCGCTCTCAGATTTCTTTCTGTCAGCGTGACAGGTATACATCGGTAAGTTACCTGTGTCAAGAATTCGGACGAACAATTGGCGTGCTCGGATCGCCAAAGAGCGTGAAGGTGTCACTGATTTCGCGCAAGCCGCTGTTGTTTGTCACATCCAGGTCAACCTTTGCTGTCTGGAAAGCGTCGCCAATGCGCTCGAATTCGCTGTCTTGGAGGTTACGCAGCAGGTTTTGCGCGAACAATTCCTGGTTGAAGGAAAGCGTGAGGCTGGTGGCGGCGACATGCAAGACTGGCCCCTCTTTGGCACGCATCATTTCTTCGGTGAGCGAAGATTCTTCGGGGTGTGCAAACAACCCGGAAAGACAGGTGAGCTGCAAGACGATGGAGGGAGACGTTATTTTGAGATCGTCGATGGCTTCCAGGTTGAGAACGTCATCTTTGCCCCAACGGCGAATGCTGCCATGCCCGACATAGGTGGTGAGCCATGCGCCTGCGTTCCAACGGTCGAGAACTTCGTCGGCTGTTGGCCCATCTAGCACGGTGACGTTGTCTGCGGACATGTTGGTTTCTTCGTAAAGGCGTGCTGCCGTATCGGCAAATTGCGCTTCGGTGCCATCTGCGGCAAAAAGAGCCTGATTAACGGCCGTTCCCGTTTCATAAGCCAGGGTGCGCGTCACCAGACTTTCCACATCAGCCAGCGTGTCAACCGGCCAGCGTCCGATTGCCAGGTCTGGCTTGGTGTCGTCATCCACATCAACCAACCGGGCATCACTGACCGTTTCGCCGCTGTACTCCACGGCCACCATTAATGGGGGCACAATGTTGGCGGGCGCGATTCCCAAATAGTTGCGGTAATCGGTGGTGGCGTCGCCTACCAGCAGCAAATAGCGCGGGCTGGGAGCCTGCCAATTGGCGACTGCGTATTGCACAAACGTGTGAATGCTTTCCGGCGAATCTGCCCCATACCCGAATTCATCGTAAATTTCGGCGACGGGAATCAGGGCAACTTGCAAGCCCTGGGCGGTGCGTGCTTCAATAAGTGGCGTCAGGCCAGGAGCCAGGGCGTCGGTTGTGATGATGATCAAGTCTGCCTGATTGGCGCTGTTGTGCCAATCACTTTGGCGCAGGGGCGTGATGCGGGTTGGCTTGCGAAAACCGGAGGGGCCGATGGCGGCAATATGCTGTTCGGCGTTGATTGTGAGACAGGCTTGATTGTTGTTGCATTCCCAGCCGGTGAGCAGCTGCGGTACGGCCGTATCCGTCAGGTCAAACAGCAGTGGACTGCCGCCAAACCCAGAGATATTGACATCTCCGGCTGCTCCCTGAATGAGAAGGCGGTCGTTGACAGCCAGCGGCGGCGCCATGTATTCCAGTTCCAGCCAGTTGATTTGCATGATGTCGAGGAAGGACGCGCCTTCGACCTGATTGTCGAGGGTGATGGTGTTGTTGCCGGTTTTGAGGACACCGGCGGGGAGGGTTGTTTCGCTGGTGAAATGGGTTTCGCCATCCCAGCGAACGGTGGTGATGGTTTGTCCATTGACGATCAGGTCAAAATCATGATCGTCAGCAACCTCGACGTTTTGCGTGACGCCCCATAGTTGCAGGCGCAGCGTGGCGCTGGCGTTGGATTCCAACGCGACGAGATTCAGGGATAGCTCGACTTTTTGCTGCTGCCCAATTTCATGCCAAAACCAGAGGTCGGTCACTTGATCATCGCGGTGCGCCTGGGCGTTGTACAGCAGGTTTTCTTCGAGGTGCAGGTGTTGGGGAACGGCCGTTAATGTGGGGTTGGCAGCGGGGGAAACGGCCGTTTCGGCCATCGCTGCTCCGGCTGTGCCGGTGCGTAAAATGTAGGGCTGGTCAGCGATGTAACGGCTGCTGGGAGCCTGCCCGTAGAAGATGAGCTGATTTTCTTTGATGGTGTAGGGAACGGCCGTATCGGCCACACTTAGCTGTAAATTGTCTGTGCTTAGAGATTCGACAGCCAGCCCCGCATTTTGCAGGTCAGCCAGCGACACGTGGTAAAAGCCATCGGTGTTCACGAGAATCTTGACGGCATTGTTGGCGACATCACCGATGATGACATCATCCTCTTTTTGCTGCCGACATGACGTGAGCAAGAAGCTGGTCATGCTGAGCCAGCCAATGAGCAAAAGGGACAGGGTAAGGCGTTTAATCATAGGCATAGCAGGAGATTTGATGTGAATGCTTGTCTCCCAATCTCAATATCTGCTGATTATCCCGGAATATTGTCTTTGTGTTCGCCTGCTTGTTTGCGTGTGAAAAGGATGATCGAGCCAATGACACTGGCGATGAATAGCAGAGCCGCCGCCAAAAAACTGGCCCACAATATCAGCCGGCCATTACTTGTGCTGTTTGCATTGTCTGTTTGTGTTTGCACGGGAACGGCCGTTGCCCCTGGATAGGCAGGTTGTGCGCCAATAGGCACAGCTTGTGCCAGCAGCTCTTCTGCTTGTGCAAAGACGACGTTATCCGGTATGGGCGTGGGCGGCGTGGTGAGTTCCGTGCCATCCTCGCCTGTGCTGACAGGCGTGTCGGTGGGCATCGTCGTTGGTGTGGGGAAGAGAGTCGGCGTGACAAAGGGAACGTCGGTTGCTGTTGGCAGTGGCGTTGGCGTGATTACTTCGATTGTGGCGACGGGCGCAGTTGGCGAGGGCGGGGCGACGACGGATGTGGCTGTGGCCGCTGCGGTAGGCGACGTTGTGGCACGCGGCGTGGCGCTGGCAACGCTTGTGGCGCGGGTGGTCGTTGCCGTTGGCGTGTTGGTCGTCTGGCGGGTAGCGGTCGCTGTTGGGTTGCTGGGAATCGGTGTGTTTGTCGGATTCAGGCCGGTATTGCCTCCACCAATTGTCACCGGCGTGGGGCTAGGCCCGGTGAGGGTGACGGTTTCCTCGGCCAAGGCAATGGGGGCTGAGCCGGTGGTTTCCAATTCGAAGAGTTTGTAGGTGTATGTTTGCCCGTTAACGGCCGTATTGTCCGTAACAGAATAATCGTCACCGGTTACATCGCCCCCTGTGCCGGGTATAAAGCCGACACTATCCAGATCGACAAATGGCCCGCCATTATCGGCGCGTTGCAGGAAAAATCCAGCCAGGTCAATTTCTGTGTCGGTTGACCAGTCAATGCGCACCGCATCGTCTAGCGGATAAACAGCAAAATCTGATAGAGTCACGTTTGCCGGTGCTCCGTTTTGTGCTTGTGCGGTTGCCAACCAAGAAAATGTGTACAGTATGGCGCTAAACAGCCAAAATAGTCGTAAATTTCGGTGCATTTCTGCTCTCTTTTGAAAATTTGTGATTTACACGTCACGAATCGTTGGGGTTGTGTGGTTTGTGTGATTCGTCGCGTAAATCTTGCTCTCCTAAATCTTTGTGCTGCTAATTATGTCTTATGGTTATCGTCGCAGCAAAGGAAGGTACGTGCGATAAGTGACGGTGAAAATTGCTAACTGTGCTGTATCGGTATTGTTGGCTAAATTGAAGTCAAGGCCAGGACTCGCAACCGTTGCTCGATTTGTGAGCGTCCCTGGCTGGCTGTCGGCGGCAACTTGTGTCCTCAATGTTACTGTAGCAGATTCTCCTTCTGCCAGAGGTTCTACAAAATTGATAACAACTTGGGTGTCGGTGACAGCATAGGTGAAGGAGATATTGCCGCTGGCGCTGACGAAACTGAGTGCCGTTGGCAATGTGTCGGTAATGGTGGCATGGGCGGGATAAAGCCCGCTGTTGCTGACGGTGAGACTGAAAACGGCCGTTTCGCCGGGTTCGGAGCTGCCCGTTACAGATGCCTTTTCCAGGCTCAAGTCTGGGCGGTAGAGCTGCATGGCAGGGTCGCCCTGTAATGTGAAGCTGTACATTTCAGCGTCGGGGTAAAAGCCAGCTTGCCAAAAGAGCGTCTTGGCGTAAACGGCCGCATCCCCAATTGCCGTCAACTCATTTTGAAACAATCCGGTATAAAAAGCACGCAGCAAGGCTGTGTGCTCAGTTGTTGTTCCCAGGCCCGTAGAAGACCAATGGGCGACTGTGCCAATATTGTCAAAAATAGGATCGTGCAACTTCAAAAATGATTCGCCCAACCCGGTTAGGCCAGGATAAGTAAAATATCCATCCAGGCAGTCGGCGCTAAGAATGACAGTGGGTTTATTGGTGTTAAACCAAAAGTCGGTAGAAGTAGATGTAACAGGATGAAAAGAGCCTCTAATCCAATTGTCCACACTGCCATGCCCGCGATAATTTAGCAGGCCAACACCGTCAAAGTTAATGGCGCTTTGCATATCGTTGGCAAGGACACCTACCAGCTCTTCTGTGCGGTCGGCCAGGCAAAGATGTTCCTGGTTAAAACTTGGCGGCAGTAATTGTCCTATAACCTCATTTTCGATGCAGAAATTGCCAGCTTCATCTGTCATATCGGCGACGAAGAGCACATTGTCATGATAATCGTGGGTTGTCGGGCTGAGCTGTTGTGTTTCATACAAGATGATTTTATCTACCACAGCTACGGTTTCCGTAATGGTTTCGGCCGCAATACGCCCAATTGCCATGTCCGGGATTAAATCATCGCCACTCAGCAAGACCATTGTGTGGTCAGAAGGCACTAGTCCTTGATAGTTGTCTTTGAAAACAAGATCAGAGATCACAAAAATGGGGGCATTGATGTCAAATTGTGCCAGACACCCTCCTGCACATTCATTGTGCAACGGGTTAAATGTGGAATCGCCAAAAATTGTGACGTACCTGGGTGCAACGGCCCAATGCCCTAACGCATAGGTCAAATAGTCGTGAATCGCGCCGGGGATTGGCAGACCATACCCGTATTGATTGATTACGTCTTTGATGTTGACAACCTGTGTGCTCAGGTCAGAAAATGTCGCTGCGCTGCGATGTGCGGCCAGGCGATTTGCTTCAGATGTAAAGTCTGCATGGGTGATGGCGAGCCATTCTGCACCATTGGTTGGATTTAAGTTCGGTGGTGTGTATGCGGAGATGGCCGCCGGGGTCAGGGTGTTGCTGGTCGTTGTGGCGATAATGCGCACATAGTCGCTGTATGTACGCCCAATTTTGTAGGTGTAACTGAGGGTTCCGGTCTGGCTGATATTGCCAGTCATGTTGATTTGCACCGGCAAGTTGGGTTGGCTGATGTCCCATACCAGGATGTTGGAGACGTTGTTTTCGCTGAAATTTGCGACGTGAAATTCTTGTTCTGTGCCGCTGTCCATTTGAAAGGCGAGTTGATTGTCAACGGCCGTTAACTGTCGTTGGTAATCAACCGTGACGCGATTGAGAAAAATACGCTCCGGAGCACTCGCCGTCGTCGTCGTCACCGATGTGTAGCGGAACGTGTTCATGCCATCAACCAACGACGTGATCGGAACGGTGGTGGTGATGTTGTTGTTGCGATCCACGTTTTCCCATTGCCGTTCGCCAAACGCCGAGCTGTTGATAGCAAGACGGGCGACATGATTTTGTTGGATGCTGTTGATGACCGGTGTGTCGCGGATGGTGATTTCTGCCAAAAGTTGGACATCGGGGCCACTAAGCGCCGGGTTAGGCAGTGTAATAGCATAGGTGCGTGCCAGCGTAACCGGTGCGCCTTTAATCAGATAATCAATGTACCAGGCATCAGGCTCGTTGGGGTAATTGTCCCATAAACTTGTGCGCGTGTGGAAATGGTATCGTTCTGGTGTATCCAATGTAATGGATTCGGGGAAGGTGGTTGTGACGGGATAGCCTTGCCCGGTGCCATTGGTTTCTGTGGTGATGGTTGTCGCCGTGCCATTGGCCCATAACCAAAAGACGTTGTTGTCGCCAATGAACTGCTTTTCTAGTCGTGAACCGTTAAATGTCCAGCCATAGAAGCGGATTTTATCAGTTAGGTCGAAGTCATTGTCGCCATTGTGAATGAGCTGATAGGCGACGGGTTCACCACGGTAGGTCATTTGAATGGTTGTGGGGTTGACGTTGGCGATATTCATGCCATGTGCTTGCAGATCGGCTCCGCTTATTTCGTAAATACCGGTGGTGTCAATTTCAATTTTGAAGGTTTGCTGGCCGATGGGCAAGATGGTTTCGGGGGCATTGAGGACATCATCGGGCAGATGGCGCCACTGTTGTCCCTGTTCATAATTAAGGATGGCGTCGGCGAAGGCGGTTTGTGCGATGGGATCGGGGGTGGTTAACGGCCGTATCTTAGCCATATCCCCTCCACTAAATTGCAGCGCAACCTGCATCTCGTGTACCTGTGTCAATGTTTTGCTGACCGGGTTGTAGCGTACCGGGTAGAGCGTCAGGCGTACCAGCCGCCAATCCCGATAGTACATTGGCTCAGAAATGGTGTATGGTGCTGTTGGGTAGTCGCTGTTGGTATTGTAAACGGCCGTATCCTGTTCATAAATGGGCGTCGAGAGCTGTTGCGTGGCAGAGGCCGCCATTTCGGCAAAAGGCACATCATCCGCCAAATCATCATAGGCAAAGTCAAACCTGGGTGCCGGTTGCACCGTATCGACCTTGCTTGTCGAGATAACTGTCTCGTCTACTTGCACGCTGGCAACAACGGCGGCCGGCGGCAAGGCGATATACGTTGAATATGCAGGTAAAGCGGGTGCGCCCGGTTCTTGTAAATGAGTTTCCAGCCCCGCAATTGTGACGACGCCATTTTGCGCGATGGAGAAATCGGCCGTTGTAAATGAGAAGGTAAGGCCATCTGCACTTGATAGCAAAGGTTGTGTAGCCGTGCTAAGGGGTTGGGCGGTTTTGGTCTGTGGTTGCGCGTAACCTTGTCGCTGCCAGCTTGAAATGATGATGGCTACCAGTAAAAATGCTGTCAAAATAGGCGCGAAACGTTTGTACTGCATAAAAACCTCTACTTCAAAGAAAACCTCCTCTAGAATAAACCTAGAGGAGGCATAGATCGTTTACCAATACGTAACCCTTACCAGACGAGCAGGCCGCGTTCTGTTAAATCATTTAAAAAAGTGCGTAAATCTTGTTGGGCTTGTTCTGGCGACACCTCATAGTGTGTGACAAGGTATTGATGGATGGATTGCGTGTTTTCTTCTTGTGCCAACATTTTCCAGATAATGGTACCCATGCCATTGAGGACACGAACGTTGCCGCCAGCGGGCGAGATAACAACTGCGCTGTCATCCATAAATCGCCAGATGATTTCTGGGGCAATTTTGGGTGTGCCTTGTTCTATCATAAACTTCTTTCTTCTTTCAATCCTGTGACGACCAGGGCTAAACCGACCAGAATGCTAACGGCCGTTAAAACGGCCGTCCACCACGTCACATATGGCACTTCATACGCAAAAATATCATCTTCATAACGGCGTGTTGCGGCATTAAATTCAACTTCTTCAAGCACATAATAATAAGTTTTGCCGACCTCAACTGTGTCATCGACAAACGTGTAAGAGGCCCCACTTACCGCTTCGCCTTCACTGGCAATCAATCCACCCACATTAATCTGGACAAACTCTCCATCGGATTCATCACTGCGATACAAGTTGAAACCCGCCGTATTCACCTCAGTCGCCGTTTCCCATCGTACTTCAACAGTTGGATTGGAGAGCTGATACACCAGATGAATAGCGGCTAGCAATAACCACAATGCCCCCAAGCTAATGAATACCTTGGATGATTGACGTTGTTGCTGTTCTGCCACAACTTGCGTTGTCATCGTTTAATTAATCCCGATAACCAGCCGCCCCGCTTTGTGCCGCCCCGTTTTGTTGAACGCCGTTTGCGATTGTCTTGTTCGTAAGCGCCATAATAATGGTAATAGTAGTAGTAATAATCGTAGTAATAGCCGCCGCGTCCTGGTTGCAGCCGGTTGAGGGCTGTGCCAAACAAGTTGGCTCCCGTCTTTTGCATTCTTTGTACAGCTTGCAAGAACGTGTCGCGCCTTGTTTTTCCAACTTCCACAACCAAAATACAGCCATCTACTTGCGGCGCTAAAATCGAGGCATCCGCCACTGTTAGAGCTGGAGGGGTGTCAAAAATGATCAAGTCAGCGCCCAGGCGTAATTCATTCATGACATGCGCCATGCGATGTGAATTTAGCAGCTCTGCCGGGTTGGGAGGGATTGGGCCGCTGGCCAATATACTTAAACCAGGAATTTTGGTTGATTGTACATGTTCCATAACCGGTGTTTGTTGGTCGAGCAACGCAGTTGTCAATCCCTGGTTATTCGGAACGCTAAACACTTTATGCTGCACGGGGCGACGCAAGTCAGCATCAACAATGATGACGCGCTTGCCCATTTGTGCCATGACTGTGCCCAGATTCGCCACCGTGGTCGATTTGCCTTCGCCAGGAGAAGAACTGGTAATCAAGATGTCTTGCAGCTCTTTGTCCACGGCCGAAAAACTCAAATTTGTGCGTAACACACGATACGCTTCAGAAATAGGATCGCGTGGTCGAAAATGCGTAATGAGTCGATCTGCCGGTTTATCCCCTTTAATAAAAGCAATGGCTCCTAATGTGGACAATCCTGTGTCGTTCAGCACCTGATCGGGAGATTTGACAGTATCGTCCAGGTATTCGATTAGGAAGATAATGCCCAACGCCAACATACCGCCAACGGCAGCTGCCAGCATCGTGTTGTTTACGGTACGCGGGCGAATTGGCGTGTCGGGAACAACGGCCGGCTCAATAGGCTGAATGTTGTTGCTGCCTTGAATTTGCGCCACTTGCAGATCATTAATCTTGTTAAAGGCGTCGGTATAGCGCAGACGCGCTTCATTGCGCTGCGTCTCCAGGCGAGAAACTGCGGCTAAATCTTCGGCCGTTTCAGCACCCGCCAACGCATTGATTTGTGCGTCTAATGCTTCGATTTCGTCGCCAATTTCCTGAATGCGTGTCTCCCAATTGGCGATGGGTTCCGCATAGCGTTGATTTTCCCTTTCCAGGTTTTGCTCGATAAACACTTCGCCAACTGTATTGGCGATCACCGCTGCACGTTGGCGATCCGTGTCTTCAACGTTGATAATCAAGATTTGGGTGTCTTGTGGGGCACTGACCGAGACCATGCCTGCCAGTTGTTGTACGCTTGCCACTGGTTTTTCTAGCCGATTGAGCGTTTCTTCTAAGACGCTGTTTGTTTCAATAATTTGGACGTATGTTTGTGCCAGGCGTTCTTCAAGCAAAATTTGAGCATACTCGTTGCTGCTGCCCCCTCTGGGGGCTTCATCAATCAGGAAACGGGCTGAAGCTCGATAGATGGGTGTTGTGTTTGTGCTAACCAGGAAGGCTGACCCACCTGCTACTACGACACCGAGAATGATGAGCCAGGCCCAGCGCCAGACGAGTGCAATATACCGTTTTATCTCCATAAAAGTGCGTGCTCCTGCAAGTTTCTTCTCGTTACTTGCCAACACTTATCAGGTTGACAAGGCTTAATAGTCCTAATATGCTCCAGATGACTGTTTCCCAACTGTGTAAGCTAGTGCTGGCTAACCCGGCATTGATGAATATTAGCCCCACCCAAAATAATTTGAGAAACGATGACTGGTTCAATTGTGTTTTCAGGCTTTGGCTTTTTATTTCCGCCTGCCAGTAGTGGTAGCTGAACGCAGCCAGTAAGATGGCTAAACCCAATATCCAAAGCGTGTTACAGATGAGCGATATCCAGTTAATCACCTTGGGAAGTATAACATATGCTAGAATGGGGCAAAAGGTTTTTGCTTCTGTGACAAAGTGAACCCTAATGCTTCTACGCTACATAGTGTCATAAGCGTGTTACGATTGACATTACATTAGCGAAAGGCTCTAATACCGTTTTATGGCGAAGAAATTTACGCAATACATTTGTAATTCATGTGGACGTATTACCCCGACTTATATGGGGCGCTGCCCTAAGTGTGGTGAATTTGGCACGATGACAGAGCAGGTGGTGGAACCGGAAACGGCCGTTTCCGGCCAAAAATCCCGTTCTGCCAGCCCCCACAACAGCCGCCCCCTGCGTCTGGCCGAAATCACGCCAGATGGGTTCGACAGGCTGCGGCTGCCCCTGTCCGAATTTTCGCGCGTCTTGGGTGGCGGGATCGTGCCCGGCTCACTGGTGCTTGTTGGCGGCGATCCGGGCATTGGCAAGTCCACCTTGCTGCTTGATGTGGCGGCGATGATTGCCAACCAGCATGGCCCTACGCTTTACATTTCCGGTGAGGAAAGCGCCCAGCAGATTAAAATGCGTGCGGATCGGATGGATGTCACGGCCAATAACCTTTTTTTGGTAACAGAAACGAATCTCACCAGTATGCTGGGGCATATTGGCGAAGTTGGCCCGGCGTTGGTCATCATCGACAGTATCCAGACCACCTATACCGAAGATTTGAATTCATCGGCGGGTAGTGTGAGTCAGGTGCGTGAATGTGCCAGCCGCTTCCAAGACCTGGCGAAAAGCAGCGGCGTCGCCATTTTCCTGGTGGGGCATGTGACGAAGGAGGGCGCTATTGCCGGGCCGCGTGTTTTGGAGCACATTGTCGATACGGTGCTTTATTTGGGCGGCGATCCTTTTCATCGTTACCGGCTGCTGCGCAGCGTGAAGAATCGCTTTGGCGCGACCAGCGAAGTGGGCGTGTTTGAGATGGTGGAGAAGGGGATGATGGAAGTGCCCAATCCATCTGAGGCGTTTTTGGCGGAGCGGCAGGTGAATGCGCCGGGGTCGGCTATTGCTGTGACGGTGGAGGGAACACGGCCGTTACTGGTAGAAATGCAAGCGTTAGCCAGTTCCACCACGTTTTCCAATCCACGCCGCACGGCTAACGGCATTGATTACAATCGGTTGCTGCTGATTACGGCCGTTCTCACCAAACGTGTTGGCCTTGCCTTGCACGACAAAGATGTCTTTGTCAACGTCATTGGCGGATTGCAAATAGACGAACCTGCTGCTGACCTTGCCGTGGCTATTGCCATTGCCAGCAGCGTCAAAGATCGCCCCATTTATGCCGATATGGCTTTTGTGGGCGAAGTGGGCTTGAGCGGTGAATTGCGTGCCGTTAGTCAATTGGACGCGCGTTTGAAGGAAGCTTCCAAACTGGGCTTTAAGCGCTGCATCATTCCGCGCCCGACGCGCACGCGTGTTGGCGAATATCCGGATAACCTGGAAATCATCGGCTGCCGCACATTGCATGAAGCAATTCAGGCGGGTTTGCTGCCGAAGTAGTGTGGAGATTGGAGATGGAGGTGAACGTACCTCCTACTCTCGTTTCACCTGTTCAATCAAGTCCCGCACCACATCATCTGTCTTGATGCCTTGTGCCTGACCTTCAAAGTTGAGCAGCAAACGATGGCGCAGCGCAGCCGGAGCAACGGCCGTTACGTCATCAAAACTGACATTGAGACGGCCATCTAGCAACGCTGTAATCTTTGCCCCCAATACCAGCGCCTGTGCCCCGCGCGGGCTGGAGCCATAACGCACGTAATCATTGACCATAGCGGCCGCACTGCTGCCGGGATGTGTGGCGACGATGAGGCGGCTGACGTAGGCGGTGACATGGCTGGGGATGGGGACTTGCCGCGCTAACTGCTGCATGGCGAGAATGGTTTCCCCGGAAGCGGCCGTTTCCGCTTGGGGCGATTCTTTGCCTGTCGTGCGCAGCACAATCTCCGTCAACTGTTCTTCGGTTGGGAAGCCCACATTGATCTTAAACAAAAAGCGGTCAAGCTGCGCTTCTGGCAGCGGATAAGTGCCTTCCTGTTCAATCGGGTTTTGCGTCGCCAGCACGAAAAAGGGTTCTGGCAGGCGATACGTTTCATTGGCAACGGTGACGGTATGCTCCTGCATTGCTTCTAGCAGCGCCGACTGCGTTTTCGGCGTGGCGCGGTTGATTTCATCGGCCAAAACCAGGTTGGCAAAGACAGGGCCAGCCTGGAAGCGGAAGCTGCGGTGGCCTGTTTCATCCTCGTCCATGATGTCCGTGCCGGTGATGTCGGCGGGCATCAGGTCGGGTGTGAACTGGATGCGGCTGAATTGCAGACTGAGTGCCTGCGCCAGCGTGCGAATGAGCATGGTTTTACCCAGCCCTGGCACACCTTCCAGCAGCACATGTCCCGCAGACAGCACACCGACTAACACGGTGCGCACGACATCTTGCTGCCCGACGATGACTTTGCCGATTTGCGATTCAATGGCAACGGCCGTTTCCCGAAATTCTGCTATAGATAAAGATTCTTGTGCAATCATAATGGATTCCTACTCGATTTATGGTTCAAGAGAGGAGAAATAATCTCGAATATATCCCTTCAAGCCTAAGGGAATGTAATCATCAGAAAGAGCTTCGTAGGCCGCATCGCGGTAGTCGCCAAAGACCTGATTGTAAGGCACCGTGCTGCCTTCATTGGTGAATTCGGTAGGCGTTTCGCTGAGCAAGCCGCCACATTGGGCCGGGTTCGCAATGCATTCAGCAGGCAGTTCGACATCGACACCTGTTTCGCCGCTCAAGTCTACCATATCTGGGACAAAGACATTTTCGCTGTGCCCCCCACCGGGGCCTGGGCCGCCCGTCCCGTCGCCCTGATCGCTGTTGGAGCCTTGCCCTTGACCCTGACCCTGCCCTTGACCTTGGCCTTGCCCCTGTCCTTGTCCCTGGCCTTGACCTTGACCTTGTCCCTCTCCCTCTCCCTGCCCTTCTCCTTGCCCTTGCCCTTCTCCTTGGCCCTGGCCGCTTTGTCCTGCCTGTGCCACTTCTTGCCGACCTTGTTGTAATTGTCCGGCAGCGGCGTTTGCTTGCTGGGCCGCTGCCGCTTCTTGTGCGCGTTGTTGCAGGGTTCCAGCCGCTTGTTGTAAGGCTTGCTGGGCGGCGGCCACATCTCCATTTTGCAGCGCAGCGGCGGCATCGGCTAGCTGCTGCGCCAATTCACTGTCTACATCTTGCAGGGCAGCGGCCGTTTCCGCCAAATCTTGTGCCAATTGTGCCAATTCTTCCTCGGACAAGGTGGGCAAACTGTCGGCTAACTGTGCCGCTGCCGCTCCAGCCTGGGCCAACTGCCCGTTTTGCAGTGCTTCACCCAGCGATTGGCTGGCGGCGTTGTCAGCCAGGGGCTGAGCCGCACTTTCCAACCGTTGTTGTAAGTCGTCGGGATTAAATTGGTCGCTTAACGCGCGTAAATCTGCTTCTGCTTCTGACAGGGTGGCGACAGCCTCTTCCTGACTGGTACCGCCAGGATCGAGTTCTCCCAATGCGCTTTCAATGGGTTCTAGCAGTTCCTCGCGTTGTTCTTCGGTCAATTCTGGGTTGTTGATAATTTCTTCTTCCAATGCTTCGAGGGCGGCAATTTGCTCTTCAATGCTTTGGCGCACGGCGCGGCTTTGTTTGAGGGCGTTTTCTTGGGGATTGGGGAGGAATACGGCCGTTCCCAGCAGCACCACCGCTAACAAGAGCAGCAGCCAATCGCGCCGCTCCAGGCGCAGCGGAAGATTTGCTTTTGTGTCCACATTGCTCGTGATGCGCAGCGCATCGGCCAACTGTTGTTGTGCCAGGGGGGCAGGAACGGCTAATGCTCCCTGGTGAATTTCGACGGCTGTGCTGGCGCGTTCTTGCAAGCTAAATTGCCGATCTGCAAAACGTGCCTGTTCGAGCAGGGTGGGGCGGCGCAGCAGCAGCGCTGCCAGGGCGAATAACAGCCCAATGCCGCCAAGACTCAGTGCGGCATAACCGACCTGGTTGTTATCGAGAAACGGCCGTAACCGAGACACCGCCGCCAACACTGCCGCCAGCATCAACCCAGCCAAAATCCCGCGCGGCCCCCAAATCAGGGCGTCGAGGCGTTGTTTTCGGCCGTACCAGGCCTGTAAATATTCTCGCAGCTTCTCGAAATTTAAATCATCATTCATGAGCGCAGTTCATTTCCATCTTACTTTTCCGCAATTTTGCGCACTTTGCGAATTGTTAATCGGTATAAAATCCATGCCGCCAGCAAGTAAAGCGGGATGGTCAGCATCCAGGGTGAAAACAGCCATACCTGATGCCCGCTAAAATTTTCTTTGTAGAAAAACAGCGTGTTTTCTTCGAGCAGAAAAACCTCACTGACGATGAGCGATGCCGGTAGATTGGTTGAGCCTAACAGCAGTGCGCCCAGAGCCAGTGCCGCCTCGCCTGCCCAACTAATGGCGCTGGTGCTAAAGAAAATCGGGCCAATAAACCCGGTAAACATGAACACCAAAATGGGCATGCCCAAAGTCCAGAAGATAGCGCCGCCAAATGTGGTGACACTGGCGGCCAGCGTGCTGCGCAGATGGGCTGAGCAAAACAGCCCGTACATGGCAAAGGTGATCGCGCCAATGACAATTAAAATCTGCGAAATGACGAGTTCTTCTACTGACAGACCGCCCAACAAAAAGGCGATGCTTTGCAGGGGAATGGCGGCAATGATGAGCAAGAAGACATAGCTCAAGGAAGAGAGCAGTTTGCCGATGACAAACCAGTTGGCGGGGAGCAGGGTTGTGCGCAGCAGGTCAAAGGTTTGCCGCTCTTTTTCGCCTGTAATGGCCCCGGCCGTAAAGGCAGGCGCAATGAAGGTGACGAGAAAAACTTGCACCCCAATGACTGCCCCAAAGACGACTTTTCCGGCCTGGCGTGGATCGGGGCCATAAGCCTGGTTGGCGGCAGAAGCGTAGGCCAGGTAAATGAGGGCGATGAGCAAACTCATCACGACGAGGTAAACGGTGAGGACGACGAAGGCGCGTCGCCCGCGCATAC
The DNA here is from genome assembly GCA_020634315.1 of Ardenticatenaceae bacterium. GTDB lineage: Bacteria > Chloroflexota > Anaerolineae > Promineifilales > Promineifilaceae > JACSRF01. The sequence continues at coordinate 50,757 of JACKBV010000007.1, read as the reverse complement.
GGCTGCGTAGTTCTTTGAGGGTTACGGGATTGTCGCGCAGCATGCGAAACGGCCGTTTCCTTGGCAAAGTTTCTGTGAGTTCTGTCATACAATTTCCTTTCTCGTGCGCAGCATCGTCATTATTGGCGATGCTGCTCCAGGCGATTTGCCCGTATCACCAACCCGATGCTGACGGCAATGGTTGCCACGCCATACACAAATGTAGGGCCAAGCGTGCTGGTGAGCAAGATTGTTTCATCCGCGCCGAGCAGGGCGGCTATGCCCAACCAGAGTGCGGCGCTGTTAAAGAGTTTGAAAAAGACAACGGCCGTATAACTGCCGACCAACGCCATCGTTCCCGACTGTGTCCAGGTCGAGAACAGCATACCTGTGAATGCGGCAAACAACACTTCCAACCAGGGGCGTGCCACGGTACTTAGGCCAACCAGCCAGCCCCAGATGGCATATTCCCCGGCCGCTAATGTGATGCTGCATGCCATCAACAACCCTTGAAAGAGGCTGACGATAAACAACAGCCACCAAAACACCCGCAACCGCGCCAACGAACCAAACAGCTTCGCCAGTAAAATCGTGCGTGTCGGCAGCGGCGTTGCCCGCAAAATGTCCCAGGTGCCATTTGCCAATTCCAGGCTGATGGATGGGGCAGTCAGCGCCGGTGTCATAAACGAACCAAACAGCGTGAGTGCCGACAACAAAATGCCGGGCAAACACATGAAACACCAAAAAGCAACCAACCCATCATTGCCACTGAACAAAGCTGGATTGGCTGAGCCTGTGCAGAGGCCTAACAAAATCACGCCCGATATGACAAATGGCAAAAAGCGGCGAATCGTCTCGTAAAATGGATTCGCTTTGCCCCAATTCCCTTTTTCGCGCAGATAGACAGGGTTTTGGGAAAGGGTGCGCCACCAGGCAATCGGGTTTTGCATGGTCAGGCTCAATTGATGATGCCCTTTGTCACTTGTAAGAAAACATCTTCCAAATCGCCGGTCTCTTCCTGGAAAGAGATAACGGCGATGCCCTGACTAATGATGTTGGTCAACAGTTGGCTCAAGGCCACATCGTCGCCGCTAAAGTCAATGCGCAGCGCGTTGGGCAGCAGTTCTGCTTCCGCGCCGGTGACAATGCTTTGCACATGTTGTTGGCCCAACAAAAATTCCTGAAGAGGTGCAATCTCGCCTAATACTTGAATTTGAATGAGGCGGTGCGCACGCAGCTGCTTCTTCATCTCGGCCATGTCGCCATGGGCGACCAATCTCCCCGCCTCGATAATGCCGATGCTGGTGCAAATGTCGGCCACTTCCGAGAGAATGTGCGATGAGAAGAAGATGGTTTTGCCCATGCTCTTCAGTTCACGCAGCAGTTCGCGGATTTCGATGCGTGCGCGTGGGTCAAGTCCACTGGCCGGTTCATCCAGGATCAAGATTTGCGGATCATGTGTGAGGGTGCGTGCCAGACAAAGGCGTTGTTTCATGCCCCGGCTCAGGTCTTCGACAAAGGCTTCTTTTTTGTGTTGCAAATCTACCAATGAAAGTAAATCGTCTACCATTCCCAAACGAGCAGCGGCCGGGACTTCGTAGCAGGCAGCAAAAAAGTCGAGATATTCCCACACCTTCATGTCTTCGTAAACGCCGAAGAAGTCGGGCATGTAGCCGATGGCGCGGCGCACGCCGCGTGGGTCGTCGCTGACGGAATGTCCGGCAACCCATGCTTTGCCACTGGTTGGCTTCAGCAATGTTGTGAGAATACGCATGGTGGTTGTTTTGCCTGCGCCATTGGGGCCAATAAACCCAAAGACGGCCCCTTCTTCAATTTGCAGGTTGAGTTCGTTGAGGGCGATTAAATCGCCGTATTGTTTGGTCAGGTTTTGTGTTTCGATAATTGCAGCCATAGTTGATAATTGGTTGTCGTTAATCGGTAAACTGAGCGGGTTACTAGAGATTGTTCTTTTAACCCTCCGGGAGGTTCAAAACCTCCCGGAGGTTATGTACGGTATATGCTCGTGGCGGAAGCTCCTACGGGCTTGTTTGCAAGTCGCCCGTGAGGATGGGATAGATTTGTTGAATGGTGACGCCGTAAATGTCGTCGCTGCGCAGTTGTAGGCGGATTGCGTTGTCGGGGCCAAGGAAACGGCCGTAATCCGTCACCGCTATTTCTCCCCAATCCGCATCCTCCAACGTGATCCAACTCTCACCTTCCCAATTCCACAACTGCACCACAGGTGCGGTTGGCATCGGGGATTGCTCCTGCCCAACCAGGGCAATGGAGAGAGAGGTGATCTGCATGTTTTGGAACTCTGCCCAGGGCACATACTCAAATTCAACCGATCCGTCCGCCAGATACAAATTTTCCACAGAGGCTTCATAGACATTCGAGGAGTCAAGCACTTCCCAATTTAGTAAGGAGAGCGGCAGAGAGATGTTGTTGCCGCTGACCAAATTTTGTTGTAGTGCCATTTCCAATAAATAGAGCGTGGTTGCTGTTGTTTCGTATGCCTCTTCTTCATCCAGGCGCACCGCTACTTGGGGCACTTCTGACCAGGCGACGAGTGTGACAATGGTGTTGGGGATGGTGTTGGCGGTGACGGAGCCATAATAGCGGCTGTCGATTGCTTCCAGCAGCTGCCAACGCGGATAAACATCTCGATCATCATAATAATTCGTTGTGCCCAAAAGCGTGTTGGCGTTGTTCATGAGCGGCGCACCAGAGCTGGATGGGTAAGCGTAAGAAACACCCAAAGCTGACATCGGATCGCTGCTGTTGGTCGATGTCCCCACTTTTGTGGCTGAAGAAATCGCTTCGCCCGGCTGAATGGTTGTTTGTAGGGGAAATGCGCGTGTCCCTAAAAAGAGGGTTGGGTTTTCCAGGGTGATGTCGCTGTTGTTTTGAATGGAGATATTGAGAATGATGTCGTTGCCATCTAATTCCAGCGATACTTGCCCGGTTACATCGGGGCCAGGGTGATAATATTGAGCAACAAAGGTTTCGACGGCGCTGACGTCTACGCGCGTTTTGCTCATCACAAATTCTGATCCCTGGGTGATGGCGCTGATGCTGCCGCTGCCGCTCATATCACCCATGGTGCGGTCGAAGGGGCGGGCGAGGACGCCATCTGGGAAAATGACATCGTAGGTGCTGCGCCGTGGTGAATAGAGGCCAACCAGACTTTGTACGCGTGCGGGCTTGCCATCCAGGGAGCCATAGACGATGGACATCTGGTTGAGGATGACGTCGTTGCCTTTTAGTTGGAAGCCGGTGAAGTAGGCGATGACGCTAAAGAGGATGACGAAGGCTGGGATTGTGACCCAGGCGAGTTCGCGCCGTCCTCTGCGTTTTAAGATGATGTAGTTGCCGGGGCCGATAATGAGGATGTAGATGAAGAGAAAGACGATCAGGGAGAGGGCGGAGGGGAGAACGAGGGAGGGCAGGCTGGAAACGGCCGTTCCCGCTGAGTAACTATTTTGTGCCCCTTGTGCCCAATACGGCCGTTCTGGCACTTCATCAGCCACAACGGCCCACAACACCTCATTGCCATCCCAATCAAGCAGCGGAGCCAGCTTCGGATCGAGCGCCAGGAAATAAACATGTCCCATTCCCTGCGCCTGGCGTGCCAGCAACGGCAGGCCATCTTGATGGTAAAGCAGTTCACCGCTGCGTAAACTGCTGGTGGCGACGACATACGGCCCCTCATCGCGGAACGGAACGCCAGTGCTGTGGCTTAATGTGGGCAAATCCGTTACCGCTTCGCTGCCCGTAACCGTCACCGGCAGCAAGTCGCTGAGCGCCGCCGTTGTCTTTTGCCAGCCTGGCCCTCCGGTGACTACCAATTGTCCTCCGGTGCTCACCCATTGCCGCAGAGCTTCTTGCTGTTTCGTTGAGAGGTTGCCCGTATCGGTGTCGTTGAACACCAGCACATCCAATGAATTCCAGGCGGGAGCTGTCTCTGGCAAGCCATCTATATCAATGAAAGCGACAGATGCCCGCTTATAGCTGCCGGTCACATCTTCCAGGAACTCTAGTTCGCCGGGGTCGGGGCTGACTATGCCGTACAGTAAATCCTCGGAGGAAAGCTGGCTCAAGGTGTTGGTCGCAACCTCAATGACGAGACGGCCGTTTCCATCCAAAAGCTGCACCTTCGGCGTGTTCAAAATACGCGGCATATCGACGTACAACGTCACCTGTTTGTTTGACTGTGTCGGCAAACTAATAGGCGTGTTGTAGATCACTTCTTCTCCAGACGCGAACGAGCCAACGGTCATCCGTAATTCGCCTTCGATGGCCGGGCCATTATTGCCAACGGTGATTTGCACCGGCAGCCAGTTTCCTGCTTTGTAGAACCCGTCAAACCCGGCTTGTGCTGTCAGGGTGACGCCTGACGCTTCCTCTTGTGCATAGGCACGCGGGGAAACGGCGCAGATGAAAAGGAGAAGGAGAAGAAAAACGAACGTTTGTTTTTTTGTTTTGCCAGATAGCATCATAATTGTTTATACGTCTGTTCGCTTGCAAAAGTTCCCTATGGGGAGCGCCGAACAGGCACATTATAACGGAGCGGCGCAAGCAAACCTATACGGTTTACCGTTATTTGATGTGCGCCTGCGCTTGCGTTAATATGTTTACAAGGAAAATTGGGCAAGCCGATCACCGAAATTCAATGCTGTAATCGTCAATGGGTATATCGGGTCGAGTTTGTTCAATCCAGGCAACGGCCTTTTCCAATAGACCATGTAGATAGCCTGCGTCGTTGCCGATTGTGACCAGCCCGATAACGGCCGTTTGCCACACATCATGGTGATCGATTTCGGCCGTAGCAACATTAAACTGCTTCGGCAAGCGTGTTACAATCGACTTCACAATGTGTCGCTTATCTTTTAATGAGTAAACACCGTCCAGGTGCAATTTGACAACACAGGTAGCGACTAACATAGCTGTTATTTTCCTCAACCCCAGCAGATTGGCAACCGCATCATGCGTAACGGTTCCCATTTGAGAGGTTTTTAACAGGTGTACGTATAGATTGTGAATTTTTGCGAATCTACATAGTAACTATTCAGCTTTTCTGGAAAGACCAGTCAGGTTTTCCTCTATGAGAGGTTACGCCCAGAGTAAACCTGACTGGTCTACCTGAATAGATACTCCACATAATTATATCTGAAGGAGCAGGATGACGAATATGATGTCCGAATCGCACTCAAAAGCAGCAGAAACCCAGGCCAACTACCGCTCTGACACCAATGGTTCCTGTTTGCGCCGGGTTATGTATCTGTTTATGAGCTTTTTCTTCCTTGCTGCTACGGTCACACTCGTTATTTTCATTGTCGGCTTGTTCAAAGTGCGCGAGGGCGTGCAGCAACTCAGCGAAAATCCTGTGGGCGAATTTGTGCGACAGTTGGTGATTCCGGCAACGCCGGAGATATTACCCAGTTCTGCTTTTGTGCTGCGCGGCATTCAAGATGAGGCGCGGCTCATTACGCTGTCTGCCAACTATCGCGAAACGTTTATCGCCCAGCGTAATGATGACATACTGTGGGGCGCACTGGGCGAAAAACTGGTCTTTGAGGCGTATGGCACAGTTGTTGCCGGGATTGATCTGTCGCAACTGGGTGAGGGTGATTTGCTGGTCGTGGCTCCACAAACGGTGTGGGTTAAACTGCCTCAGGCAGAAATCTTCGATGATTTGCCCATTTTAGACACTGAGCTTTCCTATGTGGCCGATAGGGACACTGGCTTGCTGACGCGTGCCGATCCGGAATTGGAAACGCAGGTTCGCCGCACGGCCGAACAAGAGATTTTGGCGATTGCCCAAGAAAGCGATCTGTTGGATAGAGCAAATGTGAATGCGCAGCAGGAGCTGCGCGAGATTTTGGAAGGGCTAGGCTTTGTTGAAATTATTTTCTTTGAGGATGATTTGCCCCCGGCTACGCCGTATGTTCAGGAAGTGCCTAAAGGGTATGTGTTGACGCCGGAAGCCCCTGAAAATTGATTTGATTCGTACAAAGCCCGATTGCGGGCAGCCCTAGAAACGGCCGTTTCCGCAGTTTACCGCATGGACGTGTGTGAAATGAGCGGAACGGCCGTATCCGGCATTTCCTGGCCGCGTAAACCTAGACTTTTAGCAAGCCGCGAAAGCCCCTTGACGCATAGTACGATTCTGCACCATTGTGATACGTGAAAACGTGGTCGTAGCGACGATCACAAAACATAGCGCCGCCAAGTTTCCTGATCGCAGATGGGGTTTTCACCCAACTTGACGTTTTCGTGTCGAACTTTCCATATTTCTGCAAATCCCGATATTGCGCTTCCGTTAAAATCTCGATGCCTATGGCCGCCGCCACATCCAGAGCGCTGCTTTGCGGTTTATGCTCTTTTCTCGATTCCCACGCTTCACCATCATAACAAAGGCTGCGGCGACCTTTCGGGCTTTCTGCGGCGCAGTCATAGAAAGTATATTCTCCGGTCTTTTCTTCGTAAGCAACGACATCCGGCTCACCGCCTGTTCTTTCCATTTCATTCAGTGACCACAATTTCTGCGGATTGGCTTCCAGCCTTTCTTGTACGTTCGCCCAGTCAAGACCTTCGTGCCGGTTCATGTTTTTCGCAAAACGTTCCTTCAATGTTTCGAGTAGTTCGTCCTGTTGTACGGGTGACAGCTCTTTTAGATCGTTATCCGTGTTGCTCATCCTGTTGAATTCTCCCATCGTATTTCAGTAACTTGCACTGAGCAGGTGTGCATCGTTAACTGCCAATTACCAATTCGTATGTATTCCCGCCCTTGAAGGCCAGCCCTTCAAAGTAATGGGGACTCGTTTCTTTGAAAAAGTCGTACGTTTCATTATTGATGGCAAAAAGAATTTGGCCCATGGTCAGTGGGGTATCGGGCGTGCCGATATTGAGATCAATGGTGTCGTCTTCATCCTTCCACAATGCTTCGTATACAACCCTTATTGGCTTTGTTGTAATGATTTGGTCGGGGTTCCATTCATGCCTACCCGGACTAATCATGTTGTTGTACTGTGTCACCTCAGCGATAAATGCAGCATACGTTGCATGTACTACACTACCAAGTGCCCAATAGACTTGTTTCATGACTATATTCATCTTCATAATCTCCCTGATTGGTGCCATTCTGGACAATGTTGGTGCGCTTATGAACTAGATAATGGCATGTTGTTGCTTGAATCCTAAATTCGAATCCGTATAGTTTGTAGGTGTGGATGAGGAATTTACTATACTTTATTTGTAAAATCTTTCGTTGATTGTCGCTCATTTTTGAGCGAAAGCGAAAGTCCTAATCATACATATTTTGCGAGGTGACAGTGCGGATTCCTGGTTTGCGTTGGTTGACAATTGGCTGGGGCGTTTACACGGCCGTTTGGATCAGTCTCGAAGGCGATCTGCGCCGTGTGGTGTTGTTGGCTGTGTGGACGATGTTGGTGGCATTGGGACATTGGGCGCGGCGTTGGCAGAAACGGCCGTTTTCTGTCATGGGTTGGGTGGGGAAAACGGCCGTTTTCGGCATCCTGCTCGGCGCAGGCAGCGCCCTTCTCACACTCTTCTTCATGGCCTTAAAAACCGGACTGCACGCACATGGTCCCGAATTCACCGCCGCCGAAATAAATTGGGTCATGCGGCAAATCCCATTGTGGACAGTTGTCGGCGCTTTGGCTGGCTCTGGGTTTGGACTCCTTTCCTATAAAAATAGTGCGGGATTATGGGATTAGGAAATCTCCCAATCCCCGCTCATCCGGCTGTCTTAATCAGCTAATTTTGCTTCCAGTGCCGCCAATGCCGCTTCCAATTGCGATTGGCGCAGGCTGGTGGTCACATCGCCGCGCGTGCGTTCCAAAACAGCACGCACCGTGTCGGTGCGGCGGCGCAATCCGCCCGTGATGCTGTCATTAAAATCAAAAGTTACCAGTGTGCTGTAAATCTGATCCATGTGGTCAAGCAGCCGCTCCGCTTCATCATTGTGGCTGTGCCGGATGATGTCCAAAATGCGGCGGCGCAGTTCGGTCGCTGCTTCTGCCAGCCCATTGAGCCAGGTGTTTGATTCCGCCCCCAATTCGCCCGGTGTGGGTAGGGGTTCATTGCGCACCAGGGCGTAAGTCAGGCACGCTTCTACATACTCCTTGATGGCGTCTTGCGTATAGCCAGCATAGTAAAGATCGGAATAGCTTTTAACACCGTCGATGAGGGTGTTAGCGGCCGTTTTCGCTTCGGCTATCAGCTCGTTGGCCTGTTCCCATTCCTCGCGGTGGATGGCGCGGATTGATCGTGCGCAAACACTGATCAAGGCTCGTGACCGTTGGTAAGCCTGATCACGCGCTGTGTTTACCTGTTCAAATTCGGAACGAATTGTGTCAGCTAATGCATCTAGATTGTTCATGTTTGATACCTGCTATCGTTAACGGCAGCCATTAGGATGGCTGATGGCCGCTATTCCTGTGATTTGCCCCCATCATTTGGGAAGCGGAAGAAGTTGTCAACCAGGGGAGAAGATTGGCTGGGAATGCGAATGGGGCCAAACTGCTTTTCGTAATTTTGAATATTTTGTGTCAGAGCGAGTTGCAGCATTTTGGCGTGCATGGGTGTCATGATGACGCGTGCCTGAACAGTGCCGCGTGGGGTGCGTGGCAATATTTGGGCAAAATCTAACACCATTTCTACCGGTGTGTGGCTGATTAATGCCACATTGGAATAGACAATTGGCACGTCTTTGGGCATGTCTATAGTGACTTGTTTGGGGCCGGGAGGCTGCGTTGCCGGAGTTGGGGGTGTTGGGTTGGTTTCTGGTTCTTCGCTCATTTCTTTGCTCCTTATCTGGTCGGAAGCTTGTTCCTACCGGCCAGAGATAATGGCAGTGCTTCGTCATTGTCTGCGTTTGCTGTGGCGAGATTGATTAATCATCGCGGATGCTCACCTGTCTGTGTGAAAAGAGCAGGATTGGTAACTATTCAACTTTTCTGGAAAGTAAACCTGACATGTCTACCTGAATAAATACCAGGATTGTTTTTGTCAGCAATCATTGCGTGTGAAAGATACTATATGTTGGCATGAACTGCAAAGTGGCACAGGGCAGTTCTAACGTTCCCAAAATTAGCTGTTGGCAGTCACGATAGCGACCCTTTTGAATTATTTTTAGATCGTTGAGATGACGGGAAGCTCGTGCTAAAATTTTTGTGCAGCACAGTTATCGATCATCAGTTGTAAAAGAAAAATGAGGAGGGTGTTTTTGATGAAAGGGCAACCAAATCTTGGCCTATTGTTTGTGGGGGTTATGGTGGGTATTGTTATTGGGGCTGGTGGGTTGACGCTGCTAAATCGGCAGCGCCCGGTTCCCATAGAGATCGTCTCGCCTTTGCCTACCTGGACACCCGTGCCGACAGCGACATCAGGACCAATTCGCGTTTTTGTGAACGGTGAGGTAGTATCTCCGGCGGTGTACACGTTACCTCCTGGCAGTATTGCCGGAGATGTGGTTGAGGCCGCTGGTGGATTTACAGCGCAGGCGGATACGGCCGTTATCAATCTGGCGTTCCCATTGCAAGATGGCATACAAATTTATGTGCCGGCCATGGGCGAGGCAGCAGCGGCGGCAACCGACGTGATGACACTGCCCGAAACACGAAACACGGATATTCCTCTCGCCGACACGGGCGCATTGGTGAACATCAATACGGCATCATTAGAGGAATTGGATGCGCTGCCGGGCATTGGCCCCAGTACAGCACAAAAAATCATTGATTATCGCGAGGAAAACGGCCGTTTTGCCACCATCGAAGACATCATGAACGTCTCTGGCATTGGCACGTCCAAGTTTGAGCAAATTCAACTGCTCATCACCGTTGGCGAATAAGTACACGCTTTTATGCTTCAAGATACGCCTGTCACCGCTGCCCTGGCTCGATTATTGCGCCTGCCTTTTTGGTTGTTTGCACGCCGTCCCTTTACGACGCCCCAAAAAATATTGATTCTCAAACCTTGTTGTGTCAGCCAGGTGATGCTGGCAACGCCGCTGCTGGCCGTTTTAAGCGAGGCATTCCCGGATGCGCGTATTGATTGGGCTGTCAGTGAGTGGGCACGGCCGGCCATTGCCGCTAATCCGCGTCTGACAGAACTGTTGCCCGCAGAAATTAATGCTGCGGAAAAAACGTCGTGGCAAGATGTGAATGCGTTAATTGCGCTTATCCGCCATGAAGGTTACGACACCTGTTTTATCCCCAGCCGCTCTAGTTTGTTGGCTTATATTGCCTGGCGTGCCGGAATTCCGCAGCGAATTGGATTGCATGTAAACGGCCGTGGCTTTGCGCATACGCTTGCTGTGCGTCCAGCGCCGGATGCCGTGCATGAAGCGGATGTTTATCTGGCTTTGGCGCAGGCCATTGCGGTTGATCCTGAACTGCTTGCTAAATTTGGCAAGATGGAATTTTACCCGCCGGATGCAGATAGAACGGCCGTTACCGCGCGTCTGGTTGAAGATGTGGATTGGTTGGGCGAAGAACCACTCGTCCTCATGCATCCTGGCGGCGGGCATAATCCAGTGCAATCCGTGCCGGAAAAGCAATGGCCGGCTGAACGGTTTGCTCGTTTGGGTAATCATCTGGCGCGTACATTTAACGCACGCATTATTTTGGTTGGCGCGGCGGCTGATAAACCGCTTACTGCCGCTGTGGCGGGCATGATGTCTGTGCCTGTGATAAATATGGCCGGAACGATGGGGTTAGGGGAGTTGGGCGCATTATGTGAGGTTGCCGACCTATACATAGGCAATGATGCTGGCCCGACGCACATTGCCGCCGCCATTGGCTGCCCGACTTTGGCTATATTTGGGCCGAGCCAGCCGACGATTTCTGGTCCCTACACGCCCAAAGGGCGCAAAATTAGCTTGCGGCGCGAAGGAGAAAATGAGGTGTTCTCCTGGGCTGATGGTGTTTCGACGGAGGAGGCTATCGCCGCAGCCACCCAGCTTCTTGCTCCTGCCTGAGTATCCCTGTTAAAGCATGATCGTGTGGATAAACGGCCGTTTACCGGGCCACATTGTACGCTGCTTAATCTTCGCCATAGAATAAGCCTCGTTCTCAGTAGAGTTTGGTATAATCTGAGGGCAACGCGTTACTGCCTGGGGGGATAAAAATAAATCACCCATTGTGGGTGGTAAATGAGGTGAAATGATGTTTGGTAGTTTAGGAACACCGGAATTGCTCATCATCCTGGTCGTGGTGTTACTGGTTTTTGGCGTTGGCCGCGTGAGTAAACTTGGCAGCGAACTTGGCAAAGGCATTCGCGCTTTTCGCGAGGGCGTGCGCGACGGCCAGGCTGACGAGGAGAACAAAGACGGGTCAAAAGAATCATAACTATGGACAGCGTCTTTGGTATTGGCTTTCCCGAACTCGTTCTCATCTTGCTGATTGCTGGCATTGTGATGGGACCACATCGCATCCGGCAGGTAGCGCGTTGGTTGGGGTATGTCACGGCAAAACTACAATCTATCTCGCGCACGTTTATGCGCCAGCTTAATTCGGAATTAGACAGTCTGGATGAAGGCAATGAGCTGCGCGGCGCGATGCAAGATGTGCAAGATTTACGCCGTCAGGTTGATGATTTGCGGCGCGAATTAATGGCGGCAACCATCAATCCGGTACAACAAGGGAAGGCTGCCCTAAAAGAGGGACAGGATGTATTACAGCAGTCAATTGCGCCCCCGCAGTTGCGGGTGAAGATGGCAGAGGGGAATCGGGCAACGGCCGTTTCCCCCCCGGCACCTGCTGTTGATGGTACGGCCGTAACCACGCCTGTACCAGTTCCCAATCTGATAGATGTCCCGGACGATCCCGAATGAACAAAAGTATGGATGTTGCTGACAACACCGGCGACGAAGCAGAAGAAAACTTTTTGGAGATGGGGCTGCTGGAGCACCTCAATGAGCTGCGCAAGCGGTTGACCTGGGCGGCAGGCTTTTTGATCGTGGCTACCCTGTTAAGCTTTGCCTTTGCAGAGCCAGTGCTTGATTTCTTGCTGATCCCCTATGCCAATAGTGCGGCCGAGGGCGCTCAGTTGCAAACGCTGCGCCCTACCGAAGGAATTGAAACTTTTTTCAAAGTTTCCTTGATGATGGGGGCAATCGTTTCGATGCCGTTCATCTTGTGGCAGTTTTGGCTGTTTATTTCTCCGGGGTTGACCAAAAAAGAACGGCGCTATGTCTATGTATTTATTCCCAGCGCACTGCTCCTATTTGGTACGGGCGTTTTATTTACCTGGTTTATTCTAGTACCGGCGGCCGTTTCATTCTTGGGTAATTTCTTGCCAGACGTGTTTAAGACGGATTGGCAGGGACAGGAATACATTGGCTTTCTAATGACCATGATTTTTTGGGTGGGCGTTAGTTTTGAAATGCCGGTGATCATCTATTTTGTCGCTCGTGTGGGTGTGGTCACAGCGCAGACATTGCGCGAACAATGGCGCATGGCCATTGTGGGCATTGCGGTGTTGGCGGCAGCCATTACCCCGTCAATTGATCCGGTGACCATGTTGTTAACTATGTCACCCCTGGTTGTTTTATATGGCATGAGCATCATATTGGCTTACATCGGACAACGCCAGTTTGAGAAGTCTATGGCAGTATAGTGAGAGGTAATCAGTTTTCGGGAAACGGTACACTGTATTTTTGCAATCAATACCGCTAACCGATTCCTGATTACCGACCACGGAGGATGTGATAATGATTGAAGCGGCCGTTTCCTATGCACATGCCCATCAAGCCGAGTATCTAGAGCAGTTGTTAGAGTTGCTGCGCATTCCCAGTGTCAGCACGCTGCCTGCTCATCGACCCGACATTCAACGTGCGGCCGAATGGCTGGCTGCCGATATGCAGCGCATGGGTCTTGAGCACGTGCAGATCATGGATACAGCCGGGCATCCGGTCGTCTATGCGGATTGGCTGCACGCTGGTGCCGAGGCGCACACGGTGCTGCTCTATGGGCATTATGATGTGCAGCCTGCGGAGCCGTTGCAACAATGGGAGACTCCGCCTTTTGAGCCGACGATACGCGATGGCAAGGTGTATGCGCGGGGTGCCAGTGATAACAAGGCGCAGCTGTTCTCGCAGTTGAAGGCGTTAGAGGTGATGTTGGCGGCAAACGGCCGTTTACCCATCAATGTCAAACTGCTTTTCGATGGTGAAGAGGAACTTGGCTCTCCCAATTTACCTGCCTTTATCGCCGCGCACAAAGAGATGTTGGCCGCCGATTCCATTCTTGTTTCAGATGGGGCGATGGTCAGCACCACCCAGCCCACCATTGATTATGCTTTGCGCGGTGTCGTTTCCGGTGAAATTCGGGTGTCTGGCCCCAGCCGTGATTTACATTCCGGCAGCTTTGGTGGTTCAGTCCATAACCCGATACAAGCGCTGGCTGAAATCATCAGCAAACTGCACGACGAATTTGGCTGGGTAAAAATCCCCGGCTTTTATGATCGCGTTGTTTCCATGACCGCCGCGGAACGCTCCTTGCTGCGTCAGGTTCCTTATGCCGAAGAACAATGGCAGGCAGAAACCGGCGCTCCTAAACCTTGGGGCGAACCCGATTACACCTTGTTAGAGCGCATGACGGCGCGGCCCACCTGCGAAATTAACGGGATTTGGGGTGGCTTTCAGGGCGAGGGGGACAAAACGATTATTCCGGCCAAGGCGTGTGCCAAGGTGTCCATGCGTCTGGTGGCGAATCAAGACGCGGACGAAATTGCTGAATTGTTCACGGAATACGTCACCAATCTGGCTCCAGATACAGTGCATGTTCAAGTCATCATTCATACGGGAGCCAATGCGGCCGTGACACCGTTTGATTCGTCTGAGATTGCGGCCGCTATGCGTGCTTACAAAGTAGCATGGGGTGCAGAGGCGGTGCGCAGCCGTGCTGGCGGTTCTTTGCCCATTATTGCCACTATGCAGCAGGAATTGGGCATTCCTTTCGTTTTGATGCCTTTTGGCCTGGATGATAATCGGCATGCGCCCAATGAGCATTATCACCTGTCTCATTTTGCACGCGGAATCAACACGGCCATTCATTATTATCATTACCTGACCGAGTTGTAAGGCTGAAATTCGGCCGTTGGCTCTCAATTTTATGAGACGTAGTGTGGATTGAGGCGGCGCTCTTGCTTGTACGGGAAGAAATGCACAACTTCACCGGCACGATGTCGTTCCTGATATGTGCGCCAAAAAGTGATGTCTAGCAAATCGGCATGTTGGGCTAAAAATGCCTGGCGTACTGTGCCCTGAAAGCCGAGAAAGTTTTCGAATTCTTCAGGGAAGACATCGTTGTCTTCTACGGTGAACCAGGGAGCGGCAGATAACTCATCATCATCATGTCGCGCGGGGGGCATTTTGCGGAAGCGACATTCTGTGAGAAAGAGAAGTTCGTCGTAGTCATAAAAGACGACACGGCCGTGTCGTGTTACCCCAAAATTTTTCAGCCATAAATCGCCGGGGAAGATGTTGGTGGCGGCCATATCTTTGATGGCGTGACCATACTCAATGGCCGCAGCCTGTGCTGCGTTTTCGTCTGCTTCACTGATGTAAATGTTGAGCGGGATGACGCGGCGCTCGACGTAGCAATGCTTCAAAATGACATAATTGTCGGAAATGGTGACATTGCGTGCGGCTACAGATTGCAACTCTTCCAACAGTTCTGGCGTAAAACGGCTGCGCTCAAATTCGAGATGCTCAAATTCTTGCGCATCAACAAGGCGGCCAGCACGGTCGTGGCGAAAAACGAGCCGGTATTTGCTTTTCACTTCGTCATGGGTGGTGCGTTTCGGATAGGCAAAACGATCTTTGATGATCTTGAAAACGAGATCGTAGTCGGGCATGGTGAAAACGGTCATCACCATCCCTTTTTCCCCTTGGGCGATTTCAAATTTATCGCTGGAGTAAGCCAGATGATGCAAAATGTCGCGGTAAAGGGTGGTTTTCCCGTGTTTGTTGTAGCCGATGGAGATGTACAGTTCGGCGATGCGCTTGCGCGGCATGATGGAACGGAGGAAGAGGACGAGATCATACGGCCGTTTCGTCTGCACATGAAAATAAGACCGGGCAAAACTAAACAAGATGCTGACTTCGTTTTCGTCCAACAAAGCGGCGTCAATGATAACGCCCTCTTCCGTGTTGAATAAGGCTAACACCAGGGGCAGCACATGGATGCCACTGAAAATGCGCCCCACCAAATAAGCGGCCTTACCGCGATAGAAAACAGATTGCACCATTTCGATGCGATTAACGCTTTGCAGTGCGCCTACTTCTTTGAGGCGATTGCGGATGGCATTGGTGACGAGGATCACGTCTCGCTGTAAATCTTCGTAAGGTACAGTGAACTGGTAATCGGTCAGGATTTTTGTGAGGAGGGCGGCGGTGGATTCGGAACGGCCGTATTTAATGCAAACCGGCTGCACTTGTGTCGGCGGCGTGTCAAAATCGGTATCCACAAATTCAATGTCCGAATCAACACCCACTGTGGCAAAAATGCGCCGGGTCACCGAATTGTAAAACGTCTCCGCCAATTCCCAATCATCGCGGTTGCCAATCAGGCCAGAGTAGACCGCTTTCATGCTTGCCCAGACCAGCTTTTGCTCGACACGGTCGGCCAATGCCTGCCGTATATCGGCCACAATGTCATTGACGACTTGCGTGTAGATGTCCAACCGTTCTGCGGCATCACTTTGCATCCCACGCCAATCACGTTCTTCAAAGCGCGTTTGGCTGCGATTTGTAATTTCACAAAACTTTTGTTGGTAAGTTTCAAATGCGCGGTAAACAGCATTAGCCGCCAGATTTGCCAGGCGGCTAATGGTTAATGCACGGCTTTCTACCAGCAATTGTGGATCGATATATTGCAACTTGCGCCTTTTATGCCTTTTGGGCGCTAATCAGGCTGGCTGCTCCGGCTAGATGATTGTGCCCTATTGGCTGCCAGCCACATGCCTCAAGCCAATCGTACACCTCTTGGACGCTGTAGACATCCCCTTCGCCGCTAAAAATCTGGAATTCGCCCGCCATTAATGCTGCAAATTGTGGCTGTATGTGGGCCGGGTCTGTCCAAAAATCGATCAGCAGCAGCCGCGCATTATCTGGCGCTGCGGCATGGATTTTTCGCAAAATGGCCTGGTTCTTTTCTGGTGAAAAAATGTGGATGGCATTGGCCAGAATAAAGGCATCGTGCCCTGTCGGCACAGGATCGTCCAGAATGTCCCCTTCGGCAATGTGGGTGCGGTCAGCAATGGGCAAAGCGCTAATGCGCTGGCGTGCCATATTTGCCGTCACGGGAAGCTCAAACAGCGTTCCTTGCAGGTGAGGATATTGCTGTAAGATGGTTGTCAGAAAAACACCCATGCCTCCGGCAATGTCTAGCACGGACTGGTGTGCGCTGAAATCGTACTGCTGCACAAGCGCCTGCGCCGAGGGTGCGGTTAGCGTAGCCACGCCTTTGGCGAAAAACTGGTGCTGTTGTTGATTGAATTCATTGAGGCCGAAGGTTTGCCTATTTTCGCGCAGCGATTCTACGAGTGTGTCCCATTGTGGGGAAACGACTTTGTCCCACAGATTTATGATGGGTCGTAAATCCATTGGGGTTTGCCCGCTGAGAAAGGTGGCGGCGACGGGTGAGTTTTGATAACGGCCGTTTTCTTTTTGCAAAAAACCGGTGGCAACCAACGCATCGACAAGGATGCGAGTGGTTCGTGGTGGGGCTGTGATAAGTGCGGCAATTTCTTCCACGGTTTTCGTGTCACTGCCAATGGCGGCAAAAACGCCCATTTCATTGGCTGCAAACAGATAGTTTGCAGCCAAAAAGCCGCCCAAAACCTTGAGGACAGGTTCAGATGTTACTTGTTCGTTCAATTTTATGATCTCCGATTGTCAATACTGCTAGAATTTGACGATGTTTGATAATGGCTTTGATGTGGGATTGTATGAAAAGACGAGCGTATTTTAACCTTTTTGATAGGCAATCGCCTAGTACATTTTTCTTATTTCCAGCAGCAATATTACGGAGATTGGGACTATTCGTGGATGATGATCTGGTCTTTTAACATTGCGTGGCGCTGCGAGAGCCAATATGCGGCAACACCCCCGCCAATGAAACCAAAGAGATGGGCTTGCCAGGAAACGCCAACCCGCAGCGGCAATACGCCCCAAAGCATTCCCCCATAAAGGATGACGACGACAATGGCCCAGAGAATGGCACGCAAGCTGCGCTCGAAGTAACCGCGCAGCAGCAGGTAGCCAAAATAACCAAAGATGAGGCCGCTGGCTCCAATGTGGACAGAGTTGCTGCTGCCAAACAGCCATATGCCAAGGCCACTGATAACGGCCGTTACTCCCGTCACGATCCAAAATTCACGGATACCCTGGACAATGACAAACCAGCCTAACACCAGGAAAGGCACTGTGTTAGCCATGAGGTGTGCAAAATTGCCATGAAGGAAGGGAGCAAGGAAAATGCCTCGCAGCCCGACAAGGGTGCGCGGTTTTACGCCCAGCCCGTTAAGCGCACCATGGAAAAACAACCAATCAATAATTTCCAAAACCCAAAAAGCAAGCAAAAAGCCACCTAACGTGATGACCTGAGTTTTAAGGTGATTGCCAAGTTGTTGGGGAAGTCTGTTGTCCTGCATGATTAACCTCCAATTGCTGATCCTGTGCCGTGCAGCCTTACTTGTCGCATGCGGCAACTATTCATCAGGTACGCAGTGAATTGGAAATGGTTGCAGTTCTAGAGTAAACCTTGGGCGCGGTACCAGTCAACACTGCGCTGGACGCCCTCTGAGAGGCCGATTTGTGGTTGATACCCCAATTCTTCTTTCGCCCTTTGATAGGTGGAGCGACGATTTTCGCTGAAGAAGGCAACCCCTGTGCGGCTGAGTGGAACAGGAATGCCGGTTAAATTGCCGATGAACTCTAATCCGGTGGCACCGAGATAGGCTAATGGCTTGGGTATTTGCAGCCAGGGAGGGGGGACATCAAGCGCATGGGCAATGGATTCAGCCAGTTCGCGGAAGGGGACAGGGCGTGCTCCGGTGATGTGGTAAATGCCGCCCGGTTCTCCAGTTTGCAAGGCCAGCAGCATACCGGCAACTGCGTCGTCGATGTAGGTGGGGTGGCATGTGTTACGGCCGTTTCCGATGTAAAAAAACAAACGCCGCTGAATAGTCTTAAACAAGCCCAGCACATGTAAATCGCCGGGGCCGTAAATAAACTCTGGGCGCACAATGATCACCGGTAATCCGGCTTCTACATACTCCAGCGCGATTTTTTCGGCGGCCGCTTTGCTGCGTTCATAAGGGTTGCTGGGCGCTAGCGGAGACGCTTCATCTGGCGTTATATCGTCCGTGTGGTATATGGGGCCTAATACGCCCGCGCTGCTGATATACATCACACGGGGTTGTGTTGTGCCCATCGCGGCCGCTTGCAACACATTGCGCGTACCGGCCGCGTTGATTCGATGATAGGCTGCTTCTGAAATGCCAGCCTGTCCGAGCTGCCCGGCCGCATGAATAATCCAGTCTGCCCCTGCAAATGGTTCGTGTAAGGTGTCCAATTTGGTGATGTCGCCCACATGCCAGGTGACGGGCACGGCTTGCAAGCTTGCACGGTTAGATGTGGGGCGTACCAGGACGTGAACGTCGTGCCCCATTTGGGTTAATGTGTGTGCCAACGCGCCGCCCACAAAACCGGTCGCGCCTGTGATAACTACTTTATTCATCGTTGACCTATACCTCCCCCAGGTTCTGATATTGTTAGGGCCATTATCTTATGCGAAGGGTAAACAATGCGCCAGCCAGGTTGCCGAGAAATCCACCGGCGACCATGATGCTGGCGATGGTGGTGAGATCATCTGCCAAAAAGAACATGCTGCCTGTTTGCAGCGCAAGGACGAAAACGAGCGTGTAGATGAATAACGGCCGTTTCACCGACAGCGCATAATTGAGCCAAATATTAATGCCGGCATACAACGTCGTCGCCAACCCCACCAGCCCGACAACGATGCCCAGACTGGCATACGCATCGCCAAAGATCGTGCGCGTCAACAGGTCGGGGATGAGGAAAAAGATGCTGGTGAGACCCAAACCCGGCAGCAAGGCGGCAAGCAAGGCTGCCAGCAAAATGGGACGCGCGTCGCGCCCGGTGTTGTGGCGCTGGATAGCTTTGGGAAATAAAACCATGCCGATTGCCAGGGGAATGAAGAGGTTGATTTTGCCCAATGTGATGACCGGCGCGTAATTTCCGGCCGTTTCGGGGGAAAACAATGCTTTAACGACGATGGCATCCAGATTGACGAGCAGGGCAAACGTGAGCAAACCGAGCAGCGTGTGCGCCGAATACTGCCAGCTTACCTGTCGGTCTTGTGTTGCTTCGGGAGCCGGTCGCAGATACGGCCGTAAAAACCACAGTGCCAGCACATACGCAGACGCTGTTGCCAGTGGCAATGCCAGGATAGCGCCGAACGCTTCCCATCCCCAATGAATGAGCACCAAGGCAAATGTCAGCCGCAAAATGGATTGAAACATGGAAACGGCCGCTAACTGCCCAAAATGTTGTGCGCCTTGCAGCGTGCCATCGGTGACAGGGCGCACAAACAGCATCAACAGTGCCAGACTGGCTGCCCACAGCGGGTGCGGCGTGGGAATTTGCAGCATACGCGCCAATGTGGGGCTGAGCAGCGCCATGATCAGCGTGGCGACAATGCCCCAGCGCCACGCCCAGCGATGACTGCGCTGCAAGAAACGACTGATTTGCGCAATTGTACCCTGCCCCTCCACAGCGATTTCGGCCGTGTAATAGGCAACGATATTGCGGATGACGTTGGTCGCGTGCAGCATGATCTGCAAAATTGCCAGCACCGAGATCAAGATGCTGTAGGCAATAGGCTCTAGCAAACGGCCGGTGAGAATGTTGAATAGATAATCAAGGCCGCCGGCAATCAGCGTACTACCGGTCATGATGAGGCCATGCCGGAATCCGGCAGAGCGTGTTACCTGGAACAAACGTGTTGTCTTCACCCGCTAATTGTCCTGATTTAACCCGGTGTTGGCAACCAAGGCGTAATACGGCAGAATAAAAGGCATGGCCTCTCAGCGTAAATACAAGTTAATCTTCCTATTGCTCCTGACTTATTTTGGGACAACGGTTTGGATGGCGGTACGTTTACCGGCGCTGGCTACGCCCAATGAGTTATTGAATTATGAGTATATCGCCGTCATGCGACAGATTCGCGGACTGCCTAATCGCGGGCTGGTTGACAGCGAAATTCGCTACACTGAATGGCATCAGCCGCCCGTTTATTTTCTGCTGGCGGCTCTGGTAGGATTGGCAATTCCGGTGGAATTGTCGCCGGTGAATCCGCCGCCGCCCATTGAAGTGGAGCCGAATCCTGCTTACTTGGGCACGCGCCGGGGTAACTTGAATCCGGCCGTGCATTTGACACCAGCGACCATACCGTTGCTGTACACCAGTCGTTTGGGGGCGGCGTTGATGGGATTGGTGAGTCTGGCGGTGTTGTATCGGGTGACAAGCCGCCTCTACACACCCGGCACAGGATTGCTGATCACCAGTTTGTTGGCGTTTCAACCTAATTTTGTGCATTTGAGTGCGTCGGTGAACAATGACATGCCGTTAACGGCCGTTACCGCGCTCATCATGTCGGTCACAGCCTGGGTTGTGGCGCGTGACAAAGGGCCGCTGGCCTTTCTGGGACTTGGCCTGTTGGCCGGGTTGGCCTTGTTGACCAAAGCCAACGGCGCTTTTGTGTTGGCCTTTGTGGGGGCGGCTGGACTCGTGCAGTTGTGGCAGCATCGTGATTGGCGGCGCACCTTGTACAGCGCCATTTTGGCCTTGGTCGGCGCTGCCGTTTTGTGGAGTCCCTGGCTGACGCTAAACACCATTCGCATGAAGGATACGTTGGGGATGCAGGGCAGTTTGCCGGTGGGCGAAGTGTTGGGGCTGAATCCGTTGACGTTTGCCGTGTTACGGCCGTATCTCTATGAAATCTGGCGCTCCTTTTGGCTCGATTGGAGCGCGGGGCAGGTAGGTTATGGGCCGGATTGGGTTTACGGCGTGGCGGGGGGGATTGTGTTGGTGGGGCTGCTTGGTTGGGTGAAACGGCCGTCTACGCCCCAACCCAAATTTGTCCCCCTTGTCATTTTCCTGGGCACATTGGGCATCTGTTATCTGTACTTTGCTGTAAAAGCATTGATGGTCTCCTCTTTTGGCTTTATTGTGCCAGAGGGGCGCTGGATGTTGCCCGCCATGCCCGGTCTGGCCTGGTTTGCCGGGGTCGGCTTTGCTCGCTGGTGGCCGCAGGCGTGGCGCGAACGAGTAACGACGACGATGGCTGTGCTGTTGGCGCTTTTTGGCGTGGGGCTGCTTGTGGGGCTGCTGCCGTACCTGTATCCCCAGGCGCATCTGTTGCCCAGTGCAGACGAGGCCATGCAAAATGTGGGCATTGTCTACAATGATGAACTGGCGTTGCTGGGCGCGGCGCTGCCGCAGTCATTGACGGTGGGCGAGTTGACCGAACTGACGTTGGATTGGCAAGCGGTGACGGATATAGACGCCGATTATTCGGTGTCGGCGCAGCTGTTGGCCCTGGCTCATGATGGCTGGGAGCCGTTGGAAATACAAAACAGTTACCCCGGCAGCGGCCTAAACCCGACAAAGGGTTGGCAGGCAGGGGAAATTTACCGTGATGTGCTTGCGTTACAGCCCGAAGGTGAATTGTCTGGGCCAACGGTGGCGGCGGCGGCTGTCTGGCTGTGGCAGGGGGGCGAAATGGTGGCGATGACACGCGCACAACAGCCGCTGGAGACGCCATTTGTGGCCGAGACGACGATACGCCCGGCGCATCCTTTGACGCCCGCCGGTTTGTTGGCTGAGCCGGTGATGTTTGGTGATTGGGTGGCGTTGGTGGGTGTGGAAACGGCCGTTACCGAGGCCGGTCTCCAGTTAACGTTGTGGTGGCGGGCTGTGCAAGATGTGCCTGCCGATTACACAGTTTTCGTGCATGGTGTCGATGAAAATGGGCAGCTTGTGACGCAGGCGGATGGCCTGCCCAATGGGGGGTACAGCCCAACGCGCCTCTGGCAAACGGATGATGTGGTGCGTGATGAGCGTCTGTTGGTGGGGGCGGGAAACGGCCGTGTTCTCGTTGGCATTTACGATCCCCAGACTGGCGTGCGCCTGACAGCGGTGCAGTCAGGCAATCCATTACCTGACAATGCCTACCCGCTAACCATAAACCCATAATCGCGTTGAAAAAATCGGCAAAAAACGCCGTTTTTCAACTTGCTTTTTGGGTCTGAATCGTATATCTATTCGCCTATCCGGCACATGGCTGATTGCCAAAAAGGATGTCATGAAACCAAACCGCAAATCAAAATTTTCCCGCTTATTCCTTCTCGGTTTTTTCTGGGTGTTGCTGTTGGCGACGTTGTTTTGGCAGTTGTCACGCTCAACGCCGACAACACGCCTGTCCGCACTTTATCTTCATGCTGGCGGTGATGAAGACCAATATTTGCCTGTGATCCGCTTCGATCCATCGCCGACGCCGACCGTGATACCGACATTGACTCCTTCCAACGTGGAAGCCCTGGTGCGCATCGATCCCCCGTTTAGCGGGATTAATGGCAGCACGTACGACACGGGCGCTTTTTTGATTCGCAACCAATCGCAAAATGGCATTGAGATCACCAGTGTACAAATCGATCTGCGTACCGCCATTTTGCCAGATATGGTTTATGACCCCTTTGGTCTTGCGGGCGACAGTATTTTTAAAGACATTACTGTCGATGACCGGGAGGGTGTGGTGTACAGCGGGCGCAGCTATGCCAGCGATTTAGGAGGAGGGTATCAGGTTTTAGACCTTTCATTTGAGACGTTTGTGCCGGGTGGCATATTTTCGTTTTCTGTAGATGTAGACCCCAACAGCATTCGCGGCGCGGGTGCTCCTGGCCCGAATGAATCGGGCAGCGTGTCTGGCTTGGAGTTAGTTGGCGCGACGATAGTTGTCGCTTTTGATAATGGCGTGACGCTGACGCAGCAATTGTCCCGTTTGCCCGACAGCGTGAAGGGGTCGGAGGCATTGGTGCGACAAGGTGTGCCCGGACAGCCGCAACTGGCTATTGCTGGTATTGCCGAACTTCCGACAACTGTCACTGAGGCGAATCAGATGGCGCAGGTTGCTGGCGGTGAACCAGGGCAAACGGTGCGCGTCTTGGTGGTGGATGCCGGACTGTATACGGATGGTGTGCCGGGCGGCGGCTTTGAATTGGACCCGTATGAGGCGAATAGTGCTATTGGTGTGCGCGAGTATACGGGTGTGGTGGCTGGGGATGGAACGGCCGTTGTGCCGATTGTGCTCAGCCATAATTTGCCAGATGCCGGGTATAACTATGTCGTGGCTGTCTTTGTCAATCATTATGGCTATTACGGCCGTGTCTCTGCACCGGCTGTGTTGTATTTGCAAAATTAGCTGAGGAGATTTGCCAATTACACAACCTCCCGGAGGTTATCAAGAGCAGGCTCGCCGCGTGAGGCGAACCTCCGGGAGGCTGTGTGTAGAGGAAGTTTCATGCGTGGGGCATACCACCATGAATAAAAACCAACCTTGGAAAGGGGAGATAACTATGCGTACGATAAAGTATTTGGGTTTGTTTGTTTGTCTGGTAGTGGTAACGGGATTTATTGGTGTGTGGTTTGGAGGAGATGTAGCGGCGGAAACGGCCGTTTCCGCTGACATCGCAGATACCTCAATGGTTTACCTGCCCGCCATTATGGTGCCGCCCGCGCCGCCCATCGTGCAAGTCGAGCTGTTCGCCGCCGGCTTTGACACCGACACCATCACCGACATCGCCCACGCCAACGACAACCGTTTGTTTGTGGTCGAGCGTGAAGGGCGTATCCGCATTGTCAATCAGGACGGCACCATCTTGCCTGAGCCATTCCTTGACATTAGCAGCGAAGTCTCAACTTACAATTGGGAGCAAGGTCTGGTGGGGTTGGTGTTCCATCCGAACTATCCGCAGACCCCTTATTTTTACATTAGCTATACAGCGTCAACAGCCAATCGCATCCGCATTGAGCGCATTTCGGTAGACCCGGCTCATCCCAATCGTGCAGACGTGGACAGCCGCGTGTTGCTCATGAGCATTAATAAGACGTGGCATGATGAGCATTGGAGTCCGGTACACAATGCCGGAGACATGACATTTGGCCCGGACGGATATTTGTATATAGCTATTGGCGATGGCGGCCCTGATCCGGCAACAGAAAGCACGCCGGGCGATCCGTATAATCATGGACAATGGCTGTTCACATTGTTGGGCAAGATTTTGCGTATCAATGTGAATGGCGGCGGACTGCCATCTGAATGTGGTGGGACAAATAATTACACGATTCCAGCGTCAAACCCATATGTCAACGCGTCGCAAGTTTGCGATGAAATTTGGGCTTCCGGATTCCGGAACCCGTGGCGCTTTAGCATTGACGCTTTGACCGGCGATATGTTTATCGGCGATGTGGGCGAAGAGCGTTTTGAGGAAATCAATTATCAGTCAGGGGAGACCCCAGGCGGGCGTAATTTTGGCTGGCATTGTTATGAGGGCACATTTGATTACACTCAACTGCGGCCTGATTATGACGCCCATTGTGGAGAGCCGAGCGCATACATGTTCCCGGTGTATGAGTATGATAATCCGGCAAATTGCTCGTCGGTTGTGGGTGGCTTTGTGTACCGTGGCAGTCAATACCCGACGCTGTACGGCCGTTACCTTTTCGCCGACTTTTGCGAGGGTGAATTTAAAACCTTGACCTCTGACTACGCTGGCGGCTGGACGGAAACGACAGCCAGCGATCCCGACATCCCGACATCCACTTTGCATGGCATTACCACCTTCGGCGAAGATGTGAACGGGGAGTTGTATGCGGGTAAATGGGTGCCGAGCGGCACGAACAACGCCATTTACCGCATTACCGTGATTGAACCGACGCCGTAAACGTCATTTAGTTGGCGTGCGCCGTCTACCGACAAGGGCAGGCGCACGCCAGTCTGGTTATCGTACAGACCAAACTGCACAGGATATTCCCCTGGCGCTAAATCGGCGGGGAGCACAAGGGTGTAGGTGTCGGTAAACCGTTCGCCTGCATCCCAATAGCGAGTGGGATAATCCCCATTTAGCGGAAGGCCATCCACCTGGGCTAATGGAGCCTGTGTTGGGTCTCCCAGGTGGATAAAGGTGGTGAGGTCTTGGCCGGGAACGGCCGTTACCTGCCACTCAATTTGTATGTTGATCGCATCCCCGGCAACGGCCGTTTCGCTGCTCAGGGAAACGGCCGTTATCTCAATTGCCTCGCCGACCTGAGCCAGAACAGATGCCGCCGGACGCGGCCAACTGGCCGGAACGATTTTCATTGTGGCAACTGGCACCGCTTCCCCTTGTTCCGGCACTGTTGCCAGCAAGCGTGCCAGCGTGGGAACGGCCGTTGCCGCGTCCGGGCGCAAGAAAACCTCCTCCACAATGATGGCATCTCCTTGCGGCCACAGTGTCGCCGGGTAAAGTCCCCGCCCGTGATACCCATGTTGGCTGTCGAGAACAGCCTGATCACGCCCAAACAGTTTGAGGACGACGGTTGGCGCTGCCGTTAATGGCTGCGTCGCTTGCCAGTAAAGGGTGAAAGGGACGAGCTGCTGTGGATGGGAAACGGCCGTATTTGCTTCACCCGCCACCAAAATCAGCCCCTCTGCCATTTCCTCATACAAAAGATGGGCGGTCGCCGGAATTTCGGCCGTGGTGATGATGCGTGGCCGCGCATAGGCTTGAGGCACGACAAAAAACAGGCTGGTCAGCGTGGTGCTGAGTGCCAGGATGGCTGCCAGCCAGGGGATGATGCGGCTTCGTAACTGGCTCAGTCCATGTGCCAGGGCCAATGCCAGCGGCAAAATGGCAGGGAAGAGCAGCCGACCTTGGTCGGCCGGTGTTTGCATCATGAAGCGCAGCCAGGCCACCAACACGAGACCGACCCAGGCTGCCAGCCAGGGAGCGGGTGATTGCAGGAATGTGCTGCGGACGGTTAACGGCCGTTGCCTGGATCGCGCCAAAATCCATACCCCCCCTGCGGCAGCAGCAAGAACGATGCCCTGCCAAACCCCATAAACCCATGTTGGCGGGCGCACATTCATCCACCCAAAAACGGCGAACAAGGACAGCCAGACGCGATCCATATCTGCCCAAACCTGGCGCAGCGTGTACTGACGATTCCCCCCGGCTAGGATGACAAATTGGTTGGTGGCGGTGGGGTCTCCGTAAAGTGTCCAGTTGCGCCAAAACAACCAGCCAGAGATGAGCAGCACCGGCAGCATCAGGAGCAGCAGCTGCTTGATGCGCGTAGAAAGTTTCAAATCTGTTGACGGTTGCCGTGAAAACCACCACAAAACAATGACCATAACGGCTAAAACCAGGAGCAGCAGCCCCGTCATTTTGGTGAGGATTGCCAGGGCGATGGTTGTGCCCAGCAGCAATAAATCGCGCGGCTTGACCAATGGCTTGTACCAGAGGCGCAAAAGCTGCCACAAGGTGGCGCTGCTGAGACAAATGAGGAGGCCGTCGTTGTTGATTGCGCCGTGGAGAAAGGTAAATTGGGGCAGGAAGGCGATGAGCGCCGTGGCGAGCACTGCTTTTGTTGGTGAGTCGGGCCAAAGGAAACGGCCGCTTCCATACACAAACAACAACGTCCCCAAACCAAGCAAGCCGTTAAGCGCTCGCAGAAGATGCGCCGCCAAAACATACCCATGCCAGGGCCAATTTTCGGCCGTTGTGTGGACAAACGCATTGATATTTGTCGTGGGCTGTGGGGAGAGGACATCGACATACGGGTTCGGCCAAAGCTGCGCCGCCACATTGCCCGTGTCAAGCGGCGCAATGAACGCGGCCGCTAGCAGGTAGTAAAGAGGCGGTTGCGCCGCTTCTTGCCGTGCCAGATGGTTTTCGAGCGATGTGGGGAGTTTGCCCGTATCGGCAATGAATTGGGCTGTGAAGTAATGGTGTTGTTCGTCGGGCGCTTCAAAAAGGGGCGTGGTTACGCTGAATCCCCAGGTCAACAGCAGATAAAGAGCAAGAATCAGGCCAAGCAGTTTTCGATGATCCATAGCCCCCTAATTATGAGAAGAGCCTGACACTGGTGCAACTATCGCCTTGACAATCTTTGACTTGAACTTACACTCGTTGCGCACAGAAGAGGCAGTCAAGGGAAAAAACAATGACGAGTTTAACCAAAGGAC
Organism: Ardenticatenaceae bacterium; assembly: GCA_020634315.1. Lineage (GTDB taxonomy): Bacteria > Chloroflexota > Anaerolineae > Promineifilales > Promineifilaceae > JACSRF01. Next base: position 23,440 of record JACKBV010000007.1, on the reverse strand, counting down.
AGGCTGAGGACGAGTTTACAAAGGCCATTGTGCGCTTTGAAAAAGAGTATTTGGGACGCGGCCCGCTGGATGCACGCACATTTTTCATCAAGGATATGATCCTGGTGCGCCTTCAGGGGGTGTTGACGCCGGCCGAACAAAAGCTGGTAGAGACCAGCGACGGCCGTTCCCTGATCAAAGAAACACGTCGCCAACTGTTTGAGACATCCCGTCCCTTACTGGCGGAGATTGTGGCATCTGTCACCGGCAGTCAATTGGTTAGCTTGCATTCCGACATGAGTACGCGTACAGGTGAGCGCATCATCGTGTTCACCCTAAGCGACGATCTCGACAAACGATTTCGTTGATAAAAGCGCCCATTTTTTAGGCGATATTATGCAAGGCATCTGACCAAAGTCACGGTCTGATGCCTTGCCCATAAAATGAAGGGAAGATTTCACTGGCTGTCGCTGACCACCATGAATGAAAATTCGCGCAGAATACGAGAATTCTCTTTTCTCTGCCTCTCTGCGTCTTTGCGTTAAGTTATTTTTTCGAAGGAGAAGCGTGTGTCTGAACATCTTTTGCTGGGAGTTGCTGCTATCATTGTTCTGGGCGTAAGTGCCCAATGGTTTGCCTGGCGGCTGCGCCTCCCCTCTATTTTGCTGTTATTGTTGTTCGGCTTTTTGGCTGGCCCCATAACCGGCATCATCGAGCCAGACGTCCTGTTTGGCGATTTATTATTCCCCGTTGTGTCCATTTCCGTCGCCATTATCTTGTTTGAAGGCGGCCTGACCTTGCGTTTAAGCGAATTGCCCAAAGTTGGCGATGTCATTTTTCGTTTAATCAGCGTTGGCGCGTTGTTGACGTGGGGGCTTGCGGCCCTGTCTGCGCATTACATCGTTGGACTGAATTGGCCTTTGTCTGCATTGTTGGGGGCTATCCTGATTGTGACCGGCCCCACGGTGATTGGCCCCTTGCTGCGCCAGGTACGGCCGAAAGGAGAAGTCGCCGCCGTTCTCAAGTGGGAAGGCATTTTGATTGATCCGGTGGGCGCGGTGTTGGCTGTGCTGGTGTTTGAGGCGATTTTGGAAGGGGAAATTTCGCAGGTTCCCGCGGCTATTGCCTTCGGTGTGTTGCAGACGATGTTTATTGGCGTAATTGGCGGCTTATTGGCGGCCGGCATTTTGGTGTTGTTTATGCGACGCTTTTGGATTCCTGATCATTTGCAAAATGGTGTGGCTTTATTGTTGGCGATTGGCTCGTTTGCCATATCCAATCTGCTGCATCCAGAGGCTGGCTTGCTGACGGTAACTGTCATGGGGCTGGCCCTGGCGAATCAAAATTGGGTGTCGATTAAGCATATTGTTGAGTTTAAAGAGAATTTGACCATCCTGTTGATTGGCGTGTTGTTTATTGTATTGGCTTCACGGTTACAACTGGCGGATATATCGAGTTTGGGCTGGTCGAGTGTGCTGTTTGTGCTTGTGTTGATTGTGGTGATACGGCCGTTAGCGGTTCTGGTCTCAACATTTCGTTCGCGCCTGGACGGCCGTTCCCGTCTTTTCCTCACCTGGATGGCTCCGCGAGGCATCGTCGCCGCCTCGGTCGCTTCCGTCTTCTCCTTTGAACTGGCCGAAGCCGGGCATACCGGCGCAGAATCAATTGTCCCCCTCACATTTCTGGTCATTGTCGGGACGGTGCTCTTTTATGGCCTGACGGCGGCTCCGGCGGCGCGTCGTCTTGGCTTGGCCGAGCTAAACCCGCAAGGCGTGTTGTTTGTTGGCGCACATGCGTGGGCACGCGCGTTGGCAAAGTCTATCCAAGATGCCGGTTTCCGCGTGGTGCTGATTGATACCAATTGGCAAAATATTGTCGCCGGGCAGCTAGAAGGGCTGGATATGCACCATGGGGACGCCTTGTCAGAGGAAGTGATGGAGGAGTGTGAGTTTGATGGAATCGGCCGTTTACTGGCGGTGACATCAAACAACGAAGTCAACTCCCTGGCTGCGCTCCGTTTCCCCGAAGTGTTTGGTCGGGCGGCGGTCTATCAGCTGCCGTTCGGCTCAAAGAACGTCATCGAGAATTTGCAGCAAAAGCCATCGCATCTACGCGGCCGTTTCCTGTTTGGTGCGCAGACAACCTACCGCTATCTGTTAGAGCAGTGGCAAAATGGGGCAGAAGTGAAGGCCACCAGCTTAACCCAAAAATTCACTTATCAGGATTGGCAAAACATGTATGGGGATCGCGCCATTCCGCTGTTTCTGGTGACTGAGCGGCACGAACTGTCGATTTTTACGGCAGAAGATCCGCCGCTGCCCCGTTCAGGGCAAACCATCATCAGTCTGGTGCTGACCAATGGCGTGATTGCCGACAATGCCTCCGATTTGTAAACATTTTGTAAGATTTTTCGGCGCGTGTTGATTTTTTGTCGATATTTTGATAAAAATTAGGTCAGGTTTTTCACTGCCTGCATGACAGGCAAGTAGTCATCATCACCAATATGCTGCCGGTTGGCATCAGGGTTGCCGGGGACAAAATTCTCTACACAAGAAATTTGTGCCTGCAATCAGGGTAGCAGCAGGTATGCGCTCATCATAAAGACTGACAGGGCAATTGGTAAGTTCATGGAACGGGCCGATTGCAGGGTAGGTCGGCAATCATTCCTTCAAGGAATTGTTGTCGGCCTTTTTTATTAGCAAAACGGGGTTTGCCACCAGATGATGCACAGCTGCAACCCCTCAACACAAGAAAACGACGTACCGTATGATAACTGCAACAACACTCCTTCTCCTTCCGCTTTTACTACCTTTAATCGGGGCAATGGTCGCCCTCGTTGTGGGGCTGTCGCCCATGCGCCTGCGCATAGCCACTGACAAGTTGGCCTGGGGGTTAGCCATCTTCCCAATGGCGGCATTGGTAGCGGCGTTGAACGCCTGGTCGCGCATTGCCGATGGCGGCGTGCTGAGTTGGCAAGTGAATTGGCTGCCTTCTTTGGGGTTGTCGCTTGGATTGTATTATGATGGCCTCAGTGCGCTCTTTGTGCTGCTGGTGAGCGGGATTGGCGTGCTGGTTGTCATCTATGCCGGGCAATATTTCCAGGGTGATCAAAGCGCATGGCGCTTCCAGGTTTATTTGCTGCTTTTCATGAGTGCCATGCTGGGCGTGGTTATGGCCGGGGATGTGATAACCCTGTTCATCTTTTGGGAAGGGACGAGCATCATTTCCTATTTGTTGGTGGCTTATAAGTATAAGGATGAGGAAGCGCGTGCGGGTGCTTTTCGCGCGTTGTTCATCACCGGTGGGGGCGGCATTGCCCTGCTGGCGGGGCTGCTCATGGTGAGCTATGTGGCCGGGGGCAGTGACCTGGCGACCATTTTGCAAAGTGGTGAACTGATACGTAGTAGCGAAATCTATGGCGCGATGTTGGCGTTGGTCGCTTTTGGCGCGTTCAGCAAAAGCGCTCAATTTCCGGCGCACATCTGGCTGCCCGGCGCGATGAGTGCGCCAACGCCAGCCAGCGCTTATCTGCATTCGGCGACAATGGTGAAGGCAGGTGTTTACCTGTTGGCGCGGTTGAATCCGGCATTGGGCAATACGGAGGCGTGGTTCTGGCTGCTGACGCTTGTGGGCGGGACGACGATGGTGATGGGGGCATATTTGGGCTTGAAGCAGCATGATTTGAAGGCGCTGCTTGCTTATTCGACCATCAGCCAGTTGGGCGTGTTTGTGATGATGATTGGGCAGGAGATGGATATTGCGTTTAAGGCGCTGGTGGTGGGAGTGCTGGCGCATGCGCTTTACAAGAGCGCCTTGTTTATGGTGGCCGGGATTGTGGATCATGAGACGGGCACGCGTGATATACGGCGGTTGGGCGGTTTGCGGCGGGTGATGCCGGTCAGTTTTGCGCTGGCGACCTTGGGAGCGCTTTCGATGGCGGGGCTGCCACCTTTGTTTGGTTTTTTGGCGAAGGAGACGCTGCTGGCAACGGCCGTTCATCCATCCTTCACCCCGTGGGAAAGCTACATCTTGGTGGCGGCAACTGTGGCGACGGGAGCGCTGCTGTTGGCGCAGTCTGGCATGTTGGTTTACGAGACCTTTTTAGGGCCGGTGAAAGATGAACGCGTGCATGGGCATGAAGCGCCGTGGGCGATGTTGTTGGCTCCGGCTGTGCCCGCTTTGCTGTCGTTGGTTGTCAGTTTGCCGGACGCGCAATTTTTGGAGGCGTTTTTGGCGAATGCGGCCGCAGCTGCTTATGGCGACAAGGTGAAAGTGTCGTTGGCGTTGTGGACGGGCCTGCATGAGCCGGTGCTGTTGTCGTTTGTCGCCATTTCGTTGGGGTCGCTGCTGTTTTGGCGGCGGGCGCAGGTACGCGCCTGGCAGGACAGGCTGTTGGCTGGAGCGACGTGGAATGGGGTGTATACGGCCGTTCTCAATGGCATGGATTCCCTGGCGACGTGGGCGACGCGCTTGCAGCAAGGGCGGCTGCGCGTTTACCTGTCGATTATGCTGGTGAGCGTCGTCGCTTTGGTGCTGTTGTTAGGGGGTGTGCCGCTGCCAGAGGCAACGGCCGTTTCCTGGCCGATTCTCGACTTTGATGGCGAACTGGCTATTTTGCGTCTGTTTGCGCTGTTGGTCGCTGTGGGGGCGGCATTGGCGAGTGTGTTGTTGGTACGCGATTTTGCGGCCATTGTTGCCCTGGGCGCGTCTGGATTGGCGGTGGCGGTATTGATGGCGCTGGAACCGGCTCCTGATGTGGCTCTGGTGCAGATTGTTGTGGATACGTTGGCGTTGGTTATTTTGGTGTTGGCGCTGACACGCCTGCCACGTCCGCAGCGGCGGCGAGCGCAGGCGTTTACATTTGCGCAAAGCCGTCGCGGGCTGCTGCGCGATGGGTTGGTGGCGGGGGCGATGGGGGCTGTGGTAACGGCCGTTACCTTTGTCGCCCTGATTTCTCGTCCCCGCGAGAGCTACTTAACGCCCTTTTTCGCCGCCAATGCCAAGCCGCTTACCGGCGCGAAAGACATTGTTGGCGCTATCGTCGTTGATTTTCGTGCTTTGGATACGTTGATTGAGATTGCCGTTTTTAGCATGGCCGGGCTGGGCATTTACACATTGCTGCGCCTTGCGGCACGCCATCATGGCGACCGGGGCACGCAGGTAGACGAACTGCCGCTGCCGGTGCAGGCTTTGCGCTCTTATGGAATTGGCGGCCAGCTTGTATCTCCGTTTGTGCGGGTGGTGGCTTATTTTGTGCTGCCGCTGGCCTTGATTATCGCGGCGACGCACATGATGTACGGGCATGATCAACCGGGAGATGGGTTTACGGCGGGTGTCATTATCAGCCTGGCGGTCGGTTTTTGGTATGTGGTGTTTGGGTATTACCAGACACGGCAGCGCCTGGTTTGGCTGCGGGCGGCGCCGTTGATTAGCAGCGGTTTGCTGTTGGTGATGGTTTCGGGCGCGATTGCTGCCTTTGTCAATGGGCATTTTCTTTCGCCGGTTGATTTTGGCGCGTTATTGGGCTTGCCCTTGCCTGCGGGATTTAGTTTGAGCACTTCATTCTTGTTTGAGGTGGCGATCTGTCTGGCGGTGGTGGGCAGTGTGGTTTATATGCTGAATACGTTGGGACATCCCGGTGAGACGACAGATGGGAATTCGTAAACGGCCGTTCATCAAAGAATAGTCGTGGTGAGGTAACGATAGTGGAACTTTTAACTGCTCTGGCAATAGGATTGCTTTTTGCAATTGGTATCTTTCAAATGCTGCGCCGTAACGTGATTCGGTCGGCAATTGGGCTGATTATTCTGGCAAATGCCATCAACCTGTTTTTGTTGAGCACGGGTGCATACCAGGGTGTAGACCCGGCTTACAGCACGGCTGCGGGCGTGCAAAGCGACGCACTGCCGCAAGCTTTAATCCTGACGGCGATTGTCATCAGCATGGGCGGAACGGCGTTCGTGTTGTCCATGCTTTACATCATTTCGGCACGCTACCAGACGAGCGATTTGGACGAAGTTAACGGCCTGAGAAATTGAGATGAAGACACATTTGATTTTATTCCCGATTTTAATGCCGTTGGGCGGCGCGGTGATTGCCATGCTGCTGCGGCACCGGCCACGGCTGCAAGTGCGTTGGACGTTTGCGACGCTGTTGGTTTCGCTGGCAATGAGTGCCAGTTTGTTGTGGACGGTGTGGCAGCAAGGGGTGCCGCTTGTGTTTGAGGGCGGTGGCTGGGCGGCTCCATTTGGCATTGCCGTTGTTGGCGATTTGTTGGGGCTGCTGCTGGTGGTGATGAGCCAGACGGTGCTGCTGAGCGGGGTGTTGTATGCCTGGGGCAGCCGTGATCAGGTGGTGCGTTACCCGACGTTTTATCCGTTGTTCTTGATGTTGACGACGGGGTTGACGGGGGCGATGCTAACGGGTGATTTGTTTAATTTGTATGTGTTTGCGGAACTGTTGGTGATTTCGGGGACGGTGTTAACGGCCGTTTCCGATGACAAATACGGCACAGAAGCAGCTTACAAATATTTCTATATCAGCCTGTTGGCCGCTGCCTTCATGCTGCTGGCAATTGGCAGTTTGTATGTCTCTTATGGCACGTTGAATATGGCAGATTTGGGGCAGCGTATTGCGGCCGATGGCAGCCAACCTTTGCTGCCGGTGGCGATTGCCTTGTTGTTGGCGGCGTTCATGATCAAAAGCGCGGTGTTTCCGTTCCACTTTTGGCAGCCTGATTTTCATACGGCCGCGCCAACGGCCGTTTCCGCCATGCTCTCCTCGGTGGTTGTGAAGCTAGGCGTGTATGGCTTTTTGCGCATGACGACCCTGCTGTTTGTGGCGCAGGCAGAGACGATTCAGACAGTGTTGTTGGTCGTCGGGGTGATTGGCGTCGTGTTTGGTGGCCTGTCGGCCATCGGCACCCATAACGTGAAGCGCATGTTGGCATACTCAACGCTGGCGCAAATAGGCTTCATTTTGGTGGGCATTGGTTGGGGAACGGCGTTGAGCATTGCCGCGGCGCTGGTCTTTGCCGTCAATCACAGCCTGATTAAGGCGGCGATGTTGATGTTGGCCGGGGCCGTTGCCAGCCGTGCGCCGGTGAAAACGGCCGCTTTCGCGGCTATCACCGGCCTGGGTAAATATTTGCCGGGCATGGGCGTGCTTTTCTTCTTGGGCAGTCTGGCGCTGGCGGGTATTCCACCGACCAATGGGTTTATCAGTAAGCTGCTGCTGTTTCAGAGTGGCATTGCGGCGGCTGAGTGGGGTGTGTTGGCGTTGATTGGCGTCAGCAGTGTGCTGACGTTGGTCTACACGATGCGTGCCTTTCGCCGCATTTGGTGGCAAGCGCCGGATGCCGAGGTCAAGGTGAAAGCAAGTGGCGACCGCTTGTTGGCTCCGATCTTGTTGTTGGGATTGGTTGTGTTGTTGGGCGTCTGGGCGGAACCGTTGGTTAGTCTGGCGCAGGCGACAACTGAGTGGTTGTTGTCACCGGCGGCGTATGTGGCGGCGGTGTTGGGCGGATAGTTTGCGAGGTGTGACGATGCATTATTTGGTGGTTATTTTGCCGTTATGGCTGTTGTATTTGCTGTTGACGGGGAATGGGGAAGTGAGCAATTTGATTGTTGGGCTGGTGTTGGCGGTGGGAGCGGCGGCGTTGTTACGGCCGTTACCACGACCCATCATCTGGCGACGCGTACCGGGCGCTTTGCTGGCTGCCGTGCAGTATGTCGGCGTGCTGTTGTGGGATTTGGCGCGTAGCGGCATACAGGTGACGCGAATTGTGTTGTCGCCAAAGTTGTCAATTGAGCCGGGTGTGGTCGCTATTCCCTCTGGCTGTGCCTCGGAACTGGCGACGGCGTTGAGCGCCCATGCCATTACTGTGACGCCGGGGGAAATGGTTGTGGAAATTGATGCAGATGGCGTGATGTATACGCACTGCCTGCGGGTTGATGCGGCCGCAGAGTATGTGGCGCGGGCGCAGACGATGCGGCGCGATTTGTTGCAGCGGATTTTTGTGTAGGGCCGCAGAAGGTGAGAGGTGTGAAATGGAAGCAATTTTAACGGCCGTTCTCTATGGTTCACTGCTGCTGCACATCGGCATGATTGCCGTGACGATGTGGCGCGTGTGGCGGGGCGAGAATGTGATTGACCGTCTGATTGGCGCTGATTTATTAAGCACGTTCACGCTGGCGATATTGGTCTTGATTGCCCTCATCAGCCAGCAGAGCATTTACATTGATGTGGCACTTGGCTTAGTGGCATTGGGGTTTGTGGGCACAATCGCCTTGTCGAAATATCTGGCCGACGAGCAGATGTTTTAGGTGGCGTGTGCTGACGTACGAACGCACGAACGCACGAATCAAAGGATGATGTGATGACAACTTTTTTACAGATAGTAGCCATTGTGGCGGTGATTGCAGGCACGTTTTTCTCGTTGGTGGGCGTTGTGGGGTATGTGCGCCTGCCGGATGTGTATACACGGCTGCATGCGACGGGCAAGGTGGGGGTGTTTGGCGGCGTTTTGCTGCTGGCAGCGGCCGTTTCTGGCACGTCCTTGAGCATTGGCAAAGGGTTGGTGTTGATTGCGCTGCTGCTCATCATTGGGCCGGTGACAAGCCATGCCATCGCCTCTGCCGCGTATCGCGTGGGAATCCCCATGGTCGGGCAGCGCAATGATTTGCAGCGGGATGGGGCTTTAGCCGGGCAGCGCCTGGCTGGTGAGCAAGGGCAGGTGCAAGATGGGTGATGGACTTGTGTTGGCTGATGATGTGTTAACGGCCGTTGCCGCAGACGTCCTCTCTGCCTGGCAGCGTAATCATGGCACCGAAAACGGCCGTGCGCACACCGTTGTTGGGCCAGAAGAGATCGTCGTTGTCATCGAAGATGCATTTTCACGCGGCGAGCTGGCCCTGGCGGCACAGCAGCCAGACGACCCTTTGTTTGCGCGGTATGTGCAGCAGTTGTTGCAGCATGTTTGCACAGAACAACGTGCGCGGTTGGCCGTAGCAACCGGACGCCCTGTCGTTTCTACGGGCGTCACCACCGACCCGGCGGCGGGCTGGGCCATTTGCTTTTTTAAGTTGGGCAAACGATAACCGAACCGTTCGACCCCAGTTTTTTCTTTGGCAAATAGCCAGAGTTTCGTGTGCGCAAAAGGTTTCTCTACTCCTGTTATTTGTGCTATTGGTACACATGACCTGTTAACATTTTGGTAATGCCAGTATACTATTGATCTACTGCACTGAAGCAACAGTAGGATTGTGAAAAACCAGTTCTATTAAGTAGTACGCGGTTGCTATTCCCAATGTGCATCACGAAACTGGGAGGGCAAAATGGGTTATTCAGTCTTAGTCGTCGACGATGACGCAATTATTCGACATATGCTGCGCATGTTATTGGAAATGGAAGACTATGTCGTGTTTGAAGCTGAGGATGGGGTAGATGCCTTAGAGAAGTTAAATGCTTCTCTGCCTCGTGCTATGATTTTGGATGTCATGATGCCGCGCATGGATGGCATTACGCTTTGCAAGCTGTTGCGTGCGCAGCCGCAGACGGCAACTTTGCCAATCATCATGCTCAGCGGCAAAACTCAGATGGGGGCGGATCAAGAAGGGCTGGCGGCCGGGGCCAATGCTTATTTGCGCAAACCTATGGATGTGGCGCAGTTGTTGCAATTACTGAGCCAATTTTAAGCCGGGTGTTGTAACGATAAACTGGATGGCCTTGTCCGGGAGCCGATGCGTTTGGCTCTTGTTGTTTAGGTTGTCACGGCTAGAGGCGTTTGATGACGACGATGGTCAGGTCGTCGGCCTGGGGCATGTCGCCGGTGAAGTGGGTTACGGCCGTTACCAATTGCTGCACCAACTCTGTCGCCCTGGCCCCGCGTGCGGCGGCAATCGCCGCCGTGAGCCGTTCGTCGCCAAAGAAACCTCGTGTTGTGTCGCGTGCTTCTGTGACGCCATCGGTGTAGATGATTAAAGCGTCACCGGGAGCGAGAACGGCCGTTTCCTCAGCAAAAGCCACTGTTTTGAATGCTCCCAACACCATGCCGCGTCCTGGCAGTTCCGTCACGGCGCCCGTTTCGCCGTGCAGCCAAAGTGGCGCTTCATGTCCGGCGCTGGCATGGCGCAGCACGCCGGTCTGCGTATCCAGGGTGATGTAGCAAGCGCTGAGAAAGAGCGGCGAATGATTGTCGCGCAAAATCGACTCGTTGACACGGTGCAAAATGTGCGCAGGGGCATGTGTGTCGGCGGCGGTGGCGCGAAAGAGCGTGCGTCCCACAGCCATGAACATAGCGGCGGGCACGCCTTTGCCGGTGACATCGGCGACGACGATGTGCAATTGGTGAGGATTGGCCGGTGCGGGCATAAAGTCATACAGGTCGCCGCCCACCTGGCGTGCTGCCTGATAATGAACGGCAAATTCCCAGCCGGGGATTTGTGGTGTCTTTTGTGGCAGTAAGCTGAGTTGGATTTGGCGACCGATAGCCAGTTCTTGTTCCAGGCGCTGCCGTTCGACTTCTTCGGCCATCATGTTGCGCAGGCGGATGGACATGATGCGCATGATTTGGATGGCGAAGTCGGGGTCTTGTTGGGCGAGTTCGGCAAAGTGGGCCTGGCTGACGGGGATGAGGGTGCAGTCGGTAACGGCCGTTACCGTCGCACTGCGCGTTCGTTCATCCACCAATGACATCTCGCCAAATACAGCGCCGGATGTCAGGCGATTGATCTCATTGTCATCGAGCGTTACCCGCAGTTCGCCCGCGACCACAATGTACATGTCGTCGCCCTGATCGCCCTGATAAAAGATAGCCTCACCAGCGGCAAAATGGCGATGACGGGTAGGATTGCGTAAAACGGCAAACCCTTGTAAGGATGGTTCCTCCATATTCTTTCCTTGGTGCATGGGGCACGTTATGGAGAATTGCCGCCATTAAAATGAGGCAATGGCGGCATCTCGATCCTGATAAATTTGCAAAATGGTGCTAAATCCGGTGGTGTCTAATGTTTTTTGGATGCGGCGCTGCGGCTTGAGCAGTTTGCAATGGCGCTCTGGGCTGGTGCGCATATCGATGTCGTCGGCAATTGCGTGCATGCAGTTGCCGTTCGTTTTGGGGATGCTTTCGCCGCGCATGATTTTGGCTGCAATGTGCAGCGCCACCAATCCAGAACTCGCCATAAAAACGAGGTCGCTGAGATCGATTAGCAAATTGCGTGTACCCTCGTCGTAAAGCTGTTTGGCCTGGTTGATGACGACATGGTAATTGGTGGCATCGAGTTCCCCTCTGAGGCTGAGGATGGTGATGGGCTTGGGGCTGTGTAGAAATTCGGTTTGTGTTATGAACACAGTTCATCCTTTTGGCATGTGCTGCTGTGAATAATCATGGTTGATTTCGTCATGGCAGCATTGTTTGACGAGCATCAGCTCATTTTGGCCGTTTGTTGTTACCTGATAGCGCAGTTTGTCTGTAAAGGCACGCATCATGTGAATGCCCATCCCGCCAAACGGCCGTTGTGCAAGCGGTAAGGTGATGTCCGGCGTGGGTTTGCTGGTTGGATCGAAGAGGGGAGCGTTGTCACGCAGGTAAATGATCAGTTGATAGCCCTGACGCGTTATGGTTATTTCAATGTCGCCCGGTTTTTGTTCGTAGCCATGAACGATAATGTTGGTGACGGCTTCATTGAGAGCCAGGATTAGCTCTTCCATGGCGTTGGGATCGGCGGAGAAGGAAACGGCCGTTTCCATTGTAAAACGGCGTATCTCTGCCAGGTCGGCCATTTGCACATGGGCAAAGAGACGGGAGACGGGTGTAAACATGTTAAGTTTCAGAAACGGCCGTTGCCGTAAACGCCCATCATGGCTGTAAATTGCCGTAATAGTCCAAAACCGCCAGCAGGCCATTTAGATTGCGCGTCCAATCCAGACTGCTGTGCGTGCTCAATTCCACGGTGATCGAGGGAATATTTTGTGTTGTCAGCCAATCGCCGGAATCGCCAGTTATTTCATAGCTGGTGAACTGTTCATAAATCGGGTAATTGGCGGCGGTGGCATACACATCTGCCAGTTCGCGCGTGCGCGGCCCCACATTGGGGCAGCCTGCGGCAAAAATCGCATTAAAGGCGCTGTGATAAAAAATGGTGACAGCCGGATTGCGCGGCACGATAAAATCGCGCAGCGCGACATTTTCGGGTTCGGAGAATGGGTAATCTCCGGCATCGACCGGTTGGTCGCGCCAGGTTCCTTCGGGCTGCCAGTTGCAATCCCAGTTGCGGTTGAGGTCAACGCCATTGTCGTTGAAACGGCCTGGGAAAATGTCCAGGGCTACATCATCGACGGTGAAACGGCCGTTGACGCCGGTGACGCGGAACAGCCCGTCGGGGTTGGCGGCGGGGATGATGTGCAAGGTGATGGAAGGGGGCACGATGTCGGGATTGGCGAAAAGATAATCAATGAGTTCGTAGATGAGCAGGGTTGAGTTCCATTCGTACCCGCCATGAATGCCGCCGATGAGGATGATGAGCGTGCTGCCATTGCCGAATTGGTAGTTTTCGATGGGGCGTCCCCCGGCGGAATAGCCAATGGTGGTGATGGTTCCAAAGGGAACGGCCGTTGCCGTCGGCGTCGCTGTGGGCGTGCTTGTCGGCGTGGCTGTCGCTGTCGGCGTTGGCGTGTTTGTTACTGTTGGCGTCGCCGTGTTGGCGATGGCCGTCGCTGTTGCTGCCGGGGTTGTGGGGAGTGCGGCCAGAGGGGAAACGGCCGTTGCCGCACGGGTGGGTAAAGAAGTCGTTTGTTCACGTGATGCGTCACATGCACTTAAAAAAATCGCTAGAAAAAGCCAGAAAAACAGTTTTGTTGTTTGCTGCATTATTAATTCGTACTGGTTTGTAAAACGGCCGTAATACCGCGTAAATTTGACTCCCAATCCATATCATCATAATCGGGCAGGAGTACAGTGATGGCCGGGAACCCCTGCCAATCAACCCAATTGACACTATCGCCGTTCACTTCTTGCGACACAAGGTCTTCATAATCGGCGACTTCATATCCGGATGCCAGGCTGTATGTGCGTGCCAATGGCTCCGAAGCGATAGGGCGCAGCCCGCAGGCACCAGGAGAGATGAGGCCGTTGTTGATGCGTGCTTGCCAGATGACAACGGCGACCGGCTGCTGCGCCAGGATAAATTCAGCTAAAGCGTCTGTTTCCGGTTCGGAGAAAGGTGTGGAACCGCCCAACCCTTCAACTCGTTCGCCGCGCCAGTTGGGATCAGAGCGCCAGCGGCAGTCCCAGTTACGGTTGAGATCAACGCCGTTGGCATTGATACGGCCGTTTAATTCCCCTGGTGCCTCGCTGCTATCCGGGTTAAGGCGTGGGATGATGTAGAGCGTGATGGCAGCGGGAACGGCCGTTGGGTTTTCCTGGAAATAGGTAATGGCCTCCTCCATAACCGCGACCGAACTCGGCGCAAATCCGGCGCTGATGCCGCCAATGAATATCACGACACCAGGGCCATTGCCAAAGCGCATCATCTCAATGTCATTCCCTCCGGCCGATTGGCCGAGCACGCCTGCTTCTGGCCCTTTGTCCGGCGTGGCAGAAGGTGTCGGCGAGGGTGTGTGGGTTGGTGTCTGCGTTGCTGTGGGGGTGGCGGTGTCGGGCGGGGTGGTAACGGCCGTTTCCACCCTGGTTGTGCTCGTTGCCGTCGGCGTTGCCGAAGGGCGTGGCGTATCCGTGCTGGTGGCCGGGATTTGCAATTGGGCAGCAATAAGTGTTGCTGTGCCGTTGGGCGTGGCGGTGGCGACTGTATCGCCGCCGCCGCGCAGCAAGGCGGCCACCAGCAGCAGCACGGCAATGCCGCCCACAACTAGCCCCCATACCGGCCATGATTTTGTAGGCGACGGTGCTGGCTGCGGCTCATCGCGCGGGGGCAGCCAGAATGGTTCCGGCCGGGTCAATGCCGTGACAAGATGACTGGCGGTGTCGAAACGGCTGGTTGGCTCTTTCGCCAGCGCCTTCTCAATCACAGTTTGGCATTCTGTCGGCAAATCCGGGCGTGCGGAGAGGATGTCTGGGACTGGTTCGATGACATGGGCCATCATTTGTTTGGCCGGTGTGTCCCCGGCATAGGGCATTTTGCCCGTCAGCATCTGGTACAGCAGCACACCAAGCGAGTAAATGTCGGAACGGCCGTCAAGCTCCCGATCGCCATACACTTGCTCTGGACTCATATACGCCGGTGTGCCAATAATACCGCTGCCCGTATATGTAGCCGTAGATTGCGCCAGCTTCACAATGCCAAAATCCGACAAAAACGCTTCTCCACGCTGGTCAAACAAGATATTCGCCGGTTTCAAATCCCGATGAATGATGTCATGCGCATGGGCCTCATCTAAAGCCGTTGCAATGCGATTGAGAATCAAAATCGCTTCCGTATAGGGAATTGGCCCTTGCTCCAGGCGGTCTTTTAGCGATCCCCCGGCCATATAGCGCATCACCAAATACGGCTGTTCACCTTCCATGCCCGAATCATACACAGGCACAATATACGGATGGTCGAGAGCGGCAATCGTTTTTACCTCTCGTTCAAAGCGTCCGCGAAAATGAGTGTCATGCAAAAATTCGCGCGGCAATACCTTCACAGCCACTTCGCGCCCAATGACGGGATCATGTGCCAGGAAAACAGTTGCCATGCCGCCACGGCCTAATTCACGCTGTATTTCATATCGGCCAATTGTTGTCGGAATCGTCATCACGTTAATTTCGTGTAAAAACTTATGACAAACATTCTTGAGGGTTTGCCTTTGACAGCTATAATACATGAAAAGCAGTTAGGCGAAAACAGTCGCATATACCGATATACCGAGGCAGGGCACTCCCAATATGAAGCAGGATACACAATTGGGGATAAGCCTGTACATCGAGGAAAGCATGATAGAAGCACAGGACATTTCCAGAACGAGACTAGGATTTACACTGCAACGCATTGCAGAAGATATTGTCCAGGCATTAGGGTATGTAGGGTCTATGGTGGCTATCTTGGAAGCAGACGGCTCCCTGCCTGTTTACGCCTTGTACGTAGACCCCGCTTTGATGACGAGAGACCAAATTCGCAGCTGGCAGGAAAAAATTTCCAAGACCATTCGTCGCGAAGTGGACATTTTTAACCCCGAATTTGCCAAGGTCAATGTAAACGACGAAGCCTATGCCGATAATCTGAGCTTTCAAGCTGTGCGTAAAAAGCGGCAAATTGTGCGCAATGATTTATCTGATTTATTTGTGCCCATTTTGCCCAACAATAAATTAGTCCGCGAAACCGTCAATAAACTCATCCAGCCCGCGTTGAAGATTGAACAAGTGGTTGCTGTGCCCTTTTTCCTCGATTCGCCGGGAGGCGGTGAACCGCAGGTCTTGGGCAATTTGTTTGCCGCCAAATCAAGCAAGATCACGCCACAGGACATCCAGATTTTAACCTCTTACGGCCGTCACGCAGCAGCGGCCATTGAGTTGGAGCGGCAGCGTTCGCAGACGCTGCAAGTTGCGCGGCAGTTAACAACCAACATCCAGACACGGATTCGGCAGCGTGATGAAGTGTTGCAGCAAATTGCCGAAAGCGTTGTCAAAGTGTTGGGCTATGTGGGGGCAATGGTTGCCACCTATGAAGAGGAAGAAGGGGCGCTGCCCGTACGCGCTTTTCACTTTGATCCTGGGTTGTTGACCATCGAGCAAATTGACGATTGGCAGCGACAATTGTCGAAGGTGCTGCGCCGCGATGTCAATATTTTCGACCCGGAATTTGCTCGTGTGTATATATATGATGAGCAGCATATGGACAATTTAGGCGTGCAAGCGGTGCGCCAGCGAGAGCCAGTTGTTGCCAATAACCTGTCTGCCTTATTTGCGCCGATTATCCCCATTAACGCCCTGACACGGCCGATTGTCGATGGCATTGTGCAGCGAGCCTTGAAAATCAAACAAGTCATCGCCGTTCCCTTTTTCTTGCAGGACGCGGCCGACGCCGAGCCAAAAATTGTCGGCAATTTATTTGCCGCGACCGTGCATCCACTTGGCTTTCAGCTAGAAGAAATAGAGCTGCTGCAAGCATTTGGGCAGCAGGCAGCGGCCGGTATTTTTTACGCAAAGCTGTTTTACGATCTGGAGCAGGCATATAAGAAGGCGGAGGAACGGCGCGAGGCGGCGACCATTTTCGGTACAATGGCTTTTAGCGCTTCCAAATCTGTGCATCAGTTCCGTAATCACATCGGCTTTATTCGCGGTCAGCTCCAACTTTTGCCGTACATCGAGCAATTTTCTGAGGCAGATCGCCAGGAAATCATCAAGTCAACACCGCGTGTCATTGAACGGCTGAACATTATTGCCGAGATTTTGAACCAACTGCACGAACCCTGGCGCCCGATTAATGTCAAGTCAACCGACATCAATACCTGCCTTGTCAATGCACGCAACAAGGTCATTCCTGAGCACGCAACTGAAGGCGTCAAAGTCGAATTGCAATTGGCAGCAGATTTGCCGCAAATCACCACTTCATCTGATATGTTGACCGAGACGTTCGTCATTATCATCAAAAATGGGGTGGAGGCGATTCATGCCAGGGGGGGCGAAGACAAATATTTGCGTATTTCTAGCCAATATGCTGCGCCCGCCATTCTCATTGACATTGAAGATAATGGGACAGGTATCGAACCGGAAAACCTGGAAAAGATTTTTGAGATGCGCTGGACTACGAAAACGGAGTCTGGGTTGGGATTTGGTCTTTTCTGGGCACGCGATTACATTGAGGGATTAGGTGGTCATATTGATGTGCAGAGCGAGTGGTTGAAAGGTTCCACATTTCGCGTATTATTGCCTGTTCAAGAAGTGGTCTTGGACGGGGAGCGTGGCGCATAGACTCGCTCGCAGAAAAGGAAAAAGATTGTGCTTCCAGATCTTTCAAAAGAAATCACAACAAAACATGGCGGCCCTCCGAAAATTTTGATTATTGAGGACAATGCTGAATTTCGGCAGTTGCTAAGCCGATATGTACAACTGGTTAAATGCGAACCGGTTGCCGCACCAGACCCGGAGCGGGCTTATGAACTGCTTGAAGAGGCACGTAAGGAGGAAGAGGCTTTTTCGGCGGCGATGATTGATTTGCGCTTTGAGGTTGGCCGGGGAGAGAATGTGTCCCAGGTGCTGCGGGGCATTGAGGTGCTGCAATATATTAAGGTGGAGTATCCAGAAGTCGCCTGCTTGATCATTAGCGGTGAGTCGATTGAGCCATCGGAGGTGCTGGATCTGCGTGATTATTATGGCCTGGATTATTATCTGGCGAAAGATCGCCTTGATCCGCAGAAGTTGGCGAAGGCGATTGCGCGGTCGGCGGAGCGAATTCGGGTGGCGGCAAACGAGCGCAAAGCGCAGGCGAGGCAGACTGCTGCTACGGATATTTCGCCGCGTGATTTACGTGAAATACTGGACCAATTTTTTAATGAGGAAGAGTTGTTGGACTTGTGTTTTGACTTGAATGTGGATTATGAATCGTTGGGGGGAACGGGGAAGCGCGGCAAGTCACGGGAGTTGATTAACACGGCACGGCGACACGGCCGTTTCTATGATTTGGTCGAGTCGTGTCAGCGTGCACGGCCGTTTGCCTTTAAGAGCTAACGGCCTTACGAATCGCAAAGCGGGTTGGGGGTGCAGCCAGCGGCAGCAGACTCGCAGTTATAATTCAGGGCCATTCCCAGGTATGGGGACGGGTCAAGCGTGTTCGTGAATTCGAGTTCGTTGGTGTAACGGCCGTTTCCATCATCCTTAACGATAGAAAAGTGCAAATGAACCCACACATCACGCGGCGATGTGCCGTTGTAATCCCCCGTGTAGCCCAATAACGTGCCTTGTGGCACAAACATCTCCTTTGTCCCTGGCGGAAATGCTTCTTCAATGAAATCGTTGCCTGCGCGGTCGGCCATGTGCGTGTAATAAAGCCAGATGCTGTTTTCCGGGTGCAGCGGGTCTTCCGGCACGCGCATAATCAGCGAACTGCGCCAGCTTTCTTCGCGGGTCACATAGCCATCATAGGCTGCGTAAACGGCCGTTACGCCCGGCTCACTATTGCTAAAAATATCAATTCCCTGGTGTGGATTGAGCAGCGAATACGGGCCGCGCGGATCCTCATACAAAAGGCCAATAAATCCGTCGGCTGGCAAAATAAAAGGTGCGCCGGGGCAGGCATCGCGCTGCACAGTCACCAGGCTTTCGCGTTCGGCGGCGTCGCCGGTCGCCCACTGCACAAAAGATTGGCTGTTTGGGTCGTTCAGATAACGCCAGTAAGAGGCGGCGCGATAAGCCAGATAGAGGAAAGCCAATGTTAGCAGGCCGAGTGTGCCCACTTTGAGAATACGGTATTGCGGATTGCGCAGCCAGGCTGCCAGTTTCATTAGTTTGGTCACGGGTTGTGATTATACGGGTTGTGGTTTGTGTGACGAAAAGACTCATTTGCCATTGCGGAAATGGGTTGCGGTCAGTGCGTGGGAACGGCCGTTATCATGTGCTCAATTTGCTGCTGCAATGCCTCAAGCTGTGCGCGAGCCAGATAATCGGCGTGGCGTGCGTCAATTTGCAAAATGGGGATTGCCGTTTCCTGGGGGAGCCAGGACATCATGAGCTGTTCAAGCTGTGCCAAATCGCCCAACTGCGTGATTTCCAGAGGGCGACCCCGCTGCCGGTAGCGCGTGGCAATGGTGTCTAAGGGGGCTTGCAGCCAGATGATCAGGTCTGGTGGTGGCAGCAGTTGGCGCAGTGTGGTGTGCAGCTGCTGGCAAAGGGCGAATTCGGCCGTGGATAAATATGCCCGCTCGTGGAAGTGCCGGGTGAAGATGTAGAAATCCTGGTCAAGCCCGCCATCCTGTACGGCCGTTTCCTCAAACTGGCGTAGTTCGCGTTCCTGGTTGGCGCGAAATAGCAAAAAGTCGATTTGGTTGGCTAGCGCGTAGCGGTGTAAATCACGGGCGAACTGGTATTGAAACGGCCGTTCCGCCGGTTCCTCAATCCCCGTCACATAGCCCGCCTGTTGGCACAATGCCCGCGTCAACGTCGTTTTGCCTACACCTGAATTGCCCACAATCGTGATTAACTTGCCCATCAAAACCTCCACCGGCAAATTTTACTCGTGTGTGCAATATGGTGCGATGGCAAATGCTAACTATCGTCGCTCATCTTGAAGACCTTCTCTTGGCTGTCGTTGCTTCAGATTTGCAAGGTTGGGTCTTCCCTGACACCTTCTTCGTGTGTCCCCGCCCCTATCTTGAATTGGCTCATGTACAAGTTATAGTAAAAGCCTTGCTGTGCCAGCAGCGATTCGTGTGTGCCGCGCTCAATGATACGGCCGTTATCAATCACCAACACCTGATCCGCCTGCCGAATCGTACTCAGCCGGTGGGCAATGACAAACGCCGTGCGCCCCTCCATCAGCCGCAGCAGCGCCTCCTGAATTTGCATCTCCGTGCGCGTATCCACGCTGCTCGTCGCCTCATCCAAAATGAGAATGCGCGGATCGGCCAGGATGGCGCGAGCAATCGCCAACAACTGCCGCTGCCCCTGACTAAAATTATGTCCCTGCTCCGACACCTTCGTTTGGTAGCCCTGCGGCAGTCGGCGAATGAACCAATCGGCATTTGCCAGCCTGGCGGCGGCAATCACCTCGTCATCGCTGGCCTGGAGACGGCCGTAACGGATATTCTCCATCACCGTGTCCGAAAACAGGAATGTGTCTTGCAGCACGATGCCCAACTGCTCGCGGATCGATGCTTGCTGCACGGTGCGAATGTCACGGCCATCAATGGCAATCGTGCCTGCATCCACATCATAAAAACGGCTGAGCAAATTGATGATTGTCGTTTTGCCTGCGCCGGTCGGCCCTACCAGGGCTACCGTCTCGCCGGGATGTGCCGTCAGGCTGACATCGGTCAGCACCGCTTTCCCTGGCTTGTAGCTGAAGGTGACATCGGCGAATTCGACCAACCCCTGGATGGTGACTGGCTGCGCATTGGGGGCATCGGGAACGGCCGTTTCCTCATCCAGCACCTCGAAAATGCGTTCCGCCCCCGCCAGTGCCGCCTGCAAACTATTGTAGAGCATGGCAATGCCACGCATGGGACGGAAAAAATTCATGATGTACACCACAAACGTGGCGATCACCCCCACCGTGACCACATCACGCAGCGCCAGCCAACCACCCAGCAGCGCCGTTGCCGCAATCGTGATCGTGCTCATCGTCGTAAACATCGGCCCCAACGCCGCCGTGATAATGTCCGCCGTCGTGCCAGATTTGCGATTGGCGGCGTTGGCTGCCTCAAACTGTGCCTGCGTGTCGCGGGCGCGGGCAAACGCCTGCACCACACGAATCCCGGCGATATTTTCTTCCATCACCGCGTTCATTGTCCCCAAGTTGCGCTGCACCTGGCGAAAAGCAATCCGGCTGCGGCGCGTTACTTGTGAGGTGATGTACAGCATCAACGGCAGCAAAATCAACGTGCCAATCGCCAGCGGCCAATTCAGCAAAAACATCGAAACCATGATGCCGCCGAGCAGCAGCACATTGGTCGTGAATTCAATCAGGCCATTCGACAGAATGCTGTTAATGGCTTCCGTGTCGTTGGTCACGCGGCTCATCAAATCGCCGACCTTGTGTTGGTCATGGTAAGCCATCGACAGCCATTGCAAATGGTTGAAGAGTTCGGCGCGTACATCGGCAACCAATCGCTGCCCCACGCCGACCATTAAAATGCCATGCACAATGGATGCCGAGCCACCCAACAGATACACGCCCAACATCGTCAGCGCCATGCGCCCCAATCCGCTTAAATCTTTGGGGATGACGAACTGGTCAATGGTGCGGCCGAGCAATATCGGCCCGGCCAGGCCAGCGGCCGTGCTGACAATGACCAGCAGGGCAACGACGATTAATTGGGATGTATACGGCCGTGCATAAGACAACAGCCGCTTAACCGTTTGTCGCGTATTGCGTGCACTTTCGCCGGTCAGGCGCATCCCGCCGCCATAACCGAGCCGTACACGAGGGGGAGGAGTGTTTTGTTGCGTCATGTCTTTTTTATAGGCGGTGAACGGGTCACTGATAACCGATAACCGATTACCGTTCACCGCCTCCGTTTCCTAACTGCGAATGATAGATTTCCTGATAAATCGGGCTGCTCGCCAGCAGTTCCTGGTGTGTGCCCTGGGCGGTGATATGGCCGCGATCCAGCACCAGGATTTTGTCGGCGTTGAGCACGCTGTTAATGCGTTGAGCCACGATGAAGGTGGTCGTGTGGCTCATGAGGTCGTCTAAGGCCGCTTTGATTTTGGCCTCGGTTTCCATGTCAACGGCGCTGGTGCTGTCGTCGAGGATGAGGATGCCCGGTTGAACGAGGAGGGCGCGGGCGATGGCGATGCGCTGCTTTTGCCCGCCAGAGAAATTCGCGCCGCGCTCTTCCACCCAACTGTCGTACCCTTCCGGCAGGGCACTGATGAAGTCGTGTGCCTGCGCTGCTTTGGCAGCTGCGATCACTTCGTCAAGGCTGGCATCAGGACGGCCGTAGGCGATATTTTCGCGCACTGTGCCGCTAAACAAGGTGGACTGCTGCAAAACGACGCCAATGTGTTTGCGCAGCGCCTCTGGTTCCCAATCGCGCACGTCTGTGCCGTCGATGCTAATGTGCCCTTCATTGGTATCGTAAAAGCGGGGGATGAGATTCACCAGGCTGCTTTTGCCAGAGCCGGTTGCGCCTAACAAGGCCACGCGCTGCCCTGGCTCTGCTGTGAAGCTGACGCCGTCGAGAACATCTGCGCCGCCGGAACGGCCGTTGCCAGAAGGCTCGTCCTGTAGCGCCTTCTTCCCCCCGTTGTAGTGGAAAGAAACCTGGTTGAAAACGACTTCGCCGCGTAATGTGGGGCTGGTGTGTGCAGAAACGGCCGTTTTCACGGCCGGCTCCGTATCCAATACCTCCCACAATCGTCCTGCCGAAGCATCTGCCCGCGACACCATCGTCAGCATATTGCCCAGCAGCATCAACGGCGCCATGCCAATCATCAAGTAATTGTTAAAGGCAATCAACTCGCCGACGGAAAGACGGCCGTTAATGGCGTCGTGACCGCCAAACCAGATAACGGCCACAATGCCCAGGTTGGTCAAAATGGTTAGCGCGGGCAGCGCCACCGCCATCAGGCGGCCGACGGTAATGTTTTGCGCCATGTAATCATCGTTGTACTGTTGAAAACGGCCGATTTCGTACCGTTCGCGCACAAAGGCCTTCACCACCTGCACCCCGGCCAGATTCTCCTGGACGATGGTGTTGAGTGCGCCCAATTTTTGCTGTACGACAACAAACAATGGCTGCGCCAGACGCATCACGGTGGCGATAACCACACCAGCCAAAGGCAGCAGCACCGCCATCACCAACGTTAACTGCCAGTCAATGAGGGCCATCAGCACGATGCTGCCGCTGATCATGAACAGTGCACGCAGCAGCAGCGACAACCCGGCGCTAAAGAACATGCGCACCATGTCCACATCGCTGGAAAGTCGCGTCATCAACTGCCCCGTTTGCATCTGATCGAGATTGGCAAAGGAGAAGGTTTGGATGTGCGCGAACAATTTGTTGCGTAAATCGTAGGCCAGCCCTTGCGAAAGCTGGGCACGGCAGTAACCTTGCCCTAACGTCGCCACCGCCCCGATCAGAGCGGTTGTCAGCATGATTGCTGAGCCGCGCCAGATGATGGTCATGTCACCGGGGATGATGCCCTGGTCAATGACGGTGCGCAGAGCGCGGGGCACAATTAGCTCCATGATCACGGGCAGAACGCTGGTGATGAACATGAAAAAGGCGACCCAGGTATACGGCCGTATAAAAGGCAAAATCCGTTTTAACGCTTTCATTCGCTTTCCTGAGCCTCCATCAACTGCATCAGCTCCGCTAACACGCTGCCGATTTCGCGCAGGCGTGCTTCCGGTAAATGGCTCAGCCGTCGCCGCAGCAGTGGCAGCCCGCCAAATGGCGCTTGCTCGGCTATCTCTTGCCCGGCAGCGGTCAGGCTGACAATCACCACCCGGTTATCTTCGCTGGAGCGGCTGCGGCTGACGTAGCCAGCTTCCTCTAGCTGTGCAATGAGCGTGGATGCCGTGCTGGCACTGTTGTGCAAAAAGGCTTGTATCTGGCTCACTGTCGCCGGGCCAGCTTCCCACAGGTAGCGCAGCACAGAAAAATCGCGCGGCTTAATGCCTCGTTCGCTTTCGATCTGGCGAGCGTATTGGCGGCGCTGCCGCAACAAAGCCAGGAATTGGTGAAATACCTGGTCTGGCAGGGGTTCATCGGCAATTAAAAAATCATCTTCATCTTGCATGGTCAATCTTTCGTTTAAGAATATTTCGTTGCAGAATATTTCGCTAACGAAACAAATTCTATGCAG
>JACKBV010000069.1 GCA_020634315.1 Ardenticatenaceae bacterium | reverse complement strand
TCAGGGAAACTGTGCAACCTTTTCGGAGGCGCTGCGTAGTGGCAAGTGTGTTGTACAATAAAACATGGGTCTTGAAGATTGCACGGGGGTAGACAACTATATTGCGATTCAGGCAATATCCCTGGACCCCATAAATAAGTAATAAAAATCCGATTTCCAAATCTTGGCACAAGGAAAGACACAATGAGTCCAAAAACAAAAAGCGATAAATATCAAGAATTGCAGCAATCCCTGGAAGCGCTTCCCCACATCAGCCCGGCACAGGTGAGCATGTGGGTTGAGTTGCAAAAAACCATCGACAATACGCGTGATTACTTAATCCGCGCTGTGCCCCAGGCACAGTTTAGTATTGACGAAGCGCAAAAAATCTTGGGACAGCGCACCTACACATTGGTCTTTTTTGGCGGCACTGGCGTTGGCAAAAGCACGCTGATCAACGCGTTGTTGGGCCGCAATTTACTGCCGACGGGTGCGGTAACGGCCGTTACCGGCACCATCGTCTACATTGAACGAGCCAAAGACGGCGAAGCCGAATCGCTCACGCTCAACTACTGGAGCCGCGACGAATTCGCCGACCGCGTGCGCCGCCTCTGCCAGCTTGCCGACATCGACGGCTTCGACATCACCAACGAAGGCGAACGCGAACAAGCCGCCACCGACATTAAGCAAATTGTCGAAGATACCAAAGACAATGCCAAAACCGAGCGCGACGAATACCTGGAAATCCTGCTCGACTGCATCACCTCCTACGACAACAACAAGGAGCTGTTTAAGGTTGGCACGCCACCACCCCAAAGCCTGGCGCTCGACAACCCCGACTCCTACAAACACCTGCGCGAAGACAGCTTCAAAGGCAGCAATCAACGCCAGATCCGTCTCATCAAGTCGGCCACCTTCCGCATTCAGCCCAAAGCCGGGCAGCCTGACCTGCTTATGAACGGCTACCTGCGCATTGTGGATGTGCCCGGTCTGGGCGCAGGCATGAAACTGCACGAAGCAATCACCCTCGAAGAAATGAAGCGCGAAGACGCGATGATCGTCCTCGTCACCGATGCCGGCCGTCAACGTGTGGATGAAATGAAATCCCTTTCGGCCGTGAATTGGATCAAGGAAAATCGCCTCTTTGGCCTCACCGGCAGCGACCTCGATGAAGCCGCCGCCAAGATTTTCCTGGCCGTTAATGGTGGCAATATACGTCAGGCTTTCGACCGGCTCAATTCTGGACTGCCAGAGGCAGAACTGGAAGTGAAGGAAGTGACGCGCTACATCTCCCCCAACTACTGGGATCGCTACCGGGATCGCGGCCACAATCGCCCCTACTTCCTGGTGATGACCCCGCCCGCCCTTTACGTGCAAGACCCGGACAACGCGCCGGAAGAGTTTGCCAGCGAAACGGAACGCATTGCCAAGGCCTTCCGCGACCAACTTGGCCCGGTTGATCCCAGCGATCCCTTGGCTCCGGACACCAAAGCGGCGCTGCTCAACCTGAGCGAAGTGCCCCTGCTGCGCGAACGGCTGGTGGACTTCATTAAAACGGAACGGGTACGCAGCCAACTGCGCGAAGCGGCAACACGCATCCGCAATGCACTGCAAAGCCTGCGTTTTTACTATGAAAAACAGCTTGCCGCACGTGGCATCCATCCGCCTTTTGCCAACAGTTGGGAGCAGCTTCAGGAGCGCCGCTACGAAAATTTACTGCGGCGTCACAACAAAGAGCTGCCGCGTGCCTTCCACAATGCGCTGCTGGAACTCAGCTCGCGTACCAACAACGATGATCGCTTCCGCTCATTGCTGCGTCCTACGCTCAATGGCGTCAAGGGCATGGTACAAGATGCTATTCAGCGCGAAGTGGAGACGCTGCTCGACAGCTATGGTACAGAACATTGGGATGACCGCGACGTCACCTACGACAACCTTGTTTGGGGCACCAGCGGCATTGAAATCCCCATCAAGCGCATTCTCTACCAGGTAGAACTGGTGATGCAGGATTCTGTGAGCAAGTTCATGCCACAAATGGCAAATATTGTGGCCGATGAACTGGATCGTACGCTAGAAGCGCATGAAATCCTGGCACGCATGGAACGCGCCAGCTATGGGCAAGAGTACAGCTACGCGCTGCCGGGGAATGGCGGCATGAGCCTGCACGATGCCTACAGCACCATTAACGAACGCGTGCGCACCAATTTCCGTCACGTTTGCCAACAGGCGACGATGTACGAATTGATGAAGCCGCAACGGTCCATTAACAATCGCCTGGAAGTGGGCGAACGGGAATTGGCGCTGCCCAGCAATGAGCGTTTGCTCGATGTGGCGCTGCACGGTGCAGAGGCGGTGAAGCGGGAAATTGCGGCGAATATGCCTGCGCCAACCGCAGCGGCGGCGGCCACGTCCGCGCCGGAACCGGTTGAGGATGAATTCCAAATCAACATTCTCGACGCCCCGGCTGCGCCGGAACCGGATATTTCGATTAGCTTCCCCAGCGATGATGGCCTGGGAACGGCCGTTCCCGCTGACCTGGAAATGAGCTATGCCGACAAACTGGACGACATCTCCGTGAAGATCAACCGCATCTTTGGCGAGATCATCAACGACCTCTTCAGCGACGATGATCTGCTGCCACGCCTGCGCCGCCTCTTCTGGCTGGAAGCGACCAAAGCGGAACGTGATTTCAACAACCACATCGTTAAGCCGATGTTGAAGAACCACGACCGCAAGCTGCAAGAGCCTGAACTGCGCGAAGCAATGGCTATCGACCTGGAATCCGTCTCTGATATGGAAGAGCTGATGCGCGTCTGGGAAGGCCTGCACAAGCTGGAAACCAGTCTGGTAATTTAATGTGATGGCCCTCCGGGAGGTTGGTAAGCCTCCCGGAGGGGTTGATGATTGAGGGATATTCATGGAAGAATCAGCCTTAACCCTTATTCAAACCCTCCCTGATGCCCATTTGCAGGTGTTTGCCGCTCGCTTGCACGCCTGGCTTGTCGCTGACCTCAACCAGAGCAGTGAAGCGGTTCCTGACTTCACGGAATCGCGGGCGAAGGCTCTGCTGCGTGCGGCTAATGTGGTGGATGACCCAACGCTGCACAGTTTTGCCAAATTGGTGGAAGCGGAAACGGCCGCTTCCAATGAAACGGCCGTTCGTCTCGCCTTGTTCGATCTTCTCAACGAGACCAATCTCGCCAGCGAATCGGAAACTCAGGCAATTGCGGCGGCCGCCACACATGCTGAAACCGCCAATCGGCAAGCGCCATTTCCCTGGCTTTCTCTGTCTATTGCCGCCTTTGCCTGGAAAAGCGAATATCCACTTTACCAACTCGACCCCGCTTCTCCACCTGGCGAATACAGTCCGGCGGGGCAGTTGGTAAAACGCGCTGCCTTTTTCTTGCGGCAGCAGGTGCAGCGCAGCGCTACCGACCGCGATAAGTTGGCGCGGAAGCTGGCTTATACGGAGGGGGAAACGGCCGTGTCTGGCACCCCGACGCTGGAACAACTAAATACACAGGAAACCATTGCGCCGCTGCCACCCCACTACCGCCCGCCCATTCCCGTGCGCTATCCGGAGGTCGCCCGCGACACGCTGCAAATCGCACCCGATGAACCGGTTGCGGCAGAACCACCGGCCCTACGCGCCGATTCCCTGACAATTGAGACGGATGATTTGCCTGGGGAACATGTGACGCGCATGCCGCCGATTCGCATTACCAAAGAACAACTGCCGCCGCCGCGCCCGCAAACGACACCCAGGGTTGTAACGCCGCAGCCGACAACGACCACGTCTACGGTTAATTTTGCTGACAATGTGCGCCAGATTTTCGGCCGTGGCCGTGAGCCGATGAAAACGACCAAATTGCGCATCGTCGTCGAAGAGTTCCCCGATGGCCCCGGACTTTATGGATTGCAAATCAAGGTTTCTTGTCGCGGCGTGAAAAGTTATGTCGCGGGTACAACGAACCGCGAAGGCAAGTTCTTGTGTGAGCTGCCAGTACGCATCCACTCCGGGTTGACCTACGATGTAGATGTCACCTGGCCGCGTGATTTGGGCGGGGAGACTGAACGCAAATCGATTACGCTCAATGCGGACCGAACCGAGTTTGCGCTGCCCTTTTACCGTAAACTGCTCAAGGATGAAGGGTGAGTTTGTTCACCCTTCATTTTTTATCCTGCATCCTTTCCCGATAGATGATTCGCAAAATTGACTGTGGTTTTGCGCATTAAAACGTAGCACCTCGCCGTCTAAGCCTGCCTCTTAACGAAAGGGGCAGGAACGGCCGTTTCTGCCCCACCACCTTCCCCTATTCCCACGAATAACTTGCTCGACCAAATCCGACAATAATCCCCTGCGCTGATACTTGAGGCTGGTAGCCATTGCCCCAATCCAAATGGCATTGGCCTGGTAACACCGGCTCCAACCTTTCTGAGCGGTGTGCATAACGCGACACCCGATGAACTAGAAATCGTGCAAAAGAGGCCAGCCATACACTGCCTTAATCCAGGTTTTGCAGTACAATTTGGCCTGAGTAAGAAGCTTGTGTGTGCATTTGGTGCAAGATTTGTCAGGCAGGTAATGTTCCATGATCGCGGATTTGTTTGCATTGATCCCCAACAAACTTAAACAGCAGGTTTTGGATACGGCCGTTGACGTCATTGCCAACCAGGCCGAAGCAGTTGGCGGCCAATCAATGGCGCATAAAATCCGCCAGCTGCGCTCAGATGCTGCCTTTACATCGGCATACGAAACCGGCTTGAAGAAAGCTGCTGAACGCTTTGTCAATGAGTATGAATTAGAAGATGAGGATTTAGTAGCGGCGATTACCAGCAATCGGGAACTCTTTACCGATAAACAGGTGCAGAGCACCTTGCTGGCGATGGTCAGCCAGCCAGGAAAATACCTGAACGCCGAACAAGATACGCTGGCTCAATCCTTTGCTTCCGTTTTGCCAGAGCGGAAAAACCGCGAACGGGTAGATAAAGCAATTGCCTACTTGCTGCGCTGCCTGGCTGAAGAGATGTGGCATTTGCCAGAACTGCAACCAATTTACACGCTGCAATTTGCCCGGATGACAGCCGAAGCAACCCGCGAACAAGTGGCGCTGCAAAAAGCGCAGTTAGCCGCCCTGTCCAGTTTGGGCGATGGTGTGCGTGGTGCCCTGTTGCAGCTAACGGACTCGATTGCCAATCAGAAACAACTCTCGCCGGGTAATGCTGGGCAACAGTTACCACCGCCAAAGATATACCACAATTTGCCTCAATCAGATTGCAGTAAGTTTGTGGGGCGGGAAGAAGAATTAGGCCAAATTTTCAAGCTGTTACAGCCCTACCCACAATCACGGCATCACCTAATTGTCATTGACGGTATTGGCGGTATTGGCAAGAGTACGTTGGCGTTGGAAGTGGCTCATCGCTGTCTACACGCTAGCTTGGAGGCTGGCCAAGTCGA
>JACKBV010000068.1 GCA_020634315.1 Ardenticatenaceae bacterium | reverse complement strand
GTGCCCATGATTTACCCAAGTCGTGCCCATGACTTCCTAAAGTCGGACTCATGACTTTCCTAAGTCATACTGTCAACTTATCCGACTGCTCTTGAGTTTTTACAGGAGGGTACACTGTTATGAATGCAAGTGTACTGCTGCATTTATTTGAAGTTTTAGGAGTACAATGTAAGATGCTTTGACAAGGCATCTTACGCATACAAAAGTAAAGATATTTCTTTACCCATTAAGAAGGAGTGTCATATGGCTTGGGGAAAACTCATCACAAAAATGGAAGATGAATATACCATTGATGATCACATAGTTGAAGGCAATGCAATGGTAAGAATTTTAACCGCTTATACTCACAAAGTAATCATCATTCCGATAAATGATGTATCTAGAATAGAACAAGGCCAACCTGATGGGCGGGAATGGAAATTATCTAATGATGGTTCAAAAGGTATTTCGCCTTTCTAGTGGAACATCAAAAAGAACATCAGGTTAGATTAGTTTAATCTGGGTGGACAATTTGTCATTACTTGCATGAGCATTTGACAATTCGTTTAAAAAGTAGCGTGATCATGAATACAAATTCATGCACATATGATTTTCATTTCAAGCGAACTGTCAAAAGCATAATCCGTGTAACTAACATTGACATGATGCCTCCAACGGTTTGCTATTTGGTGTTCGACACATGTTTCGGTTAACTACACCGATACGCCTGAAGAGGCATCAATCTATATAAAGCAGAGTTACATCTACTTTTAAAAAGATAAAGAAAAGAGACACAATGAATCAACGCACCTTTTGGCTCGATTTGTTTACAGGCACGACTTGGCAAGAATTCATATCTGCTGGCGGTAAAATTTCAGGCTTTCGCGAAACCCGTTGGAATACTGTTAAACGGATCAAGCCTGGAGATTATTTCATATGCTATCTCACAGGTGTTTCTCGGTTTATTGGTATTCTTGAAGTCATTTCTGAGCCATATAAAGACGACAGCCTTATCTGGAGTGTGGCAGATTTCCCTTGTCGGCTTAAGGTCAAACCAATTATCACTCTTACACCAGAAACTGCGGTTCCAATTCACGATTTACGAGATAAACTGAGCATTTTTGAGAATTTAAAAAGCCCAAACGCTTGGACAGGACGACTGCGAGGATCGCCTGTCAAATGGAAATCGTCAGATGGAGATTTTATTTGGGAGGCCCTAAGAGAAGCTGAAAGTAATCCTGTAGAGAGGCCAGTTGATCCACGGAAGCTAGAACGAAGACCACCTGCCTTACAAACAAAAATAGGCATTGTTACAGTTCCTGAAAATAATGACGAAGAAGAAGTTGTAAAAACTCTTAACCAGCCACAACTTCCAGATGAGCCAACAGCTCATACAGAAATTCAATATCTACTATTAAAATTGGGTAATGATATGGGTTTTGATGTTTGGGTGGCACGAAATGATCGCAATCGCGAGGTGAGAGGCAACCGATTTTCCCAGACTTTTCGCTTAAAAGATGAGCTGCCGTTACAGTTTGATGAGGCGACAACACGTACAATAGAATTTATTGATGTTCTTTGGCTAAAAGGCAAGGCAATCATAGCGGCATTTGAGGTTGAAAGTACTACTTCGATTTATTCTGGATTATTGCGTATGTCGGATTTGATTGCTATGCAACCTAACTTAAATATCCCACTTTACTTAGTAGCCCCCGATGAACGACGGGAAAAAGTATTTATCGAAGTAAATCGTCCAACTTTTTCCCGATTATCTCCACCCCTCGTAGAGGTATGTCGATTCATCTCATTTAATACTTTGAAGGAAAGGTTGCAAGCAGCATCTGCATTTGTAAAGTATCTCAAGCCAGAATTTTTAGAGGAATTGTCTGAGGACTGTAGTTTAGATGTACTTTAACTTCACTAATAACCCACACAGCAAACATTAGTGTTATTCCTTGACAAAGGAGATAACAAGCATTGTGCCTCAATATTCGTATACAGATGAAACAAACAGTAACCGAACAAGCACTAAGAGAGAAGCTCCATTTTTGAATAATATATTCAGGCACTTCTACAAAGAAAACTTATAAGCGACGCCGTCCGGCGTTTTGATTTCACGCCAGCCATAACTGCGCAAATACACATCCGAACGGCGGCCAAACAGGCGCAGCCGCTCGGCAATTGCCCCGCCAGCAAAGTCAGCCACCTCGTCAAACAAGTCAACGGTATTGACGCCCAACTGCCGCGCCACATGATGAAACACAACCAGGGCCACGTCTACATTGCGCCGGGGAGGAATGATGCTGTTGGCAACGGCCGTTCCCAGCAGCCCCCAACGCAGCCACTCCCGCGACTCCTGTCGTCGCGCCAGCGTCGCCGCACGATGACCAAACACGCCAAACAAAGCACGCTGCGCCGCCGCCAACGCCTGCTGAAACTGTTCCCGTTCAGCGGGTGTCGCCGCCAACAACCGCGTCATCATCGCCGCCAGCCGCTCATCCACTGCCGACGGCAGCGGCTCCCGATAATAAGCCAACGTCTCCCACTGCCCCAAATAAGCCAGCGCATCTTCCGTAAAAGCGTGAAAAGCATTCCCGTTTTGCATCATCAATTCCAGGAACTGCGCTCCGGCTGCGGAGCGCAGTTCCTCTACTAAACGCACCTTCGTAACCGCGCCTACTTGCCGCTGTGCTCAAGCAAGCTCTTACCCGTCATCTCTGGCGGCTGGGGCACGCCCATCAGCTCCAGCACCGTTGGCGAGACATCGGCCAGCGCACCGCGTGGCCGCATGTTCAAATACCCGTCATAGCCGATGACGAAAAAGGCCACCGGCTGTGTCGTGTGATAGGTATGCGGATTGCCCGTGTAGAGGTCAATCATGCGGTCACAATTCCCATGATCGGCCGTGACACAAGCGATACCGCCCTTCGCCACAATCGCCTCCACCAATCTTCCGGCACACTCATCGACCGCCTCGACAGCCTTAATCGCCGCTTCCAGCACGCCCGTGTGCCCCACCATGTCCGGGTTGGCAAAGTTCACCAGGATGAAGTCATCGTCATGCTCGGCAATGCGCTGCACGACTGCGTCCGTTAACGGCCGTGCACTCATCTCCGGCTGCAAATCATACGTCGGCACCTTTGGCGACGGCTCTAAATGACGCGCCTCACCCTCATACATCGTCTCCACACCACCATTGAAGAAATAAGTGACATGCGCGTACTTCTCCGTCTCCGCAGCATGGAACTGCTGCAAGCCATGCTTGCACAACACCTCCGCCAACGTGTTCGTGATTGCCTGCTCTGGAAAGGCGACATGGACAGGATACGCATCATCATAATTGGTCATCGTCACAATGAACAAATCTTCAATAAACTCACGGTCAAAGCCAGCAAAAGCACGATCCGTGAAAATCGTCACCGGCTGGCGCATCCGATCCGCACGGAAATTGTAGAAGATAACGCTGTCACCTGGGCGAATCGTCACATCTTTATCGCCACAATCAATGGCAACCGGCTTGACAAACTCATCCGTCACGCCATCCGCATGCGATGCTTCAATCGCCGCCCGTGCCGTTTCCGCCGTGCGCCCTTCAAATCCCTGGTGACTGGCAATGACATCGTACCCAATTTGTGTACGCGGCCAACGCTTGTCACGGTCCATGGTGTAGTAACGGCCGCTTACCGAAGCGACCGCCACCGCCTTCTCTTTCTGATACGCCTCCAATGGCTCCAGGAAAGTGAGGCTGCTTTGTGGGGGTGTATCACGGCCATCGGTGATGATGTGCAAAACGGGCGTCAACCCTTGCTCGTTCACCAAATCCAAAATGGCAAACATGTGGTCGCTGTGGCTGTGAACGCCGCCCGGCCCAAAGAGGCCGATAACATGCACATTGCCTTTCTTCTCTTTTGCCGAGGCCACCGCTTCCACCAGGGCTGGCGTCTGGTTAAATGTGCCATTGCGAATCGCCAGATTGATGCGGGTCAAGTCCTGGTAAACCACCCGGCCAGCGCCCAAATTCAAATGCCCGACCTCAGAATTGCCCATTTGCCCTTCCGGCAAACCGACCGCCTCACCAGAGGCATCGAGCACGCTGCGCTCTAATTCTCGATTCCACTTGTCATAGTTGGGTGTATTGCCCAGCACAACGGCGTTGCCCGCCGCATTTTCCCGAATCCCCCAGCCATCGAGGATAATTAAAGCTACGGGTTTGTATGCTTTCATGGTCTTTAAGCTCCTTAGTTATGGTTTAACGCATCGGGGCAAAGGGATCAATGGGGTAGGTTTTCTTTGCTTTACGCGCGTGGTGTCTTTGCCCGTGCTGCGTTTTTGCGCTAATTTTATTTGCCCGCGATTCTACCAGATTTACGGCCGTATGCAGGCAAAACTTTGATCATGGCTTGTTGGTTGTTGTGGGGTGGGAAACGGCCGTATAGACAGCAGCTTTATACTGCGGCTGGGACGCAAATACCCCTTTGCGTTAGGGGAATATCATCTAATTGCGGCGAAATTTAGGTGCTATAATTAGGAAATTATTTAACATTGCCCACCGGCAATTAGAAAACAAGGCGTTTTATGGATGAGCTATTAACCACCAGACAAGTGCAGGAACACCTTCAAGTAGATCGGACAACAATTTATCGCATGTTAAAAGACGGCCGTCTGCAAGGCGTCAAAATTGGGTTACATTGGCGGTTTCCCCGCTCCAATGTCGAGGCGTTGCTTTCTGAATCAGCCCAACCCACACAGGCGCATCCAGAACTGCCAGCGCCAACAATCTCCCATGATGCGCTGCCCGTTCACTGTTTGCAAGCCGTACAAGATGTCAGTGCCGAGACGGTCGAAGTGGGCGCTATTACCACCGACAATGAGGGGCAGCCTCTCACCGAAATCAGCAATTCCTGCCAGTTCTGCAACCTCATACTCAGCACAGAATCCGGACGCCAGGCCTGCATTGATTCCTGGCACAAGCTGGCGCAGCAAGATGACGCGCAACCTCACTTTTTTACCTGCCACGCCGGGTTTCAATATGCACGCGCACGCATCGAGGTCGATGGCATCCCCTCCGCCATGCTCGTTGCCGGACAGTTTTTCACCACGTCACCCAACCCCACCGCGAGAAAAGCGCAAATTCAACAATTGGCTGAACGGCACGGCCTTCCCCTGGAGGAACTCATCGCCGCTGACCAACATTACAACGTCCTCAGCAAAACCAAACAGGCAAAAATTGCAACATGGCTCAAAAAGCTGGCAGATACATTTGCCATCATCAGCCTGGAACGGGCAGATATGCTTGGCCGCTTGCAGCGCATCGCCTCAATTAGCGTTTTTGCCAGAGACTAATCAACAATCAGTGCGGCACACGCGCTCAGGTGCGGATGGTGACGGTATTATCGGATTGTGTCTGGATGTCTAGCTGGCGTAACGGCCGTTCCGCTGGCCCCCGCTCCAATTCCCCATCAACCCCAAACTCACTGCCATGACAGGGACAGCGAAACCCGTCC
>JACKBV010000067.1 GCA_020634315.1 Ardenticatenaceae bacterium | reverse complement strand
TTGTTGGCTGCTTACCAAGAGTCTGGATGGGAGAAGGTAAACAGCGTTTTGTTTGCCATTCCCCTTATGTGGGGAATTTTTGTTGGTGGCGACATTGCTGTGGATAACGGCCGTTTCCGGCCTTAATCCGTTGCGTTTTCCTCCTCCCTGCCTCCGTGTGGCGAAAACAATCTCATGCACTGGCTACAGAGACAACCAACCTGGCTGATGGTGTCCATTTCCTTCCTGGCATTGCTGCTGGGGTGGGAGCTGCTGGTCGTTTGGGGCGAGTATGACCGCTTCATTTTACCCGGCCCCAGCGATGTGTGGCAGCAGTTACAGATTGTGGTGGGAGACGGCCGTTTACAACAACACAGCCTCATCACCCTCAGCGAAGTCATTCCCGGCCTGCTCATCGGTTGCGTCATCGCCCTCCCCTTGGGCTACTTACTCGCCAAGTCCCCCCTGGCCGCCCGCCTCATCTCGCCCTACCTCATCGCCTCGCAGGCCATTCCCGTCATCGCCATCGCCCCCCTGCTCACCATTTGGGTGCGCTCCACTTATTGGGCACGCGTGCTCGTCGCCGTCCTGGTCGTCTTCTTTCCTATTCTTATTAATATCATCGCTGGACTGCGCTCCGTGCCCATCGAGTTATATGATTTGATGGCCTCGCTACATGCAACGCGTTGGCAAACTTTCCGCAAACTGGAATTTCCGGCGGCACTGCCTGTTATCCTGGCCGGTCTTAAAGTAGGGGCGACATTGTCGGTTATTGGCGCATTGGTCGGTGAATTTGTGCAACCCAAAAGTGAAGGGCTTGGCTTTTTGTTGGTCACGGCGCGTTATCAATTCAAAACAGACCTTGTGTTTGTCGTGCTGCTCACCCTGGCGTTAATCGCCCTGAGTTTATATGGCCTGGTGGCCTTGTTAGAGAAACGGCTGCTGCGCTGGCAGCAAGCGGGCAGCCACCAAAAAATGTAAGGAAAAGAGATGAAACGATTTTTATTGCTTCTGTTGCTGATTGCCAGCTTACTCATGGCTTGCGGCGGTCAAACAAACAACACAGAACCAGCTGTTACAGATGATACGGCCGTATCAGATACGGCCGTTCTCACCCACATTCGTTTACCCATGGGCTACATCCCCGATCCACAATACGCCCCATACTACGTCGCCGTAGACAAAGGTTACTACGCCGCAGAAGGGCTTGAGGTCGATTTCGACTACAGTTTTGAAACAGACGGCATGGCCTTAGTCGGGGCAAACGAACTGCCATTCGCCATTGTCAGCGGCGAACAGGTGATTTTGGCACGCGCACAGGAGCTGCCAGTTGTTTACGTGCTGGAATGGTTCCAGCGTTATCCCATCACCGTTGTCAGTAAAGCAGCCGCCAATATCGAAACACCGGCCGATTTGCGCGGTCGTAATGTCGGCTTGCCCGGCTTCTTTGGCGCATCTTACGTCGGTTATGTTGGCCTGCTCAGCGCCAATGGCTTGAGCGAAGGGGATGTCAACGCCAGCGATATTGGTTTCACCCAGGTTGAATCATTATTGACGGACAAAGTGGAAGCGGTCGTCGGCTATGCCAATAACGAACCGGTACAGTTAACAGCACGCGACGAAGCCATCCATGTCATCTACGTCGCCGACTACATTGACATGGTCGCCAACGGCATCGTCACCAATGAAACCACCATTGCCAATAATCCAGAACTGGTACAGGGATTTGTACGCGCCACGCTGCGCGGGCTGGCTGACACGCTGGCTGATCCGCAAACAGCGTACGAAATCAGCAAAAAGTTTGTGGATGGCCTGGATGACAGCCGCATGAATGTGCTGGAAGCGTCGCTGCCCATGTGGCAGGCAGACATGTTAGGCGAGACAGACCCCGCCTCTTGGGAACAAACAGAGCAGGTTTTGCTTGGCATGGGGCTGCTAGATGCGCCTATTGCTGCTCTGGATGCCGCTTATACCAACGAGTTTATTTTGCAGGCACAGCCGTAACCCAAGCAACACGGTTTACGGTTTGCGATACACCATTCAGGGATGATTGACAAACGGCCGTTTCTCACCACCACCGATTTAAGCTTCGTCTTTGCCGAACAACTGCACGTTCTGGACGGTATTTCGCTGCACATCCAGGAAGGTGCATTTGTCGCTCTCGTCGGGCCATCGGGCGTCGGTAAATCAACCTTGCTGCGCCTGTTCGGTGGGCTGCTGCCGCCCACCAGCGGACAAGTGCTGCTGCAAGGCCAGCCGCCGCTTGCCCATCGTTCGCCGATTGGCATTGTCTTTCAACGAGATGGACTGATGCCCTGGCGCACGGTTTGGGATAATGTGGCTTTGCCATTGGAGCTTCAAGGCGTGCAGAAGGGGGAGATGAGAAACGGCCGTATCCAGGCCATGCTCGATTTAGTGGGTCTCAACGGGTTTGAGCACAGCTATCCGGCACAATTGTCCGGCGGCATGGCGCAGCGCGTTTCCATTGCCCGTGCCTTGGTACATGAACCGGCACTGCTGCTGCTCGACGAGCCATTTGGCGCGTTGGATGCGCTCACTCGCGAACGCATGGGGCAAGAGCTGCTGCACATCTGGCAAGCCATGCCCGTGACTGTTTTCATGGTTACACACAGCATTATGGAAGCGGTGCTCTTAGCAGACGAGGTATTGGTGATGAATGGGCAACCGGCCACTGGCAATCCGGCAAAAATCACAGCACGTATTCCGATTAACTTGCCGCGCCCGCGTCATCTAGAGATGCAAGCCACGGCCGATTTTCAGCAGGATGTCGCCACCATCCGCCAGGCAATCGCTGGCTTTCCCTAAAACCGTCAGCCGTAAACAGATTACGGCTGACGATCAATTACCATCCATACTCCAGGCGATTAACCAAACGTGCTGGCATATCACAGGCACGCATCCGTGCCTGCACTTTCGAGATGTCATAGGGAACACGCCGGTATTCCCACGCCAACGTTTCCGTGTTCAACAAGGCATAAGCAGCTCTGGGATCAGAATCTCGTGGCTGCCCCACACTGCCCGGATTAATAATGAGGCGATTTTGCGCCAACTGCATCGTCTGCCCATACTCCGGCATGCGCGGCACAACCTGATACACATCTTCCTCTTCAAACCAGACAGGCACATGCGTATGCCCCACCAGACAATAAACCGTGCTGAAAAAGTCAAAGTTCAATGCGGCCGTATATGGGTCAAGAATATATTCCCACACGGGCTGGCGTGGACTGGCATGAGCCAATGTGAAAGGGCCTTCCACACGAATCGCCGGTAAAGAGCGCAAATAGTCACGCGTTTTTTCTGTCAAGGCTTCCTGTGTCCAGGTAATTGCCATCTTGGCTTCGGCGTTAAACGTCGAAATGTCGAGCTTGCCCAAGACAGCCCAATCATGATTACCAGACAAAGCGATGTGGTCATGCTGGCAAAGCAGCTCCGCACATTCATTGGGGTCTGGCCCATAGCCAATCAAATCACCAAGAAACCAAATTTTGTCCCACAAACCGGCAGCATCTTGCAACACAGTTTCAAAAGCGGTCAAGTTGGCATGAATGTCTGAAATAACGAGTACCCGCATCCTTATTCTCCTTGATAGAGCAAAACCCGGTTGATCATGCAAAATAATCTAAAACTTTTTGGCCGGGTAGGTTTTCCAGGCCTGTTTTTGCTCTATTGGTTCCTCTTCCATGTAATTTGGTATGATACCATGATTAGCAGGTGAAGGTATAATAAAGAAAAAACGTTATAAAACCTATTGATATGGCTATTCTGGATAAGTGGACACTTGACTTTATTAGCAGCAGTGTGACGCAAACGGAGCGACTTGGTGTACGGCTTGGCGAACTGCTGCAAGTGCAGGATTTGATTTGCCTCTCTGGAGAATTGGGGGCGGGCAAAACGGCATTGGCGCGAGGAATCGGGCGTGGTTGGGGTACGTCGCTGCGTGTGACAAGCCCGACTTTTACGCTGGTGAACGAATACCCGCGTCTACATGACGGCCGTATCCTCTATCACATCGACTGCTACCGGCTGGAAAGCAATCTGGACATCGCTACGGTTGGCCTGGATGACATCCTTGATGGCTTCGGCGCGGTGATGATTGAATGGCCGGAACGCATCACCTCCCTGTTGCCGGAAGATTGCCTTTGGGTACAGTTGGCTTATTTGAACGAGACGCGCCGTTCGCTGCGCTTTATTGCCAAAGGGGAACGTGCGGCGGCTTTGTTAGAAGAATTCAAACGCAGCGCTTTTGGCGTTTAACGAGACAACAAGTTTATGATTTTAGCAATTGACACCGCTACCCGCTGGACAGGATTGGCGTTACATGATGGAACGGCCGTTATCGCTGAAGCAGGTTGGCGCAGCATCAACACCCAAACAATTGAACTTTCCCCGGCCATTGCCGGGCTGCTAAAACGAGCAGACACAGACAGCGGCGAGTTGAAAGGCATTGCCGTTGCCATTGGCCCCGGCTCTTACACAGGTCTGCGTGTGGGTCTGGCAGTTGCCAAAGGCATAGCCCTGGCTCACCAGACTCCCCTGCTGGGCGTGCCCACACTGGACATTGTCGCGGCCGGGTTTGGCGCGTTGGATGGGAAATTGGTCATTGTCGCCGAAGCGGGACGGACGCGTGTTTGTGCGGCCGTTTATCGTTGGAACGGCCGTAAAGGCTGGCAAGCCAACGCCGCCCCCATCATCGAATCCTGGCCCAACTTGCTAGACACACTCGCTGATGAACCCATCACCTTTGCGGGAGAAATCACCCTGGACGCCGCGAAACAAATTCGCGCCGCCAACAAAGCGTATCGCCTGGCAACACCGGCCGCTTCTACACGCCGCGCTGGTTGTCTCGCCGAAATTGGCTGGCAGCGCCTGCGCAAAGGCCAGCTCGACGATGTCGCCAGCCTTGCTCCCATTTACCTCAAAGACCCTGGGGGCAATTAAGAGAGACACAGAGGTATTCCCAAGGGAGCAAATGCTTTCTGACATGTTTTTCTTGGCACTTGCTCTGGCCCCATGATGCCCACCATGCTCACTCCCCCACCACCTTACGCTTTGCGCCCCATGACCACAGCCGACATTGACGCTGTACGCGCCATTGATCGCCACTCATTCCCCACCCCGGTCAAAGCGAATTTGTACGTTCATGAACTGACGCAAAATAAAATGGCGCATTATCAGGTGTTAACGGCCGTTGACACCATCATCGGCCATACCGGTTATTGGCTGATGGCCGACGAAGCGCACATCATCACCATCGCCACCCATCCGGATTGGCGCGGGCGCGGTTTGGGCGAACTGCTCTTGCTCAATTCGCTTTATATGGCTGGCGATCAAGGGGCCACGCTGGCAACGTTGGAAGTGCGGCGTACCAACATCGTCGCCCAATCGCTTTATCTCAAGTATGAATTTGACATTGTGGGAGAACGACCCCGTTACTACCAGGACACCGGCGATGATGCCTTGATTATGACGGTCATGCTCAAGGATCATTACTACTCGCACACCCTGGCTCAAGCAAAAACAGCGCTTTTTACACGGCTGCGTAGTGCGGATTAAAGCGGCAGCACCTGTATAAAAGGATAGCAAAGACACAGAGTACACTGAACATTGACAGA
>JACKBV010000066.1 GCA_020634315.1 Ardenticatenaceae bacterium | reverse complement strand
GCGAAATGGTAGTTTCTCCGGGATGGATTGGCCGCGTCCGCGCACGGCCGTTTCGGGAACGGCCGTTACCGGCAGCCGAAAAGCGCGTCCCTGGTTCGTGAACAACAATAACTGCTCACTTTCATCAGCCAACGCCAACAGCGCGGGGACATCGTCATCTGACAATTCAATGTCAAACACACCCATGCCGCTGCGCCGCTGCCGTCCATACCAATGGCGCGGCGTACGTTTGGCGTATCCCGCCTGGCTGACGGTGATCACATTAATGGTTGTCGGTGGTTCGCTAAATTCTGGCTCTGGGGCTTCTTTGCTGAGTGTGGGGCTGTTTTGCAGGCTTAGTAATTCTTGTTCGAGCGCTTCAATGTAAGCGCGAACGTCATCGGGAATCTGGCTTAAATCAGGGCGTTCCATGCTGCTGTTATAACACATCTGCCACGGAAATGGGTAATCCTGCAAAGTTGGCAAAAGTCAGATCATCAAAGGGGAGGTTGTGCCGCTGTTTGATGGCCGCCATCAGCGCCAGATAGTTGCTGACGATGCGGTTTTCCCAGGGTAAATTGAGTTGAACGGCCGTTTCCTTAATCGCCGCTTCTGTACCTTCTAGCTCGATAAATTGGCCGAATGGCAGTTCATCGAGCACGATTTCGACATCGTGCAGCCGCCAGGTTTCGCGGTACTTTTCGTAAACCTGTTGCGGCGTGAAACCGAGACGTTGAATGATGGCAACGGCCGTTTCATAATCGCTGACCTGAACTTCCAACTCTTCGCGTACTTTTGCC
The DNA here is from genome assembly GCA_020634315.1 of Ardenticatenaceae bacterium. Taxonomy (GTDB): domain Bacteria; phylum Chloroflexota; class Anaerolineae; order Promineifilales; family Promineifilaceae; genus JACSRF01. The sequence goes on along the minus strand of JACKBV010000066.1, from coordinate 5,126 downwards.
TCGCTTTGTTGTTCTGCTTCCAAAGAGCGCCCTTTGAAGGTGAGGGTAACGGCCGTGTCTTGTCGCAGCCGCAGCAGTTCATCTCGTTGTCGCAGCGCCTCATCGGCCGTGTCAAAGCGCACATTGCGTTCATACACCCGCGCTTTTGTCAGCACAGCGCCAACCTCCGCCAATTTTGCGCGTACTTGCTCCAGGTCTGCCGCCAAAAACTTAACTTCTACTTCCAGATTTTGCTGCACGTTTGTCATTCCACGCCGGTAATCGGCAATCAGTCACCATTGCACGATAACTGATTGCCGATTACCAGCAACAACTCACCTAATCGCCCGTTTCCGGGTCGCTGATAACAATCAACACTTGATCTTTCTCTACGCTGGCACCGGTCGTCACTTTTACTTGCGTAATGATACCGTCACGAGGCGCACGCAGTTCATTTTCCATCTTCATCGATTCCAAAATGATGACTTTATCTCCCTGTTTTACCACGTTGCCCACAACGGCCGGAACCGCGATGATGATCCCCGGCATCGGCGCTTTTACCTCACCTTCGCCGCTGTCCGCGCTCAAGCCACGCGCCAGCGCCAGCCGGTAAGTGCGCTCATCCTGAACCTTCACTGTGTACAGTTTACCCATCATCAAGACTTCCCAGCTCTCATCCTGATCTTCCACCACAGCTTCCAGGGATTGGTTATTAATCAGCAGCGAGGCCAGTCCGGCATCGGGTAACTGTTGGAAATCAATGACATACTTCTCGCCATTGACCGTTATTTCATGTTCGTGGTCAATTTCGATTTCGTATTCCTGGTTATTGACTTTTGTGTAATATTTCATAATTCACCCACTCATCACTTCCGTAACCGTTCCCAACGGCTGTACCATTTCCAATTGCTTGTATCCCGTGCGCCACGAGCCACAATCTGGCTGGCCTGCTGTCCTTGACGGTGCGCCGCCAACGCTGCAAAAATGGCCGCCTCCAAATCATGAGATTCCCCTTCGCCTTCTTCCATGCTGAAGCGCGTTTCCACAAAACTTGTGTCAAACTGGCCTGTCAAGAAGCGATGGCTTTCCACCATGATTTGGTGAAATGGGATATTCGTTTTCACGCCCATGATGCGATACTCTTCCAGCGCACGCCGCATGCGCAGCACGGCCTCGCCGCGTGTTTCCCCATAGCAAATCAGCTTGCTAATCATCGAATCATAGTAAGGCGTGATTTCGTATCCGGGAAAGACGCCTGTATCGACGCGCACCCCTGGCCCGGTTGGCAGCCGCATCGTGGTGATTGTGCCGGTGGATGGTAAATAGTTGTTGTAGGGGTCTTCTGCATTAATACGGCACTCAATGGCCCACCCTTTAATCTGGATGTCTTCTTGTGAAAAGCGCAATTTACGCCCACGGGCAACACGCAGCATCTCTTGGGCAATATCAATGCCCGTGACCAGTTCCGTCACCGGATGTTCGACTTGCAAGCGGGTGTTCATCTCCAGGAAGTAGAAATTTTTATCCTTATCAACCAGAAATTCAATGGTGCCTGCGTTGACATAATTCACCGCTTTCGCCGCAGCCACAGCGACCGCACCCATCCGTTGGCGCAAATCTTCATCTACGACAAACGACGGCGCTTCCTCAATCAACTTTTGGTGACGACGTTGTAATGAACATTCGCGCTCGCCCAAATAAACGGCGTTGCCATGGGCATCAGCCAGCAGTTGAATTTCAATGTGCCGCGCTTCCGTGATCATCTTTTCCAGGTAGACCACGTCATCGCCAAACGCAGAAAGCGCTTCGCGCCGTGCCCCGGCAATGGCATCGGGCAAATCTTCAGCGCGGTGTACCGGGCGCATGCCCTTGCCACCACCGCCAGCAACGGCTTTCACCAACACGGGAAACCCGATTTCGGCTGCGGCGGCAATCATTTCTTCATCGTTCAGGCCTGGTTCGGTGCCGGGAACGATGGGCACACCGGCTGCTTTTACAGTCTGGCGTGCTTCTTGTTTGTCGCCCATAATGTCGATGGCGCGTGCTGGTGGCCCAACAAAGACAATGTCGTTGTCCACACAAGCCTGGGCAAATACGGCGCGTTCAGCGAGAAAACCATAGCCAGGATGAATGGCTTCTGCGCCGGAACGTTTGGCGATGTCCAGGATTTTTTCGATGACCAGGTAGCTTTCTCGTGCGGGCGGTGCGCCGATGTGATACGCCTCGTCCGCATAGCGGACGTGTGGCGCGTTGCGATCTGCGTCGGAGTATACGGCCACCGTTTTAATGCCAAGTTCGTGGCATGCCCGCAAAATACGCATGGCTATTTCGCCCCGATTGGCAATGAGTAGTTTGTCAAATCTTTTTGTAAGTAATCCGTCTTCTCGTTTCATGGTTTATTCCGTTTCTGTAATCGGTGATTCGTAATCGGTAATCCGTAATCAGGTAATCGGTTTACGGGTTAAGGTTCACGGGTCACGATTTAGAGAGGGATATTCCCGTGCTTTTTCGGCGGGTTTTGGTCGCGTTTGTTTTGCAGCATGTGCAGAGCATTGATGAGCCGTGGTCGAGTCTCGCTGGGGATGATGACGTCATCGACATACCCATATTCGGCGGCGACGTAGGGATTGGCGAACAATTCGCGGTATTCGGCAACCAGTTCGGTTTTGCGTGCTTCGGAATCGGCCGCTTCTCTTAATTCATTGCGATGGATGATCTTGACGGCACCGTCTGGCCCCATGACGGCGATTTCGGCCGTGGGCCAGGCCAGATTGAGGTCGGCGCGGATGTGTTTGCTGTTCATGACGCAGTAAGCGCCGCCATAAGCTTTGCGTGTAACGACGGTGATCTTGGGCACAGTGGCTTCGCAGAAGGCGTAGAGCAGTTTTGCGCCATGGCGGATGATGCCGCCATGTTCTTGGTCGAGACCGGGCAGGAAGCCGGGCACATCTTCAAAGACGATGAGCGGAATGTTGAAGGCGTCGCAGAAACGCACGAAACGACCTGCTTTTTCGCTGCTTTTGATGTCGAGTACGCCGGCCAATACCATGGGTTGGTTGGCGACGACGCCGACGCTGTAGCCACCAAGACGGGCAAAGCCAACGACGATGTTTTGTGCGTAAGCTTCTTGAATTTCGAAGAATTCGCCATTGTCCATGATGAGTTTGATCACATCTTTGATGTCGTAGGGTTTGTTGGGGTTGTCGGGGACGATGGTGTTGAGGCTTTCTTCGGTGCGCAGATCGTCGTCTTTGCCTTTTTTGAAGGGCGGGTCTTCCATGTTGTTGGAAGGTAGGTAGCTCATCAATTCGCGGATGAGGTAGAGGGAATCTTCTTCTGTTTCTGTGGCAACGTGGGCAACACCACTTTTGGCTGTGTGTGCTGTCGCGCCGCCCAGTTCTTCAAAGGTTACATCTTCACCGGTGACGGTTTTGACGATGTCGGGGCCGGTGATGAACATGTGGCTGGTTTCTTTGACCATGAAGATGAAATCGGTGAGGGCGGGGGAGTAGACGGCACCACCGGCACATGGCCCCATGATGGAGCTGATTTGGGGGATGACGCCGGAGGCGAGGGTGTTGCGCAGGAAGATGTCGGCGTAACCGCCGAGGCTGACAACGCCTTCCTGGATGCGTGCGCCGCCGGAGTCGTTGATGCCGATGACGGGTGCGCCGTTGCGCATGGCCATATCCATGATTTTGACGATTTTTTCGGCATGTGCGCCGCTGAGGCTGCCGCCAAAGACGGTGAAGTCTTGGCTGAAGACGTATACGAGACGGCCGTCTATGGTGCCCCATCCGGTGACGACGCTGTCGCCGGGGATGATCTGTTTGTCCATGCCGAAGTTGCGTTCGCGATGGGTGACAAAGGCGTCGAGTTCGTGGAAGGAACCCCGGTCGAGGAGGAGTTCGATGCGCTCGTGGGCTGTCATCTTGCCTTTGGCTTTTTGTTGGGCGATGCGTTTTTCGCCGCCGCCCGCATGGGATTGCGCACGAAGTTTGTTGAGTTGTTCGATCTTGTCCATAAGTTTCTTGTGCTGGAAGGGCTGTGTTCCGTAAGCGGTAAACGGTGATTCGTGTTCCGTGATGGGTTACGGCCGTTCCAGGCTCTCCTTGTGTGAAAAATATGATATGGTGGCCGGTCTATTCATAGCCCAATAGCTGAACAGCACCAGGCCTGTGTATAAAACGATCTCCATCAGCCAACTTTGCCGGTTCAGTGGGGTGCGTATGCCGAGGGCAAGCAGGCTGAGATTAAACAATGCATAGCTAAGAATCAGGTTGGGAATGAGGTGGCGGGAAAACGGCCGTTTTTGCCATAAGGCAACGGCCGTTCCCGTGAAGAAAATTACCCATATGAGCGCCATTAGCAGGCGCAGGCGTGGATCAAGTTTGGCATGAACTGCCGCTGGCAGGTTTTGCTGCAATAAAACAATCACGCGCCCTCCGTTCCATGCTCCAATGAGGATAACCCCCCAAAGCATGATAGTTACGGAACGAGGGCGCGTTGTTCGTTGCCTATTCATATCCTCAAGCATTGTAACTGAAAGTCAAAAAGGAAAGATATGAGTAATGACATGTTTGTGAGGTGACAAAATTCCTGTCAGGTAATTGGTTCAAATACACCTTTCTCTCGATTTTTGCGCACGTTATCCCAGGAAAAGATACGGCCGTTCATTGTGATGTATACCCCAGTAGATAATAACTGTGCTGCACTAACACTATATCCCAAATTAAAGAGCGAGTCGGAGCCATTAACTGCATAAGGAATCATGGCGCCGGTGAGGACGACGGTCTTGCTCAAGCTGGCTTTGCCCAGCAATTGTGCCGTTTCCACCATCGTGTCGGTGCCGTGAATGATGACAATTTGTGTTTCGGGCGCTCGTTGGCAAGAGATTAAGATGCGCTGCCGATGTTCATCTGTCATGTACAGGCTGTCGATGAGTTGATTGATCTCTAGCGTCGTGCAACTTGTTACACGCACTTGTTCCAAAATTTTAGGTAAATGGCTGTCCTTAAAGGTCAGTTCTCCTTTGATTTCATCATATTGTTTATCGAATGTGCCACCGGTAATGATGATTCGCACACACATAGGCTGAACCTCTTGTTGCAGGGTTTAAGATGGGTCTATGATAGCGGAAAGTATGA
>JACKBV010000065.1 GCA_020634315.1 Ardenticatenaceae bacterium | reverse complement strand
CCTAAAATGATTTATTGGGTGGTTGGTGCTATGCTGTTTTGTCGCCCGTTTCGTTGGCGGCGGCGGTCAAACTTGCTTCGAGAAACGTGATGAGTTCTTCTAAGGAGGCGAACCCGCGTCGTTGGCGGCTGTGTGCATCTTCCAGGCTGAAGCGCCAGGCGGATGCGGCGTTTGGGTTAGACGTGCTTTCTTGCCAGCAGCGCAGCAAAAAAGCGTGATACGGCTTCGTCAAGGCTTGTCTCCGGGAGCAGAATTCTGGCACACTATAGCAAACGGCCGTTTTTTTATCGTAACTGCATCGTAACAACATGGCCGACAGGGTGTGACTTCATCCCGAATGGTCTACAATGGCATCATGAGCGAACCGTTACATGTTTCGTTATTGGGTAAAGTGGTGCTGCGGCAGGGGGAACGGCCGTTATCCCTCAGCACGCACAAAACCCAGGCATTGCTGATTTACCTGGCTGTTACGCAGCAGCCCCATTCGCGGGCGGCGCTGGCCGCGCTTTTGTGGAGCGATATGCCCGAAGAAGCGGCACGCGCCAATTTGCGCATGACCCTGACGCGCCTGCGCAAAGCAGTTGCCGCTTACCTGACTGTGACACGACATACCCTTGCTTTTAATACGGCCGTTTCCCATGTCATCGATGTCACCCAATTTTCGCGCCTGCTGAGCACGCACGGCGGCGCGTACAACTACGACAATTTGCAGCAAGCGGTCGCCCTCTATCGCGGCGATTTCCTGGATGATTTTCACATTGCCGATGCCCCGGTTTTTACAGATTGGGTGCTGCTAGAGCGCGAGCGGCTGCGCCAGAGCTTGCTAGATGCCCTGGCGCAATTGGCCGACCATGCCTATGCCACCCAAGCCTATGACGACGGCATTCACCATGCACGCCGCGCCTTGACGCTTGATCCCTGGTTGGAACGGGCGCATCAACAGTTGATGCGGCTGCTGGCGGCGCATGGGCAGCGCAGCAAGGCGCTGGCGCAATTTGAAACTTGCCGCCGCATTTTGGCGGAGGAGTTCGGCGTTGAACCGGCCGCCGAGACGGTGGCGCTCTACGAGGCCATTCGCGATGACCGAATGACGCCGCCGCAAGCTGGCATGGCGGCCAAGCAGCCAGCGGCAAAAGACGCGGCGGTGGCTGTGCCGCCTGCCCCTTTGCACAATATCCCGGCGGCGACTACGCCGTTTATTGGGCGCGAGGAGGAGCTGGCGCAGTTGCAGACGCTGTTGGCAGACCCGACTTGCCGCTTGTTAACCATTGTTGGGCCGGGAGGCATGGGCAAGACGCGCTTGGGGCTGGAAACGGCCGTTGCCCAACTGCCCCATTTCCCCGATGGCGTCTATCTCGTTTCTCTGGCGGCAGCCCAGGCTGTGGCGACGGAAATCAACCCGCTCGTTTCGGCCGTTGCGGCGGCGTTGGCCTTCTCCTTTAGCGGCAGCGCCCCGCCTGCGCAGCAGCTGCTCAACTTTTTGCGCCCCAAACACATGCTGCTGCTGCTCGATAATGTCGAGCACCTGGTGCCGCATACCGGCTGGCTTGTGACTTTGCTCGAACAAGCGCCCCATTTGAAGCTGCTCGTCACTTCGCGCGAAAGCCTCAATCTTTATGAAGAATGGGTGTTTGACCTGCGCGGTCTTCCTTATCCGGCAGAAGCGGGCGTTGCTGACGCGATTGCTTATAGTGCTGTGCAGCTTTTCGCGCAGCGTGCTCGTCGCGTCAATCTTCGCTTTGCTTTGCAGGCGGAGCTTGAGGCGGTGGTGACCATTTGCCGCTTGCTGCAAGGGATGCCGTTGGCGATTGAATTGGCCGCCGCCTGGGCGCGTACCCTTTCTTGTGACGAAGTTGCGGCCGAAATCAGGCGTAATCTCGACTTTTTGGCTGCCCATTGGCGCAATTTGCCAGAGCGGCACCGCAGTTTGCGTGCTGTGTTTACCCATTCCTGGCAATTGTTGGCGGACGAGGAACGCCAGGCGCTGGCGCGATTGGCGGTGTTTGCCGGTGGGTTTACGGCCGTTGCTGCTGCTGCCATCGCTGGCGCGGATCGACGTGTGTTGTCGCGGCTGGTGGATAAATCGCTGGTGCAGCGCGGTGTAGACGGCCGTTATCGTTTGCATGAACTGATGCGCCAGTTTGCGCAAGAGCAGCAGCATGATGATGCGGTGCAGCAGCATCACGCCCGCTTTTATGCGCAGTGGCTGCGGCAGCAAGAACAAGGGCTTGATTTTGGTGAAATGGAAGTCATTCATCGGGTTGGGCAGGAGTTTGATAATTTGATGGCCGCCTGGCAGTGGGCGGTGGCGCAGCAGCAGACGGATGTGCTTGCTATGGCGCTGCGTGGGATGTGTAGTTATTGGGAAATACGCGGCCGTTTCCGCGAAGGTGAGCAGGTGTTGCAGCAGGCGTTGGTCGATTTAACGGCCGTTTCCGATTATTTGCGTGCCTGTTTGCAAGCACATCAAGGCCGCTTTAACTACATCATGGGCACCAATCTGCGGGCTAAAGAACTGTTGCAGGAAAGCCTGTCCTTGTTGGCGGCGGGCGCGTATCCGGCAGAACGAGCGATGATGCTGACCAACCTCGCTTTGGCACGCAATTCGCTGGGGGAGAGCGCGGCGGCAGAAATTCATGCGCGTGATAGTCTGGCGCTTTTCACCGATCTGGGTGATTTGGATGGGCAGGCGGCCGCGAACAGCAACATCGGGTTTGTGTTGACCTCGCTGGGACATTACGATGACGCCCGCCCTTATTTGCGCACCAGCATTGCCCAATACACGCAGTTGGGCAATCAGCGCGGGCGCGTGAAGCCGCTGAATTTGCTGGGCAGTGTCTGTAATGCTCGTGGGGATTATGAGCAGGCGCGGCAGTTTTATGTCGAAGGCTTAGCCATCGGGCAGGCGCTGCAAGATCGGTGGGTGCAGGCTTCGTTTCTGGTTAATTTGTGTGTGTTGGCGAAAAAGCAGGCCCAATATGAAGCGGCATGGCAGTCGGGGCAGCAAAGTTTGGCGATTTTTCGTGAATTGGGGGAGCAGCGCGGAACGGCCGTTGCGCTCAAAAATTTAGGCGATATTGCTTGTGCGCGTCAGCAATGGGAGCAGGCGCAAGCGCTGTACGAAGAGTCGCTGGCGATTCGCCGCGCCATTGGCGACCGCTTTGGCGAAGCGTTAGATCAGCATGCCCTGGCTGCATGGGCCTTGGCCCAACAAAAATACACGCAGGCATGGCGCTATTTGCGCCCCGCCTATAAGTTGGCAGCGGCTATCCAGGCTCCGGCATTGCAAGTTTATATGCTGCCGACGGCGGCGGCGTTGTGGTTGGCTGAGGGAGATGTGCTGCGGGCAACGGCCGTTGCCCGTTTGGCGTTTGAGCATCCTATGGCCGAGGCGGTAGTGCGCGAACGAGCGCAGCACGTATTGGCACAACTAGACGATCCACCACCTGCTGCGCCATCGCTGACCCTGGCCGATCTGGATGATGATCTCATCCAGGCATAAAACAAAAACAGCGAGTGAATTTCATCACTCGCTGTCTATTTGCTGATTGTCAAAACCGTGCTGCTTAAAAGGGGATGTCGTCCTCTTCGTGGGCTGGGCCACCCATATCTTCATAATCATCACCGCCAAAGCTGCCGCCATCTTCCCGTCCGCCGATGAAGCGAATGCTTTCGGCGCGAACTTCAAACGATGAGCCAACGGTGCCATCCTGACGGGTGAACAGTTTGGGGCCACCGGTTGCCCGGTCGGGAACAAGGACGCCTTCGACGAGGACTTTACGTCCACGGCTGAGATATTGGTTGGCTGTTTCTGCCTGGCGTCCCCAGACGCTGACGCGGAACCAGGTTGTCTCGTCCACTGGTTGCCCTGAGGCACGATCTGTCCAGCGGCGATTGGTTGCCATGCTGAAGCTGGTAACGGCCGTTCCATCTGGCATATACCGCATTTCCGGGTCACGTCCCAGATTTCCTACAAGAATAATTTTTTGATACATAACCCTCTCCTTAAATTACATGCTGTGTCATAAGTAGCCAGAATGTTAGTACATTGTAACGAAAGTAACGAACATTGTTGTCATGCCTGCAAAAGCAGACATCCATTTTCTGGATTCCCGCGAAGGCGGGAATGACAAGTTCGGAACACGTATGTTACGGCGTAGTTTGTGCACGATGTGTGTAATAGTACCATATTTCCCCCACCAAAAAAACCTGTTTCCGCTGTCAATTTCAACGTAAATTATAGCACGAATGTTCTATTTTTGCAATAAAAAAACAGGTCTGGCAAGCGCCTTGCCAGACCTGTTTTTGCGTGATTTACAGAGGGATTATACCCAGCCGCGCAGGCGTACTGCTTCAGCCACCCGGTTCACGGCGACCAGATAAGCCGCCACACGTGTGTACACATTTTTGTCTTGTGTCATCTTATGCACGGCATGGAAAGCGTTGGTCATTTTCTCGTCGAGACGTTGATTGACCATCTCTTCGGTCCAGTAGAATTGGTACGCATTTTGCACCATTTCAAAGTAGGACACCGTCACACCGCCTGCATTGCAGAGGAAATCGGGGATGACGTAAATGCCTTTGCGCTCGAAAACATCGTCGGCTTCTGGTGTTGTCGGGCCATTTGCCAACTCGGCAATGATTCTTGCCTTGATATTGTCCGCATTGACGGATGTCAGTTGGTTTTCAATGGCTGCCGGGATGAGGATGTCTACGTTCAGCTCCAGCAGGTCTTGATTGGAGATTGGCTCTGTGCCGGGGCAGTTCGGAATCTTGCCCGTTTGTGCCAGATGGTTGGAGACAAAATTGTAATCCAGGCCATCGGCACTGTAGATGCCACCGAATTCATCGCTGACAGCGACGACTTTAATGCCAAACATTTCCTGTGCCAGCTTGTGCGCAAATGAGCCGACATTGCCAAACCCTTGAATCGCGGCGGTTGCCCCGTTCAGGTTGATGTTCAACAGTTTGGCTGCTTCACGAATGGTGAACATGCCACCCAAAGCGGTGGCTGGGCCACGACCGGCCGAACCGCCTAATGGCTGTGGCTTGCCGGTGATGACGCCGGGTTCGCGATGCCCCATGATCGTTTCATATTCATCGAGCATCCAGGCCATGATTTGGGGGTTGGTGTTGACATCGGGTGCCGGTGAATCTTGGAAGAGGCCAACGTAACGGGCGATGCAGCGCATGTAACCACGGCTGAGACGTTCTAACTCGCCAACCGACATTTCGCGTGGGTTGCAGATGACGCCACCTTTGCCACCTCCCAAGGGGATGTCGGCAACGGCCGTTTTCCATGTCATCCACGCTGATAAAGCGCGTACGGTGTCGATTGTTTCATCCGGGTGGAAACGAATACCACCTTTCGCCGGGCCACGAGCATCACTGTATTGGACACGAAAACCTTGGAACGTCTTGGTCGTGCCATCATCCATTTTAACGGGAATGGTGAAATGAAATTCCCGCTGCGGCTGCCGTAAAAAGGCATGCATATCCGGGTCAAGCCCTAATACTTCAGCGGCTTCGTCAAGCTGTGCTTGCGCAATTGCAAAGGGATTTAAATTTTCTTTCATGAAAAGTTTCACTCCGATTCTGTAAGAAATATTGGGACAAAAACAGAAGAGCGCATACACATTGTGCATGCGCCCCCTTCTTTAAGCATTTTAACACTCACAGTATGCAAGATTCACTGGCAGATGACAAGTATTACTGTCAGTGATTTCTATATGACATATGTCCTGTAATCCTGTGCTTCAGGCGAGGGGGTGCATTCTCCATGATAAAACCAGCATCCAATGCCCTGACTACTGACTTTTGCCCATTTTTCTCATGACAGAAATCACCTGACAAGATTGGCGTACTTGCCTACCATGTTGACTGGCAGACGTCTCGATCCGAGGCTTGCGCCAACAGGTCATGATCGTGTACCCTGCTCGTGATTAGAGACAAGGGAGACTTCAT
>JACKBV010000064.1 GCA_020634315.1 Ardenticatenaceae bacterium | reverse complement strand
TCCGGGAGGCTATTTACGAAGGAGAAATTCCTGATATGAAAATTACAACTGAAATGGTGAAGAATTTACGCGAGGCGACAGGCGCTGGCGTTTTAGAAGCGAAGAAGGCTTTGGAAGCGGCTAACGGGGATTTTGATGTGGCAGTGGATGCTCTGCGTGCGAAGGGTGCTGCACGCGCGGCGAAACGTGCCGACCGGGCTGCTAAAGAAGGCATCGTTGAACTGTATGCGCATCCAGGAAATCGTGTTGGCGTTATTTTGGAGCTGAATTGTGAGACCGACTTTGTGGCACGCAATGAAAAGTTCCAGGAATTGGCGCACGATTTGGCATTGCACATTGCGGCAATGAGTCCACGTTACATTAACCGCGAGGAAGTTTCGCAAGAGGAACTGGATCGCGAAATCAATGTATTGAAAGAGCAGGCGCTGGCAGAAGGGAAGCCACAGCAAATTGTGGATAAGATCGTTGAAGGGCGGATGAGCAAATTCTATGAAGAATTGGTCTTATTAGAACAGCCTTTTGTGAAGGATGAGAAGGTTAAGATTCAAGATATGATTACCGACGCCATCCGTACAACGGGCGAAAACATCATTATACGCCGTTTCGCTCGTTATGAATTAGGCGAACCCCTCTAAAGTTAGCTAATTTTTTTAAGAGCGTCCCCTAAATGGACGCTCTTATTTTCCTAATTTGCCAAGGGAGTCCAAGTTCCATGACAGACCCTATTTATAAACGTATTCTCTTGAAAATGGGTGGCGAAGCGCTCGCTGGCCCTGATGGTTTTGGTATTGATCCGCAACGTGCAGCGGAAGTTGCCGAGATTGTGAAAAGTGTTTATGACCTGGGTGTGCAAGTTGCGATTGTGATTGGCGGCGGTAATTTGTGGCGTGGTTCAGTTGGGATGAATCAGGGCATGGATCGTTCCACGGCCGATCACATGGGTATGATTGCCACAGCGATGAATGCGTTGGCGCTGCAAGATGCGCTGGAGCGCACTGGGATTATGACGCGTGTGCAGACGGCGATTGAGATGCGCACGGTGGCTGAGCCGTATATCCGTTTGCGTGCAATTCGCCATCTGGATAAAGGGCGTGTGGTGATTTTTGGCGGGGGAACGGGGAATCCTTTCTTTACAACGGATACAGCCGGCGCTTTGCGGGCGATGGAGATCAATGCGGATGTCTTGATTAAGGCGACGAAGGTTGATGCCATTTATGATTCAGATCCGATGAAGAATCCGAATGCACGCCGCTATGATCAGATCTCGTATATTGATTTCTTGAATTCGCGGCTGCGGGTGATGGACAGTACGGCCGTTTCCCTTTGCATGGAAAATGATATGCCTATCGTGGTGCTAAATTTCTGGCAGCAAGATAGCGTCAAGCGATTGATTTTAGGCGAAACCATCGGAACCACTATTTGTAATGTATAATTAAGTCGCATTGATTGTGAGTGCAAAGGGTGATTGGCCTTAATTATTCATTTTTTTGCACGTAATTATTATTCTACGGAGGCTCACATGATTCGCGAATTGCTACAAGAGGCCGAAGGCCGGATGAAAGGCGCTGTTACCTCTCTTGAAGGAGACCTGTCTGGCTATCGCACCGGACGCGCCTCTCCCCACCTCATCGAAAAATTGGTGATTGAGCAGTATGGTGTTGAACTACAGTTGCAGCAAATGGCTGTTATTTCTGTGCCAGAGCCACGCCAATTGGCAGTACGGCCGTATGACACCAAATCTTTAAGTGCTATTGAACGTGCCATTATGAAATCTGACCTGGGCATCATGCCAAATAATGATGGCAAGGTCATTCGTCTCAACATCCCACCTCTAACTGAAGAGCGCCGCCGGGACTTGAATAAGTTAGTCGGCAAGCGGGTTGAAGAAGCAAAAGTGGCCGTGCGCAATGTGCGTCGTGATACGCTGAATGATTTGCGTGAGTTTGAAAAAGAAAAAATGATTTCGGAGGATGACTTTCATGTCGGTCAGGATGATTTACAAGAACTGACAGACAAATATGTTTCTTTGATTGATGAAACAGGCAAGCGCAAAGAAGCTGAGATTATGGAAGTCTAACCCATGATGGCGCACAAGCAGCAGCAGTCATTTGACTTGACTTCATACACGATTCCAACGCATGTCGCCATTATTATGGATGGAAACGGCCGTTGGGCGCGGCAGCGCGGTTTGCCGCGCCAGGCTGGCCATCGTGCTGGTGCAGAAAACCTGCGTCGTATTGTGAGTGCCTGCGTCGAATTCGGCATCAAGATTTTAACAATCTACGCATTTTCCACAGAAAATTGGGGGCGCCCCGAAAGCGAAGTGCGCGGCCTGATGAAAATCTTTGCCCGCGTTCTCGACCAGGAAATTTACGATTTGCATGCACAAGGAGTCTGTCTGCACCATTTAGGCGACCTGGCAGGCGTCGATCCAACCTTACAAGCAAAAGTACGCCGTGCCCTGGAAATGACCAAAGAAAATGATCGGCTTATCTTAAATGTGGCCTTCAATTACGGAGGCCGCGCAGAGATTTTGCATGCTGTGCGCCAGATGCTGGCCGATGGCCTTTCTCCTGATGATCTGACGGAGGAACTGTTTAGCTCATACCTGTTTACGGCCGGTTTGCCAGACCCCGACATTGTCGTTCGTACCAGTGGTGAATTGCGCATTAGCAATTTCTTGATCTGGCAAGCTGCCTATGCCGAATATTACCCCACACCTGCTTTTTGGCCTGATTTCGACCGCGAAGAGTTGTACAAGGCGATTGTCGCCTATAATCAACGCGAACGGCGGTTCGGTCTTGTGTCAGAAGAGTAAGTAACCACCCAATACGTCCCTATGTTTCTACAACGTGCCCTTGTTACATTTACACTAGGCCCACTGGCCTTGTATGTGATTTATTTGGGGGGATGGTATTATTTTATCCCGATAACGGCCATTCTCATCCTCGCCGCCCTTGAATATCATTACCTGATGCAGCAGTTAGGGAGACACACATCACAGTGGCTGTTACTGCCACTCGTGGCTCTTTTGGCTGTAACAGGGCAATGGCCTGATCTTCTCGACACCAATGTGGTGCTTGTCGCCAGTTTGCTTGTGGTGATGTGCTACGCCTTGTGGTTGTACGAGCGTCGCCTCAGTCAAATTGTGGCAATGGATTGGGCAGCGATGATGGGAGGCGTCATTCTCATCGGCTGGATTGGCAGTCATTTTTTGCGTTTGCGCACTTTGCCTGTCATGCCCTGGCAGTGGACAATGCTCGCCATGCTAAGTACCTGGATTGCCGATTCTGGTGCATATTTGGTGGGTAAGTTCATCGCCGGGAAAATTTTGCTGGGCCGCCATCAATTGTCGCCCCGCCTCAGCCCCAACAAAACGATTGAAGGATATATTGGCGGCATTGTTTTAGGTACTTTGCTGACCATTGCCATCGCCAATTACCTTGGTTTGCCATTGATCCCTGCCCTTGTGTTAGGGCTGATCGTTTCTGTTGTCAGCCCGGCTGGCGATTTAGGTATTTCGCTGCTCAAACGAGAGGCTGGCGTCAAAGATTCAGGGCGTATTTTTGGGGAGCACGGTGGTGCTTTAGATCGAATTGACTCCCTGGTCTGGTCCGTAACATTTGCCTATTACCTTGCTTTATATGTCAGTTGATAAAACTGCCATGAACCCATTCCCAATTCCCACAAACCTACTATGAAGGAGTGCAAGCCATGTCAAAACTTGTCACAATTGAACGTTTTATCTTTGACAATCAACCAGAATATGCCAAAGGGGATTTAACCAATCTGCTTTATGACATTGCCCTGGCGGCAAAAATCATTTCACACAAAACCAACCGTGCTGGGTTACAAGATATTTTGGGGCGGGCTGGTGCTGTCAATATTCAGGGCGAAGAGCAGCAGAAGTTAGATGTGTTTGCGGATCAAACGATTTTCCGTATCTGCGATCACCCCGGACGGCTGTGTGTGATGGCTTCCGAAGAGCAAGACAATGTTTTGCACATTCCGGATCAATATGAGAAAGGGCGATATGCCCTTGTGTATGATCCTTTAGACGGATCGTCCAATATTGATGTGAATGTGAGTATCGGTACTATATTTGGTGTTTATCGGTACAAGGAATGGGAGCTGCGCGGGCGCAAGGAAGATGTGCTGCAACCTCCGCGTGATCTGGTCGCGGCCGGTTATATTTTGTATGGCTCCAGCACGATGATGGTTTACAGCACGGGGCAAGGTGTTCATGGGTTCACGCTCGATCCTGAATTGGGCGAGTTTCTTCTGTCTCATGAATTGATGCGTTTGCCAGAGCCGCCCGCTTATTACAGTGTGAATGATGCCTACTTTAATCGCTGGGAGCCGGAGATTCAATCTTATATGCGGTGGCTGCAAGGGTATGCCGGTGTTGGCGATATAGCGGCGCCATCGTTGTCTGGGCGTTATATTGGCTCGTTAGTGGCTGATTTTCATCGTAATTTGCTGCGCGGTGGCATTTATATGTATCCTGCGGAAAAGCAAAAGCCTGATGGTAAGATTCGCCTGCTGTATGAGGCGGGGCCGTTGGCATTTTTGATTGATCAGGCGGGGGGGTATGCTTCTACGGGTCGGGAGGCTATTCTTGATATGACGCCGACTGAACTTCACCAACGTGTGCCGGTGTTTATTGGGAATCGTTCGCTGGTGGAGAAGGTGGAAGCATTTGTGCGCAAGGAACAGCCAATCCGTTTGTAAAGAATGTGCCGCAGTGGCATTTGACTTGATGTCGGACATGGCTATAATTTGAGCAGTTGCGGCTATGGTGAAGTGGTATCACAGCAGCTTCCCAAGCTGTTATCACGGGTTCGAGTCCCGTTAGCCGCTTTGTTAGGATATAACATGATTAACGGCCGTTTCCCCCACAGGAAACGGCCGTTTTTATTTGCCACTTCTCCTCCCCCCGGCTGACATTTTTTGCTGGCAGAGCCATTTTTCTTATGTTATCCTTGTGCGCGTGAGGTCAGGCAGAGAGAGGCCATCTTGCACGTGCTGTCCAGGCATTTTCCCATTTTAATAATTGCATTCATTCTCTCATCGCATCAATACAGGACAAGGAACCATTATGAGCAACGGTAACCACATCGCCTTTATTTGGAGCATCGCCGAAACATTGCGCGGCAGTTACAAACAATCAGACTACGGCAAAGTCATCCTCCCCTTCACCGTGCTGCGCCGCCTCGATTGCGTTTTGCAACCGACCAAAGAAGCCGTCCTCGCCCAAACCAAAACCCTGCCCGCCAACATCGACGACACCATGCGCGAACTGATGCTCAACATGGCGAGCAAGCAAAAATTCCACAATACCAGCCTCTACACCTTCGCCAAACTGCTCGACGACCCCGCCAACATCACCGCCAACATCAACCACATGGTCAACGGCTTCAGCGCCGATGCCCGCGAAATCTTCATCGAGCGCTTCAAACTGCCGCAGCAGCTCGCCATCCTCGACAAACACAATCTGCTGTACCTGATTGTGAAACAATTTGCCGCCATCGATTTGCACCCCGATCAAGTTAGCAATCTGGAGATGGGCTACATCTTTGAGGAGCTGATTCGCCGCTTTTCGGAGCAGAGCAACGAAACGGCCGGTGAACATTTCACCCCGCGCGAAGTTATCCGCCTCATGGTTAACCTGCTTTTCCAGGAAGACAGCGCCGCGCTGACTCAAAAGGGTATCATCCGCAAGTTGTATGACCCGGCCTGCGGCACGGGCGGCATGCTCAGTGTGGCCGAGGAGTATCTGCGCGAGTTGAACCCCAACGCCCATCTGGAAGTGTACGGGCAGGAATTGAACGATGAAAGTTACGCCATTTGCAAATCGGACATGATGATTAAGGGGCAAAATGCCAAGAACATCTACCCCGGCAACAGCTTTTCCGAAGATGGCTTGCCCGATCAACAGTTTGATTACATGCTGTCCAATCCGCCCTTTGGCGTGGAGTGGAAGATGGTGCAGGATGTGATTCAGGATGAACACCAGACGCTTGGCTAT
>JACKBV010000063.1 GCA_020634315.1 Ardenticatenaceae bacterium | reverse complement strand
GTCTCAGGCTTTTTTGATAGGTCTATTCTTTATTTTGTGGGGATTGTATTTGTGCAATGACCGGCTGTAGAGCAGCATAAGCGCTTTCGACGCCGCCCTTGACCGACTGCAAACGAGTCAGTTGATCGTGCCAAAACCCAGAACCGGCACTGGCTGCCAAACCCGTTAAGATAATACCCGCCGTAAACGGATGCGGATCCATGCCCATCACACGCTGTAACCAGAGAAAAACGGCCGAGTTGGCAGGAATCAGAGACATAGACAGGAAATTGGCGTCAGGAGGGAACAAATCACGCAGCAAATCGGCTGAATCAATTTGCAGCAGATAAGCGAGGAAAATACCCACAATGACCGACACCAAACGTAACTGCTGAATGCGATCATTGTCTTCTTTTTTGTCGCGTCGCTGGATGGCTAACAACTTGGTCGCCGCTTCGTCTGGAGAGGAAATGGTAGGGTCAAGGCGTGGCGAACTAGCGGGCAGCCAGGAAAGGCGCTGCTGCAACCATTGATAAATACGCCCAAACCATTTGCGCCAGGCTGATGCCAATTCGTCACGCTGGCGTTCCACTTCCAGCAGCAGCTTGTTAACTGAATCCAGATAAATGTCTGCTTCCTGGCTTTGACGCAAATTGCTAAGAAAGTCTTCAAATTGGCGCTTCACCGCTTTTTCGGTGGCGGGACCGAGATTGGTCGCTTCAATAACCGGTAATATTTGCAAGGTGTATGTGCGATAAGCGGTTTGATATGAAAGGGTGCGCAAGTCGGTTAGTTGTTCTTCAGCCCAGTTGGTAATGGTTTCCGCGAAACGGCCGTTTACCACCACCGATATATCCGCAAAAAACGCCTCTGGCGTTGCCTCCACCAATTTCAGCGCCGCCTTCTCGATCAATTCATCAACTTCAGCTTGCAATTTACCGGCAATGAACTGCCCTAAAGACGATTCGATACGCAGTTGGGCAAAAGCCTTCTCCACCTGTGCCAAAGCCACCGATTTTGCAGCCGCAACACGGTCAGTCTTTTCCTCTTGCGAAATCAACGCCACAAACGCCTCATTAAACTGGCGCTGCTGCAAATTGGTCACAACAGTCTCCACTTTAAGCACCGGTTGCAGCACTTCTTTCATCGCCGCCAATTGATATTCCAAATTGTGACGCGCTTCTGCCCCAATGCCCAGATTTTTCAGTGTACCCGGCAGCATTGTTTCGTACTCTTCCAGGGTATCTTTTGCTTTCGGCTTACTGCGCAGGCCAACCACCAGTTTCACCACATCTACGGTGATTTCTGTGCCGATAGCCATCGTAAACATGGTGACAATATACAAGCCGAGAGAGGCAAAAATGCGGCTCAGGCCTTCGGGCAAGCTAGAGCTGCTGCCTGTCTCAGGGGTTGTTTCGTCAAGTTGTGCGGGTTGGGGCTGAAGGGCATCAATCACCTGCGCGGAAGGCAGCGATTCGGCCGCGACGGTCGGCGCCAAGGCAGAGGCAATACCCAATAAAATAAGCAATGCGACCATAGATACAACGACTCTTGACATGTTGTTCCTCCTAAAATTAGCCTTCCGGAAGTTTATTCCATCAGATGATCACGGCGATGATACTCTCCGGAAGGTCGGTTCTCGTCGCTTTTGGCGAGCAGCAGCTCATGGAAATTCCTGAGGGGCTGGGCGCAAACAAGCTAATGGAATTGTGCGAATGACTATGAGCAAGTGCCCACCTGCTCATCTATTTTGTTATTGGCCGCCTACGTAGACTCACCCCAAACTAATCTGGCAGAGATTGGTTCAATCTTGAGGATTGAACCAATCTTTCATAACGGAAACCTGTTTCTAAACGCTTACTTCATCAGGCGACGAATAAACGCCGCCACAAATCAGTTTGCATGACGTGGTCAGGATCGCACTCTTTTTTCAAGGCGCGGAACTTGGCAACGGTATCCTGTCCCAGATAAGCGACCACGGTGTCTGGGGTCAGGGTGCTGTCTTTGGCGAAATAGAAACGGCCGTTTGCCGCCAATACAATCGCATCCAACTCCCGTGCCAGGGCTGCAATCTGCGGACGGCGACTATCTGTAATCAAAAAGTCCATCGCCATCGAAAAACCATCCAGCCCATGCGTCAACAAAAAGTCATCCGGGCGATGCCGCTTAAAGACAGTTAGATAATTAGGCAAATCATGCTTTTGGCATGTGCGCAAAATCTCAGCAAAAGCCTCGCGTGCGTTTTCCTTCGGTATAAATGGCTGGTATTGGATCAAGCCACCAGAGCCATAAGATTTCTTCCAATTGGGCACATAATCAAGCAAAAAGTGGAACGCAGCATGCGTTTGCAAATATTCACGACCGCTGCCAACGCGCCCACTGACATATTTGCCCAGGTTGACCAGCGACGTGCCCATATTGTTCATAAACGGCCGCATAAACATCCACATAATGGACTTCGGCACCACACCCACAATTGTGTCCGGCAAATCCTGATGTTCCAGGCGCAAGCTTTGCTGCGGGTTGGGATCAGCCCCCGACGGCAGATAATTTGCTATATGCGCATCGCCACGCCCTAAGGCGTCCCCTTTGCCAAACGCATCAACCCACCCCACAATGTAGTTCGACTTTTCCAGATTTTGCTCGAAAAACTCAAACATGCCCTCCAGATTTGCCGGGGCACCTGTCTTCACCTGCAAATAGCCAGAATAAATCCGCTTCATTTGCAGGGTCAGCGATGTGAAACAGCCCAACATGCCAAAACCGCCAATCGCCGCATAAAAGATGTCGCTGTTCACTTCACGGCTGCACGTTTTAATCTCGCCAGAGGGCAGCATCAAATCAAATTGCAGAATATGGTTGCCGATTGGGCCAACCTGCCATGCATTTTTGCCATGCACATTCATGCCCGCACAGCCACCCAGCGTCGTTTTCATTGTGCCGGTCACAACGGGCGGCCACCACCCATCCTCCAGGATGTACTGCCATAATTTTTCGATGCTCACGCCAGGTTCGGCCGTGACAACACCAGTCTCTGGATTCCAGTCAAGAATGCGATTCATGCGGCTCAAATCCAGCACAATATTCTCGCTGTTCATGAAGGCATCGCCATAGCTGTTGCCCCCACCCTTCAAGCCAACCGAGCGCCCCGTTTGCTGCGCTAAATCAAACACATCACGCAGATGCTCTAGTGTAGTCGGGCGAAATACATAGCCCATGCTGCTGCTGGCGCCGCCCCAGGCCCACACCCGTTCCAGGCGTTCATGAGGCAGTGCGGCGATCTGGTCCGTGCTGCCAGTTGTTTCGTTTACTTGTGTCATTGTCATAATTGATTCTGTCCTGAAGGCGATTGGTTAAATCGCCTTCCCTGTTAAAAATTCAACCTGCGGAAAATAAAAGATGGGATGTGATGGAGTGCCAAACCAACAAGCGTCCAACGTAATGGGACGTACACGGTTTGCAGATTCCAACGAATGGCGCGATAAATTTGCGCGGCCGCTTCTTCTGTAGAAACGACCCAAAATGTCTTTGGGGCATTTTCCAGCAGAATGGTATCGACAAAACCGGGTTTGATGGTTGTCACTGTCACGCCATATTTCGCCAGGCGGTTGCGCAGCGACTCCAGGTAGGTGTTTAGCCCGGCCTTGCTGGCATGATAAGCGGGAAAGCCGACACGCCCGCGGTCGCCAGCAATGGAGCTGACGGCGAGGATACGGCCGTTACCGGCACGCTGAAAACGAATGGCCGCTTCATTGAGCCAGGCCATTGCGCCCAACAAATTCACTTTGACCATTGCTTCGTCTTTAGCAAAGTTGTACTCGTCTAAAGCAACGGGGGGTTGAATGCCAGCCACGTAGGCAATGAGGTCAAGCCCACCCAGGTCACGTGTAATGGTTTGGAATAAGTTGGGGATTTCCGCGAAGTCGGTGACGTTGTGTACGTAGGCGTGTGCGGCTCCGGCATACATGGCGTTGATGTGATCGCAAACGGCCGTTAATTGGTCTTCACGTCGCGCCAGCAGCGCCACGACATAGCCTTCTGCGGCTAATTTTTGCGCCAGGGCTGCGCCAATACCAGAGGATGCGCCGATAACTATCGCGCGTTGTTTTGCTTCTAAAGGTCTGTTAATTTGTGGCAATATTGTCATAGTCTGATTCCATTGCATAGGACATGCCGGTGACTCTGCACCCGCATGATAAAAAAATAAAATATGTATCAGACTTGATTTTAGCACAACCGGCACGAGGTGCGTATGACGCTTTACTACCGATCAGGGTTCGCAGAGTCTGCGCAGCAAGGCAGATTCGCGTCCCGATTTGTTTTTATTACAGTTCTGGGCGCAAGACATCATCCTCGTGGCCGCTGTAACGGAGAACGGCCGTCATCGCGCCATGCATTTCCAGCGCCAACTGCTTTGCATCATCGTCAGGGCGCGGCTGCACAACACGCAAAACCTGCAAGCGTGACTGAATCGGCCCGCCATAAGTGGCGACACGCCACAGCGCCGTCAACAAGGATTCATCTGTCCAGCCGACCACCGGCAGCGGATCATAGGTGAACACACAAGGCATAACCGGCAATCCGCCGCTCACAGCAACTTCAAACGCGCCATAGCGAAACGGCATCAGCTCGCCCGTGTCGGAAATATGCCCTTCGGGAAAGAGCACAATTGCCGGGAAATAGGAATCTTGATGTGCCAACTGCTCCCGCGCCACCTGGCGTGACGCTTTGTTATCACGGTTAACAAAAACCGTGCCCACCGCGATGGCTATCCAGCCGATAAAAGGCCAGGAACGTAGTTCTGCCATACTGACAAAACGTACCGGACAGACAGACATTAACAAAACAGCGTCGAAAAAAGAGAGATGGTTGGGGAAAATGAGGCCGGTGTGTTGGCGAATTTTATGAGCATCGGGGCATTCGAATTGAATCTGAAACAAACGCGCCAAAAATTGCGCCAATTTGCTTACCATCCAGGCACCCAAACGCACATCCTGAATACGCACTGGAATCCAGGCTGTCATCACAACAACCACTGTCACTAAGCCAACGGCAACAAAAGAGAGTAGTACACGCCAAATGCCTCGCAAAATATGCACGTTGTTGTCCTTAATAAAGATAGATGGGATTGCTGTAAATCCAGCCGCGTTCTTTGCCCTGGTATGCAAGGGTGCATTCGACCCGATAAGCACCTTCTTCAACAGGGATATGCGTTAAATACGCTTCGTTGGCTACTTCGGCAAC
Organism: Ardenticatenaceae bacterium; assembly: GCA_020634315.1. Taxonomy (GTDB): domain Bacteria; phylum Chloroflexota; class Anaerolineae; order Promineifilales; family Promineifilaceae; genus JACSRF01. Next base: position 1,417 of record JACKBV010000063.1, on the reverse strand, counting down.
TACTTCGCCACGATGGATTAACTTGATGTGTGCTTTGCTGGGTGCTTTGACTTGCAGTGTCGCGCCAACATCAAGTTGAATGGCATCACCGACGGAACCTTTGTTGGTTCCCTGCCCGGTGAAGCGAAATCCTTCTGTGGGGTGAATCATGTCGTAACCGACCCAACTGTGTCCCTTGCCGATGGCGGTCAGCACCAGGCGTTTGTCGTGCGTCAGATCGCCATTAAGTGCTTCGGGCAATAACAAATGTGTGTTCACGGCGCGGAAGAGGAATTCGTAGGGAAAGATGATGCGATGAATGGGGCCAAAACTCATGGGGGTGCCGTGGGCGTCACTATTACCAACGGCCACGATTCGTTTGCCGGCGGTAAGCAATTGATCCCACAGGGCTAATGTTTCGACGTGGGGCTTTGTTATGTATTTTTCGGGGTGTAAGGCGAGGTAAACGGCCGTTAATTGTGCCAACAACTTATTCTGAACGGGCAGTCGGCGTACAGCCAGCTTCAATTCATCGACAAAGCTGGACATGTAATTCCAGATTTCCAGCCCGGTATAGCCATCTACTTCCCAATCATGCCAGCCTAAATTGGGCAAACCGATCAGCGGTACAGGCGGCTGCTCAAAGGGATGGGCGAGAAAGCCATAGCCACCGGCCGCTTTTGTTTCGTCAATTAACTGCTGCGCATCGGCCGCATAGGGATACATCTCTTTTTCTGCGCCATAGACCAAGAAATGGCTTGCCTGCGGCTGGCGACGTGGATGATGTACCTCTTCACCAACGAGAAGGAGAACACGGCCGTTTCCATTCTCATAATACCCTTCTACCCCATCTACCCATACATTGTGGTCAGTGACAATGATGAAATCTAACCCGGCAGCAATCGCCGCCTCAGCAATTTCATGATGCCATATTTCCCCATCAGAGTAAGGGGTGTGCATATGCATGTTGCCCGTCAATTCAAACAATTCAGCCAAAAACAACCTCTTCGTGAAATAATGATGGGCTGCAATACTATCATTTTCAATGTGGTAATCCAAGCCCAAGAACCACTGGCAAACAAATGACGCTGGCGATTTTCAGAAATGCAAAGATTCAGCGGATTCAGAGCCGGGCACAGCTTGGCCGCACTGCGCATATATTTTGTTGTTATCCGCTCCTGAATCGTTCCTACTTGCCCCGCAACCGTTCCTACTTGCTTCTGAATCATTCCTACCGGCTCCGTAATCGTTCCTACCTGCTCCACAATCGTTCCTACCGGCTCCTGTGTCATTCCTACCGGCTCCGCCATCGTCCCTACCTGCTTCTGAATTGTTCCTACCTGCTCCGCAACCGTTCCTACCTGCTTCTCTGTCGTTCCTACTTGCTCCTCAATCGTTGCTTAGTGCTCCTCAATCGTTGCTTGGTGCTCCTGAACCG
>JACKBV010000062.1 GCA_020634315.1 Ardenticatenaceae bacterium | reverse complement strand
CTAAACCTCCCGGAGGATACGCTTTCATTCATGCCAGCGCCTCAGCCGGCCGTGTTCTTACAGCCGTGCGCCAGCGCACAACACCCCACCCCATTACTCAAAGCGAATACGCGGATCAACAACCGTATACAGCAAATCACCAATCAGCGTCGCCACCACCACAAGAATGGCCGTAATAAAGAGCAAAGCCATCACGATAGGCCAATCATTGCGGTTAAGGGCATCAATAAAAAGCCGCCCCATACCGGGATAATTAAAAATGGTTTCCGTCAAAATTGCGCCGCTGAAAATGCCAGGAATCTGGAACACAACAATCGTAATCAACGGGATAAGCGCATTACGCGCCGCATGTTTAACAATGACAGCCCGTTCCCGCAGCCCCTTGGCCCGTGCCGTACGCACATAATCCTGCCGCAGCACCTCCAACATTTGCCCGCGCAAAAAGCGGCTCCACCCCGCCAAATAAAGCAGCGTCAAGGCGCTAACCGGCAAAACCAAATGGATAACACGATCCGCCAGCGACTTTGGCTCAATATTCAACACTTGCTGAATACTGCCCGGCAGCACACGCGTCGTAAACACATCCCCGGTGGGGAAATAAGGCAATCCCCATTCCTTAAACTTCAAGCCGAAAAAGATGATCATGAGCAGGCCAAACCAAAAAATGGGCATGGCAATACCAAAGAAACTAAACGTGGTAACGGCATAATCAAGGCGCGAATATTGCTTCACCGCCGAGATCAGGCCAATAGGCACAGCAATGAGCAAAGAAATGATCGTGACGCTTGCCATAAGGATGACCGTATTGGTGACACGACTGCCGATCACAGATGTAACCGTCTGCCCACGCGCCAACGACCACGACTGCCCCCAATCCCAACGCAGCACGCCGCGTCCACACGGCGATGCGCCACCGCCATCCCAATCACTGTTGCTGCCGCCAGCCGCCTTGCACAATGGTGATTGATAGTCAGTCCAGGTGCCGGTATCCCACATCTTATCGGCCGGGCCAGGGTTGCCAATGGCATTGCCAACCTCGTCCAGCCAATCTTCACCCGCCATCCAGGTCAGGTAAGCCAGGTAAAATGGCTTGTTCAAGCCTAACATCGCCTCGATACGCGCAATATCTTGCGCACTGAGGCGTGTTTTGGCATCTGACGACAGGTTAAGCCCCGACAAAGGGCCGCCCGGCACGGCATTTAACAATGCGTAAATTGCGATTGTCGCCACTAAAACAACAAGGATCATTTGGAAGCCGCGGCGAATCAGGTAATTGGTCATTTGCTTGTCTCCTCTTGAAAATAACGCAAAGGCGCAGAGGCGCGGAGAGGTGCACAGGGAACAGCAAGGAAACGTGCGCCATCTGCCATATAGCTGCTTGAAAACACTGCCATTTACTGCTTTGTTTGATAGAATAAGGGAAGTGGGAGCCAATTTCTGGAGACGATTTGTATCAAAACTGTATCAGATGATGGAAAACAACAGATTTGTCTGGCTCTTTGACAACGCAGAGGTTTGACAACGTATCTGCACAGGATACAGAGCAGCACATAGCAAGACACAAAGAGCACAGGGATTTTCTCTGTTTCGCTGCGCGTTTTTGCAAATTTTCGGTGTACGCAATGTTTTTCTGTATAGTTATTTGATAGGAATATATGGCGCATTGCATATTGCGTATCCAGAAAATAGTAATAGAGTACGTGATGCGATTTACATTTTAAGGGAGATGTGGTGACGGACCTGGCCGATGTCTTAAGCGAATATGTGAACCGTTCGGGGTATACGACGGGGCAATTGGCAAAGTTAACGGCCGTTCCCAAACCAACCATCGTCAACTGGCTCGAAGGGCGTGTAAAACGTCCACGTGATCATGTTGATTTACTACGACTGGCCGCCGTTTTACACCTGACCGACGGGGAAATGACCCAACTGCTAGACGCCGCCGGACACCCTCCTCTACCAGAACTCCGCGCCCAGGCACAGCAAAGCGGCGATGCCGAAACGCTATCATTGCTGTCACCGTGGGCCGAATCCACGACAAAAGCGCCAGGCAAAGAAGCTCCCTTCCAGGTTACGGCCGATTTACCCTATTTTGTTGGAAGAAAACCAGAGATGGCGGCCATCCAGGCCGCGCTGTTAGCCGAAACACACACCACGTTGTACAGCGTGCAAGGGATGGGTGGCATCGGCAAGACCGCCCTGGCCGTGCATTTGGCGTATGTGTTACGGCCGTATTTCCCCGATGGTGTCTTGTGGGCCAAAGTAGACATCTCCGACACCATGTCCATTTTGCGCACATTTGCCCAGGCATACGGCGTAGATGTCAGCGCCTATGGCGACATAGACAGCCGCAGCCGTTTGGTGCGCGATTTACTGGCAGACAAACGGGCGCTGCTCGTGCTCGATAACGTGCAAACCAGTGAACAGGTGCAGCCATTACTGCCACCCACCGGGCGCTGTGCCGTGTTGATCACAACGCGACGCCACGATTTGGCCGTGTTACGCCGCGCTCAACGGTTTGAGATACGGCCGTTTCCCGCCAACGGCAGCGAATCCCTCGACCTCTTCCGCAACATCCTCGGCGCAGAACGTGTCACGGCCGAAGCCGAACTGCTGCGCGAGTTGGCGGCGCTGCTGGGACACCTGCCGCTGGCGCTAGACATTGCCGCCAGCCGTCTCGCTTACGAGCCGGGCTGGTCTACGGCCGACTTCTTGCAGCGCATCCGCCAACAGCAGCGCCGCCTGGCCGAACTGAGCTACGAAGACCAGAGCGTGCGCCTTTCCTTTGATGCCAGCTTTGCCGCACTCACAACCGCGCAGCAGCAATTTTTAACGGCGCTCAGCCTCTTTCACGGCGAAGATTTCAGCGACACGGCCGCCGCTTATGTCGCCGATTTGCCACTGGCCGATGCGCAAGATGCGCTGCGGCAGTTATACGGCTTGTCTTTGGTGCAGGCGGGACGGCGCTTTGCCGGGCAAGCCACGCGCTACCAATTACACCCGCTGCTGCGCGATTATGTGCGGCGTCACCTGTCGGATGCGGAAGAAGCAACGGCCGTTACCCGGCTCATCACCTACTTTGTCACCTATGCGCAAACCCATCACCGGGATGACACCGCCTTAGAGCAAGAGCAAGCCAACATCCTGGCCGCTTTGCAGTTGGCCCAGGAAACCGGCCATGTGACCTTGTTTGTGCAAGGCGTTAACGCCTTTTATTACTTTTGGGAAACACACGGCCTCTACCAAATGGCCGCCAATTATTTAACGGCCGTAACGGCCATCCCCCAAGACGACCCGGCGACACAGCTTGCCATCACCCACCATCGCGGGCGATTGGCACAGCGCCAAGGGGAATACATTGACGCCGAAACATTGTTTGAAGCGGGTTTAGAGCTGGCACGCCGCCTTGACGACCAGGAAACCTTGAGCCATTTACTGCGGGCGTCGGGTGTCCTGGCGGCGCGGCGCGGCGATTATGTGCTGGCTGATGCGTATTATAAGGAAGGGCTGGCCCTGGCACGCGCTTTAGGGCATGGCGGAATTGTCAGCGATTTTCTGCGCGGCCTGGGCGTGCAGGCTTACGTGCGCGGCGATTTTGCCCGTGCCGAGGCGTTTTACGAGGAAGGGTTGGCGTTGATGCACCAGGGTGACGAAACGGCCGTTTACTCTGGCGGCATGTTGTGGGGGCTGGGCGTCTTGGCGCAAGAACAAGGGGACAATGAACAAGCTGAGGCTTACTATCGGCAAGCGTTAGCCCTGGCGCGTCAACAAGGGCATCAGGAACGCATCATTGTGCTTTGGCGCAGCCTGGGAAATTTGCACATGGCGCATGAGCAATATGACCAGGCCGCTGCCGCCTATGAGCAAGCCGCGGCCCTGGCGCAAGAGATTGGACATCGCTGGCAATACGGCCGTGTACTGAGCGAATGGGGAGAGCTGCAATTATGGCGTGGGGAATGGGAAACGGCCGTGCATACCTTTAGCGAACTCTTCCATCAGGCACGCATCTTGCAGAGCCAGGAACTAATTGCCTATGCACTTTATGGGCAGGCACGTGTGGCCGTACAGCAAAAAGAAATCGCCCAAGCCCTTGCCAAAGGGCGTGAAGCGTTGGACACTTTGACCGCTATAGGTCACCATAAAGTACAAGAAATACAGATGTGGTTACAACAATTACAACAGGTGTGACACGTCTATATAACATGTTTTCATCAACCGAAGGGTCTGATTTATTGTGTATCCCTTGCTTCTAACTGTGGAAGCAAGAAATTTTTTATCAGCATGGAGGTTCTGATATGACCTGGCGTAAAGCCCTTTTGTTATCTTTTTTATTGCTTGTCGTTCTATTGGGGGCATCTAGCCTCACATTAAGGGCGGCCGAACCCGTTGCCGGTGGCGGGTATTTTGTGCGCATTCCGGCAGACGCAGTGACAGAAGCAGCGCAGCTCGATTTGCAACCGCGTCTGGCACTGGATTACGGCTCATTTCAATGGCTGGAACTCAATGAGGCAGATTTTGCCAAATTGTCGGCCAGTGATGTTGCCTACACATACGAGCCAAACGCCGGGAAGGTGCAGGTGGTAACTTACACCTTCGACCCGGTTGTGGATGGCGAACCTGAATTGGCAGAGACTATGCAAAATAATGCCGCAGGCGAAACCTTGCGGCTGGTACAGTTTGCTGGCCCCACCAATGATGCCTGGCTGGCTGATTTGGAAGCAGCCGGGTTGACACCTTTGCAATATTATCCCCACTATACCTTTTTGACCTGGGGGACAGAGGCGCAGGTAACGGCATTGGAAAGTGCCCCATTTGTGCGCTGGCAAGGGGTTGTGCATCCGGCATACAAGATTGACCCGGCGCTAAACGGCCGTTCCGGTCTCATCAGCAACGTGGACATCATGTTCTACAATGATGGTCGCCTGGCCGATACCCTGGCCGCCATTGCCAATCTCGGTGGGAATGTCTTGCAATATTACCCATCACAGCCTGACAAAGCATTCTACGATGCAATTGTGCAAATCGACGCCACCGCCGTGGCCGAGATCGCCAAAATCAACACCGTCCTCTGGCTTGGCTACTCCAGCTCTGCGCCCGTTTTAGATGACGAAATGTCAGCGCAGATTATGGCGGGCAACCATCCAGGTAACGTGCCTGTTGTTGGCTATAACAACCACCTCGCCGATCTCGGTTTTGATGGCACAGGCGTTATCTGGGCCGTTGTCGATACCGGTGTCGATTACGATCACCCTGACCTGGGTTCACACATCATTGGTGGGTACGACTTCCCCGGTGCATGTAGCTTTGCCGGTCAACCTGGCAGCGACTGCTCTGGTGGCGGACATGGGACACACGTCGCCGGTATCATTGGCGGCAATGCCGCAGCTGGTTTCACCGACGCCAACGGGTTCCTGTATGGCCTTGGCGTTGCTCCTGGCTACAGCATTTTTGCCATGAACTCGCTGTCCGCATCCGCCTGGCCGCCAACTGGTGGCTGGCAAGAACATAGCAAACGAGCTGTACTTGGCGGCGCTATTGGTGGCAACAACTCCTGGACAACTGGTGAAGGCACCAGCCATGGCTATCAGGCTTCAGAGCGTACCCATGACCTCATCGTGTTGGATGGTAATTTTGACACCACCGATGTGGCGGAACCTTTTATCGAGGTCTTCTCTGCGGGTAATTCTGGGCCAGGCAGTGGCACACTCACCTCACCCAAAGAAGCCAAGAACTTGATTGTCACGGCCAGCAGTGTCAACTATCGTGCCGGCAGCATTGACAGCATCTCTAGCTTTAGCAGCCGTGGCCCGGCAGTAGACGGCCGTTGGGTTCCCACCATTACTTCTCCAGGTGAGCAAATCTCCTCCAGCCGTAATGACTTGGGTGGCTCTTGTTCAACATCTATTACTGGCACCAGTAACCTTTACGCTTTCTGTTCCGGCACCAGCATGGCTTCCCCGCATACATCTGGGGCAGTGGTGCTGACAACCGAGTGGTGGCGTACCTTTAATGGCGGGGCAGACCCCAGTGCGGCAATGGCAAAAGCGTTGTTGGTGAATACGGCCGTTGACATGGGCACACCCGACATTCCGAACAACAGCGAAGGCTGGGGCCGTGTTAACACCACGAACATCATCAGCCCAACCGCCATGACCCTCTATGAGGATCAAACCTTTATCTTTAGCAATACCGGCGAACAATTTGTCATGGAAGTTGGGGTGACAGACCCCAGCCAACCGTTAAAAATTACAGTTGCCTGGTCTGATGCACCCGGTGCCGTTGGCGCAAACCCGGCATTGGTCAACAATTTAAACTTGACCGTGCAAAACGGTGGTAATACCTATCTTGGTAATGTTTTCAGTGGTGGCTGGTCAGTAACTGGGGGAACGGCCGATGTTCTCAACAATATTGAGAACGTCTTCATTCAAAACCCCGGATCCAATGCAACCATTACCATCGACGCCGCCAATATTAGTGGTGATGCCATTCTTTACAATGGTGATGCGACCGACCAAAGCTTTGCCTTGGTCTGCTCAAACTGTGCGCTGGCCTCTGATTTTTCTTTGAGCGCACAACCATCGTCATTAAACATCTGTACACCGGCCGACGCCGTGTATAATGTCGCGGTTGGCTCCATTTTGGGCTACACAAACAACGTG
>JACKBV010000061.1 GCA_020634315.1 Ardenticatenaceae bacterium | reverse complement strand
AAACTATGTGCTTAGGTGTACCTGGAAAAATCGTAGAAATTTATGAAGCTGGTGGCCTGAAAATGGGCAAAATAGACTTCGGCGGCGTCAAGCGCGAAGCATGTCTGGCCTATGTGCCAGAGGCACAAATCGGCGATTACACGGTTATTCACGTTGGCTTTGCTATTAGCCAGCTCAGCGAAGAAGAGGCGCTGGAAACATTAAAGCTGCTCAATGAAATCGCCGATGTAGATGAGGAATTAGGTATTACAGCGGAAGAACGTGGCGTCTGAAGCATGAAACGTGCGCTGGGATGATCGATCCTGCACGTCTGATGTGTCACACTTCATTTTCCGCATAACGAGGCAATTATGAAATATGTTGATGAATTCCGCGACGCGGAATTGGTCAAGAAAACCGTAGCTGAAATCCACCGCACCGTTACCCAACCATGGACGATCATGGAAATTTGCGGGGGGCAGACCCACGCCATCATGCATTTCGGCATTGACCAACTCTTGCCGCCGCAAATCGAACTGGTGCATGGACCTGGCTGCCCGGTCTGCGTTACACCCTTAGAGCAAATTGACAAAGCCCTGGAGATCGCCAGCCGCCCCGACGTGATATTTACATCCTACGGCGACATGCTGCGCGTGCCAGGGTCGCACAAAGACCTGTTTTCTATTCGCGCGGCGGGTGGCGATGTGCGCGTCGTCTATTCACCACTGGATGCTGTAAAAATCGCGCAGCAAAACCCCAACAAACAGGTTGTCTTTTTTGCCATCGGCTTCGAGACAACGGCACCGGCCAATGCCATGAGCGTCGTGCAGGCAAAAGCGTTGGGGCTGACCAACTTTAGCATTCTTGTGTCGCATGTGCGCGTGCCGCCAGCAATGCACGCGATTCTTGGCTCACCGCGCAACCGCGTGCAGGGCTTCTTGGCGGCCGGACATGTTAACGCTGTGATGGGTTATTGGGAGTACCCGTCTATTGCTGCACAATATCGCGTGCCCATTGTTGTTACCGGATTTGAGCCATTGGACATTTTGCAGGGCATTTTGCAAACGGTGCAGCAGTTGGAACAAGGGCGCTACGAAGTGGGCAATGCGTATGCACGCGCTGTCACGTTTGAGGGGAACAAACCAGCCCAGACGGTCATCCAGCAAGTGCTTCAGGAATGTGACCGCAAGTGGCGCGGTATTGGCACGATTCCGAACAGCGGCTGGTGTTTGCGCCCTGAATTCGATGCGTTCAACGCGGAAAATCGTTTTGATGTTGCCGCGATTCGACCAGAAGAGCCTTCGATTTGTATTGCCGGGTTGATTTTGCAAGGGTTGCAAAAACCCAATGAATGCCCGGCCTTTGGCAAGACGTGTACGCCGGAGCACCCATTGGGGGCGACGATGGTTTCTGGTGAAGGAGCCTGTGCGGCGTATTATCGGTATCGTCGTGACCTGATTATGGAAAGTAACGAGTGAAGATTGGTGGGCTAAACGTGGTTGCCAATCTCTCGTTTTATGAGGAATCATGCTAGATCATTTTGGCATTTTAGCGCCTTTTTATGAACGATTTATTCCGCCGCCGGATGGTGAGCGGTGGAAGGAGATGTTGGGGCTGCCGATTGCGGGCAATTTGTTGGATGCGGGCGGTGGCACGGGACGGGTGTCTGGGCAGTTACGGCCGTTTCTCGACCAGCTCGTCATTTGCGATGAATCGCCAAAGATGTTGGCGCAAGCGCGGGAGAAGCTGTTGTGCTGTACGGCCGTTTCCCACGTCGAAACCCTCCCCTTTGCCAGCGGCAGCTTCGACCGCATCATGGTTGTCGATGCGCTGCACCATTTCGGCAGTCAGCGCCACGCCATCGCCGAACTGATACGCGTGCTCAAACCGGGCGGTCGCCTCGTCATTGAGGAGCCGGACTTGCACAAATTCAACGTCAAAATGATTGCCATCGGCGAAAAAGTGGCGCTGATGCGCAGCAAATTCTACACACCTGAAGCTATCCGCGACATGATTGCGGCACATGGCTTACAAACGAAGATTGAGACAGACGGCCGTTTCGCCGCCTGGATTATCGCCGATAAACCGTAATCGATAATCGGTTTACGGATTACGCAAAAGGAACCTATGTCCAACACAAACGAACCTGTTTACATCGAATCCGCCTTTTGCCCCATGCCCATCCGCGACCGCGGTTACGTCATCATGGGACATGGCAGCGGCGGTAAATTAGCCCACGATCTGATCGCGGCACGCTTTTTGCCCGCATTCGACAACGAAGCACTGCGTGCCGGTAACGACGCCGGTATTGTGCAAATGGTCGGCTGCACCTCTCTCGCCATCAGCACAGATTCCCACGTCGTCTCGCCCCTCTTTTTCCCTGGCGGCGACATCGGCAAATTAGCCGTTTGTGGCACGGTCAATGATGTCGCCATGATGGGCGCACAACCCGCTTACCTCACTGCCGGATTTATCTTAGAAGAGGGGCTGGAAATCGGCCTGCTGGAAAAAGTGGTCGAGTCGATGCAAGCCGCCGCCGCAGAAGCAGGCGTGCAAATTGTCGCTGGCGACACCAAGGTTGTGGAGCGCGGCAAAGCAGATGGCATCTACATCAACACCGCGGGCGTGGGCATGGTACTGCCGGCCACCGACATCGGCGGCGCCAAGGCCAAACCTGGCGATGTGGTCATCGTCTCCGGTACGCTCGGCGATCATGGCATTGCCGTGCTGGGCGCACGCGGCGAACTAGGTTTTGAGACGGACATTGAAAGCGATGTGGCTCCGCTGAACCATCTGGTGATGGCGATTTTGGAGGCCAGCGACAATGTGCATGTGCTGCGCGACCCGACACGGGGCGGGCTGGGCACAACCCTCAACGAAATTGCGCAGCAGTCGCAAGTGGGCATTACCATTCATGAACACAAACTGCCGATTCGGGCAGCGGTGCGTGCTGCCTGTGAAATGCTGGGCTTTGACCCGCTGTACATTGCCAATGAGGGCAAGCTGCTTGCCATTGTCGCCCCAGAAGATGCGGACGCGGTGCTGGCGGCAATGCGGCAAACACGTTATGGTGAAGAGGCGGTGATTATTGGTGAGGTTACGGCCGTTCCCCAAGGTCGTGTTTTGCAAAAGACCAGTTTCGGCAGCACGCGCATCGTGGATATGTTAATGGGCGAAATGCTGCCCCGCATCTGTTAAGTACAGCAGCAGTTGGTGATAGACGCGCAGGTTGGTGCCTCTAAAGAATGATGTCGCTGCGGCGAAGGAGGGGTGTCCAACCTGCTTTTTGTTGGCTTTGCAGCAAACGATCCGCGATGGCTTGCAGCGGTTCGCCGGTAACGGGATGGGGCATGGTGGGGGCCAGCTCGGCAATGGGCACGGCAACGTGCGGAAATTGCAGCAAGTCGGGATCGGGAATGGGACGGAAACGGCCGTCTCCCGGATCATACGCCTGCACCCAATCATTAAACAGCACAATATCCAGGTCAATGGTACGCGGCGCGTTTTTGTCGGCCTGACGCACGCGCTGCAAACGGTGCTCAATCGCGGCCAACACGTTGACTTTGAGCGCGGCCGGGGCGAGCGGTGTGTGGATGGAAACGGCCGTATTCCAAAACAACGGCTGCTCCAACAAACCCACAGGAACCGTTTCATAGACACCGGCAACCTGAACCACCGTCGTTAACTCGCGCAGCAGCCGCACCGCCTCCGGCAAATTCACTTCTTTGTTGATATTCGAGCCAAGAATCAGATAAACGGTATTCATGAACCATCACGAACGGGTGGAAATTGGCTTGTTCGCCAATCTCCACCCGCCTCGCGTTTACACGCTTTTACAGGCCAAAATCTTCACGCGTGCGCTCAATTTCCACGCCAACCGACCTGGCAAAACGCAGTGCGCCAGGTTTTTCCACACGCACCTGCACCTTTTGCACCTGTGGGTAATCGTGCAAAATCATACGAGCAATATCGTTGACCAGCTTTTCCACCAGATAATCGGAGCCATTTTCAACCCGATCAATGACTTGCTTGCTGATCGTTTTGTAATTGACAGCGTCGTCAATATCATCTGTTTCTGCCGCTCTTTTTGTGTCGGCATAAAGCACCAAATTCACCAGAATATCTTGCTTCTTAACACGCTCATCTGGATTAATGCCGATAATGGCACGCATCAACAGATCTCTTACAATAATTTTGTCCACGTTCTTATTCCTCAATCCAGGTGTCGAAAGTTAGCAAAGGTGGCTGTACACGGAAAGGTGTGGTGGCCGGGGTGTTGCTGCTGTCTGCTGGCGTTTTGCAGCCAAGCACCTGGAAATTGTCAAAACGCACCGCAGCCGCCGGATGTGCCGGATTAGGACTCATGCCAACACCTGCGCCGGTCAACCCAGTAATGGCCGTATTCGTCAAACTTTCCACCGCCACGCCATTAATCGACAGTGTAATTTGTCCATTATCCCAGGCTGCGGCCAGATGATTTACGCCATTCCCGGTCAGAATATTGGCCGCGGTTGTGCGCGGCACTAACTCGACAAAGCTGCCATCCGCAGCACGGCGCAACAAGCGATATTGCTGAGTGGAGGGGTAAATGGAGAAGAGATAATATTGTGATACATCTTGCACCACGCCAAAAAGGATGCCATACAAACCATCGGTAGCCGTACCTTGCCAATGCACATCGGCCTCAACTGTGTAGGTGTTCAGGAAATAATTGGGCGAAATGGGGCGATATACAGCACCCGCTTGCTGCGTGGTAATCTCATATTCACCATTGATATAGCCGAACGTATAGTTGCTGTCACTCACTTTGGGCCAGCCGGAATTTGGATCGTCAAAGGTATCCAGGAAGCTGCCAATGATGCTTTGTGTCTCTGACCAGGGGCCAACACCGCTGAGTGCCAGGGCACGCACCCGGTAATAATAGAGATGGTCGGGGGATAATGGCGGTGACGCAACGTATTGCGTTTCGGTGAGTGTTATCGTCACGGGTTGGTCAAAGGTGCTTAGATGTGATTCTTGCAGTTCATACGCCTGCACGTTGGGGCCGCCATCGTCCCAGGTGAGTGTCCAGCTATTTGTGGCGCACACAGCTTGAATCGGCTGCAAGGCAATGGCTGGCGGGGGCGAAAAGATGATGGGGAGATACAGGGTAGACGTGACGGGGGGGGTGATGCCACTGCTGGCGGTAAGGGTGTGGGCTGGCGCAACGGCCGTTTCCCCCCATTCTTCACTCGCTGCCAATTGACTCGCCGACAAAACTTGCAATGAATGAACCAGCAAGACACCTGCCAGCAAACAACTAATCAAAACACCACTCCAGAAATGCCGCTTTTGTACATGTCCTTTCATGATCAAAACCTCCAATAACACGATCCTAAAAAGAGGTGACAACAGGCAATGCCCAGCCGCACCTCTCGACGCCACAATTTATGGCAAATGCGCTACTAACCAATTTTGTAAGTCGGCCAATACCTGCTCCTGGTGAGTATCGTTGTGCCCTTCATGGTAGCCACCAGGGTACATGATGTACTTTTTATCGGGCTGCTGCACTTTCTCGAAAAATTGTTGCCCGCCGCCAATCGGCACCAATCGATCCGCATCGCCATGATAAATGAGCAGCGGCGGCTTGAATGCCTCGGCGTGGGCCAATGTCCAGGCAATGGTTTTTTGGAATTCTGCCACCCAGCGTGCCGAAACTTTGCCATGTACGAGCGGGTCTTTTTGGTAGGCTGTGATAACGGCCGTATCCCGTGCCAATCCCGTCACATCCAGGCCATTGTCCAACTGCGTTTGTGGGGACAGACGCGCTAACGCCTGCGCCGCCAACCGCAGCGGTAACGAAGCCTGTGGCGGCACCAGGGCTGGTGCCGAAGCGACCACCCCTTGCAGCCCTTCTGGCTGATGCAGCACATAGTTCAAGGTGATCAATCCGCCCATGCTGTGCCCAAACAGAAACAGGGGCAAGCCAGGCTCACGCTCGCGCACCAGGTCGAGAAAAGCTTGTACGTCGGCGCGATATTCGCCCCAATCGTTGACATGGGCACATTGACGGTCTGGGGAACGGCCGTGTCCGCGATGGTCAAAACTGTACAGCGCAAACCCGGCCGGAACCAGCTTCTGAATCACATTGCCATAACGGCCGCTGTGCTCCCCCAATCCATGAATAATGACCACCACGCCTTGCTTATCGCCAGCCGGATGCCAGCTCTGCATAAACAATTCAAATCCACCCACACCCTGAAATCGTCCCTCTTGATGCTGCATAATTACCGTACTCCTGAAAATAGCCTCTCAAAAGCGTGTTCCGTTTTGAGCCGCTGCGAACAGAAAAGAACATGGCATTCACGAAGTAAAAATTTCGTGTCACCTGCGTTCCATTTTTGTTGATGACCTATGGTCTGATGAAGATGACGCTCTCGAACCCATTGCTTCACACCTAAATTGTACCCACACACGCCGCCTTTATGCCACTAAGCCAGGCCGCGCACAACGTTGCAACCAGATTCTTGGCAGCGCACGCAAATGCCCGTCCGCTGTGCTCACAGCTTTGCGTTTACCCCATTCCGCTTTACAATCTCGCATTCGGAAAAGCAGCAAACGCGCCATCTGGCAAATGGCGTCACCTTGCGCAAGAGTTTCCATGAACGGCCGTATACCAGCAGCGATGAAACCCAATCTCCCGGAGGTTGTCATCGGGAGGTC
>JACKBV010000060.1 GCA_020634315.1 Ardenticatenaceae bacterium | reverse complement strand
CACCGAAAAGGAACCAACACCATGATCCGTACCGTGCCCACTTCGGGCAACGAAGAAATCAAACTTTACCTGCGCACCTACTACTCCTTACTGCGCAGCACGCGCGAAGTGCAAATCAAAACATTGATCGAGGCACACAAGCGCATCAACTCCGCGCTGCATCTACATGCTGACAAGCCAAAACTGGACATTGCCGCCTTCACCTATGCCATCTTGCGCCTGCCGACCTGCATCGAACATACACGCCTGGTCGTGATGGGGCAATCGGAGACGGTCTTTGCCCAACATGGCTATGCCAACGTCGAGTCATGGGCGCAAGTGAGTGCGCCGGGTCGCCGCCGCCGCAGCTTTTTTGATGGCAAAAACACCCTGGCCGTTTACATTGCCAGCCGTTCCGACATTGACGATTTGGTGCCACTGCTCACCGCCTATCAAATCGAACGGCGCAAGCTCTACAACCGCCTGAATCAGCCTAAAATCATTGCCGACCTGGAAGAACTTTGTGACAAAGGGGGCATTCCCGACAAAGAGGCGCTGAAAAAGCTAGCGAAAAATGCGGACATTGCCATCAAAGATTTAAGGCGGCTGGTAACACTCTGGCAAGAAAAAACGGCCGAACGCCTGTTAATCATCGCCCGTGACAAACATGAATTGGCGCTGCGGTCGTTGGCCGGATCATTGGCGGACTACAAGCGAGCCACGCGGCGTTGGTGGCGCAACATTGAGCGTAATTTGCCGGACATCGCTTTCGACGAACGGCCGATTTACTTTGTCTCCAGCAATACGCACACCCTCGCCAACCTGCTCAGCGGCTATGCCTTGCACATTGAACCGGCGCTAGAAGATTTCATCAATGCGCGTGGCTCTGATTTGCTGCGCCAGGAATACCGGGACATTTTGGAGCAAAATGTGCCCAGCAGTCACGAGAATTTTCTCTACTACACGCTGAAAAAGTACGAAGCGGAACATGATAATTCGCGGGAGGCGCGGCTGGCACACGAGCGCAGCGTTGGCATTGCGCGTATTCCCAGCGCGCACGCATTTGACATTGAGATGCAGGTTGTCGCCATCAATCACCTCAATGCGCACGGCATGGACGGCCGTTTACGTGTCCCCGGCGTGGAAAAACTGTCGCGCAGCAATGCCCTTATTTTGAATATTGACTATCCACTGGGCATGGCCGCGTATCAGGTGCTCACAGAAATTGCGCGGAACATTGCCGAAATGCGTGGCATTTACATCATGGGCAAGGCGGCAACGCTAAACGGCCGTATCGGCGATGTCGCCATTCCCAACGTCGTACACGACGAACATTCCCTGAACACCTACCTCTTCAACAACTGCTTCAAAGCAGACGATGTCGCTCCCTGGCTTGTCTATGGCACCGTGATGGACAACCAAAAAGCAATCACCGTGCCCGGCACGTTTTTGCAAAACGAAGGCTACATGTCCGTCTTCTACCAGGAAGGGTACACTGACATGGAAATGGAAGCGGGGCCATATCTCAGCGGTATCTACGAAATGGTGCGCCCCACCCGGCATCCTTACAACGAACTGGTAAACCTCTATCAGGCACCCTTCCCCGTCGGTATTTTGCACTACGCCTCTGATACGCCCTTTAGCAAGGGAACCAATCTCGGTGCGCAAAACCTTTCCTATTTCGGCATGGATCCCACCTACGCCACCATGATCGCCATCTTGCGCAGCATCCTTACAGCCGAAGTAGAGGCCATTTCTTGATCGTTTGTCACCATCCAGAAGGGATACGGAGAACAAGAAGCGAAAACAGAGAAGCCGTTGTGCTCTCTGTAACGCCTGTTTTCTATATAGGATTATGCGACATACGCATGATTCAGCGATAACCAACTATCTGTGAGGCAATTCCACGATGACAAGTCACAACAATGAACTGTACCAAAATCGTATCATGGCCGTGCGCCAACAATTGGACACATGGGGAGTAGATGGCGTCCTGATCAGCAGCCCCAGCAACCGGCGTTGGCTGAGCGGGTTCACCGGCTCCAATGCCAAACTGCTGCTCACAAAAGATGCGGCCTTGTTGGCGACTGATTTTCGTTATTGGGAGCAGGCTGCGGCGCAAGCGCCAGATTTCACCTTGTTTAAGCACCAACGCCGCGCCGAGGATGACGCCGCATTTTTTACGGCCGTTTCCGCCACCCATATCGGCATTGAAGCCAATCACATCACATTGGCCGAATTTGAACGGCTGCAAAAAGCCACATCGCACAATTGGGTTTCATTGGCGGAAACAGTAGAACCCCTGCGCCAGGTCAAAACGGCTGACGAAATCGCCACCATCGCGGCGGCTGCCGCCATCACCGATCAGGCAATGGCGCAGGTCAACACCCTGGCCCGCCCCGGCATGAGCGAGCAGGAATTGGCCTGGATATTGGAAAGAACGATGCGCGAATTGGGTGCGGATGAAATGGCCTTTGCCGTTATCGTCGCTTCTGGCCCCAATGCCGCTTTGCCCCATCATCACCCCGGCGAGCGTGTGCTGCAAGCGGGCGACACCCTTATTGTCGACATGGGTGCCGCGCTGCACGATTACAAAAGTGACATGACACGCACGTTTTATCTGGGTAATGAGCCGGACACGCAGTTTTGGACGATTTATAACCTGGTGCTGGCCGCGGAAACGGCCGTTCTCACCCACGCCAAACCCGGCATGAACACCAAAGAGATTGACGCCCTCGCCCGTGACCCCATCACGGCCGCCGGGCACGGCGACCACTTTGGGCATGGCCTGGGGCATGGCGTCGGCCTCGACATTCACGAAAACCCCTTTTTATCGCACCTGTACGAGGGAAAACCAGTCACAGCGGGGATGACCGTTACCGTTGAGCCGGGCATCTACATTCCCGGCTGGGGCGGCGTGCGCATCGAAGATTTATGCCACGTGACAGACAATGGCCTGGAATCACTAAGCCACTGCCCCAAAACGCCGATCATCCCATGTTGAGAACGGCGCACCGCCAATTCACTCGAACCTGATAGGGCGACAAAGCCCATCCTTGCCCATTTTTACTGTGGACAAATCCCGTATTTTGCAGTAAAAATACGCCCTCTGAATTAGACGAACATCTAACAACAGAATCGCCTTGTAAAAAGAATGCGATTCTTCACAACTGGCGAGGAAACCCATGACCACAAAATATGAAGCATTGCTAGAAAAGATCAATACCATCCACGATATTGACAAGGCAGCGGCGCTGCTTAGTTGGGATCGAGAGACCAACATGCCCCCCAAAGGCGACCGCGCACGCATTGATCAGATGACAACGCTGCACCGCCTTTCCTATGAAATGTTCACCGCTGACGAAACAGGCGAATTGATCGAGGCAGCCGCTGCCGAATTGGCCGATGCGCCCTATGACAGCAACGAAGCCAGCCTCATCCGCTACCTGCGACGCTTTTATGCTGACCAACGCAAGTTGACACCGGATTATGTCAGACGTGCATCTGAGGTGAGTGGACAGGCGCGTCCAGCCTGGGTAAAGGCACGTGCAGAAAGCAACTTTGCTCTGTTCCAACCCTGGCTAGAGCAAGTGGTAGAGCTGTGTCAGGAGCAGGCAGAGCTATATGGCTATGAAAATGAGCCATATGATGCGCTGCTAGACAAGTACGAAACCAACATGAAAACGGCCGAAGTACGCGCCATCTTTGATGCCGTGAAAAAAGAATCTATTCCCCTGCGTGAAGCCATTGCCGCCAGGGTAGATGCTGTTGACGACTCTCCAGTGCATCAGCCATTTGACATCGACAAACAAAAGCAATTTGTGCGTACCATTACAGCGGCTATTGGCTATGATTATGAGCGCGGCCACTTGGGCACGGTGGTACATCCCTTTGCCACCAGCTTCACCCGCGACGATGCACGCATTACCACTCGCTGGTATCCGGATTTCCTCAACCCGGCGCTGTTTGGCGGGCTGCATGAATCGGGACATGCCATGTATGAACAAGGCACGCACCCTGACCTGTACCGCACACCACTGGCACGGGGTACATCGCTGGGCATTCATGAATCGCAGTCGCGCATGATGGAGAATATTGTCGGGCGCAGTTACGGCTTTTGGCAGGCGCATTATCCGGCATTGCAGGCGTTGTTCCCCGAACAACTTGGCAAACACAGCGTCGAAGATTTCTATCGCGCGGTGAACAAGGTGCAGCCATCGTTCATTCGCGTCGAGGCGGACGAGTTAACCTACAATTTCCACATCATTTTGCGCTTCGAGTTGGAACAGGCAATGCTCAATGGGTATCTGGCGGTGAAAGATTTGCCAACGGCGTGGAATGACAAGATGCAAGAACTGCTGGGCGTTGTTCCCCCCAATGATGCACAGGGCTGTCTGCAAGATGTGCATTGGTCGCGGCCTGGTTTTGGTTATTTCCCGACCTATGCGCTGGGGAATTTGTACGCGGCACAGTTTTATGAAACGGCCGTTTCCCAAAACCCCACCATCGCCAGCGAAATGGCCCAGGGCCAAACCACAGCCCTCGTCGCCTGGCTGCGCGAGAACATCCATCAACACGGCCGTAAATTTACGCCCGGCGAATTGGTGCAGCGCGTCACCGGACAGCCGCTCAGCCATGACGCCTTTATCCGCTACGTCACAACCAAATTTAGCAATATTTACGGGCTTTAACTGCGAACAGTGTAAATTCGTAACGGGCAGTTCCTGATCAGGAGCTTGAAAAACGAAAACGCGCTTCTATCTTGGCGGTGTAGAAGCGCGTTTTTGCATTGTCAGGGGTACTGTACGCCAGATTAATCAGTCGAAACAGCCTGCTTTGTCCGCCGCTTATACTTTTCTTCCATTGGCGTTGTTGCCCGGAGAAACCCGATAAACATCAGCACCGCGCCTAACAGCTCACCGATATAAAGTGCCCCAGAGATACCAAAACGGCTGAAAGCCCCGCCAAAAGCAGGCGCCAAAGCTCCAGCCGCAATTAAGATATTGCCTAATGTACGGTGTAACAACACTCGTTTGCGCCAAAACAGCCAGGCAGAATAAGCAGCCCCGCCGACAAGCGTTACCGTGCCGTACATGTTAAAAAAGGGCGTTAAGACACGCACACCGGGGGTGACAATGGCATGTCCACTCATCTCGCTGCCGGTCATCAATGATGGATCCAGGGTTGCCGTAAACACGCGCACCACACCGTAGATAGTGCCGAGAAGCAGCAAGCCCATCGTGACATGTGCCCACTTCTTTTTTGCCAGCAAATAAACAGTGCCCTGCCCTAACCAGGCCGCAACCAAAATGGCTCCGAACAGATACCAGAGGCGAAAAATGAGCGGGTTCCAGCCCAATGCGCCGTAATACGCTTCGCAAAAAGAGCCAATGGCATAGAAAACCATGCCAATGCCCCACAGGAGCAGGTGGTTGCCATGTCGGCGGCGATAGCGATGAAATACAGACAGGGCAAAAATGGCACTGATGACAAACGACGTTAAGGGAAGCCAGGTATTCATAAACAATCTACCTCCAAACAAAAGTATTAACCGACCCAGGCTCCCTAGAACAGATGAAACAAAATACCAATCGTCACACCCAGCAAAACAACAAAAACAAGTGCAATCAATCCCAATGCATAGGGGATCGCTTTTTCATAAACGGCGGGGTATTGACGACTGGATGTTTTTTCTTTTTCTTCCATACTCATTTCATAAGCAAAAGCTATCGATAAGCATACACAAATGACGGCCGTTTGCGAGTTGACAAATGTCACCCAATTCCCGGCTGATTGTCATACAGGCCGACCGACACAAAACAAAACGGCCGTTTCCACACAGAAACGGCCGTTCCCTTCTCTCTCCACTCTCCTCCCTCTTCTCTCTTCCCTCTTCTCCCCTACCCCCACATCCAGCCGCCGCGCAGCCGGAAAACAGCAACCATAACCACCGCCAGCGAAATGATCACAGCTAACAAATTGTTGCGGAACTTACGTGGCGCGGAGGACGAATGCCGCCAGGCCGCATTCGTATGCGCCACCAAGATGGCAAACAACATCGTCACCGCGTGCTCAACACGCGCATGCGGAAATCCACCACCCAGCGCCAACAACAAAATGAGTCCCAGCAACAGGTTTAAGTCCAACGTGATGGTATACGCCAGCATCAAGCCACGATCTAACGAGGTATACTCGCGCCGTCGCAGCCACCCCCAGCCAAATTTGACAACAGCCAAAAAGGCCAGCACCAGCACCAACCAGCGCATCGCGCCGTGCAATGTCAGGATAAAATCCATGATCGATTAGGCAGTGGGAGGAGGAGAAACGGCCGTATCCGTATCCTCTTGTTCATCCGCCCCATCTTCACGCTCAGGGACAGGATACTGCACACTGACACGCGCCACAGCGCGTCGGTCCACATCCAAAACCCGCATCACCACATGTTCGCTGTAGATAACTTCATCGCCAATGCGCGGCGGGCGGCCCAACTTCGTCACAATCAAACCACCAACCGTATCCACATCCGGCAGATCATGATCTTCACCAAGATAGACATCTTCCTTCAAATCATCTACCAGATACTCACCGCTCACCTCCAGCAAACCCGGCTTCAATTCCAAGTACGGTTCCTTCTCCACGTCAAACTCATCGCGGACTTCACCGACAATCTCTTCAACCAGGTCTTCCAGAGTAACAATCCCCGCCATGCCCCCAAACTCATCAAGCACAATAGCCATGTGCAGCTTTTGCCGTTTGAAAGCCGCCAGCAAATTTTCCACCGGCAAATCTTCCGGCACGGCCGGTGCCGAGCGTAAAATCAGGCGCAGGTCGAACACACCCTTGGTACGCAGCGTCTGGCGCATCAAATCCTTGACATGCAAAATGCCAACAATATGATCCACATCCCCTTTGTAGACGGGGAAACGACTGTGGCGACTTTCCGTAACTGTCCGCAGCAAATCCTCATATGCCAACTCCAGCGGAATCGCCTGCACTTTGGTACGCGGCGTCATCACTTGCGACACCACTCGCTCGCCAAAGTCAAAGATATTGCGGATCAACTCCTCCTCTTCTTCCTTCAGCAAACCACCCTCAGTGCTCTCTGAAACAATCAATTCCAACTCTTCCGGTGACAGCACACGCGCATGCCCTTGTGCCGGCGGCACTTTAAACAGGCGCAGCAACACATTGCCAATCCCATTGAGCAAATGAACCGGCCAGGTCATGATCGTCTGAATCACGTGCATGGGCTGCGCCAACGCCAACACCATTTTGACGGCATCAGATAGCGCCAGCGATTTTGGCACCATTTCGCCCACCACAATATGCAAATAAGTCAGCAAACTCAGGGCAATGGCATAACCAATCGATGTAACCAGCGCCGCATCCGGCTCCACGCCCAGCCAATGTGCCAGGTAAGGTTCAATGAAGTGACTGATGGCCGGTTCGCCATACATGGCTAGCCCCAACGAAGCTATCGTAATCCCCAATTGAGCCGTTGCAATGTACTGATCCTGCTTTTTGCGCGATTCCAAAACCGCCAACACATTGCCAGCCAACCGATTCCCTTCTTCGGCCATTTGTTCAATTTGTGTGGCACGCACGCCAATAATGGCGAATTCAGCCGCCACAAAAAAGCCATTGATCGCCACCAAAATGATGATGACGATAATCGGCACCAGCAGCGTGCTTAGACTGGCTCCAGTTCCTTCGGCGGCAGCAGCTAGCAAAACCGCAAAACTCATGCCAGGAATACCCAAACTTAGCAAAGCGAGTTTACTCATGGTCGGCCACCTCCCATTCACTGTAAGATGGCACCTCACCGCTTGGAGGCAGTTGCAGCGAAAGTTCGGAAACGCTCAAGTCTTCCATCGCTTCTACTTGAATGAGGGTTCCCCCTACGGTGATTTTATCGCCGGCGGCCGGTGGGCGACCCAGTTTGCTAAAGACCAGCCCACTTAATGTGTCAGCCTCGGTTGGCAAATCCAATTCCAAATATTCATTCACATCAGTGACCAGCAAGTCACCGCGTAAATAAATTCGCCCTTCTTTGTCACGGGCTATCAAGGCCATCTCATCATCAAATTCGTCTTGCAATTCGCCAAATATCTCTTCGATCAGGTCTTCAAACGTGATGATGCCCGATGTGCCTCCGTATTCGTCAAAGACGATTGCCAGATAATTGTTGCCCGCATTGAGTTTTTGCCACACATCGGCAGCGGGCAGCGACTCTGGCACATAGACGACCTGACGCAAAATCTTTTCTGTGTTTTCTTC
>JACKBV010000006.1 GCA_020634315.1 Ardenticatenaceae bacterium | reverse complement strand
TACCAGGCTCAAATCAATGGTCACATACACGCCAATGCTCTGGTAAACGGCCGTTAT
Source organism: Ardenticatenaceae bacterium (assembly GCA_020634315.1). GTDB lineage: Bacteria > Chloroflexota > Anaerolineae > Promineifilales > Promineifilaceae > JACSRF01. The sequence continues at coordinate 250,015 of JACKBV010000006.1, read as the reverse complement.
CAACTCCTCCACCAATGCCCATAGCGGCGCATCGGGAAACATCTCGCGTGCCATCTGTAACAACAGTTGTGCGCGGGGATCCCCTTGCGGATACAGACGATGACCAAAGCCAGGAATCCCTTCGCCACGCCGCAAGCGGCTGAGAACGGCCGTTTGGGCATCGGCGGACATCTCGACCTCACGCAAAAACGCTTCCACGCGCTCTGTATAACCGCCATGTTTTGCCCCTTGCAATGCAGCCAATCCGGCCAACACCACACCGTATGGATTACCCGCCGCCGACGCCACACAACGTGCCGTGAACGAAGAAACGTTCAGCTCATGGTCGGCACAGAGGATAAGCGCCGCGTTCAACAAGGCATGGGCAGCAGGCTGTTGGGGTGTCCATGCCTGCTGTAAGGCTGCGGCAATGGTGTCGCCTACAGGCTGCCCGGTAGCAACGGCCGTTAACAATGTCACAATGCGTGCGCCGGTCTGCGGCACGGCCGTTGCCGTCAAATCATATGCAGCCCAATCGTGGACGGCCGCCAAAGGAAGCGCCGCCTGAAAGGCTTCAATGGGCGGCAGCTGCGCCAGAAATGGCGGCAGGACAGACAAAGCGCTGTCAGCAGGAAATAAACCTTCAACATCAAAGTTGCCGCGCCAGATCAAGGCAGCCACTTCTTCAAAAGGATGTGATTGAGCCAGAGTTAATACATCATGACCACGATAATAGAAACGGCCGTTTTCGATCAACGTAATCGCGCTTGTCAATACCGGCGCCCCAAAATGCAGCGCCGTTTCTACAGCCTGCGCCGGATTGCGCCGCGCCTCTTTGCGCTGCCGCAGCGCATCCACATCTTCGCGCCGATAACGGCGTGCGCGGCTTTTGCCGTCTGTCCCCTCCGAACGGATCAGCCCACGGCTGACATAAGCGTATAAAGTCGCCACACTAATTCCCAATCGGTTTGCCGCTTCTTTTGCTGTCAGGTATTGCTGCTCGTGCGTCATTGACGAAATCCTTTTGCCAAATGGGTTTTACTTGCTGCTGCACAAATCGAGTTATATTGATTTAAAAATCAATATTGACAACATTATATCCAATCAATAAGATTCAACAAGATTAGACATGACAGGTTGGTGAAACCTGTCATGTCTCCCAAAGGAAAAACACATGACAACTCCACCTCCCCCGCAAACAGCCTCCGGTCTGGACAACGTCGTTGCCGCGACGACGCGCCTCAGCAGCGTCAACGGGCAAATCGGCGAATTGATCATTGCCGGATTCCCGCTAGAAGCGTTAGCCGGACAGGCTACATTTGAAGAGATGCTCTATTTGCTGTGGCATGATCGATTGCCAACAGCCGACGAGTTAGCTCCCTTTACCCAGGAATTGGCGGCGTTACGGCCGTTACCGCCCGCCACCATTCAGTTACTGCGAGCGGCCGCACAAGCGCAGCTACCAACGATGGATGCCTTGCGCATGGGCGCAGGCACGCTCGACCTCAATTTGCCCAAAGCCGACTCCTACCAGCAAGCACAAGCCATTGTCGCCCGGCTGCCAACCATCGTTGCCGCTTACTGGCGCTTGCGCCAGGGACAGGAACCGATTGCGCCAAACCTGGAATTGAGCCACAGCGCCAACTACCTTTACATGCTCACCGGTGATGTGCCACACGCCGCGCGTGTGCGTGGGCTGGACACCTACCTGATTACCGTTAGCGATCATGGCTTGAACGCCTCTACGTTCACCGCCCGCACAATCATCAGCACGCAATCTGATTTGGTATCGGCGATTGTTGGCGCGATTGGCGCGTTAAAAGGGCCGCTGCATGGCGGCGCACCGGGACCGGCGCTGGATATGGTGTTTGAGATTGGCACGGCCGTTAACGCCGAGCCTTATCTACGCGCCAAAATCGAAGCAGGGGAGCGGTTAATGGGCTTCGGGCATCGCGTCTACAAAGTGCGTGATCCACGTGCCGAGGTGTTGAGCCAGGCAGCCGCCAGGATGTATCAGGCAGATGGGGATATGGCGCTGTATGAATTGGCGAAACAGGTAGAGGAAACGGCCGTTTCCCTGCTCGCCCACTACAAACCAGGACGCAACTTGCAAACCAACGTCGAATTTTACACGGCGCTGCTGCTGCATGGGCTGGAACTCCCCACCGACCTCTTTTCGCCCACATTTGCCATTGGGCGTGTCGGCGGCTGGCTGGCACACTGTTTTGAGCAGCAGCAAAACGGCCGTCTCATTCGCCCCCAATCCGCCTACAACGGCGACACCGATCGGCAGTGGGTTCCACTGGCAAACCGGTAAATACAGGAAAACTGAGATCGTTGTTCTGAACGGAATCTGCGGAGCGAAGAATCCCAAAAACCTTTACGCCTTGACCTGGGAAACGGGATACTTCGCTCTGTTGAGCATGGTATACAGCGCGTTTCTACTCTTTCCCTACCACATCCGTTAAACTGTGGGCATGACAACACCACGCTCTGAACTGCTGGCGGGCATTAAAGCCGAATTGCCCATTGCGCTGGGGGTGATGCCGTCTGGCTTAATTTATGGCGTGTTGGCCCTGGCTGCCGGGATACCCCCAGCCGTGGCACAAGCCATGTCGGCCATTGTGTTTGCCGGGTCGGCGCAGCTGATTGGCGTGCAGTTAATTGGCGCGGGAACGGTAACGGCCGTTCTCTGGTTCACCACGGCCATCGTCAACTTGCGCCACATGCTCTACAGCGCCTCGCTCGCGCCACATGTGCGCACACTGCCTGCGCGTTGGCGTTGGCTGCTCGCCTACCTGCTCACCGACGAAGCGTATGCCATGACCATCCTGCATTATCAGGACACGCAAACGGCAGCGACGCACAAACATTGGTATTTCTTGGGCGCAGGAATTACCCTGTGGACATGCTGGCAAAGCAGCACAGCAGTCGGCATTTTCCTTGGCGCACAAGTGCCCGCCAGTTGGTCGCTCGATTTCACATTGGCGCTCACCTTTCTCGGCCTCATTACCCCCTCGCTGGCGAAACGGCCGCATCTGGCAGCCGCCATCGCCGCCGGATTGGTCGCCGTCCTCACCAATGCCTGGCCCTATAAATTGGGATTGATGGCAGCCGCCCTCACCGGCATTCTTATCGGCATGTGGGTGGAGGTGCGTGCATGAATCTTTGGATCGCCATCATCGGCATGGGCATCATCACCTATGCAATTCGCCTCGTCCTGCTGCTATTGCTAGAGCGTGTACAACTCCCCGCTGTCGTTCAGCGCAGTTTAGCCTATGTGCCAACGGCCGTTCTCTCCGCTATCGTCTTCCCCATACTGCTCCAACCCAACGGCACATTGGACCTGTCATTAGGCAATGCACGCTTATTGGCCGGACTTGTCGCCGCCGTCGTCGCCTGGCGCAGCAAAAATGTCCTCTGGACAATCGGCATCGGCATGATCGTCTTGTGGCTGCTGCAAGCATGGCTCAGCTAACACCCATACCCCATCACCCGCCAAACTTCCTTGAAAATAACCTCCCGGAGGTTCATCTCATGCGGCGAGCCTGCCATTGATAACCTCCGGGAGGTTGGCTTTCATTCGCGGTGGCGTGCCGCCTCTCCTCAGCCATAAACCACCGCACCGTCGATTACCGATTACCGCCCACCGCTCACCGCTCACCGCCCACCGCCCACCGCTCACCGCCTCCACATGGATACGTCTTTGGAAACATCTCTCTGCTATGGTACGGGCAAGGAGGTGGAGAAATGGCACAGCAACCCATAACGGCCGTTTTGCGCAAACTGGTAACACAGCCGCAAACAGCACCCTTATGTGATCAAGTCACCTTGATCGATCATGCGCAAGAAGCAGTTTTTGAGGGGAAAAGCACCGTTACGTCAATCCTAACCACGTTTTTCCACGACAGCTTTCAGGGGGAATGTACCATCAACAACCTGATTGCCAATGAGTCGGCAGCGGCTTTAACCATCACAGTAAACGGCCGTCACCACAACCACTTCATGGGCATTCCACCCACCGGGCGTGTCGTCACCTTGCCCCTGGCTCTCATTTGCCGCCTGGCACAAGACCAGGTTTGTCACATCGCCCTGTTTTACGACGCGGGCAGCCTGCTGCGTCAGCTTGGCCTGGCCTGATCATCATGAGGACGCAAGCAGCGTGTGCAGCAAACCGTCCAGGTCATCGGGATAATATTGCCGCACCAAATCGGGCAAAGGCGGGACTGGCGGAGTTGGCAAAGTTTCGCCGGTCATGTGCGTGTAGAAACGGCCGTATTCATCGCGGGGCACAGCAGCATACAATTCACGAAACAACAGCGCCGCCTCCTGGCGCAGCGCTTCGTCCGCCTCGGTCAGCGCCAACTGCGCCGCCAGCACCCAGGCTCGCTGCCAGGGAGCATCCGCCTCAGCCAGCAAAGCAGCCAGCAGCGCCCCATCTTGTGCCCCCGACGCCGTTTGCGCCTGTGCCGCGCCGACACGAGCGCGAAACGCCAACTCGACATCCATCCCCGCCAACAATGAGTCTGCTTCAGCAAAACAAGTGACGGCTGGCGCAAACTGCTCTTGGGCCAGGTACGCCTGCCCCAAGGCAAAAAGTGTCTGCCCCAGTTGGTACGTCACTTGCAGCGCCCGCAGCCGCGTAACGGCCGTTTCCAACAACAAAATCGCCCGTGCCCCATCATCCCGGCGCAAAGCCATCACACCCAAATCGGTGAGCGATGCGGCAAGGCCATCGGCACGTCCCACAGCGGCATCGACGGCCAACGCCGCGCCATAGCAAGCCAAAGCGGCATCTTGCGCACCCAATGCCGCATAATCATCACCCAACACACTCAAGGCAATAGCCACGCCCGCCTTATCACCCAACTCATGCCGCAGCAGCAGCGCCTGCAAATGATGGTCCAACGCCTGCGTCAAATTGCCCAGTTGGTGATACACATTGCCAATATTGCCCAGGGCAATGGCAGCCGCCTGCTTTAGACCCAATTCGCGCTGCATGGCTAACGCACTTTGATACGCGGTCAAAGCGGCCTCATGCTGCCCCATCTGGTTATAAACCCCGGCAATATTCCCCGTCCAAAGAGCCATGCCCACTTGATTATCAATGGCACGCTCCAGGTCAAGCGCCTCTTGATAACAGGCCAACGCCTGCTGCAACTCATCGCGCAAGAAATGCACAATGCCCATCGTGCCCACATAACGCGCCATGCCAGCCGTATCATCCACAGCTTCACTGGCAGCCAGGGCTTGCGCCAGCCACTCTAATGCTTCGGCATAACGCCCGCGTCGGGACATAACCTGGCCGAGCGCCCCCGCAAATTGCGCCTGTCGCTGCCGGTCAGTTGTCGCCACAAACAACGCCAATCCTTGCCGGTATACAGCTTCGGCCTCGTCCCAATCGCCCACCAAAATCAACACATTGCCCAAATATCCCAACGCATCGGCGCGTTGAGCAAGGTCCGTCAACCGCGCGGCAGCAAGCCGCAAGTAATGGACAGCCTCTTCATTGGCATAAATGGCGGCAGCGGCCGTTCCCGCCAACAAGGCATAATGCCCTTCTTGTGCCGCATCACCCGCCATGCCCCAATGGTAAACAAGCCGATCTGGAGCTACAGCCGCCGCTTGCAACGCCTGTGCCGCCCGCCGATGCAGCAGGCGCAGCCGTGCCTGACTTAACTGGGCCAACACGGCCGTGCGCATCAAATCATGGTTGAAATCATATTCCGCCGCCGCAGATGTTTCTGACAACAGTCGCCAGCGCAGTCCCATCTCCAACGCCGTCACCGTCTCTTCGTCGCTGCGTGCGCTGATTTGTTGCAGCAGCAGCGCCGAGCCGGGATTATCCAGCACGGCCAGGGTTTCGATGACCTGGCGGCCGCTGGCGGACAATCGCTGTAACCGGCGCTGAATCAAATCGTGCATGCTGGGCGGCACAGGTAAGGTTTGCGGCAAGGTCTCTGCCTGGGACAGTTCACGGATGATTTCGCTGACAAAAAGTGGATTGCCGCCGGTCGCCCGCAGCAATTTGTCGCGCAAATGCGGTGTGCGGTAGCCGACAGGTAAATCCGGCCATTGCTGTGCAAGCAGTTGGTCAATGGCAACGGCCGTTAACGGAGGCAACGACATCTGCACATACTGCCCGGCACGCGGCAAATCATGCAGCAAAGTCAGCAGCGCGGGATTGTCGCCGCTTTCCTCGCTGCGCACAGTGCCGATGAGCAAAACGGCCGTTTCCGCATAGCGGCGCAGTTGTTGCGCCAAAAAATGAAACAATTGCAGGCTTGCCGCATCAGCCCACTGCAAATCATCCACCAGAATCAGCATGGGCTGCGCGGCGGCCAACAACAAATGGGCGACAGCATGAAACAAATGCGTCACCTGCCCGCTTGTGCCAATCGGCGCAAGCTCTCCGGCCAGCGCCGGCAGCAGCCGCGCCAGTTCGGCACGCCAATGGTCGGGCATGGTCGATAGGTGTCTGCGGCCATGCTTAGCCAGCATCATTTCGAGCAAATGAATCCAGGGGGTGTATGGCGCAGCCTGGGTTGATTCGTAGCAGACGGCGTGCGCAAATGTGACAGCGGGCAACTGCTGCGCGTAAGCCTGCACGAGGCGCGTCTTGCCACCACCGGCGCTGGCCGTGATGATGATGGTTTGGGAACGGCCGTTTTCTGCCTCGTTCCATGCACGCTGAAGCTGGGCCAGTTCTGCTTCTCGTCCTACAAATTCAACCGCAGCGAATGATTGGGGTGGCGAAACGGCCGTTTTCATCGGCCCGCCACTGCTCACACCACGCCCGGCCCGAATATCCTCATACAACGCTTGCAATTCCGGCGCAGGCACAACCGCCAGTTCTTGCTGCAAAAAGTGGCGGCATTGTTCATATTGCGCCAAGGCTGCTTCGCGCTGCCCCAGTTGGGCATACAGGCGAATAAGGTGCGCCTGTCCCTCTTCTAACAGCGGGTTGCTTTGCACCAGCCGCTGCGCATAGGGCAATGCCGCCGCCGCCTCTCCCGCCGCCTGATGGCGGTTGACCAGGGTTAACAAGGCGCGTTCATACTGGTTGCGCAGGCGTGTTCGCTCGCCCAGCAGCCAGATTTCAAATTCCGGGGCATCATTCAGGGTTAGACCTTCCAGGAATTCGCCGCGATAGAGGGAAACGGCCGTTTCCAGGTCAGCCAGGGCACAGGTATGCAAGTCTCCGGCCAGCAGACGGGAAAAAAGCAGCAAATCAACCCAAACCACATCCGCATTAAAACGAATACGGTCACGCTCTACGGTGATGGACTCCGCCCCGACTCCCGTCCGCACTCGACTGAGCAGCATCCGCAAAGCACGCGCTGGATCATCGGCTGTCGCGCAAAACCAGTCGGCTAACAATTGTCGGTTATACGCGCGGCCATCGGCAATGAGATAACCCAACAGTGCCCGTGTTTTGCGGCGCAGGGCAGAACTCGCCGCTTCCACAGAATCGGCTTCTGCCGAACGGGTAAATTCCAAAGAAAATGGTCCGAATAAACGAATCTTGCGGGTAAATTCCAGGTCTACCATGATCGCTCATTCCACTCCCCTCTGGCTCTATTGGAGCGAAAAGCACGCTATCTGGCAAATTTGTTTAGCCACCATCGGCCATGAGCCAAATGGCGACGGCGGCAAAGGCCATGCCAACCGCCTGCCGCCACGTTAATGGTTCACGCAGCAATGCCCAGGCCAGAAAAATGGTGACGAGGGGATAAACGGCCGTTAACGAGGCCACTACCGACACTTCCTTCAACGTCGCCGCTCGCATGTAAAACAGTGCGCCAACCACACCGGTGCAACCGGTTAAAACCGCATACAAAATCCCTTTCGGATGAATCTCCGGTTGGAACTTAACCAGATATAAGACAACGGCCGCCACCAACAAGCCGCCCAAAGCCTCAAAAATGATGGCACTTTCCGGGCTAATATGGCGCACCGACAATTTAGGGAAAAAGCCAAAAAAGCCCCAGCTTAACAAAGCCAGGGCACTCCACACAATCCAGGGCTTCATAGAACATCACATAGTGGGCGTCGGGCCTCGTTTGCTCATTCCGACACCGACGCCCAATCCATTTACTCTCTTTCCCGCAGATGGGGGAAGAGCAAGACCTCACGAATGGTCGTTTTATCCGTGAGCAGCATCGTCAGGCGGTCAACACCTGTGCCAAAGCCACCATTCGGCGGCATGCCATAACGCATCGCCCGCAAATAATCTTCATCAATGGGGTTCAATTCTTCGTCATCGCTGCCATACATTTGTTGCAGCATCTCAAAGCGCTGCCGTTGGTCAATGGGATCATTCAATTCGGTAAACGCATTGCCCATTTCCATTCCAGCAATGAAAAACTCAAAGCGCTCGACGTGCAGCGGATCGCCGGGAATGCCTTTTGCCAGCGGCGAAATGTCACGCGGGTATTGGGTCACAAACGTTGGCTGAACCAGGTTCGGCTCAACAAAATCACCCAGCAGCCCGTCAATTAACTTGCCCCAACTGGCTCCGGGCGGCGTTTGCGTCGCCACGCCGCGTGCTTTGCCCATCTCTTGAACAGCCACCGCCAGGCTCTCCGCATCTGTATGGTTCATGTAATCAATGCCGGTGTATTTTTGGATGGCGTCACGCATGGTGATGCGCGTCCAGGGTGGTGCCAGGTTAATTTCCTGCCCCTGGTAGGAAATCACCGCGCTGCCCGTTACCTGTTCAGCAATGTAGGCCATCATCTGTTCAGTGTGCGCCATCACGTCATTGTAATCCCAATAAGCTGCATAGAATTCCATCTGCGTGAATTCGGGATTGTGTTTGAAGCTGACACCTTCGTTACGAAAGTCACGGCCGATTTCATACACGCGCTCATACCCACCCACTAACAGCCGTTTTAAGTACAACTCAAAGGAGATGCGCAGGTAGAGTTCTTGTTTGAGCTGATTGTGGAAGGTGGTAAACGGCCGTGCCGCAGCACCACCATACAACGGTTGCAAAATCGGCGTCTCCACTTCCAAAAAGCCATGATCATCCATGAAACGGCGCATGGCGCTGATAATTTGCGCACGCGTGCGGAACACCTGGCGCACATCGGGATTCACCGCCAAATCAGCATAACGCTGCCGATACCGTTCTTCGACATCGGCAAAGGCGCTGTAGCGCACAACTTCACCGTCTACTTCCTGCTCTTTGACCACCGGCAGGGGGCTGATTGCTTTGCTGAGCAGTTTCCAGTCGCTTACCTGTACGCTGACTTCACCAGCACGCGTACGAAAGAGGGTGCCGGTCGCCTGGACAAAATCGCCCAGGTCGAGCAGCTTGCGGAAATGACGGTGCCCTTCCTCGCCAATGGCTTCGCGGCGCACAAAGAGTTGGAGACGGCCGTTTCCATCGACAATATGCGCAAAAACCGTCTTGCCCATATCACGCATACTTTGAATGCGCCCGCAAACTGTCACCGTCGCTTCTTCGCCCTCGCCTAACGTTTCAAACAAGGCCAACGCTTCCTCGCTGGTATGCGTTCGCTCTACGCGCAATGGATATGGCTCTATGCCTGCCTCTTGCAAGCTCGCCAGTTTATCCAGACGCTGCTCTTCTAATGGTGTTGGTTGCCAGGTCATACTACCTCCTACACAAATAGCGGGTGCGGGACTAAAAATCCCACAATCTCCTAATCGCCGCTTTGCTCTTGAATGTGCTGCTCTATTATCATCTCAACAAAAAGCCCGTACCGGGTACGGGCTAAAGTTTTCTCAATCAGATCATCTCAGCCAGAAACCGGGTTTTCTTGAGTGACACATCGCTCCGGTCGGCTGCTTGTGCCAATGGCTACTCGATCTTCACCACCTGGAACTCGGTCACACCGCGCGGTGCATTGATGCGCACAATGTCGCCCTTCTTTGTGCCAAGCAACGCCTTGCCCAAGGGGCTTTCGTTGGAGATACGGCCGTCTACCGGGTTCGCCTCTGCTGCGCCAACCAGATGATACCGTTCTTGCTCATCATATCCAACCTCAACGACAGTCACCCAATCGCCAACACGCACAAACTCAGGTGCTTTGCCATCATCCTCAATCAATTTGTAATTATTGAGAATGTCCTCTAGCTCCTGAATGCGCCCTTCCAAAAAAGATTGCGCATTGCGTGCTGCTTCCAGCTCTGCATTATCAACAAAATCATCATCTTGACCATCTTCAAATGCACGATGCAGGCGTTCGGCAACTTCTTCACGTCCCTTAGTCGACAGATGTTCATACTCTTGGGTTAATTTCACCAAACCCTCTGGTGTCAGTAAATGCGGTTTTTTCTGTGTCATTTTGCACCCACGATAGAATAGGAAAACCGCTGAAAAATCAGCGGCACTTCTTGCAATTTAATTTTAGGCGGGGAATTATACCAACAAGATTCCGTGCTAACAAATCACGTTTTTGCCTCTCTTTTGTCACGCTTTCGAACCACTTTGTCCAGGGGCATAACTGTAGACAAATCTGTTAAAATAGCAACCTCAACATCCATAAATACGAATTCACGTAGAAAAAACTCATGATTGGCATTGCCCGCAGTAAAATAATGGCAAATACCAGCCAATTTTGTCTTTCATATCACATAAATTCCATTCCGATAGCTGTTTACGGATCATACACATAGATTTATCTCTGACCGTAAATTAGACAACACAAAATCGTATGGCAGATTTACCCCCCTTCATTGCTCTCAAACAAACCGCCGCGCAAGCAGCCGCCAATCATGATTGGGAAACAGCAAGCCATCTGTACGAACAGGCAATGCTGCTGCTAGAACAACAGCAACAGACGGAAACGGCCGTTCGTCTGCGCACAGAAACCGCCCTACAACAGCGCAATGCTTACCTGGCCGCGTTACATGATACGGCCGTTGGCTTGATCAGCCGCCGCAATCTCGACGACCTCCTCACCGCGATTGTCACACGCGCCGGGCAGCTCATCGGCACCGAACATGGTTTTATGTATCTGGAAACGGCCACAGGAGAAGAATTAGAGCGCAAAGTTGGGCTGGGCATCTTCAACATCGACCGCGTGCCACGCATTCAGCCGGGAGAAGGGCTTTCCGGCAAAATCTGGGAAAGGAACCAGCCCTTACTCGTCAACGATTACCCCGGCTGGCCGGAACGCCCGCCAGTGATTGACCGCCATTTGGTACAAGCGATGATGGGCGTGCCGCTGCAATCAGGCACCAAAGCCATTGGCGTCATTGCCCTGGCACATGAATACGGCTCCGACCAAATTTTTAATGAAGACCAACTGCTGCTGCTGCAACGATTTGGGCAGTTAGCATCTGTCGCGTTGGACAATGCACGCCTGTTCACCTCAGCACAGGACGCACGCGCGGCCGCCGAACAGGCCAGCGCCGCCAAAAGCGCCTTCCTGGCTAGCATGAGCCACGAAATTCGCACACCGCTCAATGCCATCATTGGCTTCACGCGCATTGTGCGCCGCAAAGGAGTGGATGTGCTGCCAGAACGGCAGGTAGACAATCTAGACAAAGTGTTGACCAGTGCCGAGCATTTACTTGGGTTAATCAACACCGTGCTCGACATCGCCAAAATTGAAGCGGGGCGTATGGATGTCAACCCAAGCACCTTCGACCCGGCGATATTGACGCAAATGTGCCTGGTGACGGCCACGCCGCTGATTCGGCACGGCGTCCAGCTAGAAAACCAAATCGCGCCAGACCTGCCGCCAATGGTTTCCGACCCGGAAAAAATCAAGCAAATCCTGATTAATTTGCTCAGCAATGCGGCAAAATTTACGCATGAAGGGCGAATTTTGGTCAGCGTCAGCTTTGACGACACACAGGTTCGCTTTGCCGTGACAGACAGCGGCATTGGCATTACCCCGGCGGCATTACCGCGCATCTTTGAAGAATTCCAGCAAGCCGAGAGTCATACGCGGCAAAAATATGGAGGAACCGGTTTGGGACTCCCCATCAGCCGCAATCTGGCGCGTTTGTTGGGTGGCGATTTAACAGCTGCCAGCGAGGTTGGTGTCGGCTCAACTTTTACACTAACGCTGCCGCGACAAATATGACAGGCGCAGCGGTTCGAGATATGACAAATTTGCTTATCTGGCAGGTACAATAGTGAGGAAGGTCTATCATGAAAACATCAACAAATGGCGTTCCCCTACGTAACAAGCTCATTCTCATTATGGCGCTGTTGGCGTTGGTGCCATTGGGGGCATTGGCGTATTTAAACGGCCGTATCACCCGCCAGGCCCTCATCGACGATGCCAACCAGGCTCTCTTTGCCGTCGCCTCCCAAACAGCAGCCAGCCTCGACGCCTTTATCCAGGCCAACATCGACGCCATCCACACCGAGGCTCAGGTTCCCGCTCTCGTCGATTACCTCATGCTCTCGGCCGCAGAGCGCCCTGGCAGCCGCGCCGAATATGAAGTGATGGATTGGCTCGATGCCCTCAGCCAAAAGAACAAGCACATCACCTCCTATGCCCTGCTCGACAATGATGGCATTGATCGCGTAGATACCGATGTCACCGGCGTCGGTGATGACAAAAGTGATCGCCTTTATTTTCAAGCGTTTCAAAACGACGCAGCCCCCGCAAAAGCTTACGTCTCTCCCGTCCTGGTTTCGCCGGAAGACGGAACGGCCGTTTTCTATTTCAGCAGCCCCGTCTATGGCGAACAGGGCACACCCATCGGCTTGCTGCGCGTACGCTACAGCGCCGACGTCCTGCAAGAACTGCTCGTTGCCAAAAATGATCAGGCTGGCCCCGGTTCCTTTGGCGTCCTCTTTGATGAATATCACATCCATCTGGCGCACGGCATCGAACCAGATGTCAACTTCATCCCGATTGTGCGCTTTTCCACGGCCGAATTAGCCGACTTGAAAGCGGCACGCCGCCTGCCCGACTTGCCAGACGAGCAGCTATTCATCATGCAGCTCGACGACCTGGAAGAACATCTTTCCAACCCGGAAACACAACGTTTTTTTGAGGCAGAAGACATCGCCACCGGCGATCTGGTCAATCAAGTTGCCATCGCGCAATTAGAGACGATGCCCTGGCTCGTTACCTTCTTTCAGCCACAAGAGATTTTTCTCGCGCCTGTCGCCGCACAGACCAGAGCCACGCTCATTCTAGCGAGCATCATTGCTGTCATCACCTTGCTGACAGCGCTCATCGTTACCGGATGGCTGGTGCAGCCTATTCGCCATCTAACCCAGGTGGTCGGCGAATTTACAGCCGGAACCCTGGCTGCACGCGCCCATGTACATACACGCGACGAAATCGGCATGCTGGGTGACAGTTTTAATGCCATGGCCGCGCAAGTGAGCCAACTCCTGTCGGGATTGGAACAACGCACGAAAGAGCTAGAAATGAGCATCCGCGAGGCGGAGGAAGCGCGTGCCGCCGCCGATGAGGCCAATCAGGCCAAAAGCGCTTTCCTGGCAAACATGAGCCACGAACTACGCACACCGCTCAACGCCATCATTGGCTTTACGCGCATTGTGCGCCGCAAAGGGGAACCGCTCTTGCCAGAAAAACAGGTGGACAACCTGGATAAAGTTTTAATTAGCGCGGAACATCTGTTGGGATTGATCAACACCATTTTGGACATCGCCAAAATCGAAGCCGGGCGCATGGATGTGCAGCCGGTTAACTTTATGATGACATCGGTCATCGATGCCTGTGTGGCTACCACGCAGCCGCTCTTAAAACCAGGTGTGCAGCTAACGCAAGAAATCGCGCCGGACTTGCTGATGGTCTTTTCTGACCTGGATAAAGTCAAGCAGATTTTGTTAAATTTGCTGAGTAACGCGGCCAAATTCACCCATGACGGGGAAATTCGGGTAAAAGCATACCAGAATGAGAAACAGGTCGTGGTTACTGTAGAGGATAACGGCATTGGCATTTCGCCAGCAGCGCTGGAGCGTATTTTTGAAGAGTTTCAGCAAGCGGATGCCAGTACAACCCGGCAATATGGGGGCACAGGACTGGGTTTGTCTATCAGCAAGCGTTTGGCACGACTTTTGGATGGGGATTTGACCGCGACCAGCACCATGGGAGCGGGGTCTACTTTTACGCTGACTTTTGCACGTCAATACGGCCGTTCCGCCACCATCAGCACGCCACTCCCTCCCACGCGCACGACAACTGCTTCACACAGCAACGGCAAGCCGTTGATCCTGGCAATTGACGATAACCCGGACACGATTGACCTCTTGCAAGAAAATTTGAGTGAGGTGGGGTATCGCGTCATCGGGGCAAGCGCCGCCGAAGAAGGGCTGCGCCAGGCACGCGAGTTACAGCCCCAGGTCATTACCCTGGACATCATGATGCCACAAAAAGATGGCTGGCAAGTGCTGCACGACTTGAAAAATGACCCGCTGACCAAAAATATTCCCGTTGTCATGTTGACCATTGTTGATAAAAAAGCGTTGGGCTTTCAGCTAGGCGCTGCCGATTACCTCCTGAAACCATTGGACAGCAATGCCCTTCTGGCGACATTGGCGCGTTTGCTTCCGCAGCGGGAACGGCCGTCTCGTCTGTTGGTCATTGATGATGATGCCCATGTGCGCGACATGGTGACGCAGTTAATGGAAGGACAGCCGTTTGACGTAGTAACGGCCGTTCACGGCATAGACGGCCTCGAAGCAATTCGCCGACAGCAACCCGATGTCATCCTGCTCGACCTGATGATGCCCTACCTCGATGGCTTTGGCGTGCTGGAACAACTACGCCGCGATCCGGTGTTTCACCACATTCCCGTCATCGTCCTCACCGCCAAAACCTTGACCCCCAACGAAACAACCTTGCTGCAAAACAATGCGGTACAGGTGATGCAAAAACAAGGTTTGGCCGCAAACGATCTGCTGGAAGAGTTGCAAAAAATCTTGGTAAGCGGCCAACAAAACGGATAATCAGGGCTGCTTATTCACGGCTGTGCGCACACCACCTTATTTGCGGGCAGTCTTTCAGGGACAAGTACATGAAAAAGATTTTGATCGTGGAAGATGTTGCTTTCAACATGGATTTGTTGGTGCAGCTTTTGGAAGATGAGTATGAACTGGTAACGGCCGTTGACGGAGCGCAAGGCGTGCAAATGGCCCAACAAGAAAAACCAGACCTGATTTTGATGGACATTTCTCTGCCGATCATGGATGGCTACGAAGCCACGCGCCGCATTAAAGGCAGCGATGACCTGCGCCACATTCCCATTGTCGCCCTCACCGCCCACGCAATGAGCGGGGACATGGAAAAAACATTGGAAGCCGGCTGCGACCGCTATTTATCGAAACCGTTGGATGAAGATTTGTTATTTGCTCTGTTAGCTGAACTGCTCTAACATGCACTATGCCTGACTCACTTGAAACCCTGCAACGGGCCGCACAAACCGCAGAAGCAGAATATGCCTGGGAAACGGCCGTTGCCCATTACAGCCATGCCCTTATCCAACACAACGGGCTGACACCGACACGCGAATACAGCCTGCGTGACAGCCGCGCCCGTTGTCATCACCATCTCGGCGACTACGAGGCAGAAACGGCCGATTTGCAAGCCATGCTGCAACTGGCTCAAGACCTGGCTGATCGCACACGCCAGGTCAACGTGCTCAATCGCCAGGCCCAAGTCGCCGAAACCATCGGCAATCTACAGCAGTGCCACCAATTGGCACAAACCGCCCTCGCCCTGGCCCAACAAAGCGGCGACCCGCGCCTGGAAGCAGACAGCTTCACCATGCTCGCCCAAGCCGCAATGCGGCGCGGCGAATACCGCCACGCGATTGGCTATTATCAAGAATCGCTGACACGCTATCAAGCCGTGGATGATCTGCCCGGTCAGGCCGACAGTTTAGTCCAGCTAGGCGGAATCAGCCGCATTACCGGCGACATCCCCAACGCGCTGCGCTACCAGGAAGATGCACTCACCCTTTACCGCCAACTTGGCGACCGCAATGGCGAAAGCAAAGCGATCAGCGGCCTCGCCGCCACCACCCATGATTACGCGCATCGTCGTGATTACCTGCGGCAAGCACTGACCATCAGCCAGGAAATCGAAAACCGACGGCTGCAAATCACCTGGCTCAACAATTTGGCGCTGGCCTATTGGTATTTAGGGTTGTACGGGCAGGCAAACAGCTACCAGGAACAAGCCGTTGCGCTGGCACGCGGCACGCAATCGCCCATCATTCTCGCTGGCTTGTTGGATGTCTTGGGGCGCATTTATTTGAAGCAAGGCAAGTATGAACAAGCCCGCCACACGTTTAGCGAAGGGCTGGCCCTGGCACAGCAAGTCGCCAGCGGTGAATATGCGCCTTTTTATGAAATGGGTTTGGGGCTGGTTGATCTGGCGCAGCATGAGGTGGAAACGGCCGTTTCCCATCTTCAACGCGCCGCCGATCAATTTGCCGCACACGACATGACCGCCGAGCACGCCACCGCCCGCGCCTGGTTGGGTGCCGCCTACCAGGCTGGCGGCGACCATTGCCAGGCACAGCAGCACACAGCGCAGGCTGCCGCGCAGCTCGAATCTGTCAACAACATCAGCATCGAATATCCGCCGCAAGATGTCTGGTGGCTGCATTATCAAGCCGCAGGCGAAAATAACCCGACGGCTTTCTCTCTGCTTGAACGCGCCTTTCAAATCATGATGGATGGCATTGCCAACCTCAGCGACGAAGGGCTGCGCCGCAACTACCTGAGTGGCGTCGCCATCAACCGGGATATTGTGCTCACCTGGGCCGCAGCAACTCACGCGCAAGGCAAATCGCTGGCTGTGCTGACCGAACGCGACGCAGAACCGGGCAATGTGCAGGAACAACTGCAACGCATGTTGGACATGGGCGTGCGCCTGACAGCCCATCACAACGCGACCACGCTGCCACAAATCATCATGAATGAGTTTGTCGAGTTGAGTGGTGTGGAACGAGCGGTGCTGTATTTGCGCAATGCCCAAGATGACGCGCTGGAACCGGTTTTGTGGCATGGTCTGGCAGTGGCGGAAATCCCGGAAACGGCCGTTTCCCTTGTCAACAAAATCAAACGAACCCGGCTGGCAACACGCCAGACCGAGCAAGGCCACATTCCCGACGGCGCCATCCCCGAACTGTACACCCGCTCCATCCTGGGGCTGCCGCTCATCGCCAATGGCAAGCTGCACGGCATTTTGTATGGGGACATGCGGTGGATATTCGGCCGTTGCACCCAATCCGATGTCAGCATTGCCAAAGTATTTGCCAATCAAGCCGCCGCCGCTCTCGAAAACATCGCCTGGTCACGCACCTTAGAACAGCGCGTTGTTGAGCGCACAGCCCGCTTGCAAGCCCTGGCAGAAGTCGGGCGCGACATCGCCGCCACGCTCAACTTCAACATGGTTCTCGAACGCATCACCGCCCACGCACGCGACTTGTTACAGGCGGACAACTGCATTGTCTACCTTTTGGACCCCGCACCCCAAATGCTCGTGCCCATTGCCAGCATTGGCAATGTTTCAGAACCCGTCAAAACGTACCACGTACCTTTGGGCAAGGGCATTGTGGGCGATATTACGCAGCAAGGTATTCCGCAGAATGTCGATGACATTCTGGCCGATCCGCGCCGCCTGCAATTGCCGGGTGTTGTGGTGCCTCCGGGACAAAAATTATTGGTGGCTCCGCTGGTGAGTCGTGATGTCGTTATCGGCACCATGACCGTGCGCCGCGATTCAAACGAGCCGGTTTTCTCGCCGGAAGACCTGGATTTTCTGGCGGCGCTGGCGCGGCAGGCAACCATCGCCATCGAAAATGCCCGCCTTTACGAAGCCGCACAAGAAGCGCAGCGTGCGGCCGAAGAAGCAAACCAGGCGAAAACGCGCTTCCTGGCAAATATGAGCCACGAACTACGCACGCCCCTTAATGCCATCATTGGCTTTACGCGCATTGTGCGCCGCCGCAGTGCGGACGTGCTGCCCCCACGTCACATTGAAAACTTAGACAAGGTGCTCATCAGTGCCGAACATTTGCTGGAGCTGATTAATGATGTGCTCGACATTTCTCGCATTGAAGCGGGGCGTGCAAAAATTCAACTGGCTAAGTTCGATGTGGGCAATATGCTCGATGTCTGCCTGGCAACTGTGCAGCCCATGCTCAGACCCGGCGTACACTTACAAAAATATTTTCCTGAACCGCTGCCCATTATTTATTCTGACGAAGACAAATTAAAGCAAATTACCTTAAATCTGCTGAGCAATGCGGTCAAATTTACGCATAAAGGGCAAATTGTGGTCACTGCTTTGCGGGAAGATGATTCACTCGTTGTCCGTGTCAGTGACACAGGCATTGGCATTGCTGACGATGCGTTGGAACGTATCTTTGACGAGTTTCAACAAGCTGACATGAGTACGACGCGGGAATATGGTGGCACCGGTTTAGGCCTGGCTATCAGCCGGAAGTTGACGGAGCTGTTGGCTGGCACGCTTACGGTAAACAGCCATTTGGGGCAGGGCACGACGTTTACGCTGTGTGTGCCGCTGCAATTTGAGAAACATGAATGATAGATTTAGCAGAGGCACAGGTTTTTTCTCGCGTTTCTGCGCCGCGACACGAGATTCTTTACTCTCGATAGTTACGAAGTAATGGGTATCGCGTACGATTTGTATTGAGGAAGTGGATGATGAGAGAACGGCCGTTAATCCTGATTGTCGATGATGAACCCTTCAACGTCGATTACCTGGAACAAGAGCTAGAATTTATGGGATACGACACCGTGAGCGCCTATGATGGCGTCGAAGCGCTGGAGAAAATCGCTGCCCATTCGCCCGACCTGGCACTGCTGGACATCATGATGCCCAAAATGGATGGGTTCCAGGCATTGACACATTTAAAAGCAGACCCCGCCACCCGCGACATTCCCGTTATCATCATCTCAGCGATAAGCGACATGAACAGCATTGTACACGGCATTGAAATTGGCGCAGAGGATTTTCTCCCCAAGCCGTTTGAGCCAGTGCTGTTGGCGGCACGCATTAAGGCCAGTTTGCAAAAGAAGGTGTGGCGCGACCTGGAAAAGCAATATTTACAGCAAATTGAAGCGGAAAAGCAGCGGGTTGATGAATTACTGCATGTGATTTTGCCGGATGCGGTCGTCGCCGAGCTAAAAGCGACCAATGGCATCAAGCCGCGCCAGTTTGACAATGTGGCCGTTTTGTTCACGGATATTGTTGGTTTTACGCCTTACTGCGACACCCATTCGCCGCAAGAGGTTGTGGCGAATTTGCAGCTTTTGGTGGAAGCATATGAAAAGATTGCGGTGCGGCACCAATTGCAAAAGATTAAAACGATTGGCGATGCTTTTATGGCGGCGGCGGGGCTGCTGCACCCTATTGAAAATCCGGTGCTGGCCTGTGTGCAAAGTGGGCTGGAAATGGTAACGGCCGTTAACGCGCTCAATCTTGGCTGGCAGGTACGCGTCGGCATTCATGTGGGGCCGGTTATGGCCGGGGTTGTCGGCCATCGCCAATATCTGTTTGACCTGTTTGGCGACACGGTGAACACGGCACAGCGCATTGAAAGTCATGGTCGGGCAACGGCCGTTAACCTCAGCCGGTCTGCCTGGCATTGGATTCACAACCTGTTCGAGGCCGATTCATTGGGCGTGATAGACATTAAAGGGAAAGGGCCTCAGGAAATTTACTGTATTAGAGGAAGCGCATGAACAACCCACCGAGAGTCTTAATCGCGGACGACGAGCCTTTTAACGTCGATTATCTGGAGCAAGAGCTAGAGGAAATGGGATACGCGTCGGTTGCCGCCTATGATGGCGCAGAAGCGCTGGAGCAGGTTGCCACAACAAACCCCGACATGATTTTGCTCGACATCATGATGCCCAAATTAGATGGGTTTCAGGTCTTGGATCGGCTTAAAGCAGACAAACGCTGGCGCGACATTCCGGTGGTCATCATCTCTGCCATGAGCGACATGAACAGCATCGTGCGCGGCATTGAGTTAGGCGCGGAGGATTTCTTGCCCAAGCCGTTTGATTCGGTGCTGCTGGAAGCGCGTATTCACGCCGGACTGGAGAAGAAGCGGCTGCGCGACCAGGAAATTGAGTATTTACAGCAAGTGGAGAAGCTGACAGATGCGGCAACGGCCGTTGAGAATAACAGTTTTTCCAGCAGCGAATTGGACACGGTAGCCGCCCGCAGTGACGCACTTGGCAATCTGGCGCGTATCTTTGTCCGCATGGCGCAAGAAGTCGTGGCCCGTGAACAACGCCTGCGCCAACAGGTAGACGAACTGCGCATTGAGTTGGACGAAGCCCGCCTGCACAAACAAGTTGCCGCCATCACGGAAACAGATTACTTCCAGCAACTGAAGCAGGAGGCGAAAAAGTTAAAAAACAGGGGAAGCAGCGAATAATCGGCCAAATTTTGAAACCGAACCAGTTTGCATTGTCTGCCGGGTGGGATAAACTCAACCATAAGAAATGGATTTTCAAAACGTGAAATGTGACCAGGTGTTACATTTCACGTTTTCCGTTTATAACGAGGTAATAAGACCAATGACGAAACGACAACTAGGCATGTTATTGATCGCGCTCGGCCTCATGGGCGCAATCGGCACATTTGTGGTTGATTGGCTGGGCGCAGGGCAGTTTCAGGGCGTTGGCCCGGCGCAGCGGCTGGCCTTGCTGGCTGCCGGTTTGATTGTCCTGGTTGGGCTAACGCTGCTGCCTCTGGGAGATAAACCCGCATGAGTGACGTTCCAATGCCGCCAAAACGGGGATGGGAAACGGCCGTTGCCAATCTCCCCCGCCTGCTCATCACCCTCGCCCTGATCGCCTTCATCGGCTATCTTGTCGTTTACACCATTTACGCCGTCGCCCTCTTCCAATTTCCCTTTGACTACGACCAGGGCGAAGGGTTCGAGTTGATGGATACGGTGCTGTTCAGCCAGGGAGAATGGCCGTATCGCGACAACGACCATTACCCATTTTACTCCTCGAATTATCCGCCGCTGTTTCATGTGATCATTGTGCCGCTGGTCTGGATGTTCGGCCCGAAATATTGGACAGGGCGGCTGGTTTCCTGGCTGGGGACGCTGATCACGGCTGCGGCCATTGGCTACGGCGTGCAGCGCGAAGGGAAACGGTGGTGGCTGTCGCTGCTGGCCGGATTGTCGTTCCTCGCCTCTAATTATGTCTACCACGTGGGGCCGTTGTTTCGGCAGCACATGTTTATGGTCATGTTCGAGACGGTCGCCGTCGTCTATCTCGCCGCTACCATTGACCGGGAAGAGCGCGACGGCCGTTTCCACCCCAAACGCTTACTCGTGGTCATGCTCTTGTTACTGGCCGCTGGTTACACAAAACAGCTTGCTTATGCCACCGTCGCCGCCGTCTTCATTTTCCTGTTTTTGCGCACGCCCAAGCGAGCCGCGCTTTGGGCCGTGCCCTTTGCCGCAGTTACCGGCCTCATTTTCCTCTGGATTAACCATGCCACCGATGGCTGGTGGCTGGTGAACACCGTCACCGCCAATTTGAACCCATTTATTCGCGAACAAGCCATTGGTCTGTTCCGGCAATGGTTTACGCTGCATACTGTGCTGACCGTAGTGGCACTGCTTTATGCGGTGTATCAGCTTTATTTTGAGCGCCTGTCGGCTTATTCGGTCTGGTTTGTGCTGGCCGTCTTAAACAGTGTGACTGCCGGCAAATGGGGCGCGGGCGAATCTTATTTTGCCACCGCCATTGCCGCCAGTTGTGTCCTCACCGGGCTGGCTTTCAGCAGGGTATTGACCTGGGGCGAGCAAAAAGGATGGCGCTGGCAAACGGCCGTTGCCACCGTCATCCCCCTCCTCTTCTTGCTGCAAGCGGGCAAAATGATCCACATGCCCACGCACACGCCAGCATTGGCCGCCATTGCACGCACATTAGGGCAGCCAGACGAAGTTTACATTGCACCGCAAACTTCCTGTTCTGCGCCGCGCGATCCGCAGCCTGTGTACTACATTGACTCCGCAGGCGTCTCGCTGCTTGGTCGCCCACCCAGCGAGGCAGACACCACCGCCGGTATTGCCATTAGCGAGCAGATTTTACAGGGAGAAACGGCCGCTTTTAGCGAGGATGCCGGGTTCAATTTCTACGTCGGGCGCGACATCGTCACCAACCCGACTCAGCTCCTCAACCTCTACCAAAACAGTGCCGTCGACCTGAGCGACATGCTGCACATGCTGGATCAGCAAGAGTTTGACACACTCATCCTGCGTGCCCAATTTTATCCGCCGCCGGTTCTTGATGTCATTGGGCAGCGTTACACAACCACGGATCTCATCGAAATGAATGGGTTTGTTTATTGCATTATGCGCCCGCGCTCCTGAAAAATCACCAGACATGAAAGGTGAAAATGGGCAAAAGATAAAAAGACGAAATAGGACGTTTAGGCTATAATGAATTGCGATTGATGGAACACGGTAAGTGTGAACTCTTATGACAGATGATCCGTTGTTAGCTCCACATATACCTCAAAAAATCGGCCGTTATTTACTGGAAAAGGAAATTGGTCGTGGTGGTATGGGAGCCGTTTACCTGGGCTATGATCCGCGCGTGGAACGAAACGTGGCTGTGAAAATATTGCCACGCGAGTTTCTGCACGACCCTATGTTCCAGGCACGCTTTGAACGGGAAGCCAAAACAATTGCCGCGCTTGATCATCCCGCCGTGGTTCCCATCCATGACTATGGCCGCGAGGAAGGGCAGCCTTACCTGGTCATGCGCTACATGAGCGGGGGAACGCTGACAGATCGCCTGCGAGTTTCGTCGCTGAGCATGACGGAAATTTTGCAGGTTTTGAAGCGTATTGGCCCGGCGCTAGACGAGGCGCACAAACTCGGCATTTTTCACCGCGACATCAAACCCAGCAATATTTTGTTCGACAAATATGGACACGCTTATCTGTCGGATTTTGGCATGGTGCGCCTGGACAAGAGCACCTCGGAGTTGACCGGCTCCCACGCGGCTGTGGGCACGCCGGGTTATATGAGTCCGGAACAAATTCGCGGTGTTGAGGTTGACAGCCGCAGCGATATTTATGGCCTGGGGATATTGTTGTTTGAGATGATGGTGGGGAAACGGCCGTATACCGCCGACACTCCAGCCATGATCATCGTCAAACAAATGACCGATCCCATACCGCGCATCCGCGACATCAACCCCAATTTCCCCCGCGAATACGACATCATCATCCGGCGCTTAATGTCCAGAAAGCCCGCCGACCGACCGCGCACAGCCGCCGAAACCATCGACCTGCTAACCATCGCCACCGAGGCCATCAATCGCGGGCAAGAAGCGGCCGCGCGTGCTGGCGCCGACCCACATACACCGCCGCGCAACGTCTACACCCCTCCGCCAACGGCAATCGTACGCGCCATCAGCGATCCGCCCCCCTTCACCCCGCCACCGGATGTCAAGTCGCTGGCTATTTTCGACCTTGACACACTCTCCGAGCGCGACATCACCGAACGATTTGGCGAAGAAAGTCTTGAGATTTTCTGCCCACACTGCACCCAAATCATCGACATTTACGGGAAGCACGATCCAATCCAATGCACCCACTGCCAAAAAACATTCTCGATTGAAGGGCATTTATGCCCGCACTGCTTCACTTACCACGAAGACAAGATGACCCTGTGCATCAACTGCGACACGCCGCTCTCGCGCGTTTGTCCGCAATGCCTGACAACCAATTGGGCAGGCGCGGAAAAGTGCAAACAATGCGGCACCTCCCTGGACATCTTTTCCATTTTGCAGCTTCCCAGTAAGCACAAACCAGCCGAACGGCAAAAGCGACAAGAAAGGCAGCGGCAAGCCCTGCAACAAGTAGAAGCCGCCTCCTCAGAGAGGCGTATGGCCGAGATTGCCGTCCAGCATCAACAAGAAGTAAAGCAAACAAAGCAGAATACCTATCTGGTTTGGATTCTGTTGTTGGTGATCATTGCGATCATTATTGTCATCATCCTGGCCTCTGGCAGCTTCTCATGACGCGCAGTAATTACCAGTTAGACTTACCCGCCTTCAGCGGGCCACTCGATTTGCTGCTGCACCTGATCGAGCGGCAAGAATTGGACATTACGGCCGTTTCCCTTGCCAAAATCGCCGGTCAATATCTGGCACAAGTCGAAAAGCTCAAAGAAGATCGCATTGACCAATTGATTGATTTCCTCGTCATCGGCGCACGCCTTGCACTGATCAAAAGCCGTGCCTTGCTGCCGCAAACACCGACGCTATTTAGCGATGACACCCTCGAAGAAGACCCGGCTGAGGAATTACTACGTCAACTGCGCGAGTACAAACAATTCAAAGCAGCCGCACAATGGCTGCAACAGCGCGAAGAACAAGGATTACGCACCCATCTCCGCGTTGCGCCGCCGCCAAAGCTGGAAAAACGGCTCGATTTGAGCGGCATCACCATCGACACGTTAATTCGTGCGATCCAAGACGTTTTGCAGCGCTCAGAAACATTGGAAGAGAGTGTGTCGCTTGTTCAACCCCGGCAAATTACCATTGAGGGGCAGATCAAGAAGTTGCGGCGTTATTTGCACGAGCAACGGCCGTTTTTCTTCCACGACCTTCTTTCCACCAGCGCCACACGCGTGGAAATCGCCGTTACCTTGTTGGCAACATTGGAACTCATCAAGCGACAAGAAGCAGAAGTATTTCAACCCACCTTGTTTGGCCCAATTGAAATTATTGGCACAGGCCGACCCGCTCAAAACTCCGAAGCAGCTTGATCCGCTTTGTTGTAGGTTGGCTGACGACGCAGCTGCCAAAAGTAAAGCAGCCCCAACATAACCAGCCCCCCAACACTATCAATCATCACATCCATCACAGTTGCGTTGCGCCCAGGAATGAAGGATTGGTGCCATTCATCGCTGACGGCGTAGAGGAACGTGAGTAAGAAGGCAATGGGAAACGGCCGTTTTCCACCGCGCAGCGCCCACCAATACAACCCCGCCAGCAAACCATACGCCAGAAAATGGCTCCCCTTCTTCACCAAAAAATCCCACAACCCAAACGAAGGAATCGCCCCCTTAGGTTGATTCGACAAAACAAAAATAGCCACCATCCACAACAGCGCCGGAATCCACTTCTTTACCACCAGCCTTTCTCCCGTGCAAAACGTGTCAGGGCAATCAAAATCACAATCGCCAACGCCAGAGGAATCAAAAAGCGCAGCGCCGCCATCCCGCCAAAACGCGCAACCAACAAAAACGCCACAATCCCCAAAATTATGACAAAACGGCGCGACAATTGCTCCTCTTCATCCGCTTCCAAGACACGATCTTGCTGTGCCGCCTGGCATTCATTGCCATGACCAACACGCAGCACATCACCGTTTAAGCGCCACTGGCAGCCACACACCTCACATTGATAACATTCGCGGCGCGGCTGTCCCGTCTCAAAATCAGTACGCAACAGGATTTTGCCGCCGCAATGATCACAGTCATAACCACTATCTTTCCAAGTCGTTTTTGTTTCAATCATTAAAGCCAATTATGCCTTCCCGCACGCTTCCGGCAACTTGTTCAGATGACACTCACGTTTTCCAGTCCAATTCGCCACACAACGACATGGCAACGTTTGCGATACGGCCGTTGCCACAATTTTGTTATTTTGGCAGCCATCCCCTAAAATTCTGCCTAAAGTCTGTAATGCGATTTGTCAAATTGCGCTACGTTACGAAGGAGACCATCTATGAAAGGGTTGATTCTCAGCGGGGGCAAAGGGTCACGCCTCTACCCCCTCACTTATACCAGCGCCAAACAGCTCATCCCCGTCGCCAACAAACCGGTTCTGTTTCGCGTCATCGAAACCATCCGCGATGCGGGCATCACCGAAATTGGCATTGTCATCGGCAGCACTGGCGACCAGATCAGGGAAGCAGTTGGGCGCGGCGGCCGTTGGGGCGTCAACATCACCTACATTCCCCAAGATGCGCCGCTGGGGCTGGCACATGCCGTCAAGATTTCGCAAGAGTTTTTGGGGGACGAACGCTTTGTCATGTTCCTGGGCGACAATGTGATTCAGGGCGGCATTAGCCCGCTGATCGCCCAATTCGCCAACAGCGAATGGAACAGCCAGATTGTGCTGACGCGCATTGAGCATCCAGAGCAGTATGGCGTGGCCGAATTGGGTGATGACGGCCGTATCATCCGCCTCGTCGAAAAACCGAAAAACCCACCCAGCGATCTCGCCCTCGTTGGCATTTACATGTTCGATCACCACATTTTCGATGCCGTCAAAGCCATCAAGCCCTCCTGGCGCGGCGAACTGGAAATCACCGACGCCATTCAATGGCTGGTAGAAAAAGGGTATGCCGTCCATCCCTACATTCATCGCGGCTGGTGGATCGACACCGGGCGTCCCGGCGACATGCTAGAAGCCAACGACTTGGTTTTAGAGGAAATTGAATACGAGATAGAAGGGTATGCTGACCGTGATAGCACCGTTGGCCGTCGTGTACGCATTGAAAAAGGCGCAGAAATTATCAACAGCGTCGTGCGCGGCCCTTCCATCATCGGTGAAAATGCCCGCATTGTGAACAGCTACGTTGGCCCGTTCACCAGCATTTACCACAATGTCACCGTCGAGAACAGTGAAATTGAGCATTCGATGGTGCTGGAACACAGTGAAATCCGCGACATCGAAGCCCGCATTCAAGACAGTATCATCGGCAAGAATGTTCTCATCAACAAATCGCCCATCAAACCAAAAGCGCTGAAATTAACCCTGGCAGACAACAGTCAGGTGGGGATTTTATAGCAATTGCAGACGGCAACCGCTTCACGTTGCCGTCTGCAATTGTCGTTTTGATATGAGAGCATTAATTCAACGAGTAAGCGCAGGCAGCGTAGCGGTAGATGGCGCAATTGTCGGCGAAATTGGGCGTGGCTTTGTTGTACTGCTCGGCGTGACCCATTCTGACACGCCAGCAGAAGCAGAATGGCTGGCACAAAAAATAGCCGGCCTGCGTGTATTTGAGGATGACGCAGGCAAGATGAATCTGTCGGTGCTTGATGTGGGTGGGAGCGTGTTGGTGGTGTCGCAGTTTACGTTGTATGGGGATGCGCGTAAAGGGAAACGGCCGTCTTTCAGCGACGCCGCCCCGCCAGAAATCGCCGCTCCCCTGGTAGACACATTTTGCGACGACCTGCGTGCCCTTGGTCTCCCCGTCGCCACCGGCATTTTTGGCGCACACATGGCCGTCACCATTCACAATGACGGCCCGGTGACGCTGCTGCTGGAAAAGTAATCGGCCAAATACCGATCACCGATCACGAACTACAAACCATGAATCAACCCAACTGGCTCCACTGGGCACAACAAATTCAGGCCATCGCCCAAACTGGCTTGACCTATACCGAAGGCATGTACGACCGGGAGCGGTATCACGCCTTGCAGCAGATTGCCGCCGAAATCATGGCCGTTGGCAGCAACGGCGATGTGCAGCAAATTCTCGATTTGTTCGCGCAAGAGAGCGGTTATCCAACGCCAAAAGTTGATGTGCGTGGCGTTGTCTTCCGCGATGACAAAATCTTGCTGGTGCTGGAACGCGCCGATGGCGGCTGGACGCTCCCCGGCGGCTGGGCCGATGTCGGCGATTCGCCTGCCGAATGTGTTGTGCGTGAAGTGCGCGAGGAATCTGGCTTTGAGGTACGCGCGGTGAAACTGTTGGCCCTCTATGACCGCAATCGGCACGGCCACGACCCTCATCCTGATTACATTTACAAGCTTTTTTTCTTGTGCGAGTTGGTGGGAGGAACGGCCGTTCCCAGCATTGAAACCGCCGCCGTCGATTTTTTCCCCGTAGACAACCTGCCACCTTTATCCACGAGCCGGGTAACGGCCGTTCAAATCCAACGCATGTACGCCCACTACCATCACCCCGAATGGCCCACTGATTTTGATTAACAC
Source organism: Ardenticatenaceae bacterium (assembly GCA_020634315.1). GTDB lineage: Bacteria > Chloroflexota > Anaerolineae > Promineifilales > Promineifilaceae > JACSRF01. The sequence continues at coordinate 222,093 of JACKBV010000006.1, read as the reverse complement.
CATTCAGTCGGAATTAACATAACAATGAAACAATTACGTCAAATCACACTCTTTCTAATAATCATCTTGCTGCTCACAGCATGTGGTGGCGGCACAGAAACAACAAACCTGCCGCCAACGGCAACCCGCACCCCCAGGCCGCCAACGGCGACGCCCTTCCCTTCACGCACGCCCGCACCGCCCACAGCAACCGCAACACCGACGAACACGCCGGAGCCAGACGCCACGGACACCCCTACCCCCACCGACACACCGACACCGACAGTGACGCCAACGACTGGCCCACTTGCCGCCGATGTCGCCCAGCCAGAGTACACGGCCAGCGAATGCAGCGACCGCTTTCCCTGCAACGATGACATCGCCGCCTGGGAAGAACGCATCCAGGTTCCCCCTGGTTTTGCCGTCAGCTACGTAACGCAGTTCCCCAACATTGACCCCGACCCGGATTGGCCCAGCTACCAGCCAACCAGCCTCACCTTTGGCCCCGATGGCAAGCTGTATGTCGCTTTCCGGCAGGGCAAAATTTACACGGTCGATGCCGCAGGGAATCAAGAATTGTTCTTTGACGGATTGACCGTCCCCACCGGTCTGGCTTTCCAACCCGGCACCAATCGCCTCTACGTGTCCAATCGGGTACGCGATTGGAACCTGGATGGGGAAGGACAAATATTGGCAATCGAAAATGGCGAGGCGGTACAAATTATTGGCGGGCTGCCATGCTGCTATTTGGGCATGCATGCGCCGAATGGCATCGCCTTTGGCCCAGATGGATATGGCTATGTGGGCATCGGTGGCCGTGCTGACCATGGCGAAATTTTGGATGGCACGAACACACAAAATGAACTGCTGCCATATGAAGCTGTCATTTTGCGCTTTAGCCCGGATGGCAGCGATGTCAGCGTGTACGCACGCGGCTTGCGCAACCCCTATGACATTGCCTGGGGTGGCGATGGGGTGCTCTATGCAACAGATAACGGCCGTGACGAAGTACCCAACAGCGGCGAAACTGTGCCAGAAGAAATGCACGCAGTCGTTCCTGGTGGGGAGCATGGGTATCCTTACTATGAATGCAACTGGTGTTTTGGCATTCCCGAAGGGGTTGAAATTGTGCCGCCATTGGTAGAATTTACGCCGCACAGTGTGCCCACCGGCATTACAGCTTATCTGGCTGAACAGTTCCCCGGTTATTACAACAGCCTCTTCCTGACCTTGTGGACAGCGCTGCCTTTTGCCGAAAGCGTGGTGCGCGTCTTACCGGATGGCAGCCACAGCATCTTTGCCACTGGTTTTGCCGCGCCCATCGACGTTACAGTTGGCCCAGATGGCAATCTTTACGTCGCCGATTACGCAACAGGGATCATTTTCCAGATTAGCTATATAGGAGAGTGACGGCACTCGCAGCCCGTAAGCGGTGCATCAACATCGCTTACGGGCTGCGGATTAGTGACCGCCGCTTACCGACTGCGGGTATAATTACCCTATGGACACCCTGACAACTCGCTATGAACAAGTTTTGCAGCGGATAACAAAAGCTGCACAGCATGCTGGCCGTAATCCGGCCAACATCACGTTGGTATCTGTCACAAAAACCTGGCCGGCCGAGACTGTTTTGGCGGCTTATGAAACGGGCATGCGTCATTTTGGCGAAAATCGCCCGGAGGAATTGGGGGAGAAACGGCCGTTTATCGAATCCACCCTGGGCACAGACAACGGCATTACCTGGCATCTCATCGGCACCCTGCAAAGCCGCAAAACCCGCTTGGCTGCCGAGCATGCCGATGTTTTCCACGCCCTGGATCGCAGCAAAATCGCGGCTCGTCTCTCTGAACAAGCGGGAGATTTCCAGCGCCGCCTACCCATTTTTTTAGAAGTTAACGTGTCTGGGGAAATGAGTAAATCCGGTTTTTCCGCTCATAATTGGGAAAATGATGCAACTCAGCAGGCAAAGCTGCGTACAATGGTGCAAGCCGTCATGGACATGCCTCACCTTGAATTGGTGGGCTTGATGACAATGGCTCCGTGGGATGTACCGGAAAACGAGATTCGCACCGTGTTTCGGCGCACACGAGAATTGGCTGGCTGGCTGGAAACGGCCGTATCCGGCCTCACCTTACCCTACCTTTCCATGGGCATGACCGACGACTTTGAAATCGCTATTGCCGAAGGCGCCACGCACGTCCGCGTTGGCCGCGCCATCTTTGGCAGTAGACACACATAACGAGGCAGCTATGGTACAAATCATCAACTTACTGTTCAACATCTTCTACATCCTAATCCTGGCACGCATCATCTTCTCCTGGATTCGTGTCAGCCCTTACGACCCCACTTGGGGACCCATCATGCGCTTTGTCTACCAGGTCACAGACCCCATCATGGAACCCATACGCCGCATCATGCCGCCGATGGGCGGCCTGGACTTCAGCCCCATGATCGTCCTTATCCTCGCCAGCGTCTTGCGTTCCGTCCTCGTCAATATGCTCATCTAACAAAAAAGGCTCGAAGGGTTTTAGCCCTTCGAGCCTCAATTTACACGCAAGCAACAAACTCCGAACCAGTATCTACAACCCGAAGTCCGTTACAGATTAGCGAATACGGTCACTAGCGCAGCCCCGTCAAACTCCGCGCAATCACCATCCGCTGAATTTCACTTGTTCCTTCGTAAATCTCCGTAATCTTAGCGTCACGGTAATACCGTTCCAGCGGCATTTCCTTGCTGTAACCCATGCCGCCATGAATCTGGATCGCCTCTTTCGCACAGAAATTGGCCGTTTCACTGGCAAACAACTTCGCCATGCTCGCTTCCATCGAATAGCGACGGCCGTTTTTCACGGATTCCTGTTTCGCCAGACACGCCTGATAAATCAGTAACCGGCTGGCATCCACACGGCACTTCATATCTGCCAACTTTTGCTGAATCATCTGGAACTGGCCGATTTTCTGCCCAAATGCGTCACGCTCCTGAGCATACTTCACACTTGCTTCCAGTGCTGCTTCCGCAATCCCCAGCGCCTGCGAGGCAATGCCAATGCGCCCGGCATCCAGCACTGTCATCGCAATCTTAAAACCATCACCCTCTGCGCCCAGCCGATTTTCCACCGGGCAAAGATAATCTTCAAAATAAATCTCGCTGGTAGCACTGGCACGAATCCCCAATTTCGGCTCTTTCTTGCCACGCTTAAAGCCAGGTTTATCCGTTTCGATGATAAACGCCGTCACACCCTTGTGCTGCAATTCTGGCTGAGTCATGGTGAACACCACAATGTAGTCAGCGTATGGAGCAGATGTAACCCAAGATTTTGTGCCATTAATGACATAATGCGTGCCTGCTTCGTTGAGCGTGGCGCGGCTTTTCATGGTGCCTGCATCACTGCCGCTCATCGGCTCTGTCAGGCTGTAGGCGCCAATGGCCGCACCGCTGGCAACAGCAGCCACATACTTGTTCTTGTGTTCTTCCGTGCCAAATTTAAGAATACCGTGGCAAAACAGCGAATTATTGACGGACATAATCGTGCCATGGCTGGCATCTACCTTACAAATTTCCGTCAACGCCAACGAATAGGCTAACGTATCCATCCCCGCGCCGCTGTACTCTTCGGGCACTTCTATGCCCATAAAGCCCAGTTCGCCCATCTGGCGTACTGTGTCGATAGGAAATTCACCTGTTTCATCGAAATGCTCGGCAATGGGCGCAATGGCTTTTTGAGCGAAGTCACGCGCCGCTTCTTGAATCATTTTGTGTTCATCTGTAATAAAGTCAAACATGATAACCTCCGTTTTCAGTGATTGGTTGACAGCAAATGGCGATTGGTGATGCGGGCAGGGAACCCGGCAATTGGACCCATCGCTTTTTACTGAGCACCAGTTGTGCGAACAAATTCCATTAAGGTTGCAAAATCTTCTCTAGTCAGTTCCAGCCCTTCGTGCCAACGTCGCCGCTCTGCTAACCAGAAACGGCCGTCTTTTCCTCGCAGCACCTCAGCCGGAATCTCTGGACGTGATGGTGGGCGCATAATCCCTGGATGCGCCGTATAGACATCCTTCAAGTGAATTTCGTGGAAATCAGAGTCAGGTTCCTGCGCAGCCGTCACTGCCTGTCCCGGCGGCACAAATGTATAGACAACCAAACGATTGTCCTCCTGCTGCAATTGCAGCGCCAAACAGTACCAATTCTTGGCAACACGACGCTCACTGCCTCCACGCGCATACCCCCCCAGCCGGAAATACCAGCGCATCAAATCAATTTGATCAGAAACATCAAAGCGCTGTGTATCATAGTCACGCTGTTGCACCAGAATCGTGGCATCTTGCAAAGTGAGGCTGTTGCCACTGTGCCAGACTCGCTTAAGCAGTTTCTCGATTCCCCACACCAGAGCCAGCCCTAAAGGAACACCCCCGATACAGGAGAGAAATACCGTATAATCACGAACAGCGTCACTCGCAAACAGCTCTAAAGCCCCATAAATCAGACGATATCCCAGCCATATGCTGACCAAAATGAGCACAGTGATCGACACGCGTAGACGATCATGTTCCTGGTCTGCATGTAACACTCGCGGATATTGCGTAGAAAATGTCATAACTCTTATTCCACTCATTCAAAAATAACGGCTTATTTGTAATCCGCTCTGCTATTTCTGACAAGTAATTGACCCGCCCCAACGTATACGGCAAAGACATGGGAAAAGCTTAGTATTTATTAAGAGTGTTCCATAAACATACGCGGTTGTATAGGAACAGAGTACTATATGAACGTTGTATGAATAACGTATTGTCAATCAAGATCGTAATGTAAGGCTTAACCTACCTCCCCTACGATTTAATCCAAAATTTCCCGGTCAAGCAGTAACTGACACAGAAGGAGAATAGAATATGCAAATTACCCGTACCCGTAAGTGGCAACGCTTGCTCTCACTGTTGATAGTCATGAGTATTGGTCTTGGGCTGTTTTTAAGTCCGAAACGGCCGTTTACCTCCTCCCCTTCCATTCCCCTTGTCTATGCTGGTCCACCCTGCAATGATCTGGGAAACCTTATCGTCTCCGATGGCGGAAACAACCAAATAGATCGTTTCTTTGACGACACCTTACTCATACGCGACACGCTAATCAATACGGGTTTGGCGAACCCGCACGACATGCGGATTGGTCCCGACAATAACCTTTACATTGCTGATGCCAATAATGGAAGGATTGTGCGCTATGACTGGGCAACAGCAACTGTAACAGAAATCAGTACGGTTCCCACGCCTATTGGATTAACCTTTGGCCCTGATGGCGCACTTTACGTCACTAGTCAATCTGCAAACGCTGTTTATCGTGTGGACATTTCTTCTGGGTCGCCGCCATTCCCAGCCTCGGTTTTCGTTACTGCTGGCAGTGGAGGATTGAATAGCCCATATGAAGGCATTGAGTTCGGGCCAGATGGTAATTTATATGTGGTGAGCAACGGGACAACCCATGCCGTCCTCCGTTTCAATGGCAGCAACGGTTCGTTCCTAAACATGTTTGCCAATGCGAATGTCAGCGGCTCCGATCCAAATACAAGCGACTTACGCGACATTGCTTTTGGGCCAAACGGCTATCTTTACACGTCCGAATCGTTAGATAATCGCATTACCTATTATGATAGCAGCGGCACACGTATAAGCAGTTTTGCCGCCAATCGTGCTATTGGCATGGCATTTGCGCCAAATGGGGAACTATATGTTGCCGATTTTGGTTCAAGCATCATTCGTCGCTTCACAGCCACCGGCACGGCTTTGGGAACGTTCGGTTTGGGAAATTTATTTCAACCCAAAGCCCTTGTGTTTGCAGCAGAACCAGAATGCTATGATTATGGCGACGCACCGACTACCGGCAGCTATGCCTACCCCACCCTATCGGCAGCTAACGGTGCCTACCATCTTATTCGTCCCAGCCTCTTCTTAGGTGCTGGCGTGGATTATGATGCGGACGGACATCCTAACCTCGCCGCCCTTGGCGATGACAGCGACAACAATGATGATGAAGATGGCGTAGACTTCGGCACGCTTACCGCTGGAGCAGCCAACAATGTCACGGTCACAGCATCCGCCCCCTGTATCCTCAATGCCTGGATTGATTTTGATGGCGATGGAAGTTGGAGCGGCGTAGGTGAACAAGTTGCGGCAGATCAATGGATTAGCGGCGGCGCTAACATCTTAACGGTTAATGTGCCAGCCAGCCCGGCAGAGGATGTAGTAGGCGCTCGTTTCCGTTGCAGCAGCCGTTCTAGTGAAGGTAATACCGTTTACTCGTATACAGGTTACGCGCCGGATGGTGAGGTTGAAGATTACATGGTTGCCATTGGCACGGACTGGGGAGACGCACCCGATTCCTACAACACCACCAGCGCCAATAATGGCGCTAGCCACACCATCGTGTCTAACTTCCACCTGGGGGGGATTATTGATCCCGAAACCAGTGGCAGCGACAGCGTGGCAACAGGCGATGATCTCCTTGATAACCGTGACGATGAGGATGGCATTGATTTTGTCGGCAATTGGGCTGATGGCACGGCCGAAATTAATGTCTCGCTCACTGGCGGACGTGGCTGTCTCAATATCTGGCTCGACTTCACGGACGGGACAAACTTGCTCGTCAATGGAGATGGTGACTTCCTTGACACTTATACCGTTGGCGGTACGTTCCCGGAACATGTCGTTCAAAACCAGGCGGTCGACAGCGCCAACAGCCCCATCAGCCTGGCCTTTAACATTCCCGCCGGTATCGCCAATGGCAGCACCGGTTACTATCTACGCGCACGCCTGACACAAGACCCGAACAATGATGGCAATTGCGCCGATGCTGGCAGCGAGTATTCCGGTGGCATAGTCAGTCACAGCGGCGGCGCGACCAGCGGCGAAGTGGAAGATTATTACGTAGACTTTGAACCAACGGCCGTTTCCTTACAAACAATCGGCACAGAAAGCACAGCACACAATGTATTTGCCATTGCTGGCTTCGCCTTGTTACTCTTGGGCACGGCTTTTGCCATCCTCCGTCGGCAGCGATTCAGCGACTAACCAATTGCTACCCCATTAATCAGACAGGAGATTGGAGATCTATGGCTCCAATCTCCTGTTTTCATTTCAATTCACTCTTGAAGATTGGCGATAATGACCGCAGACAACCGGTGCCAGCAATCAAGCCCATCTGGTATGCGTAACAAGTGTGTTTGTCCGGGATCGTCGCTTGCGCCCAAACCCGGCGCTAACGGCCGTATCCCCGCATCTGCCAGCAACAGCCGCGCCACTTGTGCTTCTAACGGCCGTTGACTGCGCAGCGCCAGCACATGGGTCAACGAAACGGCCGTTTCCTGCAACAGATAGTCCACATGCCAACGCACCGTTTTCCGGCGTGGCTGCCAACCAGGGGACAACGCGCCCCACACCTGCAACTGACGGTGCAATAATGGATAAATGGCCTGTGGCGCAGACTCGCTGCGTGCGGCATGCCTTAACAAGCGCGGCCCCAAGCCGCGCAAAGCGGATCCCACATAAACGTAACTGCCCACAGGTACAGCGATTGGCTCCCCGCCACGAAAACGGCCGAAACTCACCGACAAATCCGTATGCACTTGCAGGCGCAGCACATAGCTGCCACCCCAACCTTGTGGGGAAACGGCCGTTTCCTCCCACAAAGCGATCACATCTTCACCCATCACACCGCACCCGTAAGCAGTAAATCTTCCACCAGAGCCACAGCCCCCCACAAGGGAGCATCATCCCCCAGCAGTGCGGCCACAATCTCGAAATGCACCTGTGGCAGCGCGGTCGCTCGCGCCGCTTGCCGCACACCATCCCACCACAAATCCCCCGATTTTGTTACGCCGCCCCCCAAAACAAACATCTGCGGATTGATGAGATTTGCCACGTTGCCAATCCCGGTGCCGATAGCCCAGGCTCCACGTTGGATCAGGTAAACGGCCGTTTCATCTCCAGCCATCGCCAACTGCGCCACAACCTGCCCCGTCACCGGTGAACCTGACGCCTCCTCTGTTGAATGGCGCATGGCCTGGTAATCGGCAGCCATATACGGGCCAGACGCCAATCGCTCAACACAGCCCTGTTTGCCGCACAAACAGCGTGGGCCATGCGGATCAACGACGGTATGCCCGATTTCGCCAGCCATTCCTTCATAGCCGCGCCAGGAACGGCCGTTAAGCACCCAACCGCCGCCCACCCCTGTGCTGATCGTTAGATAAAACAAATCGGCGACACCGCGCCCCGCGCCAAAGCGCCATTCGCCCAAAGCAGCGACATTGGCATCATTGTCTACACGAACTGGCGCAGCAAACTCTTTTGCCAATAGTGCTTGCAGCGGCACATCGTCCCAACCAGGAACATGGTGCGACAGGCGCACGACCCCCGTTTCGTAATCCACCGGCCCGCCAAAGCTAACGCCAACGGCCGTTGCCGTGCGCTCGCCCAGCAGTTCTCGCCCCAACGCCGTCATCGTTTGGATGTCATACTGGGCGTCACCGTCTGCTGGCGAGTAAACGCGCCGCTGTGCAGACCAAATCGGCCGTGCATCCTGCAACGCCGCCGTTGACAGCAGCGCCGCCGATAATTTTGTACCCCCGAAATCAAATGCCAATATCCATTTATCCATCATTCGCCTCCTTCGCAACCAGCCTCCCGGAGGTTCGTCTCATGTGACGAGCCTGCCATATGATAACCTCCGGGAGGTTGCTCCTTCGTGAATCGGGATAGTCGGATTAGCAATCCGACCTACGGTTTTCATTCATGGTGGTGCGTACTACGCATGATGTCTCTTTCAAAAACAGCTTCCCGGAGGTTTATCTCATGTGATAAACGTTCTACCGATAACCTCCGGGAGGTTTAGTTTTCATCCGATAGTCGGATTAGCAATCCGACCTACGGTTTTGTTGGCAGCTGCCAGTGAAGTCTCCTAAAAAATTATAGCGAAGTGCAGGAAGCGGCTCAAAACATCTTGGCTCTGCAAAAACCCAAATACGCACATTGCCAGCCCGCGAGAAGGTGCCTTCTATGAAATGGCGCGACAGATTACCGATCACTGCTGTGAGTTGGGTATAATCGCGGCATGGACAAGCAAGACAATCAATCACTTAAACGACTGGAAGCCACTGTATACGGCCGTGTCCAAGGCGTCAGCTTCCGTTACTACACACAGCGCGAAGCACAACGCCTCCGTTTAACCGGGTGGGTTGCCAATCAATCCGATGGTTCCGTCAGAGTGATTGCCGAAGGGCCTGAGCTGCCCTTGCACCAACTACTCCAATTCCTCTATCGCGGCTCGCCAATGGCCCAGGTTGACCACGTTGATCTGACCTGGGGAGCGGCGACCAACGAATTCCACTATTTCCGAGTACGCTATCTATGAATCGTCCCCCCGACATGCTTATTCACAGCCGCGAACGCCTGGCGTGGACGGCCGTTCTCATCAGTTTTGTGATCTTTTGCGCCATTGCCATCTCGGCTCCCCTGCTCCTGCGTGCATACATACAAGATTCCACCCAATTTTTAACGGTTAATCTGCAAGCAAATGAAGGCACGGTCAGTGTCAACGAAGCCAACACGCCGCCGCGTGCCGCTTTATCTGGCGAACCACCGCAGCCTGTTTCGCCAGACGCGCTGATTCTCACCGACAGCACCGCCTCCGGGCTGGTGTTGGTCTCAGACCCGCAAACCGAGGAGCTTTTGGCACGCGTTCAGCTTTACAGCGCCACCGTGATGCGCATTCAAGAAGCAAGCACGCCCCGTTTTGGGCTGAGCAGCCATCCCGACACATTGCTCCTGGACTTGACCAGTGGTCGGATCCGTGTGGTTGTCGGGGAGGATAGGAAACGGCCGTTTGCCATCACCCTCACCACACCACACGGCGAAATCATCATTGACGAACCCGGCGAATACTCCCTCAACGCGAATAACGATGAAACGCAAGTCACCGTACAACAAGGGCAGCTAACCGTCAGCGCACAAGAGCAGTCCATCCAACTCAACACAGCCGAACGAGCCGAAATTGCCCGCAACACCCCGCCCATTGGCCCGCTAACACCAGAGCGCAACCTGGTTGAAAACGGCAGTTTTGGCAATCGCTGGGAAAAATGGCAGCAATATGCCTGGGAAGTTGAACTAACCGACCAACCGGCCGGGGACATCCAAATCCTCAACATCTCTGGCGAAGCCGGGCTGCACATCGTACGCACCGGCGAAGGGCACGCCGATGTCGGCATCCGCCAAATCATCAACCAGGATGTCACCGATTTCAATTCCCTGCTGCTAGAAGTAGACCTGCGCATTTTGGGGCAAACCCTGGCCGTTTGCGGCAATGTCGGCAGCGAATGTCCAATTATCATTCGCCTGGAATACGACGACATCAACGGCAACGCCCAGGTCTGGCAGCGCGGTTTTTATGCCAACGGCGATATTAATCCGGACTCAACGCCCGATGTTTGCCTCACCTGCCCGCCCCCACGCCTGGAACATGTCAAGATCACCCCAGGGCAATTTTCATTTTACCAATCCGATTTGATTGAAGATTTGCAACTATACGGCTTTTTGCCCCCCCGCCGCATTAAAAATATCAGCATTATCGCATCAGGGCACAGCTTTGAAATTGAACTGCTCGATATTGCGCTCATTGTCGGGGAAGAGGTGCTCACCAGCACACAGTAAAACACATCCATTCAGGCGAATGCCTACATTGACGATATTTTTCTGAACCAACATCCCTTCTCCGGAAGCGAAGGGCAGGTTATGGCATACAGGCAAATCTCCGGGAAATTGATTTAGCCAATTGCCCGGCTAGAGTTGCCCGGCCTATTTCATTTCCTCCACGCTCTGGTGATATAATCAAGCCAACTTCACCCACGTATCCGCTTTGTTTTGCTGCTCAACGTTACCCGTTCTCATTAGAGATGAGATTACGCACAAAAACAAATTCCTGGAGATCGTCCAATGAGCCACCCATCACCTGAGCAAACGACAGAAACCTTGCTCAACCACCCTGTCGTAGAATGGTATCAAATTTTTTTCGAGCAAGCGGCTGATGGTATTTTCATTGCCAATGCTGAGAGAGACTGCATCGCTGTCAATCAACAGGGCTATGAAATGTTGGGCTATACTCATGAAGAGATACTAAACCTCTCTGTGAGAGATTTAGTTTTGCCTGACGAATTGGCACGCCACCCGCAGCTTTTGGTTGATTTACACGCAGGCAAGACTATCCTGGGAGAGTATTGCATGCGCTGTAAAGACGGCCGTTTCCTGCCGGTAGAGATCAGTGCGCGAAAGCTATCCAACGGGAATTTCCTGGCTGTTGTGCGCGACGTCAGCAAACGCAAACAAACCGAAAGGGAGTTGCAACGCTCTAACAATTTGCTGCGAGCGATCATTGAAGCTGCGCCGGCCGCCATCGTAGGCTTAGATCTTGAAGGCAATGTGCAAACTGTCTGGAATCCAGCCGCAGAAAAAATGCTTGGTTGGCGTGCGCAGGAAGTTATGGGGCGGCCAATGCCCAGTGTGCCAACGGACGCTCAGGAGGAGTTCAAGAGTTTTCGTGAAACGATGCGCCATGGATTAACGCTTGATGGTGTTGAGGTAGAGCGACAACGGCGTGACGGCCGTTCCATCAACTACAGCATTTATGCCTCACCCGTGCGCGATCCTGACAACCAGATCATCGGCAACATCGCCATCATGGTAGACATTACGGAACGCAAGCAAGCAGAACAAAGCATCGCCCTGATGAGCTTTGCTCTGGACAATGTTCATGAAGCCGCGTTTTTACTAGATGAAAACGCTCGCTTTCATTACGTTAACGAGGAGGCTTGTCGCGTTTTAGGATATACCCGTGACGAATTACTCAATATGTATGTCACGGACATCGACCCAGACTTGCTTTTGGAACATTGGCATGAATTGTGGCACAACATCAAGGCGCACAGTTCGCTTGTTATGGAAAGCCGCCATAGGACGAAAAACGGCCGTATTTTTCCCGTTGAAATCAGCGCCACCTACTTCAAATATGATGGTCGAGAATATGACCTGGCTATGGTGCGCGACATCACCGTGCGCAAACAAGCCCAACAAAAAGTAGCCGAACTCGCCGCCATCGTCCAATCATCAGGCGACGCCATCATCGGCAAAACCTTAGATGGCACCATTATCAGTTGGAACAAGGGCGCCGAAAAAATATACGGGTACACCGCCAACGAAATGATCGGCCAATCTATTTCCCCCCTCTTTCCGCCCGAACGAATCAACGAACTGCCACACATCCTCGATAAAATCAGAGCCGGTGAACACATTGAACATTACGAGACAACCCGCCGCCGCAAAGACGGACAAGAAATCCATCTGGCTCTTACCATCTCCCCCATTCGCGATACGGACGACAACATCATTGCCGCATCCACCATTGGTCATGACATCACTGCACACAAGCAAGCCGAACAAGAGCACCTCGATCACCTCCAGTTTCTGGAAAGCCTGGATCAGGTTAACCAGGCTATTCAGAGAACAAATGATCTCGACCAGATGATGAGCAACGTTCTTGAGGCGGTGCTTTCAATCTTTGGCTGTGATCGGGCAGGGCTGGTTTTCCCTTGCGATCCGCAAGCCCCGTTCTGGCATGTGCCAATGGAGCGGACACAACCGGCATATCCAGGTGCCCTCGCCATGAAACTGGAAATACCGACAGACTCAGATGTTGCCCGAACATTCCAAATCATGAGATCCGCGAATGGCCCGGTAAAGTTTGGCCCAGGGTCTGAATATCCTCTGCCACCAGAAGTATCAGAACGCTTTGGCTTTCAATCTTTTATCGGCATGGCATTACACCCCAAAATAGGAAAACCTTGGGAATTTGTGCTGCACCAATGCGCTTATCCGCGAGTATGGACACCACAAGAAGAACGACTCTTTCAAGAAATCGGTCAGCGATTGGCCGACGGTTTAACCAGCCTGTTATCCTATCGCAGCCTGCGCGAAAGCGAGGAGAAATACCGCTCACTAATCCTAAAAGTTCAAACAGCCATCGTCCTTTATGACGGCCAGGGGCAAATTTTGACCAGCAATCCCATGGCCCAACGTTTGTTTGGGCAGTCCGAAGATCAGCTCCTTGGCAAAAATCTAGCCGATCCGGCGTGGCATTTCTTGAAAGAAAATGGGGCCGTCATGCCCATAGCCGATCATCCGGTTAGCCGCGTACTCGCTTCGCAGCAGCCGCTCCGGGATTATGTGGTAGGCATTTATCGGCCCGATCAGAATGAAACCACCTGGGCATTAGTCAATGCTGAGCCGGAATACAGTGAGGCGGGAGTCATCGAACGGATTATCGTCTCCTTTATAGACATCACCGAGCGCAAACAAGCAGAGCAGGAGCGTCTAGATCATCTCTGGTTTCTGGAAAGTATGGATCAAATCAACCGCGCCATCCAGGGAACAAACGATCTGGAACAGATGATGATTGATGTTCTCGATACGCTGCTTTCAATCTTTGCGTGCGACCGGACATGGATGGTTTACCCGTGTGACCCCGATTCCGCCACATGGCAAACATCCATGGAGCGTACACGACCAGAATATCCTAACACGCTCCCGATAGGGGTCGATCTGCCCTTAAACCCTGTTGGTGCAGAGGTATTCCGCATCTTACGAACCGCTGACGGCCCGGTAAAATTCGGGCCAGGATATGAACGCCCTGTGCCAACAGAAATAACCGAAGGTTTTAGTGTCCAAACCTTTATCGCCATGGCTCTATATCCGAAAGTCGGCAAACCGTGGTCATTTGGGCTGCACCAATGTGCTTCGGCACGCATTTGGACAGTTGGCGAAGAACGGCTTCTGCAAGAAGTTGGGTGGCGATTAACTGATGCCTTGACTGGCTTATTGGTTTACCGCAATTTGCAGGAGAGTGAACTCCGCTATCGGGAAGTATTTAACAATGTTTCGGATTCGCTCTTTGTCTATGATATTACAACCGAAGGGGATCTGCGTTTTGTTGGTATCAATGCTGCCGCAGAAAAACTCAGTGGGGTACCCAATGCAAACAGTTACGGCAAGCTTATTGACGAAGTGGTTCGCCCAGAAACGCTGGCTCATGCGCTCCCTAACATGCATCGCTGTCTTGAACTGGGGGAGCCAATGCATTATGAAGAAGAGTATAACAGCCGTACTTTAGGTCAGCGGCATCTGGACACGACCTTGATTCCGGTGCGCAATCACGCCGGTGCGATCAGTCGTCTTATCACGTTTAATCGTGATATTACGGAGCGCAAACAGGCAGAGCAAGCAATTCAACAACTTAATCAGGAACTTGAGCAGCGTGTTATTGATCGCACGGCGCAATTGGAAGCGGCAAACAAGGAGCTAGAAGCGTTTGCTTATTCGGTTTCGCATGACTTACGTGCGCCGCTGCGACACATTGATGGCTTTTTGGAGCTGCTCCAGCGAAGAACATCTTCGGTGTTAGATGAACGCAGTCTGCATTATATGAATACGATTTCTGATGCGGCTAAACGAATGGGGCAGTTGATTGATGATCTGCTTACTTTCTCGCGCATGGGGAGGCATGAGTTGGTGAAGGTACCGGTTGATTTGAATGTGTTGGTGCAAGAGGTTGTCGAGGAAATAGAGGAGGTGGAAAACGGCCGTTTCCTGCATTGGCACATCGCTCCCCTCCCCACAGTCACCGGCGACCGCGCCATGCTGCGCCAGGTATTGATTAACCTACTTGCCAACGCCCTCAAATTCACACGCGACTGTCCCACGACAAACATCGAAATTGGCTGTCAGACAAACGCCAATGAAGTCATCATCTTCGTCCGTGACAACGGCGTTGGGTTTGACATGACATATGTCGACAAACTCTTTGGCGTCTTCCAACGTCTGCACCGCGCCGACGAATTTGAAGGCACCGGCATTGGCCTGGCTAACGTGCGCCGCATTATCAACCGTCATGGCGGCCAAACATGGGCCGAAGGAAAAATCAACCAGGGCGCTACCTTTTATTTCTCCCTACCCAAACTCATACAAGAGTTTCCATGAGTGAACACACAGCAAAAGCGATGAAACCCAACCTCCCGGAGGTTATCAATGGCAGGCTCGCCACATGAGACGAACCTCCGGGAGGCTATTTGCGAAGAGACAACATGTGTAAACCGTAGGTCGGATTGCTAATCCGACTATCGGATTAACAATCCGATTTACAGAGCAGAGAGCTGCCGACAACCGCCAATGAAAACCAACCTCCGGAGGGTATCAATGGCAGGCTCGCCACATGTCCTCCGGGAGCTATTTCCGAAGAGACAATCCGACTAGGTCGGATTGGCTAATCCGACCGATTAACAGAGGGCGGCAGCTGCCGAACCATGAATGAAAACCAACCTCCCGGAGGGTATCAATGGCAGGCTCGCCACATGAGACGAACCTCCGGGAGGCTATTTGCGAAGAGACAACATGTGTAAACCGTAGGTCGGATTGCTAATCCGACTATCGGATTAACAATCCGATTTACGAAGGAGCAATGATGGAGCTACTCAAGCGCATTCTTCTCGTTGAAGATGATCCAAGAGATATTGAACTGACACTCACCGTATTAGAAGAATACAACATGGCAAACGAAATCGTCGTTGTCCGCGATGGCGCAGAAGCGTTGGATTATCTTCACCGTCGCGGCAAGTTCGAGAGTTATCCGGCGGGCATCCCGTCGTTATCCTACTCGATCTCAAAATGCCCAAACTGGACGGTGTGCAGGTATTACAACAACTCAAAACAGACGAACAGCTCCGTTTAATCCCAGTTGTTATTTTGACCTCATCACGTGAATCACGCGATTTAGAAGAGTGCTACAAACTCGGCGTAAATGCCTACGTGGTAAAGCCTGTTCGCTTCACGGAATTCATCGAAGCCATCAAGCAAATTGGTGTATTTTGGGTGTTGATCAATGAGCCGCCACCCAGTAACATGAAAACAGAATAATTGTCCATTCTTGGGGGCAAAACGGGAAACAAGGAAGATGGGGCAATCAATTCACATTTTGCACTTAGAAGACGATCCACTCGACGCGGAACTCGTCCAAATAAAGCTTGAAGAAGCGGGGCTGGTTTGCCAAATAACGTGCTTGCAAAACCGAGAAGAGTATATTGCAGCATTACAGCAAGGAGGATACGACATCATCCTGGCAGACTTCCGCCTGCCCGCATATGATGGCATGTCTGCCTTGCACCTGGCTCAAGAGATATGCCCTGAAATCCCATTTATCTTTGTCTCCGGCACAATGGGGGAAGAAGCTGTCATCGAAGGGTTGACAGAAGGCGCAACAGATTATGTGCTCAAGCAAAGGCTTTCGCGCATTGCCCCAGCAGTGCGGCGAGCGCTGCACGAAGCCGAAAACTGGCAGGCACGCCAGCAAGCCGAAGAAGAACTGCGCAAACTGTCCCGCGCCGTTGAACAAAGTGCCAACACAATCATCATTACCAACACGCAAGGCTATATCGAATATGCCAATCCTCGCTTTGCGGAAACCAGCGGCTACAGCCTATCAGAGGTACTTGAACAACACACGCGCATCTTAAAATCTGGTTTGATGCCCCCAGACGTGTATCAACAACTATGGGCGACGATTAATGCGGGCAAGGAGTGGCGCGGCGAATTCCAAAATCGGCGGAAAAATGGCGAACTGTATTGGGAATCAGCTTCGATTTCGCCCATCAAGAATACAGATGGTGTCATCACTCACTTTTTGGCCGTTAAGGAAGATATTACCGCACGCAAACAGGCGGAAGAAGTACGCGCAAGGCTGGAAGAACAACTGCGCCAATCACAAAAAATGGAGAGCATTGGGCGATTGGCAAGTGGCGTAGCGCATGATTTCAACAACCTGCTTACCGTCATCCTCGGTTATTCTGATCTTTTGCAAATCAAAATGGGCAGCAAACACCCCTGGATTGATGACCTGGAGCAAATTCGGCAGGCGGGAGAACGCGCTGCCACCTTGACACGGCAGCTGCTTGCCTTTGGTCGCCAGCAAGCGCTGACACCTGTTGTGCTGGACCTGAACAATCTTGTGGGCAACTTGCAGAAGATGCTGGGGCGGCTAATTGGCGAGGACATCACCCTGACAACCAACCTGCAACCGGTGCTGTGGTCGATCACGGCCGATCCCGGTCAAATCGAGCAAGTCATCATGAATCTTGTGGTCAATGCCCGCGACGCGATGCCGACCGGGGGCAAGATAACAATCGAAACTGATAACATTTATCTGGATGACAGCTATGCACAAACTCGGATCGAAGCGCCGACAGGGCCTTGTGTGATGCTCGCCGTTACCGATACAGGGTATGGCATGGACAGCACGACGCAAGCCCGCATCTTTGAGCCGTTTTTCACGACAAAAGAGCAAGGGAAAGGCACGGGCCTGGGATTGTCAACGGTTTATGGCATTATCAAGCAAAGTGGGGGTGATATTACTGTTTACAGTGAACCGGGCCAGGGAACGACCTTTAAGATTTACTTACCCGCTACAGAAAATTCTGTTACCTCTGCCGCCGACTTGCAGACACAAATAACCTATCAGTACAGTACGGGGACAATTCTGCTGGCAGAGGATGATGATTTGCTGCGCAATTTGGTGCGACAAACATTGCAAGCGGAAGGCTATACTGTTTTGGAAGCCCCTTCCGGCGAAGGAGCATTATGCTTGCTTGCTGAATTTGAAGGGGAACTCAATCTGCTGTTGACGGATGTGGTGATGCCCGTCATGAATGGCCGGGAATTGGCGGGACAAGTCAATGCGCTTTACCCGCAAGCGAAGGTGCTTTTTATGTCCGGCCATACAAATGATACGGTGATGCAACATGGGCTGTTGACCAGTGAGATTGAGTTTTTGTCGAAACCTTTTATGCCAATTGACCTGATCGCAAAGGTACGTGCCTTGCTTGGCAAATAATCGGGTGAAAGTTTTGTTGTTTTAGCGGTTAAACGGCCGTTTCCCACAAAGCCTAGCCATCATCCAACCAACCCTTTAACCACGCTTCCAGATCATCGGGCGAGTTAGCGACAACGGCCGTAAACTTCGCGCCAGGATAATGCTGCTTAAACCACGCTTCCGTCAACACCTGCGGCCAATGGTGGGGATTCACAGCCAGCACACGCCGATTCTCCAACTCTCCCAGACCCGCATCATCAGCAGAAAAACCAACCGTGAAACGGCCGTCAAAACTCCCACGCGCCGCCGCCAGCAGCCACTTCAAATCAGCCGTGGGCGGCAGCAGCACATACACCCGTTTATAAGCTGTGCGCGGCGAACCGGCCGGAACCATTTGCACTTCGCGTGCCACTTGCAGCAAACGCAAAGAGAGCAAACGCGCCCCGGCGTCACCGACAAAGCGCACCTCATACAGGCCATCCTGATCGGTGTTAAACTCGTAGCGCCACAAAGTGCGCCCTTCATCTAGCGTGCTGCCGCGAAAGAGAACGGCCGCTTCCTCTTCATCCGGTCGCTTCACGCGCAGCGCCACAAATTCATGGTTGCGCGTTGAGGAAATGGTCGCTGTGATTAAATCGCCGGGCTGCGGCCGTTCCGGTTCCAGGCTGATGTGTGTATCGCCTGTGCCGACGATGTTGATGCTGCGCTTGTGCCGCCCAATCGGGCGCAAAAAAGCGTTGCGCCAAAAAACCGACTGCTGCCGCTTGGGTAAGTTGGGTGCCGATTTGAGGTAAATGGTGATGACGTTGGCCTCGGAAACGGCCGTAACGCGTAACGTCTGCCAATGGCTCAACGGCTGCGACAACTCGCTCCACACCACCAGCGGGCTGTGTGGATCAAGCCCCCCCGTCGGATCGATACCCACCTGCAAATTGACATCACTCGCTTCCAGATTACTGGCCGGAGCCGTGTCCTCACTCGACCACGCCTGCCCTTCCACCGTCAGTTCATATTCATTTTCGGGAGCGGCGGGAACCTGCTGCCACAACCCGGCCACATGTGTGCCAAACGGCGTACTCACCTGCTGCACAGGTCGATTATCCAGCTTAAACGCGCTAAAAACCGGCTGCCGGTTCTTCCAATGCGCCTCACCCTCTTGCGTCGGCTGCCACCAGGGCGCCCAACCATCGGCGGTGTACAAATTTTTGTCTTGACGATAGGCAGAAAACGACTCACCCAACGCCCCGTTGATTAAGATCTCTTTTTTAGCCATATATTCCGTCATGCACAGCCCGCAGCCCAGTTATGAACAAGCTGCGGATTACGAATCAAAGCCCAGCCCACGTTCTTTTAACGATACATACCGCTGGTGCCCAATAATGATGTGATCCAATAATTCAATATCTAACAACTTTCCTGCCTGAACAATCTGCTTCGTCACGTTCACATCTTCCGGTGAAGGAGACGGATCGCCGGAGGGATGATTATGCGCCACGATAAATGCCGCCGCATTTTCCTTAATCGCCGCGCGGAACAGCTCACCAATACGCACAACCGAAGTGTTCAAACTGCCAATGTAAATGGTCGGCGTGTTCAGCACCCGATTGCGCGTGTCCAGCAAAATCAGGCGCAAATGTTCTTGCTCCAAAAACATCATCTCTGACATGAGCAAGTTAGCGGCATCGCTGGGTGAGGTCACACGCGGCCGTTCCTGTGGCGCACTCGCCATCAAACGCCGCCCTATTTCCAACGCGGCTTTAATTTCCACTGCTTTTGCCGGGCCAACGCCTTTCACATTTGTCAATTCGGCCACCGAAGCCCGCGCTAACCCGGCTAAATCTTGAAATTGGCTGAGCAATCGTTCTGCCAGGCGCAGCACGTTCTCGCCGCCACTGCCCGTACGCAAAATAATTGCCAGTAATTCGGCCGTAGAGACAGCCTGCGCCCCCACTTGCAGCAAACGCTCACGCGGCCGTTCCTGTTCAGCCATATCACGAATCATCGGCACATACGCGACTGTTTCCTCCCGCATCTCATTCTCCTCCGCTTATGCTACGCTTTTAAACAAAACAACCAGCTCCTCCCACTCTTCCGAAGAAAGGTGCAGCGAAACGCCCCCCAGTTCAATGTGATAAACGAAATCGTCTTCTTCCTGGCTGCGCCAAACGGTGAAATTATCAGTCTCGGCCAGGGTTTCATCATCGTATTCAGGTTCTTTGCTCATTTGTATCTCCTTGTATGTTCATGGCGATTTTCCTTATCGCCCGGCAATTGTAAAAGGGTGGTCTTAAATTTGCCAGCCACTACTCTTCTTCGTCGGTGGCAGAAACGGCCGTTTCCCCCACCACCAACAGCGGAAATGGCGGCCGATCCGTCAACTTGCAATAAATATACAAAAAAATCAGCCGCACCGTTGCCAGCACCGGTGCCGCCAACAAAATCCCCAACAACCCGGCCACACTCGCTCCTGCCACCGCGCCCAAAATCACAACCAGCGGATGCAGCCGCAAATGATGCCCCATAATGCGCGGCACCAAATAATAATTTTCCAGTTGGAAAATGATCCCATACACGCTTAAAATGACGACCATAAACCAAAATGGCGTCATAAAATGGCCGATCCAACTGACGTCACTTTGAAACAACGCGATTAACGCTGCGGGAACGGCCGCTAACACCGGCCCCACCGTCGGCAAAAATTCAGCAAATCCGGCAATAAGCGCCAACGTCAACGGGTTCGGCAAATTCAGCAGCAGCGCCAGCACAAAAACAATCGTCGCCATCACCAGACACAACACCAACTGCCCACGCAAAAACGCATTCCAGGTAATGCTCACTTGCTCGCTCAATAAGTAAATGTCCCCCTTATACGATTCGGGCACTAAATCCATAATCGCCTGGAACATCAACTCATGATCCTTCACCAGATAGAAGGATAAAAACAAGACCATCACCGTCCAACCAACCGTAGAAATCGTGGCGCTGGCAATACTGCCCAGCAGACTGAGCGAGCGCCCGCCCAGAGTTTGGATGATATTAATCAAGTTGCTGCTAATTCCGGCATATAGTTGCTCCAACGGCAAATCATCAATTGGAATCTCAAAATTAGCAACGATGATCGGCTGCTGCAAAAAATCGCCTAACTCTTGCAAATAGCGGGGCACATTATTCAAAAAGGCATTGACCTGCACGACAATAGGCGGAATAGCACGCACCGGAATCAAAATCAGCACGGCTATAATCAACAAGTAAATTAGAATAATGGCAACCAAACGCGGCACACGCAGCCGTTTACTTAGCGCATTTACCCCAGGATCAATAAGATAGGCCAACACCATCGCCATGACAAAGGGTAACAGCAGCAGCCGCACGCGATACAGCAACAAAGAAATTAACAGCAGCAAGACAAGGACAACCAGCCGCTTACTGCTGTCACTCCAGATGGGGGAATTTGAATACCGGGATAGTGACATAGTTACAAACGCTCCATTTCCTATGATTATATGCGCCAAATGAAAATGATCATGCATCCAATCAGCCTATCCCCTCAAAATCTTTGCACCGATTTTACGGCTTACTGCGTATTGTTCCTGGTTTCTAAACGGCCGTAACAAATGAAAAGGGGCGCAGGCGGGAAGCCTTGGGTTACACGGTTGATAGCGAGCAAGGGTGCTCATGCTATATTTTTGCAGGAAACTTCATATGAGCAGCTCACCACGATGAATAAAAACCGTAGGTCGGATTGCTAATCCGACCATCGGATTAACAATCCGATTTACGAGGAGACTTCACCGGCTGCCGCCGACCACGACGAATAAAAAGGTCCTAATCCGACCATCCAATCCGGAGGAGACTTCACCGGCTGCCGCCAGTGGAACCTCCCGGAGGTTATCAGTGGAACGTTCACCGCATAAGATGAACCTCCGGGAGGCTTTTTTGAAGGAGACAACAATGAGTCAAGAAGCAAAATACGTCATTTTTGGAACTGGACAGCTTGGATTAGCCATTATGGAAGTGCTGCTGGCACAGGGAAAAGCGTTGACACTGGTCAACCGGCGCGGACAAGTCAGCGAACCCTTGCCGTCAGGCGTCCAAATCGTGCGCGGCGACGCGACCAATCCGTCCGACGTGGCGCGGTTATGCGCCCAGGCGGAAGTCGTCTTTCACTGTGCGCAGCCAGCCTATTACGAATGGCCGCAAAAGTTCCCTCCCATTACGCAGGGCATTTTGGAGGGCGTGGCGCAAACAAAGGCGCGGCTGATCTTTGGCGACAATTTGTACATGTATGGCCCAACCAACGGGCAACCCATTCACGAAGGGCTGCCTTATGCGGCCACAGGGCACAAGGGGCGCACCCGTGCGGCGATGGCAACAATGCTGCTCGACGCACATCAGGCAGGCAAAGTGCAGGTAGCAATTGGCCGCGCTTCTGATTTTTATGGGCCGCGTGTAACGGCATCGGCTCTTGGCGAGATTTTGTTTGCCGCAGCCTTGGCGGGCAAGCCTGTTAATGTGCTGGGCAACCCGGATTTACCACATACGTACACTTACATTCACGACTTTGCGCGGGCGTTGGTGACATTGAGCGAACATGAAGAGGCATTCGGCAAAGCATGGCATGTGCCCAATGCGCCGACAGTAACCACACGCCAGTTTGCAGACATGGTGGCACAGGCGATTGGTCAACCGGTGAAGATACGGCCAGCCGGCCGTTTGCTGGTGTCGCTGCTGGGCATGTTTAATAAGGACATGCGTGAATTCAATGAGATGATGTATGAATTTACGGAGCCATATGTCGTCGATCACAGCCAGTTTGCGCAGGCATTTGGCAGCCATGTCACTCCGCACGAAGAAGCGATCCGCACCACGTTGACCTGGTACCGCACACGCGGCTAGAAACTGGCTCTTTGGGAATTGCCTTTCGTTACAGCGACAGCCCTCACGAAATCCAAAAGGGCTGAATCCGGTTCCTGGAAGAACATCAATAGATTTTTTACAAATGCTTCATACATTCTTGACACCTGGCGCTTACCCTGAAGATATGGAACGCGGTTCCTTCATCATATCATGAAAACAAACCCACCCCGCAGGGGGTGAATGGAGGTATACAATGCACGGTAGGCGCTTTCATCCAGGACCAAGACGGCCGTTTCCAGCAAGACGGCCGTTTCCTATGCGACCACGACCTTTATTTTGGCGAAGACGGCCGTTTCTCGGTTGGGGAGCACTCTTTCTCCTGCCCGCCTTGTTGTGCGGCGGATTAATCTTCTTCAATGCCTTCTTGCGGCTGCTGTTGCGCTAAAGCGACGCAGGCGGACCGGCGGCAATACGCGCCAACATCTCGTCAACAGAGCCGCGCAGCCCAAAAACCGCCTCAAACCACCAGGTCGCGCCCGCTGCTTCGTAGGCACGCACATGCGCCGTCTCATTCGGCTGACTGACGCCATCTACGGCAATGGCAAAGGGAGCATCACTGGTGCGCTGCTGCCGGATGGCAGCTACGCACTCGCCAATTTGCGCGGGCGTCGTCGTTGTCACACAGTTCTCGTCAACTGTGCCCATGATCCAGCCATCCCACTGCGCCGCACGGCGCAAAGCAGCAGCACTATCGCCGCCAATCCAGATTGGGATGCGCGGCTGCTGTATGGGCTGTGGCAAAAAGGTTAAATCATTCACGGTGTAATGCGCTCCATGATGGGTCACTGGCTGTCCGCTCCAGATGCGCGTCAACAAGTCCAGCCCTTCATCGAGCATGGCGGCGCGGGTTTTGTAATCGCCCGCTTCGCCAACGCTGGTAAATTCGTGGTGCAGCGCTCCCATACCCGCGCCAAGGATGAAACGGCCGTTACTCAACCGATCCAGCGAAGTCAGCAGCCGCGCCAACAAATGTGGCTTGTAACGGGGCAAAGCGGCAACGCCGGGGAGCAGTTTGATCTGGGTGGTAGTGGCGGCAACGGCCGTTAACAACACCCACGGATCCCCCACCCCATACGGGAACGCCAGGTGATCCCACACCCACACCGCTTCCCACCCGGCCGCTTCCGCCGCTTGCGCGAGCTGCACAACAACTTGCGGTTCACCAAACTCACCAAAAGGGACAATCTCGATACCATATTGCATAATTGGCTCCTGAAAACAAACCTCGCGGAGGCTGGTTTATACTCTTGAAAATGAACCTCCCGGAGGTGAAGAAATCTCCGGGAGGAGGGAATCTCTTATCTTACCAAATATCAGGCGCTGACAGGCACCAGTTGATCACGCAAAGCGGCGATCCGATCCCGAATTTGGGCGGCACGCTCAAATTCGAGCGCCTGGGCAGCGCTGCGCATCGCCGTTTCCAGTTCGTCTAAATGGGCAAGCAAATCGGCCGTTTCATAGGTGGGCAATGGCTCAGCAACAGATGGCGTTGCCTCAGCCGCCTCTCCCTTCATCCAACGCCCATCGTCAATCCCCTTTTCAATGGTGCGCGGGCTAATACCATGCGCCTCGTTATACGCCAACTGCCGGGCGCGACGGCGATTCGTCTCGTCAAGCGCCCGCTGCATCGATGCCGTTACGCGGTCGGCATACATGATCACAGTCCCTGCGACATGCCGCGCCGCCCGTCCAATGGTTTGCACTAACGCCGTATCTGAGCGCAGGAACCCTTCTTTATCAGCGTCGAGAATCGCCACCAGTGACACTTCGGGCAAATCCAGCCCTTCGCGCAGCAGATTGATGCCGACCACTGCATCGTAAACGCCGCGCCGCAAATCTTGCAAAATGTCCACGCGTTCCAATGTCTCGACTTCGCTGTGCAGATAATGCACGCTCAGGTTCATCTCGGAAAGATAGGCGGCCAGGTCTTCAGCCATACGCTTTGTTAATGTGGTAATGAGTGCCCGCTGCCCTTGCGCGACACGCTGCTTTACCTCAAACAGCAAATCGTCGACCTGCCCTTTAATCGGCCGTACCAATACCTGCGGATCCATCAAGCCGGTGGGGCGAATGATTTGCTCAACAACATGTTCGGCGCGACCCAGTTCATAGGAGCTTGGCGTTGCTGAGGTGTAGATGACCTGGTAAATGCGCTCTTCCCATTCGGCAAAGGTGAGCGGGCGATTGTCGAGGGCGCTGGGCAGGCGAAACCCGTAATCGACGAGTGTTTGCTTGCGATTGCGGTCGCCATGATACATGGCACGCACCTGCGGGATGGTCATGTGGCTTTCGTCTACCACGAGGAGGAAATCGTCGGGAAGTAATCGAGCAATGTCCAGGGAGGTGCGCCTTGTGGCCGATTGTAGAAGTGGCGTGTGTAGTTTTCGCTGCCCTGGCAGTAGCCGACTTCGCGCAGCATTTCGATGTCGTAACGGGTGCGCTGCTCTAAACGGTAGGCTTCGAGCAGTTTATCGTCACGATGCAGGGCGTCCAGGCGTTCTTCTAGCTCGGCTTCAATGAGGGTAACGGCCGTTTCCACATCCTCTTCATTCGTCACAAAATGGCGTGCCGGGTGAATCATCAACACTTCCAGATTGGCAACAACCTCACCCGTAGTCGGGTCAATCTCCGTAATGCGCTCGACCTCGTCTCCCCAAAACTCGATGCGATAAGCGTTGTCGGCATAAGACGGCCGTATCTCCAGCACACTCCCCTTCACACGAAACGTGTTATACGCCAGGTCAAAATCATTGCGCTCATAATAGATGTCCACCAGACGCCGCAACGTCTTATCGCGCCGCGCTACCTCGCCCACACAAAATTGCACATGCGCCTGATGATATTTGACCGGATTGCCCAACGAATAAATAGCGCTGACGCTGGCAATGACAATCACATCGCGCCGCGTAGCCAACGCCTGCGTTGCTGCCAGGCGCATACGCTCAATTTCGGCATTGACCTCGGTTGTCTTTTCGATGTACGTATCAGTGCGGGGGATATATGCTTCTGGCTGGTAATAGTCGTAATAGCTGACAAAATAACTGACAGCATTATGCGGGAAAAAGCTCTTAAATTCAGCGTAAAGCTGTGCGGCCAGCGTTTTGTTGTGCGCCAGAATAAGTGTCGGCCGCTGTGTTTGCTGAATCACATTAGCGATGGTGAAGGTCTTGCCCGTCCCCGTCGCTCCCAACAACACTTGCTCTGCCAGGCCATTGTTCAAGCCATCTACCAGCCCGGCAATTGCCGTCGGCTGGTCGCCCATCGGATCGAAGTTAGAAACCAGTTGAAAATCAGTCATAACCTTACCCTCTCGCGGATTGGAGACAAAAACAGCCTCCTACTTTTAAGGATAAGGATTATTTATGACACCTTTTGTCAATAAAAATTGTGTTTCTGTGAAAATGGGCGCTGCGGATAAGCCGTTGTAAGCCTCTCGGAAGCTAATGCTTCCGAGAGGTTTCTATGTGCGGTTGTCTATCGGACTAAGTAGATGACGGCAACGGCGACGCCAATGACGACGACGACCCGACGCAGTGTCAATGGTTTGATGCGACCCGCTAAACGGCCGCCGAGTGCGCCGCCTATCAAGGCCCCGACAGCCATAACCAGGGCTGCCGACCAGACTACTTTGCCGGAAAAGATGAAGAAGATAGCGGCGGCGATGTTGACGCTAAAGGAGATTGCTTGCTTTAAGGCGTTGAGCCGTGTCAGGCTGTCATCTAATGTCAGGCCCAGGACGGCGAGGACGATGACGCTGAGGCCAGCGCCGAAGTAACCGCCATAAACGGCCGCTAACGCTACCGGCAATACCGCCCATTGTTCTGTGGGAACGGCCGTTCCTCGTTCCTCAGCCCGTCGCAGCAGCCAGGCACGTACCCGGTCTTGCACCGCCAACAGCCCCGATGCCAACAAAATCAAATAAGGCACCAGGTCGCGGAACAACTTCTCGCCCGTATTTAACAGTAAAATGCCGCCAACCAGACCACCAACAACACTTGCCGGCAGCACCAGCCAACGCTTTTTCTGATCACGCAAATCCCCTAATTGAGCCAGCGTGGCTCCCAAATAGCCCGGTGACAAAGCGACTGTATTGGTGACATTCGCCGCAACAGCAGGAATACCAACGGCCGTTAACATCGGAAATGTTATCAGCGTGCCGCCACCAGCCAGAGCATTGATTGCGCCTGCGGCTACCGCCGCCAATCCGACCAAAATGTACTGAATACCGTTTAACATGTTTTTGCCATCCTTTTTGTTCCATGTAAATCGGGTGTCTGCACCGTTAGTAAAGCATGATCAATCAGCCCATGCAAGCATAAATGATCGCACCTGGGTGGCAGTGACAAAAGTACCGGCACAGATGGGGCGAATAGGAGATATATGCCAATAACAAAAAGGGGGTTCTCTTTTACAATACACCTTATTGCCATACTTGCGGCAAGTGACGCGAACCGCAAGCCTCCAACAGTGGCGATAGCAAAGCAGATAGGAGTACCACAATGGAAGAGCGTATTTTAGTTGTAGACGATGATCCCATTACGCGCATGGTGTTGCGCCATATGTTGGAGCAAGTTGGCTATACGGTAACAGAAGCAGGTGATGGCTTGGAAGCGCTGCAAAAATTACATGAAGCAGAACCCCATCTCATGCTGCTTGATTTGGTTATGCCCCATTTTGATGGCTTTCAGGTGTGCCGTTATTTGCGCAATACGGCCGTTTCCTCTCCCCCCATCATCATCCTCAGCGGCAAAACAGAACGAGACACAATCGACCAGGGACAGCGCCTCGGTGCCCGGCAATACCTCACCAAATCCATTTTGCCCTCCGAAATCATGCATCAAATCCGCAATGTACTGGCAGCTCATTGAGCATTGCAACAAACCTCCGGGAGGTTTCCGAACCTCCCGGAGGTTCTTTCTATCATTTGCCATCAAGAAACAATCACCCCCCCATGATAAACAAGCTCATAAACCCTTGTGCCATTGCGGGCGATCCATTCCTTACCTGTGAACGAAACCACATCACCTTCACTTAAATCTGCATAGGTATCGCCATTCACAGAATGGACAAAGCCACCTAAAAAACGCCCCTCTTCATACATTTTTGAAAGGCTGTTTTTGATGATCTGTCCTGTTTCTGCGGCTGTAATCGTCTCCGGCTCGATAATCTTCCCATAATAATTCATCGCCCAGACAGGCTCATCTTTATAGTAGACAACCTCTTGCCCAATAAAGTCCGTGCCGCCAAAGTAGCTGTCGAGATAGGAGAAATCACCGTTTTGGTATTTCAAGTCATGCGATCCGATGCGACATGCTGTGGCGTTACGGCCGTTTCCCACATACGTCGCCGCCTTCGCCTGAACAATAAACTGATTGAGTTCTGTCAACGACACATTTACATTCATCTTCTTTATCCTTTTTACATGTTGGGTGAAACGGCCGTTTCCCATCCCCACCCAAAGCACACATTGCCCATTCCCAAAGAGACAGGCAGCTCTTTAGTAAGAGATGCCCAGCTCTTGAATAAAAGATGCGTATCTCTTTGATAAAAGATGCGCATCTCTTGAGCAAAAGATGCGCATCTCTTCGGTAAAAGATGCGCATCTTTTTGATGAAAGATACGCATCTTTTTTGATAGAGATACCTACAAAGTCATCACACGCAGCACTTTTGCTCCCCGAATCTGACGCATCCGCAGTTCAGGCAATGCCTGATTGGCATCAGCCAGCACAAATTCTTGCACCGCAGGGCACAGCGGAATTGCCGCCGCCAACTGCAAAAAGCCAGCCACATCCTGCCGTGTCACACTCGCCACACGCTTAATCTCCTTCTCCAGCCACAAGTGCATTGCATAATCAAGCTGAAAACGATTAAGCAACAACACCTCCCGCAAGCTATCTCCCAAGCCAGCCTCCGGGAGGATTCACCAGTACAGCCATCAACTCATTGCCAGGGCGGGATGGGGCAAAGCACGCATCCGTGACCAGGCAGAACGGCGCACGGCCGACAAACGACCCAATGCTGCCCGCAAATCGGCCACATGCAGGGCAGCGGCCGTAGCAAACTGCTGCTCATAGACAACCTGTCCCGCCTGGTCAATGAGGAAGCAAGCACACGATTCGGCCGTAACACCATATCGCGCCGCAACTTTGTGTTCATCATCGGCGAGCAAGGTGAAGGGCAGCCGCAATGTGTGTGTCAGGCGGGTGGCTGGGGTCAAGGAACGGCCGTTTCCCAGCACCAACACCGGCACAGACACAAACAACGACGCATCCAACAGCTGTTCCAGCGCCATCAACAACCGCCACGACTGCGCCTGCGCAAAGTCCGGCACAAAACAAACCAAGACAGCCTGCCGCCCACGATACGCCGACAAACGCACCGGCTGCACAGCCGAAGTCAGGACAAACTCTGGAGCTTTCTTACCATCTAATAGACTTTTCTGCTGCATCACAACCTCCACTGCTATTCCGAAACAGGTTACTGAAGTCAGCTTCTACCTTTCCCTTCGCATCTACAAATAGTGTACTTTTCAATCCTGACATCTTCTGTCACCTTTATTTTCACCACAAAAACCCCCTCACCTCCGGGAGGTTTCTGAACCTCCCGGAGGATAATGCCCAACCCTCACACCACGAGAACCCCCCTCAAAAAGCCACGCCACACAAAACCTCCGGGAGGTTTCTGAACCTCCCGGAGGGTATCACGCAACAAACCTCCGGGAGGTTTCTGAACCTCCCGGAGGATAACTACCCAACAGACTATGGCTTGCCTGTTTTTGTCAGGCAGAGATACAATCCTTCACAGGAAGAGAAACAGGAAGAGCCAATAACGTTACCTATCCACGTAATTGGCAAACTAAGGGAGAAAAAGGATGGATACGTTACTAGATGCGGGGCTAGAGACTACGCGTTGGCTTCAGGCTAATTACCCGCAGCTAACAGGCTTCTTTACATTTATCAGCCAACTCGGTCTGGAAGAATTTTATCTCGTCATAATTCCCTTCATTTATTGGTCACTCGACAAACGCCTGGGTAAGCATCTAGCTTATATCTTTTTATTCACCAATTCGTGGAATGTAGTCATTAAACACGCCTTTCGTGGGCCACGCCCTTTTTGGATTGATCCCAATGTCGAGTTATGGCACGATGTCAATTACGGCATTCCCAGTGGACATGCACAGTTGGCAACGGCCGTTTATCTCTTCCTCGCCGCCTGGTTCCGCAAAGGATGGGGTTGGCTGCTCGCCATCACCATGGTCATCCTCATGGGACTAAGCCGCATTTACCTCGGCGCACATTTCATCCACGACGTTATCGCCGGAACCCTCATTTCTATTTTCATACTGGTGGGGTACTACTTCTGGCAGCGCATGTATGCGCCCAAATTCGCCAAGCAAATACTTGGTTATCGGCTGCTAGTCGCCATCCTCATCCCGGTCATCATCGCTCTCATCTACATCATTGTGCGCCTCATTATTGGCGCACCCAACATGAATGTAGCCTGGGCCAGCTACATCCCCGAAACAGAGCTAGAGGCCGTACAAGGCGTCGCTACCGCGCTTGGTTCCCTCTTAGGCGCAGGCATCGGCCTGACATTAGAAGGCAGTCGCGTTCGTTTTCGTGTCGAAGGGAGCGTGTGGCAGCGGATCGGCCGTTTCCTGGTAGGCATCATCGTCACCGTTATCCTTTGGCGCGGTCTCAGCCTCATCTTTCCCGCCGATCCATTGTGGCTGGCAATCCCCCTGCGCATTTTCCGTTACTACATCACCCTCTTGTGGGTAAGCTTCTATGCGCCAATGGTCTTTGTGCGGCTCAAGCTGGCAACGGCCGAACCTGAGCCGCAAATAACCATGACCCCCCCCTAGCACAACGCCGAGCTAAGCAGCTACACAGCCAATCGCTTTCATGGCATCGTGCGTGCTCAAATGAATATGGTCGGCGCCAATTTCATCGACAAACCCGATATGGCGCAGCCGGTCTAGCACCGGCCCTTTAATCGCCGCCAGGTGAAATTCAACGTTAGCGTCGCGCAGTTCGTGAATAAGGGATTCGAGCGTCTCTAAAGCGCTGGCGTCAATGACGTTAACGGCCGTTCCCACCAACACAAAATGCGTCACCTCCGGCCGTTCGGCAATCTGGTACAACACCGTATCTTCCAAATATTTAGTATTGGCAAAATAAAGACTCTCATCCACACGCACCACCACCGCATGCGGGCAGATTTGCACCGGATGGCGCAGCACATTGCGATAAATCTCGCTGTCGCCAACCCGCCCCACAACAGCCACATGCGGCTTACTTGTACGCCAGATGTACAACAAAATGGCTGCACCAACGCCCACCAG
The DNA here is from genome assembly GCA_020634315.1 of Ardenticatenaceae bacterium. Taxonomy (GTDB): domain Bacteria; phylum Chloroflexota; class Anaerolineae; order Promineifilales; family Promineifilaceae; genus JACSRF01. The sequence goes on along the minus strand of JACKBV010000006.1, from coordinate 190,898 downwards.
AATGCCTCTCTCAATCCCCAACGCCAGCACCGCAGTAAAGGTAACGATCATAGAGGCGGCATCTGCTTTATTGTAGCGCCACACATGGCGGAAAGTTTTGACGTCGATCAGCCCCGCCACCGCAACGACAATGATTGCCGCCAGCACGGCGTTCGGCAAAAAGTAAAATAAGGGCGTCAGGAAGATCACCGTGAAGGCAATGAGAACGGCCGTTATCAACGATGCCAGCCCCGTATTCGCCCCCGCCGCAAAATTCACCACCGACCGGCTCAAGCCGCCCGTCACCGGATACCCACCGGTCAACATCGCCCCCAAATTTGCCATGCCCAGGCCAATTAGCTCCTGGTTAGCGTCCACCTTTTGCCGCCGCTTGCTCGCCAGCGACTTCGCCACCGAAATGCTCTCCATGTAACCCACAAAGCTAATGGTCAGCGCCGTCGGCAGCAGCCGCTGCCAGATGGAGAGGTCAAACGTGGGCAAAGTTAAGGATGGCAAACCGGCCGGCACTTCGCCAACAATTTTCACGCCAGCACTTTCGTGCAAACCCAGGCTCCACACCAACAGCGTGCCCAACAAAACGACCACCAGCGGCGCACTTTTTGTGATGGGCATCGCCAGCGCTTCGCGCACATGCCAGCGGCGCAGTTGTTTGCCCAGGCCATACTTGAAATAGAATAACAAGGCCAAACTGCCCGCACCCAGCAGCAGGATCGTGATGTTGGTCTCAGGGAGTGCCTGGAATGTGGAAACGGCCGTTTCCCAAAAAGATTCCGACGATGGCAGCTTCACCCCCAGCAAATGCTTCACCTGACTTAGCCCAATAATAAGCGCCGCCGCACTCGTAAAACCCGCCAGCACCGGATGGCTGAGAAAATTGACGAGAAAGCCAATGCGCATCAAGCCCATCAACGCCTGCATAATACCTACCAGGAAAGCCAGCGTCAGCGCCAATTGCACAAACTCCGCGCTGCCAACCTCCGCCAATGGACTGATACCGGTCATCACCAACAGCGACACAATCGCCACCGGCCCCACCGCCAATGAGCGGCTCGTGCCAAACAGCCCATACAAAATGACAGGCAAAATACTGGCATACAACCCCACCTGTGGCGGCAATCCCGCCAACAGCGCATAGGCCATCCCCTGGGGCACCAACATAATGGCAACAATCAGCCCGGCCAGCACATCGCCCGTCAAATCCTCACGCCGATAATGCAGCAGCCACTCTAAAAAAGGAAAATATTGACGCGCCTGAAATGCACGCCGGTTTTCCGGTGTCTTCTTTGCCGAATTCAAAAACGCCATATCAACCTTACCTCGCTTGCTCCACCATTCCCCAACACCCTTAACGTCTCGTTTGGGGCTTGTCGTAACCGAAAGCCAACTAAAACAGCCGCCACAAACAGTGCCGCCAATGCATCATTAGAAAACCACCGCAAAGTAAAACGGGCACTTTCTCGTGCCCGTTGCCTATGAAAGAATGAGGTCTGTCATTGACGCTCGTTCTAGAAAATCTTCCGTACAGTAACGGAACACATCCATATCATCATCACTGTAGCCAGCTTGTTGCAGTTCCGCTTCTGCCTGCTGCTGATTCCAGCCATCATTGACCATGCGATGCAGCATCCACATCAGCGCCACCCGCGACGCGGTACGGCAATGAACCAACACTTTACCCTCGGCAGCCGCAGCCAGCGCATCACGAAACGCCTGTATGTGTGCGGTTTCCAGCTCATAGGCAGGCACAGTCAGGTGTTGATAGGCCAACCCTTCAGCGTGCGCCTTATCTGCTTGCGCGGCAGCACGTTGCGGATCGCTGCGCACATTGACCACCAGCGAAAAGCCTTGCTGTGCCAGGCGCACCCAATCTTCAGGCTCTGGCTGCCCGGCCAGGATGATCTTGTCTGTCACGGCGAAGGTGACTAAATTACTCCCCTGCAAAAGCGGAGTGTGGACTCGTGCTTCCAATCGTTGGCAATTGTCTGTCATGGCGTCACGCTTAATTGTGCGGCAGACCAGACATTTTCCAGCCAATCATGCCGCCGCTCAAATTGACCACCTCAAACCCTTGCCCCGCCAACATTTCGCAAGCGGTGTAACTGCGATTGCCAGAACGGCAAATGCAAACGATGGTTTTGTCTTTTGGCAGTTCACCGATGCGCTGCATCAGGGAGGAAAGTGGCAGTAAACGTGACCCGGCAATGTGCCCATCGTATTGATATTCTCCGGGCGTGCGCACGTCAATTAGCTCCAGGGTGGTATCACCCTCTGCCAGACGCTGCTGCAATTCTTGGGGATGCCATTGTTGCACGGTGACACGTTGTTTATTTTGAGATGATTGCGAAAATAATGAACGAAACATGTTAACTCCTCTTGTTATCTACAAACAGAATGAACGCAGGCAGCATGAGTTTTGCCCGGTTACTTTATCTTTCAAGGTTCACGAAATGCGTGGCGTGGGAAAAGTGGGTGGGAGGTTGGGAAACGGCCGTTTCCAACCCGGTGCGCAAACCCATTCAGCGGCACGCACCGGGCCAGATCGCCGTTAAATAAACAAAGACGCCTTAGCGCGTGATGCGTCCCCCATAAACGTCGCCACTCCCCCAAATTCTATACCATCGATCAACTCATCGTCATGGACGCCCAGCAGCTCCTTCGACATCTCGCAGGCCACCATGCGGACACCAAACTCCTGTGCCATGCCAATCATCTCTTCTAGCGAGGTCACATCATGATCCTTCATCAACTTACGAATGATCTTCGAACCTGCGCCAAAGAAACTCATTTGCGACAAAGGTAAATTCTTGCTGCCGCCGGGCAGCATCGCCGCAAATCCCTGCTCCAAAATCGTCTTGTCAGCAAATTTGGTCTTCTTTTTAATGACACTCAATCCCCAAAATGTGAAAAACATGGAGACATCCAGGCCCATTGCCGCCGCGCCGGTGGCAATGATGAACGAGGCAATCGCCTTGTCCAGATCGCCGGAAAAGATAACCATTGCCAGACGATCCTCGATGTCTTGTGCTGGGGATTCTTCCAATTCGCCGACGCGCTGTTCCAATGCTTCGATGCGTGCCAACAAGGCAGACACATCGTAAGCAGGCGCAGCTGCACCATTCATTTGAGTCATCACCATCTCATCTAACGCCATTTCCCAACCTCCTCAATCCAGTGATTTACAGCAAACGGCCGTTTCCCGTAGAAACGGCCGTCTGTCGTTGACTACTTCGTGCGCCGCAAATAATGAACATACACCGTGTCGCCGTTATCCGCACCCTCTTCCTGCGCCACCAATTCAATATTTTTGGCCGTTTTAGCCCACCCCTGGAAATCAGCAACAGAACCACGATCCGTCGCCACCACCTTTAACACCTGCCCCACACCCAGGTTGTTCACCGCCTTGCGGCTCTTCACCAAAGGCATCGGACATTTGGCTCCTTTCACATCTAACAATTCGTCAAAAGTAACACTCATTGCAATCGTCTCCTCATCTTAAGCGTCAGCTAACGCACAAATATTTTTGCCCAATTCTAACTCACTTGCTAACTCTTCATCAGGCTGTATTAAACCAGCATTCACCCGCTTAATTTCCACATATTCCTTGGGAAAAGTCGGCAAATTGCCCAATACATACTCCGTAAACTCCGCCAAAGTGCGCGGCTTCAATGCCTCATTTTGCTCTTTCACCTGACCATACGACGCAGCAAAAATGCCATCTTCCGCGCTTTCGTCCAGCGTGCTGAAATGAGCAGGCAAAATTAAGGTGTCATCATTGACATGCTGCGGCAGGCGCTCATAAAGGCTGGCGTAGAGAATGGGCGTCCATGCTTCACCCCGACCACCCAGGTCTGGACGGCCGAAACTGCGCAAGAAGATGCCATCTCCCGTAAACAAATAAGTCTGCCCCGTTGGCGCGGTAAACAGATAGTTCACCTGCCCCAACGTATGCCCAGGAAACCAGATTACCTTCACGGTAAACTGCCCGACCTGGAAAGTCTGTCCATCGGCCAGATAGTTATAGGGTAATGTTGCGGGCAGCATATCCAGTGGATGAATGGCGTCGTAGGGATGCAAAAAGTAAGCTGCGCCCGTTTCTGCCGCCAATGCCGGGCCACCGCTAATGTGATCAGCATGGGCATGGGTATCAAAAATGTGCGTCAGGGTTGCACGCTCGTCATGGACAACCTGCAAATAGTTGTCAATGTGGCGCAGCGGATCGACGATAGCCGCCTGCCCCTCGCTAATGACCACAAAGCTGAGGTCGCCGCGTGCAGGACGGGCTACCTGGATAACTTTGCCAAATGGCGCATCGACGACAGTGCGTGTGTCGTACAAACCGCCCCAACTGAGAATGCCCTCTGCCAGATAGGTGGCGTTGATGCCCCGCTCTTGCAAAATCTCGGCGACGTACTGCGATGATCCTTCTTTGGCGCAAACAACCAGCACCTCATCAGCAGCCGGAACCTGGGCGACGGATTCATCCTCTTCTTCGATAAAGTCGAAGTAAGGGATATTGACGATTTGTAAAGAGGAACGGCCGTCTACCCGCCAACGCGCAAAATCATCCCGATTACGCACGTCCACAATGACACGCTGCTTATCTTGCAGCAAATCTGCATATACATCCTCAATTCGCCGGGGAGCGACGCCAATTTCCAATTTTTCTGTAATAGTCATGTGCATTACTCCTCAAGTCATGCAGCGCATTGGGTTAAATCACACTGCAAGGGTTTACTCGTGGTCACGTGCCACGCCAATGAAATCTTGTTTTTATGACATTTATGATAATAACAGGGGATTACAAGAGGCACGTAAAGGAAATGTAAGGGTTGTGTAAGGATGGCTTTGCCCGGCGAAAGCTGTACCACCGGTCACAAAAGCCACTGTTCAATTCGCGAGAAATCACATTGGGAATCAGTCAGCGATGACCGGCAGCGAACCACCGACCACCAGTTACGGCCGCTTTGACACAAACTCTGTGCTACAATCGGCTATCAATTCTGATAGCAAAAATAATCCTGACAGAAAAAGGAGCCTCTATGACTCGTTTAGACGGCCGTTTCCCCAACCACCTGCGCCCCATCAGCTTCGACACCCACTTCACCGCCTGGGCCGAAGGGTCTGTTCTCGCTAAATTTGGCAACACCCACGTTCTTTGCAACGTCACTGTTGATGAATCGCTCCCGCCCTGGCTGCGCCACCAGTCCAAGCCGCACGGCTGGCTAACCGCCGAATATGCGATGCTGCCACGCAGCACACACCGCCGCAGCCAACGCGAACAACGCTGGCCCAAAGGACGCACCCAAGAAATCTCGCGCCTGATCGGGCGCAGTTTACGCATGGCGGTAGACCTTGAAGCACTTGGCGAACGGCAGCTAATTGTAGATTGCGATGTGCTGCAAGCGGATGGCGGCACACGCACGGCGGCCATTTGCGGCGGTTGGGTCGCCGTGAATCTGGCGCTGCGCCCGCTCATTGAAGCAGGCAACCTGCCCGCCACTGTCCTCACCCACCAGATTGCCGCCATCAGTGTGGGCATTGTAGATGGCACACCGCTGCTTGACCTGGCTTATGGCGAGGATGTCGCCGCCGCTGTCGATTTCAACGTCGTGATGACAGCCACTGGCGAGCTGATTGAAGTGCAAGGCACGGCCGAAAAAGCCCCATTCCCACGCGCACAGTTAGACGAACTGGTTGATCTCGCCGCTGCCGGTATTGGCGAACTGGTCACGCACCAACGCCGCGCATTGCAAATTCAATGATGGCGCAAATTTGAGGCGGGGGGAGCCAGCGCCATCACAACCTGCCGCCAACCGGCCGGACCAACGGCCGTTACCCGATTCACCGCTAAGTCACCCATATCTTGCCAGATGCCGCCCGGCTTTTGCACCAGGTAAGGGCGATCTACTGCCGCCAACAGCGGCGCGTCGTTGGCGCTGTCGCCAAGGCCAATGGTTGTCACATCCCCAAAATGGCGCTGGAAGAGCTGGGTAAGATGGGTAACGGCCGTTCCCTTATCACTTTGCGCCGACGTCACAGTGTGAAACTTGCCCCCCGACACCAACATTAAGCCATAGGCGGCCAAAGCCGCACGCAATGTTTGCAACATGGGCGGCGTTAATGGCGTCACAATGGTCGCGCTGTATTCGCGCTGCTGCGCCCGCGCCGCCGCAACCCTGTCCAGTCCGGTGATCTGGCTGACTTCGGCCACAGACAAATCTGCGTAGGTTTGAAAGGTGATGCCGGTAGCCGCGCGGACAGCAGCCAGGGCCGCGCGAATATGCGTCACGTCTATCCCCAATTCCAGCACCTCATAGCCATCCAACAGCCGCCCGCCTGCTGCCCACGGGAAATACCGTTGCGGCACAAAGATGGCGCTGCCATTTTCGACGATGAACGGGTCAGCGATGTGCAGCAGGTCGCGGTAATATTGCTGCTCGGCACGCGTTTTGGAGGAGCAAAGGATCAGCGGAATGTGCGCGGCGATGAGCTGGGCAACGGCCGTTGCCACCTCATCCACCGCATACGTTTGAAAATCAATCAACGTACCGTCAATATCTGAAAAAACAACGTAGGTCATAGTTTTCAATGCGGATTGCAGATGAACGGATTGGCGTCATCTGCAATCCGCAGCAAGTTACTTTTGCTTCAACTGCTCTTCATAATAATGCGTCAGGAATTCGCCCACCCGTTTGCGCACACGCGCCCAATTCAGCGATTCGCCAATTTGGTCGAGTTCACTTTCCATTTCGTTTGTCACCAACAGCTGTTGATTGAGCAGTGCCGAAATACGCGCTTCGTAATGCTGGCGTGCCAGCGTTGCCTCGCGCCCTTTCAGGCGTTGCAGCAAGGTAAGCTGCGCCAGGTCTGATTCGGCCTGACGCGCAATGTCCTCGTTCAAGATATACGCTTCGCTGCGAATGGCTTGCAAGGCCAATTCGAGTTGACGCGCACGCTGCAATTCGGCCGTGACCTCATCCGTTGTCAGCAAGGGCGGAGTTTTGACACGCGGCGGCTGACCATTGAAGCTCAATGGCAGCAAAACCTGTGCCCGATGTCGCGTGAAATCTTCAATGAGTTGTGAGGGTTCCAGCTTCACTTTGATGGTGATGATTTCTTTGCCACGCGCCTGCACAGGGATCATCCCTTCATCAACTGGCAGGACGGCCTGAATTTCCTCAGCCAGATTGGTTTGCCAGGCTTCTATGATATGCCCGGCAACGCGCAAACGCGCTTTTACCGGTTCATCCAGGGCATTGTACAGGCGCACAATTAACCCATCCCCTTCCTCAGATTGTTTCAGGGCGCTCAACTTTAAGCCGCCAGGCGGTTCTTCATTGGCCCAGCCTAAAAAGGAATACTCGACAGGCAAGCGGCCAGGATGCGCGTTGGTTTGTACGGCGCGGAATTTGAGCGTGTGCCGATCCGCCTCAAAATGGGGATTAGCCAATGCCAGATTGCTGCCGTGTGGATAAATGGCATAGTCAAAGGTTTGTACACCCAAGCCTTGTGCCTCTGGCGTAAAAATGTGTGGGCCGACATCGCCGATGCGTGTTTGCAAATCGGGACGCGCCAGCCAGCGCACGCCGCGCAGCAGGGTGAGGGCAATGGTGTTGTTGTCGGGCAGCACTTCGTATTCGCTTAACCCTTTGCTGAAAATGGTCAAACTGCTGTCGTCGTCGGCCAGACTGACGAAGTTTTGAAACGGCCGTGTCTGCACCGGCACCGTATAGCGACCCGCCAACATCAACCCTTGCAGTTGTGGCGGCACATCTTCGCCATGAGACACTTCTGCAACGGGAAAACGAGCCACATCAAACGGCATTCCGGCATATGAGGTGTCTGTTTGAAGGCCGCTGGGGAACAGCACGCGCAAGCGGTGATCTTTCACCACGTTATGGACGACGGTGTGAATCTCTACGTGTCCGGCATTGGCTGCCAGCTCCACGTAAGAGATGATGGGTACTTTGCGCGTTTTTTCGTTACGGCCGTTTCCTTCCGCATTAAGGCCACGCGGCAGTTTCAGCGTCAGCTCCACACGAAAACGCGCCAGGAGCGGCCCCGCCATTTCCAGCGTGATGGTTGCCTGCTGGCCCAAACTGGTGATGATGCGATCTTGCTGTGGATAGGAGTAATCGTAGGTGTCGCCAGCATCGCCACCATCTTCAAAATAGCCCAGGTTTTCGTACACATCATTGTGAATCTTTTCGCGGATAGTCAGCGAACCGTCGTCATTGATTTTGACGTGTAGATACTCATTTTCCATGACTCGGTCACTGGCGGAAGCTGTGACCTGGGGCGAAGCCGCTGGCTTCTTGTGTTCAGGTATCACGAAATAGGTGCGATAGCCCACAGCAGGAATGACGTGCGTCGTCCACAAATAGAGGTCGGTTTTGTCGCCAATGCGGCTGACCAATTGGTAAGGGATGATGTGGCCGTTCTCATCACAAATGGAGAATTGTGCAACGGCTTCCGGGATTTCAAGGGAGATGCCGACCACTTCGCGGCGCGGTCGTGAGGAGGGGTTGAAAATGACAACGGCCGTTTCCCCGCCCGCCGACATATCAATCGCCTGTGTAATTGCACGCAAACTTTCAGACGACATCACCCGCGCCATTCGGCTGACCTCGGCAAAACGATCCTGCATATCGCGGGCAATCGGGTCAATACAGCAGCCGCACATATCATCATGCGTATGATTGAGCAGCAGCGTCTTCCACGCCTGTTCAAACCGCTCTTCGGGATAATCAAAACCCAATGCCCAGGCAACCGTGTTGAACTTCTCTGCCCAACGTTCCAACTCACGTTGACACTCATTATTTTGCTGATTCAAATAGCTGCGGCTGGAATAAACACCTTTCAAAATAGGCGCATAACGACCACTGTACAAATAACCTTGCAGCACCGGCAAATCCGGCTGATATTGGCGCACGGCCGCCAGATAAGCGGGCGGCGTGCTTTGCAAAACATGCATCTCTGGCGCGAGCTGTTCGTTTGCCTCGGCAACAATGGGCAGCACGTCATCAGGTTGGGGCACCTGCTCGTACCCATTCATCAACAGCACATTGGGCGTTGTCGCAAAACGGCGCAGCAATTTACTGTGCGCGGCGATGCGCTCTAAGGCAATCTCGCGTGTCATCCCCAAAACCATTGCGTTGCGATAACTGTCCAGCAAATAAATGCCTAAAATGCGTGAGCCATCTGGCGCTTCCCACCAAAATTCCGTTTTTACTGATTCTGGCGGCATCTCCACACCGCGCCAGACAAACACGCCCTCAATGCCAAATCCTTTGCAAATTTGTGGTGCCTGGGCAATTTGCCCAAAGTTATCCAACAGCCAGCCCGCCTTCATGACATCACCGTACCGCCGCGCCATTTTGCCGCCGATGAGCAGGTTGCGCACCAGTGCCTCACCGCTGACCAGGCTCCAATCTGGCTGCAAGTAAGCGGGGCCAACCAAAAGCTGACCCGACCTGACGTAGCGGCGAATGTCGCGCTCTCTGGCGGCCGCTTCGTCTGGCGGCAGCTGCTGCAAATAATCTTCGATGATCAGGGTTTGCCCGTCGAGGACAAAACGATAGTCGGGTTCGGCGTCGAGGCGTTGAAAGAGGTTGTCGAAGAAGGTGGGCAGCCAGCGATTGGCATATCTGGCGGTGAAGATCCATTCACGATCCCAATGATTGTGGGTGATTAAGTGAACGGTGGTGGGGGTTTGTGTCGTTTTTTCTACAAGCATGAACACTCCTTTCTGTCTAAATTGCTAATTTATCGTAGATATGTCAGGTTTGCTTAGAGGAAAACCTGACATGTCTTTCCAGAAAAGCTGAATAGTTACAGCGAGTCTATGGTTTGCCATTTGTGGGCAGTGGGGCTTCTGGGGTGGGTGGCAACACGACCGTTTCCTCCACATCCACCAACATTGGCGAAGGAACCACGTGTAGATGGGGTTGTGGCGGGAAAAATTCAGCATACGGCCGTTCCACCAAAGCCGCGCGAAATGCCCCATCATCCAGCTCAGCCAGCGGGTCATAATAACGCACCGGCGCATAAACCTGCTCCATTTCTTCCATTTCGCGAATTTCTCTGCGCAGCTGCCTTTTCAACTTCTTGGGGCAAATCGGCGATTGATAAATCACCTGCATCGCCGCATATTTCATCTCATCAATGTGCTCATCCCCCTTCCCTGTATCATGCATGTGGGGATTGCGCGATTCAATTTGATGAACATCGACATGCTGCAAGATGAGGTCTTTGCTCAGCACCGTCCCTTCCAACCCACCAAACTGCTCGAATAAATTGATGTAATGGTACGGTTCAATAGAGTAGCCAGAAGAATAGCGCAGCTTCAATGCCAGATTCATCGTCAGCGCATGTTCACCAGCATTGCCGGTTTTAATAATTTCCGTCTCAAAACCTGTGTATTCAGCCAAAAGCTGATTTAGGAGAAGGTTGGTACTGCGCGAAGTGCGCCCCCATTTGGCAAAAAAGAGGCCATCTTCGATGATTTTCGGCTTGCTGTGCCAGGCAATGCGCGTCATGGCATAGGTGGAGTTGCTGAGCGCAAAACCGGCGGCGTATTCGTGAACATATTCCAACACTGCGCCGGGAAAATAATTATCGGCATCGACAAAGCCAATGTACTTGCGCTGGAGCAGCCGCGCCAACATGGTTGCCGCAATCATGCCCTCAGCCTTGCCGCTGCGCACCAGCCCGGTATTGGGGTCTAAAATTTGCGCATACCCAACCGCCGCAAAAGCGGCTGCCAGTGCCGGGTCTTTTTGATGAACAACAACGACCCGCTTATCTGTGAAGCGGGAAAAGCGCAGGAACGCGTCACGCTCGATGGCAAACCGGTCAACCGGATGCCGTGAACTATTGGACATGATGATGACCAGGCAATGGTTGGGAATGCCGCACAAAACGCCTTGCACCAGTTTAATGCGCTCGCCGCGCATGGGAACGACGACGGCCATCTCTTTTTCAATGCCATGTAGCTGCTGGTAGGAAATGCGGCGGATAATTTGGGATGTTTGGGCTTCGTTTTGTTGGAACTGGAGACCGGCGTCTAGCTCCAATACTTTTTGCACACTGTGGATGCTAACAGCGCCAAAGCGCTCACTCTCACGGGGAATTTCGATACGCATGGTTTGCTCCCTTCATAAGTTTTTTATTCAGGCAAACGGTATTTCTGCGCTGAGGTATGCCGCAGGCAGAACGGCCGTTTCCTATTCATCATCTCCTTCTTAGCAAATGGATAACATGATTATACGCAAATTATACCACAGGCTCCCCACCCCGACCCATTTACCACTCCGCGACAACCGGAATAATTTCCTCGCCAAATTGTTGCAATGGGGCGATGTCGTGAACGTTGGGCATGTTGAAAATGACGTGTTGGATGCCAATGTCGGCCAATTCGCGGCAAGTGCGCAAGACATCGGCGGCCTGCATCTGGTCTTTTGCCAGATGGACAGTGGCTAATGCGGTACGCTCAATTTCAGCAAACGGCCGTTGCAGCGCCTCGCAGTGCTGCCGCAGCACATCCAATTTATGCTTGAGCACATCCAGACCCGCGCCAGCAAACAAATTGCACGCATCCCCATACTGCGCGACCAGACGCAATGTCTTTGTCTCGCCCATGCCACCCAGCATGATTGGCGGATGTGGCTGCGACAATGGCCCAGGGCTGCAAATGGGTTCCGGCAGTTGGAAATGTTTGCCGTTGTATGGCTGCACGGCGGCCGTGTTTGGCGTTCCCCACATGTGGTGCGCAATTTGCAGCGTCTCTTCCAACCATTCAAACCGCTCTTTTAGTGGAGGAAACGGGAATCCCAGGCCAACAGCTTCACGATCAAACCAGGCCGCGCCCACACCAAAGTAAGCACGTCCCCCAGACAGTACGTCCAGATTGGTCACTTGCTTGATTAAAAATGCGGGTTGGCGATAAATCACGCCGGTGACCAATGTTCCCAATTGTGCTTTTTTCGTGTGTGCCGCCAGATAGGTGAGGGCGCTGTATGCTTCGAGCATGGGTTCTTCTGGCTGACCAAGCATTAACAATTGGAAATAATGGTCCATAACCCAAATGCTGGCAAACCCGGCATCATCAGCGGTATGGGCAATATCGGCCAATTTCCCGGCAATGACGGCCGTACCGCCAGGCCAGGTGAATGAGGGAATTTGCAATCCTATTTTCATTTGCTGCTCCTGTTCTACTTGTGAGGTTACTGATCGACAGATGGTATTGAGGGCTGCGGGGTGGTTAAGTGAATACCGGCTTGATTATACATGAAGTTGGCGCAGAACGGCCGTTTCTCATTAGCCGATCAGCCCCGGATAAAGCAAAACGGCCGTTTGATGCGAAATCAAACGGCCGTTTACAGGCAACAACCAATACAAATTTACATTACCGGCTACTTATCATTGCCATTGCCATTACTGTTACCATTACCATTACTATTGCCGTTGCCATTACTGTTGCCGTTGCCATTGTTATTGCCGGAATTCCCATTCCCGTTGCTATTGCCGTTGTTATTCCCGTTACCGTTACTGTTGCCGTTACCGTTGTTATTGCCGTTACCGTTACCGTTGCCATTACCGTTACTGTTGCCATTGCCGTTATTGTTACTATTGCCATTGCCGTTCCCAGGCACAGGAGTCGGGGTAGGTGTTCCATTAGCCAGGGCCTGACGAATCTGCCCCCAACCCATTCCACTGTCACGCATGGCAAATATATCGGCAACGGCCGTTCCCGTTTCCTGGCTCAAATCATAAGCCTGATCAATCTCACCAAAGCCGAAGCCAGCACAGAACCAGCCCATGATTTCTTCATAGCTCACGCCAAACCGATCCGCCAGCGTCTCCCCTTCCGGATGTGGCTCCACGCCAGTACACGACGTGGGAGCCGGAGGCGTTCCCGTCACGGTGGGCGTAATTGTGGCCGTCGGGGTGACTGTGACCGTCGGCGTCACTGTGACAGTCGGCGTCACCGTGACCGTTGGCGTGACGGTAACAGTGGGTGTTACCGTAACCGTCGGCGTGATGGTCACAGTCGGCGTTACCGGCACTGTTGGCGTCGGGGTCGGCGTCATCGTCGCCGTTGGCGTGATAGGAGGTGTTGGCGTCATCGTCGGCGTTGCTGTGGGCTGCGGATCACCGCCACCATTAAGGAGCTGCAAAATCTGCCCCCAGCCTAATCCCTCATTGCGCCAACCAAAAATGATGCTGACATCCACGCCATATTGAGCGCTCAAGCTGTAAGCACGGCCGATTTCGCCAAAGCCAAATCCGGAGCAGAACCAGTCCATGATTTCTTCATAGGGAACTTCATACTGCGCCGCCAAACTTTGGCCCCTGGGGTGCAAGATAACCCCGGTGCAATCTACACCGGCATTAAATGTACCCGCTGTCGAGGAAACGGCCGTTGTCGCCAGCAGATCATCCAATTCAGCATCATACGTCGCCGACGCCTCATCTAAAATAGACAAAAGCGTTTCCTGATCAACGTCAGAGGCACCGCTTACCGCGCGGGTAGCCCCATCCATCGCCCCAGCATATGCTTGCAACAGCCCGGCTAATTGCGCTTCATCGGCACCTTCATCAGCCAACACCGCCACTTCCTGCAAGCGTTCATCAGCCGACGCCAAATACAACGAAAGGCGTTCAGCCGGATTGGTCGTCATCGTTAACCGTAATTCTTCTAACGACAAATCCAGCCGATACAGCATGTCACCAGGAACAGCATCATCCGCAGCGACAATGGCTCCCCCGCCCAACAAAAAGGATGAAATAACTACCAATACAATAACCCAACTCATACGTATTCTCCTTACCGATACAGGCTTAACAATACGCTGCCATGTGTAACGAATTCGTTGCCACCATGTTACAGATTGGGGTGAAGATGCTAATTTGGCGAGCAAACGCTGTTGGCTTTGCTCCCGAAATTCAGCGGTCGGTGTAATAAGAGGTGCTTGCCGCAATTGATTTGTCACAGCCAATAACGGTACTAACTCTGTCTCATATTCCTTATACTGAGCCAAACATTCGGCTTTACGTGACGGCTCCCGTTCAATTGTTTCCAGACAGGCAGCTAATATCTGGGTTAAATCCTCTGTTCGATCAGACATTTTTTGTTTCCTCTATCATCAATAGCGCCTGTAGCTCCTTCAAGGCACGATATTGCAAAACTCGCACGGCCCCTTCCCCTTTTCCTAACACCTCGGCCACTTCTGCATGAGATAAGCCCTGCACAAAGCGCAAAATTAAGACGTGCTGATGCAATGGAGCCAGTTGGCCGACGACACGCGCCAACTGCTGCGCTTCTTCGCGTACCAATACTTGTTTTTCCAGGAGCATCTGCTCATCAGATATTGCCAGGTGTTTTTCTAAAGGTTCTGTTTCTTTGCGTGTGCGATAATGATCGACAACGGTGTTGTGCGCGATACGGTACAACCAGGCGCGAAATGGGATGCCGTCCATTTGATACCCGGCAACTGCTTGCCAGGCTTTCAAAAAGACAATTTCCGTCAAATCTTCAGCGTCCTGGTGCGTGCTGACCCGGTAAAAAATATACCGATAAATTGCATCCAGATGGCTTTCATACAACATGCCAAACGCATTTGCATCACCACCGGCAGCACGACGCACCAGTTCTATTTCGGGTTGTGTTGATTTCATAGGCGCCTTTCGTCTTGTGTAACGATGGAAACGGCCGTCTGTTACAAATTTGCTCATATTGTACGTCAGATACATTGTTCTTCAATCCACCCCCCATGAAAAGCAACAAGGCCGTGGAGCTGCCACGGCCTTGTTGCCAGAAAGAAGGAAGGGGAGAGGGAGGAGTAATTAAGGCGTTAAACCTAATTTGCTATGTACAAGCTGGCAATAACTACCACCGCCATTTGTTTGCCAGTCTCGCAATGTCGGACTGTCCGTCAAGCCCGCCTGAATATCGTTATAAATGCCGGTTGTCCAGGTGTAGTAAGCACGCGTTTCTGCCGCCCATGTTTCCCAAGAACCGGCAGCGGCCACATGCCCGCCATTGTAGCCAGCAAATGCCTGCCCCACATCGCCACCCGTTTGCTGCAACCGCTCAACAAAGTAAGCCAGCCCACGCCGCGCGTTGGTGTCCGGGTCTAACGGGTCTTCGCCAGCGACAAAGTGAAAGGGCATTACCTGAAACAGCCCTTGTGCGCCTGCACGCGAAACGGCCGTTGCGTCGCCACATGACTCAATCTGCATAATCGTCGCCACAATGTTCGGGTCCAGGTCAAATTCCGCTGCCCAGGCAACAATTTCATCTTCCCAATAGCGCACTTCCGGAGTAAACACAGACGAAAGTTGGGAAACGGCCGTTTCCGGCACAGCTTCCACGATTGGGGCAGGCTCTGTGTCAGAAACGGCCGTTTCCGGCACAGCAACAACAGCCTGCGCCTGCACCTGCGGCCGAATCAACACCAAACCGCCAATCACCAACACCGCCAGCACCAAAATCAGCACCATGCGCAAAGGTTCCCACACCGGCAAAGGCATCGCCGGATACATTTCATCGTAATATCCCATCAGTTCAACTCTCCAAATTGCAATGGATTACAAATCACAGCCAACCCATTACCGCTGCCCACGCCCCTTGGCACCCATCGGCATAGGCGCACGGCGTGCAGCCGGTGTGGGCGGGCGTCGCTGAATGCGTGTATTCGCCGCCCCTTGCGGGCGCAAGCCAGTAGCTGGCACCGCTGGCTGCGGCATAACCGGAGTTGGCTCATCAAATGGGATCAACTCAGGCTCATCATCCTCGACTAGAAAAGCGGGAACCGTTTCAATATTCGGCAAAATGGGTTCAGGCATTTGTACCGGCTGCGATTGTGGTCTTGGCTGCGCCCGCAATGTCTGTGGTTGCGCCCGCACCGTCTGCGGCTGCGCCCGCACCACTTGTGGCTGCGCCCGAACCGCTTGCGGCTGCCGTTGTGGCTGCGCCGGGTGTGACATAGACGACACACCAGTTTGCGGCCGTTTACCCATACCGGCAAACAGATACCCACCAGCCACCGTGAACGCGCCAATGAACAAAATCCGCGTCAACCAAACTAACGCCGCCACAAAAATCGGCACAATCTCCAACAACTGCGCACGGCTGAGAATCTCATTGCCTAAATCATGATTGAGCAGCGTCAGCGACACCGCCCACCAGGTCATAATGGCATTCATCGTCGCGCCCAACAGCCATGCCCCGGTCAGATACCAATATTCCGTCTGGCGTCCTGTGCCCTCATCGGGCATGAAAAAGCGTACCAGCCCGGCAAAGTCGATGGCACAAAAAGCCACCGCCAAAATGCCCGCCCACGACACGCCGACAAAGCGCACATCGCCCAATAAGCTCGCCAGCGCGAAGCGTGTCGTATCAAAGTTGAACATCTCAAAGGCAATCAATGCCACCAATAAAATTAAACCAAGAGCCATGGGGGTGGAAACGGCCGTTACCCCTTTCACCCCCCAACTCGAACCCTCATTTCCCTGGCGCTGCCGCCTGTCAAACTGCTGTTTTGTCATGTCTCGTATCTCCTCAATCCACTACCACAACCCTTCCCCACCAGCCGCTTTTGTTGTTCTAATTTTGCGAACGTTTGTTCTAAAATTATACATCATGTGTCAAGTAATGGCACGATCAATCTTAGAAATTTCTTCACTTTTGGCGGCGTTTGCCCCCATCTTTTGGTACACTAAACAGACAACGAACCACTCACCCACAAACCCACAGCATGATGGAGGCAAGTTTATGCAGTCCGATCCTGTTGACACAGACAGACTACAAGAGTTTGAAACACGCATTGCGCGTGGCGAGAAAATTGAGCCAGGCGATTGGATGCCCGACGAGTATCGTCGCCAACTCATTCGCATGATCTCGCAGCACGCCCACAGCGAAGTCGTCGGTATGCTCCCAGAGGGAGCCTGGATTACGCGTGCCCCTAACCTGCGCCGCAAAATGGTGCTCATGGCTAAGGTGCAAGACGAAGCGGGTCATGGGCAATACCTTTACCATGCGGCCGAAACCCTGGGCATTTCCCGCGAAGAGATGTTGGCGGCACTGTTAAACGGCCGTGCCAAATATTCCAGCATCTTCAATTACCCCACCCTCACCTGGGCCGATGTTGCCTGGATTGGCTGGCTGGTCGATGGCGCCGCCATCAAAAACCAGACCATGCTCGCCCACTGCTCCTATGGCCCATATTCGCGGGCAATGGTACGCATTTGCGCCGAAGAAACCTTCCACTACAAACAGGGCAAGGAAATGATCGTCCATTACATGAGCAGCGGCACCCCCAAACAAAAAGCAATGGTGCAAGATGGCCTTAACCGCTGGTGGTGGCCGATGTTGATGATGTTTGGCCCGCACGACACCGATTCGCCCAACAGCCCCCTGCTCATTCGCTGGGGCATCAAAACAAAATCCAACGACACGCTGCGCCAGGAATTTATCAATGAAGAAGTACCAGAATTGCTGGCGCTTGGCCTCACCATTCCTGACCCGCAACTGGCATTTAACGAAGCAAGCGGCAGCTGGGAAATTGGCCCGATCAATTGGGATGAATTTTGGCAGGTTGTGCGCGGCAATGGCCCAATGAATGCCGAGCGGCTCGCCGCCCGCCAGCAAGCCCATGACAATGGCCTTTGGGTGCGCGAAGCCGTCGCCGCCTACGCCGCTAAACAGCAGGCATAAACCGTATGGACACACAATGGCCCCGTTACGAAGTATTCAAGCAGGACAGCCCGCACAAAGCGCATGAGGCGGTTGGTTCTGTCCATGCGCCAGATGCAGAGATGGCGCTGCTGCAAGCGCGTGATGTGTTTGTGCGCCGCCCCAGTGCGGTTAGTTTGTGGGTTGTGCCGGAAACGGCCGTTTTCGCCATCACCGCCGAGGAAATCGCCGCCAACCCCGTCCCACCGCTGCCACCCATTGCCACCCATGCGCAAACTTATCTCGTCTTTACCAAAACCTCACAGCGGCGCAGCATGACATTTGTGCGGCATGTGGGCGAGATAGTGGCCGCCACGCCACAGATCGCTTTGCAATTAGCCATGGAAAGCGGCCGTTTCAACGAAGACGCCGTTTTTGTCTGGTGGCTTGTGCCCGAAAGCGCCATCACGCGCAGCGAGCCGGGCGACATCGACAGCCTCTTTACCCCGGCGCACGACAAAACATACCGCCAGCAAAGCTACTACGGCTTTGTCAGTCCTACCCGCAATCGTAAATAAACGGATGAGGCGAACAATGAATGAATCCCACCAAACCGCACTGAGCACCTGGCTGCTGGCAATGGCCGACGATCAATTAATCCTGGCGCACCGCAACTCTGAATGGATCGGGCACGGCCCGATTCTTGAGGAGGACATTGCCCTGGCAAACATCGCCCAAGACGAACTGGGGCACGCCAGGTTGCTGTATGAGCTATATGCTGCCCTCACCGGCGATGATCCGGACAAGCTGGTCTTTTTCCGCGAAACGGCCGTTTACCGCAGCACCCAATTTGTCGAATATCCCAAAGGAGACTGGGCCTTCACCATGCTGCGTCAATACTTGTTCGACGCCGCCGAAATGGTACTGCTCACGCAGTTGGTAGACAGCACCTACCAACCCCTTGCCCAGGCGGCAGCCAAAATGCGCAATGAGGAGCTTTACCATTACCGCCACAGCAGCGCCTGGCTCAAGCGCCTGGGCCTGGGCACGGCCGAATCCAACCAACGCACCCAAACAGCCCTGGACACCCTTTGGCCGTTGGCGCAGCAGCTTTTTGTGCCGCTGCCCGCCGCTGAGTTCTTAACAACGGACGGCGTCATTCCTCCGGCAACGGTGTGGCAAGAAGCATGGGAACAAGTGGTACGGCCGTTTCTGCACAACTGCGACCTCGCCATTCCCACAGCGGCGGCACCTCCCACTGCTGACCGGGCCATTCACAGCCCCTACCTCGCCCCACTGTTGGCAGAAATGCAAGAGGTAGCCCGCTTCGACCCGGAGGCGACATGGTGAAAATGGCGCACATCTGGCAGGCGCTCAACGAAGTGGCCGACCCGGAAATTCCGGTGGTTTCACTGGTCGAAATGGGCATCGTCCGTGATGTGCGCCTTGATGAGCAGGCAAACGCCGTGACGGTGGTCATCACGCCCACGTTTTCTGGCTGCCCGGCGCTGCATGTCATGCGCCAGGACATTGAGACCCGATTGCACACGCTCGGATTTAGCCACGTCACCGTAGAGACGACGCTGCACCCGCCCTGGAGCAGCGATTGGATTAGCGAGGAAGCGCGTGTCAAGCTGAAAACCTTTGGCCTGGCACCACCACCACGACATGGCGGTCGCCTTGAAGTCACTTTTTTCGCGCCAACAGCCTGCCCTTATTGCAACTCAACGGACACCCGTGTCAAAAATGAATTTGGCCCGACATTGTGCCGCGCTATTTATTATTGCCACGCGTGTCAGCAGCCATTTGAACAATTCAAGGCACTATAGCGCAGCTATCCCCCAAAGTACCCCATGCCCCAGCCATTTACGCAGCAAGTCACTTTTTTGTACACGGCCGATTTACAAGAAACGGCCGTTTTTTATGAAACCATTCTCGAACTTCCTCTCATCCTTGACCAGGGCGCTTGCCGCATCTACCGGGTGGGCCGCAGCGCCTTCCTTGGCTTTTGCCAGCACCTCAGCACAAACGAGAAAAGCGAAGGTGTCATCCTGACGCTGGTTAGCGACGATGTCGATGGATGGTATGCATATTTACGCCAGAAAGGAGTTGTTTTCGAGAAAGCGCCCACGCTCAACGAAAAATTCAACATTTACCACTGTTTCCTGCGCGATCCCAACGGCTATTTGCTGGAAATTCAGCGCTTCCTAAATCCTATTTGGCCGGAGAACAACACAAACCATGCCTCTAATTCATGAACGCACATTTCGCATCCGTCATTATGAATGTGATGCCTATGGGCATGTTAATCATGCCAATTACCTGCGCTATATGCAGGAAACAGCCTTCGATGCCTCGGCAGCCGCCGGGTATGACATGGCTCGCTACGCAGAACTCGGCCTGATGTGGCTGATTCGCGAGACAAATGTGACCTATGAACGGCCGTTACGCTACGGCGACAGCATTACGGTCAAAACCTGGATTCACGATTTCCGTCGCGTGCGCTCGCGGCGCATGTACGAAATCCGCCACGCCGACAGCGGCGACCTCGTTGCCAGCGCACACACCGACTGGGTTTTGCTCGACATCACCAGTCAACGCCCCACCACCATTCCCCCCACTTTCATGGATGCCTTTTTCCCCGAAGGCGCACCGCCACCAGCGGCCAACAGCGAAAAATTTCCCGAACCGCCAGCACCACCAGCCGGCGTTTTCACGCTGCGCCGCACCGTCGAATGGCGCGATCTTGACTCGGTGGGGCACGTAAACAATGCCAATTACCTGTCTTATCTGGAGGAATGTGGCATTCACGTAGCTTCTGCATACGGCTGGCCCATGTCGCGCATGATAGCCCACGGCTTTGGTACCGTCGCCCGCCAATATCGCATCGAATACCGGCAGCAAGCTGTGCTGGGTGATGAGTTAGACATTTCTACCTGGGTATCTGACCCAAAGCGGACTTCGGCAGTGCGCCATTACACCGTTCACCGGGCAACTGATGGTGAATTGCTGGTGCGTGCGCGGGCGCTGTGGGTGTGGGTTGACCTGGAAAACGGCCGTCCCATTCGCATCCCAGCCACGTTCCTGGCCGATTTCGCCCCGAACATCACGGGCTAAAAACAATTTTTCTATTTAACGCGCTTTTTTTGCGTGCTTTTTGTACAATATCACGCGCGAGACAAATGCGTCATGCGTAGAGTGTGTCGTGTGCCCGAAAATCCCACCGACACGGGTACAATAAGCCAAAAGAGAACGGAAAGGAGAATACATATGCGAATATCTACTGGAAAAACGGCCGTTGGTGTGGTGCTGCTGCTAGGCGTTGTCCTTCTGGGCGCGTTGCTGCTGTTTTCTTCCACATCATTGAAGACCGAATCGCAGCTTGCGCGGCAAGCACGTGCTGATCTAGTTGGACTCACCGGCCCTGAGCGTGATGAATACATCTCTGAAGAAGCAGCTGAATTCGAGATGCATCAAGCAATGGGCGACCTTTTCGCTATCCGTGCCAGCTATCCAACCGGCTATTATGATCCGGCATGGTTGCTGGCTGCCGCCGAAGTGGACAAAACAATCCCTGAAGGCGTGCCTGCTGGTGATGTGGCTTATAGCCGCAGCGCCCAATCCCCCCTCACACTAGACCCGAATGAATTCACTTTCCTTGGCCCGGAGCCTCTGCAAATGAATGGCTGCCAAAACTGTTTTCCTTATGGCGAAGCAGCCGGCCGTACCAACGTCATCATCAGCGATCCTGTCTCGCCCACCATTGCTTACGCTGGTTCTGATGGCGGTGGTGTCTGGAAGACCACCAACTGCTGTGGCGCTGACACGGTCTGGACACCTATCACCGATGACCCATTGCTGACCTCTATCGCGATTGGCGACTTGCTGCTTGATCCCAATGATCATAACACCATCTACGCCGGAACTGGCGACTTGCGTTATGGTTCCTGGTCTTTTGGCAGCGCAGGCTTGCTGAAAAGCAGTGATGGCGGTGCAACCTGGGAAATTAAAGGGGCGGATGTTTTCTCCCCCGTTTATCCACAAGCAGCGGGCGAGTTCCCGCAATATCAAGCTATCGGTAAAGTCCAGGTAGACCCACGCGACAGCGACAATGTCATTGTGGGAACGAAAACTGGCCTTTATTTCTCCTACGATGCCGGTGATACCTGGGAAGGGCCTTGTTACACCAACAATTTCCTTGACCAGCGGCAAGACATCACGGGCCTGCTTATTCGCGATGATGTCAGCCAGACGACGCTGTATGCGGCTGTCGGCACGCGTGGTTTTGCAACGGCCGTTCAGCCTGACCTGAACAACACCGGCGCCAATGGCGTTTACAGCACAACCGTGCCCACCAGTGGCTGCCCGGCTGCCTGGAATTTGCTGAACAATGGCTGGCCCACCGGAACGGGCGACGGCGTTCCCGGCAACGACCAAGTTGGCCGTATTGACATGGGTATCTCGCCCAGTAATCCGGACGTGATCTATGCACAAGTTGCCGACAACACCAACTCCGGCGGCACCCTCGGTGTCTGGCGTACCGTTGATGGTGGCAACAACTGGACTCAACAAGCCACACCCGCCGATTTCCTGAGCTGCACCAGCGGTATCGGGCAAACCTGGTATAACGCTGGCGTGAGCGTAGACCCGAACAACCCCGATGTGGTCTTCCTCAGCATGATCGACATCTACCGTTCCACCGATGGTGGCGACACATTCAACAACCTCACCTGTGGCTATAATGGCGGTTTCGAGGTACACGTTGACAACCATGCCCGCGCGTTTGTCGGCAACTCGTCCAGCACAATGTTAGCCGGTAGTGATGGTGGCACCTACGTCACCCACAATGCCGATGCGGCTGACCCGAACGATGTCACATTCATCAATTTGAATGACACATTGGGAACGATTGAGTTTTATGGTGGTGATGTGACCGCAAACTTCGCCACTTCTGCCGAACCAGGGATCAACGCTGGCGCACAGGACAACGGTTCGGCCGTTTACGTGTGGACAGGTGATCCTGGCCCCGCTATGTGGCAACTGCGTACCGGTGGCGACGGCATGTACGCTCGCATTGAGCCGGTACTCGGACAGCGCTGGTATCAAGAAAGCCAAAATGGTAATGTCAAAGTCTCTACAACTGGCCCATTTGGCCCCTTCTTGGTGGCCTCAGGTGCCTGGGCAGGGGATCGACGCAGTTTCATCTTCCCGTATGACATGGCCTGGGCGAACTGTCCGGCAACCGGTTGTACACATATGATCGCTGGTTCGTATCGTGTCTGGGAAACCGTACAAGGTGCAGTGCCATCTAGCAGTTGGTACGTCAACAGCCCTGACCTGACCAAAGGTACATTAGCTGACCGTTCTTTCATTGAGCAGTTGCACTATTCTGTTAGTGATGAAACCATTGCCATCGCTGGTACATTGGATGGCAACGTTTACTATGGCTTCAACATGGGTCAAGGCGTGGCGAACTCTGCTACCTGGGTAAACGTGACCGGAAGCAACACCGTTCTCCCCAACCGCCCCATCATGAATGTAGCGACCGACCCCCTTATTCCAACTGTTGGTTATGCTGCTTTGGGTGGTTTTGATGAGAACACTCCGGGGCAACCAGGACATGTCTATCAGGTTACATGTACGGCAAATTGCAGCTCGTTTACCTGGGTGGACAAATCCGGAAACCTGCCTAACGTCCCGATTAATGCCATCATTGTTAATCCAAACTGGCCGCAGCAAGTATTTGCTGGCAGCGACTGGGGCTTGTACTACACCGATAACATCAATGAAGCATCCCCAACCTGGCAAAAATTCACGGCCGGACTGCCCAATGCCATGATTTGGGAACTGCGGGTAGATTATGGGGCAACGGCATTGGTCGTTTTCACCCGTTCACGTGGGGCGTATGCGTGGCCGCTGCCTGTGGGACCAAATTACAATGTCGTGGTTAGCAACAGTACCGCCAGTGGTATGCCGGGCAGCGAAGCAACGCAGACATTTGTCGTGAGCAATACTGGCTCTGAAGACGATGCCTACACATTGGCGCTCATCCCTGACGACTGGGCGCTCACTTTGGTAACGGCTTCACCACTTAGTGTGACGGCGGGTATGACGGCAACAGTTGAGGTGCTGGTATCTATTCCAGCGGATGCTGTGTCGACAGATACAGACTCCTTCCTGTTAACGGTAACGTCCGTGGGAGAGCCATCGTTAAGTGATAGTGGTGTGGGAACAACGGCCGTTTCCGGCACGGCCGATATTGAGGTCAGTGGCGACACAACCGGTGTTGGCCTTACTGGCGAAACAATCACCTACACGCTGCTCGTCACCAACACGGGCACGGTAACGGACACCTTCACCGTCGCAACTGGCGCATCCGCGTGGGCTGTCTCTGCCGGGACGCTGCCGACGTTGGCTCCAGGGGCAAGCGCCGCACTCACCGTAACTGTGACCATTGGCAGTGGTGCAGCGGACAGCGTTGATGTCACGCTCACATCCACGTTTGACACAGCAGTGGCAACGACGGTTACGCTTGAGACAAGCAATTCTCAGACAAGCTCTTACCAGTTGTATCTGCCGGTAATTTTGTCACCTGAATCTTAATAGTTTTCAGAAAGTGTGGCCTGGATTATCACCAGGCCACACTTTCTCTTTGACCTGACATGATGAACGGCCGTATCCGTCTCCGTTTATTGGCGTGGGTAGGATGGACAGCTCTTTTAACGGCTTGCCTTCCTTTGGCTACTGCCCCACAAGATGTGGTTTTGCCGACGCTCATGCCGGTGGCGGCCGTCCCGGAATTTCCAACCGCGACGCCAGACCCCACCGCAACAATCCCGCCAACGCATACGGCCGTTCCCCTTCCCACCAACACCCCACCCCCGACACTCACCCCCACCATCACACCAACCCCTGACCCATATGCCGGATACACCATCGACGACCTGCGCACACGCAGCTATGGCGATGGCACACTGCAAATCGTCGAAGTTATCGAAGAATTACCCCGTTTCACCCGCTACCTCATCACGTATCCCAGTGACGGCCTCACCGTTTACGGGTTTATGAATGTCCCCAAAAATGTGGACGCGCCGCTGCCGGTGGTTTTATTACTGCACGGCTATGTGAACCCATCTGAATACACGACAAAAGCATACACCACGCCACATGCCGACTCGTTAGCCAACGCCGGTTTTTTGGTCATTCACCCCAATTACCGCAACTATCCCCCATCAGACACAGGCGAAAACCCGCTGCGAATTGGCTTTGCCATTGATGTGCTCAACCTGATTGCCCTCGTGCAAAAACAAGGTGGAGAAGTTGGGCCGCTCCAACTGGCTGATCCCACAAACATTAACTTGTGGGGACACAGCATGGGCGGAGGCGTTGCGCTGCGTGTGCTTGTTGTCAACCAGGATATTCGTGCCGCCGTTTTGTATGGCTCGATGAGCGCCGACGAGTATTTGAATCATCAGAAAATATTTGAGTGGACAGACGGCCGTTCCGGACAAGAAGAACTGGCTATTCCTCAGGCCACAATGGCCCGCCTCGCCCCCATCAATTACCTGGACGACATAACAGCAGCGATCAGCATCCATCATGGCACGGCCGATGGGCAAGTGCCATTTAGCTGGTCAGCCGACCTATGTGACCAATTGCGCACTCGCAGCAAATCTGTAACCTGCTATACTTACGAAGGTCAACCCCACTACTTCACTGGCGCAGCGGATGAGCTACTTCGCCAGCGTGTCCTGAACTTTTTCACACAAAACTAAAATTGATGCCGGGGTCAGGGAATCTTACTTGTATTCCCGAATTCCCTAATCCCCACACTTCGAGGGAGCTTATGATCCAAATACTGATTGACAACCCGCTTTTACTGTTGTTTATAGTTTTGGCCGTGGGATATGCCATCGGCCGTATCAAAATAAAAGGGAGCAGCCTTGGTGTTGCCGCCGTCTTGTTTGTTGGCCTGGCGGCCGGAGCGCTGCATCCTGACCTGGAACTGCCCGATATTATCTTTCTCTTGGGGCTGGTTATCTTTGTCTACACCGTCGGCCTTAGCAGTGGGCCTGGTTTCTTTTCTTCATTCCGGCGCAAGGGGCTGCGCGATAATTTGTTTGTCGTGGGCATGTTGACGCTGGCCGCGCTCATCACCATTGCTGCCCATTTTATTTTGGGGCTGAAAGCGACCATCACGGCCGGAATGTTTGCCGGAAGTCTCACAAACACGCCAGCGTTGGCCGGTCTGCTGGACACCATCCGCAATACGGCCCCCGCCGGGCAGCTCGATCAACTGCTGACTGAACCAGTCATCGGTTACTCTGTCGCCTATCCGATGGGCGTGCTCGGCATGATTCTGGCCGTTGCCATTATGCAGCGCCTTTTCAAAGTGAACTACAGTGTAGAAGCAAAAAAAATGGGCGGATTTCATCTGGTGGAGCAGGATTTATACACGCAAACTGTGCGCGTCACCCGCTCGGAAACGGTAGGCGCTTCTTTGCGCGAACTGCGGCAGCGGTATAACTGGAATGTTGTCTTTGGGCGGCTGCAACGAGGCGACGAAATTTCCCTGGCAACGGGAGACACGGTTTTGCAGCTCAATGATTTGCTCAGTATTGTGGGCACGCCGGATGATGTGCAAACGGCCGTTCCCATTTTGGGCGAGTTAACCGACATCCATCTGGAATTTGACCGCAGCCAATACGACTATCGCCGCATCTTCGTCTCCAATCCGGCCGTTGTCGGCCGTCGCCTCTCCGAGCTGCGCCTGCCGCAAGAACATGGCGCGATTGTCACGCGGGTGCGCCGCGGCGACATTGACCTGCTGGCTCATGGCGACACCATGCTCGAATTGGGCGACCGTGTGCGCGTCGTCTCGCGGCGTAAAGATTTGAGCGAAGTCAGCCATCTGTTTGGCGATTCCTACAAAGCCCTGAGCGAACTCAACCTGCTTTCATTTGGGTTGGGGCTGACATTGGGACTGCTGCTGGGCCTGGTTCCCATTCCGCTGCCGGGTGGGGTGGTGTTCAAGCTGGGTTTTGCCGGAGGCCCACTGATTGTGGCGTTGGTGCTGGGGGCCATTGGCCGCACCGGCCCGCTTGTTTGGAATCTGCCCTACAGCGCCAACCTGACTTTGCGCCAGGTTGGTCTCATCTTACTGCTGGCGGGCATTGGCATTCGCTCTGGTTATACATTTTTCACGACCTTCGCCCAAAGTGGCGGCATCTCCATTTTCCTGGCAGGCACAATTATCACCTGTGTCACGGCTTTTGTGACACTGTGGATTGGATATAAGGTCTTGAAAATCCCATATGGCATGTTGATTGGGATGCTGTCAGCATTGCAAACGCAGCCGGCCGTACTTGGCTTTGCCCTGGAACAATCGGAAAACGAGCTGCCCAATATCGGGTATGCGTTGGTGTTTCCCATTGCAACCATTGTCAAAATTTTGTTTGCCCAGCTTTTGCTGACGCTGCTGCCATAAACATGTCTGTTTCCCTTTGCTATAATGGGCAATAATGTTCCTACACATATAACAAAAAGGAAGAAAACATGTCCCGAACCCGCATTGTTTTTGCCATTATTATTCTGGTGACGCTGGTCGCTATTGGCGCCATTGTCCTTGTGCAAGCCATTAACAATCTGAATGACGGCAATGTCATCACGGACAGTGGCGATACACCAGCAGCAACGGCCGTTCCCGAAGGCACTGTTCTCGTTACACTTGCTTCTTCAAACACCAAGCAAAACTGGCTCGACCAGGTGGTCGACAACTTCAACGCTGCCGGAAAAACCACCAGCTCTGGTCAAGCCATTGTTGTTGAAGTCAGTCACGTCACTTCCGGTGGCTCTCTCAACGCCATCCTCGATGGCACATCGCAGCCCATTGCCTGGAGTCCTGGCGACCAATCTTGGGTTGACCAGGCCAACGATGCCTGGCGCCAGCGCATCAACAAACCTATCGCCAGCGAATCTTGCCAACCAACCATCTATGCCCCGCTTGGCTTTGCCATGTGGCGGCCAATGGCAGAACAACTTGGCTGGCCGGATACACCCATTAGCTGGGACACCATTGTCGCGCTTGCTTCTGACCCCGAAGGTTGGGCCAGTTACGGCCGTCCCGAATGGGGACAGTTCAGCTTCGGCCACTCACACCCTGCCTATGCCAATTCCGGGCTGCTCGCCATGACCAGCTTTGTTTACGGCATTGCGGGCAAAACGGACAATCTGACCCCTGCCGACATTTACAGCGACAAGGTGCAAACGGCGATGCAAGAATTAGAGCAAAATACGTCAAGATACGGCCGTCAAGCCCCCGCTTTGCTCGACCTGATGGCCCGCCAGGGAACCAGCTATCTACACGCCGCCGCTGCCCCCGAATCCGACGTACTGCGCTTCAACATCGAACGTGGCGACGAACTCACATTCCCACTTGTCTTCATCTTCCCGGCCGGTGGCACCATTTGGGCCGATCATCCCTACTGCATTCTCGACAATGCTGACTGGGTTGACGATGATGAAGCAGAAGCAGCCGCCATTTTCCGTGATTACCTCCTGGCTCGTGACCAACAAGAATTAGCCATAGATAACTTCTTGCGCCCACTAGACACCAGCATTCCTTTGCGTGCCCCGCTCAGCCTGGAAAATGGCACAGACCCACGTGTCAGCCCGGCGACAGTTCCACCGCTGCCCAGCCCCAACGCCGACATTAGCGCGGCCATCATCGACATCTTCACCATCAACAAACGCAAAGCGACGATGCTGCTCGTCATTGACGTTTCGGGCAGCATGGAAGGCGAAAAAATCCGCACAGCCCGCGCCGCCACGGCCGAATTTCTCAGCCGTCTCGATGCCAACGACGAAGTAGGCATCATGATCTTCAGCGATATTGTCACGTTAATGGAACCGCCGGCGCGTGTTGGTGACGTGGTCGAGGGGTTAACACAACGTGTTAACGGCTTACTGGCCTCTGGCAATACCGCCCTTTACGAAGCAGTTTGTCAGGCCGTGGAAACCATTGAGAAAACACAAGAAGACGACATCGCCACAGGAGAATCCCGACTGTACGGCATCATACTGCTTTCAGATGGCGAAGATACAGTGGGGTATGTCACCGAAAATCAGATGCTTGCCACTTGTTTGCCCAGCAACGCCGAAGCCGACGGCATCAAGATTTTCCCCATTGCCTTTGGCGCAGACGCTGACGAAGCCATTTTGCAGCGCATTGCCGACGCCACCAGTGGACACATGTTCACCGCTGATCCGCAGTCGATCAGCAATGTCTATTTGTCTATTTCAGCGGAACAATGATGCCTGACAGGCTAAAGTGAGTGACGAAGGCGGGCATCCAGAAGAGGGAAGCCCGCCTTCGTTGGCATGCCAGCAATGCCGATTACTTTCGTTACCGTGAACTGAGCGAGCTTGCTTTTGAGCGCAACCTCCGCTATTCGGATGCCCATTTCCCCTGATTTTAGACAAATGTAATCAAGGATTCTGGCAAATAGCAGCTTTCGTTATGTGCAATCAGCACGCGACGGCCGTTCGGCCGTATCTCGACTCGTGTCAAGCCACAATTGCACATCTCCAGATTCACCCACATCTCTAATGGCGCATGCAAAATGCGGCAGACAAAGTAGCGAATCAAGTTGCCATGACAAACAATCAGGTCGTGGCGCTCTGTCCCATTTTCCGGCGGGCTAAAATACCGTTCATAGGCCAGGGCTATTCGTTCTCGATCTTGCTGCACATGTTCCGGCGAAATGAGATTGGCTGTGTCTGATGACAGGTGTGGAACACTCGGAATACATTCCCAAAGCAGGTTAGTGCCCATTAACGGCACACCGGGATGATATTGGGCAATGTACTTTGCTGTGTGGCGTGCGCGGCGCAGTGTACTGGCATAAATAACGGTAAATGGCACGTTTTGCAAAAATGTCGCAGCGGCTTGCGCTTGAGCCACTCCGGTTCGTGTGAGAGGACCACCCCATACATCAGCGCGGTTATCACGATCCTCTTGGGCATGACGAAGTAAGTAAACAGTACGTATTGACATGTGAAACTCCTCCAAGGCTAAGCCCATTATAGAGGATTCCATGTCGTTTGGGAACCACTACATTATTTCATTTCGATGCGCCATAAATCAAAGCGATCTTCGTCAAACCCTTTGAGGCGTTCGCTAAAGGAGTACGCGCTTAGTGAGGGGGTGTCGGCGAGGAAACGGCCGATTTCCGGGTCTGCATACACCGCTTGCGACAAAATCACATCGCCACCCTGGGCAAACTTCTCCAGGCGCGAAGCGATGTTAATGGTTGTGCCAAAGTAATCGAGCCGTTCATTGAGGTTAACGGCAATTGCCGGGCCGGTGTGAATGGCTGCTTTGAGGAGTAACGGCCGTTGCTCGCCAGGTGGATCCGCCAATATTTGCTGCGCTTGCAAAATCGCCTGCAACGCCGACAGCGACCGGGGAAACACCGCCATGACAGCATCACCAATTGTCTTGACAATAGCCCCCTCATACATATCAATCGCCTGACGCAGCACGTCAAAATGGTCAAGCACCAGACCAAAAGCGGGCGCATCGCCAATTTCGCGGTACATCCGCGTGGAATCGCGCAAGTCAGTAAACATGATGGTCAACCGCCCCACCGAAATTTGCGTATCCGGGCGCAGCGCTTCGTAAGAGAAAAGATCGCGAAAACGCTGCAAGGCAGTCACTTCCGCGGCCGTTGCCGCCTGATCACTCCAGGAAACCCGCTCCAAAATCAACAACTGCTCTTCATCCGTCTCATTGGCAAATTGCAGCGTAGGCATCGTGTTTAGCTGGGGCACTTGCACCGACCAATCTTGCACAGCGTGCAAGATCGCCATACTTTCCCCGCCCGCGGCAACCTGTAGCAGTTGATTCCCCGGTAAAGCCGACGCACGCAGTCGGTACTGCCCCGCTTCCAACACGGGCTGCACCTTTTGGGAGCCGTGTGGCGGTAACAACTGCTGCACAATGATGTGCGGCGTCGTTTGTGGGCCGGCCACACAGTAATCGGTTGCTTCAACTTTGCGGATAGCGGGATTGGGGCGAAATGTCAGCTCTACCGAGCGATCAAAATTCACCGCGAAATCAATGTTACAACTGCTGCAATGCACATTTGCTTCAATGTCCGCCAAATGCTCTGCTTTGTGTTCTGCGCCGCGACACATGGGGCAAATCAGTTCCCATTGGAAGTCAAGCATTCCGGCACGCGTTGCCAGCAAGAATAGTTCCAAAACTTCGCGTCGGTCTGCTGCCCAATAATCGGCCAGTTGATACGGCCGTAACCGCGACAACGTCACCTGATCCCCATCCGCCACCAACGCCACCAACTGCGCCAGCAAATGCGCATTCACGCCATCCGCCAAAAGCTGCTGCCGAATTTGGGACAAACGGTCACGTCCCCCTGGTACAAAACGGGGGAAAAGCGGTTGGCTCACCGGCAGTTTGTTTTGCACAGCCAGTGCATCATACGCAGCAAACACACGGGCAAATTGGTGCGCCGAAATCAGGCCAATCACCACAGGAATGCCCAACAAGCCCAAAATGTTTCGTGGCTCAGCCCAAACCTGATACGTGGCACGCGTGCCACCATCCGGCAGCGGTTCCAGGTCAACCTGTACAATCATCTGCCGAATCGGCCCGTTGCGATAGCGACGCACCACGCCAAACTGCGACGGATAAATCCAGTTAAACGGCTCCTCTTCCCAAGATAAGGTCACAACCGGCAGGCGAAAACGCAACAGTCGCCGCCCGTTGCCTATGGCCGCGGCTTGCGTTACCGACGGTAACAAGGTGTCCATATTAAAACGATTGGTATCGGCCACAAGCGGCCATAGAGCCTGTGGGCTGGCTTGTAGTTCCCACACCCAACGATAATGAAATTCGCGCTTAGCCATCCACATTTTCCTCAAAGTGATCAAATCTACGTCCTGTGGCTCCCATTATAGACTGCCGCAGGCACCCCGTTGTAAAGATGGTGTTAATAGTAAAGCTTATTTATCGACAGGAGATACGGCCGTTTCCTTACCCACCCACGCACTGCACATTGGCAATCCATGACCACTTTCCTATAATTGCCAGCTATGAAAACAATAGGCATGTTAGGCGGTATGAGTTGGGAATCCACCCTCACCTACTATCGCCTCATTAACGAAACAGTCAAACAACGGCGGGGTGGACTGCACTCCGCAAAATGCTTGCTCTACTCCTTCGATTTTCATGAAATCGAACAGCTACAGCAGCAAGAAAATTGGGAAGCAGCCACCGCCATGATGGTCCAGGCCGCCCAGCAAGTCGAGCGCGGTGGCGCTGATTTACTGATTATCTGTACCAATACTATGCACAAAATGGCGAATGAAGTCCAGGCCGCCATCCATATTCCGCTGCTGCACATCGCCGATGCTACGGCGCAGGCAATTCAGGCACAAGGGCTGCACCGCATTGGCCTGCTCGGCACAAATTACACGATGGAGCAGGATTTTTATAAAGGTCGGCTTGTCACACAGCATGGCCTGGAAGTGCTCACCCCACCCGCTCCGGCCAGACAAGTGGTTCACGATGTGATCTACGACGAGCTTTGCCTGGGCATTACCAAAGCGGATTCACGAACTCGCTACCGGGAAATTATCGCCGACCTGGCAGCACGCGGCGCGGAAGGCATCATTTTCGGCTGCACGGAAATTGGGCTGTTGGTGAATCAGGCGGACAGCCCTGTGCCGGTTTTTGATACGACACAGATTCATGCGGAAACGGCCGTTGCCTTCGCCCTCCAATAAGACAACAAACAGAATTTTCACTTTCAACCATTACCAAACAGGAATTTAAACACCATGACAACACCAACTTTTTCTATCGGCAGCAAAGCACAACTGAGCAAGACAGTCAGCGAGCGTGACATCGATCTGGTAGCCGAAGTCACTGGCGACACCAACCCCGTCCACATGGACGAAGCATTCGCGCAAAAAACACGTTTCCAGGGACGCATCGCCCATGGGATACTCAGCGTTGGTCTGATTTCGGCCGTACTCGGCACAAAGCTCCCCGGCCCTGGCGGCATCTATCTCAACCAAAGCGTGCGCTTCACACGGCCAGTACGCATCGGCGACACCATCACCGCCGAAGTCGAAGTACGCGACTGGGACCCGGAGAAATCCATATTGACCCTGTTCACCCGCTGCTTCAACCAGGATGGCAAAGACGTGGTGAAAGGCGAAGCAACACTGCTGGTAGAAACAGTAGAATAACCATGTCCATTTGGGATTTTAACCGCCAGCTAACACAACGGCTGCTCGCCTGGGCCGTATCCAGCATCACCACCGGTGCAGCTTTGCAGCGCCGGTCAGATGCACGTCAGCGCGGCATCGGCCTACAATTTGCCGGTTGGGGTATCGTTAACCTGCTCATCGCTCTCTTTGGCAAATACGGCACGCAACGCCGCGCCCGGCAGCCGCAGGCCAACACAGCGCAAACCTTGCACAAAGAAAGCCGCAATTTGCGCCGTTTGCTGTGGATTAACACCGGTTTAGACGTTCTATATGTGTTGGGCGGGCTGCTGCTGGCACGCCGCAAAGGGCATGATAATCCGCATTGGCGCGGGCAGGGGCAAGGCATCATCGTGCAGGGTGGGTTTCTCTTTTTCTTTGATCTGCTGCACGCCCTGCTTGTGCCAAAAACGGAAGCTCCGAGAAACAACCTGCTGGAAAGTGACGCATAAATGACGAGCACTACCTGGTTTATGATCAAGTAGTGCTCGTCTCTAGAAAATTCCTCGCGCTTTCAAAACTGTCCCCTTTAGGACAGCACTTGTTCCACCAGGTTGTCTAACTGCTGCTCAGAAAGGCCATGTTGATGCAGGTAAGCGCGTGCGCCGCCATGCTCCTGGTGCAAACAGGCCAATGTCTGGCGCATGACCGGAGCCGGTGACAGCAAAATTTGCTCGTACTCCTCAGCAGTAAACCCGTCGGCGACCCCTCTGGCGCGAAATTCATCCAATATCGGCTGTAAGTATCCATAGCTCAAGGCATAATCGGCGACGATTGTTTCGTCGGGCACGCCCGCCAGTTCGAGCAGCAGCGCCACGACAAGGCCGGTGCGATCTTTGCCCGCAGCGCAGTGTACCAAAACTGAAAAAGCCTCTGGCTGAGCCATTACGGCAAAGACTTCGGCAAAGGATGGGCCGCAGCGGCTGAGGAGCAATGCGTAATATTGGGCAACACCGATTACCTCGGTTGTGCCTGCGGCCAAATCATCCCAGTGGGTATACAAAGGCATAAAGCGATAATCGACGTGAGCCGAGTCTGCCAGCGGATTGGGCAGTTCTTGCTGTTCGGCGCGGTCGCGCAAATCAATGATGGTGCGTACACCGCGCGTCAACAACTGCTGCTGCCCGCTTTTATCAAGGCGGTGCAAGCTGTCGGCACGGAAAAAGGCGTTTGGGCGAGTGAAACGGCCGTTTCGCGTTTCATACCCGCCGACATGACGTAAATTGTACACACCCGGCAATAACACCCGGCGTGTTTGATCAGTACATAAATTCAATGTTGGCTGTGATCCGTTGCTTCTGTTCATAAGCGGGATTATAAACGGTGTCACGCGAAGCGAACAGTTAGCGCACCTCGTTACACAAACCTTCGCGACGGAGACTATGATGACAAACAATAACTTTTACATTGAACCCTTTTCGCCAATGGTTGGCGTGAAAAATGGCTACGCACAAAGCATTGCCGCCTCCTTTTTGCGCCCGACCCATGGCCTCACATTCCAACGGGAACGCCTGGATACGCCAGATGGCGATTTCCTGGACATTGACCTGCCCAGTGTGCCGGGCATAACCATAGATGCGGCCGCGCCATGCGTGTTAGCCCTGCACGGGCTGGAAGGATCGGCACAGCGCGGCTACATGCAAGAACTGTATCGACAGTTGGCAGAGCGCGGCATTCGCGCTGTGGGCTTGAATTTTCGCTCTTGCAGCGGCGAGATGAACCGTACCACGCGCTTTTACCATGCCGGGGCAACTGATGACGTGGCCTTTGCTTTGCGCTGGCTGGCGCAGCGTTATCCTGATGCGCCATTGGGATTGGTTGGGTTTTCGCTGGGGGCCAATGCAACGCTGAAATATGTGGGAGAAAACGGCCGTTTCCTTTCCGCCGCCGTCGCCATTTCTCCCCCATTCGACCTGATGGCCGGTTCGCAAATATTACGGCGACTGGCGGGGCGACTGCTCGGCCAACATTTCCTGGACAGCCTGTTTGCCAAAGTAGAGGCCAAGGCCACCACCTTGGCCGGGCATGTGGACGTTGCCGATGTGCTGGCGGCTCGTGATTTGTGGCAGTTTGACGAGCGATTGACCGCACCGCTGCACGGTTTTCACAGCGCAATGGATTATTATTTGCAAAACAGCAGCGGCCGTTTCCTGGCCGATGTTCGTGTTCCCACGCTGCTGCTGCGTGCCCTGGATGATCCACTTTTTAGCGTGGCAGATATTCCCTTTGCAACCATTCACGCGAATCCATACTTGCATCTGGCGCTGACAGAGCATGGCGGGCATGTTGGATTTTGGGAACACACCACTCACAAAAATGGGCATTCTCCATGGTGGGCAGAACGACAAGCCGCACGCTTTTTGGCGCAACAATTGCACGCATAAAAAACGACATTCGTCACCCTGATTTTATGACACCGACAACGCGCAAACAGAGTAGAATGATGGAAATTGTAGACAAGGAACTGGAGTAAGATGAATTGTAGAAAAACAGTGGCAACGGCCGTTAAATTTCCCCGTAAACTATTTCTCGCCGGGCTGGGTCTGGTGGGCATGTTACCAGAACTGCTAAAAGAAAAAGTGCCCGCACAACTAAACGACGCGCTAACCGAAACCGAAAACCTGTATTATCGCGCCGCCGAGCGGGGCGAAATGATGGCCGAACAGCGCAAGTCATAGGTGATTACATATGCGCGTTGCCAGCCAGATCATCGTCGTTTAGCACGCGCAGGTTAAGCGGGCCATCCAGCGTTTTTCCCGGCTGAAACAAGACTTTTGACTCGCCAATAAGCGCATCCCACACGTCGCCCATGGTATCGGCCAGGGCGATTGGGCGTTGCAGTTGATTGGCAATATCTTGTGGCGACAGGTCATCCAGGGCAATGGTGTCTGGATGGTCAAACATGACACGGGGAAGGATGATGAGGTCGCGGGAAACGGCCGTTTGCAATTGCGCCAACACATCACCCCCCATCAACAACCCGGCCACCGTAATCGTCTCCCCCAGGCGTTGATTGACAGCAGGCAGCACATCCACCGTGACACCGGTCAAGTCAGCAAATGCCGCCGCTGCCGCCCGCAGCACCGGCGCAAACAAGGCTCCCGTCACCAGTGTGAGCGAGGCATAACGAAAATGTGGCTCATTGGCCGTGCGCCAATCACCAATTTCTTGCTGCACCTCCGCCCATTCATCCAAAAAATCGCGCACGCTGCCTAACCCATTTTCCTGCAACTGCTGCCCATCATATGCCGCCAAAGCAGGCACTTCGCGCCCCGTCACCAGATACCATTCATCAGTCGGGTAAGCAAAACGCACACCAAACTGTTGCTGGAATTGCGGCTGTAACGATTCGACAAAATCCAGGGTAACGGCCGCTTCCGCTGCCGTGTGTGGGCGCATCGTGTATTTATGATGACGCGTCAGACCAACCGGCACAACACTAATCGACTGCACTGCCGGCCATAACGTCGCCAATTCACGAACAGAGCGTTCCAGCCAGGGGCCATCGTTAAAACCGGGCACAACAACCAACTGCGTATGCATCTCAACGCCCCATTGCGCCAGTTGGCGCAGCTGCATCATAATGTCCGGCGCGTTCGGGTTTCGCAAAAACTTGCGGCGCATCTCTGTGTCCGTGACATGGACGGAAATATACAGGGGTGACAAGCCCATCGTCTCAATACGCCACCAATCATGCTCGCTGAGGTTGGTAAGCGTCACAAAGTGGCCGAAAAGAAACGAGTAGCGGTAATCGTCATCCTTAATGTAAAGCGTGCGCCGAAATTTGGGAGCCATTTGCAGCACAAAGCAAAACTCGCACAAATTATTACAACGGCGAATATCAATATCAAACGTGGGATGGGCAAATTCAATACCCAACGCCTGGTTATACGCCCGCTCTGCCTCGAAAAGCAGATATTCTTCACCGCGCCGCACCAGCAGCTCCAGCGATTCATCGGCGCTGTAAAACTGCACGTCAATCACGTCTTCTACTTTCTCATCGTTAATCGCCAGCAATTCGTCGCCAATTTGCAGCCCAATTTCCGCAGCCACACTGTCTGGCTCAATGCCGACAATACGCCCACCGGCAAAGGTTGTCAGGTCTATTTCATTAAATAATGCCATATTTACCCTTCACAATTGCCAACGGGCAATTCATTGATTAACGCGCATTGATGACAGAAACCTGCGCCAAAATTTCGTCAACGATAACCTGCGGCGGTCGTCCGGTGGTGTCGATGACGACCGCATCGGCGGCTGGCCGCATTGGAGAATGTTCGCGGCTGCTATCAAACTTGTCGCGGCGGATGACATCGGCGAGGATGGTTTCGTAATCCGCCTGATGCCCTTGTGTTTGCCGGTCACGCCACCGGCGCTGGGCACGTTCTTCCGGGGAAGCGGTGACATACAGCTTCAGCGGTGCATCGGTCATGACGACTGTCCCAATATCACGGCCTACCATGACGACATGACCACGACGACCGAAGGCACGCTGGCGGCGCACCATTTCCTGGCGCACGCCTAAATAGCCGGACACTTGCGAGACGTTGGCATCCACTTGTGGCGTGCGCAGTTCCCAGGTGACATCTTTGCCATTGAGGAGAGCGGTGTAATGACGGCCGTCTCCGTGTCCGGTAATGGCTTGTACGTCAATGTCCAGAGAGCGTGCCAGCGTGGTAACGGCCGTTTCGTCCAGTATATCCACCCCTTGTTGCAGCGCCGCCAACGTCACCGCCCGATACATAAACCCTGTATCCAAAAACAAATAGCCCAGCGCCTCTGCTAACATCCGTCCAATCGTGGACTTTCCAGAAGCTGCCGGGCCATCAATTGCAATCACTGTCATCGTAATCATCAACCTATTTTATTTTCCTTTGCGTTTTCGTGTTGTGCGACGTGGTACATCGCGTGGGGAACGTTGTGCATCGGTGAAAGGTTTACGCGGCGCTTCGCCTTTTGCCCTTTCCTGCACCGTACGGCGCAAGGCAGACACTTCGCGCGGGCGTAAAAAGCGCCATTTGCCCGGTTCCAAACTTCCCAGGGTCAATGGCCCAATTTTCAAGCGTACCAGACGCAAAACCGGGTGTCCCAGCCCGGCAGCAATACGCCGAATTTGTCGTTTTTTTCCTTCGTGCAAAATCACTTCCAGGCGTGTATGCGTGCCATGCCGTTCTAAAACCGTGATCTCTGCCGGAGCCGTCACGTCTTCATCGAGCATCACACCCCAACGCCACTCTTCCAATGCCGCGTCGGTAATATCGCCGGCGACAGTCACATCATACGTTTTTTCATGTCCGTAACGAGGATGGGTCAGTTTATAAGCCAGGTCGCCGTCGTTGGTCATTAACATCAACCCTTCGCTTTGCTTATCCAACCGCCCCACCGGGTAAAGGTGTCCGGGCACGTCAATCATATCGCGCACAGTGGCCCGTCCCTGCTGCATCTCATCTTCAAGCGAAGAGATGACACCAGCCGGTTTATGGAGGGCGATGTAAATCATCCGCTCCCGATTCAAGTCCAGTTCTGCGCCATCTAAGGTGACAGCATCCGTGAGGGGATTGGCTTTATCGCCCAAAGCAGCGATACGGCCGTTCACCATCACACGCCCCGCTTCAATCCACTTCTCAATCTCTCGACGCGATCCCAATCCGGCATGAGCCATCAATTTCTGTAACCGTTCTTCCACCCTCTACCCTCTCTTCCCTCTTCTCTCTTCCTTCTTCCCTCTTCCCCACTACTCTTCCTCATCACCAGCCAACGGTGGCAGCTCTTCCAATGTCGTCAGGCCAAAATGTTGCAGGAAATCCGCCGTCGTGCCATACAAAATCGGCCGCCCCGGCGTTTCCATACGCCCCATCTCCTGCACCAGCCCCTTGCTCAGCAACGTGCGCAGCGCACCATCGGAGTTCACACCACGCACCTGGT
The DNA here is from genome assembly GCA_020634315.1 of Ardenticatenaceae bacterium. Classification (GTDB taxonomy): domain Bacteria; phylum Chloroflexota; class Anaerolineae; order Promineifilales; family Promineifilaceae; genus JACSRF01. The sequence continues at coordinate 152,005 of JACKBV010000006.1, read as the reverse complement.
CAAGCTGCGGCCGTGTCACCGGCTGCATATAAGCGACAATTGCCAGCACTTCCAGCGACGCCTGGCTTAGGCGCGAACTCATTTCCAGGCCAAGAAAGCGTTCGATGACTTCGTTGGCCTGCGGCGCAGTCGTCAACTGCACCCCATCACCAGTCCACTGTAAGCGCAGTCCACGTGTCTCGTAAACGGCCGTTAACTCCTGCAATACCTGCTCAACCCGATAAGGCGTAATTTGCAACGTCGTCGCCAGACGATTCACCGAAACTGGCCCACTCGACACAAATAAAACACCCTCCAGCAAAGCTGCCAGGCTGAGTTCATCTGCTGCATCTTGTACTTGCTTTAATTCATCCGTCATGATTTCGTTCAACTCACAAACTACCGAATTATAGCCAAGAATCGCCACAGACACACCTTCACGTCATTTTCCGTTATAATTGCTTACATGACAGATTCCAGTTGTACCTGCTCCGAATGTCAAGCCATGTGCCAGCGCCGCCCCTGTTGGCCCACGCCAACCGATGCCGAGCAGCTCATGGCCGCCGGTTATGGCGACCAGTTAATGCTAGACTGGTGGTTTGACCGTGAGCAAAACACAACCATTTACCTCTTGACCCCGGCCATCGTTGGCAGCGAAGGTGGGCAAGCTCCAGCTCATCCGTTCGGCCCTTGCACCTTCCTCGACGAAGCAAACTTGTGCCGCCTACACAATATGGGCCTCAAACCAACCGAGGGCAAGCAAGCACTCTGCCAAAATCAAACTCCCCCAGGATTACACGAAGACGTAGGACGCACCTGGCACAATGACACAGGGCGCACCTTGATAGACCGTTGGGAAAATAGCGAGCAGCCACGTGGTCGCCGCCGTGCTTTGCAAACAAAGCCAACACGGCGCAAAAAGGAGTACAAATATGGCAGCATTAAAAACCCAACCAACCGATGAAAGTGTTCTCGCCCGCAAATAGTCTCCCGGAGGTTCGTCTCATGTAGCGAACCTTCCATTGATAACCTCCAGGAGGTTGGTTTTCATTCATGGTTCATGGTGGTCGGCAGCCTCCGGTGAAGTCTTCTCTGAATACACCACCCTATTAGACAAACTCGGCAAGCATAAGACCGCCAAATCCTGCCTCTATATCAAAAGACTGGCCGATGTTGACCAGGAAATATTACAAGAATTAGTCACAAGATCAGTCATGCATATGGCACAAACAAACTCCTCCACCGCTGAGAATCAAGCATAACATTTACAAATTCCTGGCTAACACCCATTAAACGCCCCCTCATTTGATCATTCACACTTCACAAATGTAAGAATGGCTTTATAATAAGTTTTTCTAATAGTTTACAAATGAATATGCGCAAAGGAGGATTTGCCGTGAGCCAAAAGACGCCGTTTACTGTAGTAATATTGTTGCTGTTGCTTGTCGGTTTTTCGGCTGCCTGTCGAGGTCAGACAGGAGAAGCTGGGCCGCTTGGCCCGGCAGGTGCGCCCGGCCCCATTGGTCCGGTTGGTCCAGCAGGCCAAGATGCAACGGCAAGTCAAACCTATGTAGGCGCAGATACGTGTGGCGAGTGCCACGAAGACATCTACGCCAAATTCAACCTCTCTGCTCACCCTCATGCCCTCTCTGTCATAGATGGCAGTCAACCCCAATTCCCATATGATGACATCACCGGTGGTATTGTCGATCCCCCAGAAGGATACACCTGGGATGATATTGCTCTTGTCATCGGCGGTTTTGGCTGGAAAGCACGCTTTATCGGCAATGATGGCTATCTGATCGCTGGCGCAGCCGATACATTGACGCAATATAACTTTGCCAACGAAACAGTTGGCAAATCGGCTGAATGGGTAGCCGGACACACGGCCGAAGAAGAACTTTTCGACTGTGCCCGCTGCCATACCACCGGCTACGTTTCGCAAGGGCATCAAGACAACATGGAAGGTGTGGTCGGTTCGTGGCAGTTTGCTGGCGTACAATGCGAAGTCTGCCATGGGCCAGGGAGTCGTCATGCGGCCGATCCCTATGGCGTTTTGATGCGCGTTGACCGCTCATCGCAACTATGCGGTGAATGCCATTCCCGCGAAAATCCAGCCATCATTGAGGCCGCAAATGGATTTGAAATACAGTATGTCCATTATGATGGCCTGTATAACTCTAAGCATTTTGCTCTCTCCTGCGTTACCTGCCATGATCCTCATGCCAGCGTGTTATACACAGATGAAACAGTAAATCCAGATGGAGGCATTACACAGCAGTGTGCCACCTGCCATTGGCAAGAAAAGGCTGTGCAAAACAATCGTAAACATTTGGGTGTGCAATGCACAGATTGCCATATGCCCCCAATGGGAGTATCAGCACAAGGCGATCTGGACATTTTCACTGGCGATTTGCATACGCATCAATTCTCCATTAATCCTGACCCAACTGCACCGCAGTTTGCTAATGACGGCACCCAAATGATGCCTTACATCACTTTAGCCTATGCCTGTCAACATTGTCATAATGGAGATTATGCAGCTACACAAGAGCTAGAAACGCTGGCAACCATTGCAAAGGGGTACCACACACCCATCGTTGCTACCCCAACACCGACGCCAGAACCATCACCGACACCCGAACCAACACCAGAGCTTGAGGCTACACCAACAGCAACACCGTAGTGGTAGACCGTTACCCTTACATAGTTGTAAAGGATTAAACATCATGCGCAAACTGTTTTCCGCCATCAAACGCTTTTTCTTTCCACCGGCTGGCAGTCCGCTTTGGGTACGTACGCTGCCTTTTATCATTTTAGGGATTCTGACGATTAGCCTAATATCGGGCACTGTGTATGGCTGGACTTATACGAATTCTTCGGTGTTTTGTGGAACAACTTGCCATACGATGCCCCCAGAATATAGTGCTTATCAACGCTCGCCACATGCCCGTGTGCAATGTGTGGAGTGTCACATCGGTCGTGATGTGGTGACAACACAATTTTCGCGTAAAGCGGGTGATTTGCGTCACGTTTACCTGACGCTGACGCAAGATTATGAATTCCCCATTTTTTCGCGTGCCATGCGCCCGGCGCGTGAATCATGCGAGACCTGCCATTTCCCAGAGAAGTTTTCCGATGATAGTCTCCGCGAAATCAAAACCTATGGTAATGATGCAGAGAATTCACCGGAGAGTTTGTATCTGGTCTTAAAGACAGGTGGCGGCAGCAAACGTGAAGGATTGGGGCGCGGTATCCATTGGCATGTGGAAAATGAAGTGTGGTACCTGGCAACAGATGCGCTAGAGCAAAATATCCCTTATGTGCGCACGGTAGATGAAGAGGGAAATGTTACCGAATATTATGACATCGCCTCTGGCATCACCCCAGATGATATTGCCGGTACTTTCTTGGAACGTATGGACTGCATTTCATGCCATAACCGTATTACGCACAGCATTCCAACTCCGGAAGAGGCTGTGGATCAGGCATTGAGTAAGGGTCTCATCTCACCAGAACTGCTTTATGTGCGCGATGAAGCGGTGGCGTTGTTAAGCGTGAAGTATGAAAGCCTCGCAGAGGCGGATGAGGCATTTGCCACATTGCCTGATTTCTACGCTGAAAATTACCCCGACCTTTATGAAGCGCAGCAGGATGCGATTCAGGAGACGGTCGGTGTGTTACAAGATATGTATGTGCAGATGGTTTTCCCGGAACAAGAGTTGGATTGGGAGACACATCCAGATAATTTAGGGCATAAGAATTCGCCGGGCTGCTTCCGCTGTCATGATGGCAAGCATTTAACGGGTACAGAGGAAGCGATTCGCCTGGAATGTAATTTATGCCATTCTGTGCCGGTAACGGCCGATAATTCATTGGTGGCAAACATTGAAATCGCACAGGGGCCAGAACCGACATCGCATACACACAATAGTTGGATCGCCCTACACGGCCGTTCCATAGACAGCTCCTGCGCCTCCTGCCACACCCCCGCCGATTCCTCCGTTGATTACACACAACTGGAGGGAAAACCCCCAGCGGATGGCTCTTTCTGCGGCAACGTCGCCTGTCATGCAAACGAATGGGTTTATGCAGGGTTCGACGATCCTGCTTTAGAGCCAGTGCTGGCACGCCAGCTCTATATCTTGTTAAACACCAGCCCCTATTTGCTAGATGGCGTCCCGCGTACCTACGAGGGCACGTTTAAGGCTATGTTTGACGGCCGTTGCACCTTCTGTCATAGTGGCCCCCAAGCCGAAGCCGGCCTCGACCTCAGCAGTTACGAAAGCGCCATGCGCGGAAGCGATGATGGCCCCGTTATCATTGCTGGAGATGCGGAAACCAGCCTGCTGGTACAAAGACAATCTGGCCCCATCGACCATTTCGGACAGCTGCTAGCAGAAGAATTAACTGCGGTGAAAGAATGGATTGCTGCTGGCGCACCGGAAAAGTAATCCCTGACAAATAACGACGGCCCCTATGGGATAAACAAAAAAAGCCGGGTGGCTAACCACCCGGCTTTTATTATGTAGTTGGGTAATTGTTTACGGCCGTGTCATGCCAGTCGTGTCGCCACCAACCGCATTGATCGAGTCGTAAAGAAGCTGAATAATATAAAGACCATTGTGCGCAAATGCGCCCGGATCCTTCTGCACATACTGATAATTGTAACCAGCACGCAACAGATTGGGTGTCCAGGATGCATAGCTCTCACCCGCATCGTTGAAGAAATACGGATAACTGCTTCCATTATACACAATGGTGCTGCCCGCCGTGTTCGTCGAGTAATCCTGCATCGCGGCATACAGAACATCCGCCATGGTTTGGATTTCGCCATACAGACCTTCTGTCACGTCACCGTCACCATCAAAGTCCGTCTCGGAAACACGAATCGCGTGCAAATCTTCCGGTGTCTCTACATTCTCATGGCAGAATGCACATTCGTCATACTTCACTTCTAGAGCATGGGCATTGTGACATTCAACACAAGTGTCGAACTTCTCCACATGCACATTACGTCCCAGATAAGTCTGGTCTGCAAACTCATAAGCACCCTTAACCTCGGTGCCAAACAAAGTTGCCCCAGCCGCAAAGTAATGAACATTACGGAAGCGAATAGATTCAGACGCTACGTCATCCTCTAACCCCGACAAGGTTCTGTCAACCGATACCGTAGATTCACGCCCCTGATGGCATTGAAGACACAGGTTACTCTTCAATCCGGCCTCATCTGTTTCATCTACTGCCAAGGAAACCGTAGCCCCACTTGGGAAAGTAGCGCTATCCGCTTCGTAAAGCGCAAAAGTAGTCAGGTCACTATGGCAAGTAGCACAGTTCAGACCATTAGAAGTAGGCTCATTGATGGTAACACCTTGCGTCAGATAGAGCGGCAGACCGGTTGCCGAGTGGCAGCGGCTGCACGAGCCAGACACAAAGCCTTCCTCATCCCAATGACGGAACGCTTCTTCCGAACCAGCAAAGTGACCATGGTCAATGCGATGAGCATTGGTCAAGTCAACCGGTGCAGAAATAGCCGAATTCAGGTCTTCAATAGAATCGTAGAGCAGCTCAATGATGTACTTGCCACCATGTGCAAACTCGCCCGGATCCTTCTGCGAAACCTGATAGTTGTAAGCAGCCTTAGCCAGACGCGCCGTCCAGGTTGCATACCGTTCGCCCGCATCATTGAAGAAATACGGGTAAGCAGCCGCGTCATAGGTAATGCCAGTTCCAGCTATCTCTGTGGAATAAGCCTGCATCGCTTGCAGCAGCATCTCTTGCATTCCCTGGATTTCGAACATGATGCCTTCTTCCATGTCGCCATCGCCATCATAGTCAACCAGAGAGCCGGGCATACGGATATTGACCAAGTCCTCTACAGAGGTCACATCGGTGTGGCAGCCAGAGCATTCATCGACTTTCACTTCAAGAGTGTGCGGGTTGTGACAGTCAATGCACGAATCATAGCCAGCCACGTGGTCAAACTTGCCATCGTACGCCTTACCATCATATTCATAACCACCCATAGCTACCTTGCCATACAGCGTTGCAGCAGCAGCATAGTAATGAATATTGGTAAAGCCGACATCTTCGCTGACCACATCCAGGTCGGCAACGGGGTCGAGGCCAGCATCAATAATGCCCTGATCCACCGTCAGCTTAGAACTGCGCCCCTGGTGACACTGCATACAACGTGATTCGTCACCCAGGCCCATGACTTCCACCCCAGAGGGGAAGACGACACTGGTCAGGCCCAAGGTAACATCATTGTGGCAAGCAGCACATTCAACAGTTGTCCCAATGGGAGACGCATTTTCTACCGTCCCAAATTCAGTTCCATCTGCTCCTAAAAAGTCCAGGTAGCCGGGCGTGCTGTGGCATTTTGCACAACCAGTAGGAACTTCTTGGGGGTCTTCCTCATTCCAATGGTTAAAAGCTTCGGCTTCTACATCAGCATGCCCAGAGCTTTGCCACTGTTCGAGGAAAGGAACGGCCGAAACAGACTGTTCTGGTTCAACCATTACCTCAACGATGCGAGTTACCTCGACTTCTGGCCCAGGGACCTCAACTTCTACTTCGCGGGTCACCTCAACCTCCGGCCCAGGCACCTCAACAACGCGGGTGACTTCCACCGTCTCCTGGCTGCACGCGGTAAAGACCAACGTGAGCAATAGCAAGAGACCGAGGAATATCATGAGACGCTTTTTCGGGTTTTGCATAGGTTATCCTCCATATCTCTAAAACGATCTCCAAATAGCCAGCCGTATTAGCTGGCTTAACCAGCGACCGACTTGTCCGCGTGCCACTCGCATTCAAGTCGGTCGCCTCTAAAACAATGTTATTTTATCAGGGAGCTGGCTCGGCAGGAAGCTCTGGACGACTCATGCCGGTAACGTCAGCACCCATATCTACCAATGTGTCATACAACACCTGGACTACATACTTGCCATTGTGAGCATATGCGCCAGGATCTTTCAAGACATATTGGTAATTGTAAGCGGCACGCAGCAGGCGTGGCGTCCAAGTTGTGTAACCATCGCCTTCATCAGCACCCAACTGCCCATCGCCATTGGCATCAATAAAGAAATAGGGGTAGCGTGCAGCATTGTAAACAATACTATCTACACCTTCTGTATTGGCCGCATAAGCTTGCATGGTGGCGTATAAAACATCACTCATAGTGGCGATTTCATCATGAATACCTTCGGTCAGATTCCCATCGCCATCCCAATCAATGTAAACGCCTTCTTCGTTAAAGCGGATGTTGGGAAGATCTTCGGCCGTGTCCACATTCCCATGGCAAATACCACAAACTTCGACAACTACCTCCTGCGCATGAGAATCATGACATTCGATACATGTATCAAACTGTTCAACATGCTCATTACGCCCAAAGTAAGTTTGACCAGGGTATTCGTACACCCCTTTCGCTTCTGTGCCTAGCAATGTTGCCCCAGCCGCAAAATAATGAACATTTACAAAACGCAGTCCGCCAGTGGGATCATCTGGGTCCAGGTCACCAATACGCGCATCAACGCTGCTGGCCGATTCCCGACCCTGATGACACTCGATGCACAAATTACTATCCAGGTCATTCATGCTTAACACGGCACCACTGGGGAATGCCACTTCTTCCACCACATAACGTGAAAAAGTCGTCACATTATCATGGCAGGTTGCACAATTCAAGCCATTCGATGGCTCTTGTGAAACACTGACACCTTCTGCCAGGAAGAAAGGCAAGCCCATATCTGAATGGCATTTCGCACAAGAAGCGGAAACAAATCCATCCTCATCCCAATGGCGGAATGCCTCTTCCGAACCGGCAAAGTGACCATGATCAATGCGATGCATCCCCGTCATGTCAATGGGAGTAGACAGAGCCATGTTCACGTCTTCTAATGAATCATAGAGCAATTGGATGACGTACTTACCGCCATGTGCATAACGACCAGGGTCTTTCAAGGAGACTTGGTAATTGTAAGCCGCCTTTGCTAGACGCGCCGTCCAGGCATTATACCGCCCTTCACCTTCATCCACAGAGCCATTGCTATTGGCATCGGCAAAAAAGTAAGGATATGTGGCTTCATCATAAACAAGCGCGGCACCACTAATTTCAGATGCATAAGCTTGCATGGCCGCATACAGGTTCTCGCGCATGGTCTCAATCTCGAAGTAGATACCTTCTTCGATATTGCCATCGCCATCATAGTCAACTAGAGAGCCAAGGAAACGCACATTTAACAAATCTTCTGGCGTATTCAAACTGCCATGACAAGAACTACAATCATCCAGCTTCAGTTCCAGGGTGTGTGCATCATGGCAACCAACACAAGTGTCATAAGGCGCAACATGGTCGAAGCGAGCATCATAACTCTTGCCATCATATTCATAGCCACCCATGGCGATATTGCCGTATTGAGTTGCTGCTGCCGCATAATAATGAATATTGGTAAAGCCCAAATCTTCACTAACGACATCCAGGTCTTCGGGAGTTAGGCCAGCATCAGCTATAGAAGTGTCGACCGTCTCCTTTGAAGCACGGCCTTGATGACATTCCATACAGCGTGCCTCATCGCCTAATCCCATCACCTCGATACCAGAGGGGAACAGCACGCTGGTTTTTTCCATGGCGGCCGAATTATGGCAAGCTGCACATTCAATAACTGTGCCCAGCGGTGAAGCTACATCTACCACATTCGGTGTCGAACCGTCGGCCCCTAAAAAGTCTAAGTACCCCAATGCGCTATGGCACTTGGCACATTGCACGGGAACTTCGGCAGGGTCTTCCTCATCCCAATGGCGAAATGCTTCTGCATCCGCATTGGCATGAGCTGAAGTTGCCCATTGTTGTTGATATGGAATACCTTCCACCAACATCTCGCCGAGTTCTGTTGAAGTGGGCGTAGCTGTAGCCGTTGGTTCAACCACAACTTCAACTTCAACAACTCGTGTAACCTCTACTGTTTCACCCGGTACACGAACCACACGGGTAACTTGTACTTGCTCAGGTTCGCTACAAGCAGCAAGCATAAGCAATAAGAATGTCAGTGTTAGAATAACGTGCTTTCCAGGACGCATGTGCTAACCTCCTTGTTCAATCCTACAGTACTCTCTGGCCTTTTAATTGCTTTGCATAAAATAAATCTGAGAAAACAATTAAAATCAGGCTAAGTATATCTTACTTTTTGTCATATAGGCAGTCACATTTTGTAATGGACAACCGAGACATTTGTCATCATTTGTAAAGTTCTTCTATGAATCAACAATTTGTGGTCGTTAAGCGTAAAAAGCCTGGCGTGATGCCAGGCTTTTTCTCCATTTACTACCATGGAGGAGTCGCCTTATGCATGAGTATCTTCCCCTTCCTTCGGGTAGATAGACAAATGGCGCACACCCAGGGTAAAGGCCAACAATGCATAACCTAAAATACCCAATGAAACAGATAACTCTGTCCAAGAAGGCAGATAGGCTGCGGCGACAATGTTGCCAAGCACACCGGGCGACCACTCCGGTGGAACGATTAACCCAGAAAGGGTGACGTTCCAACGGTTGACAATGACACCAAATACAGCTAAGGCCAACCCGACCATAAAGACGCCATGACGGCGACGTAACGGTTGATTGAGCAAAATTATAATGGGCACGACCGCCCCCAGGAGAACTTCGATCAACCAAAATGAGCGCGTGTAAGGGGTGGTAGCGGCAAGACGTGCGAGGGCATCGGCTGTGCCAGGGGCATGGCTATAATAGGACGTGGCAGCCCAATCCCATATCTTCAAATAGAGATAGGCCGATAACGCACCAGCGGCCAGGCGAGCAATATCGCGGCGCAGGTATTTGTCAATGACTTCACGCCCGGTAATCTTCCAGACAATCATAGTTGCTAACAGTGTTAGGGATACACCACCAGCAACGGCCGATAAAATAAACAATACCGGCATAGAGGGCTTGAACCAGATTTCACGCCCAGATAGCACACCGTAGGTCGCCCCTAATGACGATTGGTGCAGCAATGACAAACCTAACCCAATGACAGCCAGGATTGGCGTCAATGCATGGAGTTTGTGCCCAAACTTGCCCAGTTTCGGCCAGCGAGCAAACACAGGGTTTTCAAACAAGATGGGCAAGAATTCAATGACCAGTACTGTGGAGTAAAAGATAACGCACATGGTGATCTCCCACAGTACAGAGTGAACGTTCCAATAAACCAACGGATGCCAAAAGCGATCAGGCCGACCAATGTCCATTGCCAGAGCCAGCATCGCTGAGGTATACCCTAAGAAACCAATAAACACAGCAGCACGTGCAATGGGTGCAAAACGCTTGATCCGAAACAGGTATACGACAGCCGAAAAAGTGAAAGCTCCGGCACCCAAACCAATAGCGGAAAGGTCGTGGGTAATCCATAATCCCCAAGGAACCCGATCCGTTAAGTTGGTTACTTCTAAGCCATTCCAGAGTACCTGGAACATGCCCACCAGCCCCACGCCAATCATGGTAACTAACAAGGCATACCATAGGCGTATGGGGAGGTTATTATTAGTTGAGGGTCGTGTTGCTAATTGTCCCGCAGCCATATTACACCTCTTCGCGTGACGGCCGTACATAATGTACTTTCGGTTCCGTCCCAAAATCTTCACGCAAACGAAACGTTTCGTTTTCTGCCAGGAACTTCGATATCGGGCTGCTTGGGTCTTTGGCATCGCCAAAGACACGCGCATTTACAGGGCAAATGGCAACACACGCGGGTGTGGCTTGTGGATCCACACCGGGCGTAAGGCCATGCGCCAGACCACGATCGATGCGATGAACACAGAAGGTGCATTTTTCAATTACCCCACGCGGCCGTCGCTCTACTTCTGGCTCTCCCCAGGTGGGATGGTATTGATTTTCATCTTCGACAACATCCCAATTAAAGCGGCGTACATCATAGGGGCAGGCGACTTCGCAGTAACGGCAGCCAATGCAGCGATCATAATCCATGGCGACAATGCCGTCTTCGCGCACCCAGGTTGCCCCTACTGGACACACCTTCACGCAGGGGGCTTCCTGACAATGCAGACACGGCCGTGTCATAAAGAAGTCCACCCCATTTTCAGTACGCTCCGGGAAACCAACATTCCAACGCATTTCGTCGCGGGGCACATCATTGGTAGCCTGACAGGCCCAAACACAATAATGACAACCAATGCATTTGGAAAGGTCGATGCCCATGTGCCACTCGTGTTCGGTGCTGGCTTCGCTTTCGCGATGAATTCCTTCTATCGCGTCTGGCGACCAGGGGCCTAACAATATCCCCTGCGACAACAAAACCGTTGCCCCAGTTGCTCCCCCAATTTTGAGTACATCTCGCCGTGTTAATAACGGCGTTTTACTCTCTGCCTTTTTTTCCGCCATGACTTCTACTCCTCACGTTTGTTAGCGCGAATATTTTGCGAGACAAACCAGGCGGTAGTCCCCCCAAGGACCAGGCCCACAATACCACCTTGGAAAATCAAAGTAACGTTTTGGCTGGCTAATGCTGCTTCCATTGCCTGCACTTGCTGCTCTAAAGAAAGCTGACCTTCAGCCGTTTCTTCTTCTGCTATTGATTGTTCCACAACACTTGGCAATTCATCAGTTGAACCACCATTGCCATTGGCAACCAGCGCCCCTTGCTCCCAACCGGGCAAGGAAAAGCCCGCGTGCAATGCATCTGTGTGACAGGCCACACAAGTAGCCGGGGTAATGTTAAAGGCATGCCCGGTGGGGACAATGCCATCATCGGGGATGGGGTCGGGAGGGATAACCAGCGCATGACAGTCAACACAGCCGATGCCTTTGGTTACGTGCAGGTCTTCGAGGTATCTTTCCATTGAATCTTGGTGACAATTGATGCACATATCATCAGCCACTTCGAAAAGCGGTCTTTGGCTGTGCGGGTCATGACAATCATTACAACCGACATCGGCCGTTGCATGACCTGTCTGGCGCCATTCACCGAGCGTGGTTGTGTGACATGTACCGCAATATTCTGTGTCTGCTTTCACCGGGACTGGTTCTGGAGGATGTGCGGCCGTTACCTCACCGTGACACGCATCACAAGCAATCCCTTCCTCATCAAACTCGCCAATTGCTGGTTGGTAATTTGTGGTATGGCAAAACAGACACTCGCCCGGCTCGCCTAACGCTTCCCATCTTTCCTGAAAATAGGGATCATCATAGGCGTGGGCATGAGGACTCTCGGACCAATGATTAGATACATCCAGGTGACATTCCTGGCATGATTGTGAATCCAAGATTTCGACATCTGGAGCGACTTCATCCCCTTCCGTCTGCAAGGTTGGCGCTGCCGACGCCAGACTCACAGTAAGAACCAGGCTGATGATGCCTACAACGAGACCACTCACCAGCGGCCAGAAAATAGATTTTTGATGTTTTTTCCCTTGTTTTATCATTGACTTTACCTCTCTGCCCTCATCTATACGTTCATCCTTCATCAACAAGTTTTCTGAATACGAAAAAGCACGGAAGCATCAGAGTTGTTCTGCGAATAACTCTGCGCCTCTGTGTTACCTTTTTCACAGACTCATCAATCATTTTTGTTGCCAATCATAAACGCTAAAGTCGCCTTTACTTATAATGAAATCCCAGAAAACTGTTTGCACAGTCGTTGCCAGGCGGCGGCGATTACGACCAATAAAAATCTTGCGTTTCAGATCAAGCCCGCGCACGCGCACGGGTACAACACTATTTTTTACCAATCGTTCAAAAACAATTTCAGAAACAAATCCCAGCCCTAATCCCTCTTGCACTGCAATGGCAATCGCTTCGGAATTACCCAATTCCAGTAATTTTTCCAGGCGATCTACTTCAATACCTACTTTGGCAAGGCCACTGCGTACAGCCACTTGGGTTCCTGCATCTTCCTCGCGAAGAATAAAAACTTCTTCATAAAGCTCTTTTGGCTCGATTTCTTCACGAGTAGCCCATGGATGCTCACGCGGAACAATGAGCAGAATGTTATCTTGCATGAACTCTTTCAATTCGACTTCTTTACAAGCGACGTCTGGTTTACTTAGAAGTGCAAAATGCACTTGCCCTTCGCAAACCAGATCGAAAGCCTGCTGCTGCCGCGCCACATGACATGAAAGGGTTACTTTGGGATGTAAATAATGAAAACGTGCTAACAGATGGGGCAAAATATATTTGCCAGGCGTGGTGCTGCATCCAATTAGTAGATGTCCATGCACTTCGCCCTCTAGTGATTTCATCATCTCTTCAATTTGGACGGAGCGATTCACCATTTCTTTGGCGAGCGGCACAAGCGCTGTGCCAGCATCTGTCAGCTGAATGTTACGCCCAGACCGAATGAAGAGGGGCTGTTCAAAATATTGCTCCAAAGATAGGACGTGCTGACTAACACTGGGTTGCGACATGTGTAACCGGACGGCAGCCTGTGTGAAGTTGAGGGTTTCTGCCGCAACTAAGAAAACGTTGAGTTGGTGGGTGTCCAGCATATACCCGATTACCTTTTGTTGTACTTGTGAATATTGTAACAAAACATATTAGCAACTCAATGGAATATGTCAGCAAATCGATTGTTTTTACTTATAGCTACTCAGAAGCAAAACCTATAAGTAAAGCTTTGTCTACGTATTGATTAAACCATAGTGTTAGTTATACTGGATAGTGACAATTTTCACGGATTATCCATGATCATCCTTACTGTTTTTGTGACACCGATTCCGTTTTAATAAGGTGTATGTCTACCTTTGTGACAAAAATAGTGCATTTAAGGAGAAACCAGTGAATAAAGCAAGAAGGGCATCAGCAGCATATCTCAGCATCATTGCGTTTTTATTTCTGGTTTTTCTGGTCGCTGTGGGTTGTCAATCGGAAACAGGAACGACAAACAGTGTTGAGGAATCTGCGATGGTGGAGCTTCAACAGGATGTCGTGGCCGAAACGGCCGTTTCTGATCCTGTCAACACCCCCACCAACCAGAGCCAGATCGAACCGACCGATGCCCTCACCACAACGGAAACGGCCGTTGATGAATGTCTCGCCTGCCACATAGACAAAGAGCAGCTCATTGCTACGGCAGACCCCGAAGAAGAAGTCATCAGCGAAAACGAAGGTGAGGGTTGAGGAGGGGAAGTGGCTCCGTTGGAGCCTTGGGAAAAAGTACTCGTAGACAGCGAAAGCTATCCTGACACCGTTCACGGCCAGGTCAGCTGTATCGAATGTCATGGTGGCGTACAATCAGCCGACAAAGCAGAAGCCCACACCGGATTAATTGCGAATCCCAGCAACAACCCGGAACAAGCCTGTGGCGATTGCCACCCCAATATTGTCGAACTGGATCAATACAACCTGCATACCAATCTGGAAGGATACTGGACAGTGCTCGATACACGCAGCGCCCCAGCCAACCACCCAGAATTGGAAGGCATGTTCAGCAACCATTGTAGTTCCTGTCATGCATCTTGCGGTGAATGTCACGTCAGCCAGCCCAATCTGGTTGGTGGTGGCCTCATCGACGGACACAACTTTAACAAAACACCTTCTATGACACGCAATTGCACCGCCTGTCACGGCAGCCGCGTTGGCAATGAATACCTGGGCAAGCACGAAGGCCTCATGGCCGACGTTCACTTCCGTCAGGGACGCATGACCTGTGTCGATTGCCACACCGGGCACGAAATGCATGGTCAACCCGACAATTGCCAGGCGTGTCACGAAGGGCCAGAAGCCAACATGCCAGTACCGGCCGACCATCGTTATGATGGCGTCCAAAACCCAAGCTGCGAAGCGTGTCACGTCACCGTAGCCACAGGGCAAGACGACATCCTGATGCATCAGCAGCATGCTGGCGACCTGAGTTGTCAGGTTTGCCACTCCATCTCCTACACAAGCTGCGATGGCTGTCATGTGGAAGTTAGCGAAGCAACAGGCAATCCATTCTATGCAACAGATGGTTCCTACTTCACGTTCATCATCGGTAAAAACCCGATCAAAAGTTACGATCGGCCGTATGAATACGTGACATTAAGACACGTCCCGGTTGCCAAGGATAGCTTCGCCTTCTATGGTGATAACCTGCTGCCCAATTACGATGATCTGCCAACCTGGACATACACAACGCCGCATAACATCCAGCGCAACACGCCACAAACCGAAACGTGTTACGCCTGTCATGGCAATGCCGATCTCTTCCTGACAATTGACAAGATTGCACCAGAAGAAATCGAAGCCAATTTATCAGTCATCGTTGATGAGATTCCGGTATCGGTGAGACGAGAATATCCGGATGTGGAAGCGCTATTAAATGCGCTAAACGAACCGGAGGTCACGGTCACACCCGTTATCACGACAACACCCATCATCACGGGGAGCGAAGTGATAACAAACACAACACCCTAACGAGTTAATTTAGAAGAGGGGCTGGCAAAAAACCAGCCCCTCGTAAATTACAATCCCTTTATTTGAGGAGAGAACAGAAAAATGAAAAAGTACATGTTGATTTTGTTGCTTATCTTGGGTTTACTCATGGTAGGCTGTGGTGGGGGGAACGCCGCCAATAACACCACAGAAGAACCGGCCGTGGAAGAACCAGCCGTTGTCGAAGAACCGGCCGCCGAAGAACCGGCCGTTGTCGAAGAACCAGCGGCCGAAGAGCCAGCCGCTGAAGAACCAGTGGCTGAAGAACCAGCCGTCGAAGAACCAATGGCTGAGGCAGACCTGGATGGTGCTTTCCAAACCTTCCTCTCAAGCATGGTAGCGTACAACACCATTGGTCTTGAGGACTTGAATGCCCTCCTCGTTGAGAATCCGCCATTCTTGCTTGATGTGCGCGAAGCCAGCGAATTGGAAGCCAATGGCTGGATCGAAGGCGCTGTTAACATTCCGTTGCGCGAAGTGGCCGATAACATTGAGTATCTACCCAGCTTTGACACCCCCATCGTCAGCTATTGTGGTTCTGGCTGGCGCTGCACCATCGCCCTGGTAGCCCTGGAAGCGATGGGCTGGCAAGATGTCAAAGGTTTGAAAGGTGGCAGTTTTGGTGGTTGGGTTGAGGCAGGCTATCCTGCTGCTACCGGTGACGTACCTGAACTGGTTGCTCTAAATGCGGCAGAACCGGATCCGGCATTGGTTAAGGCCATGCAGGAAATGCTGCACGCTGTTCCCGATGGTTTTGGCGGTATTGCCCCCGCCGATTTGAACACCGCCCTGGTGGAAAATCCTGACCTGATCGTCATTGACGTGCGTACCGCTGGCGAAGTGGAAAGCAAAGGGTATATGGATGCCCCTAACCTGCTCTTCATCCCGTTGGAAGAGTTGGTGAGTATGAAAGCCGATTGGCCGGCCGATCTGGATGCGCCCATTGCCGTTTATTGCGGCAGCGGTCATCGTTCGACCATTGCCATGACCATTCTCTGGTCGTATGGCTACACCGACGTGCAGAGCATGAAGGGTGGCTTTGCTGAGTGGGTAGCGGGTGGCTTCCCCGCAATTGGTGTGCCGGAACCCGTTGCTGAAGAAGCAGCAGGCCCAGACCTGGATACAGCCTTCAACACGTTCCTGGCTGGCATGGAAGGGTACAACACCATTGGCCTGGAGGATTTCAATGTGATGTTGACGGAAGAGCCGCTGCCCTTCATTTTGGATGTGCGCGAAGCCAGCGAATTGGAAGCCAATGGCTGGATCGAAGGCGCTGTCAATATTCCGCTGCGTGAGGTTGCCGACAATATTCAGTACCTGCCTAGCTTTGACACAACGATTGTCAGCTATTGCGGCAGCGGTTGGCGCTGCACCATTGCCCTGACGGCTCTGGAAGCAATGGGTTGGGAGAATGTGCTTGGTTTGAAAGGTGGCAGCTTTGGCGGTTGGGTTGAAGCAGGCTATCCTGTTGCCACTGGCGAAATTCCGGCATTGGTTGAATTGAATGCGGCTGAGCCAGACGCGGCATTGGTGACGGCTATGCAAGAGATGCTGCATGCCGTTCCTGATGGCTTCGGTGGTATCTCCGCAGACGATCTCTTCCTGGCGCAGGGCGAAAATCCTGACCTGATTCTCATTGATGTGCGTACTCCTGATGAGTTGACGGCCAATGGCGTCATTGAAGCTGAGAACTGGGTTTCTGTGCCGTTGCAAGAGTTTGTGAATATGCAAGACATGTGGCCGGCCGAATTGGATGCGCCCATCGTCGTTTACTGCGGCAGCGGTCATCGTTCGACCATTGCCATGACTATTCTCTGGTCGTATGGTTACACCGATGTGCAGAGCCTGAAGGGTGGCTTTGCGACCTGGGTGGAAGCTGGATACCCGGTAGTGGAGTATGTAGCGCCGTAACGGCCGTTTCCTTTACACTGGTTTACAAAAACCCCACTCGGTTCGAGTGGGGTTTTTTATTGCCACACGACTCCAAAGAATTGCTGGCATTAGGCCATTGCGAAACAAGAAGAAGCCTCAATCCCTAACCGCCACCCTCCTGCAATGAGTCATACAGGGTATCAATCTCTTGGGATGGTGTGGATGCATGGGGATGGTGTGGTGATGGGGAAGGAAACGGCCGTTCCACACCCAGTTTTATCAGCAACCTGACACCCAACCGTAAGTCAATATATCCAGACAACAAAAAACGGCCGTTTCCAGGAAACGGCCGTTTTCTCTACCTTCCTCTCTTCTCTCTCTACCCTCCTCTCTCTTCCTTCTTCCCTCCTCTTCTTCTCTACCCGCAGCCACCACTTGTTGGGCCACGCTTAATCTCCAACTTCACCTTCGGCACATACTCCAACTCAAACTCTTCCGCGTCCGGTTCTGCCGCCGCATAGCGCTCCCCTAACGCCGAGTCAAAGATATAGCACAACTGATCTTCCCCTGCCCCCGCATTAAAGCGCTTTGTCAGGTCATTATCGCCAAACGTGGCAATCCAGTTATTAATGCCGCCCTCCAAGATGTACACATTGGGCACAGCTTCCGCCACCAAGACTTTCCACGCTTCAGTAGCCGCTTCCTCGTCATTGCTCATGGTCACAAAAACAGTATTTGCCGGTTCAAGGTGCAGTTCCTCGATAATGGTCGGTATTTCGCTCAGCGGCACATTCCACGCATCCAAAATGTGGAAAAGGTTGAAATCTGCCTCGCTGCGCACATCCAACATGACCACTTGCAAACTGGTATCGGCGGTGATTGAGAGCAATTCACCGGGATGAATCTGCACTTCGCGATTTGCCAGCACAGTCTCTTTTTCCGGAGCCAGACGCGCCCAACGATCTTCCACAGTGGGTTGACCCATTACCAGGGCAAAAATGCCAATCAAAACCAACACACCAGCCGCTGCATAGCGCCATTTTGGTTCTGTAGATGCATCTTTACCGCCAAAAATGACCTCTAACTTTTCGCCACCCCAAAACATGAAAAATGCCATGAAGATGACGATGAGGACGACAACACCGGTCGGCAAGCCCAGCCATTCGGGCAAAGTGAAGCGTCCCATGTACGACGAATTCCAGAAAATGGCATATTTATCGACCGTTTCACCAAAGAGAAAGATGCCGAAAAAGACGCCAAGCACAAAGAAAACGCCATCAATTTTGGCCGTAGCCGCCGCCACCATCGAGGTGCCAGGGCAAAAGCCGCCAATGATGAAGCCGAACCCCATAATCAACCCGCCCAAGATGCCGGGCCAAAGATAGGTAGGATTAACCCAAACCAGGTTGTAATCCAACAGCCCCAGGGCCGAAGCGGTGAAAATGAGTGTCATCGCCACGATAATGGCTGAGAACATAACCTTGAGCACGGTAATGTCTTTGAAATAGAACTGCGCCGCCAGTTTTTTGGAGTTACCAAACCCGGCAATCTCTAAGACGTAGCCAAAGGCAAAGCCAATGATGAGATAGACAACGTATGCGCCCCAATGCCCAAGTAATGCACTAAGTGTTAAAGGAAATGGTGACATTTTTTCCTCCGTTTGCGGTGATCAGTGGTCGGTAGTCCATGCACCGATTACTGCTCACCGTTCACCGGTAATTAGTTCCAGAATTTCCGCATGGAGTAGGCTAACAGATATGCGCCACCAAAAACGGCGAACATGAAAGCCCAACTCCCCACCGATAATACGGCACCGCCCGACAATGCTTGCCCGGAGGTGCAGCCACGCGCCATACGCGCCCCATAGCCCATCAGTGACCCACCAATGAAGGCCATCATCCAGCGCATTTTGTTGGAAATGTTGGGGCCTTTGTTGGTTTCGACTTTGAAACGGCCGTTTAGCCATCCCGACACAAACCCGCCCAACATCGTGCCCACACCAATAAAGACAACCCAGCTGTCGAGCGGATTGGTATCGCCGCCCGCCATATCAATCAGATAAGGCGTGCGATCAATGTGCTGTGGCACAAGCAAATCTTCTAGAAACACCAGCATGCGGTTCATGCCGCCAGACGCGCCCAGACCGTTGCCCGTGATGAAAAAGGCCAAAAACAAGACTACACCCAATAAAATACCGGCAAAGTATGGGTTCACGTAATCCTTGGCCACACGTTCTGCTTTTTTTACCGGCTCAGTAACGGCCGTTTCCGATGGTGTAAAAGTCGTCATCTTGCTCTCCTTTACGGTATCAAGGGCCGTAATCAGCAGCTACCACTGATTACGGCCTACCGTTTTCTCTAATCGCCAGTCGCTCCCGCCAACTGTCCTTCATCTGCATCATGGCCGTCGCCATGCACCTCCACGTCATCCCAACCCAACATCATCGCCTTAATACCCGCCAGCGGCGTGTGGCCTGTTGTCGTCAGATAAACGTGCAGCACAATAAACTGCGCAAACAACCAGGCAATCAACGTGTGGAACGGCGCCAGCCCCGGCAGCCCACCTAAACGAGCAGCCACATCCGGCCAACGCTGCACACCCCACATCAAAATACCGGTAACAACTTGCAAAGGCAGCAGCACATTCAAAATGCCAAAGTACGTCATCTGCTGCAACGGATTCAACTTGCGGTCTTTTGTCTTCTCAAAAGGATGTTCGTCGCCTTTGAAAATACCGCGTATATAGAACAACGTCTGCTCAATAGCCTGGTCAAAGAAACCACGCGGGCGCGGCAAAAACTGCTGAATTTCGCCGCTAACCAGGTGATAAAAGAGCGACAACGCCGCATTAATCACCAGGATAGCCGCCAAAACATTGTGTACCAGCACCACGCCTCTAAAGCTGAACACGCCAAACAAGCTCGGCTTATGGATCACCAGCCCGGTAAAGATGAGCAGCATAATTGCCGCCGTTTGCAGCCAATGCCAAAGCCGTTCATAAACACCGTACATGTAAACCCGGCGCAAACGTGGCTCGTGTGGCGGATTACGCCGCATAGCCCAGTAACGCAGCCCACCATGAACAACCACGCCAGCCAATGTGCCGACAAAGAGCAACGCGCCCAGCCAATCGACCCAAGTCACATTGTCATGCCCCAGCACATAAAGCGACTGTTCACTCGTGAGCGGTTGGAAAAACAGCGTGCCATCTTCATTCTCAACCAGTTCACCACCACCAGCAGCCACACTGCCACCAACAAACGTAGGCAGAACACCTCCAGGCGTGTAAGACGATAACTGCAAAGCGGCCGTTACCCGTGACTCATCACCATGACAGGCATTGCACTCTTTGGTTGCCCAATCGCCAGTCGCCACATCATGATGAATGCTGTATGGCTGCACCTCGCCCTGAATGCGTGGGTTTTCTAGCCCGCGTGCTTCCAGGTGCGCGGCAATCAAAGCCTCTTTTGCATCGCTGTCAATCACCAACTCCATCTCGTCTAACGCGCCATCACCATTGGCATCGAAGAGCTGCATAATGTCAGCATAATATTGATCGCCATCCAACCAGACTGCCCGCAAATCACGCAGCGGAACCGGCCGTTCCGGATCGCCATAAACCCAGAACCAGGTTGTGATCAAATTGTGCGGAGCCAATGAGGTTGTGCCATCGCCATTATCCAATGGCAGCAGCACTGGCTCAAATCCGGTAATGTAAGCCGTGCTAAATGTATCGCCTTCTTGTGCCACGCCACGACACACAGAACGGGGCGTGCCATCTGTCTGAATGATGGTCCAGTCCATAAATTGGCGCGATGAGGAGTACATTTGTGGCACATGGCAGCTTTCACAGCTCAGCGCAGTCATGTGCGTGTCTTTATAAGGAAGCCAATCATGCGTCACTTCCGTGCTGTGACAGCTTTCGCAGCGCCGCAATGTGTTATCTAGCTCTGAAGCCAATGTTCCCTGTGCGCTGCTGCCTTTGGCAAACTCATGCAACGGCCGATTTAAATATTCACCCAAATCAATGCGCCGTGGATCAAAAATCAGGTGAGCTGGCCGATCTTCCGACAATTCTTGATAGTAAGTCGGGTTATTCAGCGCATAGTGGCAGCTCGTACATTCCAACACACGCTCCGCGTGAATATCCCACGAGCGGCCCAACGTTTCCTTTTCCGGCAAATTCATGCCCGAATCGGACATGCGCTGTGGCGAGAAAATCTGGCCGGTGGTAATCGTGCTCCATTGGTCAGGCGTACACCCTTCCAAAACCAATGGCGTCAACGAATCCACATGCACCAATCCATGACATTGGGCGCAGTTTTCGCTGGTCGGGTCTTGAATGGTGACAAACGATTTGGACAATTCGCCATCTTCATTAAAGGCGGCAGCATTCCACACCAGTTCTCCACTCTTTTCCTCAACGATACCGCTGCCCAACAAGGTAGCTGTATTTGCCCAACGGAAATCGCCCGCGCGTAATGTGTCGATGCGTGCCTGGTTGTTTGGCTCCGGTGTGTGGCAAAGGAAGCAGTTCATTTCCACCACGCCCGATTCTTGCCAATCCCAGGGCATGAGTTCGCCGGTTTCTGCATCAACGATGTTGGTTTCGATGTCACCCGGCTTGTAGGGGGTTTCCGTGAGCAGTTCGCCGTCGCGGCTGTACATGGCTGGCCCGCCGCCCACGTGGCGGTTGCCATACCACTGCACCCATTCGGGCACGGTTAAATCAAAGTAATCATCTTCTGCCGGAGACAGGTAACGATAGGTGAGGCCATTCCACTTACCAAAGATGCCGGTGCTGGTATCCCAGGCACGGCCGCTTCCTGTTTCGCCTGCTGCCGTTAATTCGCTCAAGCCGAGGTCGGCATGAAAGCTGTGCTGTTCAATGAAGGCGGTGTCATGACATTGCCCGCAGGTGGTCAGGGTGGAAATGGGAGCGCCGCTGTCAAGGACATTGACGCCATCTTCATCGAGTATGGTAAAGCTGGGATGGTATTGGGGCTGCGGCAGTGTGGTAACGGCCGTTTCCCCATCCTCTTGCGCCAACACCGCCTGCTGCGCCAGCAGCGCCGCCAACAGCAAGCCAATGCCAGCCAGAATAATGATGCGTTGCAGCTTCTTTCCTCTCATGATCATTTCTCTTCCATGCCAGGGACAACAGAATCCAGCATAGGCGTGCGCCCGCCCCAACGAATGGGATCGCCATAATAACCAAGCGCTTCCCAATCCATACGGCCGTTTTCCCCATGACAATCACTACATTGCAGCGCATGTTCCTTTGGCTGCACCATATGCGTCAGCGACCAATACATCTCCGTCTGCACAAAGCCATACTCGCCGCTGTAAGGCAAACCAATCGTTTCCATGCCCAGTCGCGCCGCCAAATCCCAGTCAAACTCCGTCCAATAACCACCCTCGCCCACCGTTTTCGGCTGAATCAGGTAGTTATATTCCGAATCATAAATCTGGCGTGCCGTGTGAATCTTAAACGGCCAAATTTTCGCCGTCGGGTCATCAATGCCGCCCAATGGTTGATTCAGCACCGTCATCTGCGTCGGATCAATCACATCTCCCAACAAATAGCGGTCTGCCTTGCCATTAAACCAGGCATAATCTGGGGTAAAGTTTTTCTCGTAAACAAAACTACCCTTAATCTTCAAATACACATGCGGGTCTTCAGGGAGGTCTTGTCCGGCAGCCGACCAATCCCAATCCATCTTTGTGGCATCACGGATGGCCCCTTGCGGCACATGGCATGTCTGGCAAGCAACGGCATCCAGGTGGGAATTGATCCGTTCATCCTCGTGGATCACGCCACCATGACATTCTGTACAAGACAGCGTGTTCTTATCATCGGCACTCACCGAAATCAGATGCCCCTTAATCTGGTGATCTTCCGTTTTGTGGCAATCTACACATTGGAAATCAAACCGCCCCATATGCACATCCACACTTTCTGTGGGGAAGAAGAGACTGCTGTCCAGATCGCCATGCTTCACCGCATTGCCACCGCCGCCATTGAAATGACAGCCGCCGCAGTTCTGCCGTGTTGGCGTCGCCACACTCTGCGCCGCCGCCACCAAATCTACGCCCTCGGCAGGCAAACCAGAGTTACTTTTGACATAGCCTCCTGTCTGCTCGTGGCAAACCAGGCAGTCTATATTCTCCTCGTTGGAGAAATCAAATTCGGCATTCTCCCAACCATATCCGGCGTGACAGCGCGTGCAGCCCGTCCAGTTGCTTTGAATGCCAATGCAAAAGTTATTGATCTGATTTTTCTTGCCAATTGTGACCGGCTCATCGCGCCCCGGCAGTAATACCGGGTCGCTTTCCCACTTCCAGTGTACGCTGGTGAGCATTTGTTGTCCGGCATCTTCGTGACATTCCAGACAGCGCCGTGTCACGTCAGACCCGGTTTCAAATGGCCCCTCGATCAAACTGGTATGATCCACATGCGGGCGTCGCTCTGGCACGCCCGTCCATGGATCAGTGGGATCAGGCTCTGTATCATCGGCCATCACGGAAATGATGGGCACAATGATGATCAGCAGTGTTACCACTAGACCGATAATCCATATGTACTTTGATTCTTTCATCTCTCTCAGGGTTTCCTTTTTTGGGCCGGGAAACGGCCGTTTTCAAACCGACCTACGACAAAATCTCCGACTGACGCGCCATCACGTCGCGAAGCACCTGCCGCATTTCATCCAAAACATGAATCATGCGGTCATCTACCAGGCGATACACCACAGCCGGCCCATCACGCTGCGTTGTCACCAACGCCCGCTGCCGTAAAATGCGCAAATGCCGCGACACAGTTGGTTGCGGCAAACCCAAATCATCGGCCAGCGCCGTGACATGGCGTGGTTGTTCATGCAAGGCATATAAAATTAAAATGCGCTTGGGGTCCCCCATTGCCTGGCAAATGTGGCTGTGAAGTAGGTCAAGTTCTTCGAGTTGGGGGCAAGTCATCCTGTCATTTGTCCTTATCCGTTGCTTATTCAACTATTCATGTATTCGCCTATCCGAATACATCAACAAGTATAAATCGGGGACAATATGACAAAAAAGGATAGTTGTCATATGTTTTTTGTGACAAATATCACATGCGTCATATGACAATCGATCAATATACAGTTATCGTGAAGAAAGAGTTGTGGGCGTTATTGCCCGGCACCAAACTCAATGTGTATGAAAACGGCCGTTTTCACCTACCAAGCACCTGTTACAGCAATCTGCACGGTCTGCAAATAGAGGTCAACCGTCTCGTTCACGTTACGGCCGTATCCCCCCGCCATCACCACCGCCACCGGCAGCCCCGCGTCACGCACCGCCGCCAACACCAACCGATCCCGCGCCGCCAGCCCCTCCTTGGTCAGCGCCAGCCGCCCCAAGCGGTCATTGACATGCGGGTCAGCCCCCGCCAGATAAAAAGCCATGTCTGCCTGCGCCTCAGCCAACGCTTGCTGCAAATTGGGCGCCAATGCCGCCAGATAAGCGGCATCCTCCGTGTCATCCGGCAGTCCAACATCCAAATCTCCGGGAATTTTGCGAAAGGGAAAGTTTTTCTCGCCATGAATCGAAAAGGTGTAAATCGTCGAATCGCCGCTGGTGATTTCGGCCGTGCCATTCCCCTGATGCACATCACAATCAATAACCACCGCCCGCCGAATGCGCCCTTCTGCCTGCATCACACGCGCAGCCACAGCTACATCATTGTACAAACAAAACCCCTCTCCATGTTCACTTGCCGCATGATGCGTGCCCCCACCCAGGCTCACACCGACACCTTCCACCAACGCCGTACGTGCCGCAGCGATAGTCGCGCCCACCATGTACGCCACGCGCTGCACCAATTCGGGCGACCATGGCAGCCCAATCCGCCGCACTTCCGCCTCTGTCAATAGTCCATTTTGCAAACGGTGCAAATAATCGGCCGTGTGTGCTCGCTGCAACTGCGCGGCCGTAGCCATCGGCGCAGCTAACAACCGCTGCGACGGCACAAGCTGCTCCGCCACCACCCGTTCACGCAGCAACCGGTACTTCTGCGCTGGAAACCGATGCGTCGCCGGTATCGGGAATTCATGATGGTCATAATAAAAAATCTTCACCAAAGCCAATTCCTATCGTCTCAAATAGCGTGCCGATTATACCCAAAACAAAAAGGCCACCAGCAAACCCGCTGATGGCCTCTAAATTGGTGAAAGGACGCCCATACAACTATCTTCCATTTGGCAGTTAGCTAAACCTTTTGACAAACTGCTTATGTAATGTCCAGGTCGCTTTCTGACCACAAATGCACTATTGGTTAATTTGGGTCCATTTCTATGATTACTTTACACCCCCATGCTTACAAATCCCATTACGGCAAATCTCAATTCAAGCGGCGTGTTCATTCTATCAAGCATGATGACAACCACACGGGATCATATCTTTACGGATCACCTAATGCCCGAAATTGAGGATAGCTCCCTCAATTGTCAAAAAGCTTTGTGACTGATAGCTGATTCATCCACAATTTGTTTGTGCATCCACGCCGCATTTCATACTCGCAAACTCCTCAAATCCTGCTAAAATTCACCCTGAAAATAAAATGATGGATGCCAGTTGCAACATCCATCACGCACATTCCACAATTTCCCCACTCGCCAAATGCGCAGTTCTCCATTTTTATACAGAACAAAAGCATTCCTGGCGCAAACAAATTCCGAAGGAGCATATGCTATTATGAATCAGGAATTCATCTTCGACGGGTCGTTACAAAGCCTCGACCCCGAACTTCAACAACTCCTCCATTTAGAAGACCGTCGGCAAGCTGAAACCATCATTCTTATTGCCTCTGAGAGCATGGCCCCACCTGCTGTGCAAGAAGCAATGTCCAGCAATTTTGGCAACATCTACGCCGAAGGGTATCCGCGCGAAGAAAGCCGCAAGCAAACACAGGACGCGATCACCGATTTCGCTTATGAATTGGCTCGTTATCGGCGCAACAGCGACCCGCGCTACTACAAAGGTGTCGAATACGCCGATGTTTTGGAGGCGCTCACCCGCCGCCGCGCTGCCGAACTGTTTGCCGCCAACGGTATCAGCGCCGACAAACTGTATGTCAATGTGCAGCCTCTAAGCGGCGCACCGGCTAACAGTGCTGTCTATACCGCCCTGCTCCAGCCGGGCGACACCATCATGGGATTAAATTTGAACGATGGGGGCCATCTCTCGCATGGTTCAAAAGTAAATCGTTCCGGCAAAGTTTATAACAGCGTTCCTTACTTTGTAGACGAAGAAAGCGAACTGCTCGATTACGACGCCATCGAAAAAGCGGCCTTGGAAGCAAAGCCGCAAATCATCGTTGCCGGGTACTCTGCTTATCCGCGCATTGTGGATTGGAACCGATTCCGGGCCATTGCCGATAAGGTTGGCGCCTATCTATTGGCCGATATTGCCCATATCTCCGGGTTGGTGGCCTCTGGCATGCATCCCAGCCCCATCGGTATTGCCGATGTGGTAAGCACAACCACACACAAAAGTTTGTGTGGGCCACGCGGGGCGATGCTCATGACACATCGTGTGGACGTTGCCCGCAAGCTAGATCGTGGCGTTTTCCCCGGCGAACAAGGCGGCCCACACCTGAACACAATGGCGGCTTTGGCTGTAGCCCTCAAGCTGGCAAGCAGCGACCAATTCCGCGCTTTGCAGGCACGCATTGTGCATAACGCGGCTCGTTTAGCTGACAAATTGAGTGAACATGGCCTGCGTATTGTCGGCGGTGGCTCAGACAATCATTTGCTGTTGGTGGACACAAAGAGCGTCAGTCACAACGGTGTCCATCTCTCTGGAGATATGGCCGCACGCATCCTGGACATTGCCGGGATTGTCCTCAACCGCAACACCATCCCCGGTGACAAAGGCGCACTCAATCCAACAGGACTGCGCATGGGCACAGTCTGGATTAGCCAATTGGGCTTTGGCGATGCCGAAGTAGATTTGTTGGCGGAAGCCATCGCCACTGTCTTGAAAGGTTGCAAGCCATTCACCTATATAGCTTTGGGTGGCAAAGATGAACTGCGGGCGAAGGTGGATTTTGCCGCTTTGCAACGTGGCCGTGAAATTGTGCAGCAACTACGCCAGGTAACGCATCAAGCGCCAAAGGGTGATGCTGTGTTGGTGCGCGGAGCAAAAGCAGAAGCATTGCTGTATGCAACTCTAACCAGCCAGGTGCTCAATTTGGCAAATGGGGAAATGCAGCCCACACATTTGTTTGGCGGCGGCGATCTTAATGCCGCCGCGACGCTGAAGCGTGTAACGGCCGATAAATTTTTGCTGCGTTTTGCTGATGGGGAAACGGCCGTTGCCGCCACCACCTGGCTCGCCGCCCTTTCCGATGGCTACGTCGAATTTGACGACATGTATGGCAAACTGCCGGGGCCAGTCGTCGTAGAGACCATCGCCAACAGCGATTTGCCAGCACCCACTGCCGACGAGTCCGCCTTTGTAGACAGCAAGCCTTACTTTGTAGGCTGGCAGCAGCGGCCAAATGGCGGCAATGCGCTGCCAGCTTTCACCTGGACAGAACCAAGCGAAGCCCCCTTGCTGCGCACCACGCTTTACGAGACGCATGTGGCTATGGGCGGCCGCATGATCCCCTTTGGTGGCTACGAAATGCCGGTTTGGTACAGCTCTGTCAGCGAAGAGCACGCGGCGGTGCGCGAAGCAGCCGGTTTATTTGACGCCACACACATGGGCGTCTTTGACGCCAGCGGCCCGCACGTGGTGGATTTTCTCAATACAGTGACCACCAATGATGCAAGTACGCTTAATGTTGGCGAGTCTCACTACACCTATTTCCTCTTCCCCGACGGCCGTGTCGTGGATGACTTGATGATTTACCGCGTGGCGGAAGATCGCTTCATGCTGGTGGTCAATGCCTCAAACAATGACAAGGATTGGGCGTGGATTAATGCCGTGAACAAGGGTGAAGTGCTGATTGACGAGAAACGGCCGTTTGCCCACATCCAATACCCCGTGCAACTGCGCGACCTGCGCGACCGCCAATGGGGCGACGACTGCCGTGTGGACATCCCCTTGCAAGGCCCCAAAGCACTGGATATCCTGCTCAAATTAGTTGATGACGCCGCGTTTGCGCAGCGCCTGAAGAAACTGCCCTGGGCCGGTGTCACGCACGGCTCGCTGGCCGGATTCGACGTTGTCGTTTCGCGCACCGGCTACACGGGCGAGCGCATTGCTTACGAATTGTTTGTGCATCCAGACAAAGCGCCCGCTTTTTGGATGGCCGTTGTTGAGGCTGGCACGCCATTGGGCTTGAAGCCGTGCGGTTTGGCTGCCCGCGACAGCACCCGTACCGAAGCAGGTTTGCCGCTTTATGGGCATGAATTAGCCGGGCCGTATGGCCTAAATCCGGCCAATGCTGGCTTTGGCAGCTATGTTAAGCTGTGGAAACCGTTCTTTATCGGCCGTGACGCTTTTATTGCCCATGAACAAACCCGTGACAGCGTCATTGTGCGCTTCCGCATGAACGAAAAGGGTGTGCGGCGGCCGGAGCAAGGCGATCCGATTTTGGACAAACGCGGCAAGCAAATTGGCTTTGTGACGAGCTGCGCCATTGACCAGGAAGGGTATTTGTTGGGACAGGCCATACTCCCCATTTCTATGAGCAGCCCGGATACGGCCGTTTACATTTACCAGCTTGGCGGTGGGCAACGTCCCATCAAGCCGCCACAAGAACTCAAACTTGGTGCGCGGCTGCCCATTCCTGATGCTGCTACCGTGTTGACGCGCTTCCCCCAGCGCAAGAAAAAGTAAGCGATCAATAGCAATTGGGAATCAGTGGTCGCAAACTGTCCCCTGATTCCCAATTCAAGTTGACATACAACGAAGCTGCGTGTACGATTGCAGGCAATTACCCAACTTAACAAGGGAAACCGCAAATAACGCAAAGGGTACAAAGGGTTTTCTGATAGCTCTTTGTACTTTTTGCGACTTTGTGTTTTAGGAGAATCCTATGCGTCGTGAAGTCTTGACCTGGTCCGACGTGGACAAATTAATTGACTATCTGGTACCCCAAATCCAAGGTCGTTATGACTCAATGGTCATCGTCACTCGTGGGGGCATTATCCCCGGCGGTATGTTGGCCGAAGCGTTAAACATCACTTACATCTTGACTGCCTCTGTCCGGTTTCCGGCAGATTTTCCCGGATTACAGGCTACCACACAAAGCAAGTATGCCATTCCTGAATTTATTCAGTTTCCTGACAACGATTTGCTAGATGGGCGGCGCATTTTAGTCGTAGATGACGTTTGGACTAAAGGGCGCAATATGGTCACTGTCGCCAATCGCATTGACGCGGCAGGGGGTAAGCCAGAAACGTGTGTGCTGCATTACAAACCAGCATCGTCGCTGTATCCGGGATACACGCCCACTTACTATGCGGCCGTTTCCGACGCTTACATCATTTACCCCTGGGAAGTTGATCGCGGCCCCGAAGTTCTGGGAATTTGGAATTGATCAAGGCCTATTGCATATTGCGGATGACATATCCAGAGGCCAATACGCAATATTCCGCAAAATTCCAACGAGCTGAAGCAATCGTTTGACTGTGCGGGTTGCTTTTGCTACGATTCACGTCCATTACATGTGAGATACCTATGCGACCGATGGTGACTGGGTCCCTGGCGGCGGAGGCCGTCGAACCGTGTCAGGGCCGGAAGGAAGCAGCACTAAGGCGAATCCTCCGGGTGCCCAGGAAAACCTGGTGACCATCGGCCTCATGGGTGTCTCCGCAAAAAGACTGGAGACTGGAGATTGGTAAGAGCAAGTCTCCAGTCTCCAGTCTTTATTTATGCATAGATTAGCTAATTGGCCGGTGCGACTCCTCCTTTTATGCCTGCTGTTACTTGGTGCAGGCAGCCTCATTGCCGCCGGATACCTGGTCACCCAAGATCAATATGTAATTTATGATGGCGATACGGCCGTTTCCGTCTCCGGCTCTTTTGCCACTGTGCAAGAAGTCCTTGACGCCGCCGCCTTGCAAATTCGCCCCGCAGATTTGGTGGTTCCCCCATTAACTGACCCTGCCAGCCCAGACATTGCCATCCAAATTCAACGCGCCAAAGCTGTCATTCTGCGCACAGAAGCAGAAGGTGCGCGTACATTTTGGACACAACAACCCACGCTGGCTGCCTTTTTGCAAGAAGTGGGCGTCAGCGTGCAGCGCACGACACAGGTTTTTGCCAACGGCACCCTCATCCCGTTTGGCGCATTGACGCAAGCAGCGGTGCCCGATGAAATCGAGATCGGCCGTTTCCTGACCATCACCATAGACGACGGCGAACGGCAGCAAATTGTGCGTACAGCCAAACAAACGGTAGGCGCAGCGCTGCAAGAAGCAGGCATTACCCTCTTTGCAGCCGATGGTGTTGAGCCACCTCTTGGCGATTGGTTGCAGCCGGACATGACTATTCATGTGCAGCGTTCGATGCCGCTGACCATTGAGGTAGACGGCCGTACCATTCAGACACGCAGCCACCACAGCAACGCCCTCGATGTGCTTGCCGAAGCAGGCATTGGCCTCATTGGCGAAGATTACACACGCCCTGGCCCCGACGTGAAGCTGCAAGCAAACAATACCATCCAGGTGGTGCGCGTCACCACCGACTTTCGCGTCGAAGACACGGCCATCCCTTACCAAACTGTATGGCAGGCCACCGACCAGCTAGACATTGACCAGAAAGCAGTTATCAGCTATGGCGAGGCGGGCATTTTGCGGCAGCGTATTCGCATGCGCTACGAAAATGGCGTGTTGGCAAGCGAAACAGTGGATGGCGAATGGGTGGCGCGGGAAGCAATTAACCAGGTTATTGGCTACGGCACGCGCATCACCCTTGGCATTGTGGATACGCCGGAAGGGCCACGCGAATATTGGCGCGTGGTGCGCATGCGCGTCACCTCCTACACGGCAGCCAGTTCCGGCAAAGAACCGGGGGATCCGGGATACGGCCGTACCGCCAGTGGTCTGCCCGCCGGTTTTGGCATTGTCGCCGTGGATCGCAACGTCATTCCATTTCGCTCCTCCGTCTTTGTGCCAGGCTATGGCGTTGGCTACGCTGGCGATACCGGCGGCGGCGTACGCGGCCGCTGGATTGACCTGGGCTACGATGAAGACAATTACGTTTCCTGGTCGGGCTACGTAGACGTGTATTACCTGACCCCTGTCCCTGCCGCAGAAGACATCAACTACCTGCTGCCAGATGTGCTGCCCTAACTTATGACACACCCCAAAGACATTCTGCAACAATATGGCCTGGAACCCAAGAAAAGTCTGGGGCAAAACTTCTTGTTTGACGAGAATGTACTGCGGCGCATTGTGGATGCGGCCGCATTGGGGCCGGATGATGCGGTGCTGGAGGTGGGGCCGGGGCTGGGGTCATTGACGAAGCTGCTGGCGGCAACGGCCGTTTCCGTCACCGCCGTCGAATTAGATGATCGCTACCTGCCCATCTTGCAAGCGGAACTGGCCGCTCAGCCCCATGTCACCCTCATTCATGGCGACATCCTGGCCCAAAATCCAGGCGATTTATTCTCCATTCCGTACAAAGTTGTTGCCAACGTGCCTTACTACATCACCGGAGCCATCTTGCGCCATCTGCTGGGCGGGCCGCACAAACCAACGACAATGGTGTTAACCGTGCAAAAAGAGGTGGCGGAACGGGTAACGGCCGTTCCCCCCAACATGAGCCTGCTTGCCGTCAGCGTGCAATGGTACGGGCAAGTCACCAAAGTCGCCGACATCAAAGCCGGTTCCTTTTGGCCGACGCCAGACGTAGATTCGGCCGTAATCCGCATTGATTTACGCCAGACACAGCCAGATGCAGCCTTCGAAAAGTTATTTTTCCAGGTCGTCAAAGCGGGATTCAGCCAAAAACGCAAACAGCTACAGAAGAACTTGCGCCAGTTAGGGCTGAACCCAAACAGCACAGCCGCGATGCTGCAAGCGGCAAACGTAGACGGCCGTCGCCGTGCCGAAACCCTGACCCTGGACGAATGGCGGCTCCTTTGCCTGGCTTACCAGGAGGCAAAAAAAACATGACAAATCTCACCCAATTCATTCAAGACATGCCCAAAGCGGAAGTCCACATTCATCTGGAAGGAGCCATCCAACCGGAAACCGTGCTCAAGCTGGCAAAGCACCACCACCAACTAGACAAATTGCCCGGCGATACGGTAGACGCACTGCGCAATTGGTTCACCTTCACAGACTTTCCGCACTTTGTCAAAATCTACGTCGCCATTCAAGACCTATTGCGCACGGCGGCAGATTTCGCCCTCATTGCCTACGAATGTGGTGCCGACATGGCGCGGCAAAACATCCGCTACCGCGAACTGACCGTCACCCCCTACACGCATACCGACCATCAAGACAAAGGGCTGACAATTGACGACATTTTGCAAGGGCTGGAAGAGGGGCGACAGCGTGCCAAGGAAGAATTTGGCGTTGAAATGCGTTGGGTATTTGATGTGCCGCGCAATCTCAGCTTCGGCGACAATGGTTATAGTCCCTATGCCGCCACGCGCACCCTCGAATTTGCCCTTGCCGGCCGCGATAAAGGGGTTGTCGGCTTTGGTCTGGGTGGTTGGGAACCGGGCGCACCGCCGCGCCACTTCGCCCACGCCTTCGCCGCAGCTAAAGAAGCGGGGCTGCTTTGCGTGCCCCACGCGGGTGAAACATTGGGCGCAGACAGCGTGTGGGGCGCAGTCAACGAATTGCAAGCGGATCGCATTGGGCATGGTGTGCGTGCCATCGAAGACCCAGAGCTGTTGGCACTGCTCAAAGAGCGGCAAATTCCGCTGGAAATCAACCCGACCAGTAACATTTGTCTCGGCGTTTACCGGCGATTGGCGGAACATCCCTTCCCCCATCTTGACCGCATGGGGCTGCTGGTCACGGTCAACAGTGATGATCCACCTTTGTTCAATACTGATTTGTCAGGTGAATATGCCGTATTGGCGACTGAATTTGGCTATGATGCAGCCAATCTGGCGCGTGTTGCGCGAAATGCTTTTGCCGTTGCCGGGCTGGAAGCAGAGACGAAACAACGGCTGCTGTCTGAATTTGACGCTTGGGCCAAACAAACGGTTGCAGCGAGTACCTGAATACAGTTGCGATGCAGGTGCAGGTGATGGGGGAAACGGCCGTTTCGCTCATTCTCGCTTTGCATGATGGAAAACAGCTGTGTTTTCACCTCAAAACAGCTGTGTTTTGGGGCAAAAACACAGCTGTTTTTTTGAAAAACACAACTACTTTTTTAAAAAAGACAGCTGCTTTTTACAAAAACAGTTGTCTTTTTTATGGGTTGTGGCCGTAGTGCCATTTTACCCCATTTGCACCAGACGATACCGCGCATTTACTATTGCCCCCAAACCCCTAACAAACTATACTTTTAGCATTGTTGCCACCCAAAAGGGACAACCAGTTTATGAAACAAACACACCATCCAATCCACTCAATTGAGGTAAATAGACCGCAAATTTGCGGCCTAACCAGAGAAAACCACATATATTGGAGTTTAGACTGCGTCATGCAGTCTAATACTATGCTTGGGTGACTAAATATATTTTTGGGCATGACTAAACCAAAAATCGCCGTCCCAACATCGCATTAAGCTGACAAAACTGCTCACAGATTTTGCGGCTTATGCAACTGAATGGCGGACGAACAAAAGAAGTATGGATTTACAACTATGAGCGTTACATACATTGCACTTGATGGCGACAACGTTGGAAAACGACTGGAATATCTTTGCTTCACAAATGATGTGTCTCAACTGAGAAATTTCTCCATTGCATTCTCAAAAAAAATGAACTGGTTACGCGACGAATTGGTAAGTAGGTTTAATGCTGATGTAATTATCGATGGTGGCGATAATCTAATGATAAGCCTAACTCAACCTGAAAGAATGGGTGAGTTCCTCAACACTTTGTCCGAGGTATTTAGCGATTTTCAGACGGTTGGAAATACTCTGTCTGCCGGAATTGGCGACAGTCCGCGAGATGCATTTATTGCGCTCAATTTTGCTAAATCAAGTGGAAAAGATTGCATAAAGATATACGGAGACTACACAGATAATGGCTCATAATTTGGTTATCTTTATACAAAGCACGAACTACTCAACTTATGTGAATGTACTCACCCATTGTGTAAGGCATGAAGGGGTTAAGAACATATATTTTGTTGGAAAAGAACAAGGCGGACGTGCAAATCGACAAGCTGAATTAGGAGATCACATCGGTCAAATCAAGGCGATATTAAACAAATACATACATGAATATCCCGATATTTATCAATCAGTAAGCGATGTATTCCCAGATGGAGACGCGATAGAGAACCGCGTAATGTATGTTGAGTTTTCCCAACCACAGCGATTGATTAGTCAACTAAAAGCTAAAGGACTTTTGGATCGTCAGCTAATCGTTGATATTACAGGATGTGGAAAACGACTTGCCAGCGACATTGCAACTTCCTTTATGGCGAAGGGAACAGCAAAGATTGGGCATTTTGATTTGCATGATATAGTGCATGACCGAGACGTGTGGACAAAAAGCAAAATGTATCACGACTTATTTGAGGAATACACTACCCACTATCACTACGATGATTTAACGGACTCAGGTGTAACTGCGGCTAGCATTGACCAATTGAAGGGTCAGGGGCGTGTGGTTAGATTACTATTAATACTAGCGTTAATTTTAGGAATTGTAGCGGCTTTGCTGGCAAATTCTGATCAAAATAATCTTGCTGCAATTGCATCAATTTTTGTCGCAGCAGCTACAAGTCTTGGACTAGTTGAAGACAGTCTTAACATCGCCGAGCGGATCAGAAACCGTAAGTAGCTTAGTTCGCCGCCCAACAGGGCTTGCAGCCAACGCGATGCGCGGCTGAAGCAGGCGGTTAGGCGGATGAATAAACAGGCTACAAGTTTGTTACAGGATGAGACAAGTAACCCGCGATAATCATTATGTGCCAAAGGTATATCTAAAGCAATGGAGTGATGATGGACTCCATATTTGGGCATACAGGTTGTTGGTATCTCATAAAAATGTTCCTTTGTGGCGATCCCACTCAATTGATCAAGTGGCATTCCGTCGAAATTTGTATACAGAAATCGAAAGTGGAGAAGAAGTTGACGAGTTTGAAAAATGGCTTCAATCTGAATTTGAAAACCCAATAAAAGAAACAATCAAAAAAATATTGAAAGATAACCCTCTTTCAAAAACAGATTGGGACCGATTGTCGAGTTTTTTAGGCGCTCAAGATATTAGAACCCCTCT
The DNA here is from genome assembly GCA_020634315.1 of Ardenticatenaceae bacterium. GTDB lineage: Bacteria > Chloroflexota > Anaerolineae > Promineifilales > Promineifilaceae > JACSRF01. The sequence continues at coordinate 116,383 of JACKBV010000006.1, read as the reverse complement.
AAGTTATATGGAATTAACTGAAAGATGGGAGAGAACATTGCCTGACCTGATGCAAAAAACTTTACACGAATCTGTTCGTAAGCTTGAAGATGAAGAGTTTAGGAAAAGCATAAAAGTTTTACCAAATGATGAGTCAGGTTCGTTTGGTGAGGTTCTTAATATTAATGTTGTGAAAGGCAGTGAAACAGAAGACGGACAGGGCTATATTCAGGCAGAGATAACAATGGGAAGAAAACTATGGTTGGAAAGCCAAAGATTTTTATTGACTGAAACGATTAAGGCATTGAAAGGACATAAATGGAGTATAGCGCGCCCTGCCCCCGGATTTCAGTGGTTTACAAGTGATCAGCCTGTGATTAAGCTTAACTATTATCACCAAGGAAATTATGATTTTAAGGGTGGTTGGGGGAAGAAAGGCGGTAACTTGTTTATGCCACTATCTCCTCGTCATTTATTATTTACGAAAATCGGTGCCGATATTCCAGATAGCGTAAAATTCTCGTCCGAAGATACTCGGTTGATTCAAAAGTTGATTGCGGAAAGAGCTTCTAGATGGATATTTGCTCATGAGCAATTAAAGATTGTTAGCAAATTAAGAACTCGGATAATAGATGCCGAACAATTTAAGTTTGAAGAAGAACAGTGGAATAATTGGCATAAGAACCAGTTACAATCAGAGAAATTTGTCAAAAATTCGCCTAACAACCCGTCAAGCTGACGCTGGCGCGAAGCCTCGGACGGCTTGCTAGTTGGTGAATGGCAAAGGCATTGGTCAACCGCGCTAACGCGGCTGAAGTTGGCGTTAGGCATGCAAATGGAACGAGAGATACTTACTTATCCAATAACTACTGAACAGCTCAAAGCTGAGCTGTCATGTGTGGTTGAGTATTTTTCAAAAAAAGGCGTTGAAAATTGCGCTGTTGCCTAACGGCCGTTTCTTTCCCCCTCCCTCCTCCCCACCACAACCAACACCGCACACGCCCCCCTTCCAATCGCGTTGATAATTGCCAGCATCCCCTCATTTTGTTTTGGGAATTAGAGAAATTGAGGATAATGGACAGGCGAGAAGCGGCTGTCCCGACACGGGACATGGTTATACAAAGAGGCTCTTTGGAAATTCAGCGGGTGATAACGGCCCCGAAACCCCAAAGCCCCTTTCCTACAAAAAGGAACAGACAGATGACAAACAACACACCTTTCGCATTCTTGCCAGTTGCTTCTAACCTGGTTCCTGACGAAGCGGGAATTCGCCGCATCATCCAGGATTATTTGCAGCCACTAGCTGCTCATGGGGGGCAATGGCAGCCAGCCGACCACCTGGACACCCCACAACCACTGCTTTACTTTGTTGTCACGGGTGGCACAGAAAATGCCATTCTCCACCATTCTGCCGTGCGCCATCAGGCCATGGCCGGAGAACCGGTCTTTTTGCTGGCGCATCCCACGCACAATTCCCTGCCCGCGTCACTGGAAGTGCTGGCACGCTTGCAGCAAGATGGCGTGCCGGGGCGCATTTTGTATCTGCGCGGCGCAGATGATGAAGCGGGTTGGTGGGAAGTGGCAACGGCCGTTCACGATCTTGCAACCTGGCGTTATTTACAGCAAGCCCGGATTGGCCTCGTGGGCGATCCGTCCGACTGGCTGGTCGCCAGTATGCCCGGCGCAGACACCGTGCGCCAGGCATGGGGGCCACACATCATTCCTGTCAATCTAGTTGATGTCGAAGCGGCCATCCAGGCGGTACCGGTAACGGCCGTTACCGCACAAATCGCCGAATTACAGCAAAGCGCCACCGACATCCGCGAACCCACCCCGGCACAAATCACCGACGCCGCACGCACCTACGTTGCCCTCAAAGACGTCGTGCAGCAGCAGCAGCTCGACGCGCTCACCGTGCGCTGCTTCGACATTGTCATGCGCCTCAAAACGACCGGCTGTTTTGGCCTGGCACAGCTCACCGATGAAGGCATCATCGCCGGCTGCGAAGGCGATTTGGTGAGCACAGTCGCCCTGCTTTGGGCCTACAAACTGCTCGGTGAAATCCCCTGGATGGCAAACCCGGCCCAACTCGACGAGGCACGCAACACACTTTGGCTGGCACACTGCACCGTTCCGCGCCGCATTGTGCAAGAATACCGCCTGCGTTCTCACTTTGAATCGGGCGAAGGGCTTGGCATTGAGGGCAGCTTCGCCGCCGGGCCGGTCACGCTGCTGCGCCTGGGCGGACGGCACATGGAACGCATCTGGCTGGCCGAAGGGGAAATTCTACAATCCGGGCACGCCGAAAACCTGTGCCGCACGCAGGCCGAAGTACGCCTGACACACGGCGGCCACGTGGGGGATTTGCTGCGCACGCCGCTGGGCAACCATACCATTCTCATCCCCGGCCATCATCTCAATCGTTTGCGGCGCTGGTGGGAAACGATGCGGCAAACTGTGTAATTTTGTCATCAGCAATCTGTGAACGGCTGTCCGCAAAGCACTGACACCGGGCACTAGCTGCGAATGACGAGGAAGGAGGTTTACCATGCGTATTGTCATGGATTCGGTTGGTGATGTGCCGACGGCAATTGCCCAAGAGTTGCAAATTGCCATTGTGCCGGTGAACATTACGTTTGGCGATGAAGCGTTTTTAGCAGGGGTGACGATGGATCATGCTGCGTTTTATAGGAAGGTGGAAACGGTAACGGCCGTTAACTTTCCCAAAACCGCACAACCCACACCCTACCAATTCCTCGAATGTTACAAAGAAATTTTAGCCACCGGCGAAACAGAAATCTTGACCATCGTCGTCAGCCAAAAACTGGCAGGCACCATGCAATCTGTACGCCTGGCAGCAGAAATGCTCGAAGGTCAGGGCAAGTTTTACGCATTTGACTCTATGGGCGGCTCGGCGGCACAAGGCTATCTGGCAATTGAAGCAGCACGCATGGCTCGTGCCGGTGTCGATTTTGAGACAATCATAGCGCGACTGACCATTATGCGCGATGCCACTGTCACCATTTTCACCATCGACAGCCTTGAATATGCGCTGAAAGGCGGGCGCGTCAGTGCCATGAAGTCGATCATGGCTTCGATGCTCAGCATCAAGCCGGTGCTGCAATTGACGGATGGAGAGATTATCGAAGCGGGGCGCGTGCGCACGCGCAAAAAAGCGATTCAACACATTGTCGATGAAGTACAACAGCGGGTCGGCGATACACCAGTGAAAACGGCCGTTATCCACGCCCATTCTCCCGCCGACGCACAAACATTGCAAGCCCTGGCCGCCGCCCAACTCAATCTCGTCGAAACCATTGAGGTAGAAATGTCCATCGCCGTAGCCATCAACCTGGGGCCAGGGGCATTGGGTCTGGTAGCCGTACCCGTGTGAAACTAAAACACCTCGCTGTAGCCCAAGCCCAGAAACGCCTTTTTCATAACGGCTTATAATGCCGTGCCCTAGAAAACATGGAGAGCCTTATGTTACGCACAAAAATCGTCTGCACCATCGGTCCCGCCAGCCGCGAACCGCGCACCCTGCGTCAATTAATGATGGCCGGGATGAACGTCGCGCGGCTGAACTTTTCCCACGGCAGCCCGGAAGTCCACACCGAAGATATGCGCCGTATCCGCGAAGCGGCGGCCGAATTGGAGCGCCCGGTCGCCATCCTGGTGGACTTGCAAGGCCCGAAGCTGCGCATTGGTGATGTGGGCACGGCAGGCATCCCGATCACGGCCGGAGAAACAATCATCCTCACCAACCGCAATGTGGCCGGGCACGCCGCCAACGATGAGCAAATGGCCGAGATTCCGCTGCAATATGGGAATTTGCCGCGCGAAGTGGCGGCAGGCGAGCGCATTTTAATTGATGATGGGCTGTTGGAAGTGCAAGTACGCGCCACCGACGACCATGACATCCACGCCGACGTGATTACTGGCGGCGTCCTCAAATCTAACAAAGGGCTAAATTTACCCAACGCGTCGCTGTCTATTCCGGCAATCACGAGCAAAGATTGGCAAGATTTAGCCTTTGCCCTGGCGCAAAATGTGGATTGGATTGCGCTCTCGTTTGTGCGGTCGGCGGCTGAAGTGCAGCAGTTAAAGGAACGTATTGCCGAATTGAGTGAATACGGCCGTCCCACACCAGTCATCGCCAAAATCGAAAAGCCAGAAGCACTCAACTGCATCGACGAGATCATCGCCGCCGCCGATGGCATCATGGTCGCCCGTGGCGATCTCGGCATTGAAATCGCCACCGAGAAAGTGCCGATGGTGCAAAAAATGCTCATTCGCAAATGCAATGCCGCCGGTAAGCCGGTGATTACCGCCACACAGATGTTGGATTCTATGATTCGCAATCCGCGCCCCACCCGCGCCGAAGCCACCGATGTGGCGAACGCCATTCTCGATGGCACAGACGCCGTTATGCTTTCGGGGGAAACGGCCGCTGGCAAATATCCGCTCGACGCCGTGAAAACGATGGTCAACATCGCGCAAGATGTGGAGCGGGCAACGTCGGGAACATGGGAACGGCCGTCTTACATCCAGCGCCCCGTCGCCACCATCACCGACGCCGTCAGCCACGCCACCTGCGAAACGGCGCACGATTTAGGGGCGGCAGGCATCATCTCGGCTACCGTCTCCGGGCGCACAGCAGAGATGCTCTCCCGCTATCGCCCTCCCTGCCCTATCTTTGCCATTACCCCCAGCCCCATCACCCAACGCCGCCTGATGCTCTTTCACGGCGTCTGGCCGCTGCTGGGCGAGCGCGGCCACAGCAGCACGGAAATTTTGGACAGTGCGCTGGAACAGGTGACGGATCAAGGATTGGTGCAGCAAGGTGATACGGTGGTCATGACGGCAGGCATTTCGCCCAATTTGCCCGGCTCGACGAACTTGATGCGTGTGGAGACGGCGCCAATCGTGATTGCGCGGGGGACGGGGGTGTTGGAACGGGTGGTAAACGGCCGTATCCGCCGTCTGCAAATGCCCCTCGTCCAACTCGATGATGACATTGACAGCGACGAAATCATCGCCGTCCCATACAGCGACCGCACCCTTATCCCGCTGCTGCGCCGCGCGGCCGCCCTGGTCACACAACAGGGCGGGCCTGGCTGTCATGGGCACACCATCGCCCTTGAATTGGGTATTCCCACCCTTATTGGCGTGGGCGACGATTTCGACGCCCTCAGCGAGGGCATGCTCATCACCCTGGACAGCAAACGCGGCATCATTTACCGTTAATCAATGGCCGCGCGTCAGCTCTCCCGCGTGATAGCCGCCGCGCGATATTTAATTCATGCAGATACGAGGACTTTCTGATGTTATTTGATCTTCCCTTAGAACAATTACAAACTTATTTACCCCCACGCGACGAACCGGCTGATTTTGACGCGTTTTGGCAAGAAACCCTGGCCGAAGCGCGGCAGTTTCCGCTTGATGCCCGTTTTGAACCGGTGCAAACCGGGCTAAAACTGGTCGAGGTTTTCGATGTGACCTTTGCCGGGTATGGCGGCCAGCCTATTAAGGGGTGGTTTTTGCTGCCTCGGCAGCGCACCGAACCGCTGCCCTGCGTGGTGGAGTACATTGGCTATGGCGGCGGACGCGGTTTGCCAATTGATTGGCTGCTTTGGGTCACGGCCGGTTATGCGCATCTGGTCATGGACACACGCGGCCAGGGAACGACCTGGCGCACTGGCGACACGCCTGATCCGGAACCGGATGGCAGCAATCCACAATACCCCGGATTCATGACGCGTGGCATTTTGCAGCCGCGCACTTACTATTACCGGCGTGTGTTTACAGATGCTGTCCGTGCTGTAGAAGCCGCCAGAACGCATACGGCCGTTAATCCCGAACGCATCATCGTCACCGGTGGCAGCCAGGGCGGCGGCATCACTCTCGCCGTCGCTGGCCTCGTCCCCGACCTGTGGGCAGCCATGCCCGACGTGCCCTTCCTCTGCCACTTCCGCCGGGCCACCACACTCGTGGATTCCTTCCCGTACCACGAAATTATCCAATACTGCAAACGCCACCGCGACAAAGCAGAGACCGTTTTCGACACACTCAACTATTTTGATGGGATGCACTTTGCGGCACGCGCCACCAGCCCTGCACTCTTTTCCGTTGGTCTGATGGATGATATTTGCCCGCCGTCCACCGTCTTTGCCGCTTACAACCATTACGCCGCCGCCAAGCAAATCAAGGTGTGGCCGTTCAATCAACACGAAGGGGGCGAAAATTTCCAAAGTGTTGAGAAGCTAGCCTTCATGGCAAATTTGTGAGCATAACCTGATTGAGGTGCTGATGGCTGTCGATAGTTTTAAATTTTTGCCCCGGCTTATCGCCACGTTTTACCAGATGACCGAGCGCGAACCAGCGTACCCAATTCCCTGGACGCCGCTGCGCAAACCGCTATCTGCCTGTAAATTTGGGCTGGTAACATCTGCCGGTTTGTACTGCCAGGAAACGCAGCCGCCATTTGATGTGGCACGCGAACACCAGGAACCAACCTGGGGCGACCCCACTTACCGCGCCATTCCGAGCAGCGTGCGTCAGGAGGATGTTGCCGTCAGCCATCTGCACCTCAACAGCGATGACATGGCGCAGGACATGAATATTGTGCTGCCCATTCATCGCTTTCAGGAATTGGCCGCCGCCGGGGAAATTGGCGCGTTGGCCGCTACCCATTACTCGTTTATGGGCTTCCAGGGCTTTCCGCCGGACGCGACATTGTGGCAAAGCACATATGGGCCAGAAGTGGCGGCGAAATTCAAGGCGGAGGGCGTCGATTGTGTGCTGCTGACGCCTACCTGACCGGACTGTGCCATTAACGTGCCCGTGCTGGCACGCACGCTCGAAGCGCATGGCCTGAGCACTGTTCTGGTGACGATGATGCCTTATTGGGCAGAAAAAGTGGGCGTGCCGCGGGCGCTGGCGGTGGAGTTTCCTTTCGGACACACGCTGGGGCAGCCGGGGAATGTGGCGCAGCAGATGGGGGTGATTCGGGAGGCGTTGGCGGTGCTGGAAACGGCCGTTGCCCCCGCCACCATCATCCATTCATCGGCCACCTGGCCGCAGCCCACCGCCGCAGCCATCAAAGGCTGGCAGCCAACACACCCCTCGCCAATCATTGCCGAACTGGCACCGCAATTCCGTGAAATGCTGCGCCAGCGGAGACGAGACGGTAATCGGTAAACGGTGATCGGTAATCGGTAAGCGGTGAACGGTAAACCGGTAACCGATTACCGACCACCGATTACTGACCACCGACCACCGATTACTGACCACCGACCACCGATTACTGACCACCGACCACCGATTACTGACCACCGACCACCGTCTTCTGCATGGGCAGCGAAATGGTGAAGATAGCGCCAGCGCCGGGGGGTGAGGCGACGCGCACGGTGCCGCCGTGCAGGGTGACGATTTGCTGCACAATGGCTAAGCCCAACCCGGAACCGCCGCTGTGACGGCTGCGCGATTTGTCGCCGCGCCAGAAACGCTCAAAAATGTAGGGCAAATCAGATGCGGGAATACCTGACCCGGTGTCGGCAACGCTGACGTGGATGGTGTTGGCTTCGCGTACGGCCGTTACCCGCACCCGTCCGCCTTGCGGCGTATGCCGAATCGCATTGTCAATGAGATTGCCCAACGCCTGCTGCAAGCGATCCGCATCCCCCAGCACCGCCAACTTCAAATGTTTGACATCTGCTTCGAGCGTCACCACGTGGCGCTGAGCCAGCGGCGTCAGCCGTGCCACCACTGCATCCACCACTTCGGCGACGTTAACCGGCTCTTCGCGCAGAGAGAGCCGCCCGGTGTCGGCAAGCGACAACAGGCGTAAATCTTCGATCATGCGTGCGAGACGACGCGCTTCGTCGTGCAGTTCGCGCAGCTCGGATTCCTCCGGCTGTAAAAGGCCATCAAGCATCGCTTCCAGATTCGACTGCATCACGGTGATCGGCGTGCGCAGTTCGTGGGCCACATCGGCGACCATTTGTTGGCGCAGGCGCTCTTGCTGCTGTAGCTGCTCGGCCATTTGGTTGAAGGCATCGGCAACACGCCCCAGCTCGTCATGTGATTTAACCAATGGCACGCGGGCCGACAAATCGCCAGCCGCGAGCGATTGTGAAGCGAGTCGTATATTTTTCAGGGGACGCGTAATCTGGCGAAAGATGAGCGTGCCGAGAAAAATGGCGACCATACCGGCGATGAAAACGGCGACTCGCGCCCCGGCACGCACATCATCCAAAAATAACAAATCGGGATCGCTGCCTAAATCGGTGAGCAGCCCTTCGATAATTGGCTCTAGCGTGACGGAATCGACCACGACAAAGCTGCTTTCTGGCATGGTGTCGCTATACTCGGCAAACGGGGGTGAGGGAACGGCCGTTACCACCACCTCGATCTGCGGCATGTCCGGCGCTTCCGGCATCTCTGGAATGAGAGTGGCGACCCTGGCGCGAATCGCCTCGTCACGCGCACTCACATAGCGGTTAAATTCGCGTGCCGTCACCTCGTTGATGGCACTGAGCACGCTAAAAAGCATGATCAGGATGACAACGATAAATGCCCCCATCAGCCTGAACCAGAGGCTGCGCAAAGGGTTGATGCGCTTGAAAAAGGCCAGCAGGCGCTGCCATGCGTGACGGAGACGGCGGCGGCGTGGGCGCTTCGCTCGTTTGCGGCGCTGGAATGGGTTGAGACGCGCCAAAGCCCGGCGCGGCCAACTGCGTCGGGGCGGGGGTGTTGTTGCGTTAAGTAGTTGGATTTTTGGTTTGCGCCGTAGAAACGGCCGTTTCCATTTTGCCATGGTTCGCACAAATTGAGCTACGGAGACAAGACAACCTCATCCAGGCGGTAGCCCACGCCATAAATCGTTTGAATGATGGGCACATCGCCCACCGCGTCTTTCATTTTGCGGCGCAAATTTTTGATGTGCTGGTCAATGGTGCGGGCAAACTCCTCATGCGCAATGCCTTGTGCCGCCTCCAACAATTGCGCCCGGCTGAGAACGCGCTCTTTGTGCTGCACCAACACGGCCAAGATTTCGAACTCTGATTGGGTCAGCAGCAACAGGTGGTCGCCTAACCAGGCACGCCGTCCGGCCAGGTCGAGGAGTAAATCACCGGCGCGGACGGTGTCGGCTGTTGATGTCGCCCCCTGCGTGCGGCGCAGCACGGCCCGAATCCGTGCTACCACCTCGCGCGGTGAGAAGGGCTTCACCACGTAATCATCTGCACCCAATTCTAACCCGATCAGCCGATCCATTTCTTCCGTCCGCGCCGTCACCATGATGATGGGCACATTCCCCTCACGGCGCAGGGTGCGGCAAACGTCTAGCCCGTCCAATCCCGGCAAATTGAGGTCGAGGAGGACGAGTGACGGCCGTTCCTGGCGAAATGCTGGTAATGCGTGTAACCCATCATGTACGGCCGTTACCGAAAACCCGGCTTGCTCCAAATAAAGGCGCAGCGTGCGTGCGATTCGCACTTCATCTTCCACAATCAATATTTTGTCAGCCATGATCGTGATTGTAGCATAACCACACGCGATACTGCGCCGGAGCAAGGCCAGAGGTTTGATTTGCCAGTTACGCCTGTGGCGGTTTTTCAACTGGCGACTGCCGCCGTTTTGCCAACAGCCAAACGCCCATCCCAATGAGCGCCACACCGGCCACCGTATTGCTCAGGGCACGGAACCATTGAAACAACGACGGCTTGCTGTGAACAATCTCGATGTAATCCGGCGGTGTGAATTGATATGATGAGATTTCGCGTATTTCTGGCATTCCCGGCATCTCTGGAGCGACAATTTCTACTTGGGGAGCCAGGCGATCTTCAGAAAAGGCGAATTCCCGATCTGCTTCAGTCCAGTCTGTGTGAACGATGACGTGTTCTTCATATCCAGAGTGCGCATTGATCACACTGCCGATAAATAGTCCCATCAACATGCCAATGCCCAATAAAAAGAACGCGCCTAACCAACGTCTCTTGCGTTTCATCTTTTGCGACCTCCTCGAAACTACGTAAACGCTTCCCGGAAACGGAGTCAATGTTCGACATCCGTTTCTTTCCTGTATCCCGGTCTTTGTTTTGAAAACGGCCGTTTCCGGGAAGCTGCGTGAATTGGTAGTTTTAGGATAGGAAAAGATTGTGTAGAGAATATGTAGGCGATATCGACGTCTGGTGTAGGTTTAGGGCACGCGCGGCGTGCCGCCAGGGTGAGGAGAAAAATCAGGGAAAGGAGAGGGTGTGCAGCGGATAAACATTGATAATGGAGGTTTCTTCAAATCGGGAAAGGCGCACGGCATTGCTGCGATACAGGTGAATGTGCCCATGCAGCAAATAACGTGGCTTGAACAAATGCATCAAGGTGTGGAAGAATTTGAACCCGGTGTGCGCCAGGTCGGGGCGGTCATGGATGCCATAGGGCGGGGAATGGGTAACGAGAATGTCCAGGAAACGGCCGTAACGCACATAATTACGCAGCAGACCGGGCAAAATAGTCGCCGCTTGCAGGCGCATCTCCGCTTCTGTGTACATCAACGGGGCATTGGGGCGGTAACGCATCGAGCCTTCCAGACCCGCCAACAACAAGCCATCCAAATTCATGGTACGGCCGTGTAAATTGATCCCCCCGCGCACATCCGTCAGCACGCCCCCTTCGGCCGTATACTGTGGCCCTATATCATGATTCCCCAGCACATACACCAAAGGCTTGTTAAATGCCGAAACCAAAAAATCAAGGTAGTAAAAAGGCAAATCCCCACAGCCAATGATCAAATCCACATCCGGGAAACTATCTTTCACATGACTGCAATAAACATGGTCAAGCACACGGTCGCTGACAGCAAGAATCTTCATGGAATCGGCCACTCACGCGTATGGTTCAAGGCAAGCTTATCAAGAACAGCTTGCTCCAGGTCAATGCCCGTGACACTGGCGAGTTGCAGCAAATAAAGCAGCACATCCGCCAATTCACCGGCCAATGCTGGCGCATCCTTCACCTCTTCACGCCATTGAAAATGCTCCAAAACCTCGGCTGCTTCAATTGCCAGCGAAGCTGCCAAATTACGCGGTGTTTGCGCCTTGGGCGAATCGGGCGCATACCATCCCTTTGCCGCCACAAAAGCGTGCATACGCGTTTCCAGTTCCTTGAGTTCCATAAATTCCCTTCAGCAGCAACCGCGTTGCACGGTTCCCATTCAATCGTAAACAAAAAGGCGGCCGCAGCCGCCTTTAAGTATATGCGATTCACAGATATTCAGCGAGTCAGCCAGACGCTCACCAACAACAGCAAGTTGTGGCTCACTCATGCTGTCTACCATTAGCCCTGCTTCGCCATGTGTGCGATCAAGTCGAGGCATTTGCAGGAATAACCCCACTCATTGTCATACCAGGCCACTACCTTCACAAATGTATCTGTCAAAGCAATACCGGCATTGGCGTCAAACACAGATGTGCGTGATTCGCCCAAGAAGTCTGTGGAAACGACAGCATCTTCGGTATAACCCAAAATACCAGCCAGTTCACCCTCAGACGCCGCTTTCATCGCTGCTTTAATTTCTTCATAGGAAGCGGGCTTTTCCAGGTTCACGGTCAGGTCAACGACAGAGACGTTCGGCGTGGGTACGCGGAAGGACATGCCTGTCAGTTTGCCATTCAACGACGGGATAACCTTGCCAACAGCCTTTGCCGCGCCGGTGGTGGAGGGGATGATGTTTTGTCCCGCGCCACGTCCACCACGCCAATCCTTCATGGAAGGACCGTCAACGGTCTTTTGCGTAGCGGTGGTCGCATGCACGGTCGTCATCAGGCCATCTTTAATGCCAAAGTTGTCGTGCAAAACTTTGGCGAGCGGAGCCAGACAGTTGGTGGTGCAGGAAGCGTTGGAGACGATGTCTTGCCCGGCATAGGTGGTGTGGTTCACACCCATGACAAACATTGGCGTCGCATCTTTCGATGGCGCAGACATCACAACTTTCTTTGCCCCGGCTTCAATGTGTGCGCGGGCTTTTTCGTCTGTGAGGAAGAGGCCGGTTGCTTCGAGTACGTAGTCGGCGCCAACTTCGTCCCACTTCAAGTTTTTGGGGTCTTTTTCAGCAGTAACACGGATGGTTTTGCCGTTAACAACCAGATGACCATCTTTCACGGAAACATCACCGTCGAAACGGCCGTGTGTTGAGTCATACTTCAACATATAGGCGATGTAATCTACGCCAATCAGGTCATTGATACCGACGATTTCAAATCCTTCAATCTGAAACGCGCGGCGAAAAACAAGACGACCAATGCGTCCAAAACCGTTAATACCTACTTTAATCGTCATGAGAAATTCTCCTTTCTAAATAGAAATCAGGTATCTGATTAAGTTAGCTCGCGCCAGTCAACAAACCGGGCTAGGGCGAGAACAGTGGCTAGGTTGGTTTATAAAAGTTGCGTTTGTGTCAACACCACACAAATTGTACACAGGAATGGACAAATCGCGTATGAATAATGTCATGCATTCAACATTACGTTTTACGTGATACGCAGCAAATCGACAATAGCTCTGGCTAATTTCGCGCTGTCATGACGCCAGGGATGCGCTTCATCAACCAAATCGGTGGCAATCATTTTGACTTGTTCGGGTGCAATGGGGTCTACGTATTTTGTATCGCCACCCCCGATATGGGGCGGAATACTCAGGTTATCATTTGCCAGCACAATATCCAAAAGATGCGCCGGGGTGTGCTGTAAAATGGTGTTAACGTGATCCGCAACGGTGTAATTATCCGTCTCTCCGGGCTGTGTGGCAAGGTTACACACATAAATCTTAGGTGCGCGGGTGCGCTGGAGTGCTGCGGCCAGGTCTGGCACCAACAAGTTTGGCAAAATGCTGGTATATAAACTGCCCGGCCCCAGCACGATTAAATCTGCTTGAAAAATAGCTTGTACGGCCGGTGGATAGGCGCGAACAAGTGGCGGGTCGATGCTCAAATGATGAATTTGTCCGCCAGCTTTGGGGATAGCTGATTCGCCAACAACGCGGCGAGTTTCGCTGCTGTTATGCTTAACTTTGATGTCGGCCACCAACGTAATGTTTTCTAATGTCGCTGGCAGAACACGGCCGCGTACAGCAAGGACGCGTTCGGCAGCAAGCAGGGCTTCGTCGAAGCTGCCCATGATGCCGGTCAAGGCAGCCAGCAGGAGGTTGCCAAACGCATGACCTTGTAATTCGGAACGGCCGTTTCCCTCCTCCGTCACCTGACTGCCAAACCGATATTGCAACACCTGCGTCATCAAAGCCTCATCACGCGAAAGCGCGGCAATATTGTTCCGAAAATCACCGGGAGGCAGCACCCCCAACTCACGCCGTAAACGGCCGCTGCTGCCACCATCATCCGCCACCGTGACAATCGCCGTGATGTTACGCGTATACTCACGCAATCCGCGCAGCAAATTCGGCATACCCGTGCCGCCACCAATGGCAACAATATGCGGGCCGCGCCCACGCTTGCTGTACTCATACAGCGTCTCCACAACATGAACATCTTCAGAGCGGTAAGGGGCAACCAGCGTCTGCCCAATGCGGGCCACAGCCATCAAGATAACGGCACCACCAACCAATCCCGGCAGCAGCACCCGCAGCCAAACCGGCAAAAACTGCAATGTAATCAGATCATAAACCCATTCTGGTATCCATTGCTCACGATAAGCCACCAGGATGAAATAAACCAGTCCCATTCCAGTAATTGCCGCGCCCGTTCCCAGCAGCAACAGCCAACGCTTCACACCAATACCCACTGTCAACCAGCGCCGATTGACTCGCCATAACTCTAAATACAACCGTTTTTTCATACGTCTTGTGAATCCCCAAGCGCTTTTAGAGAGGCTTTCCAGTTTTGAGGAGAATGAACAGCGCGTATTGCCGCCAGACATTCACCAATCCCCTGCATTTCCAAAAGAGCCGCTTTCGTGCCATTATACCGCAAAGCATTGTTTTGGCGGGGTATGGGAAGCTGTCACATGCCCTACCGACTCCTGGTCAAGAGCTTATCGCTGCTTACATATCTGCTCCAGAGAGGCTGCCTCTCGTAACTTTGGAATCGCCCTGAGGTGTGTTATAAAAGTAGAGGCGAACCAGTGACTCGCCCTATTTCATGAAGTGAGGAATTAGATGCGCACCGTTTTTTGGGATGACGAAGCAAATCTGGTCAAAATGATTGACCAGCGGCAGTTGCCCTGGGCCTTTGCAGTGGTCGCCTGGGCCGATTATAAGGATGTTGCCCGTGCCATCACCGAAATGTATGTGCGTGGTGCGCCAGCGATTGGTGCGGCGGCGGCGTTTGGGCTGGTCTTGGCGGCGCAACAAAGCCAGGCAGCACATCGCGATGGATTGCTGCAAGACCTGGAAACGGCGGCAACGATTCTAAATGCGGCACGACCAACGGCCGTTAATTTGGCCTGGGCTGTGGCACGTCTGCTGCGCGTCGCGGCACGCCCCGACCTGACCGATGTCCATGACATCCGCGCCGCCTTATTGCACGAAGCCCAAACCCTCGCCGATGAAGATGTCGCCCTCAACCGGCGCATGGGCTTTCATGGCGCGGAACTCATCAATGATGGCGACACCATTTTGCATCATTGCAACACCGGCGCACTGGCCGCCGTTGATTGGGGCACAGCTTTAGGCGTTATCTTTGCCGCCCATGAGCAGGGCAAAAAGATTCACGTCCTTGTCGATGAGACACGCCCGCGCTTACAAGGCGCACGCCTGACAGCGTGGGAATTGCAGCAGCGCGGCATCTCTTTTGACTTAATTGCCGATAATGCCGCCGGACATTTTATGCGTACAGGGCAGGTCAACATTGTGCTCGTTGGCTCAGACCGCACAGCAGCCAATGGCGATGTAGCCAACAAAATTGGCACGTACAAGCTGGCCGTCGTTGCCAAAGAAAATGGCATCCCGTTTTACCCGGTGGTGCCGACCAGCACCATTGACCTGAATCTGGCGCACGGCGATTTGATCCCGATTGAGGAACGGGGCATGGAAGAAGTCCTCACTGTGTTTGGACATACCATTGCCCCGACCGGTATCACCGCACGCAATCCTGCTTTTGACGTGACGCCGCACCGCTATGTAACCGGCATTGTCACGGAAGTGGGTATTGTTTACCCGCCGTTTGTTAAGCATTTGCAAGAGGCCGTAAAACAAGCCAGCACGCCGTAATGTACGGTTCACGGAAAACAAATATGGAAAATATCCCGGTTGTCATTGTTTGTGGGGGTGAAGGCACCCGAATGCGTGGCAGCACGACACGCAAAAAAGAGTTGGTGGAGGTCGGTGGTCGGCCAATTTTGTGGCATGTCATGCGCATTTTTGCGGCGCATGGCAGCAACCGCTTCATTCTCACGCTGGGTTATGGCGCGGATCAGATTCGGCGCTATTTTTTGGAATATGAGGCAATGAACCGGGATGTGACGCTGCAATTGGGGCAGTCGGGGAACGGCCAACCCAATATTGCGTATCATGGCGTGCCAGCGCACTCGCCGTGGGAAGTGTCGCTTGTGGATACCGGTTTGCACACAGAAAAGGCAAGCCGTATTGCGCGGGTGGCGCAGTACATTCAGGCAGATCGCTTTTTTGTGGCTTATGGCGATGATGTTAGCGATGTGAATTTGACAAAGCTGGTGCAGTTTCACCGTGAACATGGCAAGCTGGCGACGATAACGGCCGTTCAGGTTAACTTGCAATATGGCGTGGTGGAAGCAGACGAGGCGGGGTTGGTGAATGGGTTTGTGGAACGGCCGTTACTGCCCTACTGGATCAACGGCGGCTTCATGCTCTTTGAGCGCCCCGTGCTAGAGATGATGGCCGACGGTGACAACGTCAACCTGGAAACCGACATTTTGCCACAATTGGCCGCACAGCAGCAGCTCATGATTTATCGGCACGATGGCTTCTGGCAATCAATGAACACCATGAAAGACACCATGCTGCTGGAAAAAATCTGGCAGCAAAATCCTCCCTGGAAAGTTTGGGATGTCTAACGACTTCTGGCGCGACAAACGCGTTTTCATCACCGGCTGCACCGGTCATCTCGGATCATGGCTGACAGACGCCTTGCTCACGCGCGGCGCACATATTGTCGGGCTGATACGTGACCGCATGGCAAATTCGCAGTTGATTCGCACGGCGCTCATTGACCAAATTGACGTGGTTTATGGCAATGTCTGCGATTATCCATTGCTGGAACGTGTGCTGGCCGAGTATGAGATTGACACCATTTTTCACCTGGCGGCGCAAACGCTGGTAGGTGTTGCCAATCGTGCCCCGCTCTCCACTTTTGAAACCAATATTCGCGGCACCTGGATGATTTTGGAGGCGGCACGCCACAACCCGACCGTGCGCCGCATTATTACGGCAAGCAGCGACAAAGCTTATGGCGCACAGCCGCAGCTTCCTTATTGTGAAGATGCGCCGCTGCAAGGACAGCACCCATATGATGTATCAAAAAGCTGTGCCGATTTAATCGCCTACACCTATGCGCATACGTACAATTTGCCGGTAACGGTGATTCGCAGCGCCAATTTGTATGGCGGTGGCGATTTGAATTGGAACCGGATTGTGCCGGGGACGATGCGTAGTGTGCTGCGTGGGGAACGGCCGTTGCTGCGCTCCGATGGCACCATGAAACGGGACTACATCTTCATCAAGGATGTCGTGCGCGGGTTTTTAATGGCCGCCGAGCAGATGCAGCAGCCAAATGTCGCTGGCGAAGCGTTTAATTTTGGCAGCAATCACCCCGTCACCGTTCTGGATATGGTCAACACCATCATCCAACTATCGGACTACCCGCATCTCCAGCCCGTAATCCTCGACGAAGCACGCCACGAAACGCGTGACCAATACCTTTGCACCGATAAGGCCAGCCAGATATTGGGCTGGCAGCCTCAATTTTCATTGGTAGAAGGATTGCGCGAGACGATGGTCTGGTACGACGATTTCCTGACACAATGAAGCAGCGCGTCTTAGTTACCGGCGCGACCGGGTTTATTGGTCGTGCGTTGTTGACACACCTGTTGGCACAAACTGACATCACGCCGGTTTTGCTGCTGCGCGAGCCATACAGTGATCCCCGTTTACTCCCCCCTTTTTTAGCAGCCATACGCACCCAATATGAAGCTGTCTATGCAGATTTGCGCAATTTTCAGCTTACGGTGCGTGCCGTGCGCGAGGCTGAACCAGAGGCAGTCATTCATTTGGCAGCAGCGGGGGCAACGGATCCGTTTTTGTCTGTACAAACGGCCGTTTCCCATAACCTGACCGGCACCGTCAACCTGGCGCGTGCCTGCTTTGAAAAGAACTTTACCGTGCGGCGCCTGCTAGTCGCACGCACACCGGGTGAACAAAGTGCCATGAACAGTTATGCGGCCAGCAAAGCGGCCGCCTGGCAATTTTGTCAAATGTACGGCCGTACCCAAAACTGGCCGATTCATGGGGCGATGATTTTCCAGGCATACGGGCCACATCAACCCGAACACACCTTGATCCCGGCGGCAAGTAAAGCCGCCCTCGCCGGACAAGATTTCCCGCTCACGCAAGGCAGCCAGATAAAAGATTGGATTTATGTGACAGATGTTGTTGCCGGATTGTTGGCGGCACTCGATGCAGAGCTGTCGCCGGGCACAACGGTGGAATTGGGCAGTGGGCAGGGCGCTGCCGTCGCCGCCGTTGTCACCCAAATTTACGAGTTGGTACAGCAGCATGGCTGGGCCACGCAAGCCGGACGACCGCTTATCGGCGCTTTGCCCGCACGCCCTGGGGAAGTGCCGCAGCAAATTGCCGACGCCGCTTCTACAAAAGAGCTGCTGGGATGGGAAACGGCCGTTTCCCTCAACAACGGCTTGCAACAATACCTCCAAACCCTGCGCCACACCTGACATCCCTCCATAGTACTACCCCTAATAGCCCATTTATTCGACCCCGGTCTTCCTCTAAAATGATATAAAACAATGACTGCCTGACATGACGAGGAGTTAAGAAATGGGCATTCAATTTAATTGGCAAAGAACAATGGATACAGGTTTTATATTGGGCAACCGCCTATATGATCCACAACAATCTGAAAATTTAGCAGACCGATCAATTTGCGCGGCCGTCTTAGTTGTTCAAATTTATGATGGAAACACAACCGGCACAGAAGCAAACTACGATCTGCCAGACTACAGCCACATCCTCAAAGCAACGGCAACACTCAATGGCGGGCACGTCTTGCATGCACAAGACAACACACTACAAGCCTTCTTCCATGCAAAACACAGTGGCAAACAGCAAACCAGCCAGGCCGTCATGACAGCATTCACCTTGATGGATCAGGTTACAGCCATCAATCAATATCGGCACACCATTGGCGCATCTTCCTTGCGTATCAGCATCGGCATAGACACAGGCCCGATTACCATTCACGTCAACCATTACAGCGCGAATACCCAGGCAACCGGCAAAAGCCTGCAAATTGCGGATGATCTTTGCGAACTCAACAAACAAGCGCCTTTCCCTGCCATTTTTATTAGCGCACAAACATACCAATATTTGCCAGAATCCGTCTCCTGGCAAGTAGAAAACCTGGGCGATACGCTCTGGGCCGCACAACAAACACTGGCCGTTTATGCCCTGATGCCCTGCTAACCTAAACAGCAACAACGAAAGACAAAACAGAAAAAGCTGGCATCACAATGCCAGCTTTTTCTGTCGTTAGGCAATGTGTATGAAATTTTACCCATCATTTACAAGGTGTACCTCCGTCTGTCACTGCATCGCCTGTCTACACACGCACGCCTTTTCGCACGCCTATAGGCAGATTAACCAAATGTTTACAAACCGTTAGTCAGACCTTAATCGATTAGGCCACTAAACTGCCACCTTGCTGTTGCCCATGTTTCCCACCGTGCTATAATGACGTTCGCTTATATCCTTGGAAGGAGAGCTTGCCTTGGAATGAGGAGAATGATATGGCAACGCAAACGGTAACAGGCCAAGAAACGGCCGTCACGCAGCGACGAATCAGTATTCTCTCTGGAAAACGGGGCCGAAACTTTCGGGAAGTTGTTCTAGCTTATTTGCTTTTACTACCAGCTTTCGCAATTATTTTTACCTTCGGCATTTTCCCCCTTGCATTTTCAGTTTATCAAAGCACCCTTAAAGGCCTCAACAAAATTGTAGGTACATATGATGGCTTAGGAAATTACACCAAAGCTATCGGCAATCTTGCATATGTGCTTGGCTTTTGGCTAGCCATCATCTTCTTGTTTTTGGCTGTCAACGCAGCCATCAAAGGATGGCGAACGGTGCGCAAATATGGCGACAAGCCCTGGCTCCTTGCTCTTCCGGGCTTTTCCATCGCCGCCAGTTTTGGCCTTTTACTTCGCTTTATCTTTTTGTTTTTGCCAGAAGCCCTGGGCATTGGCGACAAAATCAGAGCGGCAACACAAGGTGGTGCAGAAGAAACAAGCGCCGAATTATTCAAGCAATTTTTAGGCGAAGTTTGGGACATTCCCCTTATTCAACAAGCCTTTTGGCTAACAATCGGCGTTTTGGTTATTGGGTTAATCCTCACCTATGTTTTTTCCCGTAACCATGACCCTCGCAGGGGAGAATACCTGAGCGCATTCATACAAATAGGCGTCTACCTGCTGGGTGGCATCTTTTTAAGTTGGTACACCCTGACACAAGTGCAAGCTGCATATGCTGCGGCATTTGAAGATGGCGAAACCCTGGAAATCTGGGCACAAGTTATCACCATCAGCGCCGGGTTTGTGCTCCTCCTTTTCTCTTGGATGATTTGGCGTAGTGCCAGTCATCAAGATTCCACAAAAAGCACCTTGCTGCGACTGGCAGCCGGTTCCATCCTGATTATTGGCGCCTGGCTATTAATTGGTGAACTTCCTGCTGCCGCTGCCGATGGCGACAAAGATTGGTATCAAGGTCTACTAAACACCGTTTACTACTCAATCGGCTCAATACCTTTCCAATTTGCTATCTCTTTAATGTTAGCCACTTTCCTTTTCCAAGATATTAAAGGAAAAGGGTTATTCCGCGTTCTCTTCTTCCTGCCTTATGTCACTCCGGCAGTTGGTGCAGCTGCATCTTTCCGTATCCTGTTTTCTGGCCGGGTAGATGCCCCCATCAATCGTATCATCACCTCACTTGGCTTTGAACCATTGGGATGGCTCAACGAGTCGGCCGGGATTTTCCAATTAATTGCAGGTGAAAGTCTCAAGTTACCTACCTGGGCAACTGGCCCAAGTCTATCTTTGGTTGTCGTCATTATATTTGGCGTGTGGACTTTCATCGGCTTTAACACCGTTATTTTCCTGGCGGGATTGGGTGCTATTCCCAATGAGTTATACGAAGCTGCATCCATTGATGGCGGCGGTCGCTGGGCACAATTCCGGCACATCACATTGCCGTTGTTATCCCCGACCCTTTACTTCCTTACACTTTATGCAGTCATTGGCACATTCAAAGCCTTCAACCATATTTATGTGTTACGCACATCAGCAGCATTAGGAACAACGGATACGGCCAGTCTCGTCATCTTTGACGCCATGAAACGCGACACGCGTTATGGCTACGCGGCCGCTCTCGCTGTATTGCTGTTGATTATCGTCATGGGCCTCACCGTTATCAACAACCGTGTCGCCAGCAAGAGGGTGTTCTATGGCTAATATCCCCGTTACCAATTCAGTATCTGAAAAACGACCCCACCCGAAAACAAGGCATGTAGACATTGGTCGCATCGTCATTTACATCATTCTGATTATTGGTGGTCTGATTTCCATTACGCCATTCCTCTTCTCTATCAGCGTTTCATTGATGAACCTGACAGAAGCGACCGGGCGTGCCATTTTACCGGCCAGTCCGCAATGGGGGAATTACGTCGAGGCATGGGAAGAAGCAAACTTCGGACTTTACTTTTGGAACAGCATTAAGATCGCCCTCATTTCCGTTACCGGGCAGGTTATATTTTGTATAGGGGCGGCCTATGCTTTTGCGCGTATGCAATTTCCCGGCAAAGATTTCCTTTTCACATTACTGCTTTCCACTTTGATTTTGCCCGAAGCAGTCACCTGGGTGCCCAATTTTATTACGATTGTCTGGTTGGATCGTATTACGCCACTCCAATGGATTAATAATTGGCCCGCATTGACAATTCCTTTTATGGCTAGTGCTTTCAGCATTTTGCTGCTGCGCCAATTTTTCCAACAAATCCCTGGCGAACTGTGGGACTCTGCCCAAATTGATGGCGCGGGCCATATGCGCTATCTGATACAAATCGTGATTCCTTTATCGCGTGCGGCATTAGTCACTGTCATTCTCTTTAGTTTCATTGGCTCGTGGAATTCGTTGGCCTGGCCCATTTTGGTGACGCAAACACCAGATTGGCGCCCCATTTCATATGGGCTGCTTACCTTCCTGGATGAAGCCGGGTCTCTGGCTCATCTACGGATGGCAGGGGCTGTAATCACGATTCTACCGCTGATCATCGTCTATTTCTTCACACAAAAAGAGTTTACAGAAGGTATTGCTACATCCGGTTTGAAAGGTTAACAATTCTGGTTGACCAGGTTTCTGGTTAGCTTGATGTCTATAAAAAAGTTGAACAACCCTTAAGGAGGTGATGTGTTCACAAAGCAAGGTAAAAAATCTATTTTTGCGTAAGAAAAAGCCTGAAAATCTAAATCAAAGCAGTTCATTCAGGCTAAGATTAGAAATTGAAACTCTAAATTTTGGAGGAGATGTTAAAAAAATGTCAAATCGTAATTGGACAAAAGTCATTGTACTGCTGGCACTATTACTTTCATTGGTTTTAGTCGCCTGCGGTGGTAATACGTCGAATGTTGAGCAAGCTGTGCAAGATGCAGCCAATCAAGTACAAGATGTGGTAGAAGAAGTTGGACCAACCGTAGAAGCGGCCGTGGAAGAAATTGCGCCGACCGTAGAAGCAGCCGTAGAAGAGGTTGCAACCGAGGTTGCTGCGGAACCAACTGAAGAGCCGATGGAAGAACCAACTGAAGAGCCGATGGAAGAGCCAACTGCGGAACCAATGGAAGAAACCATGATGGATCCTAGCATGAATGGCCTTTCCGAGTGTGCTATCGCCGAAGATGGCCTCTTTGCCGGTGTTGATCCGACCGATGTCGCTATTGTTTGGTGGCACAATCACAGCGGTTCCCGCGAAGAGAACATGCTGCCATTGATTGATGAATTCAACAATACCAATGCTTGTGGTATCACCGTTGAAGCACAGAACCAAGGTAGCTACAACGACATTCGCGACAAGGTGAACGCTAGCGCCGCCGCTGGTGAACTTCCTGCTGCACTCGTAGTTGGTTATCAGAATGATCAGGCTTTCTATCAACTGAACAACAGCCTGGTTGACCTGAATCCCTATGTAGAGGATGCTTATTGGGGTTTGGGAGCGGCTGTGGATGATTTCTATCCCAGCTTCTTCAACCAGAGCATTCACCCCGCTTTTGGTGGTCAACGCCTTGGCTTCCCGCCCAACCGCTCCATGGAAGTAATGTACTACAACCAAACCTGGTTGGAAGAACTTGGCTTCAGTGGCCCGCCCACCACACCAGATGAATTCAAAGAAATGGCTTGTGCCGCTGCCGATGCGAATGGCGATGGTACCGGTGGTTTCATTTTGCGTGATGATGCTTCTGCTGTTGCAGCATGGACATTTGCCTTTGGTGGCGATGTTCTCACGGAAGACGGCACTCACTACAACTACAGCAGCCCAGCTACTGTGGAAGCGATGACCTTCCTCAAGGGCATGTATGATGATGGTTGCGCCTACTTCTTCACCGAAGGTTATCCGAATACTGAGTTTGCAGCTCGCCGCGCTATCTTTGCCATGGGTTCCAGCTCTGGTATTCCGTTCTATGCTGGTGACATTGCCACCGTTGCTGAAGAAAATGGCACCGATCCTGATGCTTGGGGTGTAGCCGCAATTCCGCATACAACTCCAGACCCAGTACAGAATATCTATGGTGGCGACATCATGGTGACGGCAACGACGCCAGAAGAGCAATTGGCAGCCTGGATTTTCATTAAATGGTTTACCACTCCTGAAGTACAGGCTCAGTGGGATCAAATCAGTGGGTATTTCCCGACCCGTCAGGGAACCAATGAATTCCTCACCGATTACTTTACTGAAAACCCACAGTGGGCACAGGCCGTCGATTTGCTGCCTTACTCCTACTATGAACCACAGTTGATTTCTTATCAATCTACTCGTGATGGCGCGACAGAAGCTTTCAATGCGATTATGCAAGGCGCTGATGTTCAGGCAACCCTGGATAATTTGACCGAAACGGCCAATGAGAACCAGGATGAATTGATGTCTGAAATCGAGTAAGCTCGTTTAATGCGTTTCGCTATGATGGACATGATTGCATAGCGATGACAAAGAAAAGCGGGGCAGCGGTAGATGCTGTCCCGCTTTTTCCTTTATTAGTACAAACCAACAGTCTGCCCCGTTTTCCTGCTTTTCCCAACGCTTGACAAGGAGCTAAACATATCAAAAATGTAAGCTGACTCTTAACGGCCGTATGTTATTCTGCGCGGCGAGTTAACAGTTACTTTTGTCAAACGGCTCATTTCTCATTACACTCACGCGAGTCTGACGAAGAAAAGAGGTAAAATGCGTTGGCCACAATATAAACATATTTTTTTTGATTGCGATTCTACCCTCACCACAATTGAGGGAATCGACATTTTGGCAGAAACTGCCGGGAAACGATGGCGCGTTGAGGTTTTGACACAGGCAGCCATGGACGGACACCTGGACTTGGAAGATGTGTACCGCAAACGGCTGCAAGCGGTTAAGCCGACCCGACAACAGGTTCAGGAAATCCGTCGTTTCTACAAGCGCAACCTCGTTGAAGATGCGGCAGCGACTATCCAAATTCTCCAGGAGCAAGGACACGAAGTTTATATCATCAGCGGCGGGCTGGCTGAACCAGTGACAGAATTCGGCCTTTTTCTTGGTGTACCCAAAGAGAATATTCGCGCTGTTGATTTGAATTATGATGAACTGGCCGGAACCTGGTGGAAAGCGGAACAAGGCAATGCGCAGTACATAGATTACCACGAAGGTGCCTTGACGGTCAGTGACGGCAAAGCGCAAATTGTGCGTGAGTTTCTAAAGAATAAAAACGGCCGTTCCCTGCTTATTGGCGATGGCAAGAGTGATTTACTGGCGGGAACGGCCGTTGACCTCTTCGTCGGCTTTGGTGGTGTCATCACCCGCGAACAAGTCGTCGCCAACGCCCCAGCCTTCATCCACAGTGCCAGCATCGCCCCCCTGCTGGCACTGGCTGTTGGCCCAGCCACCCTGCGGCTTTTACAAGATTCCCCCTACCACGAAATGGTAGCTAAAGTTTTAAAACTAATCCAAACAGGAGCAATAACTTTTCAAAATGAGCGACTCAAAACAAAATTCAATCAGGCAGTCCACGCCACATATCCGCCTCTTCATCCCTGGTCCTACTGAAGTTCGGCCAGAAATTCTCGATGCACAAACCCAATGGATGATTGGGCATCGTATGCCCGAAAGCGCCGAATTAATCGGCCGTATCAACCCCAAACTGCGCCAGGTCTTCATGACCGAATCGCGCGTACTGATTAGCGCCAGCTCCGGCACCGGTTTTTGGGAAGGCGCAGTGCGCAACACCATCAACCGCAAAGCATTGAACTGCGTCAACGGGGCGTTCAGCGACCGCTGGCGCGAAGTCACCGAATTGAACGGCAAAGCCAACGAAGTTCTAGAAGTGGAATGGGGCCAACCCATTTTGCCAGAAATGGTGGCCGAACGTCTGGCAACCGGAGAATTTGACGCCATCACCATCGTCCACAATGAAACCAGCACCGGTGTGCTTAACCCTGTAGCCGAAATTGCGCAAGCTGTACGCAGCGCTCCCAACGGTGATGAAATCATGATTTTGGTAGACGCCGTCAGCGGCATTGCCGGGGTCAAGCTGGAATTTGACGCCTGGGACCTGGACGTGGCACTGACATCCAGCCAAAAAGCGTTTGCGCTGCCACCGGGATTGGCGTTTGCGGCCGTTTCTGACCGCGCTATGGAAAAAGCGAAAACCGTGCCCAATCGCGGCTATTACTTTGACTTCATCACGCTGGACAAATCGTTGCAAAAGAACCAGACGCCAGCTACCCCTGCCCTTTCCCTGCTCTTTGCACTGGACGTGCAGCTAGACGCCTTCCTCGCCGAAGGGCTGGAGAATCGGTTTGCGCGTCATTTAGCCATGCGCGACCGCACCATCCAATGGGCCAAAGAACAAGGCTGGCCTATGTTTGCGGCCCCTGGCTATGAATCGCCAACGGTGACGTGCATTGACAACCAGTCAGGAATTGACATTTCAGCACTGAATAAATATCTACGCGAAAAGGGCATGATCATTTCCAATGGGTATGGCTCACGCCTCAAGAACAAAACCTTCCGCATTGCGCACATGGGCGATTTGCAAATGAGCGACATGGAAGAGCTGTTTGTTGCTATTGAATCCTATCTACAAGGCTAAATCATTATGTATCGCATACTTATCTCGGACAAATTAGGCACAGCCGGTTTAGAGCGCCTGGCTCAAATAACAGATGCCTCCTATGACATGAAAACCGGCTTGAGCAAAGAGGAATTAATCGCCATCATCCCGGATTATGATGCCCTGATCGTGCGCAGCGACACGAAAGTGGATGCAGACATCCTCGCGGCCGGTTCTAACTTGAAAGTGGTGGGGCGTGCCGGAATTGGCGTTGACAACATTGACCTGCAAGCTGCGTCTATTCGTGGCATCATCGTCATGAATACGCCTACAGCCAATAACATTGCCACGGCCGAACAGACAATGGCGTTAATGTTGGCGGTCAGTCGGCATACGGCCGTTGCCCATGAATCGGTAAAAGAGGGCGAATGGACGCGCTCCAAATTCGTGGGGACACAACTGCATGGCAAAACGCTGGGCATCATCGGGCTGGGTCGCATCGGCCGTTTGGTCGCCGAGCGGGCGAAAGCATTTGGCATGGAAGTCGTCGCCTTTGACCCATACGTCTCGGAGGAAGTGGGGCGAGAGTTGAATGTAACGCTGCTTGACCTGGATGAATTGCTGCCACAGGCCGATTACATCACCCTGCACACAGCCATTTCTCCGGAAACAATCGGGATGATTAATGCGGAAACAATCAGCCAGATGAAAGATGGCGTCACGATTATCAATGCGGCACGCGGTAAACTGATTGAGGAGCAGGCATTGGCCGCGGCGCTGCAAAGCGGCAAGGTGAAGGCCGCCGCTTTGGATGTTTACAGTGCAGAGCCGCCAAGAGAAAATCCCTTAATCGGTCTGTCCAATGTGCTGCACACGCCACACTTGGGCGCTAGCAGCCTGGAAGCGCAGCGTGATGTGGCTGTGCAAATGGTTGAGCAGATTGTCGATGCCTTGCGCGGCGATGACTTCCGTAACACGCTGAACATGCCGTTTCGGGTCGGGCCGGGCTTTAATGCGATACGGCCGTATATGGACCTGGCCGAAACGATAGGCAAATTACAGGCTGGCCTGGCCGATGGCCCCATTACACAAGTTGAAGTACAGGCAAAGGGAGAAGCCGTCGAAAATTTGATTCGCGCAATTGCCGCAGCACTCCTGAAAGGGATTCTGCACAATCAAATCGAAGGGCCTCTCAACTACATCAACGCCCCTGTTCTGGCAGAAAAGCAAGGCATTGCCATTGCGCAAACAATGGATATTGAGGCACTGGATTACCCCAATCTCATCTCCTGTCGCGTTAAATGGGAAGGCGGCTCACATGCCGTTGCCGGTGTTCTCTTTGGCGGCAGTGAACCGCGCATTGTCCAGGTTGATGAATATCGATTGGAAGCACGCCCTGAAGGGGTTATCTTGGTCATGCAAAACAAGGATGTGCCAGGGGTGATTGGACAGATTGGCACGATTCTCGGCGCTTATGATGTCAACATCGGCGAATGGCGCATGGGACGGCATCAACCAGGCAGCGAAGCACTCTCGTTCATCAATTTGGACAGTGCCCCGTCGGAAGCCGTGCTTGATGCGCTGCGCAAAGTCAATGCCATCACGCAAGTCACACTACTGTCTCTCTAACGCGCGTCCATAGTAATCCACCGACCTTACCCATTCCAAGGAAACAGGCGTCGGGTTGGCAATAAAAAAGGGCGGCAGTGACATTCTGAAAGCGAATGGTCACTGTTGCCCTTTCTGGATAACACAGTTTTTACATCGCAGGCCAATCAAGACTATCATTGACTACGGCGGCCGTCGTCATCATTTCCGCGACGCGGTGACGCCGGTTCAAATATTGCAGCAATTCTTGAATCTTCAACGCACGCGTTTGCCCAGGCAAATCGCTGTAATTGACACCAAGCATGAAGCAAAGCTGCTGCAACTCCGTCTCATTCAACTGCTTATCTAGCACCGAAAACAGTTGCAGCAAAGTGCGATGATCGACCATCGCGCCTTCTTTGATAGCAAAGTTCTTCGTGGATTGAGAAGATATGGCTGATTGCCCTTGCCTGGAAACGGCAGGTTGTGGGGGATTTTTCAAAATGTGCTGCACCAGAGCCGCTGTCCAAAAAGCGACAACTTTGGGCTTTGGTGTGGTCTGGTATGTGTCAAGATTCTTGAATTTCAGCGCTCCCAGCAGATAAAGCGTGAGGCCGTGATAATAATCTGTCCAACCTCGATGCTGGCTCAGATATGGCTGAGCTGCACGGCGAATCATGCGCACAATGGCAAATGGCTTTTCAAGGGCTGGGGCAACGGCCGTTTCCCCGCCATTCCCTAGCGCCAAATGCAATGCTTCTAGAAACGGCCGTAAAGCATCCAACGTCAATCCCGCCTCTGTCATCACTTGCGGCAGCAAATAGAGCAAAAAGCCCGTTTCCAGGCGTAAAAAGTCATGCAGCACATGATCCCGCCGCGCACTGGCAAAATCAATTAAATTGATTACGCAATTACGTTGGTCATATTCAACCAGAACATTTTCCAGGTTCAGATCGCCATGTACAGACCCCACACGCGCATCAATCGACATCCGTAAAATGTCTGGGAGGCAGTGCAATGGGTTGGATACGGCCGTGCCATCTGGCAGGAATACCTTCTCCCCTGCAAGATTTACCTCGCTTCCTAAAGCTTGCTCCGCCAACTGCTGCAACAGCATTTGCCGGGTACCAATCACCGCACCCGTCAGGGGTTGGGTTAATAGCTGGTTTTCTTGATACGCAGCAATATCTGGTACAGCTCGTACATGCATACGAAACGAGCTGTCTGCTGCCAGATTTAAAGTTAACTCATGCTGTTCCCGATCAACTTCTGTAACGCGAAAGCCATCAAGCATCACAAGCTCGCCCATCTGATAGCTATTGGTAAGGGCAGTTTGCGGTGATAGCTGGCGCATGGGTATTGAGGATGGCAAGTTGGCAGCGGCGACCACCAAATTAACAGGCAAAATGGCGTCATAACTGGCACGTAAAGGAAATTCGGCTGCCGGTGTATGATCATCCCAGAGGACACTCATACTTTTGAAGAGACGCTCATTCAGGGCATATTCCATGTCTTCAATAGAAGCCCCTAAGGCGTATTCCAATAAACTTCCGGTCTCGTAAAGGCCATTGCCAACTAAGGGATAGCGCAGACCGCCCCACTGGTTATCGTCGCTAAAGATTGGCTCGCCTTCAATGTTGGCGACATTGGGCAGGCGATGGCGAATATATGCTTGAAATGCGTCCCATTCTCGCGAAATCAGGGCAGCTGGCCCCATTTTCACCACCGCAGGCAAATCTGGGCGTTCTGAGCGAATCGGCCGTAGCAAAAACACTCTACCGCCGCTAAAGCCGCGACCAAACTCTTTCTTTACCACCAATTGGTGATAATCCGCAAACA
This sequence comes from Ardenticatenaceae bacterium, assembly GCA_020634315.1. Taxonomy (GTDB): domain Bacteria; phylum Chloroflexota; class Anaerolineae; order Promineifilales; family Promineifilaceae; genus JACSRF01. The sequence continues at coordinate 87,419 of JACKBV010000006.1, read as the reverse complement.
TGGATTGCAAAACGGCATTGGCATATGCTGGTAGTTCAATGCCTGGTTCTGTTCTGATATGCAGTGCCACCGCTTGTTGTCCTCCCGCAGACTACTCTTCACATGACGTTAGCGTCAATCGCTCTGTAACCACCTATGATAATTATGACTGTAGCAAATTGATTTAGGCAAGGGCAAATGCGAAACGGCCGTTACAGTAATGATAATGCGTTCGTTTGCAACATTTGCACTAAATAACTAGCAAACCGGTGAATATTCTCACTACCTTGGAAGAGGATTTGGGATGAGTCAGAAAGAAACGAGAGGCCGGCTGGTGTTAACGGCCGTTCCCCTGACGACAAGACCGCAACCTTTCCCTGCTGACTCTCCACCCGCGCCAATAAACGGTGTACACGTGGGTCAGCAAACAAGGCAGAAGCACACAAACGCCCTCCTGGAACCACCACCAACGCAATTATTGATTCCGCCGGCAACTGCTCTAATGAATAATCCGGTTGAATGGCAATACCATGAATACCATTCATGATCCCGGCAGACAAACCGACCAACGAGACGCGAAAACCCGCATCCCGTAGACGATCCGTGCAATAAATAACTGATCCCTCTTCAAATCCAGGTGCTAATAACGCAACAATTGTTTGACTAAACACATTCATGAGATACCTTATGTGGTGTCTTCGATTCTCGCGGCATTGACGTGGAAACCCCCAAACTTGGCACGAACGCGTGCCCCCTGATTTCGATACTTCATAACCTCGTCTCTCAGGGTTAACTTAAGTATAATAATTATTGTAAATTTTGTTCCTGCAAATTCCTGCGACTTTCTGCGTATGTTTGTGAAATCGTGACAGAGCAACATTATCCAAACGCATTCAAATAAAGAAGGACATGGCCTATGCAATCAACATCTCTACTCTCCATAGAAACATTAAAGCAAGACATCCATGCTGCGCTTAAAGCCTGGCAATCGGGGCACAACACACCAGAAAATCTGCTCGAATCTCTGCTGCTGGTACAAATTGAAAGACAAAAACGAGAACAAGCCAGTGATCACGCTTCTTTACTGCGTTTGGCAACCAACGAGGTATTGCTTGAAGGAATAAACAAACTTGCGAAACAAGATGAAATGGCAGCCAATATCTTACAAATGCGCTTCCCTGATAACAACCCCTTGCTCATGGTGGCAAACAAGTTCAATGTGAGTGAGCATACCGTTAGTCGTATGCAAAGAGAGGCCATCGAACAGCTTACCCGAATTATCGCGCATGAAGAAGAGCAAATTCGCATTCGCCATATCAATGAAATTGAATCAAAACTCCCACCCTCCTCTTATGAACAGCTTTTTGGCCTGACCGATTTGCAAACTAAACTTTTGGCTATGTTTCGACAAGCAGCCTCCCCTTGGGTTGTTGCCATTATCGGCATTGGAGGGATTGGCAAAACAGCATTGGCAGACAGCATTACCCGGCAAATTATTCGTGAGTTCTTGTTTGCCGATGTCATCTGGCTGCGTGTCGAATACCAGTCGCTTAGCGGCCGATCCACTTCCCCAAATGCAACATATGAATATATCGTGGGAGATTTAGCACGACATTTTTGGCCGGAAGCAGCACCAGATATTAGCAATTTTATCGAGTTACAAGCTCGTGTTCGCCAACAATTAAAAACACGGCCGTATCTCGTCATCATCGATAACTTAGAAACCCAGCCAGACATTTCCTTCCTTCAAGCCTACCTAAACGATCTGGCACAGCCAACCAAGTTTTTGGTTACCTCACGTGCGCGTCCGACCGAATCGACACAAGTCTATGCGCTAACTGTCGATGAACTATCAGAGGCTGATTCTGCTAGTTTAATGCGTCAGCATGCTACAGGAATTGGCCTGGAAGCATTCGCGCAAGCAACAGAAGATGATGTTGCCAACATCTACAGTGTCACAGGCGGCAATCCGTTGGCAATTAAGCTTGTCATCAGTTTGTTGGATATGCAGCCTCTCCCCGAAATACTTTCTAATCTCCAGAAAGGGCAGTCTGGTGCTTCTGCTAACTTGTACAAATATATTTATTGGCAAACCTGGCGCACCCTTAGCCCGCAAGCGCAAGCCTTACTCCAAGCCATGCCGCTTCTCTCTGAAATGGGTGGCTCTACTGAGTATTTGCAAACAATTAGTGGGTTAACGGAGACAGAAATTTGGCCGGCGTTGCAGGAGTTGCGCAGCCGCTCTTTGTTAGAAGTACACGGCTCTTTGCAACAACGCCGTTATGGGATTCACCGTCTTACTGAGACTTTTTTGCAAACAGAAATCATTAATTGGCCGGGGATTCCCTCGGAAACAACATGACAGAAACAACGAATGTATCTCCGCAGTTTATACGCAGTTTGATGGCGGCGTTGCTGTATTGGCAGCAGCGAACGTCCCGCCTGGATGATCCGACGTTAAGTTGGCTGGATGAGGAGCGGCATAATTTATATCGTATTGTCAAATACGGTATGGAGTTGTCACAAACCTGGCAAAAAACGGCCGTTATTCTGCTGCAACTCTTTGAACTCATCGACCGACGGGGATATTGGGTGGAATGGATTCCCCTGTTACAGCAAGCTATTGAGCGCTGTGACCAGCAAACACTCGCGCTTAAATTCCAGCTTCTCATTCACTTGGGGAAATTTCTACGTGCGGACAAACTGGAAACGGCCGTTGACACCCATTTACAAGCAAAAGCAATCGCTGACTATCTAGCCGACGAACAAGCCCTGGCTGAGGCGAACCTCAACCTGTGTACAGATTACGTCCAACTGCGAAACTACGAGCAGGCAAAAGAACACGGACAGGCAGCCCTCACACAATTCCAACAATCAGGCTCCGAGAGCCGTCTGGCATCAACACTTCATACACTCGGCATTTTGGCCCTATCCAATGGCGACTTACCTCTGGCAAAAGAACGTTTCACACGAGCATTAACCTATTGGCAAAACGAGAACAACATCCTCTACTATGCACGGGGTCTATGCACTTTAGCCAATACGCTCATCAACCAGGAAGCGTATGATGAAGCGGAACAACATTATCTAAAAGCACAACAACTGCTTGAAGAAACAATTTATGAGCTTGACAAAGTCGTCATTTACATGAATTTGGGGATTTTATACTACAAACGCCAAGAGTGGGGAAAAGCAGAAGCAGCATTCCGTGCCGGTAATACGCCCTATTTACACAAATCGCCCCATATTTACTATCAAACGAACATGGCAAACAATTTAGGAAATGTTTTGGCTAAACAGGAACGTTGGGCACAAGCAGAATCTTATCTACGACAAGCGCATCAGTTAGCCCGAACAACCAGCGATGATGTGCAGTTGGCGAACGTGGCCGGTTCTTTAGGCGAAGTCTTGATTGCGCAAAACAAACCAGCAGAAGCAAAAATTTTATTGACAGATGCTATCAATTTACTGCAAAAGTATCCCGGCGACGCCTGGGGACAAAAATTGCAAAAACAGTTCCTGGCACTTTTAGAAAAGACAAAAGAATTGAGAAAGTGAAAGATTCGCTTGTCCAGCAGAACTACTCTTTCACTTTCCCACTCTTGCTACAATGTAACCAATCTCAGCGGACCAACACTACCGGTACTACCCACCGCAGATGGGATTGGTTATCTGGCAATCAGCGTGTACTGTTGAAATGGCTGATGGTGCGCTCAACAGCATGGTTACTGCTAATGCTGCGACCAACCAGTAAACAACCTTTCGTGAAACAGCCTTGAGCATCATGAGTCACCTCCTTCCTGAAGGATTAGAGACTCGTTGAGTGCGGTACCCAGATTCGTTCCCCAAGGTATGAATCTGCTCGAGACGCTCAACGGCAGTCAGTTGTTAATCGTTCGCGCGTTAATAGCAGTTTAGGCGAAGAGCAGGACAAAGTCCTGATGCCAGTCTGATGCTTCGCTGAGCGAATTCTGAAGTCCAGTTGGTATGTGCAAGGAGAGGAAACGGCCGTTATGCAACACAATCGTCTCTGGGAAAAATATCCCCCCACCTATCGTGCCCAAGAAGTACAAACCGTTCTTCAGTGGATTCAAACCGGCAACAGCGGGTCTGTGGTTGGTCTACCGGGGTCTGGCAAATCCAATTTCCTCGGTTTTCTCTGTCACCATCCCCAGGCACTCCCACCCCACGAAACTGCCATCCAACTCATCCCGATTGATTTCAACATATTGCCAGATCGCAGCTTAGCTACCTTTTATCGCGTCATCCTTCGCGCCTTTTACGAGACCCAACCGCAATTTACGACTCAATTGCAGGTTGCCATTCATGAGGCGTACCAGTCCACCAAAGACAAGCGCGACCCATTTCTGCCACAGAGCGCACTGCGCGAGCTGCTTTTGCAGTTTCGGCAGCGACAGCAGCGCGTCGTCCTTGTCATTGACCGGTTTGACGATTTTTGCGAACACGCCACACCAGCCATGACCAACACCTTGAGAGGATTACGCGACCATTTCAAAGATACACTGTGCTACATCATGGGTTTACGCCACGACATAGCCTACCTTTCCGACCCCACCATCTTGGGCGAACTATACGAATTATTAGATTTACACACATGTTGGATTGGCCCAATGAGCAAGGCAGATGCACAGCATCTTGTCCACCAGGAAACACATCTGGCAACGCGCACTCCTACAAACAAAATGATTGATACCCTTATTAACCTCACGGGCGGCTATCCCGCACTCCTAAAAACCGCCTGTCACTGGTGGCAGCAATCTGGAACAACCATTCCACAAGCACAATGGGCAAATGCACTTCTGGCAAATCGCAGTATTCGCCATCGGCTGCAAGAATTGTGGGATGGGCTGGATCAGGAAGAACAACACACGTTATCACAGCTACAAACACCAACCTTCACGCCACAAAACAAAAATGCACCCGATCAAGATTCACCCATACAAAGATTGCTTGATAAAGGTATTCTCTGGCAAACAGATGAAGCTTGGCAGCTTTTTAGTCCTTTACTTGCCAAATTTATCGCCGCAAATCCCATACAGGGTCGCGGTAAATTGTGGGTAGAACCAGGTTCTGCCATAGTTCACCAGGGCGATACGGTACTGCAAGACCTGACGCAGCTAGAACATGCCTTGCTTGTATTTTTACTGCGCTATCCACGCACCCGACACACAAAAACAGACTTGATTATCAACGCGTGGCCTGATGAGCAGCGTCGTTACGGGGTTGCAGATGACAGCTTATATCAATTGATCGCCAGTCTGCGCAAAAAAATTGAGCCGCAACCATCCAAACCGCAATATTTACTGAATTGGCGTGGGCAACCAGAGGGTGGCTACTATCTCATTCCTGAAGGTCGCCCGAAATAAAAAAACCTCCAGGTTTTAAAGCCTGGAGGTTTTGCGATGAATGTTTGAAATGCTCTTGTTCGCTACTTGAGCAAAATACGTACCTTGCGCCGGTCGCCTTCACCCACGCTTTGTGTGTACACATCTTTGTGGTCGCGCAAAGTCATGTGGATAATACGGCGCTCATATGGCGGCATGGGTTCCAGGCTGATTGGGCGCTGCTCCCGCAATGCTTTCTTTGCCATCCGCTCAGCCAGGCGCGACAAAGCAAGTTCACGCCGCTGCCGGTACCCCTGCACATCTACCACAAAGCTGGCCCGACGATGTAATTTGTGACCGGCCATCAAGCGGGTGATATATTGCAATGAGCTTAATGTCTCGCCGCGAGGGCCAATCAGCACTGTCAAATCTTCGCCTTGAATGTCTAATACGTTCACGCGGCGACCGGTCAAATCGTCAGGCTCCGACACATCAACATGAACCGTTGCTTTGACATGCATTTTGTCGAGCATTGTTTCTAGCAATTCCTGCACGACTTTGGCTTCTTCAGGATCAGGTTCTGTATCCTCGTCGCCGTCGGTGGATGGGCTAGAAACGGCCGTTTCCAGCACCACTTCCTCTTCTTCCACCTCTTCATCGACAGGTTCAGGCTCGGATACGGCCGTTACAATCGGCTGCACAGGTGGCGGCGGCGCTACAACCGGCTCTACAGGCTTCGGTGCCGGTGGCTTAACAGGCGTCATCGCCGTCAGGCGTACCATTGCATCACGCGCCCCAATTCCCAACAAACCGCGACTGCCTTCATCCAAAATCTCAACAATTACATCACCACGAGAAAGCCCAAGTTTAGCCAGGCCAGACTCAACCGCGGCCTCAACATTTTGTCCTCTCGCCTCAATCTCTCGTTTATATTCCGACATATCTTCTCTAGTCCTTAACGCTTCGCCGATCGGCGCTTTCCAGCAGTAGATGATTTCTTCTGATCACTGCCCGATTTGCCACTTTTCGGTTCAGACTTTTTCTCTGCAACTTCCACCTCACTTTTAATCGGAGTTGGTTTAGCAGGCGCTGGTGGCATTGTTTGCCGCATATAGTACCCTTGAGCAATACCAATGAGGTTAGACAACACAAAGTAAATGGAAAGCCCAGCCGGGAACTGCAACGAGAAAAAGCCAAACATGATCGGCATTGTATACTGCATCGATTGCGTCATCTGCGCCGCAGGATTATCCTGCGCACTCTTATCTTTTGGCGTGGGGGGCGTCAACAGCTTCTGCTGCAAGAACATAGTGGCAAAAACCAAAATTGGCAGCACCAACCAGGGATCCGGCTGCGCCATATTTAACCACAGGAACTTATTCTCAATTGGCAGCAACTGCGTCAAATCAATCGAAGAGTAAACGCGCTGTGTTAATCCAAACAACGCTTGCGGCGTTGCCCCCAGCACAGTCGTAATTGCCTGATACAAACCAATCAAAACAGGAAACTGAATCAACAAAGGCAAACAACCAGCCAAACTCTCAGCAGGGTTATATCCAATCTTTTGGAACTCTTCCTGCATCTTTTGCGGGTTGTCACGATATTTCTTTTGAATGGCTTGAATCTGGGGTTGCATTTCCTGCATACGCATGCTGGAACGCTGCTGCCGCATATTTAAGGGCAATGTCACCGCACGAATGAGAACAGTAAACACAGCAATGGCCAAAATGAAGTTGTTTCCCAACAAATCATATAACAGCAGCAAACCGTTGACCATTGGGTTGAGTATGAATGTATCCCACATAAAATGATTTTCCCGTTCTTAATGAACCAGAAACCGGGTTCTTTATTAGCAAACCCAGGCTTTCCGACAAAGGCTAACTACGACTGCCCAGGGATGGGTAAATCCCACTGCTTCACACCCGTTGCCGCATCAAAAGCAATGAGTAACGTATCAGCCGTTTGTACAGCGACAACCAGCGTACCATCAACCAATACAGGCGTTGTGTACAAAGGAACAATGGTTTCTTGCTGCCAAAGTTGCGCACCGCCATCTGTAGACAATGCGGTCAACAAACCGGCTGGCTGACCATCCTCCAAAGTCGTCACAGAAGCGACATAAACGATACCGTTTGCCACTACTGTAGAAGCCTGCACCACGCCATCTACCTGCTGTGTCCACAAGGCATCGCCCGTCTCTGCATCAACGGCATAGACATTGCCCTTTGCATCAGCAAAATAGACAGCACCATCGCTCAACGCAGCCGCTCCCCAAATCCAATCTTGGGCATCGACAACCCACTGCGCCTCGCCGGTGCTCAACGAAATCGCGTGCAATTTTCGGTCAAAGCTTGTGACATACAGGTAATCTGTATCCACCAAAGGGTGAGCTGCGGTGGCCCCTTCCAATGTTAGACGCCATTTTTCAGCACCCGTCTCTGCATCTAAGGCGTAGACATTTTTATCAAGGCAAGTGACAAAAATGATGCCATCTTTGTAGGAAGGTTGTGCCCAAATGCTATGTTCTGTTTCAAACTTCCATATCAAGTCGCCAGAGATGGTATCAATGGCTAACAATTGGTTATCAGAAGTTCCGATAAAAGCTGTATCACCAACTTGTAAGGCGGAAGCAACAATCCGATCCGTTGTCAATTCGCTATTGGCCCACAATTCATCGGGAGTGCTGCCACCGTTGCCTTCTAACCCGTAGATAGTGGTGACAACACCAGGGCTGAAAAAGCCACCTGATGCGCCAAAATCGCCAACCACAACACGGCCGTCTTGCACAGATGGCGCGGCATAAAATGCCAGACGCCCCGGCTGCGGCGCAAACAACCACTCTTGTGTGCGCTCAACGACATTATAGGCAAGAACACCGCCACCATAAGCGACGTATACGTTCTCTCCATCTGCTGTCAACCCAGGCCAATTTGCATTGCTGATACGGCTGCCACAAGCCACGACCAACCAGCTGGCAAGAACAAGAATTACTACGACAGGCCATTTTGACGGCCGTTTAGCTGCGTACAAAGGAGTACCTCCGTGTCATCAATTGAGACAATTACGGAACAGGATCATATCCACCAGGATTAAAAGGGTGACAACGACCAATTCGCTTTACGGCTAACCAGCCCCCTTTCAACAAACCATACTTCTCAATCGCTTCATATCCATAATGTGAACAAGTCGGCGTAAAACGACAGCTGGGGGGGAATATCGGTGAGATATATTTTTGATAAAAGCGAATCAATAACAACACCACACGTTTCATGTGTTTGACTGCTCCTCGTGACGCTCAGGCGCATTGTGATCAAGCAAATGCGCGCGCGACAACAACTGCAAAACGGCCGTTTCCACATCTGCAAACGAAGCCCCTGCCGTCGCCGCCCGCGCAATAAACAAACAATCCCAACCTGCCATCACCTCGTCCATGTGCAAGCGCACAGACTCGCGCAGCAGGCGTCTTGCCCGGTTACGCACAACCGCCTTGCCCACGCCACGACTGGCAATAAAAGCAAAGCGGCTCACATCTTGATCACTTTTTGTCACGAGTAAAATAGCCAGGGGGTGGCGCCAACCTTTGCCCTGTTGTCTAACCCGTTTTACGTCAACCGAACGCCGCAATCTAAACGGTTTTTGCAGCATTCCACAACGTAGTCATCAGGCAACTAACTGCTTACTTGCCACCACCATATCGTTTCACCGAACGATAAGCAGTTGCAGATGTCCCGTTCCAGTTAATACGCTTCACGTGTTCATTCATGCTCACGGTCAAGGCACTACGGCCTTTCGCGCGGCGTGCTTTCAACACATCACGGCCACCCTTCGTTTTCATCCGCGCCCGAAAACCATGCACACGCATGCGGCGACGAATTTTTGGTTGATAGGTACGCTTCGTCATTCTTTAATTCTCCTTGACAAAAAAACCAGGGCTGATAGCCCTGTGGAATGGTGTCATATCTGAAAAGTTAACTGCTCACCAAGCATGCAACAACCAACATTCTTGCAATGCAAAGCGACAGAAGATTATACCTAAACCACCAGAGCAGAGCAAATAATTATTGACGTTGAACATAACAAACTATTATGAACAACGCCAATATCATCAATCAATGCGTTGAATATGCGCCCCTAAAGCCTGCAACTTCGTCTCAATCTGCTCATAACCGCGATCAATTTGCTGAATATTATGGATGGTACTCGTTCCTTTGGCGCACAAAGCGGCGATTACCAAAGCCATCCCGGCGCGAATGTCCGGACTGGGCACACCATGCGGGCTGGCATACAAAGTTGACTGCCCTTCCACAATCAAGCGATGGGGATCGCATAAAACGGTGCGTGCTCCCATAAAGTTGAGGTGGTCTACAAAAAAGAACCGACTTTCATACATCCAATCGTGCAACAGCACAGAACCTTTAGCCTGAGTTGCCATCACGACCAAAATACTCATCAAGTCTGGCGGAAAACCGGGCCAGGGCATGGGCTTCACCTCAAGCATACGGCCGCTCAATGCCGATTTAATGGCAAGCGGCTGGTAAGCGGGCACAATGACATCGTCGCCATCTACTTCAAACTGCACACCCAACTTGTCATAAACAAGGCGAATCATGCCCAAATATTGTGGATCGGCTCGTTTAATGCGCACTTCACCGCCGGTAACGGCCGCTGCCCCAATAAAGCTCCCCACTTCCATGAAATCTGCGCCAATCGTGTATTCCGTTCCATGCAACTGCGAAACACCATGAATGATGAGCCGGTTTGTGCCAACTCCTTCAATATTTGCGCCCATCTGATTTAGGAAAAAGCACAAATCGCGCACATGCGGCTCACAAGCGGCATTGTCAATTACGGTTTCGCCATCAGCCAGGACAGCCGCCATTACTGTGTTTTCAGTCGCTGTAACACTCGCCTCCGGCAGCAGCAAATAGCCCGCGCCCTGCAACTCTTTAGCCGTCATCTGGAAAATGCCGCGATTCAACAGTTTAACTTTAGCGCCCAATGCCTCTAACGCCCGAATATGCGTATCGAGCGGACGGCCGCCAATCACATCACCGCCGGGCAAAGGCAGTGTGATGCGCCCCATGCGTGCCAACATCGGCCCCGACAAAACAAACGAGGCGCGAATACGGGCTGCCAGTTCTGGATCGAGATCGGTTTTGGCAATGTTATTGGCCTGTATACGCCAACTGCCCTCGCCGACATTCTCAACCACGACACCCAAATCTTGGAGAATGGCAATGGTATTGCGCACGTCTTGAATATCAGGAATGTTATGCAAGACAATGGGTTCTTTGGTGAGCAGACACGCTGGCAGCAGTTTTAGTGCCGCGTTTTTATTGCCACTGGCTGTAATAGTGCCGTTGAGAGGATGTCCCCCTTCAATGATAAACTTGCTCATGTTCAGTTCAGCTCCTTTAGTGGAAACCTAACGCCTGTACGGCGTTGAGTGGTTATGAAATGCGAATAATAATCCGTACTCTCTAGACGTTTTCGCGGGTTTCCGCGACTCGATTTTAGCGGGCGCAAAGTAGGCGTACAACCTATGAATTGCCTACGTGGAGAAGGGGCAATGGGCTGACGGGAATGACGGGGTGAGTTAAACTTATGCCATGCCATACTTAACAGTTAATGAGCACAGATTGTTTTACACGCAGCAGCGTGGCCCAGAGGATAAACCAGCCTTGCTGCTGGTGCATGGAGCAGGCGGGACACATCTGGATTGGCCGGCCGAGTTGCGCCGTTTGCCGAACACGGCCGTTTACACACTCGACCTCCCCGGACACGGCCGTTCCGCCCTTCCTGGCTATGACACCGTCACCGCCTACGCAGACAGCATCGCCGATTTCCTCACATCGCTGCCATTAAACAATGTCGTCGTTGCCGGACACTCGATGGGTGGTGCCATTGCCCAGGAATTGGGCTTGCGTCATCTGCCGCAGCTTGTCGGACTCATCCTCATCGGCAGCGGTGCGCGACTGCCCGTTTCCCCCGCCATTCTCGACCAGGCATTACACGATTTCGATGCCGCGACCGCCTTCGTCGCCCAGCACGAATGGGCCGCCCACATCCCCACCGCCATGCGTCAGCTTGCCCTGGAACGGCTGCGACAAACAGCACCCGCTGTGCTGCACGCCGATTTTGTCGCCTGCAACACCTTTGATGTGCGCAGCAAATTAGCCGAAATCAACGTGCCCACTTTGATCATTGGTGGCACAGAGGACAAAATGACGCCGCTGAAGTTTAGCCAATTCATGGCCGAACATATCCATGACGCGCAGCTGATCACGTTATCGTCAGCCGGGCACATGATGACGCTGGAACAACCAACGGCCGTTGCCACCGCTGTGCAAACCTTCCTGGCTAACTTGCAAGGAAATTCTCATGATGGCGACACATAAACCTCCTGAACCGCCAGGAGACTGTTGAGGGAAGCATGATGGCGAACTTGCGCAAAATTCCTATTGAACAGTGGCTTGTGCTGATTGGATTGGTATTGGTTTGGTTTGCGCTGCTCTATTTGTGGCAGCGATGGCGTGGGCGAAAGAAGGAAACGGCCGTTTCCCCACCCCCGTCTACCCCATTCCGACGCCTCTGGCACACCACCCGCTACATACTTCGCCTCGCCCTGTTTGCCCTCGCCGCCTTCACCTTCATCGGCCTCGGCGTCATGGTCTACATTGATTATCAGGCCGTCATCCACGACACCTCCCCTACCCCCAGCCAGGTAGAAATACCCGCCGACCTGCCATTTCCCGTAAAAGACGCCTATTTCAGCGGTGAAGAAGGCCCCATTCTCTCTGGTTGGTATGTTCCTTCGCAAAACGGCGCCGCCGTCATTCTGTTACACGGCTATGGCAGCAACCGGCTCAGCATGCGCTGGCACGCCGAACAGCTATATGCTGCCGGATATGGCATCCTGATGTACGATGAGCGTGCCTCTGGCGAAAGTGGCGGCGACCACCGCTCTTACGGCTGGGAAGACGCCGCCGACGTTGGCGGCGCACTGTCTTATCTACAAAGGCAATTCGACGTATTTCCAGACCGCATCGGCATTGCCGGTTGCTCCATTGGCGGGCAAATCGCCTTGCAAGGCGCAGCCTACTACCCACAAATTCGCGCCGTGTGGGCCGATGGGCCATCGAGCATTACCAGCGCCGACATCCCCCAACCAGACAATTGGGCCACAGGACTGGCCTACATATCCAACCACATCCTCGATAAGATGTATGCGCAGCGGTTGGGTATCGAAGCGCCTCCACCCATGATCACCATCATTGGGACAATTGCCCCACGTCCAATCATGATGGTTGCCGGTGGCATACCTCATCCATACTTCGGCAGTGAAGAGCAATACGTTGCCTATATGGCACAATTTGCCGGTGCCAACAGCGAAATATGGCTCATCCCCGAAGCATATCATTGTGATGGGCCAACACAGCGCCCAGATGAATATGCCACACGCATGATCACCTTTTTTGACGAAACCCTGCTCCCCTAGTAGCGATTATCGGCAAGAGCTTACAGTAATTCGAAAAGATAAGGAGAAGAGATGACTCAGCTTAATAAATACAGTTCCCGCATCACGCAACCAAAAGCGCAAGGAGCGTCGCAGGCGATGCTCTACGGCACGGGCATGAATGAAGCCGACATGGACAAGGCACAAATTGGCATTGCCTCTGTTTGGTATGAAGGCAACACCTGCAATATGCACCTGCTTGACCTTGCAGCCAAAGTCAAAGAGGGGGTCGAAGCATCTGACTTGGTCGGGATGCGCTTTAACACCATTGGCGTCAGCGATGGCATCAGCATGGGCACAGATGGCATGAGTTACTCGCTGCAATCCCGCGAAATCATCGCCGACTCCATCGAAACGATGATGGCCGCACAATGGTATGATGGCCTCGTTGCCCTGCCCGGCTGCGACAAAAACATGCCCGGCTGCATCATGGCGATGTCACGGCTGGATCGCCCGGCAATTATGGTTTATGGCGGCACAATTCGCGCTGGCTGCACCGTGAAGGATGACAAACTAGACATTGTTTCCGCCTTTCAAAGTTATGGCGAATACATCGCGGGCAAAATCACGGACGAGGAACGGCAAGAGATTGTACGCTACGCTTGCCCTGGCCCTGGCGCGTGTGGTGGCATGTACACCGCCAACACAATGGCCTCGGCAATTGAAGCGTTGGGTATGAGCCTGCCTTACAGCGCCTCGTATCCGGCGGAATCACAAGAAAAGCTGGATGAATGTGTGCAGGCAGGCAAAGCTATGCGCCTGCTGCTGGAGCGGGACATTAAACCAAGCGACATCATGACGCGGGCAGCGTTTGAAAACGCGATGGTCGTGGTGATGGCCTTGGGTGGTTCGACGAATGCAGTGCTGCACCTGATTGCTATGGCAAAAACGGGGGGCATCGCACTCACGATTGAAGATTTCCAGGCGGTGAGTGACCGTGTGCCGTTTTTGGCCGATTTGAAGCCAAGCGGCCGTTTCGTGATGGAAGATTTGCACAAGGTTGGCGGCACGCCGGCCGTGATGAAATATTTGCTGGACAATGGCTATCTGCACGGCGATTGCCTCACCGTTACCGGCAAAACGGTGGCGGAAAATCTGGCCGATGTACCGAATCTGGCTGCCGGACAAGAAATCATTCAGCCATTGGACAAGCCGATCAAGTCTACGGGTCACATCCAGATTTTGCGCGGCAATCTGGCTCCGGAAGGTGCTGTCGCAAAGATTACGGGCAAAGAAGGGTTAACCTTCAACGGCACAGCACGGGTGTATGACTCGGAAGAGGCGATGCTGGCGGGGCTGGAAGCGGGCGAAATCCAGAAAGGGGATGTCATTGTCATTCGCTATGAGGGGCCGAAGGGCGGCCCTGGCATGCCGGAGATGTTGACGCCAACAAGTGCCATTATGGGCGCGGGTTTGGGCAAGGATGTGGCGCTGTTGACAGACGGCCGTTTCTCTGGCGGCAGTCATGGCTTCATCGTCGGTCACATTTGCCCGGAAGCGCAAGAAGGCGGGCCAATTGCCCTGATACGCAATGGCGATCAAATCACCATTGACGCGCAAAAGCGCACGCTTGATGTCGCCTTGAGCGACGCAGAACTGGCACAGCGCCGTGCGGCCTGGACTATGCCGCCGTATAAAGCGACGCGCGGCACATTGTACAAGTACATCAAGAATGTCCAGTCCGCTTCTGAAGGGTGTGTGACGGATATGTAAACGGCCGTTTCTCGCCAGAAACGGCCGTTTTCTCAACCTGAACAAAGGCAGACATCCGACTAATTCGGATGTCTGCCCAGCAACCATTCTTCTAATTCCCAACAATCACCGGCAAGTACAAATTGTGTTCTGGCGGCACCAGGATCGCCCATAAACCAAGACCATCCGGTGTCGCAGTCACCGTGTTCATCTCCGGGTTAACGACACTGGTTGGGTCGCCAATCCAGCCAGTCGGGTCGCCAATCCAGCCGGTCGGGTCGCCAATCCAGCCCATCAGAATGAGGTCTTCCTCATTGACAGCAGGCGGCAAGCTCGCCTCGTTGTAGAAAACGGTCATCTGATAGGTCGCCCCGGTGGCAAGGTCTGCCGGTAAGCCGCTGGCTACGTAAACGGCCGTTACCTCAAAGAACACATTTGGCCCAACCAACATGCCCGTGTCCGTTGGCACGCGTGGGCTGTACGTCACCGTGACCGCCTCCGTAAATGCTCCGGCAGGAAAGTCCAGGTGACTGCCGTCTGGCACTTGCAGCGTGCCGCCGGACGGCGGAATGACCACCGAAATGTCGGCTACTTCGTCCACCCCCATGTCATATCCGTCATAGAGCGGACGCAGGTCGCCCTCGAAGTCGTGGTCAAGGGAAACGGCCGTGCCCGCATCAATGCACGGCGACGTGTCCAACAAATGGTAATCACCAGCCACCGCGTCTACAAACAACGGTGGCACATCCAAATTCCCCGTACCCGTCCAGCCATCCTGCACATCCGAATAGCTCACCGCAACACTGCCAGCCCGATCCACAACAATAGACCAGCCATTGTTGTAAATGATGCTGTTCGTCACTTCCAGTGCGGCCGGTTCCTCCGGATTGATAAACACGCCACCATCATTACCCGTTATTGTCACATGCAGCAGCGACGCTCCCGCATTCAGGTGAACAGCCATGTCCCCGCTGTTGTCAGCCACCAACGTATTGACCATTTCCAGATAGCCATTGCTGTGAACACGCACACCGCTGGCTCCCGTGCCAACACTATTATGGATAATCTGGCTGTCGCGAATTGTCAGGTAGCTATAACCACCGCCAAATATGACGACGCCACCGCCACCTTGCGAAGACGGTGATCCGTCAGCATAGTTATCGCGGATAATGCTGTTTTGAATCGTCAAATCAGCATCTTCCAGGTAAACACCGCCGCCATACTGCCCATCGCCACCGCGAATAGTCAACCCATCCAGCACGGTGCCGCTGGCTTTGTCCGCCACCTGCACCACCGGATCACCCCATGCGGTCGGCACGCCAGCAGTGAACACCGGGTTTCCAGCCCATTTTGTCCAATCATAGCCATCAGCAGACAGCGCCAGGCCAATCGCTTCTTCGTTGTCAAACCACATGTGGTAGGTGGCACCATCAAACCAAATGGCCGGATCGGCGGCAAAATCCTCGTCCCATTCGCCCATTGTGCCGCCGAGGACGGGCGCATTCAACCGATTCCAGGTTACTCCGTCCACAGATGTGGCAAAGGCGATTTGTGCGCCGCCTTCCCATTCCCAAACGCTGTACCACATCTTGTACAGGTTTCCTTCATGATGTACCAGCGGTCGCCACATCCACTCTTCCCAACTCCGCCCAAAGAGCGGCATCGCGTCTTGCCAATCCCAGGTAATGCCATCGGCTGACGTGATATACCCCAAATAAGGTTGTTCCCCATTGCCGTCATCGCCGAGGCTGATGAACCACATCTTGTACAGCCCGCCTTCATACAAGACGGAAGGATGGAGCACGCAGGCATTATTCCAGGTTTCGCTGCCAGGCGAGAGCACGGGGTTGCTGCCTTCCTTTGTCCAGGTGAGGCCATCGCTGCTGGTTGCCAGGCCAATGGCACAACTGTCGTCATAGCCAAAGCCGCTGTACCACATCATGTAAGAAGTTGGGCTTTGCTGGAAGACGAAGGGAGACTCTATGCCGCGATTGTCCCATTCGTTGTCTTGCCCTTTGGACAGCACCGGAGCAGTGCCGACACGCGTCCAAGTGATGCCGTCAGATGAGGTGGCATAGCCAACACCCCCATCGACGCCGTTGTACCACATGTGATATGTGCCACCGTCTTCCAACACCATCGGGTAACGCACGCCTGCACCATCCCAATCGCCGGGCACAGTTTGGCTGCTAGAACCATCGAGGATGGTTTTGTAGAGGTCGAGGTTCTGCACCCAGGTGGTGCTGTTGTAGCCGCCGCTGATGGTTAACGGCCGTTCCACAGCCACATTCTCCACATACGACCCGCCAGCCACCAGCACCATCTCGCCATCATTCGCCACCGCGGCGGCATGGCTCACCGTGCGGCACGGATCACCCGGATCAAGGCACAACTTTGTCGCCGTCTCGCTGCCCGTCGTCGCCACAAAACGTGGCCCACTGTTGGGCACAACCACGCCGACAAACTCATCAGCCCCCATGTCAATGCCGCTGCCCTGCGGGCGCACATCGCCATCAATGTCATAGCCCGGCGCACCACTCAGCGTGCCCGCATTGATCATCGGCGACCAACCCAACAAGTGATAATCGCCAGCCGCCGCATCCACAAACCAGGGCAGCGCCGAGATATTGCCCACACCAGGCCAAACGCCCTGCCCCACATTGCTGTAACTCACATCCTGGTATGCTTCTTCGCCTTGCAGATCATACCCGTCGTTGCCATACAGAATGCTGTTAACGATGATGTGCATATCTTGGGCATCGCTGGTCCATGCACCGACGCCACCAACACACCCATCACGGCTGCAATGGTTATTGACCACGGTCACATTGGTCAGCGAACCACGCCAGAAGGGAGAAAGGCCGCCATTACGGCCGTCATTATCGGCAACAACGGTGTTAACCATCGTCAGGTCGCCGCCGCTGTCTGAGCAGCAGGAGGAAATACCACCGCCATCACCCCTGGCGCTGTTGTTCACAATCCAGCTAGAGGCAATGGACAAAGTTCCTTTGTGCCAGATACCGCCGCCCTGATCATCGGTGACATTATCGCGCACGATGCTGCCGCTGATCGTGGCAACGGCCTCCTCGTCAACAATGAGGCCGCCACCGGCACCGTAAGCGGCATTACCGCTAAGAATGCTGTCGGTAAGGGTTAGATCGCTGCCGTAACCGGCATTGATACCACCAGCGCCGCCGCTCCTGGCGATGTTGTTGCTGATGATGCTGTTGTCGATAACGGCCGTTGCCCCTTCCCACAAAATCACACCACCCCCGTCATTGGCCTCATTCGCCACAATTTCACTGTCCAGAATCGTCACCGACGCGCCGCCGCCATTCACCTCCACGCCGCCGCCACCACAAGCGCCAGCCGCATTGTTGTGGTGAATATAGCTGCTGGCAATCGTCACGCCCGCGCTCTTAATAAGCACGCCGCCACCACCGCCCTCTTGGCAGGCATCGCCACCCGTCACGGAAAAGCCATCCAGCACGGCGCCATCGCTGCCATAATCAAAGAAAACAGGATGGTCGCCCCACTGTGTGCCTGCGCCGGGCAGCAGCACCGGGTTGTTGGCGTAGCGCGTCCAGGTAATGCCATCCGGCGATGTGGCATACCCAATCTGGCTGTTTGATGTGTACCACATGTGATAACCGGCACCATCAAAGTAAATGGCCTGATTGCCCACATGCCCCTCATCCCACGCGCCGGGATCACCGCCGCCAAAAACAGGCGGCCCGAATTTAGTCCAGGTGAAGCCATCTGGCGATGTGGCGTACCCGATCAGTCGGTTATCGCCATAATCAAAGGCGCTGTACCACATCTCGAATGTGGCTCCGTTGAAGATAATTTGCGGATCGGCTAGCCGATATTCATCCCAACTGCCCGGCGCACCAACAGGCAGCACTGGCTCTGTGCCGTACCGCGTCCAGTTAACGCCGTCGGGCGATGTTGCCAGCCCAATTTGCACGATGTCGTTGTTTGCGTCGAAGCCGTTGTAGACCATGTAGTAAAGGCCACCGACGAAAATGACATCGGGATCAGCACCGCCGTTGCTGTCCCAGGCATTTTGGTCGGGTGGATTGGTGAAGACGGGATAAGGTGGGTCGTCTACCCACACCAGCCCATCGGCGGAGACGGCACGATAGATGCCGCCATCTCTGCTGACCCACATTTTGTAGTCGGATGGCCCTTCTTTGAGAACGGCCGTTTCAAAGCCCGGCAGCAGCGGATTCCCCGGATTCTTCGTCCAAGTTACCCCATCAAGGGAAGTTGCCTCGCCCTGACTGCTATTGCCAAAATCATCAGAGCCGCTAAACCACATGCGAAAAGCGCCCGTATCCGAAATAACCGTTGGCGCAAACATCCAACTCCCGTCCCAATCACCAGGAATAGTTGGCGAATTAGAGCCATCAATGATCGTTTCGTAGAGGTCAATGTTGCGCGTCCATCCCACAGCCTCATAGCCACCTTCCAGCGTCAACGATTTGTTGATGGTCAGGTTTTCCAGGTATGTGCCTTGGGCTACGCGAATTATTTCGCCAGGATTAGCGATGCTGACGGCATAGGCAATGGTACGGCAAGGATTGCCAGGATCGGTGCAGGCATTGAGGTCATCCGTGCCGCTTATAGCCACATAGCGATTGCCAAACTGCGGCGCGGCGCGAGTGTAAGCATAGAGGCCATTTGGCCCGCTGTACAATGTTTGCACCGGGAAGCCATAATCAACCGCCAATACGTTGGGGGGCATGGGCGGCATCCCGTTGTTAATGGGAGCGTCCCAACGGCTCCATGTCTGCCCGCCATCGCTGCTCTCGCCAATGTACCCCCATCCGGCAACGTAAATGTGATTGGGCAAGTTAGGGTCAATGGCTAACTGATCGCCACTGGGTGGATAATCTGGGGGCAGCCAGTTGGCGAGGATGACCGTCCAGGTGTCGCCGCCATCGCTGCTTTTGCGCACTTCGTACCCCTCATCAGCCACATACACATTGTCAGAATTTGCCCAATCAATGACGATGGATTTGACGGTATGCTCTGTGCTTAGCACCTGGTTCCAATTGACTCCACCGTTGTCGCTGCGATAGACAACCCCTTCACAGGGGCCGCTGCTGCAATCTTCACCACCGGCAAAGATAACGTTGGCATTGAGTGGATCGATTGCCAGGGAAGTGCCACGCGAGGAAGCAGGCAATGACCAGACAGCGTTCCAGGTAAAGCCGTTGTCGAGGCTGCGGGCGACGAAGGCTTCGGACGAACCGCCAGCAGGCCATTGCACCCCCGCCGCGTAGACAATGTTGGGGGAGGATTGGGAAACGGCCGTTGCGTACACCTCCGCACTGCCATTAGAACAATCAGGGGCGAAAAATGAAGGCGTATACACCGGCGTATACGTCAAACCACCATCGCTGCTGCGCTGAACAACGGCATCATTGCAAGAAGAAACGCCCGCATAAACCACATTGTCATTCGCTGGGTTTATGGCAAAAGCCAGCGTGTCGCGGAACATGACCTGCGTCCAGCTAGCCGTGCCATCGTCACTCAACCAACCGCCAGCCTGCCGTCCGGCGACAAACAAGGTGTTGGCATCCAGCGGATCGACAACGACATTGCGTGCCGTAACCGGCGTCCAGATATTGTTATTGGCTGGATTCCAAACCAGGCCATTATCGCTGCTTTTAGACACGCCCTGGTCGTAAGTGCCGACATAGAGCGCGTTGGCGAGGAGATCGGCCGTGAATGACGCCACGCCGGGCGTATTGCCCAGCGAAATCCACGTCCCCGGCTCACCGGACTGGTCGCTGTACCAGATTTGCCCCCAGTTTGGCGCAGCAAAGACAGACGTTGGCGGCACAAACAGGAGATCGCCACCCGCCTCGGTGAAAACGGCCGTCCACGTCAAGCCACCATCCAGGCTGCGATATGTCTGTGACGGGCCACCCGTCATCGGCGTTGAGCCGGTGCCAGCATAGATCATTTCCGGCATCAGTGTATTGGCTGCAAATGACATGACTTGTGCGCCAGGAAC
This sequence comes from Ardenticatenaceae bacterium, assembly GCA_020634315.1. Taxonomy (GTDB): domain Bacteria; phylum Chloroflexota; class Anaerolineae; order Promineifilales; family Promineifilaceae; genus JACSRF01. The sequence continues at coordinate 66,862 of JACKBV010000006.1, read as the reverse complement.
GAGAAAAGCGGCAGACCAGGTGAAGCCGCCATCGCTGCTGCGATAGATGGAACTATCTCCTGTAAATGTGTCGCGCACTGCGGCATAAACGAGTGTGGGCGTAATGGGGTGGATCATCACTGCGTCGATTTGTCCCTCAGAACCAGGATAAGTCACGCGCAGCACTTCGTTCCACGTCAGCCCGCCATCACCGGTGCGGTAAACACGGCCGCTTTGTTCGCCGCTGTTGTCGTAAGCCCAACCCCCGGCAACGGCCGTATCCGGATCAAACGCAGCAACAGAAATGGACGGGAAAACGCCGCGATTGGTCAACGTCAACACCGGCATCCAGGTAATACCGCTGTCCTGACTGGCATACAAAACGGCATGTGTGTCACCGGTATTGAAGGCCCCGGCATAGACATTGCTGCCCGCCGCAGCTACAGAATAGAGCTGCTGCATCGTTTCCAGAACTGCTACCCAACTCGCTCCGCCATCTTCCGATTTATAAAGCGTAGACGGACTGGAATCATAAGAATCTACATTGGAAACGGCCGCATAGAGAGTGCCAGAAATCGTCGGATGCGCGGCCACACCCAACACTTGACCACCATTAAAAACAAGATTGTCCACCGGTGACCAGGTATCAGAGCCTGTCACCATATGCGACTTAACAAGATGCACAAAACTGGTTGATACACGATGTAAGGGTCGGTCAGCGGTGGATGAACCACTGGCCAGGGCTGGCGCTGCGCTCTGCAAACCATATAACAGTAACAGCAGCAGTAAAAAAACGATACACATTAACCCAACAGACCACAGGGGACGCCCTACAGAGGGCTGCGTTGCGGAAGGCTCGCGCATCTTTTCGCTCCTGATAGGCAACCTCCGTCCACGAGATACGGAAATCACCCCGATAAGTGGAGCTTTAAAGCAAAAAACATGATTGGTGTGAAAGCTTTAGCGGATAAACCAATACAACCAATACGCTGCTTAAAGCTCCCCTACACACAACACCCAGCCCCGTGCAGGACTGGTTCCCACAGCATAAATGGCTTATTACGCAAAAAGCAAGTTGAGAAGATCACGAATTGGGGGTGATGTTTGTCATTTACGGCCGTTTCAGCCCAAATATTCCCGCAAGCCAAATCGATCCATGATCCACCGCTTCCCCCGCTGCGCCTCCCGCACCAACTGGATAATACGCGTGACATCATACGGCTTCACCAAAAACATGTCACAGCCTGCCCCATATGCCGTGTGAATCGTATCAGGAATATCATCAATCGTTGCCGCAATGATAAAGGTAGCCCCCGACGCTTGCCGCAATGTCTCAATCACCTTCATACCCGATATATCCGGCAAATGAATATCCACAAAAGCAACGACAAAATTCCCCCCGGCAACAGCAATCCCCGAAACGCCATCAATTGCCAAATGGACATGATAGCCAGCCTGGGTTAATAACGCGTACAACACCCCCCGATTGCTTTCATCATCATCCACGACCAATATCGACGGTTGTACATTCTCGCCCATGTTCATTTTCCTTCAACCACCAAGCATCCCTGGCTAATGCTCAATGATCCACACCGCTTCTCCAGCCAACAGACGGCGTATCCAGTCGGCAAAGCGACGGCCGTCTATCGGCTTGCTGATAAATCCGTCAAAGCCAGCCTCCTGCGCATGATTCACATTAGGCAGCATCACATTGGCTGTCAGGGCAACGACAATGACATCTGCCAGCAGCGGGTCTGTACGGATTTCCTGCAAAATAGTGTAACCATCCTTGCCGGGCAAATGTAAATCCAGCAAGACCAAATCAACTCGCCCTTGCAATTCGCCCTGCAACAATGGCAGCGGATCGCCCGCAGCGCCATAAATATGATCCGGTTTCACTCCGGCAACCTGTAACAGTTTTTGGGCAACCAACATATTGCTGGGGTCATCCTCAACAATAAGAACCGTTGCCTCTTGTGGTGTCCTTATCGCTCTAGGCATCCTGCGCTCCTCCTGTAGCAGGCAGTTCTGGCTTCAACACAGGCAATGTGAAGGAGAATGTCGCTCCTTCCCCTGGTTGGCTGGCTGCCCAAATACGACCGCCGTGCAATTCCACCAACTGCTTGCTAATCGACAGGCCAAGACCCGTCCCGCCAATTCGCCGCGACACGCTGCTCTCGCCCTGCACAAACTCAGAAAAAACGCGGCGCATATCCTCCGGCGACAGGCCAATACCGGTATCGGCAACACGGATTGTCACCCATTGCTCGTCAGCCTGCGCCTGAATCACAATTTCGCCAGTTTCAGTGAATTTGGCGGCATTAGACAGCAAATTCAGCAAAACTTGCCGCACGCGAATGGCGTCTGCATAAACGGGCGGTAAATCTGGGGGAATCTCCTGACGCAAAGCAACGGGTTTGTCACGCAGCAGGCCAACGGCCGTTGCCATCACACTCTGAATAAGCTGCCCGGCATCCACTTCCTGGAAGAAAACCTCCAACCGCCCGGCCTCGATTTTCGCCAAATCTAAAATATCGTTAATCAGACCTAACAAATGATGCCCGGCATCGCCTATCCGCTTCAACATATCTTCCTGCCCAGGAGACAGAGTGCCCTCTGTGCCGAGAACCAGCAAATAGGCAAAATTGATGATGGAATTGAGCGGCGTGCGCAATTCATGAGACATATTCGCCAAAAATTGCGATTTGAGGCGGTTGGCCTCTTCGGCCTCAGCCCGCGCCGCCTGCGTGTCTTGGAAAAGCTGCTTGTTGCGAATGGCGATGGCGATTTGATCAGCCAACGTCTGTAAAACTTGCACCTGCCCCGCCGCAAAGGCATGCACCTGATCGCTCTGTAAATCCAACACCCCCAACACCTGCGACCCAATTGCCAAGGGCAGCGCCAACTCTGAGCGCGTGTCGGGCAGTATAGCCAATGGCATATAAATTGGATGTGTGGAGACATCAGCCGCAATGAAGGGGCGTCGTTCACGCACAGCAAAGCAAACCAGACAATCTTCAGTTAAAGACATGCGCAGTTCAGAATTTAAGGACGGCGAAACATGATCGGCTGTGCTGCCGGTACGCAAATACAACTCGTTTGTGTCGTGATCAACCAGGCCAATAAGCACGGCGTAATATCCCGATGATTGGCGAATGAGCTGCGCAACCTGAATCAATAAATCATCGAGGGGCACGAACATGCTGGTCTCACGGGCGACGCGGTTAATGAGGTTAAGCTGCTCAATACGTTCGGCCAATTCCAGAGTACGTGCTTCGACCCGTTGTTCCAACTCTTCCTGAAATGCACGAAGGCGGTCGGCCATGCGATTGAAGGTTTCGGCCAACTGCCCCAATTCGTCGGCACGCTCTACCACAATACGTTCACTCATCACGCCTGCCGACAGGCGTTCAGCGCCAGCAGTAAGGTGTTCTACGGGACGCGCAATGCTGTCTAACGTGCCCCAGGTCAACAAGTAGCCGAAAAGGATAACCAGAAAGATGACAAGGCCAGGGTAAATGATTGTGGCATGGCGTGCAGCAGCTACTTGCCTAATCGCAGCCTCTTCCATACGCCTGGCCTGCGTGATGAGGGCATTGGTGTCGGCGAGAAGCTGCTGCTGATCACGGTTAAGGGCACCGGCTTGCAGACGAACGTCAGGCCATTGTGCGGCTTGCGCCTGACGAACCATTGCCTCGGCAATGCCAATAACGCTGTTCAGACTTGTCAGGGATTGATTCATGACTGCGGCCAGGTCTGTGTCGGCGTTTTCTGTCATTGCCAGGGCAGATAAATCTTCGTAGGAGTTACGCAAGGTGTTCAGGGCACCGGCGACATCATTTTCAAAGAGGATGGCATCTTCGGTGGGCAGCAGTTGGCTCACGATGGCGATCAGGTAGGTGCTGTCCTGGCGCACTTCCAGGGCAGTGGTGACGCGGGCAGAGGCTTGTTGCAGGCTGGCAACGGCCGTTGCCAAGCGATTCACCTGCCAGATGACAATTAACCCAGCCAGCAGCAGCAGCAACCCCAGCACAAAATTCCCGACCATCAGGCGCTGGCGAATCGTCCTATTTGGCGAACGCAAACCGGCCCATATCTGTCTCATTCACTTAATCCTTCCATGCCTGTTCACACCTGCGGCATATGCCAGATTTGCTCATCGGCCACAGCCTCGTTTTGAGGCTAACAATGCGTATTATCTTGAAAATTGTGCCATACAAACACAACTCAGGCACAAAAAAAGTGTGAATATTTTCTTTTATTGCGCGTCGTTAACGGCCGTTAACAACTGCCGCAGCCGGGGTTCAAGCAAACGCATCGCGCGTCCCCGGTGGCTAATCTGATGCTTCACCACCGATCCCACCTGCGCCATCGTCTGCCCCCATTCAGGCAAGAAAAATACCGGATCATACCCAAACCCCCCATCGCCCGCTGCCGCCAGAGCAATGATACCTTCACAAACGCCCGCCGCTTCCCCTTGCAACGCCCCATCAGGCGCAGCCACAGCAATCACACAACGAAACCGCGCCGTGCGTGCCTCCCAGGGAACCCCCTCCAAATTTTGCAGCAGCAATGCATACCGCTGCGCATGCGTCAACCCGGCCCCGCCATAACGCGCCGTGTAAACGCCAGGTGCGCCAGCCAGAGCATCCACTTCCAACCCAGAATCATCAGCCAGGGTCAACAACCCCGTTTCCGCCGCGTATGCCTGCGCCTTCAAGATGGCATTATCCCGAAACGTCGTCCCCGTTTCCGCCACATCCATCGTCACGCCCGCATCATCCAGGCTCAACCACGCCAGATCCAAATCCGCCAACATATCGGCAAATTCAGACACTTTCCCTTTGTTATGTGTTGCGACAAGTAATTTTTGTGTCATCTTCCCTCTCATGTGCTTCACATGCAGGTACACGTTTTCGCGCTGCTATGCTATACTAATTTGTTCAATTTTATCGCATAAGGATGATTTTTCCGATGGGTCAAAAAGCGCTCTCGCGGCTTCGTTTCAACTTCGGTTTTTTACTGGAAGCCACCCTGGGCGAAAGCCGCGTTACCGAACTAGATTACCCGACCATTCGCGTCAGCGAAGACGTCACCCTCACCCCTTTACAGGGACAAATTGAGGCGACACGCACGTCAGAAGGTATTTATATCGCTGGTGTATTGCACAGCGCCATAGAATTGGAATGTGTACGCTGCCTGACACCCTTCTTGCATCCAATTACCTTTGAAATAGGCGACCTCTTCTACTATCCGCCACACACAGCACCTCCCGGCGAATTCGTCATCGCCGAGACAGGGTTCGTTGATCTGGCACCGCTTGTGCGCGAACTCAGTCTGCTAGAAATTCCGATGCACGCACTTTGCAAAGAAGATTGCCTGGGGTTGTGCCAGGAATGTGGGCAGAACCTCAACGAAGGGGATTGTGGCTGCGAAGAAGATAACAGCGATCCCCGATTTGCCATTTTAGGCAAATTGCTCGATTAAACCGGTAATGTTGCCCCGATTGGCACAAATCAACGTGAATCAGACTATTAACTAGTTATGTTTTACGACAAAGCAAAAATCTATATCAAAAGCGGCGATGGCGGTGATGGCATGATCAGCTTTCGCCGCGAAAAATTTGTGCCATTTGGTGGACCAGATGGCGGTGACGGCGGTAAAGGGGGAGACATTGTCTTCACGGTCGGCCGTCACCTGAACAGCCTGATTAAGTTTCACCGCCAGGTGCATTTTCGCGCAGGCAATGGCGAACATGGCGGCAAAGCCAATCGCACCGGCGCGAATGGGGAAACCTTGCTGCTGGAAGTGCCGCCGGGCACCGTCATTCGTGACGCAGAGACAGAAGAGCTATTGGCCGATCTCGTTGAAGAAGGGCAAGAGGTTATGCTGTTGGCTGGCGGACGTGGCGGGCGTGGCAATGCGCGTTTTGTCAACAGCGTGAACCAGGCACCGCGGCTGGCCGAACGCGGCGAACCGGGCGAAGAGATGTGGATCACCCTGGAATTGAAGCTCATTGCGGACGTGGGCATTGTTGGTGTGCCCAATGCTGGAAAATCCACGCTGCTCTCGGTGATTAGCGCCGCCCGCCCCAAAATTGCCAATTATCCCTTCACAACTTTGCAGCCGAATCTTGGCGTAGCGTCGTTGGATGACAATGAAACGATGGTGTTTGCCGATATTCCCGGCTTAATTGAAGGGGCGGCCGAAGGGATTGGTCTGGGGCATGACTTTTTGCGCCATGTGGAGCGGACGCGTGTACTGGTTCATTTGCTGGATGGGGCTGCGGCCGAACCTTTGGAAGATTGGGCCATGATCAACCAGGAATTGGCGATGTATGACGTGGAAATGGAAAAGAAGCCGCAGTTGGTGGTGATGAATAAACTGGATTTGCCAGATGGCATTGCCTGGGAACCGATCCTGGCTGAAGAGGTTAAGAAGGCGGGCTATGCGTTTTGTGCGATTTCGGCCGTGACGGGGCAAGGCGTGCGCGAGATGCTGTACAAGGTGAAGCAGATGCTCGATGAGGCTCCTGCGCCAGAGGTTTATGAGCAAGAACCGGTGGTGATTCGCGCACAGGAAGAAGAAACGTTCTGGATTGAACGGGAAAGCAAAGGGTGGCGTGTGCATGGCAAGCAAATTGAACGGATTGCGGCTATGACTTATTTTGAGTTTGACGCCACGCTTAATCGTTTTCAGCATATTTTGGAGAAGATGGGCATTACCCAGGCGTTGGAAGAAGCTGGGGTGCAAACGGGCGATATTGTTTACATCGGAGATGAGGAATTGGAGTGGGCGGAGTAGGTGAGGCTGACGCACGGAATGGGAGAAGGCGATTAGGGTTATTTGGCGGGACGTTTGACCCGCCGCACATTGGGCATTTGTGGCTGGCAGAGACGGCACGCGAACAGTTGCAGTTGGAGGCTGTTTTGTTTTTGCCAACTGGGTCGCCGCCACATAAACAGAATTGCCAGGTTACGGCCGTTTCCCATCGCCTCGCCATGCTGCAACAAGCCATCCACGAGAATCCCCACTTTTGCATTGACATGACAGACATAGAGCGCCCACTGCCACATACCACCGTCACATTACTGCCACAACTCAAACAATTGTATGCAGATGCAGACCTGTGGTGGCTGATTGGCTCTGACTCGCTCCGTGATTTGCCAACCTGGAATGACCCGGAGCAAATTATTCAACAGTGTCGCCTGGGCGTGCTGCCCCGGCCAGCAGTGGATATTGATTGGGAGACATTGGAAACGGCCGTTCCCGGCATCAAAACGGCCGTTGATTGGCTAGATGGCCCGCAGTTACACATTTCCTCAACCATCATTCGCCGTTGGGCATACAATGGTCACTCACTACGCTATTTGGTGGGAACGGCCGTTGCCGACTACATTCAAACCCACCAGCTCTACAAACCGGTAAACGGTTAATCGGCCAGCGATCACCGTTTACCGTTCGTCAATTATTCAGCCTCTTCTGCCTGTTCCACGGCCGGCGCAAACCGGCGCATTTGCTTAATCGAAACCTTAATCGTCTTGCGGCAGTTGATACACTCCACCGCATGATACTTTTGCTTTTTCTCATCCGCCTGCTCTACGGCGTAAGCCAGATACTCACGCGTCAGACTAAACGAATGACGGCAATAGGGACAATGAACATTCATGAGTAGACCTCCTTGTCTCATTCATTGATAATTTGATTGTAATGCAAAACGCATTCACCTTTCAAGCCCAAAGTTATGTTTAATAAACAACCGCACATCCAGGCGGCAAAATCCCCTCTCACAAGCTGAAATCCATTAAACTTCCCTAAGAAACAGCCACCGATCCGGCCAAATCTCCTTCTTTTCTCATCACGCCCATCTACAATCATTGTTTGTAGGAGCCATAAATCTACAAATACAGAACGCAGACACAAGGTGACTTCACAAACAAACAAATGTGGCACATCTGCCACGCAATTGGGAAAGCATGACTCAAATTGATGCATCGCTGCTGGCAGATTTTCTGAAAGAAAGTCTGCATCAAAACCAATATCCCCGCCTGACTGTAACCAGCAACAGCATGCTGCCGCTGCTGCGACGTGGTGATCAGATCATTTTAGAATCGGTGCGCATAACCGAGTTACAACCGGGCGACATCATCACCATCTTGCACCAGGCACAGCTTCTCACCCATCGCTATTGGGGGACGCTCAAGCAGGATGGGCAAGAGCAGCTGCTGACGCGTGGCGACCGTCCTTTGCAATTTGATGCGCCAACTCCTGGCGAGAATTTGGTTGGGCGCGTCGCGCAACGAATGCGCCAGGGTCATACGCTTTCGCTGCAAGCGGGATGGGGTGAATGGCTAAACCGGCGGCTGGCGCAGTTATCACAATACGAATGGCGTTGGTTTGCAGCAGATCATGCCGCACACACGATGACATTATCCAGGCAAACAAGCCTGACTACCCGCATTTTACGCCGGGTTTTGCTGCTGAGCAGCACACTTCTGACATTTCTGGTTGACAAAGGGTCTCATGTTCTCAATCAAGCATAAATCGGCTCACGTAACAAAGCTGTATCTCAATCGCTCACTCGTTTTAGGGTCATTGGCCGGGCTAACAATCCTTTTTCTGTTAGGGGCTGCGGCTTATGCCCATCTTGGCGACATCCCACAGGTGGATGCCCGCGTCGGCGGCTTAAAAGCGGCGAGTTTCCCAAAGGGAAATGAATCGGCGGCGCTGCGGCTGGCGGTGAACGAAACGGGGATAACGGCCGTTACCGCAGAACAACTCCGCACCGCCAACTTCCGCTTCGACACCCTCTCGCCAGCAACTATCAGTCTAAGCCGTAACGGCGATGCCGTTCCTTTCCTGGTAAAAGAAACCGCTACAGGCAGTGCGCTCTACTTTTATGCGCAAGCAATCACCAACACACTTGAAGCGCCAGCCATTTACCTGCTGCAATCTGGTGAAGGTCTCGCCATGGCCCAGTTAAAATCGCCTCCCAGTGGAAAAGGCACATCCTATGGCACCCATTGGTATCGCTGGGAAGAAAACAGTTCCCTGCTCACGCAAACAAACAGCGATGACATCTGGTTTGGGCCGCTGCTGCTTGCCCCACACGCCTGGAAGCTTTCGCTGGACGCCATCCGCCCCACAAATGGCCCCGGCTCGTTGACTATCCAGCTTTGGTCGAGCACGCAGGACATTCCCGACCCTGACCATCATGTTGCCGTTGCGCTTAACGGCCGTTCCCTCACCAACTGGTATTGGGACGGCATCCGAGAAGAAACCATCGAACTCGACATCCCGCAGGACACATTTGCGGCCACAACCGACAACCTTCTCACCATTGCCATGCCGGGTGACACCGGCGCGACCGGCGAAGCACTGTACCTCGATTGGATTCAACTGGCCTATGAAAGCGAGCTAACAACCCGTTATGGACAGGTTCTTTTTGGCAGCAGCGCGGATAATCTGCTTGTCCACGACACCAGCGAGCAAATGCTCATCTTTGACATCAGCAACGCCGCAGCGCCAACCTATCTGTATGATTATGTCTACCTGGAAAATCAGGTGGCGTTTGCCGGAACCGGCAGCAATCGCACATATGCCATTCTGGAACCCGATCAGGCGTTTGTTCCTGAGATGAACCGCATCCCGCAGTGGGAAGAATCGCTGCGCAGCACAACCCGTGGGGCAGATTACCTGGCTATCGTCGCCGATGTCAATGGATTTGGGGAGGCGATGCAGCCGCTGCTGGCGCTGCGACAACAACAAGGATTACGCGTAACGGCCGTTTCCATCACCCAAATTTACGACGAATTCGGCTACGGCCAGCAAACGACAAACGCCATCCGCGATTTCCTCGCCTACACAGCCGCCAATTGGCAGCCCCCGGCACCACGCTATGTTTTGCTCGTTGGCGACGCCAGTTATGACTTGCTGAACACGGCCAACAGCCCCAACAAAAACTTGCTGCCGACCGCCCTTGTCAAGCTGAACAACGATTGGGGCGATGAGTATATTGCCAGTGATACCTGGTTCACGATATTTGATGACGAGACGCCACAAATGGCTATCGGCCGTTTTCCGGCGCAAACCCTCTCCCAATTGACCGCAATGGTGCAAAAAACGGTTGATTATGAAACGGCCGTTACCACCGACCTAAACTGGGCAAACAACGTGCTTCTCGTCGCCGACGATGAACCCCTTTTCGACACCATTTCCGACCAATTTGCCGCCACCTTGAAAAACGATGGCTATTTTGTGCATGAGCTGCACATGTCTGTCAACGAAAACATCCACTACGAGATCATGAGCGCCATTAATCAGGGCGTCGGACTCGTCAGCTACGTTGGGCACGGCGGCCCACGCATGTGGGGCGATGAGGCGGTTTTCCATGCCGACGATGCCGCGATGCTGACCAACGCCACCCGCCTGCCGATTTTTGCCACATTCACCTGCCTCAATGGCGCATTTGCCGACCCGGAAATTGATTCCCTCGCCGAGACGTTGTTGGGGGAAGCGGGCGGCGGCGCGGTTGTCGCCATTGCCCCTTCGGGGCGTGTCCCGCTCTCGCTAAATGACAACGCCAACACCACGTTATCGCAGGCGTTTTACCAGGTCTATACGGGCAATGAGGCCGCGACGATTGGCGATGTGCTGCTGCTGGCGAAACAAGAACAAACGGCCGTTTCCACCATCCATTTGTTCAATTTACTTGGCGATCCGGCACTGCGTTTTCACCAGCCATAACGTGACTCAATGAGAATCGGCGCGACATTCTACTTGACCAAACGGCCGTTTTCCGCATAATTGATAAACAAATAACACAAGCGAGGTTGCAACACCCCAATGATTATCAGCTAAGTTTACTTCCTGTGCTCCTATTTTTTCTTTAGCACAACCACGACGAGCAATATGCTCGTTTTCGGATTGGCATCCGCCATCTTGCCGCCAATCCCAGGAATGTAAGCCATGCTGACAGCACATAATCTATCCAAAGCCTTCGGGCTGGATCCCATTCTCAACAACATCACATTTTCTATCAATTCCGGCGAATGCGTCGGCCTCATTGGGCCAAATGGCTGTGGCAAAACGACGCTGCTGCGCCTGCTGACCGGGCAAGAACGACCCGATAGTGGTCATGTCGCCCTTACCCCGACTTCTCTGCGCGTTGGCTACCTGGCACAGGGCTTCACCTTCGCGCCCGAATTAACCCTGCCGCAAGTCCTGAACCAAACCATTGGCGACCCGGCGTTATTAGAGGCAGAGCTGGTGCGCCTGGGAGCCGCGCTCGTCGAACAGCCGGACAACGACGGCTGGCAGCAAGCCTACGACGACACATTGACGCAGCTAAATCGCTGCGATGTCAGTCGTATCCACAGCACGTTGGCCGCATTACAGCTTGACACAATTCCCGACACACAACTGGTAGGCACACTCAGCGGCGGGCAAAAGACGCGCTTGCTGCTTGCTTGCACGCTGCTCGATGAACCGCAGCTGCTGCTGCTCGATGAACCGACCAATCATCTGGACATTGCCATGCTGGAATGGCTGGAAACGTGGCTGCGCGATTTCTCTGGCGGGGTTCTCATCGTTTCGCATGACCGCGCCTTCCTCGACCGCACGGTTGACCGAATCCTCGACTTAAACCCGGCCACACACACCATCCGCGAATACCCTGGCAACTACAGCGACTACCTGGCGCAGTACACTGCGGAACAAGAAAAACAGTGGACAGCCTATAAAGATCAGCAGCAAGAAATCCGACGCATTCGCCAGGATATTGCACGGGTCAAGTCGCAAGCCAATTACACCGAACGGCAAGCCAGTTCGATTCGCATTGGCGGCGGTGTCATGAAGCTGAAAGGATATAAGGATTACCAGCAAACGATTGCCAAAGGGGTGGCGCAAAAGGCAAAAGCGAGAGAGAAGAAGTTGGAGCGTTACCTGGAGTCTCAGGAACGGGTGGAAAGACCAGGGCGAAGCTGGCAAATGCGCCTCGACTTTGCCGACACACACCTGGGACGTGATGTGCTCACGCTGGAAAATCTGGCCGTGGGCTATGCCGGACACGCCCCGCTGCTGACAAATTTAAATGAAACGGTGCAGGCAGGACAACGCATTATCCTCACCGGGCAAAATGGCATTGGCAAGACGACGCTGCTGCGTACTCTGGCCGGGTTGCTGCCGCCGCAAAACGGCCGTTTCCATCTCGGCAGCACAGTCAAACTCGGCTACATGGCACAAGAACAAGAACGGCTCAACCCAACCGACACGCCGTTGGAGACCATTCTACACACAGCGCCCATGACCCACACCGAAGCGCGGACTTTTCTGCATTACTTTCTCTTTAGCGGCGATGACCCGCTGCGTCCCATCCACACCCTCAGTTATGGCGAACGGTCACGGCTGGCATTGGCGCAGTTAGTCGCCAGCGGCTGTAACTTCCTCTTGCTCGATGAGCCAATCAATCATTTGGACATCCCGTCACGGGAGCGGTTTGAGCAAGCGTTGCAGCAGTTTAATGGCACGGTGTTGGCTGTCGTCCATGACCGCTATTTTATCGAACGGTTTGCCACGCATTTGTGGTGGGTGGTAGACGGCCGTTTACAAACGCAAATTCTGCACTGATCTGGGCAGGCCACATAGGGCAAAGAGCAACAACCATGTTAACTGTTCATAACGTTTCCAAATCTTACAACCTGAATCCCGTCTTGAAGGACGTCACCTTCAGCGTCAATGCCGGGGAACGCATCGGGCTGATTGGCCCGAACGGCAGCGGCAAAAGCACGCTGCTGCGCATCATTATGGGTGAGGAACGGCCGTTAACCGGACACGTCACCTTCACGCCAGCCAACGTACGCGTTGGCTATCTGGCGCAGGGTTTCGCCGCCGACCCCGGCCTCACCCTGGCCGAACTGCTGCACCAAACCATCGGCAACCCCGACGCGCTCGAAGCAGAACTGGCACAGTTAGGCATGGCACTCGCCGCCACACCCAGCCGCACCGATTTACAAGATGCCTACGACCAGACATTGGCACGGCTTAATCGCTGCGACATCAGCCAGGTTAACACGGTTCTCTCTGCCTTTGCCCTCGACCAAATCCCGGAAAACCAACGCATCGGCATGCTCAGCGGTGGGCAAAAAACACGTCTGGCAATGGCCCTGACACTGCTGAACGATCCGCAGCTCCTGCTGCTCGACGAACCCACCAACCATCTAGACATTGCCATGCTGGAATGGTTAGAAGAATGGCTGTGTGCTTTTGCTGGCGGCGTGCTCATTGTTTCGCATGACCGCGCTTTTCTTGACCGCACAGCCACCCACATTCTCGATCTCGATCCGCACACGCAAACCATTCGCGCCTACCCCGGCAACTACAGCGACTACCTCGACCAATTCCTGGCCGAACGAGACAAACAATGGGCCGCGTACAAAGACCAGGTCTACGAAGTCCGCCGCATGAAACAAGACATTGCCCGCACACGGGAACAGGCAAACTCGGTCGAACGCAGCACGACACCCCGCAATCCCGGCGTGCGGGCCATTGCCAAAAAGGTGATGAAAAAAGCCAAATCCCGCGAAAAGAAATTGGAACGGTATTTAGAGGCGGATGAACGTGTCGACAAACCAACACGCAGCTGGCAAATGAAACTTGATTTTGCCGAGACTCACATTGGGCGTGACGTACTCACCCTGGAAAACCTGACCATCGGCTACCCGAATCATCCACCGCTGCTGCACGACTTAAACCAATACATTCGTGCCGGGCAGCGCGTGGCCCTCACTGGCCCCAATGGCAGCGGCAAAACCACGCTGCTGCGCACAATTGCCGGCCGCCTGCAACCGATGGCGGGGCAAGCACGCCTGGGCGGCAGTGTGAAAATGGGGTACATGTCTCAGGAACAAGAGCTGCTCGACCCCTCCTTAACTGCACTGGAAAGTATTCGTCAGGTCGCCCCGATGAACCAGACCGATGCGCGTTCTTTTTTGCACTATTTTTTGTTTAGTGATGATGATCCGCTGCGGCCGATTCCACAGCTCAGCTATGGCGAACGAGCACGGCTGGCACTGGCTCTGCTCGTGGCGCAGGGATGCAACTTTCTGCTGCTAGACGAGCCGATCAACCACCTCGACATCCCCTCGCGGGAGCGCTTCGAACAGGCATTACAATATTTTCAGGGCACGGTGTTGGCCGTTGTCCATGATCGTTATTTCATTGACCGCTTTGCTACCGATGTGTGGCTGGTAAATGAGGAAGGGCTGGAAGCACACATTTTGAAAGGGATTGACGATTAATCAAGGGGACAATTCCGGTGGAATGAAAGCGATTGGCGATTAGCGATTAGAGATCGCCAATCTCTTGCAAAGCTCAAACACGCATCACGAACAAACCTTTGCCGTCTTCCGTATCATGTTGTCCTTCACAATAAGCTGATTATCGCTCCCCGATAATCTCATGAGCTTGTTGCAACCAATCGGCTGTTTTTTGTGCCAGGCCACCTTTTAGACCGACGATTTCCGCCAGGTGCTCAGGGGAATGCTGGATGAGGTCGGCCACGGAAACAATTCCCTCATCGCGCAAACGGCGGGCATAGGTTGGGCCAATGCCGTGAATGGTTTGCAAGCCATCGGCAGCGACGGAACTGGACGCGGGACGGCCGTTTCCTATCCTCTTTTCGCGCTGCAAAGCCGCTGCCACGTTATCCCGTTCTTGCTGTGCCGCCAGCAACAGTTGCTGCTGCCGCTGCAACTGCACCTCTAATTCCGACAGCCGTTGGCACAAACGTTGATATTCAGCCTCGCGCAGCTGCAACTGCCGCTGTAACTGCACCATCGTCTGCTTTTGTGTTTTCACAGCCACGGCCGCTGCCGTGAGCCGATTTTGCACTGTTTGATTTTCCTGCAAAAGTTCTTTCGCACGGGCAGAACTCTCCTGCCACTGCCGTTTGAGATTGCGCACTTCATAGTTGGCAACGGCCAGCGCTTTTTCTGCTGTGTGTGCCTGTTCGTTTAGCTCCTGGTTGTGGGAAACGGCCGTATTCAACATCCGCCCCAACGAATAGCCATCCAACAACAGCGCCAGCAACACACCGGCCGCCGCACCCACTGCCATCGCCAGTAACGCAATTAAGGTTTCCATCACTTAACTCGCTTGCGCCGATGCCCGTGCCTGTGCATCAGCAATCCATTCCAGCGGACTGGCCGCCTGCCATTCACGCAGCCCCACAATCTCGGCAATCTTCTCCGGGGCCAGTGCCGCCAAGTCAGCAAAGGTGTGAATCCCTGCTTCTTGCAAACGACGCGCATACACCGGGCCAATGCCATGAATGAGCGTCAAATCATCGGGGGCAGCAGACACAGGCGATGTCGCTGTGGGTGCAGGCGTAACGGGCGAGGCCGTTGGCGGCTCGGCAATTGGCCGCGCCACAGGCGGCACTTCAATATGATGCAATTTCGCCTGGACATTTGCCAATTCATCAAGCAAATTCAATGCGCCTTCATCAGCAGATGTGCTTTTCTGCCAATACCAGATTAATGCGCACAGTGCCGCCCCCAGCCAGAACCCCAGCCAGAAATTTGAGCCTTTTGTTTTGGTCATGCAAACCCCCTTTTCAAGTTGTTATACGAACTCAGTCATTAGTATACATCAAGAAAAGCAGAGTGAAACCCAGGGGCTTACAAAAAACAGAGCTTTTCAGCAGCCGGAAATATCTGAATCACAGCGGCGAAATGTTTCGCGTTCTCATGTCACGAATCAAGCGTGATTATGAAATCGGGGCCACAAAGAGGACTTTTGAAAAAATCGGGGGGAAACGGCCGTATATTGGCAAACAATGCGTCCCCCTCTATACTTCCTATCAAGCTGGTTTTTATCTGTGTATGGTAGTCTATCCCGCTTTCTCCCTTAACTTTCATTGGATAAGATGAATTTTTCGAGGAATATCCGACAAACTAATAATAATGAGGCCATTACCTTCTCAAGAAACGTACACCATGGTTTCACGTACTGAACTTATCATGAAATCTTTTCTGACATTTGCAGGGCAACTGAATTTTCAATCAAATACTGAATATTTTACAGCTTCCAATTTTCTGAGATCTCTTCTCGTTGACCTGGAGTTAGCCAAATCTAATCATGTCTTGCACTCTTTCTCTATTCGGAATTATTCTGTTCGATTTTCAATGACTCCGATTTCAAAAAGATTTCTAAAACATCCTTTCGGCTACTTATCTGTATTCTCTTATCCCAATCATTATCGCCAGTTTATCCTCTTCACGGCATCCCTATCTCGTGGCGAATTACTCATTGAGCAAATTGATGACTTGATCTCTATCAGCTATAGTCTTAACTTCTCAGAGATTTTTAGATGGGCCCTTTTCCTATTTACAGGGTGCTTGTTGTTTGGACTGTTAGCACTCACATGGGAAACCAGAATTGAAATCTTTATTATTGGTCTTTTTGTTCTCAGCTTTATGATCTTCGGACTCTACTACGGCTTTGGTGTAATTGGCACTCTTTTAAGAGTTCGGAGTTATTTGAAAAACCGCATGAAAGAAATTATTAAATGACCTGAACGTGCAACCGTGCGCGAGTAACAGGAAAATTTATTGGAGAAAGCGATGGAAGTTTCTCAAATATTGGTATCAATATTGGTAATTGTTATCACCTCAGGTTTATTGATCGTTACGGGGCTAAGAAAGCAACCCGGAATAGGTGTAATAGGCGCTGTCGTTGTCATCATATTATTGCTACTATTGCGAAAAGAAGGCTTGTCTGCGATTGGATTTAGTCAACCCCAAAATTGGGGAGCGACAATTTTATGGGGGTTAATTTGGGGGACTGTAATTCAATTGGCAGCAATCATCATCATAGAACCACTGAGTGAGAAAATCACGCAAACCACTCATGATCACAGTGTGGTGGAAAATGTCAAAGGCAGTTGGTTGGCCTTTATGCAGTGGATAATCATAGTGTGGGTATTGGTTGCATTCTTAGAAGAAGGAATCTATCGCGGGTTTCTAATGACGGAAGTGGCGAAGATATTGGGGGATGGAACGATTGCACTGGTAGTGAATATTAGCTTGACTGCGACCGTATTTGGGTTATCGCATGGTTATCAAAGCCGAAGCGGGATCGTCAGTACAGGAGTGGTAGGTGCAATACTAGGCATTATATTTGTATCCAGTGGGTTTAATGTCTGGCTGGCATTATTTACCCACGGATTTATAGACACGGTTGGGATAGGATTGATAGCATTAGGAAAAGACAAGGAAATTCGCGAAAAAATATGGCAAAAGAGTTGATCGGATATCAAAGAAATGCAACTTTTTGAATCATTGGATCCGCGAGAACTTTGTAAGGAGGCGAGGCGCTTAGTAGCAACTCGCCTCTTTGTATTTAGGCCAGATGGGAAACGGCCGTTTCCTCCACCAAGAAATACGCATCTTTTGGGGAGTGAACGGGAAATTGGCAACCGACACACCCCCTCTATATCTCCAGGAGGTTAGTTTTTCATGGTGTTGAGCTTGCACTCATCTCGTCTCCCTTGAAAATAGCCTCCCGGAGGTTCATCTCATGCGGCGAGCCTTCCATTGACAACCTCCGGGAGGTTGGTTTTCATTCATGGTGGTCGGCAGCCGCCGGTGAAGTCTCCCTTAAATTTCATTGGATAAGATGAGTTTTTGCAGCGACCTGAGCATAATAAATTGAGAGGTTAAAAAGATAGCACGCCCTCATACCCCAAAGCCTTAAGATGAATATGAAAGTTTTGCCTCCAAACCCACAAATGTCGTCATACATTGAAGCGTATTATTTTACCTCACTGAATATGCTTCAACCCTACCCAATCGTACACTTTCCAGCTATTTCATGCAGTCATTTGAAATTCTCAACACAGTCAGGCATCCTGACCGGACAAACAACGCGCCCAACAGAGATTGCTTCAGATTTAGATACCACAGGATTTGGGATAAAGTTACGTATCGGTGCGGTTTATGCTCTTTTTGACATTCCTGCCTATGAGATTACCAACTGCGTCATCAATCTTGAAGATATTTTGGGAAATTCTGCTAGCGAGTTAGTCGAACGGGCATCAGAAGCGTCTACCCCCCTAGAAAAAACCCGGCATGTTGAAAGAATCTTCATGCGCCTGGCCCAAAGAAACCGTAAGAAAAACTTTTCCCCCGAACTTGCAGTCCTTGAAGCCCTGACAAACAGCCATTTTAGCACCCTTTCGTGCCTGGCTGAACAGTTTGGCTATAGCTCACGTCAACTACAGAGGAAACTGAAAAACTTTATCGGGCTAACTCCCACATTATTCAAGCGAATTAGTCGTTTTGAAAAGGCTTTGCAATTGATCCAGCCCCCAGTATCAAAGGGAAATTTCGCCTGGTGTGATATTGCTTTTCGCTGTGGATACAGCGACCAGGCACACTTTATTCGTGATTTTCGAGAGTTTACCGGTTACTCACCCACGGCATATGTTGCTGACTTAGAAATGTCCGATTCGTTCAATACCCGCGAGTAGTCATCAAATATTATTGTTCTGTCTTTTAATTCGTTTTGGGTTTCAAGCCTGAGCGTTTAACAAATATACCCCGAATAAGGAGAATGAAATGACAGAACAAAGCAAATGGGTTTCGGAAAATACAAACCAAGCTATCTTGCAAGGTATCTACAATATTATTAGTCAGCATATGACATCGCTTCATAGTTCTGAACATGCACAAGAATTGCAGCAGACGATTCAAGAAAAGCAAGTAGAAATTGAAAAGCTATATACAAATTGGATCATTGACGAACCAAGTAGATTTCATCTTCGTCTAATGTCTCTGCTCCTGGCTAGCTATCGCGTCTTAGCAAATGTTTTGCCCAAAGACGACACTTTGGCTCTATTGAAAAAGGCGGTTATAGAACCGAACCGTCAAGTAATCCAGGAGGGTATGAGGTATGCCCTTGATTATGCTCCAGACCCAATGTCCGTGTTAGTCAATGCCTCGAAGGAGAGAGAAGAAAATTTCTTTGGGCGAACCTTCACGTTTGAACCGATGCAAGATGATGACAAAGCCTACCTTCTCCATGTCAAACAATGTTTTTACCACAGATTTTCGGTGGAAAATGGGGTTCCTGAATTAATGCAGATTCTGTGTGAATGGGACTGGATTTGGGCAGATGCGATTGAACCACAAAAACATGGGGTTTCGTTTGAGCTTCCGACAACACTTGGCTATGGGGGTGACGTGTGTCGTTTTTACTTTAGACGAGGTTCGCAGTAAGCAAATAAACGGTCTGACCGCTCATGAGACTGGACAAAGACAGATGTCAGGGGCAATTGTAACATCTGTGCTAGTTTCAACTAAGATGAACCCCTGGCTTCCGCTCAACAATGGCATGAACTCAATTTGACTACCGCACTTTTTATTGAAGCGGTCTTACCTGCAACATCACTTTTTATTATTGCGTTCTGGGCCTGTCAGTTATACCGAGGCGTTGGCGGTTCATGTCTTCTTTGCCTCCTTCGCAACTAGCCTCCCGGAAAGTTAGTTTTTCATTCATGGTGTTGAGCTTGCGCTTATCTCGTCTCCCTTGAAAATAACCTCCCGGAGGTTCGTCTCATGCGGCAAGCCTGCCATGGATAACCTCCGGGAGGTTGGGTGGTTCCTCAAGCAAAGCAATTTTAGGACATTGTGACAAAAAATGGATGGGTTTCTCTGCGAAAAATTGCAGATGCTTGCGATGAGTTTTTCCTGAAAACATGATATGATGGGGATGCTTGAGATTTTTATAATTGGATTTCTAGTTGCCCCAATATTAGGCTACATCTCACATGCATATTGCCACTCTAACTGCGTCTGATGTAACACAATACCGCGAACTTATGCTCTATGCCTACGCCACGGCTCCTGATGCATTTACCTCTACCCCGGAGGAACGTGCCGCAGAGCCGGAGGCGTGGTGGCTCAAGCGTGTCGCTGACCCTTCGGGTCAAAGCATAGCCTTTGGTGCTTTTCAGAATAGCCAACTTGTGGGTACAGTGACAATCGAATTCTCGGTCAAACCGAAGACCCGGCACAAGGCGCATCTGATTGGTATGTTTGTACACGAGTCTTGTCGTGGGCTGGGCGGAGGGGCACAGTTGGTTGGAGCCGCGCTTGCTGCGGCCCGTACACGTTCGGAAGTTCGACTTGTCACACTCACTGTCACAGAAGGCAATGTGCCGGCCATCACCTTGTATGAGCGTTGTGGCTTTCGTGCATTCGGCATTGAGCCTATGGCCATCGCCACACCTGAGGGGTTCAAGGGCAAAGTTCACATGTGGATCCCCATCGACCCAATCACTATGGCTTCTGTGTCTGGGTGAGAGCAAATGGACTGAGTAAAAATATAGGGGAGGTTAGCTTCAACCCGGTGCAGCCGCCCAACAAGCATTGGCAGCGGACGGCCAGGACTCGCCGTTTTTGGGGGTTGGGCTTTGCATTTTGAGCCGGTCTTTGAGTGAAAGTTTCGTGGCTGCTGCTGAAATGCGAGGCGTTGGGCCGCTTCTTGAATCACCTGAAAATAATGCTTTGTCTTGCGCATGACCGATAAGTCATGCCAGAAGTTATTGGCAAACTCCGTAACCCAACTGAGCAAGAACGTTTGTATTATGAAGATATACCAGATATTGAGGGTCACATCGTGTACATCCAGAAATAGTTAGCGAGCTATTACCATCGCTCAGGAGATTTTGCAGGAATTACGGCTATTTGTAGAAGGTATCCATGTTATACCATCTTTTGGCTGGTATGATTTGGCGGTGGAGGTGTTGGGTGGAGCACATAAAGCATCGTAGTTGGTTGTTGGTTGTTGTATTGTTGATTTTGGGCTGCCATGAACCTAAGCCCACTTCTGTTACGGTTACGATGTCATCCATTGAACCGTTGCCTACAGCGCAGCCCGTTCCCAGTGTTACAGATTTACCTTTTGTTCCAACAGATGACCCCATTCCTGTTACGGCAACGGCCGTGCCCCATGCTACTGTATCACCCATTGTAGAATCGTCGCCAACCGCACAGCCTATTCCTACTGTTGCAGATTTATCACCTGTTCCAACGCATGAACCTATACCCACCATTCCAACGACAGCCATGCCCCATGCTACTGTATCACCCATTATGGAACCGCTACCCACAGCGCAGCCTATTCCCAGTGTTGCAGATTTGCTACCTGTTCCAGATGATGATCATTTAATGGTTAACCTCCCGCAGGGAGAAGTTGTTGATGGCATAGCCTACATTACCCAAAACCGGGATTTGTGGTTGATTGATGTCCAAAATCGGGAACGGCCGTTTGTCTTGACACATTTCACTTTGCCCACTATATCCTCTGATCTGACAGTCGCTGATAATCGGCTGTTTTTGGCTTTGTACGCTCCTTACAATATGTTGGGTGATCGCATTCGCAGCAGCGGGGTAGTACAGTTCAACATCACCGATCCTACCAATCTAGTTGAAATAGGATTTTTTCATGCGCCAGAAATGACCGGAAGTTTATCTGTAGTCGGTGATGACCTGTATGTGTATGAGCATCACCACCGCGATCCATTGGGGCGGGGCAGCGGGTTTCATCACGTTAATTCTGCTAACATGATGCCGCTCAGCTTTACAGAGGCACGTTACAACGCCCACTGGCAATTTATTCAGAGTCAGGATTGGCTATACACTCTTGTAACAAGATATCATAAACAAATAACTTGGGGTGGTTCCACAATTCATGTTTATAATGCGGATACTGAAGAAGTGAACGCGGTAGTCGTAGTAAATAAATACAGTACCTCCTTCCCCCCTGTTTTCGCGAATTCTGCATTGCTGGAGGGAGAGACACTTTATTTGCTGGGAGCCGTGTTGAATGAGTCGGATGATTTGGAAACGGAATTGGTTGTGTTTGATATGTCGCAGCCACGGGAACCTGTTCAAGTGAATTCTGTGTCGTTTAAAGCTTGGGAGCGCATGGAGGTGGGATATCTTGCTGTAGAGGGGGATGTATTAGTTATAGAAACGATTAATACATTGTGGTTATTTGATATTCGCCATCGGGAAGATCCAAAATTAACGGCCGTTTACCAAACCGACAACTTGAGCTACCTAGGCGGTATGGGCTTTGATAACGGTCAGCTTTATCTCGTTTTGGAAGATGGATTGCAATTTTATCAGTTGGATGGCTTTCAATTGACTGAGAGTGTGTTTCTGCCACTGCCATCTGAGTAAATTGTCATTATGCCAATGCTCGCCACCAGTGCAACGGTTCTGCATTGTAGCAAATGTATTGGCTGTAGTGCTAAAGTTATAAGTCAGGTTGGCAGAGCTGGATTTTGATAAAAAGCTCGCTAACATCGCTTCCACGAGGACTGGCGAGATCGGTCTTTTTCGGACTATTTGGTGAATCCTCCAAGTTACTGGCTCACTCCCGCCGCCCGCTGAAGCTGCGTTAGACTGGCATGATGCAAGCAGAAGCGGGTGACATCATTGCTGCTTACTCATCCATGATAGGGGGCCTATATGAAATCAAATATAGCAATTCAACTGAAGAATTTGAGCAAAACATTTGGCCGCCGCGAGGAACAAGTGAGAGCAGTACGCGGTGTCAATTTGGAAGTGACGGCTGGTCAAGTTTTCGGCTTTTTGGGGCCAAATGGTGCAGGCAAATCAACCAGTATCCGCATGATTATGGATTTGATACGGCCGTCTCAAGGGGAAGTCTACATCTACGGCCATCTCGTTAGACAAAACCGTGCCATTTTGTATCAACACGTCGGCGGGTTGGTAGAAGGTGCTGCATTCTATCCATTTCTAACCGGAAGACGCAATCTGGAATTGATCGCCCGGACTCGTGGGTTTTATGATGCCAAACGGATTGAAATGCTGCTGAAACAGGTCAACATGATAGAGCAAGCGGATCGAGAAGTGAAGGGATATTCCACCGGCATGAAACAGCGATTAGGTCTGGCCGTGGCGTTATTGAATGATCCCGATCTACTGATTTTGGATGAACCGGCCAACGGGTTGGATCCGGCGGGAATTCAAGAAATGCGCCATTTCATCCGTGACCTGGTAGATGTGCATGGCAAAACTGTGTTTTTATCCAGCCATCAACTAAACGAAGTAGAGCAAATTTGTGATCGCGTGGCGATTATTAACAAGGGGCAGATCATTCGCGAAGGCCAAGTAGCGGATCTATTGACGGGACAGCATTACCTTCACATTGAAGCCAAGCCATTGGAAAAGGTAACGGCCGTTTTAGGTGACCAATTCCCCATCACTCGCAAAAACAAGGGCGTGACAATAGCTGTGGCACATGAGGACATACCACACATTGTACGCCGACTGGTCGAAAATGACGTCTCGATTTTCCAGGTATGCAGCCAGCGCCAAAGTTTAGAGGCATTTTTCCTGGAAGCCATCGAAGATGGAACGGAGAAGGGCACAAATGCTTAATATATTGCACGCCGAATGGCAAAAAATGGTTGGCAATCGCTGGACGATTGGCCTTCTCCTCTGGGTTTTTCCAGTAGGCGCATTGGCGTTTGTTGTGGGCATGTCCTTGATGGCTCTTCTGAGTCCAACAGCCCGCGATAATCTGTACATAATACCGTGGACAGAGGCTTTTCTGGTGCCATGGCGCTTTGTTAACAACCCGTTTGGGCTAATGTTTCTGCTGGGATTTACGGCCGTTACCTTTGCTGGCGAGTACCAATGGGGCACCTGGAAAAACATCGTCACCCGGCAGCAACGCACGCTGTTAATCATGGCTAAGTTCACCAATCTGGGGGCACTGATCCTCATTGCATTTATCCTCACATCCTTAATTTTCGGAGGGGGTTTTGGGATTTTCTCCCTTATTGCTGATGTGCCTTATGAGCCGGCAGCGACGGGCGAAATTGTCCAAGAATTTTTGCGAGATTATGCCTTAGAAACGGCGTTAGCCTTTATTTCAATCATCATTACGGCCGTTTATGCGGCTTTGGCCGCTATTGTCATGCAATCTATTTTGGGCGGAACCTTGGTTGGTATAGGATTTTCCCTGATAGACCCGTTAATCTTTGGCATGATCTGGTGGTGGGCGAATCTGTTTAACACTGTATCCGTGTTGCACCTGGGACGTATCAGCCTGTTTTACAATATCGAGAATATCAAATCTTGGATACGAGATGATCAGGCTGTCGCTACATTGGAATCGGCGTTTCAAACATTCAACAAAGCAGCACCGATTGATAGCATAGGCTTTTCGATGCTGGCGCTGGCAGTCTGGCTGCTGGGGGGAGTTGGGCTAGTTTTATATCTGTTCCAGCGGCAGGATATTACAACGTGAAGCAAATCATGCACCGGACATTCACGGATATTGATTTTAGGAGGGTGCTAAAGGTTGCTGTATGAAGTTTTGAGAAACGGCCGTTTAAGCCAGCGTTAACGACGCGCTTCACACAGAAACCCTCTCATCCGACGTCCTTTTCCCGCTCCCAGCCGTATATTGGCAAACCATGCGCCCTCCCCTATACTTCCTATCAAGCTGGTTTTTATCTGTGTATGGGGGTTTATCAAGCTGCGTTGAAGGAGAAACTTATGTCAAAGGCAACCTGCAAATCTGGGTTTCGGTTACTCTTTGCTCTGCTTGTCAGCGCAGGCGCATTGTACATTCATCGCGTCTTCCGTGCCGAAAAACGCCAGAGGTTGGCGTGGCTTCGTAGTAAAAGCCAGGTTCTCACAACCGAGCGCGGGGCAATCGAATATAGTGTAGTCGGTCAGGGGCAGCCATTGCTCTACTTCCATGGTGGCATGGGTGGATATGAGCAAGGGCTTGCATTGGCGGAAATGCTTCCCCTCGATGATTTTCAGCTCATCACATTTTCTCGACCAGGTTATCGTCGCACAGACATCGCAAACGGTAGAACACTTCCAGAACAGGCGGAAGTCGCTTGTGAGGTGCTCGATCATTTAGGCATCGGAGCAGCAACCATTTTAGGACTTTCTGCTGGTGGCATGTCTGCCTTGCAATTTGCCCAAAACCATCCTGAACGCTCTGAACAATTAATTTTACTCTTGGCTCAAGGGCCAGAATTAGCAAAATCCCAACCTTCGGCATTCTGGTTATGGATGATGGATTTGATGATGGCTTCTGATTTTTTTGTCTGGGTATTGATGGAAGGTAGTTTGAAAGCCTTAACGCGCCTGATGCGGGTTCAAGGATCGGGGGATACGATGCTTAACGTTAAACAGTTTTTTGCTGGCGTATTTCCGGCAAGCGACTGGCGCGTTGGCACAGCAAATGACGTCGAGCAACTGATCAACCAGCGCACAATCGATCTGACAACCATTGCCGCACCAACACTTGTTCTCCATGGAACGCAGGATGTCATTGTGCCACCCATCGTTGCCAGAGATAATGCCGCGAAGATACCCAATTCACACCTCTTGATGATTGATGGCGGTTCGCACATGATGATGGCAACTCATTCAGACAACATCAGGCAGTCAATTCGTCAATTTGTCATGCCCCGCCAGGCAAATAACAGTTGAGCGTGGTGGATTCGCACTCCCGTTCAATCGAGTTGTGTTTAGGTGAGACACCCTCTGCTTTGTTTGCCTTTAGAAGATTGTGGACGGCCTCTGGTCGATCCACTCGTTTACAAAACTAACAGAGCTTGCACCTGACCTGGCGGCAGATGAAACGGCCGTTAAGCGGCATCAACTCCTCTGGTGTGGAGACACATTTTCGCAGTCCTTAAGTAAGCGCGGTAAAACTACCATAACTACTATGACAAAGAGGCGAGTTGCATAGCAGCAACTCGCCTCTTTGTATTTAGGCCAGATGGGAAACGGCCGTTTCCTCCACCAAGAAATACGCATCTTTTGGGGAGTGAATGGGAAACGGCCGTTGGCGTTCATCGCGGCACAATTTCCTGGTTCCGGTGCGGGCGTTGTCTGTTCTGTTCCGCGCCAAGTTCCGCGATGCCCTCAAGGGTACACCGTTCTTTGACCAGATTCCGGCCAAGGGCTTTGTGAAGGTGTGTTATCTTCGCCCCTGGTTTACACGCTCGGTTGACGGCCGTTCGCCAGCAGTTACCAGCCCTGTCGCCCATCATCATCACCGGATTGGAACAAGCGCCGCCAAAGCCAGAGCGCTCTCTCCTTTGCCCGCGCTGTGGTTTGCCCATGACCCACCGCCAGCGCATTTGGCCCCGCAGCCGCTGGCCGCCAACTGCTTGATTGGCTGCCTGGATTGCTTGGCCGGTTGCTTGCCGGTATTTTGCTCTGCCAACTCGCTGCTCGTTGACTTCCAAGCCAGCTTAATTTCATTGATTTGGTTGATGATCACGATTTTTCTGTTGACTTGCTTTTGCACTTAGCTATACTTTTCTGGGGAATGGGTCGCGTTTTGGGGTTAAGCCAGTCTGGGAAAGACCTTAATCCTCAAATAGAATACCTTCCTTGTTCCCCGGCTTCGTTCAACCAAGCATTCGTAGGATGCCTTTATGCGGCGGCTGACAAGCTGGTTAATGAAGATTTTTTCACCGCGCCGCATGAAACGCTTATTTCGTTAGGGCGGCGATGTTAAAGATGACGCTATTTGATGTACTGAAACCAGTAAGCAAAGAACTTCCAAGAACTTGGTAAATTAAAGCTGGTTTTGGTTTCTGCAAGAACATTGAGTCTGCGAGGAAAGTACGCACCGCCCTGCTTTATAAGCATCCTATCAATTTACGCCCATCTCTAGATTTATCCGATCGTTGAAGGACTGAATAGCTGCTGCCCTTCGATCTGATGTGCAGCTAAGACAGATGGTTCATGTAGAAGATTTAAGAATTCCCAAACGGACAGGAAACTATGTGTTTATTGTGCACTGAAGGCTGTGGCGATGCCTAATTATGATCAGATTAGATAAGTTTTTACGCTTGTACAATAGCTTACAAGACAGCAAATGAAAATATGACGATTGGGCTTCTATGATGATACATTTGAGTTGAAAAGCGCCCAAAACACTTGCAGCAACTCGGGCCTTTTTTCAATCCTTTGTTGTTGCAACTGATTAGCCACGGCATACTGGGTTACGGCTTTGCGTTGTGCTGAACATGTAAAATCTATAATGCTTAAACCAAATATCCTGAAAGCTTAAAGTGCATAAAGGAAAATGAGTAAGCCCTACGATTTGCGGAACTATTAGAAGGAATTCGATTTCATTATTGGAATATGCAATCAAAACTCATAATGCTGAAAAAAGTAAATGAGCAATACTACCACAGCCACGCTGAACATTTTGTACTGTTTAAAAACGATTGGGAATCCTTTAAACAAAGGAGATGACATCTGGTCCAGAGGCTTACCAAACTAATTGTCAAACAGGTGGAATTTGTTTGACTAGCGGAGAGGCGGTAAAGAGTTCGCTCAATATATGGCTGATAGTTCTAACACAATTCAGAAAGAATAAACAGTATGCTGGTGAAACAGCTTGACAATGGCAAAGGTTTCGAATTCCAAATTACCTCACTGGCATCGCAGGACAACTTTGTTTGACTAATTGATCTGAGATGTGCTGTTTGACAACAAATTATTGTGAATTAGAATGTTAACGATGTGCTATGTGCGATTTAATTCAGAAATAAGCATCGACTAATGGGAGCAATAGCCTTTAATTTACAAGAAATATGTTAAACCTAAGTGCAAATGAAGATTATGAGAATTGTTTAGCTAAATACTTCTGGTGTTCAATTGCTAAACAATCATAATCCAATGCCTCATCAAATGGCACCTAAACTGATTATTAGCATTTAAGCATTAATAATCAACCTATAATGATGCTTGATTCTTGATCAAATGGGGCAGATTACACAGATAAAAGTCGCTCAGAAAAATATAATTCACTGATCCTATTTCAAAAATTGATTAGAAGAGATTGTAGAAAAGTCACCAATTCAACAAAATAATGGTGAGTTGTACGCAAGGCGATACAATCATGATTGAAGCGTAAGGAAATGATCTGTGAAAGCAAAGCAACTATTCTAAGGAAGCTGTAAGGGATAACACAGTTATATCAGAATTTGAACGAGAAGATATCCGCCTTATGCGGTGAGAAGTTATACGTTCACTCCGCAACTAGCAGGAATTTAAAAAAAGCGAGCAAGAAGTCTTATGAATTATATTCTGGTGTATACCTTATTGCAGGCATTCCTGTTAATTCATTGATCAAATTTAATCAAGTCCCCCCAAGTGTGACAAACCTTAGTCTATTGGAAATAACAACATGGGACTTTAGTGTGCAATTGCGAGACATCCCTATCTCACGATAAGTAAGTAGAGATATGCGACCAAACGATAATCGCCGCCCAACATTGCTTGGTGCGACCTGAAAAGTCGCTTGTTTAGCTGTTGCACTTTCAAAACTGAATGATGCAACCTGATGTTCTGCCATCAGTACCCTACCGACACATGCGTTGCCGGTAACAGCAAGGTGTGAAGCTGTCGGGACAATGTGCCGCTATCTGCCAGCAGTGAAGTGGATAGCGGGCTAGGGTTGAGTGGTATGGCTAATGTATATGAACCAGTTTAAGCGTCGTGAGTTAGAACAAGTGAAACCTGCTGACACACTTGGACCAAAAGGTAGGCGGTCAGGTGTAGGTACTCAAGCGATACCTACCGCAGATGTTGCACCGTCGGCGTAGGAGTTGGAACCTAACCCACTCTGGTAAACAAGCGGAACAGGGTAAGCCCGATGTCTTCCCATTGGGTAGGGCGGTCGCAAGACCAACCGATGAGACAGCGGGTAAAGGAAGCTGGAGGAAGCGAAGGCTAGGCTGTAATGGCATGGATAGGGATTCCAGATTTGTCCCACGCGAAAGCGGGCAGACTTCCAGTTGGTCTTTCATCACAAGAGCGTTTGAGAAATCGTTGTAGGTAGGAAAGCAGATGGCGGTAATGAAACGACTGGCGATGGACATGCCAACCGTCGCATCCCAATCATTAACCGGTGCGCCTACCCCCGTTGCGGACGGTTGGCATGACATTGAGTGGCGAACAGTCACCCACAACGTGAAACGACTGCAAACTCGTATTGTGAAGGCGATTCAGGAAAACCACGTCCTGTTGCGCAAGGCGTTTGAAAGGCTTGAGCGGTATGCGGTGAAAATTGTACGTACTGTTCTTAGGGGAGGGAGTGACAGCAATATCACTTCCTTACCCGACAACGAGACGCAGCGATTAGCTGGTTATTTAAGCGGTGTAGAGAGCAATGAAGATTCTAATCATGCAGCGCTGGTTATGCAGCCGTTGGGCCGCTCCAATGTTTGAATTGCCAGGAATCAACACCATCGCCAGAATCATCCCCAGTGGGTAGATTGCACCCCGTTTGTCTCGTGTCTCTGTTCATTGACTCACGCTTGCTTGCAAACCTGCCACAGCGAAAACAATCCCTTTTATTATATCCGCA
The DNA here is from genome assembly GCA_020634315.1 of Ardenticatenaceae bacterium. GTDB lineage: Bacteria > Chloroflexota > Anaerolineae > Promineifilales > Promineifilaceae > JACSRF01. The sequence continues at coordinate 37,426 of JACKBV010000006.1, read as the reverse complement.
GCTTCTAATATGATTTGCGCATCAGTACCCCTTTTGGTTTTGGGGATTGGTTAGAATCTCCATCTTACCAATTTGAGGTACTTTTGTTTATTTTTGCCAACCACTGCAAAGCCGTGCAAAAAAGCCTCCTGGAAGGAGGCGACAGCTAACAGCATGGCACTTGAAAGCCTCCGGGAGACTCGATTCACAGAGCTTTGCCAGGGGAAACGTCTGCAAAAATAAAAACACCCTATAAAATACGTCATACGCAATCGGCGTTCCCATAAACTAACGCACACCCCAAGCGATGAAACCCAATCTCTTGGAGGTTCTCATCAAGACATCCATCTCATGCAGCAAACCTCCGGGAGGCTATTTTCAGGAGAGACGACACCAACTGTCGTTGACCACCATGAATGAAAATCGTAGGTCGGATTGCTAATCCGACTATCGGATTAACAATCCGATTTACGAAGGGGACATCACCAGTGGCCGCCGACCACCATGAATGAAAACCAACCTCCCGGAGGTTATCAATGGCAGGCTCGCCGCATAAGACGAACCTCCGGGAGGCTATTGTTAGAGGCAATTTCACTGGCTGTCACCGACCACCATGAATGAAAATGCGCGAAGGACGATAGAATTCTCTTTTTCTCTGCATCTCTGCGTCTTTGCGTTAAGTTATGTTTGAAGGAGGATACACGCCATGTCAATAACACCTTTTCCCAAACACGGCCGTTCCCGTCCAGACATTCTCGCCCACATGCAAACGCTGCGCCAACGCGATTTGAACTGGCAAGAAGGCAAAGTATTCAGCCTCGTTTTTTATGCTGGCGAAGAAGCCAATCAGGTCATCCACGACGCTTACAATCTTTTCTTCTCCGAAAATGGCCTCAACCCCACCGCATTTCCCAGCTTGCGCCAGTTTGAAACAGAAGTCGTCGGCATGAGCGCCGCCCTGCTCGGTGGAGATGCGCAAGTCGTCGGCAACATGACCTCTGGCGGCACAGAAAGCATTCTCATGACTGTCCTCACCGCGCGTGAATGGGCCAAAACGCACAAACCCCATGTGCAACAGCCCGAAATAGTCCTGCCGCTATCCGCCCACCCCGCTTTTGCCAAAGCAGCACATTATTTTGGCGTGAAAGCTGTGCGCACACCGGTTGGGGCCGATTTGCGTGCAGACGTAACGGCCGTTACCCAGGCCATCACACCCAACACCATCCTCATCGTCGGCTCCGCGCCATCTTACCCACACGGCGTGGTAGACCCTATCGCCGAACTGGCAGCGCTGGCACAACAGCATGAAATCCTGTGCCACGTCGATGCATGTGTGGGCGGCTTCATGCTGCCCTTTGTGCAAAAACTAGGCTATGCCATTCCCGATTTTGATTTTCGCGTGCCCGGCGTCACGTCCATCTCCGCCGACCTGCACAAATATGGCTACGCCGCCAAAGGGGCATCGCTCATTTTGTACCGCAATCGGGACATTCGCCGTCACCAACTTTTTGCCGATACCGATTGGCCGGGCGGTATTTACGCCTCGCCAACAATGGCCGGGACGCGTCCGGGCGGGGCCATTGCCGCCGCCTGGGCGATCATGCAGCATTTGGGCGAGGAAGGATATGTGCAAATTGCGCGGCAGGTGATGGAAACGGCCGTTGCCCTGCGCCAGGGCATCGCGCAAATCCCCGGCCTAAAAGTGTTGGGCGACCCGCCCATGAGCTTGATGGCAATTGGCTCTGACGACCTCAATGTGTACGAAGTTGGCGACGAAATGGGATTGCGCGGCTGGCATCTCGACCGGCAGCAATTTCCACCCAGCCTGCATCTAACGGTTAACTATGCACACATTCACCAGAAGGACGCGTTTTTGCAAGACCTGGCAGCGGCAGCGGCGGCGGCACGAAAACCGGCGCTGCGCAAGCTGGGCAATTCGCTCATCCTTGGCGCGGCACGAACGGCAACACGCATCTTGCCCGCAAAGTGGGTCAGCCGCCTCACCGGCAAGGCGTCGGGGTTGGTCGGGGCATCCGGCGACGGACTGCCGCAGCGCTCGGCGGCCATGTATGGCATGATGGGATCGCTGCCCAATCGCGGCGATTTGCACGAAGTGGTGCTCGATCTCGTGGAGCAGTTCACTGAAGCAGCGGATGGCAAACCGTAACGGCCGTTTCTTCTGCTATAATAAACGCACGACCCTCGTTTCCGGAAGCTCGTACAAAAACGTATATCGACTATGGAGCAGGAACAGATGAACAATGGTATCGGCCGTTTCCTGGGGGGCATTGGGGCCTTAGTCTGGTATCCACCGACAAATCAATACTTGCTGCTGCGCCGCGCGACCAGCAAAGATTTTGCCGCCGGCATTTGGGAATGTGTTACCGGACGCGTAAACCAGGGGGAAGGGTTCATGGAGGCGTTGCAGCGCGAAGTACAGGAAGAGATTGGTACGGCCGTTACGCCCGCTTTCTTCATCGGCGTCACCCACTTTTACCGGGGCAGCCCCACACCAGACAACGAACTCATTGGCGTCGTCTTTGCCTGCATCCTCAACAATCCTGGCCGCATACAAATGAGTGCCGAGCATGACACATATCGCTGGGTAACGGCCGTTGAAGCAGAAGCCTTCCTCACCGCCACCGATCCCAGCACACAATGGCTAAAACGCGTCATCACCCGCGCCGAAGCATTACGCAAACAGTATCCAGCAGAGCTAATCATCCACCATCACCACCAGGGATTCGATTTGGGGTAAACATATGGAACGCTCACGCCTGCTCTCCGAAATAAGCGAATGGCTGACAGGCATCAGATGCAGCCACCCGCTGCGCGTGGCGATTGATGGCATCGACACGGCCGGAAAAACAATCCTGGCCGATGATCTGGCTACAGAAATTGGCAAAGGAACAACCCACTTGCCGCTGCGGGCCAGTGTGGACAGCTTCCACAACCCGCGTGCCATCCGTTATCAACGCGGCGTCGATTCGCCAGAAGGATATTATGTTGATTCTTTCGATTATGGAGCCATGATCGAACGCTTATTGAAGCCGTTGGGGCCAGGGGGAGATCGGCGTGTGGAAACGGCCGTTTTCGATTTACAAAAGGACGCCCCGCTTTACAAAACACCCCAGGCCATTCCCGACAACACGATCCTGCTTTGCGACGGCATTTTTCTGCATCGCCCCACGCTGCGCCCCTATTGGGACATCACCCTTTACCTGGAAATACACTTTGAAGTTGCCTTGGAGCGTGCCCTGGTGCGCGACACCGCCCTGTTGGGGTCTGCCGACGCCGTGCGCATGCGATACCTGCAACGATACATCCCCGGCCAACAAATTTATCTGGCCCAATGCCGCCCGCAGCAATTTGCAAACATGGTCATTGACCACAATGACCCGGCAAATCCCACTATCGTAAGCTGGCGCGCGCAGCAGGAATGCTAACCGTCTGCCGCTGCCGATCCAGGTAAAAACTCACGGTTTCATAACCAGCCGCTTCTAATAAGGTAAACGCCTGTTCAAAATCGGCGGCGACACGATGCGGCTCGTGGGCATCCGAACCGACAACGACCGGAATGTGGCGGGCTTGCATTTCGCGCAGCATCACGGGGCCAGGATTCATTTCCCGAACGGTTTTGTGCAAACCAGATGTGTTCAGCTCCATAGCCACGCCAGCGCGGGCAATGCGATCCAGGTTTTTGCCGATGGTATCCAGCAACTGCGTCACATCCCATTCGCGGTGATAGACATTTTTCACCAGGTCTGGATGCGACAGCGTGTCAAACAAGCCGCTCTCAGCAGCCATTGCCAGATGCTCAAAGTATGTTTCATAAAAGGCGATGGGATCGCCGGTATCGTACTGCTCACGGTAATAGGGGAGCTGTGGATGCACGGAGCCAAGCACATGATGGAACTCTGCCCGGCGCAGTAATTTTTCCAGAAATGGCTCCATTTCCGGCAGGTAGTCGCATTCTAAACCGAGGCGGATGTCGATACGGCCGTTCCACGCCTGCCGCGCCCGCTCCACCAGATCAACATACTCGTCAAACTGCTCCAAAGCCATGCGCACGCGCGGCGAAAACCCGTTTGGCCCCGGATTGTGGCAGGTGACGACAATCCCCTTCAAGCCGCGCTTTTCCGCCACGGCCGCATAATCCCCAGGTTCCCCTTTTGCATGTTTGCACAACGGTGTGTGCATGTGTGTGTCATATAAAATCGGTGTCGCTTCCAATGAATATTCTCCGCTTTTCTAATCCATTTACAGGTCAAGTGTCCAACCCGGCGGGCCGAGAAACGGCCGTAAATCCTCATCTTGCAGCAGCTCGCGCACACTCGCCTCCATGGACACTTCGCCAGCCAATACAGCATCTTGATAACGCGTCGCCCACCGGTACACCAGACCACCGGCACGACGCAGTTCCACCAACATCAACTGCGCCAACGGGCCGCCGCCCGTCAAAAATCCAGAGGCCGCATAATCGCACTCTGTCTGCGCCCGGTCATAATCCAGGCGCACAATGTCGGCCTCCCAACCATCTCGCGTCCACACAAACTGACCATAACTGGCACGGCCGTCGCCATCAAACGGCGCCCCCACCGAACCCACATTCACAATCAGCGCATCATTAAAACGGCGCACCATCGGCCGATGCGTGTGTGCCGTCACAAAAACCGCCGGGACAGGAGCAATTTGCTTCCACAACTCTTCATCAGACGTATCGGCATAAATGCCATCCCGGTTGCCTTGCATAGACGCATGAACCACGCGAAACTCGCTTCCATCAGGCGCAAAATAGACAAATTTGTCCGGCAGCCCGCGTAAAATGGAAACTTCCCCATCCAACTGTTGGTAAGCCCAATAGGCAAACCGCATCAATTCATATTCCGGGCCGCTTGTCGGCGCGTCAGCACGCGCACAGTTGAGCAAAAAATCCTCATGGTTCCCCTTCACCACATGCCAGCCTTCACGAATACGTTTCTGCTGTACAAAATGCAAGCAATCCAGGGACAATGGGCCTCGATTGACAACATCGCCGTCAACCACAACCATATCTGGCTGCCACGCTTCTATATGTGTCGTCACCGCTTGCAGGGCCGGCAGGTTGCCATGAATATCTGAAATAACCGCTACTTTCATCTCTGCACTTTTCCAAGGGAAGAAGTCTACCGCGAAGCCGCCACAGGCACAACCTTAACTTGTCGGAGGCCCCAGCCTCCGGGAAACTCTCATTATCAGAGGTTGCTTTAAGCGTAGAGGGTACTGATTTGCACGGCAGCGGCGGCCATGCACTGGCGTAAGGAGTGGGGGGCAATAACGGTAACGGCCGTTCCCAGGCCCAACAACTGCCGACAAGCCTCATCTTCCGAGGCAAACGAGAGCGACAGCATGAGAAAACCGGCATCGTCCGGCGCACCGGCATTGGCGATCAAGGCGTGCATCCCTTCGCCAAACACCTGCACCAGCAGCGGCAGCCCGGCGGGCGACGCATGCAGCGTCACCACATAACGCTCGCGGGTAGCTTCCAGCCGCGCACACCATTTTTGCCAATAAACAGACAGGTCAAAGCTTGCTGGCCGCAGGAAACGGCCGTCTGTCAATTCCGCCTCCTGAATCCGCGACACACGAAACACAAACGGCTGTCCATACGACCCGGCCACCATATACCACACACTCGCCTTCGCCACCAGGCCATACGGCTCCACCAACCGCTTCACCCACTGCCCATCGCCGCGCCGATACACCATGCGCAGCCGCCGCTCCTGCCAGACAGCATCCTGCACCAATGGCAGGTAAGGCGTCGGCTCCTCAGGCGTAAACCAGGCCGCCGGGTCCAAATAAACCCGCTGCCGCACCAGCTCCACATCCTTTTGAAAAGGAGCAGGCAGCGCCGCAGTCAGCTTTAACAACGCTTGTTCGGCCGCATCCCCCGCGCCCAAATCTCCCATCAGGCCCGGTACCGTCAACATGAACAACGCACGTACCTCTTGCTCTGTCAGCCCGGTAAGGTTGGTGCGATAATTTTCCAGCAGAGAGCAACCGCCCTGTGGCCCACGCTCGGCAAACACCGGCACACCGGACGCACTAAGCGCGTCCAAATCGCGGTAAATGGTGCGCGGCGACACCTCCAGCCGGTCGGCCAGCTCTTGTGCCGTCATCTGCCCCTTCGTTTGCAGCAGCATCAAAATAGAAATCAGTCGGTCTGCGCGCATGGGCGTATTGTATTACGTCAGGGGATGGGTGTCATGCGAATAAGGCGACCAGCACGAACAGCAGCATCAAAGCCGCCCTTAATCCTGCGACAAAATTAGCACAGAATAAGGGGCCAGCGTGACATTGGCAAAGAAGGGCATATCGTCCAGGCGCAGCATGGCCGAACGCGGTGCTGCGGCAACCGGGTCAGGACAGTAATGGCTGCCAAAGCTGGCATCATATGCGCGATCATCACTGTTCAGCCGCACCCGCCACAGCCCTGAACGCGGCATCCCCACCGCATAACTCTCAATGGCGCGGTGCGAAAAATTAGCAATGACGACCACATCATCCCTTGGGCCGCCGTTATCCCAACGATGGAAAGCCAACAGTTTGGCCTCATCGTTGACATGATAAACGTTGATCTGTGCGCCGCGCAAACCGCGCGAGATGCCAAAATTGTCATGGCGCAGCGTCATCAAATCCCGATAAAACTGGCACATACCGGCGTTGGCCTCCGCTTTACGCCAATCTAAGGGCACATGGTCATCAAACCAGCCGCTTTCCAGGAACTCTTGGCCCTGGAAAATCATGGGAATGCCGGGGGCGGTGAAAACGAGTGCCGCACCCAAGGCGGCTCGCTGGCGGGCGTAAATGGTATCCGCCTGCCCTGGGGCAATTTCTTCGGGCACGCGTGCTTTGCCGTTGGCGACTTCGTCGTGCGATTCGGTGTAGATAACGCGGGCAAAGGGATCCTGGTTGTAGGTGAAGGAAAGGGCAGCGGCAACGGCCGTTACATCGCGCAGTTCATCATCTGGTGTAATTAACGCCTGACGCAATGGATGCACAAAAGCGGCGTCCCACTGTGCCGTAAACCCCGCGCCATTCTCGGCTACCGGTTTCGTCAGCCAGGGATTCTGCTGCAAATCCTCGGCAATCAACAGCTTACCGGGGAACTGCGCCTGTACCTCAGCATTAATCGTCTGCATCAACTGCCACCCTTCGGCAATATCCGCACCACGATCCCCATCATGCCCGTGTGCGTTGCGAATGTAATTGGTGGCATCCCACCGCAGGCCATCCACATGAAATTCGGTCAACCACATGCGCACATTATCGCCAATGTATTGGCGCACTTCGGAACGGCCGTAATCCGGCCGTGTATCTGCCCAGGGCGTCTTAGAACGCCAATCATTGTAGAAGTAAAGGCCGCCCTTGCCATCTTCATGCCAGCCATCAAAGCGCCACAAATCAAGGTCTTGCGGGCCAAAATGGTTGTAGACCACATCCACAATCACCGCGATGCCATGCGCGTGCGCCGCCTTTACCAACTGCTGCAAAGCCTCCCGCCCGCCATATGTGCGCGTAATGGCAAAAGGCTGCGCCGGGTTGTATCCCCAAGAATAATCACCGGCAAACTCCATCACCGGCATTAACTCGATGGCGTTCACGCCCAGGTCGCGCAAATAGGGCAGCCGCTCTTGCACACCGGCAAATGTGCCAATTTGCGCTGGCGAATCGGCGGCAAACGTGCCCACATGCAGCTCGTAAATCACCAAATCCGCTGCCTCTGGCATCTGAAAGGTATCATCATCCCAGGTAAACGCATCGCGCGTGATGACGCTGTTGCCGTGTGCGCCATCCAGAGCGCGTGTATACGGATCGGCACGCAGGAACAGTTCTCCCTGGTGATGCAGCAAAATTTTGTAGGTATCGCCAACGGTGGCGTGCGGCACGTCTGCCGACCAAAAACCATTGTTCTCGGCGGCTAATGGCGCACGCCAGGGAGACCAGTCATTGAAGGAGCCGGTGACAAACACTTTATCGGCATGGGGTGCCCAGACGCGAAAGGCTGTGCCCACGCCATTGGGCATCGCGCCAAGACCGGAAACGGCCGTTGGCTGTACCGGCCGCAATAATCGTTTTGTTTCATAAACAGCGCGATCCCAAAAACCGCGCCAATCCAACATCTCTTTTCGTTCTTTCATAAGCTTTACCAGCGGCGGAAGGGAGAAGCCCGCTTGCGCATCGTGGCTTACGCCCCTGCCGCCGCACATTATGGCATAAACAGCGCCGCAGCATATGAAGGTTATGTTAGAAACACGTTAACAGAAGGCAAACAATCACAGTTGACAAAGCAGGCCACCCCTTTCAAAATTGCACCATGAACGAACCAAACCCTGTCGTCTTGCTCAGTGATAATGTCTGGCACATCGTCGAACACAGCCGCCGTTCGGAGTATGCGCTATGTGGCAAGCGGCTGGCACAGCGCCAGGCACATTCGCGCCTCAACACAGTCGGCCACGACCATATTTGCCGCAAATGCTGGCAGTTACACGCCACCACAAACGAAGCGCCACCAGTCGATTAATCATGCCCCTGTTAATTGCAGCGATGCCGCCCAATTGAGGTAAATACAGGTCTAAATGTAGTTTAGACAGCGGCAAGCAAATTAGGGTGTTTAAAAATAAATTGCGGCACGAATGCGATATACTGAACACGGCAAAGCACCCCGCCAGAGAATTTTTTGCGACATCACACGTTTTTCAAATCTGTGAAGGTGAACCATGGCACATGAATCTCAATATTTTGCACTCAGTTTGGACTCTCTCAGGTCCTTGGGAAGTTGGGCTGCGGATTGCGCAGAGCGGGCACTGTCAATCTATGAGAATTATGCAGCTTCGGACCGTCGGCCTCGTGCCGCGATTGAGGGTATTCGGATATTTGCGGGTGGCGGCAAGCGAGCCGCTCAGCTGCGTACCCTTGCCCTGGCAGCGTATGCCGCAGCGCGAGATGCAGGCGATCCCGCTGCTGCCGCCGCCGCTCGCGCCGCCGGGCTGGCCGCATCGAGCGCCTACACGCACCCCTTGGCAGATGTACAACAGACAAAACATATTGTTGGCCCCGCAGCTTATGCCGCCCTGGCCCTTGAGTTAAATGAAGGCGGCGACCATTCTATTGGTGATAATGAAGTTATTTGGGCAGTGGAACATGTCACTTCAGAAGTTCGCGAGATTTTGTTGCAAATGCCTGCTCGTGAAATTGGGAAAACACGTCTAGAAAACATTATGTATGAGATAGACGCCAATATACGAAGTCGAAATATGCGGCACAGCGCCTAATAAAGCATACGTCGAGTGTGGCAAAACCTAGGGGGCGTGCGTAAACAACATGATCCTCCCGGAGGGTTTGAACCTCCGGGAGGATTGGGACAAACTCGAAAGTTAATAACGAGCGAACCCTTCTGTAGTTCAGTCATCGCCCAACCGTGCATTACTCGCGGCAAACCTACGCTATAATAAACTTTGTCATTGACAATGAATGAATCCAATGATCACGCATGGTTTGCAGATGGTTCGGTGAGTCAATCTGTAAGATTCGTGTCATCTGTGGATTGTTTTACAGGAGTTTTCAGGAGTTAACGCACGCCAAAAGCGATGAAAACCAACCTCCCGCGGGTTATCATCGAAGCGTTCACCTCATGGAATAACCTTCCGGGAGGCTATTTTCAGGAGAGTAATTTATGTCCCCTAAACGAGCGGTCTTCCTCCTTTTATTTGTATTTTTGTTGGTAACGGCCGTTTCCTGCCGCGAAGAAGAAGCCACACCAACGCCAACATTGCCCACAGCAACGGCCGTTGCCGCACAACCAACCGACACACCGCCGCCACCAGCCTCCCCCACCCCCACCGGCCTCGGCATCGTCACACTAGACGACAGCACCCCCCTGGCCCCATCCATCATCGGGCAAAATCCAGCCATTGGAGAAGAAACAGCGCCAGACGGCAGTTTCGAGATTTACTTCGACCAGCCAATGGATGAAACGGCGACAGCAAACGCCCTCCAGGTGCTGGACGCTGATGGACAGCCCATTGCCGGTGAAATTAGCTGGCCGCAGCCGCGCATCTTGCAATTCAAACCCAATGCACGCCTCAAGTCGGGCAGCAGTTACCAGGCCGTGTTAGCGGAAACGGCCGTTTCCGCTGACGGGCAATCTCTCCTTGAAGGCCTCACCCTCACCTTCTACACCATCGGCGACCTCAGCGTCAGCCAGGTCTCCCCCGCCGCCGACGTCAACGAAGTCGCCATCGACTCCGCCGTCACCGTCATCTTCAATCGCCCGGTCATCCCCCTGCAAGTCAACCAGGAAGGGCTACAAAACCCGGACGCCGTCCTCACCTTTCCCGACGACATGCTCACCTTCGATCCACCGATCACTGGAAGCGGCGAATGGATCAACACCTCCGTTTACATTTTCCGCCCCGACCAGGCGCTCATGGGCAGCACAAGCTACACAGCACAAGTCAACGCCGCCATTGTCAACGAAATCAGCGCCACCGGTGCGCTCATGGCAAGCGATTACGCCTGGCAGTTCACCACCACCGCCCCCACTTACCGCTATTTGAACCTGCCCGACCTCACCAGCCGTCCGAGCAACGATTACAAATATCTGCCCCTCGACCAACCAATTGAGGTTGTTTTTACACAGCCAATGGACCCGGAAAGTGCGGAAACGGCCGTTACCTTCACCACCGACGACGGCATCACCCCACCCTACACCTTCAGTTGGGACGACACCTACACCACCCTCACCCTCACCCCCTCCGACCTGCTGCAACTGGGCACATGGTACAACTTCACCCTCAGCAACAGCGCCCAATCCGCCACCGGTGGCACATTACGCAGCGGCATCACCTGGCGCACCAAAACCTATTTAGAGCCGCAAATCTACTTCACCGAGCCGGAAGACGGCACCACGCAAACCAGCTTTTACAGCTCCTTCCGCATCCAATTCACATCGCCCATGAGCCTGAACAGCATCAAGGACAAGGTCATCTTCAACCCGCCCATCGAGGATGACGGCACCTACAGCCAATGGGATTGGAGCTACCGCTTCTACGGCCTCCGGCCTTCCACCAGCTACACCGTGCAAATCCTGCCCGGCATGACCGACATTTACGGCAATGCCATCACCGAAGGGCAAACCATCCAGTTCACCACGGCCGCTTATGCGCCGCTTGCCTACTTTAACTTCCCCGGTCGCCTCGGCGTCTACCGTCAAAATGGCTCCACCGCCGCCTGGATCACATACCGCAATGTGAACCGTCTCGATGTGAGCCTTTACCAACTCAACACAGAGCAGTTCAACAGCCTGCTTCATGGTGGTCTGGTTGATGTCAACTACGTCCCGCCCGACACCCAACTGGTTTGGGGACAAAGCGTCCCTGTTTCAGCCGCTCTCAACGACACCGGCTACAAGCGTTTCGATATGCTCTCCGAAAATGGCGAATCGCTTGAACCGGGGCTTTACTTCATAACCTTTGATTCGCCGCAGGTCAAACATGATGCCATTCACCTGCAAGCGCAGCCGCTTGTTGTCGCCACCGCCAACCTCACCTTGAAAACAACAGCGACCGAAGCCCTGGTCTGGCTCACCGATCTGGAAAGTGGCGCACCGGTTGCCGATGTGCCGATCACGCTTTACGACCGCAACCTTGACCCGATTGTAGATGGCACCACAAACGAGGATGGTCTCATTTATTGGGATAATCTCAATTTGAGCACCAACTACGACAGCCGCTATTATGCCATCACCGACGCCGACGGTGTTTATGGCGTTGCCATTAGCGGCTGGAATGATGGCATCAATCCATATGATTTCGGCATCAGCACGGATTACTATCTGCGCCCCAACGAACCAACGGCCTACGTCTACACCGACCGCCCCATCTATCGCCCCGACCAGGTCGTCTCTTTCAAGGGAATCGTCCGCACGAACGATGACTTGAACTACAGTCTGCCCACAAACAACGAAGTACATGTCACCATTCGCTCCTACCAGGGCACGGTTTACCAAAAAACCTTATCCCTTTCTGAATTTGGCTCCTTTACCGGCCAATTGGAATTGGATAGCGAGGCAACCTTAGGCAGCTATTTCATCAATGTTACCGTCGGCACCCAGGACATCGGCGGCGGCTACTTTGATGTGGCCGAATACCGCAAACCCACCTTCCAGGTGAACGTGACCACAGATAAGGAAGATGTCGTGGCCGGTGACACGATTGATGTCACCATTGATGCGACCTTCTTTTCCGGTGGAGCAGTGGTTAATGGCAATGTGGATTGGGTTGTGCGCAGCAACGACTTTACATTTAGCCCTGGCGGCAATTTTGCCCGCTACAGCTTTAACAGTTTGGAACGTGACACAGGCTACTACTATGATTATTACTATTACGGCGGTTACGACAGCTACTATGGTGATTTAATCGCCTCTGGCACAGGGCAAACGGATAGTCGCGGCCAACTGACCATCACCATTCCCGCCGACTTGAGCAATAACAGCAGCAGTCAAAATTTCACCATTGAAGCGACGGTGACGGACGTTGCCAGCAATCAGGTAAGCGGCCGTTCCACTGTCACTGTCCATCGCAGCCTTGTCTACCCCGGCATCCGCGCCGACCGCTATGTTGGCAGCGCCGGTGACGAGATGAATTTTGACCTGGCAGCTCTCGATTGGTACGGAACGCCAATCGCCAACCAAGAAATCTCTGTTTCTATCGTTGAGCGGCGCTGGTACAGCGTGCAGGAAGAAAATGAAAATGGCGATGTTATCTGGCGCAGCAGTGTGGAAGAAATTCCTATCACGGACTTAACGGTGACGACAGATGGAAACGGCCGTACCAGCGTCCCCTTCACCCCACCCAACGGCGGCGTCTTCCGTGCCTATGCTCGCCTGCGCGACAGCGACGGCAACGATGCCACCGCCTCCACCTACTTTTGGGCCAGCGGCGGCAATTACGTCTCCTGGCGACGTGGCAACGACCACAGCTTTGACCTCATCGCCGATGCCGACAGCTACAAACCGGGCGACACGGCCGAAATCCTGATCGCCTCCCCGTTCCAGGGTGAAACCACCGCGCTTGTCACCGTCGAACGCGGCCACATCAAGCAGTACGAAACCATCCAACTGACGACAAATTCCACCATCTACCGCCTGCCCATCACCGGCGACATGGCGCCCAACGTCTTTATCAGTGTCATGGTGATGAAAGGGGTAGACGAAACCAACCCCGCGCCCGATTTCAAAGTTGGCATGGCGCAGTTCACCGTCGAACGCGAAGAGCAGGAATTGACGATTGACATCACCCCTGACCGTGAAATCGTTGGGCCAGGGGATACAGTCGAGTACACCATTCGCGTCTATGATTACACAGGCAGCCCGGTCGAAGCGGAAGTGTCGCTGGCCTTGGCTGACCTGGCGGCGCTCTCGATTGCTGCGCCCAACAGCCAAAACATCCTCGACTTCTTCTACTCGCAGCGCTGGCTGAGTGTAAACACGGCGCTGCTGCTGACGCGCAATATGGATGCCTTTAACCAGGAGTTGGAAGACCAGATTAAGGGCGGCGGCGGCGGCGGCGGCGATTATGGCGTGATGGCTATTCGCGAAAATTTCCCGGATACGGCGTATTGGGAAGGACAGGTCAACACTGGCCCGGATGGCGAAGCGACCATCTCCGTGACGCTGCCGGATAACCTGACGACCTGGCGCATGGATGCGCGTGCCGTCACGCAGGATACGCTGGTGGGACAGGCGACAAAGGACATCCAAAGCACGAAGCCGGTGCTGGTTAGTCCGGTCACGCCCCGTTTCTTTGTGGTGGGCGATCAGGCGCAAGTGGGAACGGCCGTTCACAATAACACCGACCAACCACTCGAAGCCAACGTCACCCTGCAAGCCGAGGGCGTCATCTTGCACAGCCCCGACACACAAAGCGTGACCATTCCCCCCAAACAACAGGCCGTCGTTTACTGGAACGTCCTCGTCGAGGATGTGACACGCGTGGACTTTGTTTTCAGCGTCAATGCGGGCGAATACAGCGACGCCAGCCGTCCCACACTGGGCACGCTAGAAGGACAAGGCATCCCCGTTTACAAATATGAAGTGCCGGAAACGGTGGGCACATCCGGCCAACTCACCGCAGGTGGCGCGGTGGTGGAATCCATCGCCCTGCCTATTTTGCCCGGTTACACACCCAGCCAGGGCAATTTGACCATCGAATTGGCTCCCTCATTGGTTGCCGCCATGACCGATGGCCTCGATTATCTGGAACATTACACCTACGAATGCACGGAGCAAGTCGTCTCCAAATTCCTGCCTAATGTGCTGACGACCAGCGCCCTGAAAGCGGCAGGCATGAGCGACCCCGACCTGGAGCAAAATCTGCAAGAACAGGTGAATATCGCTCTGCAAAAGCTGTATAGTCGGCAGCGTTCGGATGGAGGCTGGCCCTGGTGGGATGGGCGTGAAAGCAACACGCTCGTCACGGCTTATGTGGTGCAGGCGTTGTTGGAAGCACGCGACGCCGGTTATGATGTGCGTGCGCAGGTGCTCAACAGTGGCATCCGCTATTTGCAGACAAATTTGCCAACTGTGGATAGCTTAAACGGCCGTTACAAATTCAACCGCCAGGCATACCTTGTTTACGTCCTCGCCCGCGCCGGTGAACCCAATGCGGCAGAAATGGATCAGCTTTACAGCAACCGCGAAGGGCTGGATTTGTTCGCACGCGGCTATCTGGCACAAGCCATCTATCTCATGGACAGCGGCGACCCGCGCCTGGAAACATTGGCCGCCGACTTCATCACCACCGCCATCTTCTCCGCCAGCGGCGTGCATTGGGAAGAGGCTTCGCGCGACTATTGGAACTGGGGGTCAGACACACGCACGACAGCCATTATTCTGGACACGATGATCAAATTGCAGCCGGACAGCCCGTTGGTTGCCAATGCGGTGCGCTGGCTGATGGACAATCGGGTAAACGGCCGTTGGGCCACCACCCAGGAAACCGCCTGGACACTCATCTCCCTCATCGACTGGATTGTCGTCTCCGACGAATTACAGCCCGATTATCAGTACGAAGTCGCCTTCAATGGCACCTTGTTGACAACAGCCGACGTTACCGCCGCCACAGTGCGCGACACCGTCACCCTGCAACAAGACATCACCACCCTGCTCACCACCGACCTGAATCGGCTGGCAATGGGACGCACCGACGGCCCCGGCAATCTCTACTACACGGCACACATGAACATCTACTTGCCGGTGGAAGAACTGCGCCCGCTGGATAAGGGCATCATCCTGTCGCGCAGCTACTATGACCCCAACGACCGCACCACGCCGATTACAGAAGCGGAACTGGGCGACACTTTCCTGGCGCGGCTGACCATTGTCGTGCCCAATACGCTGCACTATGCCCTGATCGAAGATTTCCTGCCCGCCGGGCTGGAAGCGGTGGATACATCGCTGCTCACCAGTCAACAAGAAGGGGCGCCGGAACGGTACGAAGCAGACGAGTTCTGGACGCGCGGCTATGGCTGGTGGTATTTCGACCATGTGGAACTGCGCGACGAGAAAGTGGTCATCTCGGCCAACTACTTGCCGGCCGGGACGTATGAGTACGTTTATCTGGTACGCGCCAGCACATTGGGCGAATTCCGCACCATTCCACCAACCGGCCAGGAGTTTTACTTCCCTGAAGTATACGGCCGTGGCGCAGGCATGATCTTCACGGTTCATCCGCAGGGCACGCTGCCACCCACCGAACCGCCGACAACCAGCGAAGAAGCCGCGCCCGACGAGCCAGCCGCTGACGAGCCGTCGTCCGATGAGGCAGCGACGGACACAGCCGCGTTCGACACAACCATCATCGGCACTTCGGCAAATGGCAGCGACATTGTGGCAACGCGTATTGGGACGGGGGAAACGGCCGTTCTCTTCATCGGTGGCATGCACGCCGGGTTTGCCCCGTCTACTGTCGATATTGCCGAACAAGCCATTGCCTATTTTGCGCAGGGCAGCGACGCCTTGCCCGCCAATGTCTCCCTTTACGTCATCGCCAACATTAACCCGGACAGCGTCGGCGGCGATGTGGAAAGTGTAAACGGCCGTTTCAACGGCAATGGCGTCGACCTCAACCGCAACTGGGGCTGCAACTGGAGCGCCGAAGCAGTCTGGCGCGACCAGGCCATCAGCGGCGGCACGGCCGCTTTCTCGGAACCAGAAACGGTCGCCCTGCGCGATTTTATTCTGAAAATCGAACCGGCGGCGGTTGTCGTCTTTGAGGCCAAAGGGCAAATCGCCGTGCCCGGCGTTTGTGATGGCGTCTCCGTTTCCGAAGAATTGGCACAGGTCTATGCGGATGCGGCCGGTTACGAAGCGGGCATCATCAGCCTGAGCACCGTCACCGGCGACATCACCGATTGGCTGGACAGCCAGGGCATCCCGGCCATCGCGTCTCTGTTGGCCGACTACGAAACCCCGGACTGGGAAGTGAATCTGGCGGGAATGGAGGCCGTGTTAACGGCCGTTGCCGCCAACGAATAACCGCGTCAACGCCGGGAGGCTGGTTTTTTGGGCATAAGGGATTGGGTTCAACTCACCCCAAATCTCCTTCGTAGGTCGGATTGTTAATCCGACCGTCGGATTAGCAATCCGACCTACGGCGTACCACGCATGTTGCCTCCTCCGCAAGGCCAACACAAAACTGTGTTGGCCTTTTTCGCTTCCCCCAATTCCCGGTACAATTCGTCAAATTTACCCACAAGGAGATCGCCTTGAGCGCTGTCATTAATCTGAGGCATCATTGTTCTCTCGATTTACTTCCTTTCCATCATCACCGACGAATTTTTTATCGAAAGCCTGGATGAAATCGCCCGCAAATGGAAACTCCCCAGCAACGTTGCCCGGGGCTTCGTATAGCGATGGGATCATCTATGCCCAGGTTGTCGATTGCCCTTCTGGCCTTGGTGCAAGATGGCGGCGCACACAGCGATGTTGGCGTCGGCAGCATTGTCGGATCGGCCGTTTTCAACATTCTCCGTCATTACCGGAGCCAGCATTGACGAGGCCAGCAAAAGTAACCTGGCAGGTTGTCGTGCGTGATTGCCTCATTTACAGCATCAGCATTGGCTTGCTGCTGTTCACCTTTCAGGATGGGCAAATCACCTTGCTAGAAAACATTGATGTTCCTTGGCCTTTACGCCGCCTACATTTACGTCTTGTATCAATGGCACCTGCTCATCCGCCCGATGGGGAAATGGATATTGTCGATGTCTTGGAAACGGAGATTCAGGAAGAAGACAAAAGGCATTTATTACCAGGTGACAACGCAGGTCGCGCGTTTTGTGCGCTTTTTTGACCGGGGAACCACGCCAGCAATACGGCCGTGCCTTTTTCGTCTCCATCTTGCTCATCATCGGCATTAGTTGGCTGCTGCTAGAAAATGCCATCGCCTTTGCCGGAGCCATTGGCGTCCCCCCCATTCTCGTGGCGCTCACAATCCTCGCCGGCGGCTCCTCCGTGCCAGATTTATTGGCATCTGTTTTTGTCGCTCGTGATGGCAAGGGAGAAATGGCAATCTCCAATGCCGTTGGCTCCAATATTTTCGACATCAGCATCGGGCTGGGGCTGCCCTGGCTGCTCATCTTGATTTTTCAAGGCGGTCCCATCGCTGTCGGCACGGCCGATCTCACATCCTCGACGATGGTGCTCTTGAGTACCGTGGTGGTCTTGTTTGTCTTTCTTTCCACCGGGCAGCAGCTCAGCCGCCGCGAGGGAGCTGTGCTGTTGCTGTTGTATGCCGCCTACGTCTTGTGGATGTGGACGGGATCGCTGGCCTGACGCTTAATCCGACAGAACTCACAGAATTCGCCTGCTCTATTTTGCTTTTGCCAATTTGAGTGCTCCGTGCTATCTTTTCAAGAACATTTGAGCTAAAATTCACAGTGGGCGATTACAGCAAAGCAACGTTCAAGGAGCTATATAGGAGAAAATATGGCAACAAATCAAGCAAATGGTTCTTTTTCTGTCAAACTTACCCCGCAAGCGCCAGATACCATCTGACAACATGCCATTGGGCGTATGCTGCTAGACAAGCAGTTCATGGGCGATCTTGAAGCGCACAGTGTCGGGCAAATGTTAGCGGCGACGAATACGGCCGTTTCCGATTCAGCCGGTTATGTCGCCATTGAAGAAGTCACCGGCACATTAAACGGCCGTACCGGCTCCTTCAAGCTCCAGCACTATGGCCTGCTCAATCGTGGCGAGCAGCAGCTGATCATCACCGTCATCCCAGATTCCGGCACAGACCAATTGACCGGGCTGAACGGCAGCATGACCATCACCGTTACCGAAGAAGAACACCTCTACAATTTCATGTACACGATCTAACCCCGCCTGACCGGGAGATTGGCAGTTTAGGGTTCACCCGTCATTAACTTTTGCGTTTGCCTCAATCCTTCCGCAGGTTTTGAACCTGCGGGAGGATAATGTTATTTAGGCATGAACCCTTAGCACTCACCAATTTCCTGGCTCATTCATGGGCGAATGTGATACTTCACCCGCTGCTGTCGCCGCTGCACAATCCCCTCGTCCACTGTGCCGCGGGCAATCACCTCATACAACACCGCCTCCTGATTGCCATGCTTGCGCAGCACCCGCCCCAAACGCTGCACATATTCACGCGCGGTAGCACTGCCCCCCAAGACCACCGCCACCTTCGCCTCTGGCACATCCACGCCTTCATTGAGCACTTTTGACGTGGCGATGGCGCGATATTGACCATTGCGAAAGCCATCGAGAATCGCTTTGCGTTCAGCAACCTTTGTCTGATGTGTGATCACCGGAATCAAGTGACGGCGGGCGATTTGGTAGGCAAAGCGGTTGTGCGCGGTGAAGATAAGCATGGGGCGGTCATTGTGTTCGCGCAGCAAATTGTCCAACACAGCCAGTTTGCCTTGTGCCTGATGCACCACTTCCCGCAATTTTAATTCGGCCACTTTGGCACGGCGGGCTTGCACTTCGTACGCACTGCGCCGCGTGAATTCTTGCCACCAGTTTGGCCCATGCGACTCGCGCAAACGCGCCTCGCGCACATAGCCGGTGTAGGTGGCATACGCGGCGTCATAGGTGGCGCGTTCGGTGCCTGTCAAATCAACGCGAATGCGCTCTGTGCGATATTCGGCCAACTGCTGCCCGGTCAATTCATCCACGCACGCTTGCGATAGACGACCGGGCCAACCAGGCGATGCAGCAGCGCCCCCTTTTCCCCTTCCTCATCCTCCGGATAAGTGGCCGTGAGGCCGAGGCGATAGGGCGCGGCACACATTAAGGCAATTTCATGCCAGCTTGGCGCGGGCAAATGGTGAATTTCGTCGAAGATGAGCAACCCAAAACGGCTGCCCAGCGCTTCGGCGTGTGCCCAACCGCTGGCGTAGGTGGTGACGGTAATCGCCTGTGCATCTTTTTCTAGCCCATACCAGACGCCGATGGGCATTTGGAAGGCGATTTCGAGGCGGGCGTACCATTGATGCAGTAAATCGATGGTCGGGACGACAACCAGGGCGGAAACGGCCGTTTCTGCCAACGCCCGCAGCGCCACAAACGTCTTCCCCGCCCCAGTCGGCAGCACAATGCTGCCCCAACGGTCGGCGGCGTGCCAGGCTCGCAAACTCTCTAGCTGGTAATCATGCGGGGAACGGCCGTCTTGCAGCGCAGCATCCAGGTTTGTCCAATGGGGGACGCGGTTCTCAAGGTGTTGTTGGCGCAGCCAGGGCAAAACATGGCGATAATGCACCGCTTCACAGCGCCAATGGCCGTTTAACCAGCGAAAGAAGGGGGGAACGGCCGTTTCTTGCCCCACACCCTGCAATACCAATGTGCCACCTAAAAAGAAAAGATGTGGCTGATCCTGCCTGCTCATGCGTCCCATTGTAGCGGATGGGAACAAATGGGCATAATCCCACGAAGGGTAATTTGTTATAATTTAGGTGTGACGGTGGAAACGGCCGTTTCAGGCCAGTAATGCCTTATCAACTTAATCTGGAGGAGTCTCATGTCTCACAATCTTTTTTGGAAAAAAAGCTTTTTACTGTGGGCAGTCATCTGCCTTAATCTGTTTGGTACCGTGCAATTGCTGAGTGCATTATCAGCACAGCCACAAATGGTGTCGGTAACGGCCGTTAGTGGCCCCATCATCACCGACACCATATGGACAGCAGCAAATAGCCCCTACGTTGTTACCGATGTCGTCTCTATTCAGGCTGGCGTCACCCTCACCATTGAACCCGGTGTGGTTGTCAAAGCAGCAGGCCCAGGGTTTGCGGTTCTTTCGGTAGAAGATGGCGCGAACCTGGCAGCCATTGGCCTGCCAACGATGCCGATCACGTTTACCTCTGTTGCCGAGTCTGGCCCAGATGATTGGGCAGACCTGGTTGTCGTTGGCACAGCTCATTTTGAACATGTCGTGTTTATGCACAGTTATGACAACCTGGCCGTGTACGGAGAGAATGGCGGGGACATTACGATTGAAAACAGTGTCATTAAAGATGGAACGTATGGCATGAACGTCCCGGCCAACACGCTCCATCGCTTGCAGATGAGCAATGTCACCTTTACCAACAATATCACCAATCGCGTTGTCATCATCGCCGACTGGGATCATAACCTGGTTAGCGAGGTAACGTTATCACCACAACCGGGGCTGGATGGGTACGAGATTTCCTACCCATTGCGGATTCCGGTCAACATGACTTTTACAGTGGAACCAGGCGTAACTGTGTTGGTTTCTGGCACAGGGTATGCAGCTTTGTGGGTACAGGACGGCAGCCACCTGGAAGCAATAGGGACTCCCTCATCCCCAATTACCTTTACGGCGAATGAATTGAAACCGAATGGGCCAGTCTTGGCATTGGAAGAGACCCCCTTTTGCCCACCGTAACTCTGGCGTTTTGGGTGATGACATTTCGGGACCTCGCGAATCAGGTCGATTATTGGCGAAACTTTGCCAGGCAATTCAAGATGGAACCTATGGAATGAGGATGGTTCAGAAACAATACACCAGTTACAAATGAGCAATGTTTCTTTCATCCGTAACGTTACGATCGCATCCAAATCCTGAGACGTCTGCCAGCACATTACTCGGTAATGCTGTACTCAGTTCACACCTGGGTTAGATGGTTATGGCTTTAGACTAACTCATTTTATGTACCTGAAGGTATGTCACCCTTAACGATACACCTGGGCGTAAAAATAATGGCAAGTTGCGGTGCTCGGCGGATCATCTGGAGGGCATCTCAAGCTGTAGGTACAGGCTCCAATTTCACATCAAGCCGATTCTGATGCCTGGCGACACTGGGTTGGGATTTGAGAAGGCTCTGCCCATCGTAGTTCATACACAGACGCTTTCGCACCTGGCTTTTGAAATAGATGTTCAACTGGTAATACCAGTCTGGTAGAAGACAGCCGTATCGAGCAGTGTGGATATGGCCTGCAATTCAGCACCGAGCATTCATCGCTTGCAAATGCATAACACTATTTTTGCCATCATGAAACCAAATAAAATTTACGTCTCGCTCAATTCTAATGCGGGATAATGATAGCTGATGCTGTTACCTACTCCAGGGGTTAGAGATATGAATACACAGACTCACCTTTACGCCGGGTATACCTGGATTGCCATTTACCATCCCAAACGGCATCACCCTGACAATTAACCCGGCTGTTACCCTATTTATGCCGGATAACTCCTATCTGGAAGTGGAAGGACAATTGCTGGCTCTGGGCACGGCCGTTTCCCCCATCACCTTCACCAATGCCTCCACCGAATCATTGTGGAGCGGTATCCATATCAGTGGCACGGCCGTATTGACACGCACCACCATATCCGGCTCCATTGCCAATGGGGTTACGGTAAATGGGGGCACGCTCACAGCCACTTGCAGCGTCTTCACCAACAATCAAGGGATCGGCGTTTTTGTCGATTCGGATAACAACCCATCCGTGTTCTTGGATAACAACGACATCGTTGGCAACATGATAGCCGGGGTACAAACAACAAACACGATACCGGTCGATGCACGCTACAACTGGTGGGGAGCAGACGATGGGCCAGGCGGAAACGGGCCAGGTAGTGGTGATGCTGTTTTCGGCAATGCAAACTACACACCCTGGTTAACGGCACCATCTACTTGTACACCTCATGTCACGCAAATTGTGCCAACCGTTCAGTTTGCCCAAGCAGCCTACACCGCCACGGAAACGGCCGAAACCGCCGCCATCACCATCACCCTCGACCAACCGGCGCCGATGACGGCCACTGTCGTCTTGCTGGTCAATGAAATGGAAACGGCCGTTATCACCTTCACACCCAATATCACGCAACACACATATCTGTTCACAGTAATGGATGACACGCTCATCGACGGCGATGAACAGATTATGCTGCGCCTGGCTTCGCCCATGGGAGCGACCTTGGGCACACCGGAAACGGCCGTTCTCACCATTCTCGACAACGAACAAGCCGTTTATTTGCCATTGATAATACGGCCGTAACAAAAAAGCGGGGATTGGGAAGCACCACAAACCGCTTCCCAATCCCCGCGTCTCCATCACGGTTACGGTGTCACGATCTTTTACGAATCAATATCCACCAATGCCGTCATCCCCCAGCGCAATGGCAAATCAGGGGCAGCTTCCAGGCTGGCCGTCACTTCATAAACCACATCCCCCTGCGACAAGCCAGGGGTCAAGGCCACGTTCGTCACCGTTCCCGTCAGCGTCACATTGGGGATTGCATCGAAGCTGACATTAACCTCAGAGCCAACGGCAATACGCGCCACATCCAATTCGGTCAAATCGGTCGTTTTCACCTGCCAGCCATTAAAATCAGCCAACGTCAACACAGCCAACCCTGGCCCAACCAACTCGCCAGGGTTGACAGCCACGTCGGCGACAATCCCGGCAAAGGGCGCAGTCAAAGTCATGCGTTCCAGAGCGATCAGCGCCGCATTGACAGCCACCTGCGCCGCCGCCACCTGCGCTTCTGCCTGGGTAACGGCCGCTTCCGCTTCCGTCACAGCCACCTCAGCCAATGCCACACCGACTTCCGCCTGCGCCACGCCCACTTCCACCTGCGCCACCTGCTCTGGCGTCGCCCCGGCCAACAGTAAATCAAGCTGCGCCTGAGCCACATCCTGATTGGCAAGCGCCACAGCAACGCCGCCATTAGCTGCCGCCCGCTGCCCATTGGTCGGGCCAGACAATAATTGATCAAGCGCCGCTTGCGCCGCCGCTTCACTGGCACGCGCCGCATCTAGCTGTGCACGCATCCCTTCCTCGACCGGGCCATACAACGGACACACTTCGGAATCATCCGGCAGGTCAAAGCAGGTGGTGAGAATCGTGTCATACTGATCCTCCAGCACCACACGCTGCGCCGTCGCCTCGGCCACACCGGCCTGCGCCGCAAGAATGGCGGCATCGGTGGCAAAATCGAGGGAGGCATCACGGCTGCCCGATGCCTGGGTGACACCTGCCTGGGCGGCCGTGATACCGGCCTCGGCAGCGGCGATTTCTTGCGGCAGCGGGTCAGACTGCACCAGGTCGAGCTGCGCCTGGGCAATATTTACCTGGGCAACGGCCGTTTCCACGCCAGATTGTGCCAGCTGCCATTGCGTGTTAGCCACCGCCAGCCCCGATTCGGCCGTCGCCAACTGCGCCTGCGCCTGCTGCAAGGCAATTTCCACATCGGTGGTATCCAGGCGCAGCAAGGGATCGCCAGCGGCAACAGTGTCACCGGCCGCGACAAGGATTTCCGCAACCTGCCCGCCCG
The DNA here is from genome assembly GCA_020634315.1 of Ardenticatenaceae bacterium. Taxonomy (GTDB): domain Bacteria; phylum Chloroflexota; class Anaerolineae; order Promineifilales; family Promineifilaceae; genus JACSRF01. The sequence continues at coordinate 13,586 of JACKBV010000006.1, read as the reverse complement.
TCTGGAAGGAGAGATTCGCAGAAAACAACGGTTCCAGTTCACCTTCTGCAAAGACAGTATTTTCAATGGGAGCCGTCACCTGCCCGGCGTTGTTGCCGGCAACGGCCGTATCCACAGCAACGGCCGTTGCCGTATCGTCATTTCCAGCCTGGCAAGCTGCCAGCATGAGCATAAAAAGGATGAGCGCAAATTTTTTCATAATTCATCCCGTATCATTCGGAATTTTGGTTTGATAATGGTGTGTTGGTTATTGTGTCTTGCGTAAGTAAGACAAACTAATCGACATCGACAGTGACAAACGCCGTCATACCCCAGCGCAGCGGCAGATCAGGTTCGTCAAGGGCAATCGTCACACGATAGGTCACGTCGCCGCGCGTCAGGGTAGAGGTGGGAGCAATATCCACGATTTCCCCGCGCAATGTTTCACCGGGGAAGGCGTCAATGGACACATCCACCGCATCACCCAGCTTAACGGCAACGACATTCAATTCGGTAAGATCCGTCGTTTCAATGCGCCATTCGCCAAAATCGGCCATGGTAATCACCGGAAAACCGCTGCTGACCACTTCCCCTTCCTCCACAGACACATTGGCGACAATTCCGGCAAATGGCGCCGTGAGCGTCATTTTGTCGAGGGCAGATTGAGCGGCGGTCACGGCCGTTTCCGCGGCAGTCACAGCATCTTCGGCCTGGTTAACGGCCGTTTCTGCCTGGGTTACACGCAGCTCAGCCTCCGCAACCGTGCGATTCGCCTGATCGACCTTGGCCTGCGCCACAGCAACGGCTTCCGGTCGCTGCCCGGCCAACAGCAAATCAAACTGCGCCTGCACCGCGTCACGCTGCCCCGTCGCCGCACCGACAGCGCCATACGCCGCCGTTTGCTCAGCGCCAGTCGCCCCGGCTTGCAGTTCATCCAGGCGTGCCTGCGCCGCAGTGACAGAAGCAATAGCCGCATTGAGCCGCAGCTGCGCCTGTTCCCGGTCTTCGGCGTCGGCATTCTCATTTTGGGTCAGCGGCTCATTGGTCAGGCGCACAGCAAACAATTGCGCCTGCGCCGCCGCCAGTTCCGCCTGGGCGACGCCAATCTCGGCGGCATTGGCCCCTTCCAGCACCAATGCCTGGTTGCCAGACGCCAGTTGAATACCGGCAGCGGCGGCATTGACGAGTGCTTCTTGCAGCGCCACCTGCTCGGCAGTCGGATCGGCCGTGAGCAGGGCAAGTTCAGCCTCGGCCGCGGCAACGGCTACATTGGCCGCGTCCAATCCTACCTGGGCGGCGCTCAGTCCAGCCTGGGCTGTGGTGCGATTGGCCTGGGCTTGCAAAACGGCCGTTTCGGCCTGCTGCAACATGATTTCCTGGTCGCGGGCATCAAGGCGCAGCAGCGGATCGCCCGGCTGCACGCTGTCCCCGGCGGCAACGAGGATGTCTACAATTTGCCCGCCAATTTGCAGGGAAAGGGTGGCGTGTGCCAGCGGCACGACTTGCCCTTCGGCGGAGACGGTATCCACGCCGGTGTTGATGGCGATGGTATTGGCGGTAACGGAAGCGGCCGTTTCCACATCCGGCTGCGGTGCCAGAAACTGCAAATAAGCCCAATACCCCCCGCCCACCAGCGCGGCGATAATGATCAGACTGATAAGAAGGCGTTTCCAATTCATAAAAGCTCCAATGGTCGGTTGTCAGTTGTCGGTAGTCGGTGAACGGTTGTCGGTAAGCGGTCACGGTTTAATGATGACCGCTTACAGTTTGCCGTTCACGGTCTACCGGTTTTTTTCATCTACGATTTCGCCGTCGGCAATGGTGATGGTGCGGCTGACACGGCGAGCCAGTTCGTTATCGTGTGTAACCATGAGAATGGTTTTGCCCTGGTTGACCAGGTCGGCGAAAAGGGAGAACACGGAATCGGCCGTTTTCGAGTCCAGATTACCGGTGGGTTCATCGGCCGCGAGAATTGGCGGATCATTTGCCAGCGCACGCGCAATCGCCACACGCTGCTGCTGCCCGCCGCTCACCTCCGAGGGAGTTTGAAAGCCTGGTCAGCCATTTCCACCTGCTCCAACAGATGCAGCGCCCGTTCCTTGCGCTCTTTGACGGTGTACATGTTGCCAAAATCCATTGGCAGCATCACATTTTCCATGCAAGAAAGCATAGGCAGCAGTTGGAAAAACTGGAAAATGACGCCAACTGTTTTGCCGCGCCACACGGCCATCGGCCCTTCACCCAGGTGATGAATCGCCTGGTCGCCAACATAAATTGAGCCAGATGTAGGGCGATCAATTCCGGTAATCATGTTGATCAGGGTCGATTTACCGCTGCCCGACTTCCCGACAACGGCAACAAACTCACCTTTGTCGATGCGTAAGTCAAGCCCTTTGAGCGCGATGAAATCCCCAACCGGCGTATGATATGCCTTGACGACTTTGTGCAGGTCAATGAGATGCGTCGGGGTATGCCCATTGCCGCTCACCGCGCCATTGCCATTTGTAGATGGTTTCATTCGTGTAAAAAGCGTATTGAAAAACATACACTGCTCCTAGAAATGGGTTTTCTCAAAAACCTGATTTCTGGTTATTCGTAAGCTAATACCTCGCGGATGGTCAGTTTGCTGGCGCTGCGTGCCGGTCCCAGGCTGGCAACGACAGCCAGCAAAACAACCAACAGCAGCCAGATAAACGTCCAATCAAGCGCAAATTTGTAATCTAAAGGAATGCCCAGCAAGGCCAATCCAACTTGCCTGCTGAGTAAGCGGCTGAGGGGCAGCGACAAAAGACTGCCCAAAACCCAACTCAACAAACCGATAACGACGCCTTCGCCAAGAACGATGAGGCGCACAGCGCCATCAGATGCGCCAATGGCACGCAGGACGCCGATTTCACGAATGCGCTCCAGGATGTTGATGCTCATTGTGGTGGTCAGTCCCAACCCGCCAACGGTTGCCAGCAGCACTGCCATCAAAATGAGAAACCAGACCACGATGTTGAAGCGGTATTCGTTTGAGGCACGCACGCTTTCGATGGTGCGGCTGCTGCCGACACGAATCCCGGCGCTTTCCAGGTAGTTGACAACTCGCACAGCCATTTCGTCCTGGTAAGCCACATCGTGGCGGTCGGTGATGATTTTGACGCTGGTGGCCTGCCCAATGCGACGCATGGCGTGGCTGTAGGTATCGTAGTCAACATAGGCGGTTGGCCCATTGGCCGCAGTGGGCACAATACCGACAATGCGCCAGGTGAGTTGACGGCCGTTTTCCTCCAGCACCACCTCATCCCCCAGCCCCAAATCGGGGTACTCGTCGCGGAAATCGGTGTTGACGACAACGGTGTTGCCTTCATTGGGGAGCAGCCAACGGCCTGCTTCAAGCTCTGGCTCCATCAACTGCGTGTCGGCGGGGGCGGCGACAATGGCAATGCTCTCGCTGGTGCTGTTATCGGCATACACACGGCGAGCGCTGCCGCTGAGCCAGCTCTCCACAGCGACAACGCCGGGAACTTGCAAGGCCAATGGCTCAACTTGCGCGGCGCGGTAAGGGGCGGCTGAGGGCAATGCTGACATCGTAGCGGTGATAGCGCAGGAAGTCATCTACGGTGGCGGCCACGGAGGAGCGAATGCTGAGAACGGCGATGAAAAGCGCGGTGCCCATGATCAAGGTTGCCAGGGTGAGGGCAAGCCGCCCTTTTTTGCGGATGGTGTTGCGCAGGGAGATGATAAACGGCCGTTGCAAAGGCAGCGCCTGCTGTATCTGCGCGAAAAGGCGCTCTATAAGACCTTGTTGCGAGGCCGAACTGTCAATGCCCAGGCTGTTTAACGCCTTATGAGTTGTAATACTCACCCCATTGAGCACCGGCCACAACGCCGCCACCAATGGCACCAACAACCCGACACCCATCTGCATCAAGATCGCCGACGAGGGCACGGCATTGCTCACCACCTGCACATTGAGCAAATCAGTGGCAAAGGGAACAATGCGCCGCGCCGCAAAAATACTGGTCGGCACACCAATCACCAATGCCATCAGCCCATAGCTAAAAACGGTGACAAAATACATGGCGACAATCTGGCGGCGGCGTGCGCCCACCATTTTCATGACGCCAATTTGCTTGATTTGCTGCGCCAACAGGGCGGAAATGGTGTTACGACCAGAAAGCCGGAGAGGATCATGATCAAAAAGCCGAAGAGGACAAAGAGCATGACCAGCGTTTCGATAATCGCCTGTGCCCAATGTTCGCCGGGAGCAGGCGTGTCTGTGGCATAGACGGTACGGCCGCTTTTTTCGAGCTGCTCCTGCACAATGTCATTGGTGGCGAGGATGAAATTTTTGTCCGTGATGTGGTCGTCGGTAACACGGTAGCGCAGTTCGGTATAAAAGTCGCCCTGCCCCAACTCGTCGAGCGTATCGACGGTGACGTAACCAAACGCGCGGTCGCTGATGCCCGCACTGGGCACATTGGCATCATGCACCAATCCGGCGACATGGATCTCTTTAATGGTGTCGTTGTCGAGCTTGAGCGTGATGCTGTCGCCAACGCTCCCCTGGATATGATCGAGCGAAAATTGCTCAATGAGTATGTCGCCCGTACGCGGCGGCCAATCGCCACCAACAGGGAATACTTTATCGAGTTGCAGGTCGCTGAAATCGGGAACGGCGACTAGCACCAACTCCCGCGTCTCATCTGCCCCAAGCAAAACCTGTACTTGTAATGTGCGCCGCCCTTCGGCTGCGCTCACTTCTGGTATACGGCGAATGCGTTCAACCAGTTCATCACCAAACGGATCGGTGTACAGCCGTGCCGATGAGGCCTGTGATGCCTGGTAGCCGCGATCCAGTTCACGCAGCAAAATGCTTTTGGCACTGGCGACCAGCCCGACAGCAAATACACCGACCGTAATTGCCGCGACCACAAGAATGGTGCGTGCTTTATGGCTCCATAAATCGCGTAATACTTTATGCCAACGAGTTCGTAACATTTGTTTCCGGTAATGGGTGATGGGTATTCAGTATGCGACAAACGGCAATCTGATTACTGACTACCGCTTTGCTTACTGTTTACTACTTTCTCGATTTACAACAATGGGTCATTTTAGCGAAGGTTCGATGCCCTTCATGCTTTCTATAAACTCTACTCATTTTCATAGGTGCGAACATGTGCCATTGGTGCTATTTTAAGCAGGATGGCATAGCCATTGGTCATATATGCAGAAGGGGACGCACCTGCCAGGAGGCTATTTTCAGGGGCAGCCAAGCACGCAAAACGTTGAAACCCAACCGCGCGAAGGTTATTATCAAGGTATCTATCTGACGGATAACCTCCGGGGGTTTAGCGCATAGCAGAGGCCATCTTTGGAACCTCGCGGAGGTTTGTTTTGAAGGGGTTGTGCATGGATAAGCAGTTACAGCCGGTCACGCAGCCGCGACCACAGGATTGGCAGCAAGAGTTGGCACGGGCACGGCAGCAGTTGATGGAGGCTGAGGCAGAACTGGCGCAAGAACAAGCGGCGATTAATGCCTTTCGGATGCACTGCCGTCTGCACCTGGATGCTCTGGTGGATGAATTGCTGGCGCTGCAACTGGAAAAGCAGGCGTGTCTGACGCGGCTGGAATTATTGCGCCAGGCGCATGATTTAGGTGTGCCGTTGGATGATGATTTTTGGGAAACGGTAGAGATGGCGGCCAGGGAAACGGCCGTTCCCGACCCTGACGACCTCATCCTGCCGACAGATACACCCCGCGACAAAGCAGCAGAAAAACGAATTTACCGGGAATTGGCACGCAAGTTTCACCCCGATTTGGCGAATACGGCCGTTGAACAAGCCTACCGCACCATGATGATGACGGCCGTAAACGCCGCCTACACCGCCGGTGATGTCCAGGCACTTTATGATCTGGCGGGCGAACTCGACCCCGGCGAACTGGCCGAGCTAACCGGCATTACCAACATCACCCTGCGCAAACTGCGCGAGCAAATTCTAAACGCACGCCGCCGTCGCCGCCGCGCCCAGCAGCGGCTGCAAGCATTACGCGGTGAAAACACAGCACGCCTCTATTACAAAGCACAGGCATTGGACGAGGGCAGCGAGGATTGGTGGACGCTGGTGCGGCGCGAACTGGAAGAGGCCATCGCCCGCCGCCGCCAGGATGTGGCGACCTTGCAGGCGCAGTTGGCGCTGGTGAAAAATATTGGAGATGATAACACCACAAATGGGAAATGAGTTTTCTGCTCAAAAGGAAACACGAAACGATGGATGTGCCAACTGGATTGGCTACGGCCGTTCAGCAATCGCTCTCCATTGCTCCTGAACGGCTGCTTACTGCTCCTGAACCGTTGCTTATAGCTCCTGAGTCGTTGCTTATAGCTCCTGAGTCGTTGCTTACAGCTCCTGAGTCGTTGCTTATAGCTCCTGAGTCGTTGCTTACAGCTCCTGAACCACTGCTTCATGCTCCTGAATCGTTGCTTCATGCCCCTGAACCGTTGCTTCGTGCTCCTGAATCACTGCTTGCTCCTGAATCGTTGCTTCATGCCCCTGAATGACTGCTTCATGCCCCTGAATGACTGCTTACAGTTCCAGCCATTCAAAATATGGCCTCAGTTATCAACAGAACCTAGCCAATCGTACACGGCCTTGCCCACTTGCTGGCAAAAGGCAATACCTTCCGCTTTGCTGCCCAGATTTTGCGTCATGACAACGATAACGGCCGTTACAGAAGGGTGTGAAATTCTTCCTACTCCAAATTCTCCAAATCAGCTAAATCTTGAAGACGTCCCACCGCCTTCTTGTTTTTCTTGAGGTTTTCCAAATCAATAAATGGCAAGATGATCCCATCAATCGTTTCTTCGACGCGCTGGGCGTAACAAATCGAAAATTCGACGCCTTTCAAACTGGTAATGAGGTCAATACGATTAGGCGGATAACCCAACTGGACGATGATGCCCGGCTCAAGAAAATCAGCGGCGGTAAGCCCCAAAGAAGCAAATCCAAACTGGTCGAGTGCTTTAACGAGGTTTGAGGCATTCTGCTCATCAACCCAGACCCAAATGTCAATATCTTTGGTGAATCGGGGATGGCCGTGAAAAGCAACCGCATAACCGCCCACGACAAGATAACGAACGTCATTGTCGTTCAACGATTGTATAAATTCTTTGAAATCCAGGTTCAGTATCATATTTCCAGGCAATATAGGCGCGGCGAATTTCTTCTAACGCAGCTAAACGCGCCTCATAGGACTGCGTTTGCCAGTAAGCAAAATCAGATGGCTGGTCGCCAATCCTTAACTTTTTGACAACTTTGGCAATTCGGGGCGGTTCTTTTCCCACTTGTGCATCTTCAAACATCGTAGGGAAATTATAGCAGGACGGAGGCGTTTGGGGAACTGAAGCCCGCCCGTAAACGGGACGGGCTAATACGACAGCGGCGAAAGCCGATTTAGTCCGCAGCCAATCGTACACAGCCTTGCCCAATGGCAACATCAACGCCCCTGTGATTATAATCGCAGCGAAAGCGGTCGATTCAATACAAGGCGATGGAATAGAAACGGCCGTTCTGGGAACGGCCATTTCTATTCCATTTGAAGGGTGAAACGGCACGTTACCCTCTTACCCTAATTCTACGTTGTGACAATTGGCAGATAAATCGCTTTCCAGAACTTTAGGATTTAGCCAGATTTCATTGTTTGTTCCACCACTCCATCCGCCGACGAAGGCATCAAGCGTCCATCCCCATTTAAATCACCCAAAACGATCGAACGACTCTGAGCATTACCCATTGGCTCACCGCTGTCGCTAAATAATCCGGTACCATCATTAAACCATACACGGTTAGCTTGGTAAGCCGAAGTGCCATTCACCACAAAGGCATCTAGGTCACCATCTCCATCTACATCTCCTAAATCAACAAAGACACTGGCCGAATTCCCCAAAGACTGTCCGCTATCACTAAAAATACGATTGCCATCATTGAAACCATACTTTATTTGGTTGGTTTTCTGATCTAATCACGATTCACAACAAAAAGCATCCGATCTCCATCTCCATCCAAATCGCCCAAAACAACACCAGCACTACCCAAATTGCCTAAACGTTGACCACTGTCAGTGAAAATACCCTTGCCATTATTCAACCACACTTCATTAGGTGCAGTTTCATCGGCATCAATAGTAGCTATAAAAGCATCAATGTCGCCATCTCCATCTACATCACCCAAAGCAAGAGAGTAGCTACCTGAATTTCCTAAAGCTTGTCCACTGTTGCTAAAAAAGCCATGCCCATCATTCAACCATACCTCATTTGGATTATCAAAAAGCCTGGAGACAAAAGCATCCAGGTCGCCATCCCCATCTAAATCACCTAAGCCAACATCACTACCATCTGTATTGCCTAAATTTTGGCCGCTATCACTAAAATTGCCGCTGCCATCATTGAAATAGACCTTATTGGGCTGGGATGTATTAACACCATAAACAACAAAGGCATCAAGATCAGAATCCCCATCCAAATCGCCTAATTCAATGGCAAATCCATTTGCATTCCCTAAAGTTTGACCACTGTCAGTGAATACGCCATCACCATTATTCAGCCACACCCTATTGGTTGAAGTTCGGCCAAGGGCAAAGGCATCCAAATCACCATCACCATCTACATCCCCTAAGTCAACATCTAGTGCTGATACACCCACATTCTGCCGGACTGTATTCAAAAAGCCCTGCATTCCTTTGCCCAGCCACTACTCCGGAAATGCCAAACAGTTGATGTTATTGGACTTTCCGCATCAATATTTAATGCTTGCCAGTTGTCGCACTTGGAACTAACTGCCGGCTAAAAAGATTGAGAGGGTTAAACTGATGCACCATCGACTAAACTCTTCCTGTGAGCCATTTGCATGGCATGAACAGCAAAAGTCGATGGAACGGTTGTGGATCCATATCTCATCATAAGAGATTAAATGTACTTGTCTTGGCAATCAATTTGCCATTAATAATCAGGCTGTCATCAGCCTGGGCTTTTACAATGGCCCCCTCTTCAATTGTCAACGTCACACCAGCAGGAACTGTCACGTCACAAGTCATAACATGCACATTATCAGCGGCTGCCCAAGTCTCATTAGCCGCTATCGTGCCACAATGGGTCACATCCGCAAAGACCTTATGCGGTGCCCGCAATATAAAAATGGATAGTAGAAATAAAGATACGATCAACAAAGTATTCTTAGACATTTTTGCCATCATTTACAACCTCATATTTTTTAATTTATCTGTTAAACCTCATAAGAAAATTACCAAATACGCAACATTAACTTCTTACATATCTAAACCCTCCGGCAATACTCCAGAATCACAGTCTTCGAGCGACAAACCCTCAATGTTCGCACGGAACATTCACCCATCCTGTTTTTAGATGATTTTTTGCCCCCAACCTAACCACAAGCAGATGCCTCACTACTGATGTCAGAGGTAACACTCTTCCGCACCCGAAATGGCACTTCAAGCCTTTCCGATTCAACTTCTACAATGGCAACACCAGATTCCCAAGTTTCTAGCCAAATCAACGTATAGGTAACATTCGTTCCGGGCTGGGCTTCCATATTAAACGAGACCTCTTTGGAATTAATTTGCCCTTGCACAAACCCATATCTGGCTTCCAGTTCTAAAAGAACCGGCAGTTTTATAGGTAAATCAACACTTGCTGTTGCCGTGGTTTCTGTTTCATATTCGTGATAAAAAGTTTGGGTTGAACTCGTCACTTGGGAAAGAACAGAGTTACCCTGACAATTCTCAATAGAAAAGATTTCTCGGTTTATCTCCACTGTTTCCTGACTAACATCCGTTTGCACGCCTTGAATGAGGATACGGTTATCTGAAGAAGTCTCTGCTTCATCCCAATCTAGAGCTAAGACGACCTCACGATCTGCCGTAAGGCGAGTTGATCCCTCTTCCAACATTTCAGTGGGCAGATAGGCAGTATTGGTTGCAAAGATTTTGATGAAATAGGATAAATTCTTAACAGGCACTGGAATTTCGTAAAGACCACCCTCGATCATATTGCCAAACCAAATTGTCTGCCGTGAGGGTAAGACTGATCTATCAGTTTTTACTTCAAATTCAGTAAAGTCAAATCTGTTTTCAGGTATTTCGTACGTGTTCGGGATTTCAATAGCGAAATAGCCATCTGTCATCCCTTCCTCACTCAAATTATTTGCACCGACATCTGTAGTAGTTCGCCCAACTTCTTGTCCATTCAGATACAACACAACCAATCTTTCGTTAGGCCAATTAGTTGCATCCCCATTGACTACTTTGCCCGTGAACAAAAGCTCTCGGGCTGCTTTACCTGGTTCAGGCGTAGGTGTAGGAGTGGGTAAAGGTGTTGGCGGCATTAAATAGGCCAAGCTATCAGGAACAGGTATAGAATCTCTAAAAAACCAAAGCCCACATGCACATATGGGAAGCATCATAAAAACATAAAGTAAACAGCCCATTTTCATAAGAGTTGACTTATTACTACTTTTGTTTTTCTCTCGCATCCTATTTACCTCCTACGAAAGCCAAAATAATCGGTAGTTATGTTTTAAACAGTTACTTTGTTTTTCTTTGACTGGTGGCTTACCACAAATGACAAGGTTTTTCCGTAGTTGGAAATATCCAAATCACAGTTACGAAATCCTTTTCGCGTTCTCGTGTAACGAATCAAGCGTGATTATGAAATCGCGGCCACAAAGAGGAATTTTGAAAAAACCTGCCACAAATGATAGCCAAGGTTGCCACGTGGTTGCCTTTGCCCTAAAATTTTAACAAACCCCAAAATCAAATTCTGGGTCAAAACTGTGCCAAAATTGAGGTTCATCATGCAGGAAACATTAGCGGATGTATTAAGTGAATATGTAGATCGAGCGCATTATTCCAGTGGCAAACTGGCAAAAATGACAGGTTTGTCTCGTAAATCTATCAATAACTGGCTGGATGGGACCGTGAGCAAGCCGCAGCAGTGGCAAGTCTTGACCCGATTAGCGGCCGTTTTACACCTCACCGAACTCGAAACCAACCGCCTCCTCTTGTCTGCCCATCACCCCACCATAGCGGACTTACGACAGAACATTACCACAGCCGACGACCACGCCCTCTTAGCCCCTTGGCCACCGTCAACGGCCGTTCCCTTCCAGGCTATCCCCGATTTACCCTACTTTGTCGGACGCAACGATGTGTTGAGCGAACTAGCCGAAGTCTTGCAACATGGAGCCTTCGTCAACGTGTGCAACGTGTGGGGCATGGGCGGCGTGGGCAAAACGGCCGTTGCCGCCCGCCTCGCCTACCAATTACGTCCCGCCTTCCCCGATGGCGTGCTTTGGGCCAACCTCGCCACTTCCGACACAATGACCATTCTTAGCCTGTTCGCCCAAACTTTCGGCGAAGATGTCAGCCAACTTACCGATGTCAACAGCCGCAGCACCTACGTGCGCGGCATCTTAGCCAACAAACGCACCCTCATCATTTTGGACGATGCCCAACACAACAAACAACTAGAACTGCTGCTGCCGCCCAACACTGGCAAAACGGCCGTCATCATCACCACCCGCCACGACTTACCCGCCGCCGATGGCTTTAAGCGTGCCGAAATCAGACCCTTTAACCCCGAAAGCAATGATTCATTAACTTTGTTTATTAACTTTCTCGGCCAACCAAGAGTGCATCGCAACCAATCTCATCTGCTCGAGATCGCTAACCTGTTGGGTCACTTGCCCCTCGCTATCGCCATCGCCGCGGCCCGGCTAGCCTATACACCCTATTACAGTGTTCCCGACTTTCTGAACCAAATCCAGCAGCAAGAAGGGCGCTTAGACTTACTTACACGCGGCGAAGACCGCAATGTGCGACTCTCTTTCGACATTAGCTATCAGACCCTTTCCCCCGATTTACAAGCAGTTTTTGCTGCGTTGGGCACATTTGGAGGGGAAAGCTTCAGTGTGGAGGCCGTAACGGCCGTTACCCAACAACCCACCAAAACCATCACAACCCGGCTGCATCAACTCGCCCGCCTCTCCCTCCTGCGCCACGAAGCCAACCACCGCTACAGCCTACACCCCCTCTTACGCGACTACGCCCGCGAAAAAATCAGCCACAAAGAAACCTGGACACGCATGGTTGACTACTACATCACCTACGTTCAGACTCACGAATTCGATCCGCCCGCTCTCGACCTGGAAACAAACAACATCCTCGCCGCCCTGCAAACAGCCTTCACCCAAAATCTGGCTGCATCAATCATTGAGGGTATTCACATCTTTTATCCTTTCCTCGAAATGCGTGGTTTACACGACGTAGCAATACGCCACTTGAACCAGGCCCTGCAAGCCGCCCGTACCAATAACGACTTGTCTAGCGAAGCCTTGATTCTGTCCCATCTGGCACATCTTGCCCATTTGCAAGCTGATTATGCCCAGGCCAGAGCACACGCCCACTATGGACTCACCCTCATCCAGGCTGATAACCACTCCCACATCCGCACCTACCTGCTATACAACCTGGCCGCTGTCAACATTGAACAGGGAGCCTACGACCAAGCCGAATCGCAACTTTTAGAAGCACTCCATCTAGTTCAACAAAACGGAGACAACAAAAAGCACAGCGATATTTTGAGCCTGCTCGGCAAAGCCATTGCTATAGGCAAAAGCGACTACGCCCAGGCAGAAAACCACTTTCGAGAAGCACATACACTGGCCCAAAAAATTGGCGACCAAAAACGCGCGGGGGAATTATTGATCCGCCTAGGATCCGCAGCTTACCATCGCAACCAGTGGCAACAAGCCGAGAGCTTTTATCGGCAAGGCCTGCAAATCCTACAAGAAATGGGTGATCTGCGAGGTCAGACAACCCTGCTGCACAATCTAGGCGCAGTTGCTCAAAGCCAGGGTCACTTCGCCCAGGCCGAATCTTATTTACAAGCCGGACTCGCCATCTCTGAAAAAATCAACCTCAAAGAAATGATTGTCCTAACCTTGTCCAGTTTGGGCGAAACAGCTTTGGAACAAGAGGACTTAGACGCAGCCCAGCCTTATTTGCAACGCGCCGTAACCCTTGCCCGTGAGATAGAACACCCCGCCAACCTGAGCTTTGCTTTGGCAAACTTGGGTGCAGTCGCTCTCAAACAGCATGATTATCAATCTGCAGATACTTATTTGCAGGAAAGTTTGACGTTGGCACAGGAAACTGGCGAAGGCTGGGACATTTTCACAGCTTTAAGTTGGCTAGGGGATTTACATCTGGCGCGTGAAGAATTTGAAAGAGCCGCCGATGTCTGGACACAAGCCAGAGACTTGGCGCAAGCGTTAGGCATAGATGGATTACTGGGTATTGCCCTGTTCCATTTAGCTCGCCTGAAACGGGCACAAGACAATTTAGCCGAAGCAGTCCAACTTGCCCAAAAGAGCCAGGTCCTGCTTGAGCAACAAGGTCATCACTTGCATCACAAGGTAAGTTCTTGGCTAGACACACTCCCCCAACAAACAATCAAGTAATTGATCCTGTTTAACCAATAACTCAACCAATTTCCCCCTGGCAACCCATGTATCCCCAAGGGTAAAAGCTGTTTTTGTCTTCTCAG
>JACKBV010000059.1 GCA_020634315.1 Ardenticatenaceae bacterium | reverse complement strand
TCTCCCTTGAATAGCGCGGAGATGAAAGAACACAGCAAGATTCCTTCATCTCCGCTTTTACATGATTTGGTGATTTGCTGCTGGCAGCCGCAAAAGGCCTGCCCAAACAGGCCCAATACTATCGGAAACTTATTTAGAAAATGTTAGGGGGAAATGATGGGGCTATTAGAATTTCACCGCCCATCAAGCCACAACAACCCCGCTCACTTCACCAAACCCGACGCGATAACCATCGCCCTGACACCAGCCGGTCAACGTCAACCGGTCGCCATCTTGCAAAAATGTACGCGTTTCGCCCGACGGCAAAGCGATTGGCTGTGTGCCGCGCCAGGTCAGTTCCAACAGCGAACCATAGCTGCCCGGCGTGGGGCCGCTGATTGTGCCCGACGCCAGCAAATCGCCCGGACGCAAATTACAGCCGGTGATGGTGTGATGGGTTAGCTGCTGTGCCATGTTCCAGTACAGGTGGCGAAAGTTGGAATGTGAAATGGGGGTTGGCGCAGACATAACGGCCGTTTCCAGCCACACCTCCAGGTGAATGTCAAAAGCGCCAGCCTGCTTCGTTTGCAAATAGGGCAGCGGCAGCGGCTCTTGCGCCGGGCCGGGCACGCGAAACGGCTCCAATGCCGCCAGCGGCACCACCCAGGGAGAAATGGAGGTGGCGAAGTTTTTCGCCAGGAATGGGCCAAGCGGGCGATATTCCCAGCGTTGAATATCGCGGGCGCTCCAATCGTTGACCAACACCAGGCCAAATATGTGCGCTTCCGCCGCGGCGATGGGCACAGGCTGCCCCAACGCATTGCCAGGGCCGACGAAAAAGCCCATTTCCAGCTCGAAGTCGAGTTCTTGGGTGGGAGCAAAAGTGGGAACGGCCGTTCCCGGCTGCTGCACCTGTCCCGATGGGCGGCGAATGGGGGTGCCACTGACCACAACAGAACTGGCGCGACCATGATACCCCACCGGCAAATGCAGCCAGTTATCGAGCAAGGGCACCTCGCGCCCAAAAATACGCCCAACATTGCTGGCATGTTCCCTGGAAGAGTAAAAATCGGTGTAGTCGCCAATGTGCGCGGGCAAGTGCATCGTCACATCACGCTGCGCATGAAAAGCTCGCTGCCGCAATGCCGCATTGTCGCGCAAAGTGGGATTGTCGTGCCGGAGCAAGGTTTGCAATGTGGCACGCACGCTTTGCCAGGCAGCACTCCCCAATGCCATCAGGGGATTAAGTGTGGCGGCCGTGAAAACGGCCGTGTCAATATCCGCCAAAAAACCGGCCTCAGCCAGCACAGAAAGGTCCAGCACAAAGTCACCAATCGCCACACCAACGCGTGGCATACCTCCTGGCGGGCTAAATATGCCATAAGGCAAATTTTGCAAAGGAAAATGCGAGGTCGCAGCTACATCAATAAAGGATTGTAATGGCAAATCACGACTCCTTTGGCGGTGATTCAGGCAACGCCTTGCACCGACGGGCAAATATCGTTCAGCGGGCAAATGGCACACTGCGGATTACGGGCAAAGCAGACACGCCGCCCATGAAAAATGAGCAAATGCGAGATTTCGATCCAATTTTGCGGCGGAATAATTTGCATCAAATCTCGCTCCACCTTTACCGGGTCATCAGCCTCGGTTAATCCCAGGCGATGAGATAAACGCTTGACATGCGTATCCACGGTAATGCCATCAGCAATGTTATAAATTTCGCCTAACACGACGTTGGCTGTTTTGCGGGCAACGCCCGTCAGGGAGAGCAAATCATCCATATTATCCGGCACTTCTCCACCAAAGCGATGGACAATAGCCTGCGTCGCTTCCTGAATGAAGCGTGCCTTTTGCCGATAAAAACCGGTAGACTTGATGTCCGCTTCCAGTTCAGCACGATCAGCGGCAGCAAACGCATCGACAGAAGGGTATTTATGAAATAAAGCAGGGGTCACTTTGTTGACACGCTCATCCGTACATTGCGCGGACAGGATGGTGGCAACAAGCAGTTGTAGCGGCGTCTGGTAATTGAGTTCACAATGCGCGTCAGGGTAAGCCGCACGCAGGCGCTGGATGAGGTCGGGAATAGAAATGGCATTGGTAGTTGATTGTGTTGCACTCATAAATTCTCCTTTGCGCACAGCCTTCCGCAGCCTATCAAACCCATGAAACGTTTACAGGCCACATGCCCCTTTTTAACGTCAATCAGCACACCGGGCAACTATCGGTTTGTGGGCTGTATATTAACGTATCACCTATGTACCATAGACGTTATGGGGAGAAGCCATAGAATATGGATCATATTCTATACTCAACTGATGTGGGTTGCCGACATCCTAAATTCGCAGTCCGCATATTCACGAAGTAACTTTGCAGTACAACATATGGATGCAATATATACCGTACAGGTATTGGTTTTATTAACCAGTACTGCAATGGCCACTTTGCTGGCGCTACACGCCTGGCAGCGGCGTCCTGCCGTGGGGAGTATCCCTTTTGCGCTGCTCATGCTTGCCGTTACCTTATGGTCGCTGTCCTATCTCCTGGAAATTACGAGTCTCACGTTAGCAAGTAAGCTTTTTTGGGTGAATGCCCGTTTTCTAGGGGTTGTCATTATCCCGGTAACCTGGTTGATTTTTGTTTGGGAATATACGGGCCATGAAATTTGGTTGACGCGACAAAGGATTACGGCCGTTTCCATCATACCCATCCTGACAATGATTCTTGTATTCACCAACGGGGCGCACCACCTCGTCTGGTACGAAGTCAGCATCAATGCCCAATTTCCCCAAACCCATCTGGAACTCAGCTACGGAGCATGGTTTTGGATATATACGGCTTTTTCCTACACCTACTTACTCACCGGCGCCATCGTATTGATCAATCACTGGCGACAACAGCATCCACCTTTATATCGCTGGCAAACAATCGCCCTGTTGATTAGCATCTTTTTGCCCTGGCTTGGCAATATTTTGCATGTCGTTGGCGTCAGTTCATTAGACTTGATGCCCTTTGCTTTTGCCATCACCGGTCTGATGTTGGTGCGCTATGCGCTGCGCTTCCGTCTCTTTGACATCAATCCAATCGCCTACCGCAGCGTGATCAACAGCATGCAAGATGGCGTCCTGGTGCTTGATCGTAAATACTGTGTGGTCAGCATAAATCCTGCGGCGCAAACCATCATGCAAATCGAAACAAACCCAGTCGGCAGTCATCTATCCGCCCTCTGGCCCACATTAGAGCGCGTGATGAATGGCACTGTGGAAAAAAGCCTGGAATTGGCGGCTCCGCATAACGAGGATTGCATTTACGAAATAACCGTGTCGCCATTATATGATTGGCGACAGGCATTACAAGGTCGCCTGTTAATTGTGCGTGACATCACAGAGCGCAAAGTAAACGAACAACTGCGGGACGATCTCACGCGCACGATGGTGCATGATCTACGCGCACCCATTAGTAACACGTTGTTTGCCTTACAAATGTTGAAAGGAGACCTGGACAAGGTCGTCTCACCGGACAACAGCATGTTGCTGGAACTGACATTTGCCAACACAGAAAAGACATTGCATCTGGTGAACCAGATATTGGACGTGCATCGTCTGGAAAACGGAAAAGTGCCCGTTGCTTTTGAGCAGTTTGTGCTGGCGGACATGGCAAAACGTGTTTTTGCCGCGCAGCAATCGCGCATGGCCGAAAAGCAGTTGCAAGTTATGCTTGATTTACCGGATGATCTCCCACTCGTTTGGGCGGATGCCGGGCTGATAGAGCGCGTTTTGCAAAACCTGGTTGATAATGCGATTAAATTTTCGCCAGCAGGCGGGCGAATTACTCTCTCAGCGGTAGCGGCGAAAGAGGAACACCCTGGCAGCAACCAAAAGCTGTGGGTGACAGTGCGTGACGAGGGAAAGGGGATTCCAGCTTCTTTGCAAAAGACGATTTTTGAGAAGTATGTAACGGGCGACCAGGGGGAGACGGGAACCGGCCTTGGTTTATCGTTTTGTCAGATGGCTTTAGATGCACATGGGGAGTCGATTTGGGTTGAGCCTGCGGCAGAGGCGGGAGCAACGTTTGTGTTCTCATTAGCTACTGTTCAAGAGACAGAACTTGAACGATAACTGAGTAAATTCTCTGCGAACAGATGCTCACTTTCGCTTAATTCGATGAATTAAGTGTTTCATGATATGCTACATGCATATAATTTCCCACTCAACCATGATGGTTAAAAACAACGGTAAATGGTGAGATACGGCCGTATCCACTGTTTACTAAAATTGCGAGGGTATGGAGCATGTCATCCATATTATTTGATTTTGGACGTGAAGTTTGTGGGCATTTATCTGTAGCGGAACACCGGGAGTGGCTGGTCACCAACGGGATTGGCGGCTTTGCTTCGGGCACCATTGCCGGACTTTTGACACGCCGTTATCACGGCTTGTTGCTGGCTGCTTTGCGACCGCCGCTAGGACGCACGCTGTTGTTCACCAAGTTGGACGAGACGGTGGAATATGATGGCATTTATCGTGAAAGCGGCCGTTTCTATTCCCTTTACAACAATCGGTGGACGAGCGGTTCAGTTGAACCCAAAGGGCATCATTTCATCAATCGCTTCCATTTGGAAGGGACAACCCCAGTCTGGACATATGCCATTGCCAATGCTCTGCTAGAAAAACGCATCTGGATGCAGCCAGGCGCAAATACAACTTATATTCAATACAAGTTAGTTCGCGCCACCGGCCCCATGGATTTGGAAGCAAAAGCATTCATCAATTACCGTGATTATCACAGCACGACAATTATGAATGATTGGGACTTGGACAGTGAAGAAGTGGCGCATGGCTTGTGTTTACAATTATCAGAAACAGAAACGCCCCTCTATTTATTGAGTGATCGCGCCGAAATAACGCCCCAATTTGATTGGTATGAAGATTTCTTGCTGCGCGTGGAAGAGTATCGCGGGCAGCGTGATGTCCAGGAAGACCATCTCTATGCGGCACAACTTCGTGTCGTGCTGCATCCTGGCGAAACGATGACGATTGTTGCCAGCACGGAGCCAAATCCGGAAATGGACAGCACAGTGGCTTATGCGGCACGACAAGCGTATGAAGCGGCTTTAATCGCCCGCGCCCAGGCGCAGTATACGAAGCCACTGCCCATACACATCAAGCAGTTGGTGCTGGCAGCGGATCAATTTGTGGTGAAGCGTCCGACGGCGGCAGATGTAAACGGCCGTTCCATTATCGCCGGATACCCCTGGTTCAGTGACTGGGGGCGAGACACCATGGTCGCCCTGCACGGCTTGACCCTGACCACCGGGCGGGCGGAAGAAGCCGCCAGCATTTTGCGTACCTATGCGCAATTTGTAGACATGGGCATGATCCCCAATCGCTTCCCCGATGTGGGCGAACGACCCGAATACAACACCGTTGACGCCACCCTCTGGTACCTGGAAGCAATCCGCGCTTACCATGCCGCCACCGGTGACGACGCTTTGGTGCGCGAATTGTATCCCGTCCTGAAAGACATTGTGGCCTGGCATCAGCGCGGCACGCGCTACAACATCTACATGGATGAAAAAGATGGCCTGCTGCACGCCGGTGAAGAAGGTGTGCAGCTGACCTGGATGGATGCCAAAATCAACGATTGGGTGGTGACGCCGCGTATTGGCAAGCCGGTGGAGATTAATGCGCTCTGGTACAACGGATTGTGCAACATGGTGGCCTTCGCCGAACTGGCTGGCGACGATGCTGACGTGTATCGACAGTTGGCGGAGAAAGTGAAAACCGGTTACGGCCGTTACTGGAACGAAAAAATGGGGTACTGCTACGACGTCCTCGATGGCCCGGATGGGCACGATGGCAGCCTGCGCCCCAACCAACTCCTGGCAATCTCACTCCCCCACAGCCCGCTCACGCCAGCCCAACAACGCTCCGTTGTCGATGCGGCAGCGCGGCATTTGCTCACGGCACATGGGCTGCGCAGCCTTTCGCCCGATGACACAACCTACATCGGTCATTACGGCGGCGATCAACGCAAACGCGACGAAGCCTATCATCAGGGCACCGTTTGGGGCTGGCTCATTGGGCCATTTATCAGCGCCCATTTGCGTGTTTACCAAAACCCCGATCAAGCCTTCTCCTATGCAACATCGCTTTTCTACCATTTGTCCGATCATGGCATTGGCAGCATCAGCGAAATCTTTGATGGCGATCCCCCCTTCACCCCCCGTGGCTGCTTTGCCCAGGCATGGAGCGTGGCTGAATTGCTGCGCGTTTGGCAGCAAACCCAGGCTGACCGATAGCAGCAAATAGCAATTTGCAGTAATGGAACTGGGGTTATAATAGCAATTATCGAAAACAAGGAATCTTGCGCAGAGACGCAAAAGGAAAATTCCTGCGTCTTTGCGTTTTTGCATGACATAAAGTTATGCCTAATTCTATCTAAGTAAGTACTGATATGGCAACGCAACAACCCAAATTTGGACCAGAACAATATCCCAGTGGCTCATTGATTTTTCGGCAAGGTGATCCACCCGAAAAGTTTTACATCATCAGCAAGGGGCGTGTAGAAGTGATTCGCCAGGCTGAGGATGGGACGGAACATGTGGTGAATTGGCTTGGCCCTGGCGATTTCTTTGGCGAAATTGGCATGTTGCAATGGCAGCGCCGGTTAGCTTCTGTGCGTGCTTTAACCGATGTCTATCTGATGGTGATGGATCGCGCCACGTTTCGCAGTTGGATGAGCAGCTCGGCCATGACAGAGGCTGAGATTTCGGAGACGATGGCGCAACGTATCGCGCAAGATGCGGCCGTTCCCGATGAAGCACTGCCCCGTACAGGGCCGCTGCCGCCATTGCCCGATGAAACACAGGATACGGCCGTTTCCCCCACCGCCACGCCCAGCACAACCCATACCGATTCCGGCCCGGTACAATTTGCCGCCGGAGACACCATCGTGCATCAAGGCGACATTGCCGACACCTTCTACATCATCGTCAATGGGCGTGTGGAAGTAGTGGAAGAATTGCCAGATGGCTCCGAACGGCCCGTCGCCCAGTTGGAAAATGGCGACTATTTTGGCGAGATCGGCCTGATTGAAGGGAATGTCCGCATCGCCACCGTGCGTGCGCTAACCGACGTCCAGGCCGTGTCCTTCAACTACCACGCCTTTCGCCGCTGGCTGCAAAAATCGCCAGAGAGCGAGACCGACATCCTCAACACCGCGCACGAGCGCCTCACCCAAATACAACAAGCACATGACGCCGTAAATGACGAGCCGTAATCCAAACATCAGATTACGGCTCACAAATTACGGCTTACAAATTACGATTCCTGATTCACACCATTTGCCGCAATCACATCTCGATACCACAAAGCGCTGGCTTTAGGAATGCGCTGCTGCGTTTCATAATCAATCCAGACAAGGCCAAATCGCTGCGTATACCCCCTCGCCCACTCAAAATTATCCATCAATGACCAGACAAAATAACCGGCCAGCGGCACGCCATTTTGCAAAGCACGCCAGGCAGCCGCGAAATGGTCGCGCAAATAGGTGATGCGCCGCGTGTCAGCGACATGATCATTTGCATCTGGCCCATCGCTAAAACTACATCCATTTTCCGTAACATAAAGCTGCCGTGGCTGATATTCAAAATGAATGCGGTTTAACATGCTGTACAAGCCATCCGGGTAAATTTCCCAGCCCATTTCTGTGTGCTCTGCGGCGGGCGCGGCGAACACTTCCTGCGGCAAATTCTCGGACGCGCCGCGATCACGAGCAACGTGCCGCGTGTAATAGTTAATGCCCAGAAAATCGGTGACGGTGGCAATGGTTTCCATATCACCCGCGTGGATGAAATCCATGCCTTGCGGGAAATGGTTTTGATACAGCTTGACGAGATCGGCGGGATAGGAACGGCCGTATAACGGCTCCAAAAACCAGCGATTGACAAACCCATCGTGCAAACGCGCCGCGTTCCGATCTGCCTGGCTGGCAGATGCAGGCATCACCCAAGAGACATTGAGCGTAATGCCCACCTGTGCGCCGGGGCTGTTTTGGCGAATAATCGGCACCGCCAAACCATGCGACAGCAGCAAATGATGCGCCGCGCGAATACTCGCCGGCCAATCACGGATACCGGGCGCATGTTCCCCATTTTGATACCCCAACACCGCCGCAACAAACGGTTCATTGTGCGTGATCCAATGTTTAACGCGGTCGCCCAACGCTTCCGTCACCACATCCACATAATTGACAAAAGCCTCGGCCGTATCGCGGGAAGGCCACCCGCCTGCATCTTGCAAGGCCTGTGGCAAATCCCAATGGTAAAGCGTGACATATGGCGTCACATTAGCCGCCAGCAGGCCATCCACGAGGCGGTCATAAAAATCCAGCCCTTTGGCGTTCACCGCGCCGGTGCCATCTGGCAAAATGCGCGGCCAGCCAATGGAAAAGCGATACGCAGGCAAATTCAACGATTGCATCAGGGCAATATCGTCTTGCCAGCGATGATAATGGTCGCAGGCCATGTCACCACTGCTTTTATCATCAACGTGCCCTGGCGTATGGGTAAAGCGATCCCAAATGGATTCGCCTTTGCCATCTTCATTCCAGGCTCCTTCGATCTGGTAAGAGGCGGTCGCCGTTCCCCAGATAAAGTTCGGTGGGAAAGTCAGGTTTGTCATAATAGTCTCCTTC
>JACKBV010000058.1 GCA_020634315.1 Ardenticatenaceae bacterium | reverse complement strand
GATTACCGCCCACCGCCCACTTCAATGACTATTATCTGGACACTCCTCACCTTCCTCATCGGCGCACTGCCATTCTCCGTATGGATCGGCCGTTATGGGCTGAAAAAAGACATCACCCAGTACGGCGACAAAAATCCGGGAGCAACCAATGTGCTGCGGGCGGGCGGCTATGCCTGGTTTGCCCTGGCATTAATATTAGACATCAGCAAAGGAGCCGCTCCCGTCGGACTCGCCTATTACATTTTTGGCTGGCAAGATTGGCGCATTATTCCCATCACATTGGCTGCGCCGCTCGGCCACGCCTATTCCCCCTTTCTTAGCTGGCGCGGTGGCAAATCCATCGCCACGGCATTAGGCGTGTGGATTGGCGTGACACTGTGGCAAATCCCGCTCGTAGGCGTAATCGCCTTATCCGCCATCACGCCGCTCGTCGCGCCGTCAGGATGGGCGGTTATGGGCGCACTGGGCATCATCCTGGCCGCCATCTTGCTTTGGCAGCAAAACCCGATCCTGGCAGGTGTCTGGCTGCTGCAAACAGCACTTCTGGCCTGGAATCATCGTGAAGACCTGGTACAACGCCCACGCCTGCGGCAAAGGAAAAGGCGCGATTAGCGACTGGAACGTATCATTCCCTAATCGCCCATCTCACGGCAATTATTATGACCTATATCGAGATCATCGCCCTCTTTGTCTCTGCTGCCTTGTTTATCATGGGGATAACGGCCGTTTCCAATTTCCTCCTCTTCCCACGCCTCAAACCCACCCAACCCACCGCCACGCCCTTTGTCTCCCTGCTCATTCCGGCACGCAACGAAGCGGCCGTCATTGCCCGCACCGTAACGGCACTGCTGGCCCAAAACTATCCCCATTTCGAGCTGCTGCTGCTCGATGATGGCTCAGAAGACGAAACGGCCGTATTCGCCCAACAAGCCGCCCAACAAAACCCACGTTTTCGCATCATCCAGGGCAAACCGCTCCCCGCTGGCTGGCTCGGCAAAAACTGGGCCTGCCACCAACTCAGCCAGGCCGCCCAAGGCGACCTCCTCATCTTCACCGATGCCGACGTACAATGGCAGCCCGACGCCCTGTCCGCCCTGGTCAGCTATCAATTTACCGCCCATCGTTCACCGTCCACCGATCTGCTCACCATCTGGCCCACACAACTCACCCACACCTGGGCCGAACGGCTAACCGTGCCCAACATCGCCCTGGCAATCCTCGCCTATTTGCCCATCTTGCCCGTTCATTTCACCAACTGGTCGGCATTCGCCGCCGCCAATGGACAATGCATGGCCTTCCGCCGCGAAGCATACGACGCCATTGGCGGACATGCCGCCGTGCGCGACAACATCGTCGAAGATGTGGCTCTGGCGCGACGCATTAAGCAAGCCGGGCGGCGTCTGCGCATGGCCGATGGCAACCGCCTCATCACCTGTCGCATGTATGATAGCTGGGCAGCCGTGCGCAACGGCTTTGCGAAAAACATCCTGGCCGGGCACGGCAATAATGTGCCCTTTTTATTGGCTTCCACCCTTTTTCATTGGCTCGTTTTCCTGTTTCCCTGGATATGGCTGGCCGTCACGGGATCCGTGTGGGCATGGGTCTTGGTTTTGGTCAGTGTAGGGGTGCGGCTGGGAACGGCCGTTTTCACCCATCAACGCCCCCTCGACGCCATCCTCATGCCCATCTCCGTCCTCCTCATCACTCGCATTGCCGCCCAATCCATCTGGTGGCATTATCACGGTGGCCCGCAATGGAAAGGACGGACGGCCAATGGAAATCAGCAAACTGCTTACCAAATATCGGATAACTGACAACCAACTATGAGCAAACCCATCCTCATCATCGGCGCAGGCATCGGCGGACTCAGCGCAGCCATCCGGCTGGCGGCTGCCGGGCGGCGCGTCATCATCTACGAAAAAAATGCCCAGGTCGGCGGCAAAATGTCACAAATCATCGCCGACGGTTTTCGCTGGGACACTGGCCCCTCGGTTATCACCATGCGCCACGTCTTCGCCGACCTCTTTGCCGCCGCCGGGCGCAGCCTCGACGACTACCTGACATTGCTGCCAGTCGAACCGCTCACCCGCTATTTCTACCCCGATGGCTTTGTCCTCGATGCCACCCGCGACCTGGCGCAAATGACAGCGCAAATCGCCCAACTGGACGAACGTGACGTAGAAGGCTACCTGGCTTATCTCGCTTATGCTGCACGCATTCACCGCATCACCGGCCCCGTTTTCATTTATGACCAACCGCCCACGCCGCGCAGCTTTTTGCGTGTGCCCATGCGTGAATGGTTTCAGGTTGATGGCACGCGCACCATGAACCACGCAATTGACAGCTTTGTACACACGCCGCATCTGCGCCAACTACTTGGGCGCTTTGCGACTTATGTTGGCGCCAGCCCCTACCTCGCACCCGCGACCCTCAACGTCATCGCCCATGTCGAGCTGAATGGTGGGGTCTGGTATCCTCAGGGTGGCATTTACCAGATTGCCGCTGCTCTCGAAAAGCTGGCACGCGAATTGGGGGTAGAAATTGTCACCGACATGGGTGTACGCCGCATTTTGACACGTATGGGGCAAGTGGTGGGCGTCGCTCTGGCAGATGGCACAACAGTGCCAACTAACCTCGTACTAAGCAATTTAGATGTCACCACCACCTATCGCCACCTGCTGCCGGGGCATCCTTATCGCCCGCCTCTGGAACCATCCTGCTCTGGCTTCATCATGCTGCTCGGTGTACGCGCTGAAACGCCGCAGTTAGCACATCACAACATTTTCTTCAGCCGCAATTACCGCGCTGAGTTTGACGCCATCTTTCGCCAGGGCGTGCCGCCAGATGACCCGACCATTTATGCCGCCATTACCAGCAAAACCGACCCCAACCACGCGCCGCCAGGACATGAAAATTGGTTTGTATTGGTGAACGCGCCACCATTGGGCGATGGGTATGATTGGCAAACAAAAGGAAGCGCATACCGCGATCTCGTCCTGGCGCGGCTGGCAGAGCACGGGGTCGATATACGCGAGCGCATTGTGGCCGAGCATGTCTGGACGCCACAAGATTTGCAGCAGCACTCAGGGGCATGGCGTGGCGCACTTTATGGACAATCATCCAACAGCAAACTGGCCGCGTTTTTACGCCCGCATAATCGGGCAAAGGATGTGCGCGGGCTTTACTTTGCCGGTGGCACTACCCATCCCGGTGGCGGTGTGCCGATGGTCACTCTGTCGGGCAAGGTGGCCGCAGAGATGATGTTGGAGGATTAAGGCGAAAACGATAGGGAAGATAAATGATGTGGGATACGGCCGTATCCCATCCCACCCCCACTAAGAGACAACACCCCGTTCTCGCAGCCAGTGCAAAACCCCATGCCCGGCAGCACGACCACTGGCAAAACAAGCCGTTAACAGATAGCCACCGGTCGGCGCTTCCCAATCCAACATTTCCCCGGCACAAAAAACACCAGGCAGCGCCCGCAGCATTAAATGCTCATCAAGTGCGGCAAAAGTGACACCTCCGGCGCTGCTAATGGCTTCGTCCAGAGGGCGCGGCGCAAGCAAGCGAATCGGCAAGGCCTTGATAGCCGCTGCCAATTGTGCCGCATCATTGCGAGTGGCAGGGGGCAGCAGTTCATGCAACAACCCGACTTTCACCCCTTTCAATCCTATCCGGCTTTGCATGTAGCTGGAAAACGAACGCGAGCCACGCGGTCGAGACAGCTTGTCATAAAGCTGCTGCTCCGTTATATCCGGGACAAGGTCAAGGGAAAAGGTAGCACTGCCCACTGCGGCAATCTCGTCGCGCAGCAAAGCCGACACAGCGTAAACCAGACTGCCTTCGACACCGGTGGCCGTCACCACAAATTCGCCGCGCCGTTGGAAAGTCTCGCCTTGTGTGTTGGTGAAGTGCAGCACAACTGTTTTTAGGGGGTGCCCGGCAAAGCGTTCGCGAAAATGGTCGCTCCAGGCGGCGTCGAAGCCGCAGTTTGCCGGTTGCAATGCCGCCACCCCAACGCCACGCGCACGCAGCAGCGGCACCCAAGCCCCATCAGAGCCAAGTCTTGCCCAACTGCCGCCGCCCAAAGCAAGCACGGTTGCCGTTGGCAAGACAAGCTGCGTGCCTTGTGGCGTGGCGAAGTGCAGTGCGCCTTCGTCTGTCCACCCTGTCCAGCGATGGCGCACATGGAAAACGACGCCAGCCGCACGCAAACGGCGCAGCCAGGCACGCAACAAAGGAGCGGCCTTCATCTCTGTCGGGAAAACACGCCCGGAGGAGCCAATGAAGGTATCAACGCCTAATTCTTGTGCCCAGGCACGCACCGCTTGTGGGCCAAACTCGGTGAGCAGGGGTTCGATTTGGGGACGGCGTGCGCCGTAGCGCGAGAGAAAGGCGTCGAATGGCTCAGAGTGTGTCAGGTTGAGGCCACCTTTGCCCGCGAGCAAAAATTTTCGCCCGACTGAAGGCATGGCGTCGTACAGGTGTACTTGCACCGTTGGTTCCTGACTGAGGATTTCAGCGGCCATGAGGCCAGCGGGGCCACCACCAATAATGGCGACGGTAGCGGAGGGTTGTTGGGTATTCATGCAGGGAATTTTACAGCAGAGGAGAGCGTTGGCTACGGCCGTTTCCGAGCATACCTATTGCCAGCACACAATGGGAAACGGCCGTTATGCTTACGACAAATTCAAATAATCTTCCAGCATTTCACAGGCCAGCTTTACCGCCTCATGCCGGGCGGCGTAGCGGCGGCCTTCATGCCCCAGACGCAGCTGCACCAGACGCGCCAGACGCAGCGCATCCAGGTGATGGATCACAGTCGGCGGGCGCAAGCGCAGACGACGCGCCAATTCTGCCGGGGTCAACGGCTCAGCCGACAAATAACGCAAAATACGCAGGCGCGTGGGATCAGCCAACGCCTTTAATGTCTGGTACAGCAATTCAGGCACCACTTCCCCCGGCACCAGCGATACATTCACCGGGCGACCCCCAAAAAGGAAAATCCACTCTTCGGTCTTTTCATCTAGCTGCATAAAGAGGGAAAGCGGCGTCGTCCAAAACGAAGGAGCCATGCGCACACGCTTCACGATTTTCAGGTCTGCATAATCAAACTGCAACCCTTGCGACAGCTCTTCTAACAGTTCGGGTAAGGTCAATTCGGCCGTTAATTGCTGAGCATGTGCCACAGTTTCCTGCAAAGCAGACAAAATGCGCTGCTCATCTTCCTGGAAAAAGACCTCATAATAAGTTTGCAGCGCAGCCAGATACCCTTCGCCAAACTTCACCGGATTTGCCCAAATTTCTAGTTGGGCACGCACATCTTCGTCAGTAACCTTCTTTTTCTTGCCTTCCTTGCGATACATTTCCCTATAAATTTCACGCAAGGTTTCCAGGTCAGACTCATTCCATTGCCCTTGCGCGGCAATACGATGTAACAACTCTTTTTGCGGCGATTCCAGATAACAACTGGTCAACTCTTGCAGCCGTTCGCTGGCAGGGATGGCCGTCAGTATACGCAAAACGGCCGTCACATCCTTGTGCGGTTCGGGCAAACGGGCCAGCCAGGGAAGCGGCCAGACTACGCTGTTTTTGACAATGTTATGCAACAATTCTCGCTTTTTAGCAGGCAAGCGAGAACGCACGCCAGCGGCCCAATTTCCTCGCAGCGCATACCGATCCGGATGATGCAGCACATCCAGGCTGGTGAAAAAATCATACGCTGTACCAATGTCCCAGATAAATTCTGGTTTGTCGTCCATGATGTTATTCCTCTTCTCGCTGCCCATATCTTAACGAAAGGCCTCAATCCATTCGCCGCAGCAAACCTCGTAGTTATAAACAAGATAATGAACACGGGCAAGCTGTATACATAACCAATTAACCTATGCTGTTTCTGTAACAACAGGCGTGGCAACGGCCGTTTCCCCACCCTCATCCGTCGCCGCCACATGATCCGGCAGCAGCGTCTCCGCATGGCGGATAACCGGGAACAGATAACCGGATAAACCAATCAGCGCCCCGGCCAATCCAGTGATGACAAACATCAGTCCCATGCCCGCGCCAGGGCCTGTGCCCACCAACCAACCAAACGTGCCAACCCAGGCACCGCCTTCACGCAGTGCTGGTTCAAACAGACGATCAGCCAGGGGTCCGGCAACGGCCGTTGCAATGGGCGCTGTCACCTGAGCAATCAAGCGACGCACGGCAAACACCCGTCCCTGCACATCGGGAGCCACCTTGGCCTGCCAGATCGCCTGATTCGAGCCATTGAGAATGGGCAAGAAAAATTGCAGCAGAAAAGCGGCCGTAGCCCAGATAAACAAACCCTGCCCAACCCCCATCAACGCCTGTCCCAGCAGGCTGACAAGAATCATGCCACCGAGCACGCCATGCACCTTACGCCGTGGCCCGCCCCACGTACTCAACAACAACCCGCCAGCAACGCCACCAACAGCCCCCAACGACTGCACACTGGCTAATGCCACCTCATTGTTGCCCGTTCGCGCCAAAATCATCGGCACCATCACCGCAAAGCCCAACATGGCAATGAAATTGATGGCAAAAAAGACAAGCTGCAAGCCAAGCAAACTAGGCCGGTCAAAGATATAGCGGAAGCCATAGCCTGATTCTTGCCACAAATTGCCCTGTCCGGTACGGCCGTTTGCCGATGGTGTCGGCTGCGGAATAAACACAAACAGCAGCGTGCCAATAGCAAACAGGAACGTCACCACGTCAATCGTCATGATGCCCACCAGACCAATCGGCGCCAACAGCGCCCCGGCAAAAGCAGGCGCCAAGATTTGCGAAGCAGACCCGGCCAGCGAAATCATGCCGCTGGCACGGCCGTAATGCTTTTTGGGCAGCATCAATGTCACCGCCGCCGAATAGGCAGGGAATTGGAAGGAGTTGAACGCCCCCGCCAACAAGTTCGCCACATAAATGTGCCAGATTTGCAAATCCCCAAGGGCGAGCATCGTCAGCAGAAAGAGCGTCGCCACGCCTGCCGCCAAATCGCTGAGAATCATGATCGTCTTGCGATTGGAGCGATCCACAATTGCCCCGGCCACCGGGCTTAAAAAGACGCTGGGCGCAATGAAAAAGAAGATCGCCCAGGTTAGCGCCGTCGCTTCACCCGTCTCCTGAAAAACCCAGAAAGATACGGCGAAATTGGTCATGCCGCTTCCCAACATAGAAATGAGCTGACCAAACCAGATGACGGTAAACGCTTTCATGCCGGTGGGTTGATCGGTGTTGTTCATGAATATGTCCTTTGCGTGCAGCCTGCTCCAAACTTTACTGGCTGACCTGAGGCACTGCCGCAGCCTTAGCCTGGCGCACCACTTCAGCAATTTGTGCCAGATGGCTGTCGGCGTGCCCCAGGCCAAAAATGAAGTAAGTGGGAGCATTCACCTTGGTAGATGTCTCTGTCCGCTGGTAAATGTTGTCTAGATACGGTTCGTCCGGCCACATATCGAGGGTTGCCAGACACATGCGGCGGCTTTCTTCCAGACGCGCACGACATTGGGCAATGGTGGTTATGGTTTGCCAGGGCACTTCGCTGCGGGAACGGCCGTGATGCGGCACACCACGCGCCAACTCTGCCGCCAAAAATGCGCTTTCCTCACACGAAGCCGTAACATGCACGACCAAATGCCCCAGCGTCCAGGCCAGATTTACATCTACGCCATCGGCGGCAAACTCATCATGCGCATCCGGGTCTTCCGGCACAAATACCACATCTGCATCCGTGCAATCCTGGATTAAGTCAAGAATGGCGTCTATCATCTCATGCGTCAATTGCCGCAAATCATCCTGTGTCAGCCCATCAGCCAACTCCCGAATGGTCATTTCTTTGTTACGAACCGGTGTGAAATCCAACATATTGTTTTGCCTCGTTATCTATTTTGTAAATTCTGCGCTCAGTTTATGCCGTTTCGGCTTCTTGCGCCGGTAATTGTAATCCATCACGAACGGCCGTTAACAGTGCAGACAAATCCGCCAATTCCGCCCCCGTCAATGCCCAGGGCGCAAAATACAGACGATCCGTCTCTTCCTCAGCCGCTGCACGCATTTGTTCACCTTCGGCCGTTGCCGCATACTGCCCATCGGTGACGGTCAGCCAACCGCGTGCCGTCAGCTTATCCAACGCTGCCTGATAAGCAGCCGCATCATACCCGCGAAAACCGCCCAATTTTTCGGCAAGGGCAACGGCCGTTACTGCCGGTTCACCAAAAACATACGCGCCATGAACATGGCCCAGCGTCTCCCATTCGTAGCCTGCCAATTCATAGCTGCGCCAGGCGCTGATATGGGCGTCATCGCGGAACGCGTTCAAATCGTTCAAGTAACGGCGAATTCGCTCCACCACTGGAGCCGCCGC
Source organism: Ardenticatenaceae bacterium (assembly GCA_020634315.1). Classification (GTDB taxonomy): domain Bacteria; phylum Chloroflexota; class Anaerolineae; order Promineifilales; family Promineifilaceae; genus JACSRF01. Next base: position 494 of record JACKBV010000058.1, on the reverse strand, counting down.
CCCCGGATCATAGAGACGACTCCGTTCCAGGCAAGGTTTTGCCAGATTAGGCGCGGCCAGGCTGGCATCAACAAGCTGGCGCAGCAGCGCGGCCAACCGTTCCAACTGCGCCGCCGGTAAAGGCGTCAGCCCGGCAGCAATGTCCAGCACGGAAGCCGGGATGGCCTGCGCCAGAACACGCCCTTTTTCGGTTAAACGGTAGGTTTGCGGGGCAACGGCCGTTAACAAGCCATGCTCCACGCCATTATCGAGGTTCGCGAGAACGGCCGTTTCCGTCATATACGGCGTCCGTTCCAGAAAAATGGCGGCCGTTGTGGCGTCTGGCTCTGCGGCATAAGCCACCTGAGTCACACCCAAAGCATTGCCATCCACTTCATGCGCAGCTAACAGCGCTTCCAAAACAGGCATATAACGTTCGTTGATGGCCTGCGCCACTTCATCACTTATCTGTAAAAACCAGGGATGCGTTTTCATGAGAATCTCCTTCAAATTAG
>JACKBV010000057.1 GCA_020634315.1 Ardenticatenaceae bacterium | reverse complement strand
TCATTCATAGTGGTTGGCGACAGTCGGTGATGTCTCCTCGCATTGAAGCCTATTACAGCTATGCTATACTTGCCACAAATGACAACACCATCTTCTGCAAACCAACAACAGAGGCAAACGCTGCCGGTTGGCGTCACGCTCATTTTCGTTTTGGTGACGCTTACTGCCTATGTTCCCACGCTTTTTGCTTCTGAACTGCGTCATTGGCCTATCGGGAGGCTTTTGCTTTTCTTTGCTTTGGGCTTTGCCTATTTGGCAATGGGGACAAAAGGGTGGGATTGGCTGGTTGAACGGACGCATTCACTGGTTTATGCGGCCGTTTATTTCATCATTCAAGCAGCCATTGTATCCACCACCATCTGGCTAACCATCACACTCTCCAACACCACCTGGGTGATGATGATGCCGATTGTGGGGCAAACCCTCGTCTTCTCCTGGCTAGGGTCATTAATCATCAGCGCACTACTGCTCGCCAGTTTTGCCCTCCAGCTTCTAGCCAATGGGGCCTCCCTATCAGAGTTACCCAATACATTGATTAGCCTGGGAACAGGCATGTTGTTTGTGCTCATCTTCTCGTATGTTGCCATTCGTGAAGAAGCGGCCCGCAATGAAATCGAAAGGTTAGCCACCGAACTTCAAGACGCAAACCGCAAATTACGGGAATATGCCATTCAAGCAGAAGAATTGGCAACAACCAAAGAGCGCAACCGCCTGGCACGCGAAATACATGACAGTCTGGGCCATTATTTGACGGTAATTACAGTCCAGTTACGCGCAGCTCAGGCCGTTCTCGAAAAAGACCCGGAGCGTGCGCTCAACGCCCTGCAAAAATCGCAGCAGTTAGCGCAAGATGGGCTAACCGAAGTTCGCCGTTCGGTAGCCTCTTTGCGCGAATCGCCAATTGATAATTTGACATTGCTAGACGCGGTGAGCGAACTCATCAACGATAGCCGCGCAGCCGGTATTGTCACCGAATTCACCGCGCAGGGCACAGAGCGTGTTTTGTCCCCACAAAGTAAGCTAACCTTATATCGGGCTGTACAGGAAGGGCTGACAAACGCACGCAAGCACGCACACGCCTCGCGTGTCGACATTATTCTCGATTTTCAAGACCCGGACACCACACAATTAACGGTAGCGGACAATGGTGTGGGCACGAGCAAGACAGATGGCGGCTTTGGCTTGCTGGGCTTGCAAGAACGCGTCCAATTGCTTGGGGGAACGATGCGTGTGGAAACGGCCGTTGGCGCTGGCTTCCATCTGCACATCTCCCTGCCCACATAGGATACCGACATGGCTATTCGCATACTTCTCGTTGATGATCAACCCCTGTTCCGCGAAGGATTGGCAACCTTACTCACCATCCACGACGAAATTGATGTCGTAGGCGAGGCCAACAACGGACAAGAGGCACTTGACCTGGCCGCGACGCTTCAGCCAGATGTCATCTTGATGGATGTGCGTATGCCGGTGCTTGATGGCGTCGCCGCCACGCGCCTGCTCACCCAGAAACACCCGACCATCCGCGTCATCATGCTGACCACCTTTGACGATGATGAATATGTATTTGAAGGATTGCGGGCTGGCGCAGTTGGCTATTTGCTCAAGGATGTCTCGTCACAAAAGTTGATTGAAGCCATTAAAACGGCCGTTAACGGCCAAACCTTCCTGCAACCCTCCGTCGCCGCCAAAGTCGTCGCCGAATTCACCCGCCTCACCAACCGGGAACCAGTTCCAGCCGCCGCCACCCCATTAAACGAACCTCTATCCGAACGCGAGCTAGAAATTCTGCAAATTTTGGCAACGGGCGCCAGCAATCGTGAAATCGCCAACGAATTATTCATCACCGAAGGCACCGTCAAAAATCACGTCACCAACATCTTGGGCAAACTAGGCGTGCGTGACCGCACCCAGGCCGCCCTGAAAGCCAAAGAGTCCGGTATAATTTAAGCAAACAGCCCAAAACTGGTAATCAAAACGGCCGTTTACCCGAAAAGCTTAGCAGCATCTAACGTCTAACGTTGATCTAATACCCTACCCACACCATTAGCGGGTATAATCGCGGCAGTTTACCGAAACTATCGTATTAGCGCCCACCTGCTGCCGTAGCATTGACAGATAACGCGCAATACGCCATACGTCTGAGGAGACAAACATGCACAGATTGGATGAAGAATACGAACCTGACGAGCAGGAAGAAATCGAAGAGCAAGAAAACGAAACCCCCGAAAAACCGCCCAGAGACCTGATGTTTAAGCTGCTCGAAACACGCACCATCCTCATTTTTGGGGAAATCAACATGAAACTGGCGCAGCAGATAACCCATCAACTTTTGATACTGGATGCCGAATCAAACGAGCCGATTAAAATTTTCATCAACTCCCCCGGTGGGCACGTGGAATCAGGCGATACGATTTTCGACATGATCCGCTTTGTCAAAGCGCCCGTCAAAATTATTGGCACCGGTTGGGTTGCCAGTGCTGCCGCGCTAATCTACGCTGCTGCGGACAAAGAAAATCGCTACAGTTTGCCAAACACTCGCTTTTTACTGCATCAGCCAATGGGCGGCATTCGTGGTCAGGCTTCAGACATTGCCATTGAAGCAGAAGAAATTTTGAAAATGCGCCGCCGTCTGAACCAGATTTTTGCCGAACAAACTGGGCAGCCTCTAGAAAAGGTCGAAGACGACACAGACCGTAACTTCTGGATGTCTGCACAGCAGGCAAAAGAGTATGGCCTGGTTCAACACATTATTCACTCGCTAGACGAAATTTAAACGGTTTTTGTGAATGAGATTGGTTCAATCTACAACAAGATTGAACCAATCTTGAACTGCTTGATGCACAACCTGCCCCCTGACACATCTTTCTTACTGCACTCCCGTTATACACAAACCCAACAGCTTATTACGCAACTGCACGCCAAGACGGCGCAGCATCCGGATGCGGCACGGCAGCAGCTAGCGTTGGCTTTAGATTGGATGCTGCGAGCACATTATGCACAGCGAGACCGGGAAGATGGCCCTTACCCGAACCATCCGCTTCGCGTTGCTTTGCATGTGCTGCAACAATTTGGGGAGCAAAATCCGGATGTGATTATGGCGGCATTGCTGCACGATACGGTTGAGGATCAGGCGGAGGCGATTGTGGCATTAGCGGCCGTTTCCAACCCCGCAACAACCCCACAGCAACAGGCGCTATCTGTGCTGGCAACCCAATTTGGCACGCGCGTCGCACAATTGGTTGGCTATCTCACCAATCCTGACTTTTCTGTGTTGGTCAAAGAGGCGGCGGCAAACGGCCGTTTCGTCACGCGCAACACACTCTACCTTGACCACATCATTCACCTGTACGAACAAGACAGCGAGGCTTTCCTGATTAAACTGGCTGACTTCTGGCAAAACGCCGGACACCTTTATCGTGTTACCGACGGGCAGCGGCAAGAGAATTTACGCCGCAAATATGGCCCCGTCATGACATGGATCATCGACACCCTGTCACAGCTAGACGACCCCACACATCGCCTGTTTGCGCACAAGGAGGATGTGGTTCAAGCATTTACGGCCGTTTACCAGCGCGACTACCACCCATAAACCGCCTACAGTGCCGCATACCCATTCCCATTTCCCACCAGCAAATGGTGAATTCCGGCTACGGCCGTTTCCGTATCCCCCCCTTGCACCACCAGACTCAAGCTGCAATCCGTCGCCCCTTGCGCCATCGCCACCACATTCACCTGCCGCTGTCCCAACGCCGTCAACACTTGCCCGGCCAACGTTGGTTGGCGCTGCAACCCTTTGCCCACCACAGTGACAATCGCCACATCTTGCTGCGCGGTGATGCCATCCAAATCGCGCCGCTGCAATTCAGGCGCAAATTCATGCGCCAGGCGATCCAGCACCGGCTGCGCCACTTTTGCCTGCGTGGCAAAACAAATGGATTGCTCCGACGACGCCTGGCTGATGAGCAGCACATGCGCTTGTGTTTGCGCCACCGCGCCAAAGGCACGCATTGCCATCCCCGGCACGCCCAACATGCCCTTCCCCGCCACGGTAATCAGGCTCAAATCTTTAACGGCCGTTACCGCCTTCAACCCCACCCCATTGCTCGTTGCGGCATCCGGCACAATCAGCGTGCCTGGGTGCTCCGGGTTAAAGGTATTCTTCACACGCAGGGGAATGCCCCCCTCCAAACACGGCCGTATCGTCTGTGGATGCAGCACCTTTGCCCCATAATAGGCCAATTCCGCCACTTCGCGGTAGGTCAACTGCGGGATGGTTTGCGTATCGGCCACCAAACGCGGATCGGCCGTTTTCACGCCATCCACATCGGTCCAAATCCACACCTCGTCAGCTTGCAATGTTCGCCCTAAAATCGCCGCGCTAAAATCGGAGCCGCCGCGCCCCAAGGTTGTTGGCACGCCCGTTTGCGTAGCGCCAATGAACCCGGTGACAATGGGCATAATACCGGCAGCGAGCAACGGCCGTATCCGCTCGGCCACTCGCGCTTCTGTTTCCGGCCACAACGGCGTCGCCGCGCCAAAACGGTCATCCGTCACAATCAATTCCGTCGCATCCACCGCCTGCGCTGGCACACCGACCTGGCGCAAATAAGCCGCCACCAGCCGCGCACTGATTTGTTCACCCATGCCAGCAATGGCATCCAGCGCACGCGGTGTTAGTTCACCCAACACACGCCCCGCGCGACACAATCCCTCATAGCGCCCCAAAATCGCATCTATTTCTGCCAAAAGCGCCGGCCGTTCCCCTGCTGCATCGAGCAAACTGTGTGCGGCAGCAGCATGAATCGCCCGCAGTTGAGAGACGGAATGGTCAAGCCTGGAAATTGGCGGCTGTTGATTCGCCGCCTCTGGCCGCCATGTCTCGGCTGCCACTTCCGCCCCTTGCAGCAGTAAATCCGTCACCTTGAGCGGCTGCGACCCCATTGCCGAGACAACGACGACGACATCTTGCCATCCTTGCCGCGCTTGTTGAATGAGAACGGCCGTTGCCCTTATCGCCGCCGCATCACCCACCGACGTTCCGCCAAATTTCATGACTAACATAGCTACAAATCTATCCTTCCAATACAAAAACGGCCGTTGTCGCCAACAAGTTCTTCAACCAGGCCACCTGCGGCGCAACCCGTCCATTTGCCAGATACACTTCGTGAATCAACGTCATGCCTGCTTGCTGACAAAAGGTCAAAAAGTCAGCAACCGTTAGCGCCTGCCAACGTGGCGGCGCATACCATGTTTGGGGCAAATCTGGCCCCGGCGGCATGTGTCCCGTCCACAACAATTGCCAGCGGCAGCGCCAATATCCCCAATTGGGAAAACTGATAATGGCCCGCTGTGCCACGCGCAGCATTTCCGCCAAAATCATTTGCGGCGCATCCAAAAAAGGCAATGTCTGGCTCAAAATAACGTAATCAAAACTGGCATCGGGATAATCGGCCAGCCCTTCTTCCAAATTACCCTGGCGCACACTCAAGCCACGCCCCACACAGGCCAACACGCCCGCCTCGCTTAACTCGATGCCGCGCCCCTGTACCCCTTTGGCCGCCGCCAGATAAGCCAGCAGCGCCCCATCACCACAACCCAGGTCCAACACCTTGGCTCTGGTTGGCACCAGGTCGGCAATAGCATGTAAATCAGGGCGCAAACCGTTGCCCGTCAACTGAACGCTATCCGTTAGCGAATTAGCCATTATGCATCCCCCTCACCATTCACAAAATAGGATTCACGGACAGCGGAGGATGGATCGCGCTCTTCGCGCAGCAGTCGCCCCAAAAAATTCTCCAGCAAGCCGGTCATCGTATCTACTTCTAAGAGAAAAGCGTCGTGCCCCCAACGGCTGAGAATGTCGAGATATGTGACGTCGGCGCCAACGGCCGTTAACGCCTTCACAATCTCCTTACTGTGATAAGACGGATACAGCCAATCACTGGTAAAGCTGACGACAAGAAATTTAACGGCCGTTGCCCCACGAAACGCCTGAGACAACGACCCATCCCGCCCCAAATCAAAATAATCCATCGCCTTCGTCACATACAGGTAACTATTGGCATCAAAACGGCGCGTAAACTTATTGCCGTTATATTTCAAATAGCTCTCCACCTCAAACTCCGCGTGGAACTCATATCCATACCGTTCGCGTTCATGCAAGCGCCGCCCAAACTTCTCCTGCATCGAATCATCGCTCAGATACGTGATATGCCCCACCATCCGCGCCACCGCCAACCCCGCATCCGGCTTACTTGGCTGATCATAATATGCGCCATTATTCCAGGCCGGGTCCGCATAAATAGCCTGCCGCCCCACTTCGCTAAAAGCAATCAACATCGGGCTGTGCCGCGCCGTTGTCGCTAAGGGAATAGCCGCCCGCGTGCGCTGCGGGTAATTGGCCGCCCAGGCCAACACCTGCATCCCCCCCATCGATCCCCCGGCCACACAAAAAAGCTGGTCGATCCCCAAATGGTCAACCAGCTTCACTTGCGCACGCACCATATCTTGCACCGTCACCACAGGAAAACTGAGGCCATACGGCTTACCGGCAGCCGGGTTTATCGTCGTTGGGCCACTGCTGCCATAGCAACTGCCCAACACATTACTACAAATGACAAAAAAACGATTGGTATCAAATGCTTTCCCCGGCCCAATACAATCATCCCACCAGCCCGGTTTATCATCACCTGCGTGGTACCCGGCAGCGTGGGCGCTGCCGCTAAGCGCATGGCAAATCAAAATGGCATTTGTGCGCTCTGCGTTTAACTGTCCATATGTTTCATACGCCAATGTGACCGGCTGCAATGTCGCGCCGCTGTCCAGCACAAACGGTTCATCTTGTGCAAAGGTGAAGGTCTGTGTCTCTACAATGCCTATAGAATTTGTGGGAATCATGATACTCGTCGTGAATCGTAATCCGTGCGCCGTAATCCGTAATTTTAGGGATTACGGATTACGGGCAACGGGTTGCGAGCTAAGCCAATGCCTGGTCCAAATCCCAGAGCAAATCCTCAATATCCTCCAGCCCAATACTTAAGCGGATGAAATCGGCCGTGACACCGGCCGTTTCCAGTTCACCCTCGCTCAACTGGCTGTGTGTCGTGCTTGCCGGATGAATCGCCAGACTCTTGGCATCGCCTACATTCGCCAGATGGCTGAACAATTTCAAGTTATTGATAAACTTCTCGCCGGCGGCACGGCCACCCTTAATGCCAAACCCCAGAATCGCGCCTGGCCCTTTGGGCAGATATTTTTGCGCCCGTTCATAATCGCGATGGCTGCGCAATCCTGGATAAGACACCCAACTGACCTGCGCATGGCTTTCCAAAAATTCGGCGACCGCCTGTGCATTACGCACATGCCGATCCATGCGCAAACTCAACGTCTCGACCCCTTGTAATGTGGCCCAGGCGTTGAAGGGAGCCTGGCACGCGCCAATATCACGCAAAATCTGCACTCGCGCCTTCAAGATAAAGGCGGGCGCTCCAAGATCGGCATAAACCAGGCCATGATAACTGGGATCGGGTTCGGTGAAGTTCGCGAAACGGCCGCTGCGCCAATCAAAGTTCCCACCATCGACAATAATCCCGCCAATGGTTGTGCCGTGCCCGCCCAGGAACTTCGTCGTGCTGTGGGTGATGATGTTTGCGCCCCAGGCGAACGGCTGGCATAAGTAGGGTGTGGCAAAGGTGTTGTCGATAAAGAGCGGGACATTGTGTGCCTGGGCGATGTCTGCTACTTCGGCAAAGGGGAAAACGGTGATGTCCGGGTTGCCGAGTGTTTCGCCATAAATGATTTTCGTATTCGGCCGTATCGCGGCGGCAAATGCTTCCGGATCGGATGGATCGACAAAGGTTACATCGATCCCCAGGCGAGGAAATGTGTAGTTAAACTGATTATAGGTACCGCCATAAAGACGGCTGCTGCTGACAATATGATCTCCCTGTCCACAAAGCGTCAAAATCGCCATTGTCTGTGCGCCGTGTCCACTGCTAGCCGCTAATGCCCCCACACCCCCTTCAAGACTCGCCAGACGCTGCTCCAAAACATCCGTTGTTGGGTTCATGATGCGTGTATAGATGTTGCCAAACTCTTTTAGGGCAAACAAATTCGCCGCATGTTCCGTATTTTGGAACTGGTAACTCGATGTCTGATAAATGGGCACAGCACGGCTACCCGTTGTGGGATCTGCCTGCTGACCAGCGTGCAATTGCCGCGTGGTAAAACCAAGCTCACGTTCGCTCATAATTCCATATTCTCCTTTGATTTTTGACGTCACAGAACGGGGGGCGTTATCGCGTGGGCTTGTCCGGACAAGACTTTTGTGTCACAAGGAAATGAAAAAGCCCCTCTCGAATTGAGAGGGGCTTTGTTTGCCTTGTTTGCTTTCTGGTATTTACCAGACCACACAAACGACGCTCTCATCTTCCAGATTACTCTGACGGAATTGGCACCCTAACTCTGTAGTCGGGTTGCCGAGGTTTCATCGGGCCGTTCCCTCCACCTCTCTGGATAAAAGTGACGTATTTAAGTTGTAAACTGTGGCAAAGTATAGTGAAGGGGTGAGGTGATGTCAAGCACAAAACTCACGAAGGAATGCGGGTCTCACTGGTTATTATGAACAAAACGTATTTATTGCTCTGCTCCCGTTTGCTGCTAAGATTACGGTGTCCTTCGGTAATCTTTCCAACCTATTTCAACCCGCCCTTTTTACCCAAAAATATTCACACAAATCCCGAAAAGGGCGATTTAACTATGTACGCATTGATGCGTTCTAGGAATGAACAATGCTGTATCTGGAGGTAAAAACATGAATTCAAGAAAAAGCCGATTGGGGCAAATAGGCATGGCAATGGGAACGGCCGTTCTCATTTTCCTCGCTCTCTTCACTGCCCTCAACGCCACCGTTTTGGCTGCGCCAGACGATGG
>JACKBV010000056.1 GCA_020634315.1 Ardenticatenaceae bacterium | reverse complement strand
AGAAAGCTGGCCCGGATACTTATTGGCCTGCTCAGGAATACCAACACGGGTCAGCCAATGCATCGCCCGTTCCTCTGCTTTGTCCTTGGGCCATTTACGTACATGAATGGGAGCCAACGTCACATTCTCTAACACCGTCAGGTGTGGGAACAGATTAAACTGCTGAAAAACCATCCCCACTTCGCGCCGAATCTCGGCAATATTGCGTACATCGTGGGTTAACGGAATGCCATCCACAATAATGACCCCTTCCTGATGCTCTTCCAAGCGGTTGATACAGCGGATAAAGGTAGATTTACCAGACCCCGAAGGCCCTAAAATCACCACCACTTCCCCCTGTTTCACCGTCAAGCTAACCCCTTTCAGTGCTTCAAATTCCCCATACCATTTACGCACGTCCTGGCAGACAATGATTTCTTCTTTATGCCCAAAGCTCTTTGTTGCTGTCATCTCTTCTCCCTGCGTTCGTAAACCCAAAGCGGTTCACGGCTTATGGATTACGGTTTACCAACTACCGCTGCCCTACACCCAACTGCGCTTCCAGGCGTCGGCTGTAACCGGCCATCACGGCGCTGCCCACAAAATAAACAAGGGCAATAAAAACGTATGGTTCGCGCCGCACCCCCAACCAATCAGGCTGGGCGGTGATGAGATTGGCTGCGCCTAAAAATTCCACCAAACCAACAATGGCAACCAACGTTGTGTCCTTAAACAAGCCAATGAATTGCCCAACAATAGCCGGAATCACAATGCGCAGCGCCTGCGGCAAAATGATGAAACGGTATTTTTGCAATGTGTTCAAGCCCAGCGCGTCGGCTGCTTCATATTGCCCTTTGTTTAGCGACTGCAAACCACCACGCACATTTTCTGCCAGATAGGCCGCCGCAAACAGTGCCGCCGCAACCATGACACGCCATGTCCCTAAAACCTCCAGCCCCGGCGGCAAGAAAATAGGGAAAAGGATGATGGACATGAAAAGGACCGTGATAAATGGCACACCGCGCACAGTCTCGATGTAAAACGTGCTGAATAAGGCAACCACATTGCCCTTGAACACACGCTGAAACAGGTAAGCCAGCAGTGGAATGAGCAAAGGCCAAAAGGCAAGGACGCGGGCTGCGCCAGTTTGCGCATTGCGTAAACCGGGAAATGTGCTGGTAATCAGGAAGGCGGCGGTCAGCAAAATGGCAACCCCGTAGGTGACACGCGCCGGTACGCCGCGAATCTGGCTGCGCCGCCCCAATGCCAGCAACACGCCCAACGGAAATGAAGCAACGATGGCAAAGATGGCAACTACCAGGGTGAGCAGGAATCCGCCCCACGCCTGGTCAGGATTCAACGTGGCGAGGAAGGATTCTTCACCGCCAAGGCCGCGCAAAAGCAAGAAGGCGATAGCGGGGGTGAGCACCCATAAAATTGTTATGACTCGGCGCAGCAGAGATTTACGGAAGGCTTCGCGGCGGTAGACGAACTGGCTGGGAATGAACAGAATGACATTCCAGGCAATGATGAACCAAAGCCGCCAATCTTCGCTGCGCGGCCAACGGAAAACCATTAAGTTGCGCATGTTGTCGGCAACCGCACCCCAATTCGCGCCTGGGTTTTCAAATTGTTCCAGGGTTGCGACTGCGGCTTCGGGGTCGGTGGTGAAGCTGGCGCGAATAAATGCCCAGCCAATGAAGCCGCGAATGCCCGCAATGATCAATAACAGCAGCAGTAAGGTGACAAATGTGTTGCTGATAGAGCTGTAGAGGTTGTTTTTCAACCAATAGGTAATGGCGTTGTGATGGCGGGTGATCTCGTTAACGGCCGTTAACCCCACCGACACCAACCATCCCACCAACACAACCAGCGTCAGCGCCGGAGCCGCCTGAAGCTGTCCCCAAACCATCAGCCCGGTGAGATAAATCAGCACAACCAGCCACAAAGTCAGCGGCCAACTGCGCATCAAATTTTCCTGCAAAAACTGACGCAAATTAAAATGGACTTCTCGTCCACCTGGCGTCCGTCCTGGCGAATTTTGTTTCAATGTCGTCATGATCCCATCCTCTGCGGCTCAATCATCGTTCCACCAGGGCAATCCGCTGGTTATACCAGTTCAACAAGAACGAAATAAACAGGCTAAAGCTCAAGTAAGAAGCCATCACAATGATAAACACCTGCACCGCCTGCCCGGACTGGTTCAACGTGATAAAAGCCGTTGACCATAAATCAGGATAGCCCACGGCAATTGCCAGACTAGAATTCTTAACCAGATTCAAGTATTGGCTGGTAAGTGGCGGAATGATCACACGCAGGGCCTGCGGCAGCACAACCAGTTGCAGCCGTTGTGTTTCCGAGAGACCCAGCGCCCGCGCCGCTTCAGACTGCCCTTTGGGCACCGATTGGATACCGGCACGGACAATCTCCGCAATAAATGCACCCGTATAGAGAACCAGGCCAATTAAAATAGCGGCAAAGTTCGGCGTGAGCTTGTAGCCACCGGCAAAATTTAGCCCTTGCAAGCTGGGTAATGAGAGGCGCAATGGCAGTTCAGCCACAGAAATTTGTGCGCCTGCATCGGCAACCGCGTGCAAACTCTCCTGGTCAGCTACGTAAAGGTCACACTCTCCGGCCGTAAAGGCATCGACCACGAGATTAACGCGATTGAAGCGCTGTACAGCAAAGGGGATGCTGGCCTGACGTAATTCGGCGGCCAGATTAATCTCGGTGGAATCGTCTCGTAAAGCGCAGACTTTGAGCGCCGCCGCGTCAACCATCTCCTGTGATAGTGTGCCCGCCGCCACCAATTGTGGCACATCGGTCAGGTTATCAATGCCCAAACGCTGCTGCACAATCCCGGACAAATCGGCAAATTCAGTGACACCCAACTCCGTTTGGACGAGCGCAGCTTGATTACCGGTTCCCGCCGCTCTGGCGGCAAACCAGCCAGCCGCGATGATGACCAGCAGCACAGCCAAAACCCATAGAGGGCGATAGGTGCGTTTGCCCTGGGCAATCTCCTGTCGCCCCAACACCACCCAAATGGCAGTCGCAATGATCACGGCGACCAAGGCAAAGATGAGCAAAAGGTTGCCGGAGGGCATTAAAACAGGCCAGGGCATATCAATGCCGCGCTGGCTCATGAAAATCGGCAGCCCAAACGGTTGAATCGCTTCGCGGATAGGGGGCAGTAATAAAATAACGCCAAAATAAAGGAAAAATAGCTGTAAGAGCAGTGGGGTGTTGCGCATCAGGTCTACATACCACTTGGCAATGTTGCTGATGAGCCAGTTGGGAGACAGGCGTGCGATCCCGGCAAATGTGCCAAGCAGCGTGGCCAGAATAATGCCAAAAAAGGCAACGCGTAATGTGTTCAAGGCTCCTACGATTAACGCCCGTGAAAAGGGATTGCTGGGGTCGTAGGTAATGAAGGTTGTCTCCCCAATATCGAATTGGGCATCGATGTTGAGGAAATTGAAACCGCACAAGAAGCTGCTGGAGCCATCGGCACAACGAAACGCGCCGAGTTTGTCCATGTTTGCCAGCACATTACTCAAGATCCAGGCCGCGGCCAGGATGACTGCGGCAAGGAAGGCTATTTGTGCCAGTATCCCCAGGACACGGGTGTCACGCCAAAAGGGGATGGAGTCTTCGTTTTGGGATATGTTTGGGGTTATGTCTGTCATCAGGCCCCCTCTCAAAAGTCAGGGTAAGGGGAAACGGCCGTTTCCCCACAATAACCGGTTAAAACACAGCCCGACGCTTACTTGTCGGGCTGTGTTCAATACATCACAACAAATCGCCGGTCTAACGGAAAGGCGGGGAATAAAGCAGACCACCATCAGTCCACAGCGCATTCAACCCACGAGCCAGGTTAAACGGCGTGTCGGGACCCAGGTTACGGTCATAGATTTCACCATAGTTACCAACTTGTTTGATAACCTGGTAACACCAATCCGCGTTCAAACCCATATATGTGCCCAAATCGCCAACTTCACCGAGCAAGTTTTGCACAACAGGGTCTTCACCGCCGAGGAAGCTGTCCACGTTCTCAGACGTAATGCCCAGCTCTTCCGCCTGGATGGTGCAGTTCACCGTCCACATCACAATGTCGCCCCAGTTGTTATCGCCATGACGCGTCAACGGCCCCAGCGGCTCTTTAGACATGGTTTCGTCCAAAATGACGTGGGCATCCGGTTCCGCCAACAAAATTTGCTGCGACACGAGGCCAGATTTATCCGTGGTGAAACCATCGCATTGACCTTGATCATATGCTTCGCGGGTCTTGTCGGCATCATCAAAGACAACCGGCGTAAACTCAACGCCTCTGGCGCGGAAGACATCAGCCAGGTTCTTTTCTGTGGTCGTGCCCGACTGCACACAAATCGTACCGCCTTCCAAACCTTCCAGGTCAGTGATGCCGGTCTCTTTACGCACCATCATGCCCTGCCCATCATAAAATGTGGTGGGTTGGAAGTCTGCACCCAAGTTGGTGTCACGGCTGAGAGTCCAGGTGGTATTGCGAATGAGGACGTCAATTTCGCCAGATTGCAGCACAGGGAAGCGCTCATTGGCTGTGGTGGGGCGAATTTCGAATTTGGTGGCATCGCCCAAAGCGGCTGCGGCCACAGCTTTACAAAAGTCAATGTCAAAACCTTCAAATTCGTTGGTATCGGGGTTGATATAACCAAAACCGGGCACAGATTGGTTGCCACCACACTTAACCGCGCCGCGATTGCGCACCGTTTCCAATGTATCGCCGAGCACAGGGGCTGGAGCCACATCGCCGCCGGCATCCACAACACGGGTCACTTCTACAATGCGGGTTACTTCCACTGTTTGCGTGTCACCGCCACCGCAAGCAACCAGAACTAAAGACAGCAGCAATAAGGCTAAAATCAAAATGGTTGTTCGTTTGTTCATGTTCAATCTCCTCCAATCAGTATCAAAAAATCTCACTAATTCGAAATCTAAACGACGCCGTTTCACTAAATATCTTAGCGGGCCTCACCTCCTCTGACTTGCATACAGATAAACAAATAGAACACATGCTCGTGACGTTTATCAGAATCAACATCATTATTTATGATTATTTCTCTGTCGTTATCAGACGATAACGAATAGAAAGCCATCACTGTGTCATTCAGTTGGGATCGTCGTTAGCCTGACGATATATAAGGATTGACCGCGTATGCGGAAATTGATTTCGCGTGAGAATAGTTGTGGATGCTACTGATTTTAGTGCTACACACAAGCAACACTTTCATATTAGTATAACGAGGGGAGAAAAATGAGCAAATTTTTGGAGTTCTGCCGAGGTTTCGCTAACGGCAAATGAGGGTTGGCTGCGGGAAATTGCGCAAGATGTTGTCTACGGTGCTGCCAAGGAAACGGTGCAGCATGGCACGATAACCAAAGCCGCCCATGATGAGTAAGTTGGTTTGACGGGCAACGGCCGTTTCCCGAATCGCCGCCGCAATATCCCCCGCCCGCAGCACAAATTCCGCGTTCACTTCATGCTCTTCTAGATAAGCACGAGCACGGTCAACGGCCGTTGCCGGCGTGTACGCCGTTTCCACCGTGATCACCGTCAGCGCAATCTGCCAGCGCAGCGCCAGATACGTGGCAACAAACAGCGCCTCTTCAGCCTTGGGACTGCCATCATAAGCCAACAAGGCATGATCCATCGCGGAACGAGCAGCGGGGAGCGCCCATATCGGGCACGGGCTGCGCTGCACCAACGCCGCCATATGCGCACCAACCTGCGTGCGTTGTGCGGACGCTGCGGGCAAGGGAACCAGCACCAAATCTGTCCAGGCAGCACGTCTGATAATGGTGTCCGTAATGCTGCCCACATCAATGGCAAAGTCATACGGCACACCGGCAGCGCGGCAGCGCTTGACAAAACTGGCCTCAACTTTTTGCGCCAGCACACTGCCTGTTTCCGCTTTATTTTTGACAACATGCAGGCCAAGAAGACGGCCGTTTTCCCGCTGTGCCAATTCAATTGCCGAATCCAACATCTGCCAATCAGCGTGCGAGCCACGCACTGGCGTCAGAATGGCACGGAAAAGCGTTTCGCCCCGCTGGTCAGCAACACCACGCGGCGTAAGCCGCCGCTGCCGCCACTGTCCCGGCGTGGGGCCATCCTCTAACTCTTCCGGGACGACGACATCCCACAGCCGCTGCCCAATGGAGCGTGTGGGGATTGCCAGAGAGGCAACGGCCGTTTCCGTATCCACCTGCCAACCCAACAGCTCATTCAACTCCTCGCGCCGTCGCAGCAGCAAAATATACAAATCCGCTTCCGTACAGTCAGGAAAATGGCGCAAGACACCCCCCTTGCGGATCATCTTCACCACTGGCGTATACACCCGATCATACCAATCGGCCACAGCCTCATCAGCAGACATCAGGCATTGGCATTTCAATTGCAGCCAGCCGTGATGTGTGGCAATCTGACGCAAAAACGTCTCATACTCGCCACAGTAAGTCATCAACAAATCAGCGTCCGGGCGCAACTTATCCAGGTTGGTTTCACTCAAAAATTCCGTGTAACGCGCCTTGCAAATGACCTGCGTTGGGTCATCCTGCGGCGTCAGTGGAACGCGCGTCTTGACCTCAGTCACATAAGCCGTCAGCGTCTCCGTGCCCAACTGCCGCGCCACCGACACACGATGATTGCCATCCTTCACAAAGTACACACCGCCCACTTTGTACACTTCAATGGGCGGCATCGGGCGTGCATCCAAAATGGCCGATTTCACCCGCGCCCATCGTTCGGCATCACTGTCCCGTTTCGGCAAAAAATCACGCGTAAAATCCTGATAACGGCCGACACTGCCCACAATGGCCGCCACCGGAATCTCTTGCAAACCATGCTCAATTTGCGCGGTCGGCTGCAAATAAGTTTCGACGTCTCCATACGCAAGCAGTTCACTGGAATGGCCGGTGAGGCGCGATACCACCTGGCGCAAAGCAGCTTGCCGCTTTAATCGGCGAAAATCCTCCAGCGCAGCGCGGTAAAGCAAGGGGTTTGTGTTCGGCATACGCGCCATTATACAACATGAAGCGTTATAACCCGGCGCGGCAACAGCACTATCTTCAAAACAAAAAGCGGGGATTGAGAGGCTTGGGTTTACCCGACACCTTCTCATCCCCGCTTTTGCTAGCGTTTGGGAAACGGCCGTTTCTACACGAAGCGCCGCTCTCTCATATCTTACTCGCTAAACTCAGTTAAACCAGACACAGTAGCGAACATCTGCACCGTCGCCACCTCAGCGTCAGCCTCTAAGGAAACACTGGTCTCGAAATCGACACTACCGGCTGCGGGAACCTCATCAACATAGGTGAAGCCACCACCGATAATGTTACCAGCGGCATCATACAGCACAGTATAGACGAGCACATCCGTCGCCGGCTTGCCATAGGCATTGTTTAGCGTACCCGTCACCTGCGGGAAGAAGCTGTCCGCAACAAACACGCCATCGGTAGCCGTGAATGGATTCTCGGTCAACTCGTCATGATCTTGGGCGCTGCCATCCAGCACCTGCACAACGACGCGGTCAACGACCACATCCTCTGGCAGATAAATAGAATCGCCAACGCCAAACGCCTCGCCCGCGAAAATGGTGTTGATGTAACCAGAAGTTGATTCCACAACGGCACCATCCACATCATAAGCGGTCACCTGGTAAATGGAGTAAGCCAGGGTAGCGTCGGAATTGTTCTCCAACAAGAACGCATATCCTAACTCCACATCATCTTGCCCAAAGCCAAGATCGGTCAATGTCAAACCTTGATCGGCCGGGTCTACCAGGTCAGAGAGGCTGGTAACAAGGGGATACAGTTCCACATGATCGACATCGCCGCCAACGGTCATGTAAATGCTGGCGCCAGTGCTGCCACCGGCGGGCACAAAGTCTGTGTAGCTGTAACCACTGCCAACAACGTTTCCGTCCGCATCGAACGCCACAGCATTGACACGCACATCCGTGATGATTTGCTCAAGTTGGCTGCTCAAAACACCGGTAGCAATGGGGAAATATTCATCCGCATAGTAAGCAGGATTGGCAACAGCCAGAAAATCGGGGGCGATGTCAACTGTCGTTTCGTCGCCATAGGTAAAGGTCACAGCCAGCTGTGCCACGACGGCATCATCAGACAGATAGACACTGTCGGCAATTAATGTTTGCTGTCCGGGCAGCAGTAAATCAACATAGCCGTTTTCTGTTTCCAGGACATTGCCATCGGCGTCATACAGCGTCGCTTCATATGTGCTGTCTTCCACACTCATGTCAGTCGATGGATTGTCAATGAAGAAAGAGAACGCAACTTCGCTGTCATCCTGCACAAAGGTGACGCTCAAATCGCCTTCGCCAGCGACAGGAGCGGGGCTGACAGCGCCTGTACTACCGCTATCAGCGCTGCCACTGGCAGGCACGCCAACCAGTTCCACGGCGTCAATTTCGTTCCAACCAACGGCCAGTGTTTCTTGATCGACAGTGATGCGCAAACCGATAACGGCAAAGCTGGTTTGTTCTCCATCGCCAGAAATGTTGAGCACATAGGGGCACGGATCGTCCACGATTTCTGCTTCACCGTTGTACAAGGTGAACATTTCGCCATCTACGCCCATTGCCTCTACCTTCACCACCTGGTTCGGGTTGTAGGTCTGGTAGATGTTTACTTCGGTAGCGAAAACAGGCACATCATAATAAACATCAAGTGTGGCGATTTCGATGCTGCTGGCAGAAGCCCAGGCAGTGGTAATGTCGCCGCACTCGAAGGTGTCGGGTTCGCCAGTGGTTTGTTGTGCCGACCAGGAATCGGTGTCGTATTCGGTGCTGGCAACGGCGCTGCTCGCCCATTGACGTATTTCAGCAGCAGTGGTTGGTTCGTCAACTGGCCCAGTCTCCGGCGCGTCCGCGCTGACGGTCAAGGTGTTCGCCATTTCCAGGAATGTGGGGCCA
>JACKBV010000055.1 GCA_020634315.1 Ardenticatenaceae bacterium | reverse complement strand
CTATAACGCAGCCAAATGTCATAAAAAGCTCATCACAGAACGCAGCCAAGATGCGTTATACTTTATGGCAGTGTTGTAATGCCCATCTGAATTCTGCAAAAAGGAAACAAATATGCCCTCGCAAACCCCTGCTTATCGCGAAGACAAAACTGGTTCCCCTAAAAAGCAAACCAACCCGCTTAAAGAATCTGACACCCAAACGCCGCAACAAATCCACCCAGCCACCCTGCAACAAGCCAATTTTGACCCGGCCGCGCTTACGCCAGGAGATATGGCCCATTTGCAACGTGCAATCGGCAACCAGGCGCTGGGCAATCTCTTGTCAGGAAATGTGCAACGTCAGGCAGTTGGAGACCATCACAACCAACACAATTTGCCAGAAAGGCTGCAAGCGCAGCCGGCAAAGCACACACCCCAAGTTACTCCGAGCAGCTCCTCGACTATTCAGCGCAAACTCAGCACAGAGGAGAAAAGCGACAAGCTGCGCGTCCTCAAGGATTACGTGCAATTCACCCCGCCACAACATTTCCCTGACAATTTTGGCTCTCCACCCAAGGATAAGCTTGCCTATCGGCTGAAATTGTTGGCGAAAATTCGGAGTACACAAAACGCGGCATACAGCCTCAAGGCCAAAGGAGATATGCGTGCGGACGAGGAAGATGATACCTGGGATGACAACAGCTATAACGACAAAACATTGGCAAGTGCCATTGACGCCATTTATGATGATGGCCTCAAGCCAAAGGATTCGTCACGCAAAATCGGCCGTACAGATGCCGAGTTCAACAAGCATGACTGCGTTTGGGCTGCCATTACCTATGCGCTTGGTTTTCCGGACAGTCTCAGCGTAGAAAAGAAACTTGCGGCCGCCTTTAGCAGCCAGGAAGGGGAGGTAGAGGATTCTATTCTCTATCGCATCATGGAGGAGCTTGGCTGGAATTTTCAGGGGCAGGGCAGCTTCGCGCGTATGTTCCCGCAGCCGCCAGGAATTGGCACGGCCTCTGTCGCAAATGTCAAGGGGTATTATGACGGCCGTTACATCATCTCCGAAGATAAAAATGCAGGCGGCACACAGGGGCATGTGCTGGCTGTAGATGTTCTCGATGTTGACGATCCCACGGTAGACGGGCTGCGTTTTCGCCGTCAGATAACACTCACGGATCGCCAGTACCACCGCCAAAGCAGAGTTGACCGCACCAACATTCCGCAGTTCGCCGTTTATGTCTGGCGTGTGCAAGGTGACAACAGCGGCCTGGCAGACAAAATCCGCTAACAGCTATTTGAAGACCTGGCCTGACTTCCGCAAAGTCAGTTCTCTCGTGAATTATCAGCCACCAATCGCTGCTCGATTTCCTCGACATCTGCCTGGAGCATTGCTTTGTGGGGATATTCCGGCAAATGGCTGATTTGCCGCCGCAGCATAGGCAAGGCGGCGCTAAAGTGCGCCATTTCTGCAAACGCTTCCCCCGCAGCAGCTTGCTGCTGTCTTTCCAAACTGCGTCCCAGATAATAACACGCCTGTAAATCGTACTCGTCTTGGGGCAGTGTGCCTTGTGTCGCGGCGGCCAGTGCTGCTGCCGCTGCTTCATATTTCCCCTGGCGATATTGGCTCAACCCCAGGTGATAATTGTACAGTGCGTAATCTGGCGCATAAGTCAGCGCCACTGCGTACATTTCTTCTGCTGCCTCAAAACGATTTTGTGCCAGATAAATTTGCCCCAACGTGTTGTAAACAGGGTGCGCACCGGGGTTCAGGTCGGCTGCTTTTTGTGCATCTCGTTCGGCATGAATGAAATTCATTTTCATCAAGTAGATGAGGGCACGCAGTTGGTACGATTGCCAGAAATCAGGGCGGGCGGTAATCGATTTGCTGATCAAGTCGAGCGCCATCTCATAATCGCCACGGCTGAAAGAGCGATAAGCGGCGCGGTAAGAGAGGGGCGTGTTGAGGACGCGTTGTAGCAACAGCAGCACGAATGTGATCAGCAAGCCGGTAAATGTGTAGGTAAAACTGCCGGTGATTGTGCCCCAAGAAAGGCCAACCAGTGCGGGTAAGGCGAACAAGATGGCGACAATGCGCAGCGATGTTCGCGCCCGGCGTGTCCACACAATCAGGTAAATCACCAGACTAATGCCAATGAGCAAGCCCAATCCCAAGTAAAGCTGCTGTGGCACGATGACGAGAATGACCGCGCCGACAACCCAAATTGCCAGGGTGATGGCGATGGGTAAGAAGATGCTCAAGCGTAATTCTTTCGGCGTAGGACGCCGCTTTGAGGATGTGTTGGTTTCGCTCATGGTGTTGCTCCCGCAAGTTTGAGGTTATCTTTTTCTCAGTTGCTGCCGCAATAGCGAACGGCCGTTTCCGCTAAAATCGCCGCCAGGTCCATTACCGAAGCCAGATCGACCCATTCCACCGCACTGTGCAAACCGCCGCCAATCGGGCCAATGAGCACCGCATCCATACCGACCGCCGCAAAGAGCGCGGCGTCCGTCCAGAAGGGCTGGCCGACTTGCGCTGGCGCGTGTCCCAACCGCTGCGCCGCCGCCGCCGTCACAGCCTGGGCAATGGGTGAATCTGGTTCACTGGCAAACGGCTCACGCTGGAAAAAGGGCGTCACTGTGGCGCGAAATGTATCATCGGCAGCGGATAAACGATCAACGATGGCTTGCAATTCGGCCGTGGCCTGCGCTTCCGTCTCGCCGGGCATCGTGCGCCGCTCAATCTGGCAAAGGCAGTGCGCGGCATAAATGCTGATCTCGCTGCCTCCCTGCAAACGCGCCGCGTGCAGCGAAGGTGGCCCGGCCAATGGGTGTGGTGGGCGCTGGCGCAGTTCTTGTTCAAGTTTGTCTAACTCCGCCAGGAAGCGCCCCATGCGCATGTTGGCGTCAATGCCATCCTGGAAGCGGCTGCCATGTGCGGCACGGCCGAATGTCTCGACGTTGTACCAAACATACCCGCGATGGGCACGGCAGACGGCGAGATCGGTTGGTTCGGTGACGATGGCCGCATCGGCGTGGAATTCGGGGTGGGTGACGAGGTCGGCGCTGCCAATGCTGCTGTACTCTTCATCGCAAACGGCCGTTAACAACACATCGCCCGCCAACTTCACATCCGCATCAACCAAGGCTTTGACGGCGGCCAACATCGCCGCCAGACTCCCTTTCATGTCTTGCGTGCCACGCCCGTACACGTTGCCATCGCGCAAAATGGGGTCAAACGGGGGAATGGTCATGCCATCGACGCCAACGGTATCCATGTGGGCATTAAGGAGAAGCGAACGGCCGTTTCCATTTCCCACCAATCTGCCCACCACATTAGGCCGACCCGGCTGCACTTCGTAATGAGTGACATCGAGTCCCATTTGGCGCAGGGTGTTGGCTACGTAAACGGCCGTTTCCCCTTCACCTGGCGCATCAACCGCCAACGTCGGGTTGATCGAATTCGTACGAATCAACGTATTTAATGTGTCGCGTAAAAAACTTTCGTCAATAGATAAAGTTGCCATAGAAACCTTCTTCATCAATAGGCGCCCAACTCGCGCAGCCGCTCATCGCTGATCCCAAAATGATGCGCGATTTCATGGATAACCGTGTGGCGCACCTGGGCACGAATGGCGGCGAAATCGCCCGCAGCCGCGCGTTCGATGGGGCCTTGGTAAAGTGTAATCGTATCCGGCGGCACCAGATTATAGCCACTGGTGCGTTCGGTGAGTGGAATACCCCGGTAAAGTCCTAACAAGGTGTGTCCGGCGGGGACGTGCGCCGCGTGCAGTTCTGCGGCTGTCGGCCAGGGCTTTACCAACAGCTCCACATTATTCATGCGCTCTTGGAAAAATGGTGGCAAACTGTCCATCGCCTCCATCACCAGCGCCTCAAATTCAGGCAAGGATAACATGGGGTGGATTGTAGAGAAGGTGGGTTTGTTGGTCAACGGGGAATTGGCGTTGGAGAATGAAAACGGCCAGGTTTCCACTCTCCAATGCGCCGTCACCCGACCATTTCTTGCACAAATCGTGCAGCGGCTTCCGCCTTATCTGTCGCCGCATCCACGGCTTTAATGAGCGCCGAACCGATGATAACGCCATCAGCCAATGCGCCCACCGCTTCAACTTGCGCCCGTGTGGAAATGCCAAAGCCCACAGCCAACGGGCCGTTAGCATGTACACGAACACGGCGAATAAAATCGCCCAATGCCTGCGACAATTCTTGCCTGGCTCCGGTAATGCCGGTGACAGAAACGAGATAGGTGAAGCCGGTTGATTTTTGTGTCACCAGCTTGATGCGCTCGTCTGAACTGTTGGGAGAAAGCAAATAGGTGAGTGCTAAATTGTGCGCCGCGCTCAATGCCGCCAATTCGTCTGCTTCATCAGGAGGCAGATCGGGCACAATGAAGCCATTGACCCCAGCCTGCGCCGCCGCTGCCACGAATTGTTCCAGGCCATAGGCGAGGATGGGGTTGATGTACCCCATGAGCATGAAGGGAATGGTGATATGGCGGGCGCGTAGGTGGGAAACGGCCGTTAAACATTTCTCCACCGTCATCCCCCCTTGCAGCGCGACCTGCGTGCTGTGCTGAATCGTTGGCCCATCGGCCAGCGGATCAGAAAAAGGCACGCCCAACTCCATCATGTCTGCGCCTGCGGCTGCGCACGCCTCAATCACATCCAAAGATGTCGCCAAATCAGGATAACCCAACGTAAAGTACGGCATAAAAGCCGGTTTTTTCTGTGCAAATGTATTTGTGATAGCCTCTAAAGGTTGCATGTTAATCCCCATTACCGATAACTGCTTACCGGTTCTAGCCGCCAATTGCCCCAATCACCGTGTCCAAATCCTTGTCGCCGCGCCCGGAAAGATTGACAACCATGATGTGGTCAGGCGGCAGCGTTGGTGCGCGTTTGATCGCTTCAGCAACGGCGTGAGACGACTCCAGAGCAGGAATGATGCCCTCGTTTTCACACAATGCCTGAAATGCCTGCAACGCTTCTTCATCGGTGGCGGATGTGTAAAAGGCACGTTCCAGGTCACGCAGTTGGGTGTGCTCCGGGCCAACAGCCGCATAATCCAACCCGGCGCTGATGCTGTGCGTGAGGGCAATTTGCCCATCCTGATCCTGCATGACATAGGTGTAGCAGCCATGCAGCACGCCCGGTCGGCCAATGGCCGGATCGGCAAAGCGAGCGGCATGTTTGCCACTGTGAACACCTTCCCCGCCCGCTTCCACGCCAATCAAATCCACCGCTTCATCGGGGAGAAAGTCGTGGAAAATGCCGATGGCGTTGGAGCCGCCACCAACACAGGCGACGATGCTGTCTGGCAAACGCCCGGCCGCCGCCAAAATCTGCTCCCGCGTCTCGCGGCCAATGACAGCCTGGAAATCGCGCACCATCGTTGGGTAAGGATGGGGGCCAAGGGCAGAGCCAAGCAGGTAATAGGTGTCGGCAACATTTGTCACCCAATCACGAATCGCCTCATTAATCGCGTCTTTCAATGTTTGCGAGCCGCTGTCCACGCCGCGCACATCGGCACCCAGCAGCCGCATGCGAAAAACATTGGGTGCCTGCCGCGCCATATCGACTGTGCCCATATAGACAACACATTCCAGGCCGAGCAAGGCACAGGCGGTTGCCGTGGCGACGCCATGCTGCCCTGCGCCAGTCTCGGCAATGATGCGCTGTTTGCCCATGCGCTGGGCCAACAACGCTTGCCCCAGCGCGTTGTTGATTTTGTGTGCGCCGGAGTGGGCCAGGTCTTCACGCTTCAGGTAAATTTGTGCGCCGCCCAGTTTGGCGCTGAGGCGTTTGGCGTAGCTGAGGGGCGTCGGCCGGCCGACATAGGTTTGCAGCAAATGGTCTAATTCTGCCTGGAAATCAGGGTCGGCACGGTAATGCAAATAAGCCGCTTCCAGTTCGGCCAACGCTGGCATCAGCGTTTCTGGCACGAATTGTCCGCCGTAAGGGCCAAATTTTTTGGGGAGGGTTGTTGTTGTCATAGTTCCTCTTTTGGGTAATCGGTAACCAGTGAATGGTGAATGGCTGCTGTCTGGTTCACCGGTTGTGACTCGCTGCTTTTGCTTCCTTTATAAATGCGGCTACTTTTTGCGCGTCTTTGATGCCGGGCGCACTTTCGACGCCGGAGGCAACGTCTACGCCCCAGGGTTGAACTTGCTGAACGGCCGTTCCCACATTGTGCGGCGTCAAGCCACCGGCCAGCAGCAATGGGTAACGATGCGCAACACGGGCGGCAAGCGCCCAATCGCCCGTTTGCCCGCTGCCGCCATACTCGCCGGGCTGATAGGCGTCAACGAGGATGGCTGGCGTTTGCTGGGGGCTGGCGAAAGTTTGCAGGAGCGCGTCCGCTTCGTGATGTGTAGACGGCCGTATCGCCTTAAACGCCCGTCCCGACAAAGCGTGCAGCATTTCAACAGGCTCGTCGCCGCACAACTGCGCCCAATCCAACCCACATTGCGTCATGATCTGCTGCACTTCTTCGCGCGGGCTGTTGACAAAAATACCGACCAGAAGCACCGCCTGCATCGCGTTTGCGTGCATGTGCGCACGCAAATCGGCGATGATGGCAGCCGCTTTTTCTGGTGTGATGTAGCGCTTGCTGCCTGTGTAGAAGTTGAAGCCGAGCATATCGGCACCGAGGGTAACGGCCGTTACCCCATCTTCCAACCGCGTGATGCCACAAATTTTGACCTTCATGCTAACAACTCGCGCATTTTTGCCACGGTGTCCGCTGCCGTGACCAATGACTCGCCAACAAGCATGGCATCTACGCCCATGTCGCGCAAAGCGGCAACATCCGCGCGGGTGTGGATGCCGCTTTCGGCAACAACGGTGACAGTGGGGGGAAGAAACGGCCGTAACCGGCGCGTCGTCTCCAGGCTCACCACAAACGTATGCAAATCTCGATTATTAATGCCAACCAACAGCGGTTGGCAAGTTAACGCCAGCTCTAATTCCGCCTGTGTGTGTACTTCAACCAGCGGCGTCATACCCAACTCACACGCCAGCGTGTGCAAATCGCGTAACCGCGCAGCATCCAGACACGCGGCAATGAGCAAAATGGCATCGGCACCGGCGGCACGCGCTTCGTAGACCTGATACGGGTCGGCGAGAAAATCCTTGCGCAGCAAAGGTGGCCGTTTTTCCAAAGCGGCAATGTCACGCAGATAATCGAGATGTCCCTGAAAATAGCGCTCGTCGGTGAGCACGCTGATGGCTGCTGCGCCATGGTCGTGATAGGTTTGCGCCAATGCCAGATGATCAAAGTTCGGCGCGAGCAGCCCTTTTGAGGGGGATGCTTTTTTGACTTCGGCGATGAGAGACGGCCGTGCCGGGTTTTGCCGCAGCGCCGCCAGGAAATCGCGCGGCGGGGCCGCTTCCTCCGCCAACCGGCGCACGTCTACCAATGCTACACGCTGTTGCTGTGCCGCAACTTCGCCGCGTTTATGGGCAAAAATTTCGTCTAAAATGCTCATGATTCGTATCCACAAAGCGCTTCCCGCTGACGGGTCACGCCTGTCGGCTCGCGGCCACCAACGCCTCCAACTTCGCCAACGCCGCCCCGCTGTCCAATGATTGCCGCGCCAGGGCCAGCGCGTCGCCAAAATCACCGGTGTGCGTCGTCAGCGCCGCCGCCGCATTCAGCAGAGACACATCACGGCGCGGGCTGTCATCTTGTCCGGCAAGAATGGCCCGCAAGATAACGGCATTTTCGGCGGGATCGCCGCCGCGCAAAGCATTCGCATCGCCGCGGGCAAAGCCATAATCAGCCGCGTCGAGTTCGTATGTGGTCACATGCCCCGCTTGCAAATGGCTGACGCGATTGGGGCCGCTGGTGGTCAGTTCGTCGAGGCCATCATACCCATGCACAATAAAAGCGGCCGTACTGCCTAATTCCCCTAAAACATGCGCCATCGGCTCGGTCAGGTCTGCGTCAAAAACGCCAATAAGCTGATGGGTCGCTCCGGCCGGATTGGTCAGCGGGCCGAGAATGTTGAAGATGGTGCGCACGGCCAGTTCGCGGCGTGGGCCAATGGCATGGCGCATTGCCGGATGAAATTTGGGCGCAAAGAGAAAGCCGATACCGATTTCATCAATACATTGCCCCACCCGCGCTGGCGTCAAATCGAGATGCACGCCAAGTGCTTCCAGCACATCGGCACTGCCGCTGCGCGAGGAGGCGGCGCGGTTGCCATGTTTGGCGACTTTGTAGCCCGCCCCGGCAATGATAAAAGCGGCCGTGGTCGAAATGTTGAAGGTGTGTGCGCCATCGCCACCCGTTCCGGCCGTGTCCAGCAATGGCCCGCCGCTGGTTTGCAAATGGACTGGGCTGGCATTGGCACGCATGGCGCGGGCGCTGCCCGCAATTTCGGGGATGCTTTCGCCCTTCATGCGCAGCGCTACCAGATAGCCACCTACTTGTGCTGGGGTAGCCTGCCCAGTCATAATGATATTCATTGCCTCTTCGGCTTCGGTCAGCGTTAAATCTTCTCGCTGCATTACTTTTTTGATGTATGGTTTGAGCATCAGTGATCTCCGTGTGGGCAATTTGCCCGCTAAAACGGTCGCTGCAAATTCGTTTTTTACAGCGCCAGGAAGTTTTGCAACAGCTTTTTGCCGTAATCGGTGAGAATGGACTCTGGATGGAACTGGACACCGTAAATTGGATATTCTCTGTGTCGCAGGCCCATCACTTCCCCTTGCGAGGTAAAGGCTGTCGTTTTGAGAACAGCGGGCAATGGCTCGGCAACGATGAGCGAATGGTAACGGGTGGCGGGGAATGGGCTGGGCACGCCGGTGAACAGGTCTTCGCCATAGTGGTGCATTTGCGAGGTTTTGCCATGCATCAGGCGCGGCGCACGCACCACTTGCCCGCCAAATGCTTCGCCAATACATTGATGCCCCAGGCAAACGCCAAGAATGGGGATGTGTGGGCCAAGCTGACGGATGACTTCTTTGGAAATTCCGGCGTCATCGGGGTCGCCAGGGCCAGGGGAAATGACGATTTGGGTTGGCTGCAATGCGGCCAGGGCAGCGGGGGTGATGGCATCGTTGCGAAAGACTTCGATTTCGCAGCCTAGTTCACCAAAGTATTGCACCAGATTGTAGGTGAATGAGTCGTAGTTATCTATGATTGCGATCATGGGGTCTCCTGTCGGTAATCGGTAGTCGGTAGTCGGTGATCAGTAATCGGTG
>JACKBV010000054.1 GCA_020634315.1 Ardenticatenaceae bacterium | reverse complement strand
GTCTTTACTCTAGCGGGATCGGGTCGCCCATGATGGTGGCTGGCTGGCGGCGCAGTACGTCCCACAGGGCGACCAGCGTGGCGCCTGTTTCGCGCACTTCGTACCAGCGTGCGCCACGATACGGCCGTAAATCGGCCCCGACGCCGACGGCATCAATCCCCAACTGCTTGCAGGTAAAGAGCGCACGTGGCAGGTGAAATTCCTGTGTGACGACAATGGCCGCTTCTACCTGGAAAATGTGACGGGCACGGTAGCAGGTGTCGTAGGTGCGCAGCCCGGCATAATCGGGTTGGATGTCTTGCTCCGGCACGCCACGGCTGATGGCGTAATTTAGCATCGCTTGTGGTTCGTTGTAATGCACGTCGCTGTTGTCACCGCTGACGATGATTTTGTCGACAACGCCGGATTGATAAAGCTCTATGGCGGTTTCCATTCTGTCGCGTAGAATGGCGCTTAAACGGCCGTTTCCATACACCGCCGCTCCCAGCACAATCGCCACCGGTTTTGATGGCGCATCACTTACCTGGAAAATTTGTGGCTGATAGGCCCACTTAACCATGACCCGCCAGGCAAATGGGAAAGTTAACAGCACCAGCAAGGCCGCCAGAAAACCGAAACAGCCGCGTCGCAGCCGATTTTTCTTTTTTGCTTTTTTATTTGTTGCCGATTTCACAATCACTGTCATAGGGCACAATCTTAACCTGCTCTTTCCCGTTGTCGCCTGGTCTTAACCACTGCTTAACAAAGCAAAACGCCCTTTACCCAGAACTTTTGTTGATAATACATAGACAAAATATTGACAAACTTGCGATATTTGTCTAGAATATGTTTTGTGATGAGCTTTTTAACTATTTTAAGGATGAAACAATGAAACCTTCACTCGACATTCTGCAAACCTTTTATCATCGCATGATGCCTTTGTTTACGCCGCAAGCGGAGCGGGTGCTGGATACTGTGCCTGCACAAGCTTTTAACGAGATGGCGTTTCGCTACACTTTTTCGGTGGACGCGATGGTAAAAATCAGCCGCATCATTGAACGCCAGGCGCAGCAAACGCCACTGGGCGCTGACTTTCACGCGTCGTTTCAATATTTGTCGCGCTTGATTCCGCAGCAACGGCCGTATCGGGAAATAGCCCGCATGACGCGCGGTTTGTGGCTTTATTATGCCGCGGATGCCGACCCGATGGATTTGCGCGATTTGCTGGCGATGCCCAAAGTGAGGGTCATCGACACCAGTGACACACCGCTGGTGAATTACTGGTTTGTCATTGCCTATGGCGAAGGTGTGAGCATGACATTGTTGGCGCAAGAAATCCCGGCACTACTTGGGGACGAGCGGTATTATGAAGGCTTTTACACGTTCCAGCCAGACACCGCTTTCCAGATTTTGTCTATCTTGCATCAAATTTACCCGGCGGATGTTCCTGTCCCGCAACCACCCACGCCCGGCTTTGCCGCATAAACGCCGCGGCAGATTGTTATCGCGAAATGGCTGTGTTTGATTATACATTTGTGGTGGATGCGCCGTTAACGGCCGTTGCCGCCTTCCACCACGACACGCGCATTCTCAAAAAGTTAACGCCACCTCCCATTTTTGTGCAGATTCATCGCTATGAGCCGTTACAAACGGGTTCAGAAGCGGAGTTCACCCTGTGGTTTGGGCCGCTGCCGGTGCGCTGGCTAGCTGTACACAGCGATGTCGGCGCACATGGTTTCACGGATACGCAAGCGCGTGGGCCATTGCAATCGTGGCAGCACCGGCACCAATTTACGGCCGTTTCCCCCACCCAAACCCGCATTCACGAACACATCGAATACGAGCATGATGCCGCTTGGCGCGGCTTGTTCAGCCGCCTGCTCTTTGCTCGGCCTGGCCTTTACCTGCTCTTCACCGCGCGTAAATGGCTGACGCGCTGGCATCTGCGTCGTGTTCCTTCCCTTTCCTGAGATATTATGCAACCACACACCATTGTTATTGGCGCAGGCATCGGCGGTTTAACGACAGCCGCGCTGCTGCTCAAGGCCGGACATCGCGTTACGGTATTGGAAGCCCACGTTTACCCCGGCGGCTGTGCCGGGACATTTTACCATCAGAAGTTCCGGTTTGATGCCGGGGCGACGTTGGCTGGCGGCTTTGCGGCTGCCGGGCCACATGCGCAGTTGGCGGAAATGTTGGGGCTGACCTGGCCGATACGCGCTGCTGATCCGGCGTGGGTGGTTCATTTGCCAGACGGCCGTTCCGTGACGCAATGGGCGGACCCGCAGCAATGGCAGGCTGAGCGTCTGCGTGCTTTTCCGCAGGCGGAATCATTTTGGCATCTCCAGGAGAAGTTGGCGCAGGCGAGTTGGGATGTTTCGACACGGCCGTTTCCCTGGCCGCCGCGCTCCTGGCGTGATGGCCTAACGTTGGCGCGGGCATTACGGCCGTCTACGGTGCCCGCCATCCCCTATCTCTTGCGTACCGTTGGCAGCCTGGCTGCGGCTGGCGACCCGATGTTTCGTGCTTTTTTGGATGGGCAGCTTCTCATTTCGGCACAAACGACAGCCGATAAGGCCAATGCGCTTTATGGCAGTGCTGCGCTCGATTTGCCACGACGCGGCGTCAACCATGTGCATGGCGGCATGGGGGCATTGGCCGAGACATTGGTTGCCTGGATTCGCGCACATGGCGGTGAGGTGTTGTATCGGCAGGAGGTAACGGCCGTTGACATGAGCGCGGGCAAAGCGGCAGCCGTGCGCACAAAACGCGGGCTGCATGTCGCGGGCGACCATATTGTTGCCAACTTGACGCCGTGGAGCCTGGCTGAACTTTTGGGCGAAGCTGCGCCGCGCTCACTGCGCCGCGAGGTACGGCAGCGCACGCCAACCTGGGGCGCTTTTACGCTGTACCTGGGATTGGATGCCAGCCATTTACCGGCTGATCTCGCCAGCCATCACCAAATTATCGGCGACCACACGCGTCCATTGGGCGAGGGCAACTCTGTCTTTGTGTCGCTCTCTGATGCGCAGGATGAGACGCGCGGCCCGGCGGGAACGCGTGTGGCTACTTTGTCTACGCATACGGCCGTTGCTCCCTGGTGGCAGCTGCGCCACACGGACAAAGCTGCCTACGAGGCACGCCGTGCCGTTTATGCGGAACGGCTGCTGGCTGCGGCGGAAACGGCCGTTCCCGGACTGCGGCAGGCGGTGCGGCTGGCTTTGCCAGGGACGCCGGTGACATTTGCCACTTACACGCGTCGTGCTTTGGGGATGGTTGGCGGCTTCCCGCAAACGTCTTTATGGCATGCACGCGGCCCATACACGGGCATTGCCAATTTGTGGCTGGTGGGCGATTCTATCTTTCCCGGCCAATCGACGGCGGGGGCGACTTTGGGCGGGATGCGGGTGGCGGCGGCGGTGCAGCAAGCTGGGCCACGGTCGGTTTGGGTGACGAAGAAACGGCCGTTGCCCGTTTCGCACTCCTCGTAACTGAGAAATTAGGTGGTTGATGGCTGATATGGCATGGGATGTGCTGCCCGCCGAATACGGAATTGACGGCTTGCCAGTTTGTGGTATCTGAGGGGGAATTGCGTTAAAACTACGCTATGCTGCCCATCGACACCGAATTCGACGTAACCTTTGCGAACGAGATCGCCCGACTGGAAACGTTTAATAAACATCATTACCGACCAAACAGTTACCTGCACAAATGGTGGGCACGCCGTTGTGGCAGTACCTTTCGCCTTATCTTGAAGCAGTTGGTGACAGAGGAAGCGGCGCGTGATTATTATGCGCCTGGCGGTTTGGCGGGGAAAATCATTTTAGACCCGATGATGGGTGGCGGGACAACGCTGCATGAGGCGATTCGGTTGGGGGCCAATGTGATTGGCGCAGACCTGGACCCTATCCCGATGCTGCAAGTGCGTGCGTCGTTGGCGGAAGTGCCGCTGACCGAATTGGAGCAGGCGTATCGTCGTTTTTACAAGCAGCTGCGCGTGGCGTTAGACCCATTTTTTGAGACGAACTGCCCGGTTTGTCAGGCTCCTACGCAGTTGCAATATGTGTTGTATGGCTGGCGCAAGCATTGTGCGTGTGGCCCGGCGCTGTTTGTGGATTCGCTGACGCTGCGGCAGGAGGCGGATGGCACGACGCTGTGCCTGCATCCGCAAACGCATGCTGTGTACCATGTGGATGAGGATGGTCGTGGGGGAGGGGAAACGGCCGTTTCCGCCGCCACATCGCCATTGCCCCCCATCTATGAAAAAACGGTTACGCATTGCCCGCACTGTGCAGGTGAATTTACGCCTGAATATGATTTGCCGCATTATGCGCGTTATGAACCATTGGTGGTTGTGGGGTATTGCACGCAGCACCGGCTCTTTTTTAAGGGGGTGGACGAGGCTGATCGCGCGGCTTTGCGCCGTGCCGATGCCTGCCGCGAGACATTGCCTTTTGTGCGTGAAGAGTTTGCCATTGAGCCAGGGCGCAAGTCGCACCAGCTTGTTTTGAAGGGAATTGAGAATTACCTGGATTTGTTCAGCAGTCGTCAACTGCTGTATCTGGCGCGGGCGATTGATTTGCTGCAACCGCTGCCGACTTTGCTCAAGCTGAATTTGGGGTTGCTTGTTTCGACTTCGTTGGAGTTTAATTCAATGCTGTGCAGCTACAAGGGGGCGGCAAAGCGGCGTTCTGGCGCGATTCGGCACACGTTTGCCCATCATGCCTATGCCTTTCCTTCGATGGCGCTGGAGAATAACCCGCTGTTTCGCCGCCATACGTCGGGGACGTTGAATAAATTGTTTCAGGCACGCATTATGAACGGCCGTATCTGGGCACAGCAGCCGCGCGAACGTAAATTGAGCGAGGACACGGCCGAATTTGTGCCCATCGCTGGTGAAGTAGATGCTGGTCAGGAAGTGACGGCATACGCTGATTTGCAAACGGGGCAGCGTCGCTTTTTGTTGATGCAAGGCTCTTCGACGACGCTGGCGCTGCCGGATGACAGTGTGTCATTTATCGTCACCGATCCCCCTTATTTTGACAGTGTGCAGTACAGTGATTTGGCTGCTTTTTTTCGCGTCTGGCTGCGCCATTTGCTGCCCGATGCCGCCGATTGGACCTATGACATCACCGATTCGGCCGTAGACCCGCATAAG
Organism: Ardenticatenaceae bacterium; assembly: GCA_020634315.1. GTDB lineage: Bacteria > Chloroflexota > Anaerolineae > Promineifilales > Promineifilaceae > JACSRF01. The sequence continues at coordinate 4,766 of JACKBV010000054.1, read as the reverse complement.
AATGATCGCGCCAGCCGTTACACGGAACTGCTGACGGAGATTTTTCAGGAGGGACACCGGGTGTTGTGCAAAGAAAACGGCCGTCTCATTTTCACGTTTCATCATTGGAATCCGAAAGGTTGGGCGGCGCTGACGCTGGCGCTGCGTGCGGCTGGTTTTCGGCTTGTCAGTCGCTATGTGGTGCATGCGGAAAATCCGGTGTCGGTGCATATCAACAAGATGAAGTCGCTGCTGCATGATGCGGTTTTGGTGCTGGTTCCGGCGGAAGCGGCTGTGCGTGGGGCGTGGCAACGGCCGTTAACCATTGCTCAAGAAAGTGAAGCATTTACGCGTGATTGTGCCACGTTGTTGGGTTGGCTGTTGGAGAGCGAGGAATCTGCGGCGGCGATTCAACAAATTTGGCGTGAAGCGTTGACCTGAGGGGAGGAAGCATGAAGTGGCGTTGGCTGGTTGATTACCTCTTGTTGGGCGTTTTGCTCGCCGTTATAGGCTTGGGTGCCAGTGTGGGAATTGTGGCGTTGTTGGCGTGGCTGCTGCCGGGAGGTAGGCTAACGGCCGTTTTAACGCTGCTGATTTTGTGTGTCATCGCCGTCTCCCTTCTCGTCGTCTGGCAGCGATTCAATAAATAAAAAAAGAACCGCGTCCCAGTGAAGGAACGCGGTTCTTTTCATGAACCTGATTTACAGAACGGGTTTCTGTAAAGGTGTGCGGCTTTCAAACTGGGGAACGGCCGTTGCCCCTGTCTCTGCCGGTTTCACAATGAGCGGTAAGTACAACATGTATTCTGGCGTTGTGGGTTCTGTTGTTACGGTAACTGTTACCGTGTCCACAATGCCCAACGAAACATGGTCTGGGGTGCGCAGTTCAGCGCTGATGACGTGCGTGCCTTCGCTCAGTTCCACGGTGGTCATGTAATCCATGACTGGCCCAACATGGCTGCCGTCTATCCACAAGTGCCAATGTCCATCATCGGGAATGACGAAGTTGGTTGTGGTAATGGTGACGGGAATGGAAACGGCCGTGCCGCTGGTGATTGTAAACACATCTCCATCCATCGGCGTGACGATTTCCACGGTTGGCGTGACAACGACAGGTTGCAGTTCCAGCCCAATGATTACCGGGTCATGATCGGAAGCGCGATACGGTTCCTCGCCGTACAGAATGATTTGCTGATTGGCGGTCTTGTACTCGACGTTGTAGTCCAAGGAGACGGGTTCGTCAGAGTTGATGTGCCAATCGGTAACGGCCGTTACCAAAGGCAGCAAATCTGCACTGGCTAACGCATGATCCAGATAACCCCATTGTCCATCAAACGAATAGCCATAGGCATCCGCACCCTGGAACAGGGAGATCAGATTGGTATAACCGGCAGCTTCAATCGTCTGGATCGGATCTTCCATCGCGTATGAATTTAAGTCACCAATGATCAGGTAACGATCCACACCGCTGTTGGTCGGGTCCGTTGCCAAATAAGTCACCAAAGCCTGCGCTGCTGCCACACGCGTCAGGTTACAGTTGCCTTGTCCATCTCCCAAGTCAGGATCACCGCTACAGGCGGAACCTTTCGATTTAAGATGGTTCACCGCCACTGTCACCAATTCGCCAGTCGCATTTTCAGCAAACGTCTGAATCAATACAGGGCGATTCAATGTGTCGATAAAGCCCGGATCAACCGAACTGTCCAGAATGGCATAATCACCGCTTGGCGTTACGTTTGCCGGTTGGTAAATCAACGCCACTTTGATGGCATCCGTGCCGATGACACCGCTATTCACATAAGCATAGGTGCCTGCGCCAGCGACATCATTCAGCCCCTGCACCAAATCTTGCAGTGCTGCATCAGTGACGTGGTTTTCCATCTCCATCAACCCGATAATGTCCGCATTCATCGTCACAATCGCGTTGATAATCTTCGTGCGCTGCCGTTCAAATTCCTCGGCACTGTCAGCACCACGGCATTCCATATTTTGCGAAGGTCCACAGATAGCGGCTCCGGTATCGATTGTGCTGAAGTAATTGAGAACATTGAAGCTGGCAACCTTGATGGAACCGCCGACGTCAACCGGTGTTTCTGAACGTGCATTGGTCGGTTCAAAGGTAACTGGCTCTGTCGGGAAAACGCGGTAATCGTCAGACGAATCATTGTTGTAATGATCCACAACGCCGACAATCCCATTGGGAACCATATCGCCGCCGCGCAGCGTGTTGGTGAAGGTTAATTGCGGGCCAGGATAGACGATAGGATCCACATTTTGCGCTGGATCCGCGTCATCAATGGTGACATAGCTGCGGTTATTCAGCTCTTGCAGCGCAATGGCTGGCGCACCGGGCAAAACAACGTTGGTTGGTTGTGCCAGACGTTCCAGGCTCAGGCGAACCTGTCCAAAACGACCCAGATAGTAATTGTTCGTTACGGTCAGATCATCCTCAATGGCAATGAGCATCCCTTCGTAGAATTCCCAATCGTCTGCTTCAGCCAATGGCAGGGTGACGACGGTTGGCGTTACAGTATCTGTGCCGCAAGCGCTGAAGTTGGCGATTGTCCCCAACTCGGTCAGGCCATTGTATTCAGACACAGTTGCTTGCAAGCGAACGACATCGCCAGCATTGACATCGGGGGTGCCATCGGGATCATAGACGAAGATGCCTTCCGATGTCATGTTATCGCCATCAAAGTCGGCATTTTCTTCTTGCAAATAGTAGCCGTCCAATGTTGTCTGGTAATCACCGACAACAACACCTTCCACAACGACACTGCTGCCCGTCAGCGGGGAAATCAGGCCATCGCCCTGCACAAAGTGAATGGGGGTTGCCGGATCGCCACAAACGCCAAAGGTCATTGTGCCGACAAGGAAGCTGAAGCTGTAATCGCCAGCCATATTTTGCCCGCCGCCGCTTGTTACCTGATCGGCAACCACGGTCACATTACAGAGATCACCATTGAGGAAGTTTACATCTGGTGTAATGGTGTAGCTGGTAGCTGGACCGGCTGGCTCAAAGGTTCCGCTTACATTGCCACTCAAGGTGCAGTTGATGTCGAACCAATTTGTGGTGACAGAAACGGGTTCGCTGAACTGAACGGTGATGAGGGTGTCGGTGGGGACGCCCGTTGCATTGTTGGTTGGGCTGGTGCTGACAACGACGGGCGCGTCGAGCAGCACTTGCACATCACTTAGGCGACGGGGTTTTACTTCGTTGAGGGTATTGAACTGGGTGGCAAAACCGATGACGCGAATTTCTTCGCCATTGGCTGCACCCATGTTACACACATTGACGCCTGTGTCTGCGTCAACATAGACGGTAACGGTGCCAGAACCATCATCGACCAGGAATTGGTAGTTGCCAGAGCAAGTGCCCAGGCTGGAAATGGTTCCTTGAATTTCAACGATCCAGCCTTCGGCGTTACCGGCGTTGACGTCGCTGGTGCTGTAGACGAGGGGTGTCACTTCGGGGCCAGCACCCAGGCTGCCAAAGTAGCTGATAGAGGTCAATTGCTCTTCGCCACTGAAAGCGCCGCGGGTACCAATGATTTGTACTACATCGCCATAGTTGACGCTGGGAACGAAGGTGCTGTCAAAGACGCCAATGCCACCGCTGGCGTCTTGTAAAGCCCAACCAGCCGTGTTGAATGTTCCGGGAACGTAGGTGACGGTTCCTTCGACGGCAAATACTTCGCCGTTGACGCCCGCGCGGGCGACGGAGATGGGTACTGTGACGAGACCGACGGTCATCACGCCGGTGTCAGAGAGATTGAACTCGCCGCCCGGATAAGGGCCAACGCCGGTGGCATCGGCATAGAGCCAGGCGGCGTTGGGATTGCCGGTGCCCCAGTTGCCATCGTAGCGGGTGGTGTAGGAATAGACACCGGGCACGGTGGGGGTCATCACGCCGACAAATTCGTCATTGTTTCCCCCATCGTCGGCGTTGAAGGCCATGGGGAACCATTCCCAGTTGGCGGGGGTTGTGGTGTCGCCAAAGCCGACTTCTGTCATGAGGCTGCGACCAGCGGAGTCTGGTGTGTTGGTGACTCCTGGGATGTAGAGACGGCCGTATACATCCCCAGTTGCCGTGCCCATATCTACTATCAGCGCGAGCGGCCCATTCAAATTGGCCCAACCAATGACGACATTGCGGTAATCATTCACAGTGGCTGTGCCAGCAACGGTGTAGGAACGGTTGTTGGTGTTAACCCAATCCCAGTAGGTTGGGCCGCTGGGGATGGTGTCTGTGTAGACAACATATTTGTACCCATATGTACCGGCGGCCAATCCGGACAGGGTGACTGTGAAGACGTCGCTGTTGGCGTCGGGGGTCAAGGGGGTGCTGGTTGTGTTCCAGCCATTGAAATCACCGGCTAAAAAGAGTCCTTCGCCAGGCTGCACGACATCTTCCAGGTCATGGTAGACGAAGGTGATGTCGCCAGCCAGTGATTCGACGGTGAAGGTGGCTGTATCGCTGCCGCTGCCGCTTGTGCCACTGTAAACGGCCGTATTCTCGACCACATCACCATAATCGCCGGTATGGCTGACCAGGAAGGTGAAGGTAACGGCCGTACTTGGCGCCATTTCGCCGTTCCAGGTCAGTTCGTCGGCGACCATGGTTGCCCCGGCGGGTTGTTCGACCCAACTGACAAAGGTGGTGCTGACGGGGAGGGTGTCGGTGACGTAAACGGCCGTATCGGTGATGCTGCCGTTATTGGCGAGAACAACCGTGTAGGTGACGACGCTTTGATAGGGAACGGCCGTGTCTGGGGAAACGGTTTTGTT
>JACKBV010000053.1 GCA_020634315.1 Ardenticatenaceae bacterium | reverse complement strand
CCCGATGGCAGTTACTATCGCGGCATCTTCCCTGGCTCCGGCCTGACCTATGGCGACAGCGTAACCTTGAACGAGAGCGGCACGTGGAAAGCGGCCGTGTGGCAGCCCGGTCTAACGCCGACAACAGATCAGTACCAACTGCTCCTCGGCGTTAACACAGCCTGTGCGACCGACCCCTACGAACCCAACAACGCCCAGGGCAGTGAATACAACTTAGGCGCAGCGCCACCCGCCACGCTTTCCGCCATGCTGTGTACGCAGGATGATCTAGATTTCTTCAGCATTGATGTGACGATTGGTCAACACCTGCGCATTGATCCGCGCATCTTTACGCCAGGCATGGAAATGATCATCGGTCATCCAGAAGGGAGTTTCTACTTCACGACGGAACCCATTGATGAGGTGATCCGCGCTGATGGGCAATTCATTTTGGCCGTCACTTCAAGCGAAGCAACCGATAATCTGCCCTACGAGATTGACATCCAACTCGATGACGCGCCCGCGCCCACACCGCAGCCCGACAATTGGGACTGCACCATCTACCCCAGCGGCAGCTTCACCATGCCCATCGCCACGAATGGCACGATTGGCCCGGTGATCAATGTGCCGACAGCGGGAACGGTGACACACGTCGGGCTGCGCGACATTATCCTGAATACCAATTCGCTCTGGTCGCTGAACATTGGCCTGGGCGCACCCGATGGCACGGTGGTCAATCTGTCGGACCTCAACGGAGTGAACGCCTGGTGCGGTGGGGCTGACTGCTGGTTCTCGCTGGACGATGGGGCAGTTCCGGGACTGCATTTCCCGCCATTCCCCAACAACGGCGACACGTACCCGCCCAATTTGGGCAGCTTTGCGCCGTTTAATGGCGGCAACAGCCAGGGCGATTGGAGCTTGCTGATCAGCGATGACAGCGGCACAAACCCGGAAACGCCGGTAAACGGCGAACTGCTCAGCTGGGGGCTGGAAGTATGTGTGGACAATGGCAACCCCACCACGCCCACACCAACCCCATCGCCGACAAATACGCCAACACCCGTGCCGCAGCCGATCAATGGCACACCGACACCGCCCGCAGCAACCGCTACGCCATCGCCCACGCCGACAGCTACGGCGATAAGCTGCGTGGCTCCCGCCGATGATTATGAAGCGGACAACAGTGTGGAAACGGCCGTTCTCTTTGACCATAGCAATCGCAGCAGTGGCAGCCACACCTTCCACACCGTCAGCGACACGGATTGGATGCAGTTCCACGCCGTCGCCGACCGTGCCTACATCTTCAACGCCAATCAGGTGGGCAGCGACACGCCCATCACCCTGTCCCTTTACGATAGCGACGGCGTGACACGGATCGACTTTGGCAGCAACAGTGTGGCCTTCACGCCCACTGCCAGCGGCGATTACTACCTGATGGCACGCTCGTCGGCGGGCATTGTCTCGCCCTGCGACGCCAGCTATGCCATCGCCATGACGACAAACAACCCGGATGCCACCCCCGTGCCCACACCAATAGGCACGCCCGTGCCGCCTGATCATGATCGCCCAGAGGCCAGCAGCGCGATTCTCGCGCCGACTGATGGGCTTGTGGCAACGGCCGTTGCGCCAATGACGGTGGACGTGGGTCTGACGGCAGACAGCGGCATTGATACGGCCGTACTGCGTGTCAATGGAACGGCCGTTGCCAACTACAACGCGCTTCCGGCGACACAAGATACCCTCTGGCAGCCAAGCTGGTCACCCGCCAGCAGCGGCGTTTACACGCTGACAGCCGCCATCACAGCCAACAATGGCATGACCGCCACCAGCCCGGCCATCATCGTCTACGTGGACACCGCCAATCCGACGGTCAACGTGGCGACAGAGGCGATCACGTTGGCGACACTGCGCGATGATGGCGTGTACGGTTTGCACGGCACAGCCAACGACGACAGCGCCATTGCCAATGTGGCGGTGCAAATTGACGGCGGCACATGGCAAACGGCGGCGTTGAACGACGGGGAGTGGTTATTGGAGATTGCGCCGCTGGCACAAGTTGATCCGGACGGCGGCATACTGGCTGTCAATGTTCGTGCCACCGATGTAGCCGGGCGCACGGGCACAACCAGCGCCAACTTCACGGTGGATGTGACGCCGCCGCATGACTTTGCGCTGGCGACCAGTTTGACCAATGGTGAACTCATCTCGCCAACTTTGATCATCACCGCGTTAGACAGCCGCTTGAGCTGGCCGACTATCACGGGCACGGTCAATGTGTATGCGGGCTGGACGGCCGTTTCCACGCCGACTCTCGCCGCACTGACGCAGTATGGCCCCGGCGCAGGCGCACACGATGAAACCCAGGTGGAAGCGTCGGCGATGTACGCGCATGTGGTGGCGGTGGATGCAAATGGCAATGAAACGGCCGTTAACAGTGGCCCCTTCTACTTTGACACGGCGCAAACGCCTGATCTCGTCGGCGATTTGGCGCTGACCAATTGGACGGAAAGCGGCGGCAAGCAAGTGGGGCAAATGAACGGCAGCGATTACGGCGCACAAAAGCTGTTTGCCGGATGGAACGGCAGCGATTTGCGCCTGCGCTGGGACGGCATCAATGTCAACGGCGATGGCGACCTGTACCTATATTTGGGCACCGGCGGCGCGGGGACAACGGCACTGCTCAACCCCTTTGGCCCGGATGATCCCGGCGTCTTGCCCTTTGCCGCCGATTATGTGGTGTATGTCAGCGGCAACATGACGGCAACGCTGTATACGGCCAGCGGCGGTGTGTGGATGGCTGACGGCGCGGTGGCGGTAACGGCCGTTGACCAGACGCTCGATGTCCTGCTGCCCTTTGCCGACCTGGGCATTGCCAATCCGGCGGCCACCAGCCTCAAACTGCTGGGCGTGGCTTCTGGTGAGGCAGCGCTAGATGTCTGGGCAACTGTGCCCGACAAGAACCTGGAGCGGCCATCGTGGACGCAGTATGTGCAGTGGGCAGCCGTGGGCGGCGGTGTTGTTCCCGCCGCGGGTGTGTGGGCTGATGCACAATTGGAAACGGCCGTTGCCTCCCATCCTGCACCAACGATGCTTGTTGGCACAGGCGACATCATCACCCTGACGCTGACCTATTCGAACACGGGAACGGCCGTACTGCCCCAACTGACGCTGAATGGCGTGGGCAGCGGTGGCGTTACCGTCACGAGTGGCCCGCAAACGGCCGTTAACATTCCGCCCGGCGGCGCGGGAACCCTGTCGCTGCTGGGGGCGGTCAGCGACAGCGGCACAATTGCCGTGACGCTAAGCGACAGCTACCACCGTCCCTACGCGCTGGGCACCTTCGCCTACACGCTAGACGAAAACCCGCCCGAAGCCATAACCGTCACCCTGGATTACGTAGGCACGTTGACCAATACCATCATCGTTGCCGCTGAAGATGAATCGCCGCTGGGTCTGGTAGAGGTGGAAATCAATGATGCCGCCATGCACGGGCCGCAAGCGACACAAATCGTCACCTGTGTGCCGGGCATTAGCACGGCCAATGCTTTTGTCTGCGATTGGGATGCAGGCGCGGTGACGGATGGGCAGCCATACACGATGCGCGGTCGAGCCGCAGATATCCATGGCAATATGAGTGCCTGGGGCAGCCCGATCACGGTTATCGGCGATGCCACCATGCCGGTTGTTGCCATCTCGGCTGACACACAAGCCGCGTTGAGTGACGGCCGCCTGGGCAGCGCGGAAATGACGCTGGCGGGAACCTTGGTGGATGAGAGAACGGCCGTTTCCGTGCAAGCATGCATCATAGAAATCGTCCTCGGCGAAGAAGTTGATATGTGCAACACAACTGATGTGTTGGCCGACAACAGTTGGTCGCTCTCGCTGCCGGGTGCCTACAACGGCGTCGCCGCCACATTGTCCATCGTCGGCTTTGACGGCGCAGGCAATCCGAGCAACACGATCTTGCGGTCGGTGTGGCTGGATACGGTGTCACCGGTGATTGACACGGTGGAAGCGCCTGACTTTGTGCAGGCAACGAGGGGAACGGCGGCACTGTTTAGCAGTGGAACGGCCGTAGATGCCAGCGACCTCGCAGCCGCACGCGTGGTGATGATTCAACCCGATGGCAGCAGTGTGCTGATAGAGGGCACAGCCAGCGGCGATGCCTGGGAAGTGGCCTACGAATTCACCCAAGCCGGTGATTACCAGGCTGTTCTGATCTTGATTGACGAGGCGGGCAACCGGCTCTTTGGAGAGGTTTGGTCGTTTACGGTGGCCTTGTCGGGAAGCAGCAGCTACACGCTGTATCTCCCGTACATTTCGGCACGACCGTAAGCATGATCGTGGGGAGGCAACACCCAACGGCCGTTTCTGGAAACGGCCGTTGGGTCGCCATCTTCTTCTGCTTTTCTGCTCACTAAATCTTGGGGAAACCGATTTCCTGAAACATCTCCCAGGCTTTATCAATGGCTGTCGTTGTGCAGGGATCATTAAACACAGCCTGGAAAGCAAGCTCTTCATCCCCCGTTAAAGCCGCTTCCACAATCATTTCCTGGTTTTGCACATGCGTGGCAACAAGCGTCTGCACGCCTGGCGGCAGCGATCCTGCGGCAATTGGCTCAACCGTATCCAAACTGAAATGCGCGTTTGTTTCGACAACCACATCCTGTGGCAAGTTAGCCATTTGCCCCCGATTCTTTTTGTTGACGTTGGTGATTAAATCACCCAATCCCAACAAAGCCTTGATTTGCAACACAGCCTCTTCATCAGATGGCTTGAGGGCAAACGGTATTTCGCCGCTGATAATTTGGGGGACTTGCTCGCCAATCTGTTTCCAGGTTTTGATGCGGTAAGAGACTGGCGTCTGTATGACGCCCCAGCGAAACAACTCTTCCGGTGACGCGGTAAATCCAGGCACAAACTCGGCTAAATGACGATCACCAGCCGCCGCCAAAATGCCATACCGCTTGAACAGCTCAAACTTAATCTGGCGGGCATCGTAGAAATAATTGTTTTGCGCTTCAACTTCTTGGCGAGTATACGGCCGTAAAACCCCAGGCTTCTGAATATGCTCCCGCAGCAGCTCCAGCAAATCCACCCGCCGATAATGCGCCGCATCAATCCAGGTAAAATGATTAATGCCAAGCACATTGACCCGAATCTCATCGCGGCCAGGTTTAGCAGGCAAATCCAGGTAAGATTGCGCCAATTCGGCAAGAATGTGTTGTGTGCCAAACACTTCATGGCAGCAGCCAAACACCTTGAGTTCTGGCACCACTTTTGTCAGAGTGCGGGTACAGATCGTCATGGGGTTGGTGTAATTGATCACCCAGGCATCGGGGCAATGCGCTGCAATCTCCTGCGCAAAACCGGCAAACGTGATGGCCGAGCGCAATCCGCGCATCAGCCCAGGCACACCAGCGGTGTCGCCAACAGGGAAATACATGCCATATTTCTCGGCCACAGCAATTTCATGAGCCATGGTTGCAAAAGGGCCGGGTTGGATGGAAATGATGACAAAATCGGCATCTTGCAAAGCCTGGGGCAATGTTTCAACGGCCGTATACTGCCAGTGGGAGCGAGCTTCTGGCCGCGCACTGATCCAGTTTCCCAATGTCTCGTTTGTTTTGGCGGCTTGAAAATCAATGTCATAAAGTTCAATCCGGCCGCTTAAATCAGGTTCCAGCGCCAAATCGGTCATCAACGTTCTGGCCCACATTCGGCTGCCGCCGCCAATGTAAGCAATTTTCAAATTAGAGGGATCCATGTTTCTGCTCATTGTCTGATTCTCACTATCGCCATCATAGTTGGGACTGGAACTGGTAATGGCCTGACCCAATGGTCAGGATAACGGCTCCGTCTTCTTCCTGTATCTCGTAGACACCTTCCACCTGGTCGATGGGGTGGCCCTGCTCGGTGACGCTTGCTATGGAGCGTGCCGGGAGCCGCACGCGGCCCTCTGTGTTGGCCGGAAGAAGAACGGTCAAGTTAAACGTGTCTGCTTCAAGTGTCCAGTGTGACTCGATTCGGCCGTGTATGGAGTCCAGTGCAGCCCTGGCATAGGTCAATCCTCCACCCGGCTGGGGCTGGATGCGGATGCGCTTGTAGCCTGGCCCCTGCGGATCAACGTCAAGCCCGGCCACAACCTGGTACAGCCAATCGCCAATCGCCCCATAGGCATAATGGTTAAAGGAATTCATGCTGGCAGTCTGAAAAGTGCCATCAGGCTTGATACCGTCCCATCGCTCCCAAATCGTGGTGGCACCTTGTTTTACCGGGTACAGCCAGGAAGGATACTGCTCCTGGTTGAGCAGTTTGTAGGCGACATCTGTATAACCATAGCGGCTCAAGACATGACACAAATACGGTGTGCCAACAAAGCCTGTGGTCAAATGATATTGGCCCTGGCGAATTTCCTCTGCCAGCCGTTTGGCGGCCAGTGGCCGTATTGACTCCGGCAGCAAGTCGAAGTGTAACGCCAGCACATAGGCGGTTTGGGTATTGGGGCCAACACGGCCGGATGGGGTCACAAATTCGTCATTAAAGGCAGTTTTGACCTTGTCGGCCAATGCTGCATAACGTTTGGCATCGCTTGTTTTTCCCAATACATGGGCTGCATTTGCCAGTAGTTGCGTGCTGTAGGCGAAAAAGGCTGTGGCTACCAGCTCGTAGTTGGTAACGGGCAAAGGCATGCGGGCATCCTGCCCACGATAATCCAGCCAATCGCCAAACTGGAAATCGGTGCGCCAGATATAGGTATCACCAGTCCGGCTGTGCATGTATTCCACCCAATGAACCATGCTTTCGTACTGCTCTTCCAGCAGGCGCGTGTCACCATAGTTGAGGTATATTGTCCAGGGGCAAATGGTCGCGGCGTCGCTCCAGGCGGCAGCACCGGCGCTCTGTGCGGACTTTAATTCGCCAACGTTGATTTTGGACAAGACATCGGGAACGACAAAGGGAACACGGCCGTTTGGCAGTTGGTCGGCGCGTAAATCATGCAGCCATTTGGTAAAAAAGGCGGCCACATTCATGTTGAAGCAGGCGGTACGAATAAAGACTTGCGTATCACCCGTCCAGCCCAGGCGCTCGTCGCGCTGCGGACAGTCGGTGGGGACATCAACAAAGTTGCCTTTTTGCCCCCAAAGGATGTTGTGCTGCAATTGGTTGATGAGCGGATTGGCACATTCAAATGTGCCGGTAGCAGCCATGTCTGAATGAATGACAATCCCGGTGAAATGATCGGGAGTGGGTTGACCGGGAAATCCCTCTACTGAGACGTAACGAAATCCTTGAAAAGTGAAGTGTGGCTCATACAGTTCGTCCGAATCCGCAGCGCCTTTTAAGACATAGCGTGTCATTTGGGTGGCTGTACGCAGGTTCTCGGTATAAAGATTGCCTTGTTGATCTAGAATCTCGGCATGGCGCAAGGTGATGGTGGTGCCGGCCGGGCCGCGCACGCGCATTTGCACCCAGCCCACCATATTTTGACCGAAGTCCAGAATTGTCTCGCCTTTGGGAGAGTTGAAGATAGCCAGCGGCCGAATTGATTCAAAGCGGCGCATGAATGGCCCTTCTTGGGCTACGAGCATCTCTTTTGGGTAGTCAAGCGGTTGCACGCCTTGCCACGCGTTATCATCATAATCGGCACTATCCCAACCTGGTTTTTCTAGCCGCGCATCATAAATCTCGCCCATGTAGAGGTCGGACATTTGGATGGGGCCACGCGTGGCTCGCCATTTCTCATCGCTGCTGATGACCTGGATACGGCCGTTTGCATACGTAAGCTGCAACTGCACCAGAAGCGCCAACCGGTCACCATACAAATTATGATGCCCGCGATGTCCCATGTAGCCCCGATACCAACCCTCGCCAAGCACCGCGCCCAGAACATTGTCGCCCGCTTGCACCAGTTCGGTCACATCATAGGTTTGATATTGCAGCCGGTGTTCATAACTAGTCCAGCCAGGAGTCAGCACGGCGTTGCCCACACGCTGACCATTGAGCCGCAGTTCATAGAGGCCCAGACTGGTGGCGTAGATACGCGCGGCCACAATGTCACCTTCGGCCTTGAAAGGGCGACGCAGCATTGGCGCTGGCTGTGGGCGGCTGGCATCTTCATCCCAAGCTGGTGTGATCCAGATGGCCTGCCAGTTGCTGCTGTGCAAGAGACCCATCTCCCAAAAGGCGGTTTCGCTCCAGGCGGAAACGACATCATGTTCATCCCATACGCGCACTTGCCAGTAACAACGTTGACCAGGCGGCAAAGGTAGGCCACCGTAGGGCACATGCAAAGCGTTGTCAGAGGGCACTTTGCCGGTATCCCACAAGGAAACGGCCGTTTCGTCCATCGTTGGCATCACCAGGATTTGAAAAGCCGTTTGTCGTGCGCCGCGATGATTGGCGCGAACTTGCCAGCTCAAGCGTGGTTGGGGCACATCCAGGCCAATCGGGTTAGTGAAATATTCACAAATAAGGTTTTCAGGCGTAAGCATATACTCTCCAAGAGAACCGACTGCACTTCCTGAAGAAGCCGAGTTGACAAACGCGCGGGGTTGTACAACCCCGCGCGTCTTTAGTCATACCTATTTTTCTAGAACTTACTTAACTGCCAGGCGCTCGATCAACGCTTGCAAAGCTTCGGCAGCCTCGTCAACCGTACTTTGTCCATACGCTACCTGCTGACCAATCAGTTCAAGTTCATTTACAAACTCCTGGTCATTTGGCAAGTTCGGGCCTTGTGGCACTGTACGATCCGCGACTGCGTCGTAAATTCTGTAAACGGCCGCATCAATCGGCGTGGCTTGAGCGGAGATGGATTGCCGCACAACGGGCGAAGAAGGCACACCACGATTCGTTTCCAATATCGCGCCCGCCTCTGGGCTGGTCACAAAGAAGTTGACGAACAACGCCGCCGCTTCAGTGTTTGCACTGTCTTTGTTGACAGCCAAATACTGGCTCATTTGAATAGCATAGGCATCTTCACCGCCAGTCGGCAGCGTCGTCATGCCCAGTTCGTCCGTCATCGCTGCCTGATAGGCCGCTACCTGATTGCTCCACACCAGCGCGATTACCGCGTTGCCCGCCACAAGCGCCGAGCTATCTGGCCCATCTTCTGAATAGGTGTAGGTGGTGTCGGCATCAGGAATCAACCCTTCAGCACGCATGTCGGCCCACATCTGGAGCCATGCTTGGGCAGAATCAACAGTGGCGTAGGATTTGCCACCATCATCCAAAGTCCAGATCGGCGTGCCTTGTTGTGTATAGAAGTAACTGAGGTAGTTTGCTTGATTTGTGCTGTTATCCACAAAGGGGGCGACACCCTCAGGCAGACTTGCTTTAAGGGTACGGCCGTAATCAATAAGCTCTTCCCAAGACAGATTATCGGCTGGGAAATCAACGCCTGCCGCTTCGATCATGGTCTTGTTGTACGCCAGGACAAGTGTGTTTGTACCAAGGCTGATGGCATAGAGGTTGCCGTCAACGGCCGTTGCCGGGACAAGCGCAGCCTGGTCAAATGTCTCAGGCGTATCAATCAGGAGTTGCTCGCCAAGATAATCATTGAGCGGTTCCAGGTATTGTTGATAATCCGGCCAGTTTCCACCAAACTGAATGATGTCCGGGGCATTGTCGGCGGCTAACTGTGTGTCAAGAATCTGAAAATGATCGCCCGCGCCACCATTCGGTTCGCCCACAACAGTAATTTCAGGATAGGCCGCCTCAAACAAGGCGATAACAGCCAGGGTTCTTTCAGCCCGGTCATCATTGCCCCACCAACCCATACGCAGTTCAACAGGCTCGCCCGTGTAAACAGGGAGTCCATCAGCACGCGCTTCAGGCATTTCCTCGACTGGCTCAACCGCTTCTGCGGTGGGTTCGACCACTTCAGCAGTGGGTTCGACCACTTCCGCGGTGGGTTCAGCCACTTCAGCAGTGGGTTCAACCACTTCCGCGGTGGGTTCAGCCATTTCTGCGGCTGGTTCGGTTGGCTCAACCACTTCCGTCGTAGTCTCGACCGGCTCAGGTGTCGGCGTTGTTTGTGAACATGCCACAAGCATCAGGCCAAGCAGTAACACCACCACAAGTATAATTTTATAAAATCCTTTCACTTTTGAATCCTCCAATTTCTATATAGTTTCAACTTTATGTATCTATCTGTCCGAATATTGGCTGTAGCGGGTTTCGATATTGATCTAAAGCTCCCCACTCTCATTTTTCTCTGTAGATTTTCGGACGGACT
>JACKBV010000052.1 GCA_020634315.1 Ardenticatenaceae bacterium | reverse complement strand
CCACATTTCCCGGAGATGTGCTATACTGGCTGATTGAGAATTGGACTTTTTGGAGGTCACACATGGCAAAGCAAAAGAAAAGACGAGAAGTAACATCAAAGGGGCCAACCCAACCCAAATTTAAGCCAAAGCAACACCGTACTTTTTCGGAGCAAGCTTTTATTGTCGTTGGCATTTTAATTGCCCTGAGCATGGTCTTGTCCCTGTTCGTCATCAATCGTTAAAGCAGGAACAAAACAACCGAAACTATAATAGGCCGCGTTACCATGTGTGATACGGCCGTATTCGTACTCACCCATGCACAAAAACCGCGCCTCTCAGAGACGCGGTTTTTGTTTTTAACGGGCGAGCGTTCATGTTACGGTACAAAACGCATCAATCCACCTTCACCAGCCGCCACCCACAATGTACCCAAGTAATCTACCAGTACACCATTTCCACTAATCAAGTTAGAGGGCAAGCCATCGGCTGTGGTCAAATTAATCCATTCACCATTCTCATACGCCAACACGCCCGCACCATTCAAGCTCAACCACAGCGTGCCGCTATCCGCATCCAACAGCGCCGCATTGATATAGGTATCTGCCTGATACAATTCATCAAAATCATCGCTGCCATTAAATTGATAGAGATAGCTGTCCGCTGCCACCAAAATATTGCCATCCGCGTCGTTTACCACACTCCGCACACCGGGTATCCAGGGCAGGTTGCTGTTTTCGTCATCATAGCGGCCAATTTCCGTGATCTCGGCCCCGGCATCAAAGCGCAGCAGCACACCGGCTGTACCAACCCACATCGTATCGCCATCCCGTTGGAAATCATACACCCAACGAGGTGAACGTTCTTCCGTGCGCTCCGCATCGGTCAGCAAGTCGAAGTAGGTGAATGTGGAACCATCCCACACCGTTACCCCTGCCGTTGTGCCAAACCAGAGACGCCCCATGTTGTCGTACTCCAATGCGGAAACGTCACCCTTGTAAATGCCTGCGCCTGCTTCATCTGCACGCTCCAAATCCATCCAGGAGCCATCGGCATACGTATAGAAACTGGCGCCATTGCTGTGCCCCACCCACATGCCATCGCTGGTGGGATAGAAGGTATTCACAGAGACATAACTGAGGTGGTCATCTGTATTGACCCAGTCGCCATCTGCATCGTAAGCATAAAACCATTGTGCGCCATAAAACCCGCCAACCCAGACGGAGCCATCAGCCCCTTGAGCAATCGTCCGGTAACTATTTGCTTCTGGCTTTTCATCAATTGCCCACAACTGCCAACCGCTGCCATCGTAGGCGCTTACGCCTTCTTCGCTGGCATAGTACAGGTTGCCATTGTCAGCAACGATGATGTCGGTATTGAAATCTTCACCCATCCCAGGCTCATCTTCAAAGCTATCGACACAGTTCACGGTAGCCGGGTCAAAATGGCAAATTCCGCCAAAACCAGCGTTGGTGTAGAGTGTGCCATCCGGCGCAGCCGCTAATCCGGCCACATTGGTAAAGAACGGCCAACCTGTTACATCGTCTCCGTTGAAGAAGGTGAAGGCATTATCGCCATCCACGCGGGTTAAACCGCCGCCTTGCCCAAACCAGACGGTGCCATTGGCATCAACCACGATGTCATTGACAAAATGCTCGAAATCGTCGGTATTGGGATCGTCCAGGCCGCTGTTGTCGCTGTCATAGTAGCTGATGGAACCATCGGCACGAATGACGGACACCGCGCCAATATGTGCCACCCAAATTTCTTCCAGGTCGCCAACGACCGCGACAGCCTCGGCAAAACCGCTTTCCAGATGGTCGAATGGCTCGTAATGGACGCCGGTATCGGCGGCGTAGTCGTAAACTTCGACGCCATCCAGGTCATAGCCAATAACCAGGGTTTGCAAATTGGGCACGCAAGCCAGAGAAACAATACCGGCATCGCTGTGCAAGCCGCTGTTATCTTGGGTGAAGTTCTCGAAGGTGCCGCCGTTGGGATCGTACAGGCTCAAACCACCCTCTGTGCCCAGCGCTAATTTGTCGCCGCCAAGCGCACAGGTCACGATGGTGTGAACGACATTGTGTGGCAAGCCATCTAAGGTTGTCCATTTACGCAGCAGATCACCGGTGGCAGCATCCCAGGCGACGAGTCCGCCATCTGTGGCGGCCCACACTACGCCATCATAGTAGGCAACGTCATAGACGATATTGCCATTGGAGTACATGCTCAAACCGGATTCCAGGGCTGGCTCCGGCAAGCCATCGAACAGCGTGAAAACGGGTGCGCCCACCATGTCTACGCTGGGTTCTACGGGTTCGGGAACGGCCGTTGCTTCTGCGACAGGAACGGCCGTTGGTTCAACAACCGGCTCCGCTTCAACCATCACCGGCTCCGAGAGCTTGATAGAGTTGAGAATGGCATCAACAGTCGGGCGATACTCAGCAATCACGGCATTGGTAATCGCGCCAAAAGACAAGACAACTCGTTCGCCATCTATAATGGCGACAAAGACACCGATGCCAGCTTGCTGTTCTCCGGTGATTTCATAAACAGCGATAGCCGCATCTTGCCCATCAATGGTGGTGGACTTGGGTGCTTCCAGCACAATCATTTCTTCGTCTTCGCCATCGCCTACCAACAGATTGGCAAACAGTTCGAGCAAGGCAACGGGGTCTTCTGTATCAACGTCATCCCCCATGATACCGAACATTTCTTTTTCCATGGCGGTGGCGACAACCAGAGCGCCGTCGATTTGCTCGTCGCCGCCTGCGTCGATGATGTCGGCATTGCTGGCGAACTGCATCTCGCCGCTGTTTTCGTCGATTTCCGCAACCCACTCGGCCGGGTGGCTAATGGTGACGCCAAGCATTTCGGATGTGGTCTGAATGAAATTGGCGGTGGGGTCTGCGGTGGCGGTGGGTTCGGGCACGGCCGTTTCCGTGGGTACGGCCGTATCAGACACAGATGTCGTTGTCTCCGCCTGCGGCGTAGTGGCTGGCTCTTCATCGCCGCCACCGCAAGCAGCCAAAACAAAAACTAAGATAAGGATTATCAAAATCACCTGACGACGTAACATGGTCTATTAACCTCCTAGGAATTTGTATTTGGGGTATCGGGCGGTGAATGTGCATCGGAAACGGCCGTTTCCGTCAACTGTGTCTGCAAAAAAATAAATAACGCTTCGGCCGTAGCAAAATGATGCTGTTCACCAGTATGTGGGTTTTCCAATGTCCCACGCCAGGTCGTTGCATCTTCACGCCACAGCCGCAACATATAGGCAATATAAGTGGGAGGCCGTACCTGTTTCACCGTCCAATACCTCTTCCATGCATCCAACATCAAACAATGCCAGCATAATCCGCGAGCGATCCGAAAACGATCCGTCACACATCCCCCAAACCCTTTGGGGCAGCCGACAGGCTGGCTATAATGGAGAGGGGAGATAAAGAGCTTGGCAAATGAGCGATCAACTACGTATCGAACTTTTAGGCGGCTGCGCCATCTATCACAACAATCAAGTCATCACCAGCTTCAAATCGCGCAAAACAGAAGCCCTGCTGGCTTACCTGGCACACCAGGAACGGCCGTTCTCCCGCAGCGAACTGGCGCAAACCTTTTGGAGCGACAGCGATCCACAGCAAGCCGCCGCTAATCTACGCAAAACACTCTCCGAACTGCGCCAACATGTTGGCGACTTCCTCACCATCACCCGCGACGACATCGCCCTAAATCCGTCTAGCAACATCTGGCTCGACACGGCCGAATTCACCCACCTCTTCCAACAATGGCAGCAAACAGACAGCGCCGCCACAACCCAACTCGCCGCGCTTGAAAAAGCCATCGCCCTTTACCGGGGCGACTTCCTCGCCGGATTTTACCTGCGCGACAGCCTCGCCTTCGACGAATGGGCTTCGCTAGAAAGAGAACGATTCTTCCTGGCCGCCACACACATTTTGCGCGAACTGGTTGCCCACGCCCTGCATAACGGCCAATACAACCAGGGCATCCGCCACGCCGCCCATTGGCTCGCCCTCGATCCATTGCAAGAAGCCGCCCATCGCCAAATGATGCGCCTGCAAGCACGCCAGGGGCAGCGCAATGCCGCCCTCGCCCAATATGAGCAATGCCGCCACATCCTCGCCACAGAACTGGGCGTCACGCCAACAACCGCCACAGAATTGACCATTGCCCGCATCCGCGCCGCAGGCACACGCTCAATGACAACGCCACCCGGCCTGACCAGCTTCATCGGGCGCAACTGCGAACTGGCCCAACTCAACCAACAACTCGACAATTCAGAGACGCGGCTCATAACCATCACCGGCATGGGCGGCGTCGGCAAAACCCGGCTGGCCCAGCAGTTAGCCAGCATCCAACAAACCGAGTTCCGCGAAGGGGTCTGCTTCATCCCGCTGGCCGATGTGACCACAAACAACCTGCTCACCACCATCAACACATACCTTGGCGTCCCCAGCAACGGCCGTCTCACGCCACACCAACAAATGCTGGACTATTTGCAAGCCAAAGAACTGCTCCTCATTCTCGACAACTTCGAGCATTTGCTGGATATGTCCCCCATGCTGGCAAAAGTCCTGCACGTCGCCCCCGCCGTCAAACTGATCGTCACCTCGCGCGTACGCCTCAATTTGGCGGAAGAATGGGTCTTCGATTTGGGTGGACTGCCCCTGCCCGACCCAGACAACCAGCAGCCATTGGACACCTACGCAGCCGTACAGCTATTTCAGGAACGCACAGTACAAGTGTGTCCCACGTTTGCCATCACGCCGGTCAATGAAGCTGACATTCGCCACATTTGCCATCTGGTCGAAGGGCTGCCGTTGGGGTTGGAACTGGCCGCCGCCGCCATGCGTGCTTTCACCCCGGCACAAATTGCCGCGCACATCCGCCAAAATCTCGACTTTCTCGACACACGTGCGCGTTGGCTGCCACCCCGCCAGCGCAGTATGCGTGCGGTCTTTGATTACTCTTGGAATTTACTCACGCCTCCCGAACAATCTGCCCTGATGCATCTGGCTGTTTTTCGCGGCGGATTTACGGCCGTTGCCGCAGCAGCCATCGCCCCACCCGCCAACTTAGACGAGTTCACACAAAAATCGCTGCTGCATCAGGATGAAAACGGCCGTTTCCACATCCACGAACTCATCCGCCAATACGCCTGCGAAAAACTCCAGCAAAGCGACCATGCCGCCGCCACCCAAGAAAAACACGCCAATTACTGCGCCACACGGCTGGCAAACCTGCTCCCCCTCCTGCGCAGCATCCGCCAAAAAGAAGCCCTCGACACCATCCAGCATGAGCTAGAAAACATTCAGGCCGCCTGGGTGTGGGCGACACAACAAAGCGACATCGCCTTGCTTGACCAGATGTTAGAGCCATTGTATTGGTTTTATCATGTGAACGGCCGTTACCAGGACGCCTTCACCCAATTCCAACCAACCGCCGCCGCCCTGGCACAGCAAACCACAACCGCCGCCCAAACCACTTGGGCCAGATTGTGCATTCGGCAGGCCATCTTCGCCTACGGGCTGGCCGACTACGACGAAGCCATCCAGCAGCTCGATGTCATCGAACCCATCGTCGTCGCCCACAACATGGACACAGAACAGGCCATGATCTTGCGCCAGCGCGGGCGTCTGGCTCAGGCACGCAGCCAATACGCCGCCGCCATCCCTTTTTACGAACAAAGCATGGCCCGCTTCCAGGCGCTCGGCGACACATACCGCGTCAGCACCGTGCTGCTCGATTTGGGCAACGCCTATTGCCACCTCAACCAACCGGATCAGGCCGAAACCTTGCTGCAACAAACCCTGGCTCTGCAAATAGCGAATGACGACCTGAACGGCCGTGCCAAAACCCTCAACAGCCTCGCCGCCATCGCCCAAGAACGAGGCGATTACAGCGGCGCACAGGCCCAATATGAGCAAAGCCTGACCCTGCGCCGTCAGATTGGCGACAAAATCGGGATCGCCAATCTGCTCAACAACCTGGGCAATCTCGCCTGCGATTTGCGCAAATGGGAAGAAGGCGTACGCTATTATCAGGAAAGCCTGGTCATCAAGCGCGAAATTGGCGCACCGCTGAGCATTGCCATTTCCCTGCTCAACCTGGGCACGGCGTACCAGGAACTTGGCGCACACGACAACGCCGCCGAGCTGTATCAGGAAAGCCTGACCATTAGCCAACAAATTGATGATCAGATCGGCATTGTGTTTAGTTTGTCTAATCTGGCAGAACTGGCCTGGCTGCAAAAGGATTACACGCTTTCGCGAACCCGCTGGCAGCAAGCATTGACATTGGCCTACCAACTCAACGCCAGCGACCGCATTTTTTACAGCCTGTTCGGCCTTGCCCGGCTGTGGCGCGAAACATCTCAGGAAACGGCCGTTCTCGCCACCGCCAACGACATTTTGCACGGATTACTTGCCGAACCCACCTGCATCGCAGCCCTGCAAGACAAAATCAGGCAAATCATCAGCCAGGCTGAGCCAGAAGTGCAGCAATGGCAGCCCACCCGCTCCCTACTCGACATCGCCACCAGCCTCGTCAAAATACCGGAAAAAGCACTGCTGCTCGACCTGTAAACCGGCAAGCGGCAGCCAACAACAACATGTCTCACCTCTCCATTCACCTCTTCGGTAATTTGCTCGTCACGCAAGACGGGACGACGCTGGCACTGCCCACGCGCAAAGCGGAAGCCGTGCTGGCTTACCTCGTTTGCCAGCGCCGCCCCATTGCCCGCGAAGTGCTGGCGACCATGTTTTGGGATGACAGCAGCGCCGACCAGGCTGCCGCCAATTTACGCAAACTGCTTTCTGCGCTGCGCCAATTGCTAGGCGATTATCTGCACATTGAGCGGCAAGTCGTCGCCATCGACAACAGCCAGCCAATCTACCTGGACACCGACGAGTTTGTGCGCCTCTTTGCCCAATGGCAAAAAGCCCCAGATGATTTGTCGCCACTGGCAACGGCCGTTTCCCACTATCAAGATGGCTTCCTCACCGGGCTGCATCTGCCCGACAGCCCCGATTTTGACAATTGGGTCGCCCTGGAACGCGAACGGTGGCGGCATATGGCTGTCACCGCGCTGTATGCACTGGTCGCCGCGGCACTGTATACCCGCCAATATGAGATGGGGCGGCAGTACGCGGCGCAGCTGCTAACCCTCGCCCCGCTGGAGGAAGCGGCGCACCGCCAATGGATGCTGCTGTTGGCCCGTCGTGGCGAAACGGCCGCCGCCCTCGCCCATTACCAACAATGCTGCGCCTTGCTGGCGCAAGAACTAGGCGTCACCCCCACAGCGGAAACAGTTGACCTGGCAGCACGCATCGAAACGGCCGTTGCCCATCCGCCAAACCTGCCCATCCCGCAAACGCCCTTCATTGGCCGTCACCGTGAACTCGCCGCCATCCAACAGCAGCTCGACGACCCCGCCTGCCGCCTCCTCACCCTGGTGGGACCGGGCGGCATTGGCAAATCTCGCCTGGCCCTGCATGCCGCGCAGGAAAGAGTGGTCGATTATTTACACGGGATTCATTTCGTTTCCCTGGCATCACTGGAAACGGCCGTTGCCTTCATCCCCATGCTCGCCGCCGCCCTCAACATCCCCCTCGATGGCAAACAAGCGCCAGAGGAACAGCTTCTCGCCGCCCTGCGCCCACGCGAAATGCTGCTCATCCTCGACAACGGCGAAACCTTGCTCACCGCAGCAACCCTCAGCGCGGCCGATTTCCTGCCAAGGCTTTTGCAGCAAGCGCCACAGCTCAAGATTCTCGCCACATCCCAGGAACGCTTCAATTTTCCTGGCGAATACATCATTGATGTCGATGGGCTGCCGCTGCCCACGCGCGGCGCAGACAGCGCGGCCATCGCCTTATTTTGCACACGCGCCACTTTGGCACAGCCCGATTTCATCCTGACACCGGCCAATGGCCCCGCCATCACCACCATTTGCCGCCTTGTTGATGGGTCGCCGTTGGGCATCGAGTTGGCAGCAGCCGCCATGCGTACCTACACACCGGCCGAGATTGCCGCAGAAATAGCCGCCGACCTCGATTTTCTTGACAGCCAGCAACCTGATGCGCCATCGCGCCATTTGAGCTTGCGTGCTGTTTTCAACTACACCTGGCGTCACCTATTGCCGGAAGAGCAAGAAACACTCAAGCGTCTGTCGGTTTTTCGTGGCAGTTTTGCGCTGGAAACGGCCGTTTCCGTCACCCAAACCTCGCCCCACCGCCTGCTCTCCCTGGTAGACAAATCCATCTTGCGCCTCCTGCCCGACAGCCGCCAAATGGGTGTCGGCCATTACCAGATACACGCCACGCTGCGCCGCTTTAGCGCGTCGCTGCTTGCCCCGCAAACGGCCGTTTCCGTGCAGCAATCCCACAGCCGCCATTACATGAAATTACTCGCCGCTTGCGAACATGACTTGACCGGATTGCACGCCGCCGCCGCCCAATCCGCCATCCGCCAGCAATGGGCCGATGTCCGCGCCGCCTGGGATTGGGCAGTACACCATGCCGACACAGAGAGTGTGCAACACGCGCTCACCAGCTTGCTCCGTTACTACCTCGTAACTGGCCCCCACCAGGAGGCGGATGCGCTGCTGCACGAGGCCATCACCGTCACCACAAACCAGCCTTTGCTGGCACGGCTGCACGCCGAGCGGGCACGCATCTTGAACAAGTTGGGCATGCACGAAACGGCCGTTACCTTTGCCCAAACAGCACTCGCGCTTCATGCTGCGGATACGGCCGTTTTCACCGTCGCCCACATGCAGTGGGGCGTCGCCCTCGTCGGCCTGGGGCAATTTGAAACGGCCGCCGCCCACCTCACCCAGGCGCAAGACAGCGCACAAGCCAGCCACGACCAGCCAGCCGTGGCCGATGTCTTGCGCTCGTTGGTCGCCGTCGCCGCCTATCAGGGCGACTATGCGCAAGCACGCACCTATTGCCTGCAAGCCCTGTCCGTCTACGAACAAATCGGCGACCGGCGCGGCCTCGGTGGCATGCACAACAATCTCGGCGTCATTCACCGCAACCTCGGCGATTACGCCGCCGCACAGCATCATTACCAGCAAGCGCTGACCATTGTCAATGAAATTGGCGATGTGCGCGTGGAAAGCCAGATTCGCAACAACCTGGGAATTATTGCCCGCAGCCAGGGCGACTATGCGCAAGCGCGTGCGCATTATGAAGCGGCGCTGCCCCTCAAAAGAGATGTTGGCGATCAACAAGGCGAAGCACTGGCGCTGAACAACCTGGCAAATGTCGCCGCAGAACTAGGCGATTACGCCAGCGCACAAACACATTACCAGCAGGCCCTGACCATGTTCCGCCAGATGGGACGCCGCCGCGATGAAGCGATGGTTCTCTCGAACCTGGGCTTGCTGCATCATTTGCGGGAACAAGATGCAGCGGCTGTCGCTTACAGCCAACAAGCGCTGGACATCGCCCGCGAACTGGGCGACCGTTCGACGGCCGCTTTTGCCCTCACTCATCTTGGTCATGCGCATTTGGGATTGGCGGAAACGGCCGTTGCCCGCACAGTCTACCAACAAGCCTATGAAATTCGCACCGAATTGGGGGAATCAGCCCTTGCCTTAGAAAGTCTGGCCGGATTGGCACGCACCTACCCGCCAGCCAGTGCCGAAGCCTTGGCCCACACCACAGCCATCCTGACCTATTTGCAAGAAAACAACCTGACAGGTAGCGAGCAGCCCTTGCGCATTTACCTCACCTGCTATCAGATTTTACACGCGCACCAGGACGCGCGTGCGCCGTCTCTTTTGCAAAACGCCCAACAATTGCTCAACGACCGGGCCAACCACATTGGCGACCCGGTCGTGCGTCAATCATTTCTGGAAAATGTCCCTACACACCGCGCTCTCCGCGACCTTATTGCAGACCGAGACGTGTTGCCGCCTGCTGGCACAGGCTAACGCCCCCTGCCGTCATCCACTCTTGCAAGGTGGGGCTTTGCTCCAGCCCTGCTTTTGCATCTTCATAAATGCCCGTGCCCCAGGTGTAGTAGCGCTGCGTTTCCGGCAGCCAATTGCCCCAACTGCTCAGAGCCGCACCTGGCCCGCCGTTGTACCCGGCGAATGCCAGCCCAACGTTGCCATCAGTTAAGTCGAGGACATAGGCGTAAAAGCTCAAGCCGCGAAACGCATTGGTGTCCGGATCAAACATATCCTCGCCGGTCTCAAAGTGGAAGGGCATCACCTGGAAGAGGCCATGCGCCCCCGCATGGGACAACGCCTGGGGATCGCCGCACGATTCAATTTGCATGATTGTGGCGGTAATGTCCGGGTCGAGGCCATGTTCGTTTGACCAGGCGACGATTTGGGACGCCCAATGCTGCACTTCGGGCGAAAAGACGGGAGAAATGATGCCGGTCGCCACGGGAGGGTTGGGGAGAACGGCCGTTTCCGCGGCCACATCTGGCACAACAGCAGCCGTTGTCGTCGTTTCCATCTGCAAACGAGGAGCCAAAACAACGGCAAAACCAATAATCGCCATAACAGCCAGCATCAAAATCAACATCATTCGTTGTTGCAAAACAGGCTGCGGCGCTGCCGGTGGTAAATCCGCTTCGGTAATGATGAACTGTGGTTCGCTCAATGGTGTCTCTATGATCGAATACGTAAAACTAGTTTGGTATAGGGTCATAGTTTACCTCACACTTTCCATAAACAGTAAACAGTCACCAGCAGTGTCAGTAATAAGTTGATTACTGCATGCTGATGACTGTTTACTATCACAGCATATAACGGGATGAGTTACCGATAGTTTGTGTTACGGCCGTTTTGTTGCGGGCTGGCATGAACACCAGCCGGAGTACGGCGAATCACGCCATTTGGACGAGGTGGACGCTGCCGCACACGCGAGTTTTGTCGCTGTGGCATCGCTGGCGTATTAACACGGGGAGCCGGGATAGGTTGTTCCATTCGTTGTTGAGGCGCAGGCATCTCTTCCACCACTTCACGCATGGTTGGCTGCTGCGCAACAGGTTGCGGGGCAACCGAACGCTGCCGTGCCATCACCTGGCTGGCAGGTTGCGCCCGACGCGGCGCTTCCAACGCTTGCGACATCCGCTGCCCAGCCGCTGCTGGGCGACGTGCCCCTGCCCCATTAAAATCAAACAAGTGATCACCGGCAACGGTGAAAGCACCAATGAAAAGAATGCGCGTCAACCAGACCAAAACCGCCACAAAAATCGGCACACTGCGCAGCAGTTGTTCGCGGCTCAGCACTTCATTGCCAAAGTCATGGTTGAGCAATGTCAACGAAACAGCCCACCAGGTCATGATGGCGTTCATCGTGGCACCTAACAGCCATGCGCCCATCAAATACCAATATTCCGTCTGGCGTCCTGTGCCCTCATCGGGCATGAAAAAGCGTACCAGCCCGGCAAAGTCGATGGCACAAAAAGCCACCGCCAAAATGCCCGCCCACGACACGCCGACAAAGCGCACATCGCCCAATAAGCTCGCCAGCGCGAAGCGTGTCGTATCAAAGTTGAACATCTCAAAGGCAATCAATGCCACCAATAAAATTAAACCAAGAGCCATGGGGGTGGAAACGGCCGTTACCCCTTTCACCCCCCAACTCGAACCCTCATTTCCCTGGCGCTGCCGCCTGTCAAACTGCTGTTTTGTCATGTCTCGTATCTCCTCAATCCACTACCACAACCCTTCCCCACCAGCCGCTTTTGTTGTTCTAATTTTGCGAACGTTTGTTCTAAAATTATACATCATGTGTCAAGTAATG
>JACKBV010000051.1 GCA_020634315.1 Ardenticatenaceae bacterium | reverse complement strand
TTAACAGCGCGAGTTGTGTCTTACAAGCATTTTGTTATAATGCCTGTTCCCTGTCTATGGGCCATCCGTTTGGATGGCCTTTTTGTTGGGTAAGCGAGGCGACCATTCGGCGATTGAGTAACAGCCTAATGGTTCTTGCGAAGGAGTTTATCGGTGACGGTTTTGCTTTTTGCTAATGGGGATATGGCTGAGGTTGAGTGGATACGGCCGTATCTCGCACAAGCGACGGCGATTATTGCTGCGGATGGCGGCGCACGACACGTACTCGCGTTAGGGCTGCTGCCTGATGTGGTGGTTGGCGACATGGATTCGCTGCCCGCCGCCTTGCAAGCGCCGCTGGCGCAGCAGCGAGCGGGCGGGCGGGAAACGGAAACGGCCGTGCCGCGGTTCATCGTCTATCCCACGCACAAAGACGAAACCGACCTGGAACTTGCTTTGACTTACGCCGCGCAGGTCTATGCCGGAGAACTATGGCTCTTTGGTGCGTTTGGCGGCCGTGTTGATCAATTTCTGGCAAATATCTTTTTGCTGGCGCATCCGACGCTGAACGGCCGTTTAGTGCGCTTTTTTGATCAATACCAATGTCTATGGCTGCTGGACGCCGCACACGGTGCCGTCGAAATTCATGGGCGAGTGGGTGACACGGTGTCTCTGCTGCCCCTGGGCGCAGACGCCATCATCGAGCGCACCAGCGGCTTACAATGGCCGCTGCATCATGAGCTTCTGGCGTTTGGCCCGGCACGCGGTATCAGCAATCGCATGACTGAGGATGTGGCAACTGTCGTGGTGGGAAACGGCCGTCTCCTTTGCATCCACACCCAACAAAGCTGGCAGCGTTAAAACTTACCTTGCCAAAGGCCAACAACCTTTAGCAAGTTCAAGTCTCAGGCGGTCGTAGCACCCGCCTGTTGTTGAATCGGCCCTGTCAAACAGGTAAACCAACCCGATTTAACCAAATCAAAACAAAGGAATTTCAGAATGACTGCTTTAACCTCACAACAAGATGTGCGGCAAGCAACAGAAGAACGCAAAGCGCGTCAAGTTGCTATCCACATCCCCCGCGTCGCTGTCGTCGTTGTTGCTGCCTATATTGGCGCACAAATGCTCGCTGACATCACCAGCCTCAAGATAGGTGTTGTTGCCAGCCTGGCAGTGGATATGGGGACTTTTATCTATCCCATCACCTTTACCTTGCGCGATCTGGTACACAAGTTATTGGGTAAAAAGAACGCGCAAACATTGGTGATCACGGCCGGTGTCATCAATCTCTTCATGGCCGCCTACTTAGCCTGGGCAGCCGGTGTCCCTGGTGATCCGACCTGGGGATTGGACAACGAGTTCAATGCCATTCTAGGCCCACTGTGGCGCATCGTCATTGCCTCCATTTTGGCCGAAGTGGTCAGCGAACTGCTCGATACAGAAGTGTACCATTGGTTTGTGACCAAAATTACACGCCGTTATCAATGGGCACGCGTTTTAATAAGTAATGCCATCAGCGTCCCTATTGATAACCTCATCTTTTCCGTAGGCGCATTTGGGGCATTACCCTTTTTGCAAGATCATTTTTTGACGCTTCCCTGGAATGTAGTCTGGCAGATTTTCATCTTTAACCTGGCGGTTAAATTTGTCGTGACATTGGTCAGTTTGCCCTTTATCTATATTTCACCAGACCGCGATTGGTCACAAGATTAAACAAAAAGGCCTGTGGCAGGTTCCGAACTTGCCACAGGCCTTACCATTAAGGCAGTGTACAACCGCCTTCAAATTGATTGTCCGGGTCAATATAGAGATGGCGTGAGAAGTCAGTCGCCGAGCCATCATCAATCACACGGATTTCCGTGTTGAATGCGGCACAACGGCGTGCCTGCGCAAAATAAGTAACCGGCCAGGGGCCTCGAAACTCAGTTGCCTGTCCACTGGGTTGGTCGAGAATCAAGATGGTGTAGGGGCCGCCCGCACCGCCATAAGGCGTGATGCGTACCGTGCAGCGCCAGTCTGAGCCAACGTATTCACAGCTAAATATGTCAAACGCATAGTTCAGTTCTGACAGGACAACGGTCGGTGTCGCGGTGACAGCCGGTGTATTGGTCGCTGTGGGTGTCGCTGTGGCTGGCAAGTATGTGCTAAAGGAGAACGTAATGGGCGTGCCAAAGATATTGCCTGCGGCATCGGTTAGCTGCCAGGTACTTTCGTAGGTGCCCACTGTATTGGGGGCGACAAATGTCGCTTTCAGCGTGATTTCTTCATCGGTTAACAGGGCGCGTTCTACCGGGATGGGGTCGCCCTCATAGCCAAACTTGTTGCCTTCTACATAGCTCCACTGCAAATCATCCGGCCAGGGACAAGAGCCGCTGTTCTTTAATGTCCAGTTAGCGGTAAAGGTTGTCTCGACGGGGGCAGCGGTGAAGCGGGTGTTTTGAAAGGTGTAGGCGACGACTAGCTCAACGCCGTCGGTGCAGGTGCTGAGGAATTCGACGGTGCGATTGGGTGTTGGGCTGGGGGTAATGGTGGGTGTGCGTGATGGGGTCGCTGTTCCTGTGGGGCGTGCTTGCTCAGTCAGTTCGATGGCTGCAACGGCACTGGCAACGACATCTGGTGTATCGGCAGGAACGGCCGTTCCTGTCGATTGTGTTGTGCTTGTGGATATGGGGGAGGGCGTTTGTGTGACCGTGGCTGCGGCAACATTAGAAACGGCCGTTGGCTCACCATCGCGCTCATCCCGCCCGGTGAGAATGCCACTCATCAACAGACCCGCAACGGCAGCGATGGCAATGATACCCAGTAAGGCAAACAGCCAGAACGGCCGTTTCTTGGGCATGGGCGCGGGCGGCGCTGCTGTCTCTGTTGCTGTGAGAGGGGCTTGTGTGGTACCGGCGGCTGTGCCAATGCTTAGCTGTGGCGCTGTTTCCGTTGCCGGATTGGCAATCGCTGTGGTCAGCGGTAAGCCTGTTGCCGTGGTCATGCCTTCAATGGCAAATGACCCAGACGGCGCTGTTAAATCAACATGGCGCAAGGCTTCAGCCATTTCACCTGCTGTTTGGTAGCGCGTTTCCGGCTCTTTGGTCATGGCACGCAATATGATCTCTTGCAGTCCGGTCGGTATGTCCGGGTTGAGCGTGCCCGGTATGGGAACCGGATTGTTGACGTGTTTCAAGACGATAGCCAGCGGTGTGTCGGCATCAAATGGCAGCTGCCCGGTGACCATTTGGAAGAGAAGGACGCCAAGCGAGTAAATGTCGGAACGGCCGTCTCCCGGTTTGCCCAAGGCTTGTTCAGGGGACATGTAGGCGGGTGTGCCAATGAGTGCGCCGGTTGCTGTGTAAGCCATCGACTGCCCACCGACCAGTTTGACAATGCCAAAGTCTGTGAGAATGGCGTCGCCCCGGTCATTGAGCATGATGTTTGCCGGTTTCACGTCGCGGTGAATCATTTGGCGGCTGTGCGCATAATCGAGCGCTTCGGCTACCTGCCGTGCCAGCTTGACGGCTTGCGCCAAGGGCATGCGTTCGCCTTTCTGTGCCAGGTCTGTCAGTTTGTCTTTCAGCGATCCGCCACTGACATATTCCATGACCAGATAGTAGGTATTCTCGCCATAAACATCGAAGTCATAGATAGCGACAATGTTTGGGTGGCTCATGGCGGCCATCGCCCGCGCTTCTCGTTTAAAGCGAAGGAGGAAATCTTGCTCTGTGACCAGGAACGCGTGCATCAATTTGATAGCGACGTTGCGCTCCAAGTTTTCCTGGTGCGCAAGATAAACCTCAGCCATTCCTCCCTGGCCCAGGCGTTTGAGGATTTTGTATTTGCCGTCTAGAACAACGCCTTCGAGTGTGTCTGCCATAGCGCAAAGTATACCTGACTTTTATGTGAATCAGTAATGGGAAGTGGGTAAAGTTTGAGTGAAAGGTGCGGCCACTCAACTAAGATTTCTTGGGAGCGGCGGCTTGCCCTGATTTGTTGTGGCGCTAACGGCTTGCCGCTGTCTGTCATTCGCCCTGATGTTGTGCTTTAAGCTGCCCGCAGCCCGCCGCGATGTCGATGCCGCGACGCTGCCGCACGGTGCTGGGCAGTCCGTAACTGCTGAGGATGGCCTGAAACTGTTTAACGGCCGTTTCCCCTGTCGCTTCTCCATCATACCCAATTGTCGGATTGAGCGGAATCAAATTGACGTGGGCATCCAAACCGTGTAAGAGTTGTCCCAGGGCGTGTGCCTGTGCTGGCGTGTCGTTTTTCCCGTCAATGAGCGTCCACTCAAAGAAGATACGCCGTTTGCGCCGGTCAATGTAATCGCGGCAGGCGTCAATGAGTTCCGCCAACGGCCATCGTTTGGCTGGTGGCACAAGCGCTTGCCGTTCGGCATCGGTCGCCCCGTGCAAACTGACAGCAAGGCGATACGGCCGTTCCTCATCCGCCAGCCGCTTAATGCCGGGCACAATGCCCACCGTGCTCAGTGTGATATGTTTGGGAGCCAACGCCAATCCCTTGTGGTCAGTGAGGATGGCGAGCGCCGTCATCGTGTGATCATAATTGTGCAGGGGTTCACCCATGCCCATGAGGACAATATTGCGCAATGTTTCGCCACGGTCGGCGAGGACGCGCTGCACATGCAGCACCTGCGCCACAATTTCGCCCGGCGTCAGATGGCGTGTGAAGCCCATTTGCCCGGTGGCGCAAAAGACGCAGCCCATGGCACAGCCCACTTGTGTGCTGATGCAGGCGGTGGCGCGGGCATTGCTGTTGCTGCCGCTGTCGTCACGCCCTTCAAAATACATAAGGACTGTTTCGATGGTGTGCCCATCGGCGAGGCGCAGTAAATATTTGCGCGTATAGCCATCACTGCTGTCGCTGCTGGCGGCAATAGAGGGAGTCGCCAGCATGGCCTGTTGTGCCAGCCGCTGCCGCAAGTCTGGGCGCAAGGCGTTCATGGTGGCAAAGTCGGTTTGCTGCTGTCGATAGAGGTATTCCCAAAGCTGCTCAACGTGGAAACTGCTGTAACCCCAGCTGGCGAGCAAGGTTGTGAGAGCATCTTTGTCTAAGTCGTAGAGGTTGATCCGTTGGACGGCTGCAAGTGTCATAGGGTGATTGTAACGAAGAGGGATAGCTGTGTCACGCCGGGTTTTTGGCGCTTTGCAAATAAAGGGCTACGGGAAAACCCAACAAAGTGGGAAGCCAGAATGAGATGAGACGGTAGCCTAAAATGACGACTACGATGACATTGTTGGGAACGCCCAGGCTCACATACAGTGTTGTCATGGTTGCTTCCACGATGCCGACGCCGCCGGGAAGAAACCCAACACGGCCGATGAGGAGCGGTAAACCGTAGCCGGTAAGCAAGATACCGGGATTGACGGCGTGTCCGGCGGCGATAAATAAAATGGAGAGGGTGAGCATGTCGAAGATGATGCTGAGCAGGGCGCCGACTGTTGGGCCGCGCCAGCCGCCATTACGCAGGACAACCCAGGTGTTGACGAGGTGATTGACTTTGTCGGCGGTGGTGGTGGGGTTATACGGCCGTTTTCGCAGCGCCGCCCATTTGCGAGAGAACCGGGTCAACGTGGTGAGCAGCCAGGTTGGATGCGAAACACCCCAGATTCCCCCAATTACCAACATTGCCAGCAAAGCGAGAATCAGGCCAAAACTCACCATTTGCCAGCGGGTGAGCTGGTGAATAATCAGCAAATGGAGCAGTCCGGCGATGGCGATAAGCGCGAGCAGCAAGTTGTTGAAAAGCGAGGGCAATGTGCCGCATAACCCGGCGGTTTGATTGCTAAGGCCGCTGGCTCGTCCCCAACGATAGGTGGCGGCGGAACTGCCGACAACGCCGCCAGCCACGAGACCGATGCTGCTGCTGCCTAGGGTGATGAGCATTCCTTGTGTGATTGGCAGCCGTTCGTGCAGCATTGCTGCCAGGGCGGTGAGGAGGTAGCCGCTGCCGCCATAGCTGATGATTTGTGCCAGGACGGCCATCACGACCAGCCACCAGGGCATTTGTTGAATGGTTTGCCAGGCATGCTCCAGGTTGGTGAGTTGCGGCAGCAGCAAATGGACGGCGAGTCCGGCCATGAGCAGGGGGAAAAGGTGACGCAGCCAGGTGATGGTTAGGGGATGGATTTGAAACGGCCGTAAATGCTTATGCCAGCTTGTTTTTCCGATCATGATGGGTTCTGGTTTTCTTGTAGCTGCACTAGCATGTCGTGGATTTCTGCCAGAGCCGCATTTTGTGCATCCAGATGCGTCAAGATGGCACGGATTTCTTCTTCCGCTTTTTGGTTGATGAGAAAGTCGTTGTGCGCTTCTAGCCGGTCGCGGGTGGCTTGCCGATTTTGGCTCATCATGATGACCGGCGCGGTGAAGGCGGCTTGCAAGGACATAACCAGGTTCATGAGGATGAATGGGTATGGGTCCCAATGTTTGATCCAGGCTGTGACGTTGAGAATGACCCAAATCAGCAGCAGGATCGATTGCCCAATGATGAAGCGCCAGGAACCAATGACCGTTGCTACCCAATCGGCAGCGCGTGCGCCCAGTGTTGCTTGTTTATCGATCAGCGCATTGACATCTTGCACCGGCGGATGGGCGTGAACAAACGGTTTGGGGAAGGTGGGTCGTTTCATAGCACCTCTTTTGTCGCTTTGCGGGCCGCTTGATGTTGAATGATCCAACATTGGTGGCTGTAGGCGCTGCGAAAATCTTCGGGGATGGTTTGCGCGGTGATGTCTTGCGTGGTGAGGTGAGGGAGAACGGCCGTATCCAATTTGAAGCGGCGGGCATTGGTGCTGAAGTAAAGCGATCCACCTGGTGCCAGCAGACGCGCACAGTGGCGGATGAGTTCTGCATGGTCGCGGGTGACGTCAAAAGAACCGCGCTGCATCCGTTTGGAATTGCTAAAGGTGGGAGGATCGCAAATGATGAGGTCGTATTGTTCGCGGCGATGGGCGGCGTCGTGCAAAAATTGGAAGCAATCTTGCGTGATGATTTGGTGATGGCGGTCAGGAGTGAAACCGTTGTGCGCCAGATTACGCGCTGTCCATTCGCTGTAAGTTTTGCTGATGTCAACGGTGGTGGTAACGGCCGCACCGCCGTGTCGCGCATAGCAGGTGAAGGAGCCGGTGTAGGCAAACAAGTTCAATACGCGTTTGCCTGCGGCTTGCTGCCGCACGAGATCGCGCGTGGAACGGTGATCGAGAAACAGTCCCGTGTCGAGATAATCGCTGAGATTGACCTCGAAGCGCAGCCCTTGTTCGCTGACGAGGCGAATGGCTGATTGATGGGCGAAACGGCCGTATTGCTCATTGCCTCGCTGCCGTGCCCGTTCTTTTAGGAAAATCTGCGGCGGCGTTAAATCAAGCCCGGCGCAGATTTCAGCCAATACTTCGTCGCGGAAGGCGTCTTCTTCGGCCGGTGTCTCATCTCGTTTGCGCTCGTAAAGCCAGCCAACTGCTTCTCCGTCATACCAATCCAGGATAAGAGGATATTCGGGGATGTCCCGTTCGTAGAGGCGATAGCAGGTGACATCGTTGCGCCCGGCCCATTTACGCAAATGGCGCTGGCGTTTGCGCAGGCGGTTAGCGAGCATGGGTTATGCTTTCCAGACGCGCAGGCTGGCCGCGAGTGCGGGATCCGCACCTTCCTGATGCCACTGTTGCTGTAATTGGCCGATAACCGCGGCATATTGTTTGTGCATCTGTGCGCTTTGTTCGGTGCTGACCACGCCTTGCATGGTGAGGAAGTCTAGCCAGGCGGGCAAAACGTTGACAAGGGCAGCGGCGCGGTAATATTGCGGGGAGATCAGGTCGCTCATGCTCTCTAGAAATTGGTCGAGCAGGTTGGGAACGGGCAGGAGTGGGGAGGAAACGGCCGTTTTCCGATACGGCCCCTTTTGCTTTTGTTTCGGCTGGTAGCTGGTTAGTTGATCCTCAATGTGCGCAAAAAGCAGTTCGGCCAGCGGCCAGTAAGCCAGTCCGGCGCGGCTGGTGGGGATGTCTTTTTCTGTTTGCAGGTGATGGACGAAGGTGCGCAGCAAATGCGTGACGTTTCGTTCCACTGATTCTGGGATTTCTGTGTCGTGGTAGCCTTTTGGTGTGGCAAAGTCGCTGCTGTTCCAGGTACGCGTTTCTTGGCCGGTGATTTGCGCCATGTGTTCAGCCAGGGCGTCTGCTTCAAATTCGACGTAGTGGTCGAGTTGGGCTTGCAGGTCTGGGTCGGTGGCGGTGGGCGATACGGCCGTTTCCAGGTAATGCAAAATGATGTAGTTGGTAGCATGAACGGCGAATTCTTCAATGACCCATTCGTCAATATCGGGCGAGGACTGGATGTGCGGCCAGGCGAGATTGCAGAGCGTGACCAGCGGCGCGAGTTGGCCGTAGTAGGCCAATTGGTCAGCCACGTTGACGATGATTTCCGGGACATCGGCTGTGTATTCGGCTAGTTCTTGCACAAGGTCGGGGAGAGCCTGGGAACGGCCGTTCACCAATGCGTTGGTGATGAGCCATTCCAGCATGTAGCCTGCTTCAGTGGCATAAGCGGCGGGCACTTTGGTGCGCAGGTCGTTGACCAGCCCGTCAAAGCGGTCGCGCTCCTGGTTGGCAGCAGCCTGTTCGTACAGCTCGTTGAGCATTTCAAAGGCCCATTCCCCGTCAATGTCGGGATGGTCGAGGGCTTGTTGGAAGAGTTGGATACGGGTTTCGTAAACGGCCGTTTCAAATTGTTCCCAGAGTTCATCTAAATCGTTTGACATGATCATTCCTTTGTACAGCAAGGTTGGGCGTTTGTTTTTCCCTTTGCGTATTATACTGCGCAAGCGGAAAAATCGGCGACTACATGCCGGGTCTGCCAACTGTGCTCACGTGTAATTAAAACTTGCTGCCGTGCAAACTTTGCGGTGTATTTATCTATCAGGCTTGTAAAGATGCTCGTTCGCGTTGCAGGTTGCCACGAGCGCGTGCCTCATGGGCCTGGTAGGCCAGAGCGGTATGGTAAAGGCGGGGTCGTTGCAGAAAGGTGTCGAGGATATGGATACGGCCGTATCGATACGCTTCCTCTGG
The DNA here is from genome assembly GCA_020634315.1 of Ardenticatenaceae bacterium. Classification (GTDB taxonomy): domain Bacteria; phylum Chloroflexota; class Anaerolineae; order Promineifilales; family Promineifilaceae; genus JACSRF01. The sequence continues at coordinate 4,875 of JACKBV010000051.1, read as the reverse complement.
CACATGTGCATATTCTTGGCGGATTGCTGCGGCATAACGGTCATATACGGCCGTTTCTGCTCCCAAAATTGCCAGATCAGCATCGAGCAAAGCCATTGCCTCTTCATCGCCCGGCGGCGGCTGGTGCGTTTGCGTGCAAATGATAAGTTGGGCGACCCGCTCAATGAGAGGCTGTGGCACGGTCAATTGTCGTAACGCAGTGGCGGCAAAAGCGGCGCTGCGCTCTTCGTTGTCACTGCGGCGCGGATCGTAAATGACGTCGTGGAACCAGGCGGCAAATTGCACGGTTGCGGGCAGCTCGCGCACGTCTGTCAAAACGGCAATGAGGTGGTCGAATGTGTGATAGAAACGGCCGTTTTCGCCATAACGCGCCACCAAATCAGCATACACAGCATCTATGATTGCCCCGTCCTGGCAATAATCCTGGCATCCATATCGCCACCACGTCTGGTAGCGGCGATATGGATTAGGGGCAGACTGCGTTGTCAATGTTTTGCCACGTACCCAGGGCGGTCGAACCAGCTCCAGCAGGCCAGGTGGTGATGTCGCCAGTGTATAAGACCTGAACCATCAGCCCAAATGGGTTGGCTAAAGCGCCCATTTCCAGGTTGGCGTCAATGCGCATCTCAATTGTCCATTGTGCGTTGCTGCTGCTGATCGCCGACGCCCAGTTGTCGCTGTTATAGCCAGAATCCCAGGTTTGCGTATCGGTGTTGCTGCCAATACCGGCGGAAATGGCGGTTGTGTTATCGCGCCCAATCTGGAAATAGCGATCGGCCGTGTCCGGGTCGCCCTCATTGTTGGTTGTGTCAAACAAAATACGCACCGAATCGGTATTATCCGGCGTGTTGTCGTTGACCAGGAAGGCAACATACAAATTTGCGGCATCACGGGAGAAGAAGACCTGTACCAACTGCGATTCTTTGCCATCCGGCGCAAATTGAATGGTGGGCGTGCCCGGCCATTCAGTGATATTAAAGATGCCATCAATGGTTGGCGGTTGTGCCGCGCAGACAATTGACGGATTGGGAATGGGTGTGTTGGTCGGTGTTTCCGTGGGCGTTTCAGTTGGAGCCAACGTTGGCGTCAATGTGGGCAAGGGCGTGTTGGTCGGTGTTCCCGTCGGCGCAGGCGTAGATGTGACTGTCGGAATGGGTGTCCAGGTCTGCGTGGCCGTGGGGCCGGGTGTGTCTGTTGGCGCCGGTGTGGGAGAAATGGCGGCTACGGAAGCGGTTGGTGTGAGGGTGGGTAGGTTGGCAACCAGGGGATCTGTCCCTTGTGTTACTTCCAGACCGTCGTCAAACCCATCGCCATCTGTATCACGATTCATTGGATTGGTTTTGTAAACGCGCACTTCTTCCCAATCATTGAGCACATCTTTATCAGAATCCCGCTCCAGCGGATTGCTGAATATGGTGAGGGCTTCTTCGCCATCGCTCAGGCCATCACCATCGCTGTCGAAGTTGTTGGGATCGGTTTTCAGATATTGGGTTTCCATCTGGTCGGTTAACCCATCGCCATCGCTGTCATTTTCGGCGGAAACGGTGCTGGTGAGGACGGGTGTCAGGGTCAGGCTTTGGGCAACGGCCGTTTCTGTGAGGTTGACGGCAATCGTTGGAGTAACGGCAACATCCGTGCCAAAAATTCGATCTCGATTCAAAAACATAACCCCGGCGGCAATCACACAGGCAAACGTCACCAGGAAAACCAGCGCATAAACAAAAGTCGGGGGAATAAGCGTGCCCGCATAGGCCTCGCCAGCCAACGTCTGTTGTTCACCCCCGGCAGAACGCACCACCACTTCAAACGGATACAGTTCGCCACCACTAAATAAGCGCTGCGTTTTCGCTTCTACATCTAATTCCACATTGGCGACCTGCCCCGGTTGCAGCCGAATTCGCCCTCGTTCGCCCTGGAAGCGCAACGCCTGATGCCGATCTCGTGCCACCAGACTCACTTCGCCAGGGCCATTCCCCGTATTGCGAATCGCAACCACAACGGTTGCTGGCAGGCGGATAGAAGCCGCATCCATACTCGATTCAAAAGTTGTAAACGAGCCGAGCAGCAGAGAGGCAGACGCGCCAACCTTCAAGTCGGGCTGCTGCTGCGAGATGAGTTCCAGCCGGAAGCGCTGCCGCCCGGTGGGTGTGCTGCGGTGGCGCGGCGGACGAATGAGCACACGCATTTGCACAGTTTTCCCGGCCGGCAAATTAACAAACTCGTTGGCCGTTTCAATCCAATCACCGGGCAAACCTTGCACTTGCAAGCTGACCCGATCATCGCGCGAGCCACGATTCACCACTTCGACTTTTAACTCGACTTGCTGTCCCGGCTCAACAGGGAGTTGGTCACGAGGGATGAACAGCCCCAATGTCGGGGCAGATTCAGTCATGATTTCTGTCGGATGTTCCGATGCTGGCGGCGAGGATAAGCCCGGCGTAATGCGCCCAGGGACAGACGGCTCGTCGCTGTCTGTTGCCAGCGCTTCAATTTCAGGAGCGCGTAATGTCAGTTCATAAGGCCCAATTTTTAGCCGCGAACCTGGCCCCATCGGCGTTTGCACTTCCGCACGCAGACGGTGTTCATTTAGCCAGGTGCCGTTAACACCACCCAAATCAACCACTTCCCAACCCAGCGAAGTGGCTTGTAAGCGCACATGGTGACGCGAGACACCATCGGTGGGCAGCACAATGTCATTATCTACGTTACGTCCCAGGGTGAACACTGCCCGATTAAGGGCAACAACACTGGTTGGCTGTCCGGGCGTTTCAATGTGCAGTTCGTACCCTGGCGGTGGTTCGGCGACCTGTTCCAAAATGTCCATTTCCTGGCGCGACATGACCCGCGTCGGTGCGCCTTCGAGGGAGATGATGGCGCTGCGCAAGGCCGCAGCCATTTCCGCGCCATTGGCGAAACGGTCGGCGGGTGCTTTGGCCAATGACCTGTGCAGCAATGTGTCCAGGAGTTTGGGGACATCGCCGCGAATCTGGCTGGCCGCCATGGGCATCATGCCCTGGCTGTGCGTGGCAATTGCTTCGGATAATGTCTGGAAGTCGAAGGGAAGGCGATTGGTGATGAGTTCATAGAGGACGACGCCGAGACCGTAGAGGTCGGAACGGCCGTCTAGCTTACGCCCATCACATTGCTCCGGTGACATATACATGGGCGTGCCCAAAGTCGTGCCACTTTGCGTCATGCTCGTGCCTTCTTGCAGTTTCACCAGACCAAAATCTGTGAGCACGGCGCGGAATGGCTGTTCCTCCGGGTCATCCGGTTGGCTGAGGCGTTTTAAGATGATGTTGCCGGGTTTCACATCGCGATGAATGATGCCCCGGTTATGTGCATAGTGCAGCGCATCGGCGATTTGTGCGGCAATTTGCAAGCTTTGCGCCAGCGGCAAAAATTTTTGCATACGCTGCAAACGCTGTAAATGGTCACGGAGACTGCCACCGTCCACATACTCCATGGCGATAAACAGCCCTTCATCCGAATCACCAAAGTCATAAATGCGTACCACCGAGGGATGGTCCATCTGTGCGGCCGTTTTGGCTTCCTGCACCAGCCGCGCGCGAAACTCAGCCTGACGGGCATAATGTGCGTGCATCAATTTGATGGCGACAGCCCGTTCCAGGTTTAAGTCATAAGCACGATACACCGTGCCCATGCCACCGTCCCCAACCAGGGACTCTAGCCGATACCGATTGTTGATGGTGCGACCGACAAAACTGGTCATAGGAAACTCCATTAAATAAGGATGACGGATGAAATCATTTTACAGCAAGAATGTGTGTTAGCTTCTCTAATAAAGAAGTAACGTTGGCTTCTTGAATCCAGTAATGGGTGACGGCGCGGAACCCGCGTGGCCCGTTTGTGCCCAGCCAGATGTTTGCTTCTGTACGCAGTCGTTGCGTGATGTCTTCTGCGCTTAAAGCGACGGCATCTTCCAATTGAAAGTAGACGATGTTGGTTTTGATGTGGTCAGGCGCGACGATGATGCCTGGGATTTGTGCCAATCCTTGCGCCAGCTGCTGCGCGTGTCTGTGATCGTCAGCCAGGCGTTCGGTCATTTCGTTGAGGGCAATGAGGCCAGCGGCGGCGAGAACGCCAGCTTGCCGCATGCCACCGCCCAGAGCTTTGCGTGTTCGCCGTGCCCGGCGGATGAACTCTGCCGAACCGCAGAGAACCGAACCAACGGGCGCACAGAGGCCTTTGCTTAAACAAAAGGTGACGGAATCAACGTGTTCCGTTATGGCTGCTGCCGGTATGCCCAATGCAACGGCCGCATTGAAGAGGCGTGCGCCGTCCATGTGGAGCCGTAAATTGTGCTGATCGGCAATCTGGCGTAGATTGGCGAAGTAATCGGGGGGAATGGGGTAGCCATTTTTATCGCCGTAACTGTTTTCTACCAGAATGAGGCGGCTGTGCGGCAGGTGAGGATCATCGCTGCGCACAGATTGTTTGACTTGTGCCAGTTCCATGCGCCCAAAGGCATCGGTTGGCAAGGGGTGGGGAACAATGCCACCCAGCGTTGCCATGCCACCTGCTTCCCATAAATAGGTGTGAGAATCTTGCCCCACGATGGCTTCATCGCCGCGTGTGGCATGGGTGAGAATGGCGGTGAGGTTGCCCATGGTGCCGCTGGCGACAAATAGGCCAGCTTCTTTGCCAACTTTAGCTGCGGCTAATGCTTCTAGCTCGTTGACGGTGGGGTCTTCGCCATAAACGTCGTCGCCTAGGGGAGCTTGGGCCATGGCGGTGCGCATGGTGGGTGTGGGCCAGGTTACTGTGTCGGAACGAAAATCAATCCTATCCATATGTCAAAGTTTACGTAATCCTGATTAGATTGCAAGCATTCTCTGGCTGGCGGGTATAATG
>JACKBV010000050.1 GCA_020634315.1 Ardenticatenaceae bacterium | reverse complement strand
ACAATATTTAACAACGCCTTGTCAACCAGATCAGACAAGCCCAATTGTTGGCCCAACGCAAGCGCCTCCTTCGATAAAGCTAGGCTTTGCGTCATCTCCCTTGCGTGATAATACGTTTGCGAAAGCGTTAGCTTTGCGCTGGCAAGAGCAGCAGAATCTCCAGTGGAATTGGAAACAGAAATGGCCTCCACCCCCAGGTTAATTGCCGCCTCAATTTCTCCCTGTGCCGCATGAATTGCAGACAGCCGCGCAAGCGCACTCACATACCCCTTCAAATCCCCCAACTCTTCATAAGCCCGCAAACTGCGACCATAAAAGTCCTTCGCCTGGTTCCAATCCCCAGACAAAAAAGCAATATCGCTCACTAATTCTGACAGGCGTGCTGCTTGTTGTGGGTGGCCTAATTTTTGACTCTGAGCAAGGGCCTGTTGCAAATACGTTAACCAGCGATCCCAATCTGCATATCCCACAACAAAAGGGTGCAACTTTTGAATGAGATCAAACACAAACTCAAAGGACTCCTCATCCTGTATGGTGTTTTCAAGAACGCGCAGCAAATTAGCATATTCTTGCTCGACTAATTCCGATAAATCTTCGGCCGTTTCTAATTTTGCCAGCCATTGGCGAGCATTACTTTGTTTTTGCCTGCGCAGCACGTTTTGCCAGCGCGTCAAATCAGAAGGCGAGCGACTCATTCCTCTCCCAACATACGTAATAAGAAAACTTCCGTCAGGCGGTGCAGCCGATAACGACGCTCAATAAGGCTGCCCGAAAGATCCACGAGGGATAACATGATCAGTTTTTCCAGACAATGATCAACAGCCTCTGGCGACAGCTCAGACAATTCCACAATATGTTCAAATGTAAACCCCGTTTCACCAGCCTGCGTCAAAGCCAACAGGGTCATTTTGCTTTCGTCACCTAACGTTTCCCAAATATCATGATAAATGTAATCAAACAAGCCCTCTGGGGAATTTGTGATCGTTTTGCTCGCAAACCGATCTAAAACACGGGGCAATGAGCGGAACCGCAATTGGCCGACAATTAATTTCAGTGCCAATGGGTTTCCCCCAACTAATTCATAGATTTGCTTTAGCTCCTCTCCGCCAGCATCAGCCAATGCCTGAAAGCCCGTGCGCTGCGCCTCAGCACGAATCAGTTGGAAAGCAGCATCCATCTCTAACTCGCGCAAAGACAAGGAGAAAACCTCGGCTTCATCCAGCAAGCGAACACGTGATGTCAGTAAAAACTTACTCGGTCGCTGCCAGCGACGTAATTCGGGTAACAAGGTGCGATAATCGGCAACTGTCTCCAGGTTATCAATGACAATAAAGCAAGCTCGCTCTGTCAAAAACTGTTTTACATAACGCTGGCGTTGCAGCTGTGTCATGCCCTTTGTTTGTGGCAAATCAAATTGTGTCGCCAGGTTATCAACAAGCATGGGATAGGTTAAAGCCGGGCGATTACTCTCGACTTGTAAACGCCCTAATGTGGAAAGATGCGTTTGTTTGGCCGTCACCCAGGCAATTTCATCAAAACGCTTGGTATTAATGACTTCGCGCATGATGTGATCAGCTAAGGCCGTTTTCCCAAGCCCCCCCAAGCCATCCACCGCGATTATAAAATAGTCGTCTTCATTTAATAAAACGTCTAGCAGGTTCGCCTTTGTCGTCGTGATCCCCACCAGCTCTGTATAAGACGGTAAACCCAGGCGCATCATCATGCGCTCTTGCCAGTCGCGATTGGCGTATTGCTCTAACTTGATCAGGATGTCCGTTAATTGGGTGATGGCTTGTTTTTGTCGGTAATAAAGGCTGGACTCAGAAATGTTTAAGCTGTTGGAAACGGCAACAACATCACGCCGGTTCTCGTAACGCTCGCGCAGCAAATCTTCTGCTTCAGGGGAAATGAGGCGCAATTCCTCCAACCCACGATTCAAAATGGCCCGGTTTTTTGCTGCTGGCCCCCCTTCGGCCAGGCTGTCGTAACTGTTTTCGTCATTGCTTAATAAAAACCCCAGGCGCAGCCGGTGCAACGGCCAGCGTGTAGGCTTGCCGCCATGCCACAAACGCAATGCTTCCTGCACATCATCAGAATTTATCAATGTCAATGTATCTAAAGAGTCCACAATTCCTCACCTTGCCTGACTAACCCCTTCCTAAATTCCACGATTAGAGGTGATTTGCAGGGATTTTATAGCTAGTTAAAAGATCATCAGAGGTCAACAAGTATATCCTGAATACAGGCAATCCGATGCCGCCAAATTAAAGAGAAATCAGGAGAAAATGTCATGTTCAATCAAAAAAACCTTGTTCGCGTTTTGTTTGTTGTAGTAATTGTAGCAATTTTAGCCTTTGCCCTTGTAACGGCTCTAAATGGTTTTACCGTGAATGTTGCGCATATGAGTGGCTCTAGTTTCGACACGTTTATGACCGCGACCTCTGATGGTCAAATATTAGGTACGTGCACCGCGAGTACAGCATGCATCATCGGTTCGTAAGGGGAAAACGGCCGTTTCTACTCCACCCTATTTACAATCCTTTGTCTTGTAGTGAGTACTGCCATGGCGCTAAGATATCGAAATCAAAAACAAAAACGCACGGCTACCTACATCCTTATTGACGACGGCTTTGACGAACTTGAGGTCATCTACTTTTTGCATAAATTTCGTCGTGCAGGATTACCCATTAAAAGTGTGAGCTTATTCAACACACTCGTTTTCAGTCGGCAAGGAGTTGGTCTGAAAGCAGATTATCAATTAGCAGACCACCCCATCGATCCATCTCAGGATTGTTTGCTGGTACTGCCGACAGGTGGCCGTAATGGCGATATGCTGCGACGTGACGCCCGCATTAAGTCATTGTTGTGTGACTTTACCAAGGGAAACGGCCGTATCGCCATCACCAACGCTGACACCCCACTTGCTCAAGACGTATTTCAACTCATGCAAAACCGCCCGACATATCAGCCACAAATCAACCAAGACCTAAACGACTTCATCGATACACTCACGCATCGTGTTGTACCAGTTACCTAACAGGCGAACATCTTCAAAACACACGAACATCTTGTCGAATAGCAATTCTGCCAATCCATTTCACCTGGCGCAGAGCATCGTCTCGTTCACTGGGCACAATCATACGCACCAGACCTTGTAAGCGAGACATTGGCAGGCCATCAATCGCATAAGCTAGCAATACAGGGCCAAACGACTCCAGTTCCTGGAGTTCATCGGCGAACACACGATTGCCAAAGCCATCAGCACTGACAATCTCGATCTGTGTCCAGGGATGAGGCCAATGTGCCTGCACAAAATCTAATAAGGTAACGCCCGTAAAAGCAAACGGCCCCGAGGCTTCGTGCCCAGTGCTGGCTATCTTATAATTGGGAACAGTTGTTGCCGGAAGTTTGTACAAAGCAGCCAGAGTAACGGTCTGGAAACGGCCGTTTGGCAAAACCACCACAAAATCAGCATCAGCCGACGGCGGGTCAGGATTAGGATCGTGACGATGCGGGCGTAACGGATCCTGCGCACGCGGGGGATCATGTTCTTGCTTTTCCATACACACAACACTCCTCTTCACAACGCATTCTAACATCAAAATCTTCACCTTTCACCCTGTAATGCCCCCATTTTGCCTTAAAAACAAAGCACTTCCCCAATTGCTTCGTTAAATTACAAAAACAAAACTGCATTCCCTTTCACCTTTCCTCTATCACTTTGATATACTTGATAACATGGATCAAAGTCATATTCGTAATTTCTGCATAATCGCACATATCGACCACGGCAAATCCACACTGGCAGATCGGCTGCTGCAAACTACCGGCACCATCTCCGAGCGGGAAATGCAAGAACAAGTATTGGATGACATGGACCTGGAACGGGAAAAAGGGGTCACCATCAAAGCCTCTGCCGTGCGCATGAACTACACCGCCCACAATGGCGATGTATACGAAATGAACCTCATCGACACGCCCGGACACGTTGACTTCGCCTACGAAGTCAGCCGCGCTCTGTTAAGCTGCGAAGGTGCCATTCTCGTTGTAGATGCCACCCAAGGGATCGAAGCACAAACCCTGGCAAATCTCTACCTGGCCGTTGAAGCAAACCTGGAAATCATTCCTGTCGTCAACAAAATAGACCTGCCGGCCGCCCTCCCTGATGAAGTTGCCGAAGAAATCGAAAACATTACCGGCATTCCTGCCGAAGAAGTAATTCCCATCAGCGCCAAAACAGGTGCGAACATCGGTGCTGTGTTGGAAGCTATCGTGCGGCGTGTTCCGCCTCCAGATGAAATGGCGGAACTTCCCCTACGCGCCCTTGTCTTTGACTCCCATTACGATTCATACAAGGGAGTCATCGCCTACGTGCGCATTTTTGAAGGGGCACTCGACAAACGGCAGTGGATCAAAATGATGTCGAACAGCGTCACGGCCGAACCAATTGAAATCGGCATCTTTAGCCCTTCCATGAAGCCGGTCAACAACCTCACCGTTGGCGAAGTCGGGTACATCGCTACCGGCCTCAAAACTGTTCAGGAATGTCGTGTTGGCGACACGATCACCCTCCGGGACAATCCGGCAGACACACCGTTACCCGGTTTTGCACCTGCCAAGCCTATGGTTTTTGCTGGTTTTTACCCCACCGAAGGCGAAGATTACGCCTTGCTCAAAGATGCGCTAGAACGGCTGCAACTGAATGATGCCGCTCTTGTCTACGAACCAGAGACATCTGATGCCCTCAACTTTGGCTTTCGCTGTGGCTTTCTCGGATTGTTCCACATGGAAATTGTTCAGGAACGGCTGGAACGAGAATATGACCTGGATTTGGTTGCGACTGCGCCCAGCGTACGCTATGAAGTTGCCATGCGCAATACGGGCGAAGTCAAAGTGATCGAAAGCCCGGCTGACTTGCCCGATGAAGGGGAAATCGAAGAAATTCGCGAGCCATACATGCATGTGCAGCTCTTTGCGCCAGAAGAATACTATGGCGTGATTATGGAACTGACGATGAAACGGCGCGGCGAATTTATGGGACAAGAGCACCCTGCCCCAGGGCGCATTGTTCTCAAATACGATATTCCTCTGGCTGAAATCATTGTCGATTTCTACGACAAGCTAAAGAGCAGCACACGAGGCTATGCCTCTATGGATTACGAATTTGACGCCTACCGGGCATCAGACCTGGTCAAGATGGAAGTGTTGGTCAACAAAGTGCCGGTAGACGCGCTGGCGATGATTGTCCACCGTGACGACGCTTACCATCGTGGACAAAGGCTTGTAACCCAATTAAAGAAGGAAATCCCACGCCAGATGTTTGAAGTGCCGATTCAGGCAGCCACCGGCAAGCGGGTGATTAGCCGGGCTAATGTGAAGGCGCTGCGTAAAGACGTGCTGGCAAAATGTTATGGCGGCGACATCACGCGTAAGCGCAAACTGTTGGAGAAGCAAAAGAAAGGCAAGAAACGCATGAAGATGATTGGCAATGTGGAAGTGCCACAAGAAGCGTTTATGGCCGTTCTCAAGCTCAATGATGATTAAAAAGAAACCGCGTTCTGACTCAGGAACGCGGTTTTTCTTTGTCATGAATTGACCACGACCGGTGTTTTGTTTACTAGCAAGCACTCAGGTGCGTGGAATCAGGCTGTTGACCCTCACAAATTTCCCTTGATTCCATTGTACAATGAGATAAATAAGTTTTAGCTGTATTGCGTATTTCGTAACATTGCTCATACGGCATACGCAGTACGACAGGCGGTGTGTCATGCAATGTCCACGCTGTCAATCTGACAATTACGTGCTGGCATCTCCTTGCCCTGATTGTGGTTTTAGCGGCAACGGCCGTTCCCTTGAACACCTTTCCAATCTTCACTTTCTGCTTGGCGAGATGGCCGCATGGTCGCTGCCGGCCATTTATCACGATCCGCTGCGTCAACGTTATCAGCTTCAGCGCCGCGCCGTTGAAGTTGAGTTGGGCTTGCGCCTGCCACCGCCCAACGAAATGGAAGCGCTTGTTTTGCGCCAGGAATTGAGCAAGCGCCATTGTCTACGCGAAGCGCTGCTGGATTGGCGGCGTAATGGGTGGATAGAAACGGCCGTTGCCGCCCAGCTGCAAGATCAAATCACGGCCGAATTAGCCCAAATTGGCGACCGGCTCGAAGATGCCCCGCCCCCACCTGCATTCCTCACAGAAACCAAACACCTCAGTCGCCGCTGGGAAGAACAACAATACATCCTTGCCACGCTCACCCGCCTCCATGAAGAGGCAAATATCAGCGAGACAAACTATGCGTTGGCAGCAGCAGCCATCACTCAAGAGATGGAACGCCTGGAAATTCGCATGGGACTGCGCGAAGCGGTCACGGCGCCCGCCGCTCCCCGTGAAAAGCGAACGCGTTTCTGGCAAGGAAGCAAAGAAACAACGGACAGCGCAGCGGCAGCTGAAACCGTAACCAGACCCAAACGGCCAAAATTAACCTGGGATCGGATTTGGGAATCGCTCCTCTCCGAGCGCACGCTGCACGCCATCCTCTTCCTGGGCGTAGTCTTACTCTTTGGCTCTGGTGTTTCGTGGGTGGCATGGAACTGGAACACTTTCCCGCCCATTGCCCAGATTGGCTTTTTAGGCGGCCTTACGGCGCTGTTTTATGGCCTGGGTTGGTATGTCGAAACGCGCATGAATTTGCGCGGATCAGGCATTGCGTTAACGGCCGTTGCCTCTCTGCTCATCCCCCTCGACTTCATCGCCTTCTACCTCTCTGGCGGCTTTCCCGCCGGAACCTGGCCACAAGTATGGCTGCTCACTTCCATTGTCAGCCTGTTTGCCTACACCCTTACCGCCATCCTGCTGCAAGCTGAATTTTTTGGCTATTTGTTGGCCGCGGCACTCATGAGCCTGGTGCTGGCCGTGCTGCAACTGTTTGGGCTGGCCGCCGCGTGGTGGCCGTTGGGCGTAACGGCCGTTTCCCTCCTGCTGGCTGTCAGTGCCGAGTTTTTCCCTGCGGCACCGCCAAAACTCCGCTTTCTGGCGCAGCCGCTGCCGCCAACGGCGCTGGCAACGGCCGTAGCAACCATGCTCATCAGCTTTGCCCTCGCCTTTGTTGTGCGCCAGGAAACAATCGGTTCCGCGTTGGCGCTGGCACTGGCCTGGTGGCTGGGCGGATTGACGATCACGGCCACCATGAGCCGTTTCCAAATGCGCTCACTTGCCTGGCTGGCAGCCCTCGCCTTTCCCCTTGCCGCCTGGCTCACAGGGCGTGTGCTGCTCAACATTTGGAGCTTGCAAAATGGCTGGCAAGCCCTGGGATGGGCGTTGTTAGCCCCCGTTTACCTGGTTGTGGGCTGGCAGCTGCGCCGTTTGACCGATGAATTGTATCGAGATTATGGGTATACGGCCGTTGCCAGTGGTTGGCTGCTCGTCATTCTGTCCGCATTTTGGGCGCTAACCCATGTACAAGCTGCCGCCCTCGTCCATCCATTGCTGGCGCTAACCATGCTGCTCATCACCCTGCTCTGGCAAGATGCACGCCCTCTCTGGCTGATGAGCTTGCTGCTTATCAGCGGCTCGGCTGCCTGGCAAGCGGGGCGCGGCGCAACGCCAGCCGAACTGGCGCTGCCCTGGACACTCCTCTCCATCTTGCACGTCATCGCCGCCATAAGAGGCAAATCTTTTCAGAAAAAGCCGGGGTTTTGGTGGCCGCTTTATGGTGCGGCCATCGTCAGTGCCGGATTGGCATTACTGCCTCCTTTGCTGCTGCTCAATCGCCCATTGCTCCTCTATGCCTTGGGTAACTGGCTTGGGCTGAATGGCTGGTTGGCTTATCTGGCACACCGGCAAAGCGAACCGGCGCTACAAGCGCTGCTCGCACAGCCGCGCCTGCAAAAAATGCGCCCGGCATTGTTCCACTGGCTGGCGGCAGTGCCGCTGGTGGGCTGGGTCTGGTTGTTGTGGAGCAACAATCGCGCCCCCTCGGTGGGATTGGCGCTGGTTTATGCCATATTGGCCTGGGGTATGTTGTGGCTTTGCCTGCGGCTGCGGCGGCTGCGTTGGGAGTACGGCCGTCCCTGGCAAACGGCCGCCCATCTCAGCAACAGCGCAGCTATTGCCCTGCTCATTGGACACAATCCATTAAGCTGGGTAACGGCCGTTTTGCTCATCGTTGCCGCCTTTTATGTGGCGGCAGTCTGGCTGCTGCACAATCCGCGTGCTTTTTATGTGGGTGGCCTACTGCTGCCGCTGGCGTTGGTGTCAGGCATGCGCTGGCTGAACGTGGAACTGTTTTTGTGGCCGGCAGCGATATCCGTGCTGCCCGGCGCATACATACTGCTGGCGATGCGCCTGGAACAAACGCTTGGTCAACCACGGCGCATCACCACCCCCATGTATCGCACCGGTTTTTGGTTAACGGCCGTTGCCCTTTTCGGTACCCTGGCCACAATGGGCTATTACTGGAGCGACAACGAACTCATGTGGGTTGCCGCTGCGCCCCTGCTGCTGGGTGCAGCTTTCGCTCTTTACGCCTGGCAATTTAACGCCAGCAAATGGGCACATGTCAGCATCTGGGCAGTCACGTTTGGCGGTGGCTTATTGGTGAAGGTGTTTAGCCATGGCAGCGGCCGTTCGGCGCTGTTGATTGCCATGTTGGCCGCGGCTTACATCTTGCTTGAGCGCCGTCTTTACCACCTGGCGCACACACAGCCAAACGGCGCTTTTTTCCGTGCCGCCTGGCGGCTGTACCGACGCCCCTTGCTCACAGCGGGTTGGACAATTTCGGTGGTGGCAATTGTGGCCGCAGTGGGGCGCAATTTGCTGCTGCTGGGCGGTGGGCGGACGCGCGAAATGTGGTCAATTTTGGCCCTGACGCTAACGGCCGCTTTGTATGCTGTGGCCGCGCCCTTGTTCCGCAAGCGGCGCTTCGCCTGGCTTGCCAGCGGGCTGGTCATCATCCCCTGGACGCTGCTGACGCATTGGCTATTTGGCGATGCAGGTGCCTGGTACAGCGCGAGTTGGCTGCTGCTGGCGTTGGCGCTGCTGGCGGCGGGAGCGCGGCTGGCACAATTTGTAGGGCTGGGGCAATGGAGTTGGCCGCCGCTGGTGGTGGCCCATATTCTGGTGCCGTATGCGTTGTTATGGGGGATGGCGGAAACGGCCGTTGCCACAGTCGTCTTCGCCCTTGCCATCGTTTTCTACCTGGGCGCAACGTGGATTGACAGGCAGTTTGGAAATTGGAACGTGCCGCACGAAAAATCCGCAGCAAGCTCCCAAACCGCTATTTCCAATCCCCTTTCTAGCGCCCGTTTCCTGTATCCGGCGACGGCGCTGCTGCCCATTTGGGCTGTCTATTTGCAACAATTATTCTTCCCCAATGTCAACCAGACGGGAATCGCTTTGTTGGTGTTGACATTTGCCTGGCCGCTGCTGGCATTAGGGCGGCGCGTGGCGCGTTGGGAAGCAGCCTATCGTTGGCCGTTGTATGGGGTGGCCTATGGAACGGCCGTTATCGCTATGCTGCTCGCCATTTCAGATCGTCCGGCATTAATTGGCATCCTCTTGTTCAATACCAGTCTGGCGGCACTCTCCGCGTGGCTGTTCCATGAACCGGTCTGGCTGTTTCCGGCAGCAATCCTGTTCCCCATCGCCATGGGTCTGCTGCAACTGGAACTACATTGGGACCGGACACATTACTTTAGCTGGATGCTGGAAGCGGTTGCGGCCGTTTACCTGGCGTTGGCTTACATGCTGCAAAGATTCAAGTTACGCCGTTATGCAGGGCCGCTGCTGTGGATGATGGGCGTGCTGGTGATGATGGGACTGCCGCTATCATTGGAGAATACCTTTGGCGTGCTGGTCAGCTTTAGCCTGGGAGCACTGGTGTATACGGTGGCAGCGGTGTGGCAGCGGTGGCCGTTGTTGTTCCATGTCGCCGTGGCGATTGCCGCGGTGGCTTATTGGGCGGCGGTGGATTTGCTCAATGTGCCGATACGGGATTACGGATTGGCGGCATGGCCGGGCATTGTGTTGGCGCTGCTGCTGGCGTATTGGCTGGACAAAATCTGGGGCATGGAGCCATCTGCGATGGGGGAGAAGTTTGGCGAGCCTTTTCCCTGGGCTGATGTCGCAGCCTGGCCGCGTGCGGTCTGGCTGCGGGTGTCGCGCTGGTGGGCATTGGCGCTGTATGGCATGGCGTTTGCCGGAGCCGCGCTGAGCCATTTGCCCAGTTTGAGCAGTGAGTGGCGCTGGTTTGTCTGTCTGGCATTGGGAACGGCCGTTTTCTTTTATGCGCTGTTTCGGTTCCGCCTGCGCAGTTGGCTGCTGCTGGCCTGGTTTTGGCTGCAACTGACGACGCTGGCACTCATCCGCTGGCTTGGTCTGACTGATGCGCCGACTGACCTGGCGCTGGCGTTCCTGCCGATGACGGCGCTGACGTTGTTTGCCGGTCTGTTGGTGGCGGAACTGCGACATGAACGGCCGTTGCTGACCATCACAGAAGGGCGCTGGCAATTACATGTACAGGGCTGGTCACGGCCGTTCTTTTTGCTGCTGTTCGCCAACATCGGCCTGGGGCAGCTTTTGGCGTTTTTTGGCGGCGGCGCGGGTATGCTGGTCACGCTGCTGCATGGCGTGATGTGCGGCGTGCTGGCTTCGTTTTGGGGGTTGGGACTGCTCGCTTATGCGGCGCTTGCCTTTGTTTTCATAGGAACCGTGCAGTTAGTCGCCTGGCAAGATTGGGCATACACGGCTTATCCGGTAGCGCTGGCTGTGCTGGCCGCTTCATATGGATTTGTGGGGTATGGGCTGCGCTTGTGGCGACCAGAGATACGGTCGTTTTGGCAATGGGCAGCGGTGTGGGAACGGCCGTTTTACCGCAGTGGTTGGATTGTTTCACTGTTGGCTTTGCTGCTGGCCGGTGTCAACGGATTGGGCGTGGTGCCCGTCTTGCTTGAAAGTCTCATCAGTCGCCCGACTATTACGCCATACCAGGTGCAGTTAGCCACTATGCTGATTCGCGTCTTCTTCGTGCTGGGGCTGTTTTATCTGGTAGCTGCATTGGTGGAGAAACGGCCGCGCCTCAGCTATCTGGCGCTGTGGCTGCTGCTCAGCTCGTGGAGTTTCTGGCTGCTCCTGCTGCAAGGGGCACGCGAACTGCAACTGTTTGCCTTGCCCGCTGGCGTATATTTGCTGTTGGTCGGCTGGCTGGAATGGCAGCGTGGCCTGACAAAGGTTGACGGTGGCAGCCGGGCAGCGGCACGCTGGATTGATCGCGCGGCCGTGGTAGTGCTGCTCGGATCGGCGTTTTGGCAGTCGTTTGGCAGTCACGGCGGCTGGTATGCGCTGCTGATGATTTTCGAGGGGCTGCTGCTGGTTTGGTTGGGCAGCTTGCGGCGCTTGCGGCGCTTGTTGTATGCGGGGGTGGTTGGCGTGGTAACGGCCGTTGCCGGGCAGCTTATTGAGCCATTGCTAGAGCTAAACACCTACGTGCTGCTGCTGCTTGGCGCACTGCTCGTTGGTCTGGGGATTGGCCTGGAACGCCGCCTGGAAAATGCACGCAAACTGTCACAAGAGTTCCGCGCTCGTCTCGAAACATGGGAATAAGGCGAGCGGCGGATTACGGATAACGGATTACAAACGACCATGAAAACAGTCAAACCTTATTTAACCGCTACCAATTTCTGGATTGCCGCTGCCCTGCTGCTGGCAAATGCGTTTGCCTGGTTTAGTGTCGCCGCACAAGTGGACATGGTAGAAGTGGAGCCGATTTTACACCCGGAAATCGCCGAGATTCGCGCACATTGGCAGGCACGCGATGCTGTCGGCGAATCGTTTAGCGTCACAGTCACCGACCGCATGGCGATGGAAACGTTGACCTGGTTCATGGCTCCGCGTGATTTGCCCATCAGCCATCCGCAAGTCGCCATTCATCCAGATGGGGTGACGGGCGGGGCGCTGGTACACATGATGGGGCTGCGCACGCCGGTGTTTGGGCGGGCAACGGTGTGGCTAGAAAACGGCCGTCTTGAAGCGCGTGTGGAAGAAGTTGGCATTGCCGGGGCTAAAGCGCCCGATTTTGTGCTGCTGGCGGTGGAAAAGGCACAGCAAGTTTATGCACAACTGCGCCTGCCTATTGAAATCACAAAATTGGAACTGCGCGAAGGGGAAGTGTACATTGAAGGGGTTTATCGGTAAGCACCTGCCTTGCTAAATCACGCCAAATCTCCAAATCGACTACCCGCGACGCCCATTGCGCTCTACAATTAGCCTCTATGAGCATTTACCAGAAGTTTGTTTTTCCGATACTTAAACGCATGGATGCGGAAATGGTGCATGATCGCACGTTGACGGCGCTGCAATTGGCGCAGCACCTTCGTGTCGGGCGGGCGCTGCTGCAAACCATTGCCGGGGAAATACCGGCACAACCGGTGGAAGCGTTTGGATTGACTTTCCCCAATGTGTTGGGCATTGCTGCCGGATTTGACAAAGATGTGCGTGTGACGCGTGGGTTGGGGCTGCTTGGCTTTGGGCATGTGGAAGTCGGCACATTGACGCCCAAACCACAAGAAGGCAATGCGAAGCCGCGCATTTTTCGCCTGCCGGAAGATGGGGCCATTATTAATCGTATGGGCTTTCCAAATGGGGGCGTGATTACGGCCGTTTCCCGTCTACACACTCTGTCACAACAAAAAGGGGAGACGATTGTTGGCGTCAGCCTGGGCAAACAAAAGGCAACGCTCCTGGAAGATGCGCCGTTGGATTACATGCAGGTGATGCGTGCCGTGTACAAAACGGCCGATTACCTGGCGGTAAATATTAGTTCGCCGAACACGCCAGGGCTGCGCGACCTGCAAGGGGGAGATTATCTGGGGCATTTGCTGCGCACGTTGCGCGTGGAAAATGAGGTGTTGGCTAAACGGCATGGGCTGAAGAAACGGCCGTTGCTCGTCAAAATCGCCCCCGACCTCACCTGGCAAGAGCTGGACGGAATCCTCGATACGGTGCTCAACGTGGGCATTGATGGCATTATCGCCACCAACACCACCCTCAGCCGCCAGGGATTACACAGCCCGCGGCAAGAAGAAACAGGTGGATTGAGTGGACGGCCGTTACGCGATTTGAGCAACGGCATCATTCGCTACATCGTGCAGCACACAGAGGGGCGCGTGCCCGTCATCGGTGTGGGCGGCGTGCAAACAGCCGCCGATGTCCAGGCCAAACTTGACGCCGGAGCCGTACTCGTGCAGCTTTACACGGGCCTCATTTACACCGGGCCAGGGCTTGCCGGGTCCATCTTGCGCGACTTGAGCAAAAATTAACCTGACGGGCTGCGCCCATCCATCGCACTCACAGAAAATCAGACAAAAAAAGAGACACTCGCTAGCTGCGAGTGTCTCCCAAAATTGTCGCCAATGGACAATTTTTTTGCTGACGTCAGCAGCAGGAGATTGGAAGTGCCGACGCCAGCATGTATTGCCGGTCTATTCCTTGATGATAATCTCTTCCTCATCAAACACGTGCCCTTTGGCACCGTCCATTACGCCTTCTTCCGGCATAATGATCAGCATGACGAGGTAAATCAAAATCCCAGGGCCACCAGCCAAAGTCATAATCACAAAAATCAACCGTACCAAAACTGGATCAATGTTTAAATAAGCAGCAATACCTGCGGCCACACCAAACAACATCCGGTCATCTTGTCTACGCACTAATCGCTTTTCCATCGTTAAACCTCCATCAGGTAGAATACTCTCGTTTTTGTCAATCAACCCACATTACGCAAGGCTGCGGGGAAAGTTGCACGGCCGTTTACCGTCGATTTTGCCACAGCAGCCACACACCCAGCGCAATCAACAACAGCGGCCAAAAACGGCCAAGCGAACCCAGCCCGTTAAAAAAGGCAGCGAACAGCGCAAACATCACCAGGCTAATCATCATTAAACGCGCCCCCTCACGAATATTGCGCCGCCCCTTTCTCTCTAAAATTCCCATCAACATCGTCCCAAACCCCACAAAACCGGGGATTAACGCCCACATATACGCCCAACTTGCCCAGTTTCCGGTCATGTTTTGGTAATAGAGAATACCGCCAATGCCACTGACAATGCTGCCGGGCACGGCCAACGGTGGCGTTCCTAACAAAGCGCCCAACAAGAAAAACACGCCGAGGCCAACAACCAACAGCGGCCACTGCCGCCCAAAATCTATTTGTGCCGCCAGCGATGGGGAAAACTGCAACAGCAAAAAGAACGCCCCCACAACTATCATGATCAACCCGCCAACTATCGAACTTCGTTTTTGCATTATCTCTTACCTCCGTTTCTCTTTCACTCTATCAAGCCAGCGCCACAAGCACAGCGCCAGCTTTGTCACAATGTCTATACGCACAGACCTGGCCGATTGTCGCAGAATCCTGCCTGCGCTCTCATATTATGCTACACTCTGACGCATGAATTTACTTCATTGTGTCTGGCATTCAGAAACCCCATCCTGATTCTTACCCATTGACAACCGGTTACTGTCAGATCGCATCGTCGCTCAGAGGAGTACATAAATAATATGACACACGTTTTGGTTACCGCCAATTTTCCTTCTCACTTGCTAGATAAGATTCGCACTGTTTCCGCACAAATCAAGCTGGAACAGCTAAACTTACCGGAAGGTCGTTGGCCGGAAGATAAAATGACACAGGCAAATGTATTTTATGCGGTGAATGGCGTGCCACGTCCGGAGCAAGCGCCTAACCTGCGTTGGATTCAAACGCATTTTGCCGGAGTGGAGCATTTACAGGAAACGGCCGTTTGGCACAGCGACATCCTCATCACCAGCGCCAGCGGCATCCACGCCCCCAACATGGCCCAATACACCATGACACAAATCCTCGCCTGGGCACATCGCGTCCCCAAATGGTTCAGCTACAAAACACGCAAAGAATGGCCCCGTCCCCGCTGGGACACATTCCTCCCCGACGAACTACGCGGGCGCACATTGGGCATTGTGGGCTACGGCAGCATTGGCCGCGAACTGGCGCGTCTAGCCAAAGGCTTTGGCATGAAAGTGCTTGCCAGCAAGCGAGATGCCCGCCATCCTGAAGACAATGGCTACACCATCACCGGCACCGGTGATCCGCAGGGAAAGCTACCCGACCGTATTTACCCCGGCGAAGCCCTGCAATCCATGCTTGGCGAATGCGATTACGTCGTCATCACGCTCCCCCTCACCGACAAAACCTTTCATCTCTTCGACGAAGCCACCTTCCGCAAAATGAAGCCCAGCGCCTTCCTCGTCAACGTTGGTCGTGGCGCTGTCATCAATGAGAAAGACCTGGTAAAAGCATTGAAAAAGGGGTGGATTGCTGGCGCAGGATTAGATGTCTTTGAAACTGA
>JACKBV010000005.1 GCA_020634315.1 Ardenticatenaceae bacterium | reverse complement strand
GCCAGCGTCGGAATGGATGTGCCCTGTACTGCCTGTGAAGTGGTTAAGGAAACGGCCGTTGGTGTACAGGTAGACCCTTCTGCCGTGACCACCAGGGCATAGCCTTGTTGCGCTGTGCCAGCGCTGCCGTTCCCTGGCACGTTTGCCCCATTCACGCTTATCGTCCACGTTCCTTCAGCTGGGTTTTGAATGTACACATTCTCGACATTGTTGACAGAATCGGCCGTGCCGCCAACTACACTCCATCCACCGCTGAACACATTGCCCAAAAACGTGCCATTAGGCCCAGCTACCGTCAAGTTGAGATTATTCACAAGTTGATTGGTCACAGCGGGATTGCCTTCCGGGTCTGTCCATACCAGTGAAAACTTGAGGGAGGTTGTTCCCGTGCCACAAGTGTAATAGGTATATTGTTGTGTCACACCGGTTGTCACGCCGCTGCTGTTGGGCACATCCACAAAATGGCGATTACCACTGGTTGCTTCGTCCAGGTCTACCAGACCCCACCCCTCGTGATTATTGGGAATGGGGTAATCATTGTCGTTAGCCCCATCATTGTTTTCATCTAACAAATCGTTCGCCGAATTGATCAAGGTGGCCTTGACCAACGCCGCGCTGGCATCTGTGCCAAACACATTGGCATAATATTGGCGCACTACAGCTGCCGCGCCAGACACCAACGGCGTCGCCATTGACGTGCCGCCCATGTATTTGTACTCATCGTCATAGGGGAAGCCATATCCATCATATTGATAGGCTCCATTTTGCGGGTTTGCACCACCGGGATCATCGTACTGCTGCTGATAAAGGTCAGAATACCCGGACAAAATCCAGGAACCAGGGGCGACAACGTCGGGCTTGATACGGCCGTCATCTGTCGGCCCTCGGCTAGAGAACCCGGCCATCTGTTGTGAATTATCCGCCAAGATATCAGTACTCAAGGGAGGATTCGTAAATCCAAATGCCGCCCAGGTAGGGATGTTATTAAGGCCCCCTTGTGAATTGCAACTGCTACTGCCGCCAGATGGGATGTAGGTAAGACTGCTATCGCAGGGATAATTGTCAGTCCGTTGCGCTTCGCTGGCTCCAACCGTCAACACATTCTTCGCCGTACCCGGCGCACCGATTGAATCAAGATCGATTTCTCCAGTTGGGGTAATTACATCGGTACCATCGTTTCCGGCAGCAAAAACAAGCAAGATGTCTTCGTTATCCCACATGAAGGCGTCCACATCCCGGCTGTTTGTCGTATATTCCCCGGCAACGCCTGCACCCCAAGAATTGGAATGGATGCGTGCGCCATCATTGTACGCCTGCTGGAACAACGGCCCTAAAGGGTCTGGCAACCCTAACAAATAATATCCATTGGTAATACCAAAAAGACCGCAAAGCGCACCGATAACGGTCGTGTAATCTTCGGTTGATTGGAAGACTAACTGTGCGCCGGGGGCAATGCCACGTCCGATCCCGCTGCCATTGCCACTACCCAACACCGAATTTGCCACATGTGTGCCATGACCGCTGTCCACATCGCGGGAACCATCATGTGTAATCGTGCCTGTATTGCACAACAGGGCAAATGCACCTGCCTGTCCTGGCCAATCATGTATCGCGACAATACGCCCGGCAGCAATACCGGCATGGCTGGAGCCATTGCCCAAACCTGTATCGGCGACGGCGACAATTTGCCCTGTGCCATCAAAGCCGTTGGCGGCAGCAGCCGTGGCTCCCATGATGTTGCGCGAGGCATCGTTGAATTTTTCTAAGCGCATGTAGTTTTCAATCCAGGCCACATCGGGAACGGCCGCTACCCCGGCCAACTGGTCAGTGTCTGCAACCACTGCTCGCAATACATGGTCATTTTGAAACACGACTTGTGCGCCGGTATTGGTAACGGCCGTTACCGTTCCAGCCACATCTCCCCCTTGTTCCACCAAAATGCGCAGCAATCCCGGCTCTTCAAGATTAATAGAGGGGCTGATCTTAAATGCTGGCTCAAAAATTCCCACCCAAGCCACCACCTCCAGTTGCGTCACCTGCTGCGCCACGGCTGGTGTCATGCGAACCTTAAACGCGTTTTCCGGAATATACGCCAACACCTCTGCACCGGCGTCTGCCATTAAATTCAGCCATTCTGGTTCCACAACACCCACAAATTGAACAATGTAATAACCAGATTGCACATCTGGGGAAGCCACAATACGCAAGTTATCGGGCAAAATCGCAGTTTCACCGACAGCAGGCGTAAAAGTCGCTGCTTGCAACCGGATCGGATAAGCAGCAGGTTCCGTTTGTGCAGCCGACACAACCACCCCTGTAAAAAAAGACACCAACAAAAAGGCAACAAGTAAGATAAAGGGAGACACAATTGTTATTCTTTTCAACACACACACACCTTTTGGGGGGACCCATTGAATTTATCGTGCGAGTATACTGCACTAAACTAACGCACCGGCTAAAGGAAACAAGGCATTTCATCAATTTGGGCGTCGTTCGCAATGATCCGATGATTTTTCAAAACCAGACACACAAAAAGGATGTGCTTCCTTCTTTGACTTTCTACAGACATGAGCATGATCACACAGGGTTGCTTACAAATTACGTTTTACAACCATGCGCAATCACATATAATAGGGCAAATTTCGCCCAAGGTTGACGCCCATAAAAGCTTATACGCTTAGACGTCAACACAATGTTTGTTCGATTAAACGAGGAGAATATACATGTTGAAGAAAGTAACGCTGTTTATGACTTTGGTTTTACTGATGAGCTTGATGCTCGTCGCCTGTGGCGGCGGCAACAATGCAACCAACGAACCGGCCGCCAATGAACCGGCTGCGAACGAGCCTGCCGCCAATGAGCCAGCTGCTGACGAACCAGCCGCTGACGAACCGGCCATGGAAGAAAGCAAAATGAAGGTCTGCCAGGTCACAGATGCTGGCGGTATTGATGACCGTTCTTTCAACGCCACCGCCTGGAAAGGCGCTTTGCGCGCACAAGATGAACTGGGTGTCGAAGCCAAATATCTGGAATCCCAACAACAGACTGATTACGAACGTAACATCAATGCTTTCCTGGAAGACGATTGTGATTTGATTGTCACCGTTGGCTTCTTGCTGGGCGATGCAACGGCCGCTGCTGCGGATGCCAACCCGGATCAGAAATTCACCATTGTTGACTCTAGCTATGACCCGGTGAAAGAGAATGTGCTGGGCTTGCTGTTCGCCACCGATCAGGCTGGTTTCCTGGCTGGTTATGCAGCTGCTGGCGTTAGCCAGACCGGTAAAGTCGGCACCTTTGGCGGCGTCAACATTCCACCAGTCACCATCTTCATGGATGGGTTTGCTCTGGGTGTGCAATATTACAATGAAAAACATGGCACGAGCGTGGAAGTCTTGGGCTGGGACGTTGCCGCACAAGATGGTTTGTTTGCCGGTAACTTCGAGAGCACCGATGACGGCCGTACCTTGGGCATCAGCCTGATGGATGAAGGCGCAGACGTGATTATGCCTGTCGCTGGCCCCGTTGGTTTGGGAACGGCCGCTGCCGCTCAAGAACGTGGTAACGTTTACATCGTTGGCGTGGACACTGACTGGACAGTCAGCTCCCCCGACTATGCCGACATCGTCCTCACCTCCGTTTTGAAGAACATGGACGTAGCCGTCTTCTCCGCAACCGAACAGGTCATGAATGGCGAATTCGCCGGTGGTGTCTACACAGGTACGCTGGAAAATGGTGGCGTCGGCCTTGCCTCCTTCAACAATTTGGACAGCATGGTCAGCAGTGAACTGAAGACCGAATTGGAAGATGTCAAAGCGGGCATTATTGCTGGTGATATTAAAACATTGCCGTAATGGTCAAGACTTTATATTCATCGGCATTTACGATGTTGTAACCTAACGTTTGGGAACAGGGGCTAGTGATGACTAGCCCCTGTTTGCATTACTGCAAGACTTGCAGCGTTCGCCGCCAGGTCTTGGTCAATAAGGGCAGAATTATTATGGCCTTCGTTCTAGAATTAAAAGGAATCACCAAACGCTTTCCGGGTGTGTTGGCGAATGACCACATTGACCTCACACTGGAACAAGGCGAAATTCATGCGCTGCTCGGCGAAAATGGCGCAGGTAAAACAACCCTGATGAATATTCTTTACGGGTTGTACCAACCAGATGAGGGCGAAATTTTTGTACGTGGTCAAAAAATCGAAGTACATTCGCCCAATGACGCAATTCGCGCCGGTGTGGGTATGGTGCATCAACATTTCATGCTCATCCCTGTTTTTACTGTCACCGAAAATGTGATGTTGGGTGACGAATCTACGTATCGCGGCGGTTTTTTGAATCGCGCCGCCGCTGCCAGGCAAATTAAAGAGATTTCAGAGAAGTACAAACTGGCCGTAGACTCTTCCGCATATGTGCGCGATTTGCCGGTGGGTGTGCAGCAGCGGGTGGAGATTATCAAGCTGCTGTATCGTGAAGCAGATATTTTGATCTTTGATGAACCAACGGCCGTTCTCACTCCCCAAGAAGCGGATGAGTTGTTCAAAATCATGAAATCGCTGGTGGCGCAGGGCAAATCGATCATTTTCATCACGCACAAACTGCGTGAAGTGTTGGATGCAGCCGACCGTATCACCGTCATTCGTCGGGGCAAAGTGGTGGGATCGACAACTCCCGCCGCAGCGGATCAGCGCAAATTGGCGGAAATGATGGTTGGCCGCGAGGTTATGCTGGAACTGGACAAGAAACCAGCCCAGGCAGGTGAGGCCGTTTTGGATGTGGCAGACCTGGTGGTGCTGGATGATCGACAGCAAACGGCCGTTTCCAATGTCTCCTTCCAGGTCAAAGCAGGCGAAGTCCTCGGCGTCGCTGGCGTGCAAGGCAACGGGCAAACCGAACTGGTTGAAGCCATTACCGGCTTACGCCCAGCCCTCTCCGGTCACGTCAGCCTGCTGGGGCAAGACATCACCCACGCCACACCACGCCAGATCACCGAGTTGGGCACCAGCCATGTCCCCGAAGACCGACAAAAAGATGGGCTAGTCCTTTCTGCGCCCCTCACCGAAAATGTCGTCCTCAACACATACTACAAGCCCCCCTACACCAAAGGCGTTACCCTACAACCGGCCGCAATCCTGCAAACAGCCAACGATCTGATCAAACGCTTCGACATCCGCACACCCAATGCACAAACCAGCGCCGGTTCCCTTTCCGGTGGCAACCAGCAAAAAGTGATCATCGCCCGCGAGTTTAATCGCCCCTCACGCTTGCTCATCGCCTCGCAGCCCACACGCGGTCTGGATGTCGGCTCCATCGAATATATTCACAGCCGCATTCTAGAAAAGCGTGATGAAGGATGTGCTGTCATGGTCGTCTCGCCTGAACTGGACGAAATCTTGCAACTATCAGATCGCATCGCCGTTATGTATCGCGGGCAAATCATCGCCATCGTCCCCGCAGCAGAGGCAACCAAAGAAGGTCTTGGGCTGCTCATGGCTGGCGTCAAGCAGGAAACGGCCGTAACGCCTGTGACGACAACAGGAGGTTAATATGAGCGAAACAGAACAACCCACCAACGATCAAAAGAAAAACTTTACCCGCGTCCTCCTGGAAGAACTCAGCAGCCAATCGGTGCTCATCCCCATCCTGGCCGTTATCACCGGGCTAATCATCGGAGCCTTCATTATCATCCTCACCACCGAGGAAGTCTATGAAGCCTGGGCAACGTCACCATGGGAAAGCATTAAAGTAGGATGGTCGGCCGTCAACAACGCATACACAGCCCTATTCACAAGCGCGATTGGCTCACCAACCCGTATCATCAACGCCCTGCAAAGCGGCGACAGCCTCGAAATTCGTCGCGCCTTTAACCCCTTCCTGGAAAGCCTGGTTGCTTCCACACCCTACATTTTTGCCGGATTGTCCGTAGCACTCGGTTTCCGCTCCGGCCTATTTAACGTTGGTGCAGAAGGCCAGCTCTTCATGGGCGCAATTTTTGCCGCTTTCGTCGGTTACTCCGTCAAGGGATTGCCCATGATCATTCACCTGCCGTTGGCACTCCTCGCTGGTGCATTAGGCGGTGCAATCTGGGGCTTCATCCCTGGCTGGCTAAAAGCGAAAACCGGCGGGCATGAGGTGATCAACACGATCATGCTCAACTATATAGCTTTCCGCCTCAGTGAATGGCTGCTCAGCGGCCCCATGAAACGGCCGGAAACCTTTAATCCGGTCAGCCCAACCATTGAAGAAAGCGCCATGCTGCCCCGCTTCTTTGAAAATCCAATCCGTTTTCATGCCGGTTTTTTTGTGGCCTTGGGCGTCGCCTGGCTCGTCTACTGGTTCCTCTTTCGCACCAAGTGGGGGTTCGACTTGCGCACCGTTGGCGCCAATCCCCATGCTGCCCGCTACGCTGGCATGAACATTGTCTGGGTCACAATTTTAGCCATGTCCCTTTCCGGCGCATTATCCGGGCTTGCTGGAGCCAATGAGGTCTTGGGCGTCAATCACAACCTGGCACTCGCCTTCTCCGCTGGCTATGGCTTCGACGCCATTGCCCTCGCCCTGTTAGGGAAAAGTCACCCATTCGGTGTGGTTTTGGCAGCGCTGCTGTTTGGCACATTACGCAGTGGGGCATTAGGCATGCAATTGGCAGCGGGAATTCCCATTGACATTATCTCCGTGCTGCAAGCACTGATTCTGGCGTTTATTGCCGCGCCAGCTATTATTCGCACCATTTACCGCCTGAAACCATCTGCATCTGGTGAAGATGGCGTAATGCTGCGCGGTTGGGGAGAAGGGTAAAAGATGGCAACGACAACATTACAAACAACGAATGGTGTTTACGTTTCACCAACGCGGCAGCGGGTTATGGGTATTTTGTTCCTGGTAATCGCCTTTGCCATTTGGGGCTTTTTTGGGCGGACAACACCATCTGGCGAAACCACAACCTTTGGCCTGACGCCGGGTGGCATCGAATCAACTGTCGGCGACTGGGAAATACCAGCGCTGGCAACTATGAATATCCTGGCGATGATCAGCGCCGTGTTCGGGGGCATTCAGTTAGCGCGGGGATTTGGCAAACGCACCAACGCCGTTCTCGGAATCGTAGCGGCATTCTTTATTTTCAGCTTTTTGACGTGGGCAGCCGCCGGGAAATCGCTAAATCTGGCCGGGCTGCTGAACAGCAGCTTATCGAAAGCAGTGCCTATTACGCTCGGCGCTTTGTCTGGATTGCTTTGTGAACGAGCCGGAGTCGTCAATATCGCCATTGAAGGCATGATGCTGGCCGGTGCCATGATGGGAGCCTTGATCGCCAGCCTGACTGATAATCTATGGTTAGGTGTGCTGGCAGCCGTGCTGACTGGTGCGCTGTTGTCTGTCGTCCACGCCATTTTCTCCATCAAGTACATGATTGACCAGATTATCTCTGGCACAGTGATCAACATCTTTTCGGTGGGCATCACATCATACATTTCCGCCAAGTTTCTGCAAGAGTATCAGGAGTTGAACAATCCTGGCATTTTTAGGCCGTGGCCTGTACCCGTTTTGTCTGACATTCCGGTGATTGGCCCAATTGTGTTCAATAACAACATGTTTGTTTATGCCATGTTCGCATTCCTGATCATTATTCATGTCGCGCTTTTTTACACACGCTGGGGATTGCGTTTGCGGTCTGTTGGCGAGCATCCTCGCGCAGCCGACACGCTAGGCATTAATGTGTTCCGCACGCGATACATGGCGGTCATTTTGGGCGGGATGATGGCTGGATTTGGCGGTGCTTACTTCACATTGGGGTCGGTCGGCCGTTTCGATGAGGTAATGACGGCCGGACGTGGCTTTATTGGGCTGGCGGCTATGATCTTTGGCAATTGGAAACCGTTTGGTTCGTTTGGTGCCGGATTATTGTTTGGCTTTGCTGATTCGCTGGCTTCGAAGTTGGCTATCTTGGGTGTGAACATTCCCTCACAATTTTTGTTGATGGCCCCTTATGTGGCCACGATGATTGTCTTGGCCGGTGTTGTTGGGCGTGGGCAAGTACCAGCCGCAGACGGACAACCTTACGTGAAGGAATGATCTTTCAGAAAACCTGCGAGGTTTCTCAAACAAGGCCTCGCAGGTTTTTTACGATACGGTGGGGAGCAAAAAAAGGGTAAGGGCCACATTGGCGGCAATGCTCATATCGGAGAAACGGCCGTCGAGCAACGCCAATCGTAAATCATGGAGAGGAACCCATTTCGCTTGCACACACGATGTGGGTAAAGGCTCCGTGTGCGGGACATCTTTGGCACAAAACAAATGCCCAACCCGTCCTTGACAACCTTCATAGCTCCCCAGATAGATCCAATAACCCTGGTCATGGCCTAAACATTGAGATAACTCATGTTGGACAGCCTTAATGGGATTTTCTCCCTCTTCAAGCCCCCGGCCAATAACATGCCATGACCGTACACCAGCATGGGATTGCCCTCCTTCAAAAACAAGGGCATTTCCCATTTGGTTAATTACCACAGCCATAACGTAATCGTTTTGAAAAAACATGAATGGTTCTAGAATTTTTGGTTCGATGAATGCTAATGAATTCATTTTTCTTACTACCAATAATAATCCTTGACAAGGATAAGTTCTATTATGGATGATTTTTATTACAATGGCGCTTTCGCTTTCCTTACGATATTTCTTACACTACTGCTGCCCTACCACATAACGACGGCAGTCTGGTGCAGCTAGACAGAAAAGTATGCCTACGGTATA
This sequence comes from Ardenticatenaceae bacterium, assembly GCA_020634315.1. Classification (GTDB taxonomy): domain Bacteria; phylum Chloroflexota; class Anaerolineae; order Promineifilales; family Promineifilaceae; genus JACSRF01. The sequence goes on along the minus strand of JACKBV010000005.1, from coordinate 246,377 downwards.
CTATGAACAGCCATTAGTTAAACGAGACTGAAGAGTAGCGTGTTGGCCCCGCCAGGTGCGGGGTTATTCATTCTACGCTTTTTGTTTTTGTACACACCCGATTGCATACCAAATCGTGGGAAAACGAAACACATGAAACTGGCTTGTATATGTTTCATGCAAAGGTATTTTTGGGTTTGACAAAAGATGACCTGCACGAAGAGAGGCTAACATGGTTCCTGGAGAAGATGTTGTTTATTTAACTGAAGAAGGCTTACAGAAAATTAAAGATGAGCTGGAATATCTGAAAAATGAAAAGCGGGAAGAGATTTCGCGCAAACTAGAAGTTGCAATCCAACAAGGTGACTTGAAGGAAAATGCAGATTACCATGCCGCCAAGGAAGAACAAGGCTTTACAGAGGGGCGCATCAAAGACCTGGAAGATTCGCTGCGCCGTGCCAAAATCATTCAAGAGGATGTGCGCACCGACAAGGTACGCGTCGGCAGCACGGTAACGGTGGTGGAAGAAGGTTATGATGAGCCGGAAACCTACCACATCGTTGGCGCACCGGAAGCCGATCCAAGCAAGGGGTTTATTTCCAATGAATCTCCAATTGGGAGTGCTTTGCTCGGCGCGAAAAGGGGCCAGACGGTGGAAGCCATGACCCCCGGTGGCATTATTCGCCTCCAGATTCAATCTATCGAATAATAACAGCTAAATGGTTAGCTAAAACGGCCGTTTCCATGCAACAGAAACGGCCGTTTTCATTTCTTCGCCTCATTCTCCCCCAACAAACAACAACGCAATTGATGTTCATCCGAGCGGCGCAAAAAAGTATGCACCAGGTCTCCTGGCTGCAACACCGTATCTCCATGCGGGATAATCACCGAGCCATGGCGTCGAATCGAGACAATGACACAATCATGCGGCAAATTTTGCGCCATCGCCGCCAACGGTTTGTGCGCAGCCGGACTCCCCACCGGAATTTGAAATTCCAAAAACTCTGTATTGTCCACCAGGCGCAGGCGGGCGCGATCCTCATCAAACTGGCCTTTTGCTTTGCGCACCAGGGCAATATTGTACGCCTTCACAATATCACGCCGCCGAATCACGCCAATAACCCGCTCCGGGTCAGCCCGCGAAACAACCGGCATCTTATTGACACCACGCACACCAAGCCGTTGAATGGCCTGGCTCAAGGGTTCATCATCATAAGCAATTAACAAATCGCCAGTGGTAGCAATGTCAATGACGATACGGCCGTCTATGCCGCCATTCTCCACAACCTGCTCATAATCGCGCAGACTAACCATCCCCACCAGCCGCGATTCCTGATCAACAACAGGAAAGCTATGGCTGTGCGTGCGCTGGAACATCTCCCCCAACTGCGCCAGGGGTGTGTCCATCTGCACCACATACGGATTTGCCGTCATCGCCTCGCGCACCGGCAAACTCTGTAACAAATCCAGGTCACGGCCGCGCTGTAAACTGATCCCTTTAAGCTTCAGCTTCAACGTATAGATGGACTCCGAGAAAAGATGCTCAGCCAGCAGCGTAGACAAAACAGTCGCCAACATCAACGGCAGAATGAGCTTGTAATCGTTGGACATCTCGAAAACAATGAGAACGGCCGTCATCGGGGCGCGTGCCGCTCCGGCAAAAACCGCCGCCATGCCAACAATGGCATAAGCGCCAGGATTGGCAGCCACATTCGGCCACAAATTATGGGCCACCGTCCCGACCATGCCGCCCAAGACAGCCCCCATAAACAAACTGGGGGCAAATACGCCCCCAGAGTTACCCGATCCTAACGTCAATCCTGTTGCTACCAGCTTCCACAACATCAAGCCGGCCATCAGCTTCAATGTTAGGGTGAAATCTTCGGCAATTGCCTCGCCGATAAACTCCAGTCCCGGCCCCAACACCTCCCGGTCTGGCAAAAGGTAAAGGCCGACCAATGCGGTTAACGTCATGCCCAATGCCGTTTTTAAGGGCATGGATATTTTCCAGCCATCAAACAGCCCTTCCAGCCAATAGAGCCAGCGAATAAAAATGACCGCAACCAAAGAGGCCAACAATCCCAGCACAACATAAATGGGCAGTTCGGCCAGGCTGTGCAGTGGATAAGCGGGCACGGTAAAAGCAGGCGCATCCGACAAAAAAGCGCGGCCGACAATGGAGGCAGTGACCGCGCTAACGACAACTGCGCCAAAGTAGCGTGTCGTAAATTTCCCCAGGATAACTTCTAAGGAAAAGAGCGCTCCGGCAATGGGCGCATTGAACGTGGCGGCAATACCGGCTGCTGCGCCACAAGCGACTAATGTTTGCACACGTTCAGCGGAAAAATGGAACCATTGGCCCAATGATGACCCTAACGCTGACCCAACCTGCACAATTGGCCCCTCGCGTCCAGCCGACCCACCGGTGCCAATTGTCAGAGACGAGGCTAACACTTTGACAGCAGCGACACGGGAACGAATACGGCCGTTTTTAATAGCCACCGCTTCCATCACCTCCGGCACCCCGTGACCCTTCGCCTCGCTGGCCCAACGGCTAACCATCACGCCAACAATCAACCCAGACAACCCCATCATCACAAGCAGGCCAATCGACTCTCCGGCCACCGACTCGATCCAATTAGTCAGGCTGCGAATTTGTGCCAACATCTTCACAAAAATAACAGCACCCAGCCCAGTTCCAGCGCCTACAGCCAATGCACTCACCACCAACACCAACGAATCTGGCGGCTGTATCCGATCCAGATATTGGCGCAAGCGATGACTCTGCAATAACCATCCCTTTTTAGATGCTGTCAGACCATCTTGAATCATTATTCCGCTTTACCCTTTGTGCCCACCGACAGCGGCAGTTCACACCATAAAAACGTTGACTGGCTAATAACCCCTACACTTGACGATGGGGGACGTGGCACAAGGCACGCACAACAGCCTGTGTCTCATTCTCCGCCACAACCGTCAGAACATCTCCTGCCCGCAGCACCGTGTCGCCACGCGGAATGATCAACTGCCGACCACGCCGTAACGTCGCAATCACACAATCATGCGGCCAGGCTACTTCACTAACATGCACTCCTTCACAGACAGCGCCAACTTCAATGACAATTTCATCCACATTAATGCCTTGCACAGCGCCCAAGCGCACCTGGTGTGCCTTGTGGCGCAAGGAGGCACGACGCGTCAATGCCAGATCATAGGCCCGGATCATGGCGCTGCGGCGCAAGACACCCAATAAGTGATGTGGATTATCTCGCGCAACTACCGGCAAACGGCCAATATCGCGCACACTCAGGCGGTGCAGCGCATCAGCCAGGGTTTCATCCGGGTAGGCCACCAACAGACGGCGTGTACAGCAATCTCCCACCAGATACGGCCGTTCCGACTCCTTACCCGCCGCTTGTGCCCGTTCAATATCCTGCACCGTCAAAATGCCAACCAATTCCCCGGCCTCATCCAACACCGGCAGCCCGTGATGACGCCATTGAATCAACTTTTCCGTTGCCGCCTCCAACGTCTCCGCCGTCGTCAACGTCGGCATTTCCGTATCCATCACCTCGCCCACGGTAATCGCTTGCAGCACCTCAATGTCTCGGCCACGTTGAATGCGAATCCCCTTCCGCGCCAATCCCAACGTGTACACCGAATCCTTTTGCAACTGCTGTGAAATCAACATACTCACAACCACCGCAAACATAAGCGGCAAAATGATGCGATAATCATTGGTCATCTCAAACAACAACAAACTGGCCGTCAATGGCGTATGCACCGCCCCCGCCAGGACAGCCGCCATCCCCACCATCGCAAATGCCGGTGGGTCCAGCGTCAAACTGGGGAACAACTGCTCCATGCCCTGCCCAAATGCCGCGCCTAACATCGCCCCCAAGAACAACGAAGGGGCAAAGACACCGCCAGGAAAACCGCCGCCAATACAAACGGCCGTTAACACCATTTTCGCCACCAGCAGCCCCAACAGCAAGCCTATCGCCAGATGTTCCCCATTCAAAATCTGCTCAATCGTTTCATACCCCACACCCAAAATTTGGGGCAAAAAGAGGCCGACAATGCCCACAGCCAAGCCCGCAACCACCGGCTTTGACCAACGGGGAATATGCCAATCATGGAAACGATCCTGGATAATGTACAAGGTACGCACATACAAAGAAGCCACCGGCCCGGCTAACAAGCCCAGTCCCAGGTAAAGCGGCAGTTCCCATGCCGAGTTAAAAGCATAAGCAGGAATGCGAAACGCTGGCTGCACCCCAGAAACCGCTTGCGTGAAAACGGCCGATACCACCGAGGCCAACACCACAACCCCAAACGCCGACCCACCAATTTCCCCCAACACAATTTCCAAAGCAAAGAAAATCCCGGCAATCGGCGCATTAAACGCGGCTGAAATACCAGCCGCCGCCCCCGCCGCCACCAAAGCGCGGATACGGTCATCAGACAAGTGCAGCCACTGTCCAAACATCGACCCCAGGTTGGCACCAATCTGCACCGAGGGGTCTTCCGGCCCCACCGAGGCCCCGCTGCCGATGGAAATGGCAGCCGCCACCGCCTTTGCCGGCACACGCTTATAGCGCAAACGACCACCAGCCAAGGCAGCCGCCTCCATGATCCCGGCCACCCCATGATGGCGTTCAGCCCCCACCATGTAGTGAATAATCAAGCCAACAACCACACCGCCCAACATGGGCAATAAAGCCGCCGTCCACCCGCCCCAACGGGCAAGCATTCCCCCAAAATTCGTGACCACGAGCAGGTGAACCCAATCAATCAATTGTTTGAACAGCCAGACTCCAACGCCGCCTGCTAACCCAACAAGCAAAGCAGCGATGCCCAGCACCGCCGAGGCTGGCGGTTGGTGATGATCCAGCCAAGCATATATTCTATTTGTAGTAAAAGACAATTTGAGCATGTCGGTTATTATGCCTGACACACCCCACACCCGCAACACACTATCCGGGCTAGCCACAGAGGAGACGACACCAACTGTCGTTGACCCCCATGAATGAAAATCGTAGGTCGGATTGCTAATCCGACCATCGGATTAACAATCCGACTTACGAAGCAATTAAGCCAACCTCCGGGAGGCTTTGCACGCAACAAAAGCCGCCTCTGGAGCCTCCCGGAGGTTCATCTCCTGCGGCGGGGAGACTCTTTTCGAAAGAGCGCTTGCCAGGGCATGAAGATGGCTGCGCTCCAGCCATACAAGTTTCGCATGTTTTGAATACAAAAGGGTTGACGGCCGTTCCCACCCTTTGCTATCATACCCCCCACATCACACATACCAAAACGGCCGTGACAGGGACAGATTATTTGGCCCCCTGGTGTACAGAGAGTGGCACAAACGCTGCAAGCGCCATCACCAGACCCGCATAATGACACCCTCGAGCCGAACGGCGAACAGCAAGCAGTAAACGGTCTTAACCGCTTACCAACAACCAAGTAACCGTCTCCGGGAGCGCCCGTTACAGCGCGAGGTCTTCGAGACATTCTGAGACCGACAAGAGGCCGGTAATCCATAAATTGCTGGCAAATTGGTGGTGGCACCACGAGATTGCGATTCAAGCGCTCGTCCTCCAAAGGGACGGGCGCTTTTTTATTTTGCAATGGGTTTTTGACAAAACCCATTGTCGCCCTCGTCCTCCAAAAAGGAGACGAGGGCTTTTTGTTTTCGGGCATAGGGATTGGAAATTGCGAACCAATCCCCAATGTCCAATCCCCAAAAGGAGAAGGTTATGAACAACATTCGCACGACAGAGTTACAACAACACATTGGCAAACGTGTGTGCCTGCACGGCTGGCTGCACAATTTGCGCCAGATGGGCGGCATCCGCTTCCTGGTGCTGCGCGATGGCTATGGCACAGCCCAGGCTGTCAGCGAAAACGAGGCAGATTTTGCACCGCTGGCAAATCTGGCCCTGGAAAGCGTCATCAGCGTAGAAGGGATAGTCGCACAAACGCCACAAGCGCCGGGCGGCGTGGAACTGCACGAGCCACACATTGTTGTCATCACCCCTAACAGCGAAGCGCCGCCGGTGGCTTTGCACAAAAAGGAGATCAAGGCAGGGCTGCCAATCCTGCTTGACCATGCCGTCGTCGCCAACCGTCACCCGGCACGACGCGCCATTTTTCGCCTGGCAGCAGGTGCCATGAATGGGTTTCGCCATACGCTCAACGGACTCGGCTTCACCGAAATCCAAACGCCAAAGATGGTCGCGTCGGCCACAGAGAGCGGCGCCAATGTATTTGAACTGAGTTATTTCGGCCGGTCTGCCTATCTGGCACAAAGCCCGCAGTTTTATAAGCAAATTATGGTGGGCGTGTTTGAACGTGTCTATGAAGTTGGCCCGGTTTTTCGCGCCGAACCGCATGACACCAGCCGCCATGTCAATGAATATGTCAGCCTGGACGTGGAGTTTGGCTTTATCGAGAATCATTTCACAGTGATGGCGCTGCTGCGCGAGGTTGTCGCCGGGATTTTTGCCACGCTGGCCGAGCAGTACACGGCCGAATTGACCCTGCTGCAAGCAAATCTGCCCACCGTGCCACCCACCATTCCACACATTCATTTTGCCGCCGCGCAAGAACTCATTTGGCAGCGGCATGGTGTAGATGTGCGTGGCGAACCGGACCTCTCGCCGCAAGATGAACGTTGGTTGGGCGAATGGGCACAGCAGGAGCATGGCAGCGACTTTTTGTTTGTGACGGGGTATCCGATGGGGAAACGGCCGTTTTACACCCACCCCGACCTGTCCAACCCCGCCTACTCCAACAGCTTCGACCTGCTCTTTCGCGGCACGGAACTGGTGACAGGTGGACAGCGCCTGCACCGATACAGCGACTACCTGGCGGCACTGAACAAAGCCGGACTGCCCAGCGAACCCTTTGCCACCTATCTCGAAGCATTCCGCTATGGAATGCCGCCACACGGCGGCTTCGCCATTGGCCTGGAACGGCTGCTGATGCAGCTGCTTGGCCTGCCCAATTTGCGGCTGACGACACTGTTCCCACGCGACATGCAGCGGCTTGCGCCATAACACAAAACGGCAAGCGCATGACAACCATTTGGCAGCACACTGTCACAGCATAGTGTGAGGGTAACGCACACGACGTTGTTGCATATGCGATACGGCTTTGTTAAGAAGTCAACAAAGCCGTATCAACAATGCAACAAGTAGGTATTAGATTGCCTTCGCAGCACCTTGTTAGCCATGAACAGCAAGCTAAGCGCTTACCGCCGCCTTGAGCCACAAACGCTGTCCCGGCCTCAAGGGTAATTGCAGCGCATCGTGAATGGGTTGAAAGCCGGTTTCCACCTCATATCCGCCCACATCCCTTGCCTCTGGCATAAACGTGTGCGCTTCGGCAACATAAACCTGCTGCAAAAAATCGGGGTAAGGGAAAGCGTATCCATCCGGTTTTGGGGCCAGGTGATGGAAATGGACAAAACCCAATGGCCGAGGATTGCGTAATGTCCAGCCTGTCTCTTCCAACATCTCCCGGCGCAGCGTATCCAGGAAGGATTCGCCTGCTTCGCGGCGTCCGCCGGGGACAACGTGATAATCATTGGTCAAATCGCGCACGACCATCACCGCTCCCTCATGCAGCAGCACCGCACGCACGGAGCTAATGTAGGCAGATGGGGGCAATTCTGCGCCGAGGTAGTAAGCCAGGCGCAGCGGCATCGTGCCATTGCGCCATGTCGTCATTTCGATAAGTTGTGCTTCATATTGGGCCAGAAATTGTTGTAAATCGTCATACATGGCTACAATTTTGGGGCATGATTTTAATTTAGCAAACTTACGGACATTTCTGGAGACAACCCTCCGGGAGGCTCGGATTGTGAACCTCCGGGAGGCTTTGAGCCTCCCGGAGGTTGATAGTACCGATGATGCGTTGACCATTCCCTCCACCTGGTTTACATTTTTACCCTATGGAACCTGACTACAAAGCACGCTACGAAGCCGAAAAACTGGCACGCGAACAGGCAGAAACCCTGGCCCACATGGCCGCCCTGCTCAACGCCAAGCTCGACCTGGATGCATCCCTCTCCGCCATCTGCGATCAGACGGCGCACATGCTCAACGTGCCCATCGTCACCATCAGCCTCTACAATGAAACACGCCAGGAACTACGCCTGGCCTATCAAGTCGGCTTACCCGCCCAACTGCAACAAAGCATCAGCACCTTGCCCCGCGAAGTTTACGACCAATACACACAAGAATCCGGGCGCATCGTCGTCGTTGACGACATCCAGACATTCGACAACCTGCCTAATATCGACATCTACCGGCAGATGGATTTACACACAACCATCAATATCAGCATGTTGTTCAACGAACAACTGATCGGCCGCTTGAACATCGGCACCCTGCACATCGTGCGCCATTTCACCCCCTGGGAAATCAGCCTGCTGCGCGGCATCGCCGATCTGGCCGCCATTGCCATCCACCGCGCCACCCTGCACGAACGCGTGCAAAGTTATGCCCACGAATTGGAAGAACGCGTGCAAGCCCGCACGGCCGATCTGGCAGCCAGCAACCAGGCCAAGGAAGCGGCCCTCAAAACCTTACAACAACATGCCGACGAACTAGAAATACAAAACGCCGAACTCGACGCCTTTGCCCATACCGTCGCCCACGATTTACGCAATCCCCTCGGCAGCCTCATTGGCTACGCCGAAATGCTCCTCGAAGACGACCTGATTCCACCCGATGAGCAAACCTTTTTTCTAGAGCGCATTTTGCACCAAAGCCACAAAATGCACACCATCATTCACGAGATTCTGCTGCTTGCCAGCCTGCGCAAAACAGAAGTCGAAGCCGAACCGATCACCGATATGCGTCTCATTATCCATGAGGCGTTGTCACGCATGGAAAACCTGGTCACGCAGGCGCAGGCAGAAATCGTCCTGCCCACAGATTGGCCGGTGGTTTGCGGTCATGCGGCGTGGATTGAAGAAGTATGGGCGAACTATTTGAGCAATGCGCTGAAATATGGCGGGGAACAGGCGCAGTTGGTGGTGGAAACGGCCGTTCTCCCCGGAAACTGGGCGCGTTATGGCGTGCGCGACAACGGGCGCGGCCTCACCGAAACAGACATGTCCCGGCTTTTCACCCCCTTTACCCAACTGCACCAGATACAGTTAGGCGGGCACGGCCTGGGCTTGTCCATTGTCCGCCGCATTCTCGACAAATTAGGGGGACGCGTTGGCGTCAACAGCCAATTGGGCAACGGGAGCTTCTTCTACTTTGAATTACCCCTGGCCGACAACAGCGTGCCGGATAAAACAACACACCATCCAGAATAACTTGCCAAAAGCCTGCTCTACGCATTGATGATGATCCGCTGCGGCGCGTCTGTCCCCTCATGCAGACGCTGTAACCATCACGGCCACCCCGGCACAACGATAAACGGCGCACCACTTTCTGTTGTCAGGTTTTGACAAGCACCCGTGTCACACGTCGCCGGGTCAAAAATTCCCAGGCGCAGTTGTGTCTGCCCCGACGTTGCGGCAAACACGTGCCGCTGCAAAATCACATCCCCTGGCTGCCAATGGCTAAACCACAACCCTTGCGGATCGGCCGTGTCCCAATGGTAATCCTCGCCCACCACGTTACCCTCCACATCCAACACCTGCACAAACAAGCGTGTCGGCTGCACAGGGCGCATCTCCACGCGCCAATAGGTGATCAGCGTCACGTCCGCATCCCCCGCCAGCACATCATACCCAAACATGCGCAATTGACCGCCCAAAAGGAAATCGGCCGTGTACGCTGGCTGCAACGGCGAAACGTCCGGCACGGCCACATGGACAAACTCCCCCTGCGCTTGTGTCACACTTCCCCGCGCCGCCAGCCACGCTTGCCAAAATGCGTCCAGCTCCAAAATTGCCGGTCGCAGCAAATGATGCCCCCCTTCATCAGCCACCGGCAAAACCAGTGTCCCATCCGTTGGATTAAAGAAGCTCAACCCCACATCTTCCCGCTTGAGCAGCAGGTCAAAGGTCGGGCTGTCCATGGTTTCGGGTGTCCATCCGGCAATGGATGCTGCTTGCAGCGTCGAATTTTCGTCGAGATACCCCCCCATATCTGTAAAGGCTGCCTGCCACACAAAGCGCACTTCGTCGTTATTCGGCCAGGTGTGGAAGATGGAAACGGCCGTACCCCACATATAGGCCACCCCCAGCAGACCCAGGCACACATAGCCCACTCCTGTGGATAACCGCCCTCTTTTTGTGGAAAACCCCCCTATTTTGTGAATAACCTGTGAAACGGGACTTGACAAAACCGGCAAAATGTGAATCATGCGAATCGTGCTCGGCGCATCAACCGTCACCAGACTGGGAATGACAGATATTGCTAACCATAACAACACAAACCCATATTTGGGGGTACGCCAACGCCACAAAAACCAAAGCAATCCTGCATAAAACAACAGTGCGCCTACCGGCTCAAAAACAGAGCGCCCGGCCACATTTTGCCGCCACAAAGGATCACCCTTCACGCCAAACCCGCTCAAAATCTGGACAGCATTTGTCCATACCGGCCGCCAATCCCCCGCCAACAGCGCCCGCAGCGGCGCGTCCACTTCTCCAATGCGCAGCTCCGCCCCCGGATTGTGCAGCAAATACCAGGCCAACGGTGCCGCCACCAGCGCATACACCAGCCAAAACAGCAGCACACCCCGCCAACGCCCCTTCAACCCACGCCAATCCACCAATGCCAGATACAGCGTAAACAGCCCATAGAAAATCGGCGTCGCCCGCGCCGCCATATACGTATAAAAACCCAACCCGGCAAACAAACCAGAGAGGAGGAAGGAGGAGTGAGGAGAGAGGAGGGAGGAAAGAGGAGCGAGGAGTGAAGAAAGAGGAGTGAGGAGTGAGGAGTGAATCCTTCCACTCTCCACCCTCTTCCCTCTTCTCTCTTCTCTCCACCCTCTTCCCTCTTCCCTCTTCTCTCCACCCTCTTCTCTCTTCTCTCTCTCTTCCCTCTTCCTCCCCAGCCATTCCACCAAAAGTAAGCAGACAGCCCCACCAACAGTGGCAAGGTAATGGCGCGTAAGCCAAGACGGCTGTAAAAGACGGGCCAAAACAGCACGGCCAGCAAAGCAGCAGCAATAACCCCATCCTGACGGCCGAAAAGGCGGCGCGTCAGCGTATAGGTAACAGCTACCAGCAGCAATCCGGCAAAGGCGGCAGGCAGGCGCAGCGCCAACACGTTGTCTCCCAACAGCGCCACAAAACCAGCCTGCAAATAGTGGAAGCCCGCTTCATGCCCATAAGCACGCGTGAAGTAAATGGCATGATTGCCCGCTAAAATCGAGCGGTCAATGAGCCAGTTGGCAACTTCATCATGTTCAATGCCAGGGGGAGAGAGATTGTTTAGGCCATACAAGCGCAGCCCGGCAGCAATCAACAAAATCAGAAGAAGCAGAAAACGGTGACGAATCAGCAATTGCTTATGCGACATCACGTGGCTCTGTGAATAACCGCGAAACCATCTAGACACGCCTGATGGCTCGCCGAACCTGTTGCAACAAGGATTCTTCTAATGGAATTGCTGTCTTTACATTTGCCATCGTTACACCTTTGCTTCTGTAACCACTGCATAACAGTAAATGCTCAATGCAAAAATTCTAGCCGTCGCACCAGGGAAGCAGGCAAAATCTGGCGCAAAATCTGGCGTTCTTCTTCGCCAAAGACGCGCAGCAGCCACAACCCCAAGATATAGGCCACAAGGCCAACGGCCGTTGCCAGCAGCACATGGATTTGAAACGCGAGCCACATCAACCCGACCATGATCAATGTGACCAGAAACGGCCGTCCCAGCAGCCGTCCCCAATCCACACCCGGCATCCGCTGTCGCAAATAATAGGCAAACACCCCCAACAGCACCACCTCCGACAAAATGGTCGTCACCGATGCCGCCACATAACTGTAACGCGGGATAAACAGCGCATTCGCCACAATGTTAAAGCCAACAGCAATGGCAAAAGCACGCGGCTGCATCCGTTCCAACCCCAGGGCAATCAACACATAATTGGTGACACTGTTGAGCCAGCCAATGGGAATTGACCAGATGACAAGCTGCAAGGCAATGGCGCCATGCGGCAAAAATTCATTGCCGCCCAACACCTGCACCAATGGATAAGCCAAAAACGTAGTTACCGCGGCAATTGGCAGCGCCAACAGCAGCATAATCTTCAGCGACATGCGATACATGCGCCGCGCTGCATCCAGCGAACGCTCGATTTCACGGGCAATGATGGGGAATAAAGCCAGTGTAAAGTAAGAGGGAACAATTTGCAGAGCGTTAAACCATTTATAGGCGCTGCTGTACCAGCCCACAACTTCCTCGCCGTTGGGCAGCATCGTGCGCAGCAGGTACACATCCACAGAGATAAAGACGGTTTGCAGCAGATGAATGAGCATCAACGGAAAGCCGAGGCGCACCATACGCGCCTGCAAATGCCAATCGACACGCCACTGCCCGCCCAGGTCAAAGCGGCGATAAGCGAGCACGCCAAGTAAGATAAAGGTGATGACATTGGTGAGAATGGAAACGGCCGCTAACCCCACAAAACTATACCCCAAGAGCAGCGCCACCACGCCAAACCCCACCTTCAAAATCGTCGTCGCCGTCGTCATCGTTGCCGGAATTTCGGCCGTTTCATACACATAAAACAGCCCCGTCACCCCCTTCGACATCCCCGAAATGACCATACCCACCATAATAAAGGTGATCGCCAACACTTCCGGGCGCGAAAACGGGTTTGTAAAGAGACTGGTTCCGGCAATCAAAACGATCATCGGCAAACTGGCAACGACAGCCGCGCCTAAACGCAAAATCGTCGTGTTCAGCAAATAATGCCCCGCCTGATCACGAGCTTTCGACACTTCACGGATAACCAAAATGTCCAGCCCAAAGTTGGAGAGAATCTCGAAAATACCGGCGGTGGCAATGGCCGTCGAAAAGCTGCCCGAATCGGCTGGCCCCATCACGCGCAGGTAAAACATGGCAAAGACAAAATCAATGCCTTTGTTAAACAGGTTGAGCACCATGGGTGCGGCGCTGTTCTTGGCAATGCTGCGCGTCGTCGTCAGCGCCCCTTGCGGCCGCACAACAGTTTGCCAGCCCCACACGCCGCCAGCAAAAACGAGAATAATCACGCCCATGAAGCTGAGCAGCCCGCCCAACTGGAAGCTTGCCGGGCTGTAACGGAAGCGCACGACCCACTCCCCTCAGACAACAAGACGCCGCGAAAGTTGCCGTTAACCCGGTTGATGGGTAACTCAATTTCGTCGGCTTCTGTGCCGCCGGCCGGTCGCGCATAAGCTCGCCACCCTGGAAAATAGCTGTCATTCAGGATAAGCCAGGTGGTGGTGGAAACGGCCGTTTCCACTACCACCTCCCGATTCGTATACCCGCTAATCGTTGCCGCAACATATTGACCCGGCATCGGTGTCGTGAATCCAGAAACACCCCGCTCAGAACAGACAACACAATCAGCGACATTCATCACCACAAATTGCCGCGGATCATACGTTGTCAGCGCGGCCAGCGCGTCATCAACCGTCACGGCGGCATCCAATGGCAGCGTGTACGCACGCGGCGCTGCCGCCAGATTTTCATAAACACGCAAACCATCCCCTTCCCAGGCCAGGCGCAGCTTGGGCAGGTCAATCGTCTCCGCCGTGATGATGTACTTCACATTGAGCACATCCAGCAACGGCGAATTCAGCGATTCCCAATTAACAATGGGCTGGATGCGGTTGTATTGCAGCTCATTTTGCGGCTCAATGGCCGCCATATAATCGGCATACTGCTTGGGGATGATGGAATCATAGCCGCGCACATCTTGTAAATCGTACAGCCAGCCAGCATTGGCATTAAACGGCTTATCGCCATGCGGCGCAAACGTGGTAATGCGCCAGGTGCCGGGCTGCTGCTGTAACCATTGCACCAATTCCGGCTTGTAAGCAAGCAGCGCCGGATCCGTGACCGCATGAAATCCGGCATTGGCTACCCATAAATCCAGTGTCAACGCGGCCGCCGCCATGAACAGCCAGACCGGCACACCGCGCAGGTAAATGGGGCAGCGGCTGACGCGCAGCACGGTTCCCGTGGCTACCAGCATCAAGCCCAATATAAATATCTGGCGAAACTCAAAGCTGTAGAAGGCGCGTGTATCGGGAAAGGCTTGATCCGCCAGCGCCAGAGCCGTGAAAGAGGCGCTCAACCAGCGGCTCCAGATTGGCATATGCCGCCCGCGAAACAAACAACCCCACCAGCAGCAGGAATCCACCCCAAAAGGCCAGCCCAGCCAGCCCGGTGATGATCGATGGCGAACCCCACAAGATAAACGGCCGTAACCAACCCGCCACCCGTCGATCACTGTCCCACCTTGTTGGCTCATCAGCCGCCACCTGCCGCGCCCGCCGCGTCGCCGCCAAATAATCCATCCCAAAACCGGCGAGTACGGCCGTAAACAACGACAGCGGAAACACCCAACGGAACGGCGTGCGAATCTGGTCTGCAAACGGCAAGCCATAATAAATCAACGCATACAACGGCGTACCAAAGACAAAAGCCAGCGCCAGCAAGCTCATCGCCGCAAAAAAGCCGGTCTGTGCCCGTCGCTCAGATTGCAAAGTGCGGATTGCAGATTGCAGATCGGAGGACGGAGAACTTGATAACCGATTACCGCTAACCGACAACCGATTACTGATAAACCGGTTGCCAAACAAACCGAGCAAGACAAGGAAAAGCGGCAAAACCCCCAGGTAAGCCCCCCTTCCACGTAATTCTTGATGCCCCATTCACTGGTTCCCGGCAGAGCTACAGCTTCACCCGTAAATGCATCCACGTAAGATTGCTGTGCCGGGCTGCCGAAAAAATTAGGCAGCGCAAAGGTCAACAAGCGCCGTGCCGGGAACGCATAGCTGCGCACTTGCGCCAACGTTGTCTCGCCACTGCGAAAATTAAGCTGCCCCACTTCATAAAAGGGCACGAATTGCACCGCACCCAACAACAGCCCAACCAACACCATGGCGAGCAGCCAGCCCATTGGTCGCAAAAGCAAAACGCGAAGCGGGTAAGCGGCACGGTTACGCCATGCACAATAGGCAACACGCCAGCCCCCATACATCCCCATAATGAGCAAGGTGTAATAGGTGATTTCGATGTGCCCGGCTAAAATTTGCAGGCCAAGCGCCACGCTGCCCAAGGCTACCCACAAAACAGTCAAACGTGGCCGCCGCGCGGTTGACGGCTGGGCCTGACTCTCTATCTCCAGGCGCCAATCGCGCATGATCAATTCAATGCACGCCAGCAGCAAAGGCAGCCACGCCGCGGCACCGATGATCATGGGGAAAACGGCCGTACTCGCTAACATGAAGCCGCTGCCCTGATAAATCAACCCGGCGATATAGGCGCTGGCACGTTTCATATGCAGGATACGGCCGTATACATACATCAACGTCCCCGCCAACCACAATTGACTCAGCGCATACCAACCATACGCCTTGGGAATCGGCATCAAGAAAAAGAGCCAGCTAAACGGGTACAGCATCCCATGCTGCCCCGTCGCCAAAAACGGCATCCCCGCAAACAAATAAGGGTTCCACAACGGAATATCCCCCGCCTTAATACTGTCTACAGCAAACCGCTTCCAGGCAAAATTCTCAATGAGTAAATCAGTCAGCAGCCCATTTTGTGGCTGCGTAACATCCAATTCAGCCGCAGCCGACTGCCACGGCTGCCACTGAAACAAATTATCCACCGGCAGCATCGTCTGGTTCCCCAGCGTCACACTGCCCAACAACAAAAGCGGCAGGAACAAAAAGCCTGCCACCATCAAAATATCCTTACGCAAGGAGTATAATTGCTTCATCAATGTTCTAAAATTTGTTGTCAGCCTGTCATCCCCCTCGCGATTTATCAGACTTCAGGAGGATGTTTAAACAAACTCTGCGATGTATTCCAGAAACAAAATCAGGGCTAAAAATAGCCCTGACTTACACAAAGATAGATGATATTGTATCAAAAACAACTGACCCAGCTACTACTTACTCTGTGCCAACGCGGCAAATAAACTCTCCAGGTCTGTGAATTGATGCTCTTTCGATGAAAGGCTGACGACATGTACGTTCAATCGTTCCGAGTCCGTCAGGTCTTTGATGCGATGCCGTTCCATGGCGGGATAAAAGTAAGGGATGGAAGCCCGCAAGCGCATATCACAACGCCGCGCCAACTTATCCGCATTCGCCGAAGAGGTCATCATTAAGAAATCGCCTGTATCCGCATGTCCCACAAAATCTTCAGAATTTCCCAATTCCTGCACGGCATTGGTCAACATCAATGTGACAGCACGCGAAACATCATCGGCGGCAACAAATCCATATTTATCGCGGAACTTATTCAAGCCGCGCACCTCTGCCAGGACAATGCCCCAATCCGGCCGGTGCAGCGCATCTTCCAGACGCTCCACCATCATATTGCCTTCCGGCAAACCGGTGACAGGGTTAACTTGCGCATTGCGCTGAAAACGGCGTAACGCATTCCGCACCCGCAAACGCAGCTCTTGAATGTCAAATGGCTTGGTGATGTAATCGACAGCACCCAACTCCAGGCCGGTTAATTTGTCTTCGCGATCACGCTTTTCCGTGAGGAAAATAACTGGCAAATCTTGTGTGCGTCGATTTTGCCGCAGGCGGCGGCAAACTTCATACCCATCAATATCGGGCAAACGAATGTCGAGCACGGCAATATCGGGAGTCGTGCCGGTAATCATGCGCACAGCATCTTCACCACGCCCGGCATGAAAAACCTGGTATCCCTGTACCTTAAAGTATGCAGTTAACATTTCCGACAAGTCAGTGTCATCCTCAACAACGAAGATTTTGGATCCTTTTTCAGCCATGTACAACCTTCCCTTCTGGGCTGGCAACCGTTTTAAGGCATTCTATTTTGGGTACTTCTTTTAGGTAGTACAAAAAAGAAAGAATAGATCGCAATTGCCAGCGTTACTTAATGGGGTCTTTGTCAATCTTAAAGACACAAGACTTCGCCCCCATCGCAATACACTCTATTTCTTCAATGCGAAACTCCAGACCGCCGCTAACCCAACGTAGGGATTCTTGCAAAATGCCGACAGCAATGTAACAAATTGGGCGTGTTGCTTCGCGTCCCCAACACATTGAACAGCGATCAATATAGTAGAGAAAATGATCGTCGTATTCTTCGACACGACTTGTCTGATCGCTGAACTGTGTAAAGATGCGGGCAACGGCCGGAACACCAATTTTTAATTTTGTCTGCAAGGGCAAGACCTTGAAGGCCAAGTCGCCAACCCCGGCTAAAGCTCCAAATTGTTTTAAACCTCTAGAAAAAATGGCGCGGCCGCCACGAAGTGCCAGACCTCGCCCCCCACGTGGGCCATAAATTTCATCAAGACCCTGGGTTAAGTTGGCGATATGAGCAAAGTCAAATTGGCGTTCTAAATTGTCAGGGGGTGGCTCCTGTATAAATTGACGCATTTCAGTGAGGTTTAGTAATGCGTTCAATCCGTTTCGCCCCATCACTTCTTCCATTGATACCAACAGGATGCGGGCCATTTTATTTGGATAGTAATAACCGCTGGCAGGAACCAACTCTTTCACAAAAACCTCCAAGGTGTGTGGCTGCCTGATTGGGTCAATTGGAATTGTGATGATTTGCAATAATGCAACAATCATTAATCATGATAGCACAAGTATAACAAGTGGCTCATATTTGCACAAAGTTTAGGTCGGCAAAATCGTTGGATCAAGGCTATAATCCGCCGCAGGTTTGTGGCAAAGAGGCACATACATTAAGGAAAGGATAAGATGGCACAGGCAAAAATGATCTTCCCTACAGATTTTTTGTGGGGAACGGCAACGGCCGCTCACCAGGTTGAAGGGAATAATACGAACAGTGATTGGTGGCAGTGGGAGCAAAAAGACGGCCGTATCCTGCAAAACCACAAATCTGCCCTGGCCTGCAACTGGTGGGAAAACGCCGAAGCAGACCTGGATCGCGCAGCGGCGATGGGCACAAACGCCCACCGCCTGTCATTGGAATGGAGCCGCATTGAGCCAGAACCCAGCCGTTTTGACACCGACGCCCTGGATCGTTACCGGCAAATCTTGCAAGCAATGCACGACCGGGGCATTGAGCCAATGGTTACGCTGCACCATTTCAGCAATCCGGTGTGGTTGGTAGAAAAGGGTGACTTTAACAGCGACATCGTTGTCGAATATTTCCAGCGGTACACAGCCAAAGTGGTAGAGGTATTGGGCGACCTGACGCCTAAATGGGTGACAATTAACGAGCCATATGTCTATGTCTTTATGCGTTACCTGAACCAATTGTTTCCCGTTGGGCAAAAACATGGCCTGCTGGCCGCACGCGAAGCAGTGCGCAACTTGCTGCGCAGTCATGCCGCTGCCTATCATGCGATTAAAGCACAGCAGCCGACAGCGCAAGTGGGCATTGCCAAAAATATGGCTGTGATGGCCGCGCGTCCAACCGGTAATTTGTTGGATCGGCGCTGGGCGAAGTGGCTGTCCTGGTTGTATAACGAGTCGTGGTTTGAGATGATGGTTAACGGCCGTTTACGGCAACCATTTGGGCGGGGCATCATTCCCAACCTCGCCGGCACATTCGACTTCGTCGGCATCAATTACTACACCCGCTTTTACGTCCGCTTTCCCCCACGCAACGGCCTGCTCGAGGAAGAATGGGAACCCGGCGCCATCGTCAGCGATGGCAACTATGGCGAGGTTTACCCGGCAGGACTATTTTGGGCCATCAAAAACGTCCTGAAATACGACAAGCCCATTTACATCACCGAAAATGGCGTACCTGATGTGGCGGACAAGATACGGCCGTCTTACCTGCTCACCCATCTACGCGAAATTTGGCGGGCCATCAGCTTCTGCTTCCCCGTCATGGGCTACTACCACTGGAGCCTGATAGACAACTTCGAATGGGATCGCGGCTGGACACAACGCTTTGGCCTCATCGCCCTCGACCCGGAAACGCAAGAGCGCCAATTGCGCGACAGTGGCAAACTCTACACAGAAATCTGCACGCAAAATCAAATCAACAGCGACATGGCAGCACGCTATGCACCCGCTCTGCTCGACACCCTATTTCCCGGCAGCGCACCAGGGCAACCTGAAACAACAGGATAACGACGCACACATCACCGTAGCGGCATTCGGATAAGAAACAGCCGATTGCTTTGCCAAAACAAACACCAAAAACGACAACATGCCTCACGTATGATATAATTATTTGTCACTACCGAAAGGTCTTACCTTACATTTTGGAGAGAGAAACCATGTCAGGACATTCAAAATGGTCCACCATCAAGCATAAGAAGGCGGCAGTAGATGCCAAGCGCGGCAAGCTCTTTACACGCATCGCCAAAGAAATCACCATTGCTGCGCGTGAAGGGGGCGGCGATCCCAGTTTCAATAATCGCCTGGGGCTGGCTGTAGATAAGGCCAAAGCAGCGAATATGCCCAAAGACAACATCGAACGGGCAATCAAACGCGGCACGGGGGAATTGGAAGGCGCAGAGCTGGTCGAAAATTTGTATGAAGCATATGCGCCGCATGGTGTCGGCATCCTTGTTGAGGTTGTCACCGACAATCGCAACCGCGCCGTCGCCGATTTGCGCCACACGCTCAGCAAAAATGGGGGAACCCTGGCTGAATCTGGGTCTGTTTCCTGGCAATTTACGCGCAAGGGGTATATCAGCGTCATTCAGGAAGTTGACCAGGATGAACTCTTCATGATTGCGGCTGAAGCAGGCGCAGATGACGTGCAGTTTGGCGAAGCAGCCGAAATTTACGTTGACCTGGAGAATTTCCAGGCCGTGCAAAAGGCGTTGTCTGAAAATGGTATTGTGGCCGATGAAGCCAATGTCATCTATGACCCCAACAATCCCACTGATTTGGAAACAAATCAGGTTATCCAGGTCATGAAATTAATTGAGAAGCTGGAAGACCTGGATGACGTGCAGGATGTGTATTCGACGCTGAACATTTCCGACGAAGCAATCGCGGAAATGGAAGCGGCATAATGGTAACCGGTGTTCGGTAATCAGTGATTCAGTAGTCGATGATTATTGATTCACTGATTACTGATTTAGCGGTTATCAGCGTCGAAAATGCGTATCTTAGGTCTAGACCCAGGGACGGCGACGACTGGGTATGGCATTATTGATGCGATAGACGGCCGTCTCCAAGTGGTCACTTATGGCGTCATCTTGACTTCAGCCCGCGACAGTGCGCCGCAGCGGCTACAGACCATTTACCAGGAACTAAACCAGCTCATCGCCACCTACCAACCAAACTCAGCAGCAATCGAAGAAGTGTTTTTCGGCCGTAACATTACGACCGCTATTAGTGTTGGGCAGGCACGCGGTGTGTTGATTTTGGCGTTAGCCAATGCCGGTATTCCCATCGCCGAATATTCACCGCCGCGCATTAAAGACGCCGTTACGGGGTATGGCAAGGCCAACAAAGCGCAAGTACAGCTTATGGTGCGCAATTTGCTTGACCTGGAAGAGACGCCCCGCCCTGATGATGCGGCTGATGGGCTGGCGATTGCTATTACGCATTATCAGTATCAGCGTTTTGAATCGTTGTATGACTGACCGTGTGATCGGTAAGCGGTAATCAGTGATCGGTAAGCGGTGATCGGTAAGCGGTAAGCGGTAAGCGGTAAGCGGTGGGGTGTAATTGGGTTGGAATAATTGGAAGCTGAAATTTCTTGGCAATGATTGCATCTATTAGTGGTAATGTCCTAAAAATTGAAGCAAACAGCCTGGTTGTGGCCTTGGGCGGCATGGGTGTGCGCGTGTTGGTGCCGAAAACGGTGCTGGAAGATGTGGGCGGCGTAGGGCGGCACATCAAGCTGCACACGCATCTGATAGTACGCGAGACAGAATTGACTTTGTATGGTTTTGAGGCCGAAGATGACCTGCAACTGTTTGAGGTTTTGTTGGGCGTCAATGGCGTAGGGCCAAAGGTGGCGCTGGCTATTTTGGGCACGCTTAGCCCGGAACTGCTGAAAAGCGCCATTATGCGTGAGGAAACGGCCGTTTTGCAGCGTGTCCCTGGCATCGGCAAGAAAACAGCCGAACGCATCATGTTCCAACTGCGCGACAAACTGGATATGAGTGCCATGCAAACGGCCGTTACCCTTGTCAGCGATGTCGATGCCGATGTTATCGATGTCCTCACCAGCCTCGGTTTCAGCATCGTCGAGGCACAAGCCGCCTTACAAAAGCTGCCCCGCGAAGTGAAAGCCGTCGACGAGCGTGTGCAGTTAGCCCTGCAATATCTGGATCAACAGTAAAAAATCATGAACGACTTAGAACAAGAAATCTGGGATTTTCTCCATCGCCATTTGCAAAGTATTTTCACACGGGATGTGGCAACCTATCAGGCAACAACCGGCACAGACTTGTCATTATACGAATGGTTTGTCGCGCCACACCGGCAAGATGGGCTAGATTTCCATCTGTTCATGATTGAACACAGTTGGGCGGGAACGGGCGCTGATTTTCGTTACGATTTGCTGGAGCCGCGCTTACAGGTGTATGGGGATGGGGAAACGGCCGTTACCACGGCCGTCGTCAGCTACACCTTCATGCTCACCGTCGCTGGCGAACAAGGCATCACCCACCGCACGCACAACGAAAGCCGCGTCCTCGTCAAAACAGCAGAGAAAGGCTGGCAAGTTGTGCATGTCCACAAATCACCAGCCTGGCAAGCGCCACAATCGCCCCCAACCAGCCATTAAACCTCATACCAAGGCGCAAAAACGGCTTCCACTCGTGGTCACGAATCACACGGATCAGCCGGTATCCCCGTCAGAATCCCCTGATAATAGGCAATCTTGTGATCCAAATGCGCCAGATGCTCCTGAAGTTCACTGATGCGCGTAAACAATTCCTGCCGATGCTCCTGAAGCAGGTCAACGCGATCCGCAATCGAATCATCCCCTTGACGCGCCAACTCCATAAACTGCTGCATCTGCTGAATCGGCATCCCCGTACCGCGCAGCAGCTTGAGGAAATGAATCCAGCCCAAATCAGCCTCATCATAACGACGATGGCCGTTGCCATGGCGATCAATTGATTCTAGCAGCCCAATTTTTTCATAATAGCGCAGTGTATGCGCGGTCAAACCTGTCATCTCGGCAACTTCTTGAATGGTTAAACCCGCTTCCTTAGCAGCAATCATCCGGTTACAACCTCCGCTCGCCCTACCAAAAGCTCAATCTCGGCCATCTGTGCCGCAGTTAAAGGGCCAAATTCCATCGCGCCAGCATTTTCTATGGCTTGCGCCTCGGTGCGGATGCCGGGAATCGGCACCACATGTTCCCCTAACGCCCACAGCCAGGCTAACGCTCCCTGAACAACGGTACGGCCGTTACTCGTCAAAATCTCGCGAATCTTCGTGCGATTGTCCACAATCTGCGCAATCCGTTCCTGGTTAAAGTCATGATTACGCACATCCGTCTCCACAAACGTCGCCCCTTTATTATACTTGTCCGACAAAAAACCCATTAAGAGCGGGCTGCGTACCAGACTAATCAAGCCAGCCTCCCCGGTAAAGGCAAACATCTCCGGCGATGGCGCTAACACATTGGCCGCGTGCTGAATGGCAACACAATGCTTTCCCGCCGCAAACAGGCGTGCCAACTGCACATTATCGGTGCTCCAACCATAGGTGCGAATCTTGCCCTGTGCCACCAACTTATCGAGTACAGCAAGCAGCTCCGGCACCCGCTCAACCGGAAAATCCCACATGTGAAACTGGTAAATATCAATGACATCGACACCCAGATTGCGCAGGCTCCGCTCACACTCAAACGGGAGGTTTTGCAAAATGGAATCGGCCGTTTCGTAATAGAGCACTTTCTTGCCCGCCTCATCAACATGAAAGCCAAATTTTGTCGCCAGCACCACCTGGTCACGTCGGCCCTCTATGGCTTTGCCCACAATTTGCTCGCTGTGACCGGTGCCATAGTTAGCGGCCGTATCAATCAAGTTAATGCCCGCATCCAAAGCCACCTGAATCGTACGGATCGATTCAGCATCATCCACCTTGCCCCAGCCAGCCGACCTGCCATTAAAAAGCCACTCGCCGCCAATTGCCCAGGCTCCCAACCCCATCGCGCTTACTTGAAGATCACTATTTTTTAACTGTCGCATGTACATTCAACCACCTTCTTTTCATATCTCATTCGCCAATAAACAAGCCATCTATCAACTAAAAATAACTATACATCTTAGAGCGCACTCTAAGTCAAGAGGCGAATCGGCCGCAAGCTTTTTCCAGCAGCGACGCGGTACATTTACAAAAACCATCGTTTCATGAGAGCTTTTTGGCAAATGGCAGAAGAGACTTTACAATCGTTGCGCATTCATTAATTTTTTGATACGGGATATTTTCCCAACCCAAACCCCTTTAGCGTGCAAGATAAATATAACTTGTAGCACATTCGCCGAGGTACTCACATGAAAAAATACCGTGTTCTCAGCATTCTCCTCCTGCTTATGCTGCTTATTGTCGTAATGAGCAGCGATTTGATAACGCCACGCAAAAGCGTGCGCGGCAAATCTATGTCTATGCCTCTGGCAGATGACCCGACCGTTGAACAGGCTTTGGCTGAAGACCTGGCGCTTGCCGACTCGCGTGTGCAAGAATACATTCGCGGGGATCGCAGCGAGGTTTTTGGCGTGCGTACCGTTGGCGATCATTATTCCACGGCCAGTGCGGCTTGCGCGGCAAACGACTGCCGCCAGGTGGAAATTTACAATTTTGATGAAAATGCGGCCGTTACAGCCATCGTTAACGTCGATCAGGCCGAAGTGCTTGACGTGTTTTATCAACCCGGTGCGCATCCCGGCATCAACAAACGTCTCGCCGATCTTGCCACATCCATCGCCCTCAATCATCCCGATGTCATTGACGCGCTTGGCTTTCGCCCCACAGAGGTCAGCATGGCTCCGGTAGATGGCGGTCTGGTTGATTCCGCTTGCGTGGATCACCTTTGCGTTGCACCAACTTTTGAGTTGGGCGACCGTAATTTGTGGGCCATTGTAGACCTGACTGAGGAAAAGCTGCTGCATGTCGCCTGGACAGACCTGGCACCCAACATGCCAAATGGCTCTGTCCATTACACGGCCCCGGAGGGGTGTCCGGTACCGGGTCAGGTAACACAAATGGGCTGGTCGGTGCAATATGAAGTGACCGGCACCGATGGGCTGCGCGTTTATAATGCGGCATTTAATGGCGTGCCCGCGCTCACCAGTGTCAAACTGGCAGAATGGCATGCGGCTTACGCCAATAACAGTTGGGGTTTTGAAGATTACACCGGCTGCGGTGGTGGCGGTGGCGGTTTCCCCATTTCGCCCTATGGCGACACACAGGTCTTGGACTTGCATGACGGTGCCAACAATGTGATTGGCTTCGAGGTGGTGCAAGATTTTCGTATGGGCAATTGGGGCTATAACTGTAATTATCGCTATGAGCAGCATATTCAGTTTTATGAAGACGGCCGTTTCCGGGTTGTCGCCGGTGCCTTTGGGCGCGATTGCGGCAGTGGTACCGCCATTTACCGCCCATTGGTGCGTATTGACATCGCCGCCAATGGCGACGCCAACGACACCCTGGCAACCTGGGGCGGCAGCGATTGGATCACACAAGGGACTGAATTTTGGGAACAGCAAGGCGCACCCTACACCGCCGAAGGGTATCGTTGGCGCGTCACCGACCAATCCGGGTCAGGCTACTACATTGAACCGGGCCAGGGGCAGTTTGGCGATGGCGGCATGGGAGATAACGCGTATTTCTATGTCGTCGCACACCATCCCGAAGAGGGAGACACTGATCTGCCAATCATTGGCGATTGCTGCGCCACCGGTGGCGATTATCAGCAAGGGCCACACCAATACCTGACCGGGGAAAGTATTGTCGATACCAATATCGTCATTTGGTATGTGCCACAAAGCCAGGCCAATTCGACAACCGGTAATGAATATTGTTGGACGATTAGCGGCGAGCCAAACCCGGAAACGTATCCCTGTTTTGCCGGGCCGATGTTTGTCCCCACAGAGCTAGAGCCAAGTGCGCCAACCGCGTCGTTTGTGCATAATGGGCCGATTGCTGTCGGCGAAACGGCCGTTTTCACCAACACCACCACCGGCACAGAGCCTATCACCTATACCTGGAGCTTTGGCGACAACTCGCCCGCCAGCAACGACGTCAATCCTACGCACATTTACACGGCAACCGGCATCTATACAGTCACGTTGCAAGCCACCAATGAAATCGGCACAAACAGTGCCTCGCGGACAATTGCCGTTGGCGATGTGCCGATGCCTGACGCTTCCTTCACCCACAACGGGCCGGTCGCTGTCGGCGAAACGGCCGTTTTCACCAACACCACCGTCATCTCCCCCAGCACCAACTCCACCTCGTCGCCCACTTACCTCTGGGACTTTGGCGATGGCACCACTTCCACGGCAATCAGTCCGACGCATGTGTATACCGCGACCGGCAGTTACACGGTCACGCTGTACGCGACCAATAACACGCTGACGGATACAGCCAGCAGCAGCTTGGACGTCGGGCTGCGGGTAGCCATCCTCACACCGGGCGCGACGGGCGGTTTTACCTACACAGATGATGCCGGCCGTGTCATCAGCCTGACCACCCCCAGCAATGCTGTCACGGAGACGATCAAGCTGCTCTTTAATGTTCAGGAAACGGCCGTTCCCCCCAGTGGTATGGCCTTCGTCGCCCATGCGTTCAGCCTCGACGCATATCGTCAAGGCGTGCGCCTGCCCAGCTACACCTTCGCCGCACCCTTCAACATCTCGCTGACCTATCTAGACAGCGATGTCAGCGGAATCAGCGAAGAATCATTAACCTTGATGGTGCAAATGGGCAGCGACTGGATGGATGCGGCGGAGACCTGTTCCCCCGCCTCTACTTACGTCCGCGATGCCGGGCAAAACCAATTGAGCGTGGACATTTGCCATCTCAGCAAATTCGCTCTCTTTGGCGCAACGAGTGGCACACTCTACTTGCCCCTGGTTGTAAAACCGACACCCTAACATGTTAAGGAATGGGCGGCGTGATGTCCGCCGCCCATTCTCCATTTTTATTCTTGCGTCTGCACGGCCGATTTCGCCAGCAAGCGCGACCACGGCCATGTCCCCACCGTCACATCACGCCGCTGAAAGCTGAGAAACGCCAGCACCGCGAAGATAGCTGCGGCCGCCACCAACACGCCAACCTTCCCCAAATCGACGCCCTCAGTGAGCACTTTCCCGCCTAGATTGTAATAAAACGGGAAAAACGGCCGTAAATCCTTCAACGGCCCAGCTTGTTCCGCCAGGTTATTGAACAAATAACCACCGATAAGGACAGTCAATCCCACGCCAAGCGCATGGTTACGCCGGGGCAGATACGCCCCCATAAACAGTGACAGCATGGCAAACATCATCGCCAACGGCCACGATTCCAACGTACTCCAAAACAGTTCCGCCAGTGTGATCTCGCCCTCTAAATCAGCTTTCACCGAAGGGAAAACGGCCAGATACCCCAGATAGGCAATGAGCAGCACGACCAACAGCGCGATGGCAATTGCCACAACTTTCGCCAACACGATTTGCCAACGCGCCAACGGCAGCGACATCAATGTTTCCAGCGTGCCGTCTTCTTCTTCACCTGCCAGCGCACTGGTGCCGGTAATGACAGCGTAAATGGCAATGGTCAGCCCCAAAAACGACACGTAAATAGCCACCAAATTGGCAATGGACAGGAAATTCTCGGTAATGCCAAAGGCTTTGTATATAGGAATCGCGGAAAGGTCAAGATTGGCAAACTGTGGCGCCAGGTCGGGCGACATTGCCACAATCATCGCCAGATATGCGCCAATGCCCACACCCCAACCGATAACGGCCGTTACCCGCTTCTTCAATTCCGCTACAATTAAATTAAACATGGTCACTTCCTCCGCCATAGTAAGCCAGAAACACCTCTTCCAACGATAATTCCACCGTCTCAATATCCACAATGCCCTGCGGGGCAACCTTCGTCATAAACAGATCCAGGTTTTCTTGCACTTCCACCATCACCTGATCTTCATTGTGTTCGATAACAGTGATACCTGGAACTTGCAACAGTTCCGGGGCAACGGGCATGCAAAATTGCAAGCGCAGCCGGTGCAGCCGCCGCGCCAGCAAATCATGCACCTTCTCCACCTTGATCAACTCCCCATCACGAATAATGCCCACGCGATCACACACCGCCTGCACTTCCGACAAAATGTGTGACGAGAAAAAGACGGTACGGCCGTCTGCCTTAGCCTCTCGCACCAAATCCAACACAGTCTGCTGCACCAATGGGTCGAGGCCGCTGGTCGGTTCATCCAAAATCAGCAAATCCGGCTTGCTCATAAATGCCGCCACAATCCCTACTTTTTGTTTGTTACCACGCGAGTATTCCCGCATTTTGCGGCTCGTATCCAGGTTTAGCCGTTCACACAATGAGCGGCGGTAAGCCGGGTCTGTGTGATTCCCGCGCACCGACACCAACATATCCAGGTAAGCGGAGGCACGCATCCCCGGCAGCGCCAATTCGCCGGGGATATACCCAACTCGCTGCCGAATTGCCACCCCATCATGCTGACAATCCATGCCAAATATGGCCGCTGTGCCGCTGGTCGGGCGAATGACATCGAGCAGCACGCGCTGCGTCGTCGTTTTACCCGCCCCATTTGGCCCCAAAAAGCCAAACACTTCCCCCTGTCGTACCGTCAAATCAACGGCAAACACACCACGGTGTTTGCCATAGTAGACGGTTAATCCTTTTGTTTCAATGACAGGCTTGTTCATGCCCAATCTCCAGTTGTGCTGTGCGCCGCTGCCATTTTGGCAGAACACACACCGCACAATATTATATTTTTAGATATGTCTAAAATTATTTATTATTTTAGGCAAAATGTCAAGAGTCTGCGCCAACAGTTCAACCACGAAGCATGGCAAAGACACCTGCACGAGAAATTCGCGCAGGCGCAGCATCGCATCCTCTCCGGACTATTCTTGCTGTGTTTGTGATGGGGCTAATTACACGATTGGTTATTCAACCTGTTTGGCAAACCAAAGTTTGGTGGATTGCACCTGAAAGCCGACGGACGCCGCCACATGCTGCATGGCTATGTTTTGGCTGCTTGTGCCTAATACGGCCGTTTCCACCCCACGCTGCTGCAACATGCGCAAACCCGTCAGCAAAAGCGCCCGCGCCAAACCTTGGCGCTGAAAAGCGGGATGCGTGGCAACCGGATCAGTGTACCCTTCATTGCGTCCGGTGCGTGCATTTTCTTCGGCGCTAATCGAGCAAGTGCAATAGGCCGCAAAACGGCCGTCAGGGGCAATCACCACCAAATCCAGCTCCGCTTCATATTCTGGCAGGTGCATCGTCGCCAGCCGTTCTTCAACGGTCATCGTTTCCGTGTCGAAAGCGGCACGATGGAGCGCCGCCAACGCTGCTGCTTCATGTTCGCCAGCCACATGGCGCAGGCTGAACCCTGGCGGCAACTGTGGTTCCGGGATGGGTTGGGCCAGCGAACACACCATGTGCAGCGAGCGCACATCCTCCTCGACAAAGCCATGTTCAAGCAGCACGGCAAGGCGGTCGTGATCATCGTCACGGCAGCTGGCATCTAGCGTGAAGGTTTCGCCGCGTGCCTGCATGATACGGCGCAGACATTCCTCGCCCCAGGCAACCATTTCTGATGCGATGCCGCCGGGGGCTGCCTGCCTGTCAAACTCAAACAGCAAATTGTTGTATGGGTCAACGAAGGCAAAGCCTATCATCTGTCCATGCTCGTTAAACCAGAGGCATGTATTGGCTTGCACAGCAGACAAGGCCAGCAATTCGCGCAAATCAACGACGCCGGGGTAATCGGTAATGCGTGCCGCCGGGCGAACGGCAACCAGGAAATCAATGATGGCTTGCAGATCATCTGCTCCCGTATACGGCCGTTTCATAGAATTTGTCATAATGAACCTCCTGGAGTCGTGATGGAGGATCAAAAATGAAGTGGGGATATTTGTGTGAAGGGACTATCTAGCGCAGTCGGTCGCGAATGGCGGCGACATCTTTTTGAATTTGAGTTTTGAGCGCCTCTAACCCGGAAAATTTTTGCTCAGTACGAAGGTGATCGATAAATTCAACGCGCAGTTCACGCCCATAGAGATCGCCGTTAAAGTCAAGCAAATGCGCTTCAACTGTCACATTGCCGCCATTAATGGTGGGACGCACGCCGACGTTGGTCGCCGCCAGATAACGCGTCTGCCCCACCCAGGCATAGGTCGCATAGACGCCATTGGCAGGAAGCAACTGCTCAGTCCAGGCATCAACGTTGGCTGTCGGAAAGCCGATGGTGCGCCCGCGCTGATCGCCTACAACAACTTCGCCGGTGACATGATACGGCCGTCCCAAACACGCATTGACATCGACAATATTCCCCTCGTGCAAACAGCGACGAATCCGACTGCTGCTCACCCAATCCCCATTTACCTCAACCATCGACTCAACTAATTCCACAGTGAACCCTTTTTCCTGCCCCAACCGGCGCAAAAAGGGGACATCGCCTTCCCGCTTATAACCAAAGGCAAAATTGCCGCCCCATAACTGGCGCATATCAAGGAAATGCAGCAGTTGGGCGACAAAATCAGCGGCGCGTGTCTGGCGCACCTCATCATTAAATGGATGTGTGATGATCAAATCAACGCCCAAATCAGCCAACAAAGCCACCCGATCATCGAGGCGAGTGATGTAATAAGGCCCTTCTGTATGCAGCAAAACACGCTTGGGATGTGGGAAAAAGGTCAAGACTGCGGCACGCGCGTCCTGGCTGTGCGCGGCATAAACCATATCCTGAATCACCTCGCGGTGTCCCAGGTGAACGCCATCAAAAGAGCCTATCGCCAGAAATGTAGGCTGCCGGTCAGGAACTTCGGGTAATTGGTTGACACGGGTGTAAGTCATAGGATCGATAATTAGTGAAAAAGATACGATAAATGAGTCGGGGATATTTTAACAAAGGTGGAAAAGCAGGCTACTGCTTTATGGGTGGAATATCTTCTTGGGCTGCCAGGTTTCGTCGTCGCCGGTGACGACGCCAATGAATTGTGTCGCGGCGTCATAAGCACGCGCCAAGGTGGCTTGAGGGTGATGTGCCTGTCTGGACACCCATCGCCCCTGGCACAAGTCATCGGCTTCTGTTGAAGTCAAGTTGAGCTGCGGGAGATGGGAAACGGCCGTATCCGTTGCCCATAGCTGCTGTGACAGCGTCTCTGCTGTCAGGTTATCCAGCGGCACAGCATCCGCCACCGAAAACACGCCAACCTGTGTACGTCGCAGCGCCGTGATATGCCCGCCGCAGCCTAATACTTCACCTAAATCATGCGCCAACGAGCGGACATAGGTGCCGGATGAACAGGTCAAAACGAGTTGTAAATCAGGGGGCTGCCACTGCTGCACGTCTAGTTGGTAAATCGTCACTTCGCGCAACGGCCGTTCCACTTCCACCCCCTGACGCGCCAATTTATACAAGGGCTGTCCATTCTTCTTTACGGCTGAGTACATGGGGGGGAGTTGTTGGATTGGGCCACGAAACTGTTCCAGCGCAGCGGTGATAGTGGAGAGAGTGAGATGGGAAAACGGCCGTTCCGCCACCACTTCCCCTTCCGCATCATACGTATTCGTCGTTTGCCCCAGGCGAATCGTCGCCACATACGTCTTCGACTGCCCCAGCAAATATTCCGACAGCCGCGTTGCTCGCCCCACACAAACCAGCAGCACCCCCGTCGCCAGGGGATCAAGCGTTCCGGCATGTCCCACACGCCGCGTGCCGCTCACACGCCGCACCCGATTTACCACGTCATGAGACGTCATCCCCTCTGGTTTATCCAGATTTAGCACGCCTTCCATGCGCGAATCGTTACCTGCCATTCACCGACTGTTGCCGGATTACCTCTTTGCACATATCCACGACCAGCGATTCCGCCTGCGCCAATGGGCCATCTAAGGTACAGCCAGCCGCCAAGGGATGACCGCCGCCACCCAGGTTAAGCGCCAGTTCCGATACACTGTAAGGTGGGCGACAACGGAAACCAACACGGATCGAGCCGTCTCTCATCTCCATCAGAACCACACCCATCACCGCTTCTTCAACATCAGCCAGCATATTTACCAGACCGGCACTGCTAGAACTTGTGTAGTTGATGGTGCCCAATTCCTCTTTGCTAATGCTCGTCCAAACCAGTCTACTCTCCATGCGCATTTTATTGAAGCCCACGCGCCACATTTGCAGCGTAGCATAAGGCTGCATGGTTAATCCTTGCTGCGTCGCCAACGACAAATCCGCCCCGACATCAATCAAGTCACTGGCAATTTTCATCGTGCGTGCCGTCACGCCCGCCGTGCGAAAACCGAGCGTATCCGTGACCAGACCCGTCAACAAGCTCATTGCCACATCTGTCGTCAAGGAAACCCCCAGATCGGCAAACAAGGAATAGAGAATCTCTGTCGTTGACGTGGCTTCCGGGTCAACAAAATTAATGTCACCAAACAAGGTGTTGGTGATGTGATGGTCAACATTAATCACAAATGGTTTGGGATCGGGCAAGGTGGCGAATGCCATCCCCATACGCGATTCATCGCCACAATCAACGGCAAAAAGCAGGTCGTAGTCAACGGCATCCCGTTCCGTCTGAATGCGCTCCGACATGGATAAATATTTGAAGCGGCTCAGGGAGCCGTCGTCACAAACAAGCGTAACTTGCTTACCCAACTGTTTCAGAGCTTGACCAACGGCCG
Source organism: Ardenticatenaceae bacterium (assembly GCA_020634315.1). Lineage (GTDB taxonomy): Bacteria > Chloroflexota > Anaerolineae > Promineifilales > Promineifilaceae > JACSRF01. Next base: position 214,426 of record JACKBV010000005.1, on the reverse strand, counting down.
TTAACGACCCCAGCGCATCCCCATCAGGACCAATATGCGTCACAACCAGCACATGATGTGCCGCCGCTAACGCATCTCGAATAGCTTTCTGAATTGCTGCCACAAACGACTCTTTTATCACCCGGCAGATGCTGCCATCGCCGGCTGCACAAAACTACCTATAAAACAAAAAATCTATTCATCATCGTCGGCAGCTTCTTCCGCTGCCTCTTCCACTGGAATTTCCAGGTTTTCCAAAATTTGATGAACCGCTTCCGCATGAGCCAGCGTCGGATCCCAACGAAAATGAAGCTGTGGAATGGTACGTACCTGCATGCGCTGCGCCAACTCGTGACGGAAAAAGCCGGTCGCTTTTTGCAAAGCCTGCATCACTTCTTTTTGGCGCGTTTCATCGCCCAGGGCATTGACATAAATGTCCGCATGTTGCAGCTCGCGGTCAATGGTGACACGCGTAATCGTAATTCCCAGCAAACGAGGGTCTTGAATATCCCGCTGGATCAATTCACTTAAGAGCAGTTGAATCTGCTCGGCTGTACGTTGTTGCCTGATCTTACTCATAAGAAAAATAACAGAAAACCGACCCCGTCGAATCATTTCGAACTCGACAAAGTCGGTTTTCTTCCCTAACCATACAGGTTATGCTGCGTCAACTTTTTGCGTAACAAAGAATTCGACAAAGTCACCGCTTTGATAATCGTCAAAATTATCAATACGCACACCAAACTCAAAACCAGCTTTGATTTCGCGTACATTTTCTTGCAAATGCTTCAGGCTGGTCACATTCCCTGTATACACTAACTTCTTATTACGAATGACGTGCGCCTGCGCATTACGCCGCCCTTCACCGGTACGCATGTAGCACCCGGCAATCCGCCCCAAATTGCGAATCCTGAACACCTGGCGCACTTCCGCCCGACCAATAACCACCTGCTCGTATGTCGGTTCCAGCATTCCTTTCAATGCCTTTTCAACATCCTCAATCAGATGGTAAATGATGTTGTAGGTCTTGATCTCCACCTGCTCGCTGCTGGCAGCAGCCAGAGCAATGGTGTCCGCCCCGACATTAAAGCCCAAAATAACGGCATCTGAAGCAGAAGCAAGCATGACATCGCTTTCAGTCACATTGCCTGTTGCCGAGCGCAAAATCTCGACCGAGACCTCATCGTTGCTCAGCTTTTCTAATGAATTGACAATGGGTTCCAACGAACCTTGTACGTCTGCTTTGACGATCAGGTTGAGTGTTTTCTCTTCACCTTCTTGCAAACGAGCAAAGAATTCATCCAGGCTGGTGGGGCGCTGCCGCTGCAATCCGGCAACTTCCACTTCAATCTCATCGACGATTTTCCGTGCGACCTTTTCGCTCTCTACGGTACGGAAGGAGTCGCCTGCTTCTGGAATGCCATTCAAACCAGAGACAGCGATTGGTGTGGATGGGCCAGCTTCTTTGATTGGCTTGCCGGTGTAATCGAACATTGCTTTGATACGGCCGTAATGCGGGCCGATCAACAATGTATCGCCATGGCGCAGCGTCCCATTCTGCACGAGCAATGTCACCATGATCCCGCGCCCTTTTTCTTTGCTGGCCTCCAGCACAACGCCAGTGGGTTCAGCTTTCGGGTTCGCTTTGGGAGCCAGGTCTTCGCCAACAAGCAAAATCGCTTCCAACAAATCGTCCACGCCCAACTTTTCTTTGGCAGACACCGGGATAATCATTGTCTCGCCATCCCACTCTTGCGGGGTTAGGCCAATGTCGGAAAGTTGTTGCATGACACGCAGTGGATTACTGGCAGGCAAATCAATTTTGTTGAGAGCAACGATAATGGGCACACGCGCCGCGCGTGCATGGTCGGCCGCTTCTAATGTTTGCGGCATCACCCCATCATCGGCGGCGACAACCAGAATAGCGATGTCGGTTGCCTGAGCGCCACGGGCACGCATGGCGGTAAACGCCTCATGACCCGGTGTGTCGAGAAACGTGATTAACTGCCCACTTTGCACGACCTGATAAGCGCCAATATGCTGCGTAATACCACCGGCTTCACCGGCCTGGACATTGGTGTGGCGCAGCACATCAAGTAGAGAGGTTTTCCCATGATCAACATGACCTAACATGGTGACTACTGGGGGACGTGGCTCCAGGTCAGCTTCTTCTTCATCGGCGAGAATTTGCCGCCAGGCTGGCCGATCAACCTCTTCGACCTCTTCTTCTGCCGCAGCTATTTCAGCCTGTTGTACAACCTCAAATCCCATTTCTTCAGCCACAATTGCGGCTGTATCAAAGTCGATTTGCTGGTTGATATTTGCCATGATCCCATTGCTCATCAACTCCTTGATGACATCAATGGGGCTACGACTCATAATATTCGCCAGCTCGCGAACTGTCACAAAATCAGGTATTTCAATCTGTGCCATGTGCTTCCTTCCTACAAATTCCAATAGAAATCACGCCTATGGCGATGTCCGCTGCCACTATCATGTCTGTTCTGTAGCGGACACAGATGCATTGAATGGTCTCCCGATTCTATGCTATCGCATTTCCGCTGCTGACGACAGGCTTATGGGCAGCAATCGCTGCCTTTTCGGCCTCACTTATTTCGGCATGAAGGGCATTATTCAACACGGAAATATTGTTGAGGGCTTTTTCCCAACACGCAAGTTGGTCGCACAAATAAGCTCCTCGCCCGTTTTGCTTTCCGGTCGGATCTACCACAACGCCTACGTCCACTGTGTGGACAAGGCGTGTCAGGCGTCGTTTGTCAAATTTCTGGCGACAGACTACACAACTTCGCTGTGGAATATGTTTTGTCCGTCGCGGTCCTTGTTTTTTCTTGGCCATTTCTGGTTAGAAATCGGCAATGCCGCTTTGCTTCTGTAAATTTTTTATTTGAGCAGAAGTGCGGCATTGCATGTTTACCGAAAAATCAGGACATTGTCTAGAAATCACCATCAATATCGTAATCTTCCCATTCTTCGCGGCGGCGACTTCCTTTGCGTTTACGCCGGGCAACGACCTCGCCCATGTCTTCATCAAAAACGAGTTCGCGGCCTTTACGCCCGCGCCGTTTAGCCGCGTCTTCTTCTTCTGTCTTGGTCGGCGTGCGCACAATGACAACGGCCGGTTTTTCTGATTCGGGTTCGGGTTCTGCCGCCTCGGCAACCAGTGAACGGGTCAAGTCATCGAATTCGGAAACTGGAGCGGATACCACAGCAGGAATTTCTTCCTCAACTTCTGGCTCGGCGACGACAGCTTCCTCGACGACGGCTTCTTCTTCAATGATCTCTTCGAGGACGGTTTCTTCGATGACAACGGCCGTTTCCTCGACTTCAGGTTCAACCGCTTCCGGTTCCGGCGCAACGGCCGTTTCCATCTCAACAACGGCTTCCTCTTCCGCCTCGGCTTCCTCGGCGACAGGCTCGACAGCTTCTACCTCTAATTCATCGGTTGTGGCGGGGGAAACGGCCGTTTCCGGTTCAACCACAAACTGATCCATATAGGTTTCCGTCGTTTCCTTCAAAGTTTCCAGCATCTTTTCGCCAAAACCCTTGAAATTCAGGAAAACATCATCGCCCAGTTCCATCGTATACAGAACATCGCCCACCGTCTCAACTTCATTATCCAGAAGCAAATTATGAATGCGTCCGGGCAAATCCAGTTCATCAATCGGCAGCTTCCACATCTCTTGCGGCACATTTTTACGTGCCAATGCACGCTGCTTCCGTACCTGCTCATGCCCTTTAGCCCGCGCCGTCACAATACTACCTTCCACCTGGCTCACCAGGCGATCAAGCGTATGATAATCTTCCGACGTAATCGGGCGATTTGCGGCCTTCTTTTCCAGAATGAGTTGAGCTTGCTCAACCAAATTCGTATTCTTACGCACATGATCGGGCACAGATGGGCTATCCAGGCTGGACAGAGAATCACCAGCCGCTTCTGTCAGGCTCTTAATATCAATGCGCCATCCCGTCAGCTTCGCCGCTAACCGCGCATTCTGCCCCTCACGACCAATTGCCAGCGACAACTGATCATCAGGAACAATCACAATCGCCGTCTTGCCATCATCCGGGTGCTCCTCCAGGAAAACCTGCGACACCCGCGCCGGACTCAGTGCTTTGGCAATAAAAATGCGTTGATCCGCATCCCACTCAATAACGTCAATCTTCTCATCGTTCAACTCGCGCACAATGCTTTGAATACGCACACCGCGCATACCCACACAGGCACCAACCGGATCGACACCCGGTTGCAGAGCTTGCACCGCCACTTTGGAACGCTGTCCAGCTTCACGCGCAATGCTCTTAATCTCAACCTGCCCGTTGTAAATTTCTGGAACTTCCAGCTCTAACAGACGGCGCAGCAAATTACGATGATTACGGCTGACAAAAATTTGTGGGCCACGATTGGTACGGCGGACTTCTAGCACATAAACACGAATTTTGTCATGGGCACGATACCGTTCACCGCCAACCTGATGGCTTTTCGGCAAAATTGCTTCCGTACGTCCCAAGCCAATGGTAATGTGCTGACCGCTAATGCTTTGCACCGTACCGTTGACCAACTCGCCTTCACGGCCAGAGAAATCTTCGTAAAGATGTTCCCGTTCCGCCTCGCGCACACGTTGCAGCAAAACTTGCTTTGCCGTTTGCGCAGCAATACGCCCAAAGCTGGCGGTTGTACTGTCAATCATGATGATGTCGCCCAACTCGACATCCTTGAAGCCCGCGCGGCGGGCCGTTTCAAGGAGAACTTCTGTGCGATCATCAATAATGCTATCGACAACCTCTTTTTCGGCGTAAATCGTCGGTTCACCTGTACGCGGATCAATCTCTACCGTTACTTTTTGAATATTGCTGAGATTTGCATCCCGCCGAAAAGCAGAAACCAGCGCTGTTTTGAGGGCTTCGAAGACATCTTCTTTCGGCAGACCCCTTGATTCACATATTTCATTGAACGCTAAAATAAATTCGCTCTTCATCTTGCCTAATCGATTCTCTTCACTAAATTTTGATTTTGTTTTGTACCAACACCAATCAGGGCCCTACCCTGAGCAGGATTTTCACCTGTTTTACCACTAACAAAACAAAAAAGTGGGGGACGCCCACTTTCTCACCACACATATACAGAGCATGAAGCTATGTGATTTGGATTATAGCACAGCCCAGCACGGCAAGCAAAAAGGATGCATGAATTTTCAAGGGCGATTCTAAAGTTTGGAAACTGACACGCCCGGAAGCGGACAACTTATCTTTGATCATGGGAGTATATGCTGAAAACAGTCCCTGTGATTTCCTCGTCTCGCCCATTCTCTGGGTGATTCCTGAGAGAACGCCAATGGGGAGTCGCCCGCACATCAGCTTCGTCCTACAATTAGGGTGTGTTAAATTTCGATGAAAAGTTGCTAGCAGACATCCCGATTGTCGTCCTCGACACCGAAACCACCGGACTAAATCCGGCAATGGGACATCGGATCGTGGAACTTGGTGCTGTCCGGCTGGAGAATTGGCAAGTTGTAGCGGAAGTGAGCCAGTTGATTCAACCGGAACGGCGCATGGATCCCAAGGCAAGCACGGTCAATGGCATTACCGATATGGATTTGCAGGGGCAGCCAACCTTTGCGCAAATCGCGCCTGGGCTGTTGGCCCTGTTAAATGGGGCGTTGGTGGTCGCACACAATGCCGCATTTGACGCCGCTTTTTTGGGGCAAGAGTTGTTTATCAGCGGGTTGGCATTGGCTGGGCAACGGCCGTCTCTGGCGAACCCCTGGCTTTGTACCCTGACACTGGCGCGTAACTTCTTCCACTTCGGCAGCAACAGCTTGAGCAACATCGCGCTTGAACTAGGGGTGCGAATGGGGCAGGCGCACCGGGCGCTCAATGATGTGTATATGACGGCGGCCATCTTGCAGCGTATGGCTCCGCAGCTTGAGCAAAAATTACAACTACGCACAGTCGGTGATTTATTACATGCACAGGGCGGCCCTATTTACACGCCGCCGCCACCGGCTCCTTTTTTGCCAACGCCGATTCAAGACGCGCTGCAAAACCGGCGGCAGCTGCATATTTTGTACATTGATGCGCGTGGGGGGCAATCCAATCGCGTTATCACACCTTTGTATCCTACTGAATTAAATGGCACGGGTTATCTGGTGGCACACTGCCACCAAAAAGATGAACAGCGCACATTTCGCCTGGATCGCATTTTTAGTGCGCGCATTGTGTAAATTATGATCACCCACACACGAAACGGCCGTCTCCAATTCTTCGGCCTCATTTACTTTGTGCAAGGGGCCATCATGGCCTACGTACTCATCTTCAACAATCTTTATCTGCGCCAATACGAGGCCAGCGCCGCGCAGCTTTCCCTGCTGAACGGCTTGCTCGTCATCCCCTTCATCCTCAAAATTGGCATCGGCTTGCTCAGCGACCAAAAACGCCTGAGTCTGCCCATTCTTGGCAGCGGTCATCGCCTCCCCTATATGACATTTGGCTTAATGATGATCACCCTGGGAGGCAGCGTTGCCGCGTTCATTCCGCCAGTCGCCATGTATCCCCTATTCCTGGTGGTTGCCTTGTTTATCGCTTTTGGCCTGGCTTTCTATGACACCACAGCCGATGGCCTGGCGGTGGATGTGACGCCACCTGATGAGCACAACATGGTGCAAGGCGCGATGTTGGTGGGGCGTGCGCTTGGTTTTGTGATGATGGCAGCGGTATACGGCCGTCTCATTACGGCCGTTAACTGGCAAATCGTCTTTTGGGTAGTCATCGCCTTTTCACTGCTGCCACACCCCTGGCTGCGCCGGGTGCGCGAACCGGCACAGCGCCATGCGGCACAAGAATTTAGCTGGCAAGCCTTGCGCGGATTGTGGCGACCAGAAATCGGCCGGTTTTCCCTTTACGCCATCGTCTATTCCATCGCCGTTTATGGCACAAACGCCATCATCACCCTGTTCGCCAACGAGGAACTGGGGGGAACGATTGTGCAAGTAGGGGACGCCGCCGCACTTGGTGGCCTGGGAATGTTGATGGGGGGCGCCGTAGCCATGACTGCCGGACGCAAATTAAGCATCTGGAATCAAGGATTTGCCACGGCCGCGCTGGTTTCTTTATCCCTGGTGCTCATCGCGTTTACGGCCAATTTAACCAATATCGCCCTGATGACCATGCTGTGGGGCTTTTGCCTGTCAGCGGCAGACCTTGTTTTCCTCACCCTGTCTATGGCAAAAACAGACCCGCGTTTAGGTGCGGGTCAGTTTGCCATCTTCATGGCAATTTCTAATGTCGGTACTGGCATCGGTCAAGCCACGACAACTGGCCTGATCGACACCATTCCTTTTTATTGGATTTTCCTGGGATTAGCCGCCATTAACCTGCTTTCGTTTCCCATTTTGCAAGCCATGCGCGGCGACACGCCACTGCCTCTTGGCGCATTAGAAGCGCCGCCCGCATAACCTGTAGCGCCATCAATCTGCCGGATACATGGCGTCGATGACGTCCGCATAATTTTGCGCAACCACTTTGCGCTTAATCTTTTGCGTCGGCGTTAGCTCTCCCGTTTCCTGCGAGAACAAGGCAGGCAGCAAGGTAAACTGCTTGACCTGCTCATAATTTGCCAATCCCTGCGAATGATCGTCAATGCGTGCGCGGTAAAAGGCGATAATGTCGGGATGCTGCACTAAGGCTTCGGCCGTCGTATTGGCAATGCCATGATTTTGGGCATACTCGCGCAGGGCGACAAAATTGGGCACAATCAAGGCGCTGATGAATTTGCGGCGGTCGCCAATGGCGATGAACTGCTCGATGTAATGATCTTTGGCAACGGCCGTTTCAATTCGCTGCGGCGCAATATTCTTCCCCCCCGACGTGATGATCATATCCTTGATGCGATCCGTAATGCGCAAAAAGCCTTCGTCATCAAACTTGCCCACATCGCCCGTGCGGAACCAGCCATCAATAAAGGCATCGGCCGTTTCCTCTGGCTTGTTGTAATACCCCTGCATCACCCCAGGGCTTTTCACCAAAATTTCGTCATTTTCGCCAAAACGAATCTCGCAGCCGGGAATCGGTTTGCCCACAGTGCCAAATTTGAACGCACTTGGCGTGTTAAACGTCACCATCGGCGAGCATTCCGTCAGGCCAAACCCTTCGCAAACAAGCAGCCCGGCGGCAAAGAAAAATTCCTCGATTTCACGAGCCAATGGCGCACCGCCAGCCGAGAAAAAGTTTTTCGGCCCGCCCACCAGATCGCGGATTTTATGCAGCACCAGCCGATCCGCCAGCGCATGCTTTAGCGTGATGAAAAGACCTAACGGCCGTTGCGCCTTGCGCCGATATTGGTAATCACGCCCCACGCCGACTGCCCAATGGAACATTTTCTCCTTGAGCGCCGACCCGCCTTCCAGGCTGTGATGGACAGCCGCGTACACCTTCTCATAAAGGCGCGGCACGCTGACCATCACCGTCGGCTTCACCTCGCCCATCGTGGCAATCACCTCTTTCGGGTTTGCCAGATAATAATTAGCGGCTCCGGTCTTAAAAATGTAGTAAGACCAGGCACGTTCATACACATGCGTCAGTGGCAAGAAACAGAGCGAGCGGTCGCCAGGGCCAACGACAAATTTGCCCGTCATCGCCACAAATTGATGGTACAAATTGGCGTGGGTGAGCATGACCCCTTTTGGCTCGCCCGTCGTACCGGATGTGTAAATGATGGTTGCCAGTTCGGTGGAGGTGGCGGCTTGCAGGCGGTCGGCAACGGCCGTTTCCCATTCCTCCGTTCCCATCTGCAAAAACTGACTGAAATAAAGCGAATCCGCGCTGTGCAACTGCGTACTGTCATCAAAAGCAATGATGCGCGTCAGGTTCGGCAGTTGTTCACGCATAGCCTGCACTTTGTCATACTGCTCTTGATCGCCCGTGAACAAAATCGTCATTTGCGTATCGGTGATGATATAAGCTGCCTGTTCGGCCGTATTGGTGGCGTAAATGGGCACGCTAATACCCCGAATCGACAAAACGCCTAAATCCGTCAATGTCCATTCCGGTCGATTAGGCGCAAAAATGCCGAGGCGATCCCCCGGCTGCACACCCAATGCCAGCAGCGCACGCGCCACGATGCGCACCTGGTCACGCATCTCACCATAGCTCATTTTGCGCCATGCGCCAGCTTCTAAATAACACATCGCCACCTGATCATGATATGTTTCGAAGCTTTCCCCAATTGCCACCGCCAAATTTTGTTGATCCATGTTGTTTCCTTAATATTTGGCTTTTCAACCGTCCACGCGCCGTTCGATGGTTCGTATTCCGTATTTCTCTCTCATGCCATCATACGCAACACGTTCCGTGAAAAACCGTTTTTCTCCCCTTGGTATTTGGGCCTATACGGCCGTTCCCCCCACCAGCACATCCAACTGCGCCACCACATCATGCAGCGAATCCACCACCAACGGCACAAAACTAAAATCAGCCATCTTCGTGAATCCGTTGGGCACAGCCACAACTTGCATCCCCGCCGCCAAGGCTGCCTCGCAGCCCGGAGCCGAATCTTCCAACGCCAGGCAGCGCTCTGGAGCCATGCCCATGCGTGCCGCCGCCAACAGATAAATGTCGGGCGCTGGTTTACCTTGCGTCACCTCATCTCCGGCGGCAACAGCCTGACAGACATCTTCCCATTGCAATTGGCGCAGTGTCGCCAAGGCATGAGCCTGTGGGCTGGACGTTGCCACCCCCCAGGGAATGTCACGCGCGGCCAACGCCGCCACCAGTTCCGGCAGCCCCGGCATCATGGGCACACCGGCAGCACGAATCGCTACGAACGCCTCTGTTTTGCGTTGGATCAGCTCAACGGCCGTTAACGGCAAAGGACACGCATCTAACAACATTTGCGCACTTTGATCCGTGCGTCGGCCAATCATTTGCGCATACAAGGCATCATCCAATGTATACCCGTATGCGGTCAAGACCTGCTGCCAGGCGCGCTGCGCCAATGGTTCAGTATCAACCATCAGCCCATCCATGTCAAAAATTACAGCATCAATTAAAGATGACATTGCACAATGCAGAGCGTGGCACGTGTCACCAGCGCAACACCTTACCCCGCCTCTGGTTCTCCTTCTTCTGGCTCATCAATTTCGTCTGGTTGCAGGCGAAACAGCAGGCGCACATGACCCAACTGCACACGATTTTGGTCGTGCAGCATACGCGGCCCCAGGCCGAGGCGGTCAAAATTCAGATAGGTGCCGCCCGTGCTGCCTTCGTCATACAGCCAATAAGCATCGCCGCTGCGCTTGATGCGTGCGTGCAGCGGCGAAATAGATTGATCATCAATGACAAGATCGGCCGTTTCCGGGTCACGGCCAATGGTGATGCTCTCACCTTGCAAGCGAATGGGGTCACGCGCTGTGTCGAGCCATTCCAGGTAGGCCACCAGCGGCGGTGCCGACACAGGCGGCTCTGGCTCATCATGACGCCCCCCTTTTTTGTCAGATACAACAATATCGGCCAATTCGTCGGCCAAATCCACGCTTTCCATGCCTCGGCGCAGGCGACGCTGCACCCACAACAACACCCCAACCAGCAGCAGCAAGCCAATGGCAATGCCTACCAGCGCCGGATTATCGGCGACAACGGTCGTAACGGCCGTTTCCGCAGACACCGGCGTGGATGCGGGTGATGGGTCTGGCGTGGCTGTTGGCGGCATATTCAAAACCAGCGTCACCGACACCGGCTCGCTGCTCACCGTCAGGCCCAAGACATCGGTCACCGTCAGCACCAATTCATGCGCACCGGCGCTGACATTGCGCAAATTCCAATTCAAGACCAAGCCGCCGCTGGCATCGGGCGTTGGGTCAGGCAGAGTCATCACCAGTTCGCCATCCACGAGGAGGGAAACGGCCGTTAACTGTCGCGCCGCGCCATCAGGCCAGGTAACAACAAGCGGCAGCGCCAACGTGGTCGGCTGCAAATCAGCCTCGGTCGCATCGGGGACAAACGACTGGCGCACAATGTCGCCGGGTTGCAGCAGCAAATCCACAATGGGCGGCTCAATGGTGATGGTATAGTCAACGGAAACGGCCGTTTCCCCCAACGTCACATCCACTGTATATTGCCCCGTGCTAGACTGCATCGACGTAAAGCCAATCTGCACCTGCTCGCGCTGCGGCTGCCACAATTCATAAACCAGGTCAGCCGCTTCAGCTTCAGGCATATGCAGATAATCGCCGCCGCTGGGATCCGTCAGTTGTGTCACGTTAGCGATTTCATTGGGATCGGCGCGTGCGCCTAAAATCGCAGCAAAAACAGGCACACGAGCCGTCTGCATTTGTGTGTTCAATGCGGCAAAATCAAGCTGCCGGTCTAACTGCCCCCCATCGGTAAAGAGGAGAATGGCTTGAAAACGGCCGTTTTCATCTCTCATCTGCACCGCTTGCGTAATGGCCTGGTTGAGCATGGCAGCCAACGGCGTTGGCCCCACCGTCTCTGGCGCATAAGCCAGCACGCCATCGACGACATCACTGGGCGTGGTCGCATTTTGCAGCAGGAAACGGCCGTTTTCACCCGTCTCATCCGGCACAATGACACTCACACGATCCTGGCCTTGCGCATCCATAAAATCTGTGGCAAAGCGCAGCAAACTGCGCTGCACCTTTTCCAGGCGAGTCATGTCGCTGCCCTCATCCAACGTGGTAATGCTTTCGTTGGCGTCAATGACAACTATCAGGTCAAGGCCAACCGGCATCGGTGTCACACGGATGTCCGGCAGCAAAACGCCAGCTTCGTGCAGCGTTAAGTTTGTCAGGTCATCGGGCAAAGGCTGTAACAGGCTGGCCGGCGCCAGATAGAGCGCCATGTCAGGAAAAGCGGCCGTATCGACACGCACCACCCGAAACGATTGTTCTGGCTCCGGCGTTGCCTCTTGCGCCCGCACCGCAGGCAGCAACAACAGCCATCCCAGTAACAATCCCCATCTCATTAATTGTATGCGCCAATCCCGTTTCATATATCTCTTCACGTGCTTTATGTTTACTTTCAGCCTCCGGTTTGTTATTATAACACTGAACACGAGAAGGATAAGCACCTATGGCTGGTAAGATACGGGGTTTACAAACTGTTACTCATCTCATCCTCTTAATTTTGCTCGTCGGCACGTTGGTTGCGGTAACGGCCGTCTACGCCCAGACGCCGCCACCCAAAATTTTTATCACCAACACAGACGCCAGCAGCCCCCCCACCCTGGAAATACAGGTCTACGGATTGACCAGCCAGGGCGATACGCTCAACTTCGCAACAGAGTCAATCAACCTGAAACATAACGGACTGCCCATCATTGGTTATGAACTGGCAGGTTCCCAGGAAGTGGGCACCTTCACCATTTTCCTGATTGACATTCCCGAAGGCACATCTGCCCAATTTACGGCTATCACCGAAGCCATCAACGAATTTGCCAACGAACCAACCATGAAAGAGCAAGTTGACGCCATCGCCGTCTTTCAGGTTGGCGAAAACAGCGCACGCCAGCTTATGGAACCGACAAAATTCTATAACAGTGTGCGCAATTTGTTTGCCACACCCCTGACAGCAGCACCCGGCTCCACCGCGCTCGTCGACAGCATCGGCAGCCTGCTCCAGCAAATTGATACGCTAAAACCAGACCCAGCCATGTCTGTACACATCGTCGTTATGTCTGATGGCACAGATGCCGTCAGCACACAATTCCAGCCAGAGCAAATCACCCAACTTGCCGCCGATGCTGGCGTTCCCATTCACACCATCTGGCTCAACAATGCCGACCTTTCGGAAAGCAGCCATCAAAGCGGGCAAGATTATCTCACTTCGGTAGCCAGCGCGACGCGCGGTCTCGCCATCAAACTGGAAAACACGGCCGATTTGTCGATTTTGTGGATGCGCATTGTCGCGTTCCGCAATCAAACCCTGATCCGCTACACATTGCCCGATTTGCAAGGGGGACAATTCCCCGTAGACATCAACCTGACCAGCCAGCCAGACGTAACGGCAACGGCCGATATTATTGTGCCGACCAACATGCCCAGCGTCCTCATCAACTTGCCAGAGGAAAGCCGCACATTGACATTGCCCAGCCTGGACGACCCGGTGCGGCTGCGCTTTGCCACAACCATCACCTGGCTCGATGGCAATCCACGCCAGGTTGTTGCCGCGCAGTTGGTGGTGAATGGCGTCCCGCAAGACATCCCCCTCGACACGCTTGATGAATTCGCGCTGGATGTCGCCAATCTCGGTTATGGCGAAAACAGCATTCAGGTTGCCATTTTGGACGAGCAAGGGATGCGTGCGACCAGTTCGCCCATTTCGCTGTTAATTAATGAAGGCGCACGCGATGTTCCCGAAGAGTTATCTGGCGGGGGCGGCTTTTTTAGCAGCCTGGGACGCATTTTGCTGGCAGCGTTGGTGTTAGCCATTCTGGTTGCTGGCGGCTATTTTATCTATCGGCAGGGATGGCTGGCTAATTTGCCAGCGATCATGCCCAAACGTCGCCGCCGTAGTCGCGAGCCGCAAATCACCTATGAAGAGATGGATGATGATGGCCCACGCGTGTTGGCACGGCTGCACGTCTTGGAATCAGAAACACGTATGCCGGTGGAAATTGGCCTGACTCAACCGCGTTTGCGGATCGGCCGTTCCCCGTCACAAGCTGACCTCGCCTTTGAAAGTGATCTGACCATGTCCCGTCTGCACGCGACGCTGATGCTGGAAGGGACGCATTATCGCATTTTCGATGAAGGCAGCACCAGCGGCACCTGGGTCAATGAACAACAAGTGCCGGAATATGGCACGCAGCTAGTAGATGGCGACGAAATTCATCTGGGCGCTGTCCATTTACGCTACTATCAACCGTAAGATTACGAGCTACAAACCACTTTATGAGCGACATGATTCCTTCTCATTTATTTGCGCCACCGCTGGCAGCGATGGATGGCTTGCAATTTAGGCTGGTTGAAACGGCCGATTTTCGCCCCTTACAAGAAACATGTTACGCCGACAAACGCGCCGCGCTCTTTTTGGATCACTTTGAGCAGATGATGGTGTGGCAGGGAAACGGCCGTGCCTGTTGGCTGTTCATTGAGCATAACGGCCGTCTCGTCGGCAGCGGTGAACTGATCATCTATCCGCACGGGGCCGAACTGGCTAATTTATTTGTCGTGCCCCAATATCGTGGTCGCGGCATCGGCACCGCCATGATCATCGTTCTCAGCCGCATCGCCCGCCATTGGCAGCTTACCGGCCTGGAAATTGGTGTGGAATGCCAAAACGAACGTGCCCTGGCACTGTATCGGCGGCTGGGTTTTGTGGATGATCGTGAAGTAAGGCTGCCGGGCGGGGAAACGGCCGTTATCCTGCACAAAACCCTCTAAAATCCATCCTACCGTTTACCCACCCATGACCGATCTGCTCTCCCTCCTTGCCGACCGCCGCAGCATTCGCCGCTACACCCCAGACCCCATCCCCGACGAAATCATCGAAGCATTGTTAACGGCCGCATCCTGGGCACCTTCCGCCCACAACCGGCAGCCGTGGCGCTTCGCCGTCATTCGCCACATGGAAGCAAAACAGCGGCTGGCAGCGGCTATGGGGCAGCGCCTGCGCGACGATCTACGCAGCGACAACGTACCCGCCGACATTATCGAAAAAGACGTCAATCGCTCTTACCAACGCATCACCAACGCGCCACTGCTCATCATCCTTTGCCTGACCATGCAAGACATGGACAGCTACCCCGACCCCGTGCGCCAACAGCACGAATGGACAATGGCCGTCCAAAGCACGGCCATGGCCGGGCAAAACTTACAGCTTGCCGCGCATACCCTCGGTCTGGGCGCTTGCTGGATGTGTGCGCCGCTCTTCGTGCCCGATTTGGTGCGCCACACACTCAATCTGCCCGCTGACTGGCAGCCACAAGCCCTCATCACCATCGGTTTCCCCGCCGAAACACGCAGCAAAAGCCGTCACCCATTAGCCACACGCGTTTATTTTGTCGATTAATGACAGGCTAATTTGCCCCTTTCTGCCGGTCACAGCCTCATTCCAAGACAAATTACCCAAATTTCTTATTTTCCATTTGTACTTACTGCTAAATCTGTTATACTTTTTTCTATCCGATTTATTCGATTTATTCGATTCATTCGATGAATCAGCGTGATATATGCAGCTCAATAGTTTAGAGTCTGAATTTTTGAAATACTTGGTTGATAATCAGGTAACTGCGGGCGACCGGCTGCCCTCGCTGACCGATATTAGTCGGGAATTGGGGGTTAGCGTAGGCAAGCTACGTGAGCAGCTCGAAATTGCACGCAGCATGGGATTGGTCTCGGTGCGCCCCCGCTTAGGCATTCAGCGTGAACCGTTTAATTTTGCGCCGGCCGTGCTCAATGGTGTGCTATTTGGATTGGGCAGCGGCGATGCCACATTTGTCCAGTTCAGCCAGGTACGGGTCGCGCTGGAGACTTTTTTTTGGGATACGGCCGTTACCCAACTCACCCCCACCGACAAAGAAGAACTACACGACATCGTCGCCCGTGCCTGGAGCAAACTACGCGGCTCCCCCATCCACGTTCCCAACGGTGAACACCGCGAACTACACCTGAAAATCTTCAGCCGTTTGCAAAACCCCTTTGCCCAAGGCCTGCTTGCCGCCTATTGGGAAGCCTACGAAGCCAGCGAGCTAACCCGCTTTGCCAGCTACCAATACTGGACAGAAGTGTGGACATACCACGAACGGATCGTAAACGCCATTTGCACCAACGACTTTGCCGCCGGACGTCAACTATTAATCGAACATTTCGACCTGTTGCCGACTTCACCCGAATCGGCTTAAACAGAGTTGGCATGTATTCCATCGCTTAATGAATTGAGTTAAGTAGGAGACAAACATGAATATCCAAAAGGATTTGAAAAATGAACAGGTCACCCACTTAAACCTCTCTCGTTTTTGCCAGACAGAGTCCGGCACACCCGTGCGCCAAGTTCTCAACTTGATGCGCACAACGGGCAGAGGTACTTGTCTCATATTAAAAGGCGGCAGGTTGGTGGGCATTTTTACAGAGCGCGATGTTTTGACCAAAGTTGTTGGCCTGGCAGATGTACTGAACAAAGCCATCGACGAAATCATGACCAGCAATCCCAAAGTCATCACGCCACAGTTATCGGCAGCAGCCGCTTTAACGCTGATGGACAGCGAACATTTCCGCAATTTACCCGTTGTGAATGAAGATGGACAGATCGTAGGAGACATGACCTACCAGGCCATCATTGATTACCTCGCCGGGCTTTACCCGGTAGAAGTATTGAATCGACCACCCGATCCAGAACGGTTTCCCCGCAAACCCGAAGGTGGCGATTAATCATTGCAAACAATCATCAAAAATCTGTAGAGCAGTTTGGTAAACCGTGCTACAAGGAGCGAAACCATGAGCATACCCGAAGAACAAGAACAGTTTGAAGAACTAGAATCCGTCGTGATTCGCTTTGCCGGTGATTCTGGCGATGGGATGCAGTTAACAGGCACCCAATTCACCAATTCATCGGCCGTATTTGGCAATGACATCAGCACCATGCCCGATTTCCCCGCTGAAATTCGCGCACCTGTCGGTACGTTGGCCGGGGTTAGCGGCTTTCAGGTCAATTTCGCCAGCACCGATGTCCTCACCCCTGGTGATTCTCCACGCGTGCTGGTCGCCATGAATCCGGCGGCTCTCAAAGCCAGCCTGGGCGACCTGGAAACGGGCGGTGTAATCATCCTCAACACAGATGCTTTCACACAAAATAACCTGCGCAAAGCCGGGTATGAAAGCAATCCCTTGGAAGATGGGTCACTGAAAGAGTACGAAGTTCACGAAGTGCCGCTGACTTCGCTGAACCGGGAAGCGTTAAAAGATATTGAAGGTTTAACAACAAAAGATAAAGACCGCTGCCAAAACTTCTTCGCGTTGGGTCTGACTTACTGGTTGTTTGACCGGCAGTTGACAACTTCTCTGGAATGGTTGCAGAAGAAATTTGCGAAAACACCGGCTGTTGCCGAAGCAAATGCCAAAGCGCTGCAAACAGGCTTTTTCTTTGGCGAAACGACTGAAGCATTCCGCCATCGGTATCGGATTCGGCCGGCGAAACTGCCAGCAGGAACGTACCGCAAAATTACAGGGAATGAGGCCACGGCTATTGGCTTGGTAACGGCCGCATACAAAGCCCAAAAACCCCTCTTCTATGGCACATATCCCATCACCCCCGCCAGCGACATCTTGCACGCCCTCGCCCCCCTGCGCAATTTTGACGTGCGCACCTTCCAGGCAGAAGATGAAATCGCGGCAATGGGTTCGGTCATTGGCGCAGCCTTTGGCGGCGCATTGGCTGTCACCGGCACCAGCGGCCCCGGCATTGCCCTCAAAAGCGAAGCAATGAACCTGGCCGTTGCCCTGGAACTACCGATGGTCATCGTCAATGTCCAGCGCGGCGGCCCCAGCACCGGTCTGCCCACAAAGACGGAACAGTCCGATTTGCTGCAAGTGATGTACGGCCGTAACGGCGAAAGCCCCATCCCCGTCATCGCCCCGCAAAGCCCGGCCGACTGTTTCCATGCAGCCATCGAAGCATGTCGCATGGCTGTTCGCGCCATGACTCCCGTCATCCTCCTCTCTGATGGCTTCCTCGCCAACAGCTCTGAACCCTGGCAAATCCCCGACGCCGACGAGATTGCCCCCATTCCGATCACACATCCGGCCGGGCACAGCAATGGCAACGGCTCCGAAGAACCCTTCCTGCCATATAAGCGCGATCCGCAAACTGGCGCACGTCCCTGGGCCATCCCTGGCACACCCGGACTAGAGCATCGCATCGGCGGCCTCAGCAAAGCGCCGCTCACCGGTAACGTCTCCTACCGTCCGGAACACCATGAGCAGATGTGCCATGACCGTGCCGAAAAAGTAGCTCGGCTGGCCGATACCATCGGCGATCAGGAAGTGTACGGCCCTAAATCGGGCAAGTTGCTGCTGGTCACCTGGGGCGGCACCTATGGCGCGGCTCGTTCTGCCGCCAAACGGATGCTCGGCAAAGGCTATTCCGTTGCTCATGCACATATTCGTTACCTCAACCCCATGCCCCACAACCTCGGTGACGTATTCAACCAATACGAGCACATCCTTGTGGCGGAACTAAATGGCGGACAACTCTCCTTCATACTGCAAGGCAAATATGTTCGCAAAGTCATTTCCTATTCCAAATTACATGGGCAGCCATTCAAAATCAACGAAATCGTGCAAAAAATGGAGGAAGTCCTCAACCAGTAATCGGTGGACAGTAATCAGTAATCGGCTCACCGATTACCGATTGCCAGATTACCGATTGTGGACTACGGAGAAAAACCATGAGTACAACAACTATTCCCTTACAACTATCACGTAAAGATTTTGTTTCTGACCAGACGGTGCGCTGGTGTCCTGGCTGCGGCGATTACTCCATCCTGGCACAAGTACAAAAAACATTGCCCGATCTTGGCGTTCCCAGGGAAAACATTGTCTTTATTTCCGGGATTGGCTGCTCCAGCCGTTTTCCTTATTACATGAACACGTATGGCATTCACAGCATACACGGCCGTGCCCCCACATTGGCAACCGGTCTCGCCATCACCAACCCCGACCTCAGCGTCTGGGTCATCACAGGCGATGGAGATGGCCTGTCCATTGGTGGCAACCATTTGCTGCACGCCATGCGCCGCAATGTCAACTTAAACATCATCCTCTTTAACAACCGTGTTTATGGCCTCACCAAAGGGCAATATTCGCCTACCTCGCGCCAGGGCCACAAAAGCAAATCTTCGCCGATGGGTTCTATTGAACAGCCAATCAATCCGGTAGCAGTTGCGTTGGCCTCAGAGGCAACCTTTGTTGCCCGTTCCCTGGACGCACACACCAATCACCTGGGCGAGATACTGGCTGCCGCCGCTGCACACAAAGGCGTCTCCTTTATCGAGGTTTACCAGAACTGCGTCATTTTCAACCCCAATGAATGGGGACCATTGGAAGATCGACGCGACCGGGATGATTACATCATTTACCTGGAAGATGGCAAACCGATGATTTTCGGCAAGAACCTGGACAAAGGGATTCGCCTTAACAAACGGTTCGAGCCAGAAGTGGTGACGCTGGGTGATGACTACACGGCCGAAGATTTGATCGTCTACGATCCCAAATCCAAAGCATTGGCCTTGATGATCAGCAGCATGGAGTACCCCGCCTTCCCCGCGCCAATGGGCATCATCCGGCAAGTGGAAAAACCCACCTATACCGAAGGGCTGATGGCGCAAATCGAAGCGGCGCAGGCACAGCGTGGCAAAGGTGACTTAAACAAATTGTATCGCGCCGCCGACCTGTGGACAGTAGAAGAGCACGAGGTCGAAGCCGATGTCGCCGGTGAAGTTTCGGCAGAACTAGACGATGAGTATATGGCGACGATGGATGAGGTGAAAGTTGACACGGCGTCCATGCGTGGACTGCTCGCCGATACACCCATCACGGTTTTGGAACCCCATGCTCCTATCGAAGTGGAAGCCTCAACATCGCTGGCTAAAGCTGTGCGCCAAATGAATGCGCATAACATTGGCTGTCTGCTGGTTACGGATGAAAGCGACCGCCTGGTGGGCATTTTCACAGAAAGGGATGTGCTGACACGGGTAGCCGGGCTGGTTGATGATTTGGCGACAGCCAAAATCAGCGAATACATGACCCCCAACCCCATCACCATGAAACGTGACATGCCCATTGCGCAGGCTTTGAACTTGATGTCTGTGCATGGGTTCCGCCACATCCCCCTGGTGGACAATGAGAACCGGGCAGAAGGCGTGATCTCTTTCCGTGATGTGGTTCATTATTTGCAGGGGAATCTTGCAAATAACTAACGGGTAATGACAATCGGCTGATAACTTACCGTTTACCAATTAAGAACTCATAGGTGCTGCGCAGCGCCTATGAGTTTCTTTTTCGCAATGGTTTTTAAGATTTTTATAGGAGAAATATGTAAATGGGCGTATTAGAAGCAGCTCCCGAAGATGTGGCAGTGCGGAAACGGCCGTCTCCCGTCAACGACTTCTCTATGGTCGTGGCAACCGTCAACGGCACCGGCAGCCAGACGGCAAATCTGGCATTGCTGCGCGCATTCTTCAAAATGGGCATCCCGGTAAACGGGAAAAACATCTTCCCCTCCAATATTCAGGGGCTTCCCACCTGGTATCACATTCGCGTTAGCCACGAAGGGTATGTGGCCCGCCGCCATACCTCAGAAATTCTGGTAGCCTTCAATCAAACAACCGTACACGAAGACATCCAGAATTTACCAGAGGGGGGCGTCTGCATTTACAACGCCGACTGGCGCAGTATCCCCCAACGCGATGACATCACCTATTATGCCGTGCCGGTCAATCAGTTTGTGCGCGACACCGGCATGAAAGGCAAACTGCGCGACTACATCGCCAACATGGTGTATGTCGGTGCGGTTGCCTTTCTGCTGGACATTCCCATCGAAAAAATTGACGAGGCATTGCATCACCATTTTAACGGCCGTCGCAAACTGGTAGACAGCAACATGAGCGTCGTCCGTGCAGCTTACGATTGGTCAGCAGCTAACCTGGAAAAGCAAGACCCCTATCGCGTCGAGCCGATGGACGCCACTGCCGGGCAAATTCTCATCACAGGCAATGATGCGGCCGCCCTTGGCGCGGTTTTTGGCGGCGTTACCGTCACCGCCTGGTATCCCATCACCCCTTCCACCAGTCTGGTAGATGCCCTCAACACCTACCTGCCACAGCTGCGCACCGACCCGGAAACAGGCAAAGCCACGTATGCCGTTGTCCAGGCAGAAGATGAGCTGTCAGCAATTGGCATGTTATTGGGAGCCGGTTGGGCTGGCGCCCGCGCCATGACCGCCACTTCTGGCCCAGGCATATCCTTAATGGCAGAGTTCACCGGGCTAGGCTACTTTGCAGAAATTCCGGCCGTCATTTGGGACATCCAACGCGTTGGCCCCAGCACAGGCCTGCCCACACGCACCGGCCAGGGCGACATCCTCTTCACTTACTATTTGGGGCATGGCGATACACAAAACGTGGTGTTACTGCCAGCAACAGTGAAGGAATGCTTCGAATTTGGCAGCACGTCATTTGATCTGGCCGAACAGTTGCAAACGCCTGTTTTTGTGCTCAGCGACCTGGACTTGGGAATGAACAACTGGATGTCAGAGCCATTCACCTATCCGGCAGAACCGCTGCAACGGGGCAAGGTGTTAAGCGCCGACGAAGTGCAGGAAAAAGGGTTTGCACGTTACAAAGACATTGACGGTGATGGCATTCCTTACCGCACAATTCCCGGCAACGAACATCCCAAAGCCGCCTGGTTTGCACGCGGCACAGGCCATAATGCCAATGCCGTTTACAGCGAGCGCCCAGAAGATTGGGTAAGCAATATGGCACGTCTGGCGCACAAATTTGAAACAGCACGCGAACTGGTTCCCAGCCCGGTACTTGATGAAGCAGCCGATGCCGAATTTGGCATTCTCGCTTATGGCACAACGCAATTTGCGATTGACGAGGCACGCAACCGCCTGGCCGCCGAAGGCATTAAAAGCAGCTTTATGCGGCTGCGGGCATTACCCATTAACCAAGATGTCCGTGATTTCATCGCACGACACAAACGTGTATACGTCATTGAGTTGAACCGGGACGGGCAAATGCACAAGATTTTACAAACGGAAGTCCCGGCGCTGGCGACAAAACTGGTGTCGTTGGCCCATTTGGATGGCATGCCGCTCACGGCGCGTTGGGTTGTGGAAGCAATTTTGGAGAAACGGGAAGCGGTAAACGGTGATCGGTAAGCGGTAAGCGGTGACCGGTAATCGGTGACCGGATATGGAGTAGATATGAGCACAAAACAACAGGAAAGATCCAACCTGATTGGACTGACGAAGGTTGATTATAATGGCGGCCCCAGTACGCTATGCCAGGGGTGTGGGCATAATTCGATTGCAAACCAGATTATCCAGGTGGCGTATGAATTGAGTATTCGGCCACAGGAACTCATCAAATTGAGTGGCATTGGCTGTTCCAGTAAATCGCCCGCTTACTTTTTGGGGCAGTCGTTTGGCTTTAATTCGCTGCACGGCCGAATGCCGTCCATTGGCACCGGCGCCTTTGTTGCCAACCGCAACCTGCGTGCCATCGGCGTCAGCGGCGATGGCGATACGGGCAGCATTGGCATGGGGCAGTTTAAGCATGTGGTGCGGCGCAATACGCGTATGGTGTACATCGTGGAGAACAATGGCGTCTATGGCCTGACGAAAGGGCAGTTCAGCGCCACGGCCGATGAAGGGCAGGTGCTAAAGTATGCAGGCGAAAACGAGTTTCCGCCGGTGGACATTTGTCTGGAGGCAATCATTGCCGGGGCGGGGTTTGTCGCCCGCTCTTTTTCTGGCGATGCCAAGCAAGTACGGGAGTTGTTGAAGGCGGCGTTGAGTTTTAACGGAACGGCCGTTCTCGATATCATCAGCCCGTGCGTAGCCTTCAACAACCAGGACACCTCCACCAAGAGCTACAGCTACGGCAAAGAGCACGAAACGCCGCTGCACGACTTTGGCTGGGTGCCGCCCAGCGAAGAAATTGTCATTGACGAATATGAACCAGGCACAATGAAAGTCGTCGAAATGCCGGATGGCTCCTACATTCAATTGCGAAAGCTAGACGAGGATTATGATCCGACCGATAAGCTAGGGGCACTGCATCGCCTGCAATGGGCACAGCAGAACCATGAATTTATCACCGGGCTGGTTTATTACAATCCACACCGGCCAAATCTGGCAGAAGTGGGCAAACTGGTGGATACGCCATTGGCTTACCTCCCCGCCGAAAAGCTGCGACCGCCCAAAGAAAAGTTAGATGAGATCATGGCAGAATTGATGTAGGAAGAAATAGGAAGCGGGTGTTTTACATCCGCTTTTTTTCTTCATGCTGAAAACAGGCGGTATTCCGAAAAGAAAATGGCGTGAATCCGACTCGCTTTGAATCACTCGCTAAAAAATCATACTTCCGTACTAATCACATTTTTCGAGAACATTTGTAACCTTGTGTCCAGAGAGGGTGTGTTTGCCATTGGGTATATTTGCATTATAATGTGAACTGTATTACGTCAACATAATAAAATTTGTTGGCAAGTAAATGGTTAGGGATGATAAACAGGTAAAGCATGACAGCGGACGAGAAAGCCTTTCTTGATCAGGTTGCCGCCTCCATTCAACGTCGCGGCTTCCGCTTACCGGCTCTCATTGCCTTACAGATTGGTCATCCGCTCACCTTTTTAGGTGGGCAATTGGTCTGGGTAGCTCAACCAGCGCTCTCCCTTTTCATGTCAACCCAGACAATTCGTCAGGTTGCACAATTGCTTGAAAAGCCGGCCGCCGTTCAGGCATTAATCGACCGATTAGAAACCAACGAGGGCTGAATGGACGCTTTTGTACTGACAGTTGGAACCGTTATCATTGTTGCTGTTTTATTGTTATTGTTTACGCGTGCCCAACAGCGAGGTCGCCTGATCGCGTTACGGCCGTTACCAGCCTACAATATTCTGCACGACCAAATCGGCCAGGCAGTCGAAAGCGGCAGCCAACTCCACCTGACCTTAGGGCAAGCCGGGTTAACCAGCGTTGCCAGCCCCACCAGCATTGCCTCCCTCACCATACTCGACACATTAGCAAAAGATGGCTGCGCCAATGGAACCCCGCCCCTTGTCACCGTCGGCGAAGGCACATTGTTACCGGCAGCACAAGACAGCCTGCTCCACGCCTACAACGAAGCACAGTTTACCAGTGGCTTCCAGGCAGGGGCCGCCCAATTCATTGCCGCTGAAACGGATCCATTTGCTTATGCCGCTGGCGTCACCAGTGTCATTCATCATGCCAGAGTCAGCAACAATGTCGCCGTAGGGCGCTTTGGCGCGGAAATGGCCCTGATTGCTTCTGCGGCGGAACGCGCCAGTGCAGCACAAGTTATTGGCACAGATGATCCGATTGCCATGGCCCTGGCCCGTGCTGTCACGGATAACGTCTTGATTGGCGAAGAATTGTTAGCCGCTGGTGCCTATTTGCAAGGCAGCGCCAGCCAGTTAGCAAGTGTTCGCGTTCAAGATCTGTTGCGACTATTGATTGCCCTGATTATTTTAGGCATTGCCTTTTACCAACTCTTCACTGCATTCTTCGGCTAATTATGTTAAGATCATCGGAATTGGTATATCCCCAAAGGGTAAGCCAATCTAAAAGCTGGCAAACAGAGAAATAATAACACATGAGTAAACGCGCTATCCCCGTAGCCATTGCCTTGGGATTATTGACCTTTCTGGTAGGTTTATTAACCTTTCTCGGATTGCTGCTTAATTTGCCCCAACTCAGTAGTCTCTTGCTGCGCTGGGCAGGGTTCCTGGCAGCAGTAGCCCTGTTGTTGGGCATTTTGAATTTGTTTGCTGTTCATGTTGGTCGTCTTTTTAAGGGAAATATTTACAGCGCCGTGTTGGCTTTGAGCATGGTCATGGTTTTTGCCCTGGCTATTGCCGAACGCTTTGATTTGGTTGATGGTGGGGTTAATCTGGTTTTTAATCTGGTGCAAGCCCCATTAGAGATGGCGTTGGCCTCTCTGCTGGCCTTCTTTTTGCTATTTTCCGGCTTTCAATTATTGCGACGGCAGCGCACATTTAGCGCTGTATTGTTCTTATTAACTGTTGTATTGGTATTGCTCGGCACAGTTCTGGCAAATAATCGCTTTATCCCCGCAGGGATTGGTGAACTGTTCGCACAAATTCGCCAGACTATTGATTCTGTATTTGTAGTGGCTGGCATGCGTGGCATTTTAATTGGCGTGGCGCTGGGCACAATTACTTTGAGTATTCGCCTGCTGGTGGGGGCGGAACGGCCGTATAATAAATGAGTCATCAAGTACCCTGTCCAAATTGTCATTCGTTAAATACACTCGGCAGCAAATTCTGCAATAACTGCGGGCAGCGCCTTCCCCCCAGCACAAAGATTCTCTGCCCCAATTGCCAGACACCGAATCCACGGGATCGCTTCTACTGCGACAACTGTGGCAAGCGCTTAGTCGAAGAAAGCCTGCCAAAAGAAGAGCAAAAGCCAGAAAAGGGAAGTCCCCAAAAATTCTTTTTGCCAGAACGAGACGTTCAAGATCTCTCCGACATGGAACCGGGAAGCATTCCCGATTGGATGAAAACAGGGGAAATGCCTTTGTCGAGCATGGACGAAGAAGAAGGCGACCTTCCTTCTATCGAAGAGTTGGCCCCACTACGCAAAACGACAGACGAACTGCCGACCTGGCTGGTAGATAACGTCTATTCTTCAGCCCCCCCCTTCGAACCACCAAAGGAAATCACAACCGACAACTTCCTGGAACTGCTGCGTGCCACCGAAGATGAAATGGATCTGCCGGATGAAATGGCACAAGCCGCATCACAAGCAGAGCTTCCAGACTGGTTATCAGACATTGTCCCCGGAGCAACCGGGAAACTTGCCGATAAATCACCCCAACCCGCTGCGCAAGAACAAGAAGAAGATGACGCCGACGATTGGTTAACCCAACTTGGCCCGGCACACACCGATTTGCTGGAGAAAGACGCGCAAACAGTAGACAGTTGGGAAGTCGACGAGGAAGAATCTAATTGGCTAGAGGAATTAGGCCCGATACAAACCTCACTGCTCGATGATGATGATGACGATGACCGACCGGTATCGGGCATTTTGAGCACCAGTGAATTTGCTGATCAGGTGCTTGCCGGTGATAAACTGCCAGATTGGCTGCAAGAGTTGGGGCCAGCACAGACAGGCCAACTGACCGAAGAGAAACCCGCACACAAGCCCCCAGCAGCTGACGAACCACCTGTTTCCGGTATTTTTGAATCGGATGAGTTTGCCGCGCAGGTGCGTCAGGCACTGGGAACTGAAGATATTCCTGACTGGCTCAAAGAGTTAGGGCCAGCACAAACAAAATCGTTAGAGGAAACGGCCGATTCCGAGCCACATGACGAAATCCGCGAATGGATGACCCAAATTGGCCCCCCCACCGGCATTCCTAGCGTCGCCGGAACACCAGAATTTGACGCCTTACAACATGCTCGCAACGCTGCTACAGAGGATGAAGATGACGATATTTACGACTGGTTAAAAGAGCCAGCCGACGAAGAGATCATCGATAAAAGCCAAGACAGCCGTGTCAACTTCGCCAATGTCTTTGAGGAACCCATCACAGAAATCGAAGGGGGTGGCGATGATTTACTTGATTGGCTGCAAGACCTTGGCCCGACAGAAACCGGACAACTGTCCGAGGACGACGAGGCGATTGACTTCGACCTGTTCCAGGCAGAAGGGCCTGCTGATGAACCTGTCAGCGATGTTTCTGGCGATTGGCTGGCCGAGTTAGATTTTGCTAACGATGCAGAAACAGACGACGAAGAAGAAACAGATGACGACCTGGATGCCAGTTTTTTGCGTGCAGCCAGTTTCATTGACGACGAACCGATTAGCAGCCCAACCGGTGAATGGCTCAGTGAACTGAGCCTGGAACCTGACGAAGAAGAGGCAGATGAGCAGGCTGACACGCTGGATTCCGGCTTTTTTGACTCCTTGACTGATGAGGACGAAACAAGCGACGACTGGTTAAGCGAGCTTGGCCCGGCACAAACCACAGAGCTGGCGGGCTTTGACACGGCCGATTCCGGCCAACCCAAACAAACAACTGAATTCCCCGATTGGCTGACAGAACTTGGCTCTCCCCAGACAAACGTTCTTAGCTCATCATCTGACGAATTAGAGTCACCGCCCTTGGGCGCCAGCGACGAATTGCCCGATTTGTTTGGCATGGGCGACACAGGCGATGGGGACGCCCTTTTGCCCGATTGGCTATCTTTTGACGAAGAGGAAGCGGCGGCAGACATCACCGAAGACATTGACGAGGAAACGGCCGAACCCATTGCCGACTTCTTCGATATTCCCCCTGACGACACAGAACAAGTCGCTATCGATCCGGCCTGGCTAGAAGAAATCACCTCGCTGGGAGAAGATGCATTTACCGGGGAATTAGACGCGCCAGAAGCCATCGCCGCACTCGACAAACCGGCAGCAGCACAACAACCTGAACCACCGGAACCAGTTGACGAGCCAGAAACCGATACACCGATTGAGTTTGACGGATTCTTCCACTTTGACGAAGAGGAAGAAGAGGCTATACCGGAAACCCCGGAAGCCATAGAAGAGTGGATAACTGGCGCAGAATTGGAAGAGGAAGTGCCAGAATGGCTGTCGCAATTGGGCCAGGCTGCTTCCGAATCTGATGCAGATATTGCCTCAGAGCCTTCAGAAAAAGAAGCGGACTTGATTGTCGAAGAACTGCCGGAATGGCTCTCGCACATGCGCCCCAGCACGGACGCGCACGCCAGTTCTATGTCCGGTTTGTCAGGGCAAGAAACCAACCTTGCCAACGCATTTGAAGATATTCCGGCAGAATTGATTGGCGCTGACTTGCCTGAATGGCTGGAAGATGTCACAAAAGCGTCTTTCATCACCGAGGGCGGGGAAGCGGGTATCTCTGAAGAAATCCCCGATATTCCCGATTGGCTCCAGGCTGGACTGAAAGACAGCTCCGACCTGTTGGGTAAACAAGAACCGGAGATTACCAACCAACTCAGCGCACTGCTGGATGAACTGCCGCCGGTGCGTGACCCTCGGTCAGAACTGGCTAAAGCGGACATCCCAGAGTGGATACAGGCGCTGAAGCCACAAGAAATGAAGCCCAAAACGGCCGAACCGGAACGGCCGTTACAAGAATCTGGCCCACTATCTGGCATTCGCGGCGTTGTTGAGATCGAACCGGTTATTGCCACACCACACACGGCAACGATCTCCCCGACCCCATTTACTGTCACCAAAGAGCAACAAGAGCAGATGCGGCTGTTGCGCCAACTCAATTACGATACGGTTCCCGAAACAACCGTGGCGGGACCTTCGGCAACACGTACCTCCGCCATTATGCGCACCGTTTTGGCATTGTTGCTAATCGGCGCGATCCTGGCAGGCTTGTTTGGGCCAAACTTGCTGCGCAACACGCCTGCGCCAACTGCGGCATTAACGGCCGTTCACGAAACCATCGAGGCCGCCGCCGGACAGCCCGTCTTGGTGGCCTTTGAATACACACCAGCCATGGCCGCCGAACTGACACCACAAGCAGAGCTGCTTTTGAGCCAGCTTGCCGCCAATGACAGCCCCATTGTCCTCGTCAGCCAATATGCAACCGGCATTGCCCAGGCACAAAATCAAGAGCAAACCTATGTGCCCGGCACGCCCTTCTTCATTCCCGCCGAGGCCATCGGGCTGCGAGAACTGGCAACCTGTCTCAATGAGCCTTGCACGGCCATCGCCGGGCATTTCCTGGAAACAGACCTGCAACAAACGTTCAATGATGTTTCGCTCATGATCGTGTTGACGGGTGAACGAGACAGCCTGGTAAATTGGATCGAGCAGGTAAGCACGCCCAGCGATCTGCCAATTTTGGTTGGCGTTCCGCAATCCTTGCAGCCAGTGGCCGCGCCATATCTGGCATCGGGGCAAATACAAGGGATGATGGCTGGTTTACCGGATACGGCCGTTTACGCCCAGGCTTACCAAAACACCACCGACGACAACATCTTGAAACAATTGAACGCCCAACATCTGGCACAAATTTTCGTCCTTGTTTTTCTCATTGTGGGTGGCATTAGCGCCAGCTTCAACCGCGCCGCATCACCCACCAAGGCAAAGAAACAAAAATCGTAGCATGAGTGAATTAGCGGGCCTTATCATTGGTTTAATCCTGACATTGCTGATTTACAGCTATATTTGGGGCGACAATCCCCTTTATCGCCTGGCAATACACATGCTGGTTGGCGTTAGCGCCGCCTACGCAGCCGTCATCCTCGTTACCCAGATATTTGTCCCCATTTACCGGGAACTGCTAACACCAAGCGGCTCTGATTTGCTCACCTGGATCATTCCTATGGGCTTGGGTTTGCTGCTGCTGCTCAAGCGCCTGCCGCGCCTCTCCTGGATGGGACGTGGCACGATGGCCTTGATGATTGGTGTGGGCGCGGCAATTGCGTTATTAGGCGCCTTGACCGGTACCTTATGGCCCCAGGTAACGGCCGTAAACAGCACCAACCCCGTCCTCAATCTCATCATCGCCCTTTTAACCATCGCCACCTTAGCAACCTTCCAATTTACCGGCCATACCGACGACCACGATGAATGGATACGGCCGTGGTGGCAGCGTATCGGGCTGGCCCAAATTGGACAAGCCGTCATCATGATCACGTTCGGCGCTTTATTTGCGGCTGTCCTCAACACCAGCCTCATCCTGTTAATCGAACGCATCAGTTTTTTCCTGACTAAACTAGCGTCATGACAAACACAGAAACCGAAGAAACTCGCCCCGAATCCTTCTTAGTCGCTGACTGCGGCAGCACCAACACCCGCGTTTTGCTGTTCGACGTGGTGGATGGCGTTTACCGGCTCATTGGCCGGGCAACAACCATGACAACCACCACCGCCCCCTGGTCAGACATCACACAAGGCATCACCAATGCCATCCAGCAGCTATCAGAAATGACCGGGCGGCAGCTGCTCAGCAGCACCGGCAAAGTTCTCACCCCCGAAAAAGCCAACAAAACCGGCGTTGATCATTTCATGCTGGTTGTAAGCGCCGCGCCCGCATTAAAAACCATTTTGGTTGGGTTGTCCGAAGATGTCAGCCTCAACAGTGCGCGACGCGTATTGCATACTGTCTATGCGCAAGAAGTAGACACATTCAGCTTATCGGATGGACGCAGCGAAGATGAACAAGTCGCCGCCATCATGAAACACAAACCCGACCTCATCTTTCTCACCGGCGGCACAGATGGCGGCGCGGATCAACGTCTACTCACCTTCGCACGCACCGTCAGCCTGGGCGTGACCATGCTCACCGGCGCAAAACGGGTTCCCGTTTTGTACGCAGGCAACAAGGAGCAGCGCGAAGAAATCACCAAAATTATGGGGGAAGGCATTGTACTGCATGTGGAAAACAACGTGCGCCCTTCCCTAAACACGGAAAATCTGGCCGATGCCGCCAACATGATCGGCAATCTATACCAGGATTTACGCATCAAGGAGCTGCCAGGGTTACATAATGTGCTCTCTTGGGGTAAATATCCGCCGCTGCCCACAGCCCGCGCATTTGCCACCATCACGCAATACTTTGCAGCTTTGCAAAAGGGGCAGGTGCTGGGCGTGGAATTGGGCACGGAAAGTGTGACGCTTGTGGCGGCCAGCCAGGATCATGCTGACCTCACCATCCGCAGCGATTTGGGGATGGGGCGCAGCATCATTAACATCCTGAAATATGTGAAGCCGGCCGAGATTGCGCATTGGATGCCAACGGAAATCAGCAATGAGGAAATCCGTGACTTTCTCTACAACAAGTCACTGTATCCGCAAACCATCGCTATGTCGCCGGAAGAGTTGCAGCTAGAGCACGCCATTGCGCGTGAAATGCTGCGAATTGCCAGCCTGGATACGGCCGTTGATTGGCAAAGTGGACGACGTGCGCCGCTTCCCTTCCGTCTGCTGCTGGTACGCGGCAACACCTTCGCCAACACACCGCGTCCCGGCCAAATCATTTCCGTTTTGCTAGATGCGTTACAGCCAGTGGGCATATTTGCTGTAGCCATGGATCGCTACGGCATTTTGCCAGCCTTAGGCGCACTGGCACAAGAGTCCTCATTGGCTGTGGTACAAACGCTCGAATCGAAAATCATGGCCGACTTAGGCTGGGTTGTTGTGCCGGTGGGCAAAGCGCAGCCGGGACACAAAGCGCTGCATGTGCGCATCGAATCGGAACAGCAAACACATTACGAAGGGGATGTGGAATTTGGCACGCTGGAAGTTTTTGTGCTGGAACGCGGCCGTTCCACGGTTACGCTAACCCCATCTCGCCGCTTTGATGTCGGGTTTGGGCCTGGCAAAAGCACGACGATTACATTGTCCGGTGGTGAAGTTGGTCTGGTTGTCGATGCGCGTGGACGGCCGTTACAACTGCCACAAGATACCGTTGCCCGGCGCAGCTTAGTGCGCCAGTGGCTTTATGATATGGGTGGATGAGAATGACAATCTACACATACACAACCATCATTCAATCCCAAACCAGGCTGCGACGCGAACGCCTTTTGCCACAACGAGGCGAAGTGATTGTCAGCCCAGGGCAAGAAGTACAACCCGTTCAAGTGGTGGCTCGCACCCAGCAAGCGACGCGTTTTCGCATTGTCCCCGCCAGCGAATTATGGGGCATTTCTCCTGATGAAGTGTCAAAGCACATGGTCGTGAGCATGGGGCAAGAGGTGCAGGCGGGCGAACCCCTGTTGCATCGGAAACGCGCATTGGGCAAACAGGTTTTGGAATCGCCGGTTGAAGGGACGTTTTATGGGCTGAATAACGGCCGTATCATCCTTCAACAGCACGAATGGTTCGAACTACGCGCTTTGGTGCGTGCCAGAGTCGTCAACGCCATTCCCAATCGTGGCATTGTCCTTGAAGTAATTGGCACGCAAATTCAAGGGGTTTGGGGCAACGGCAAGGAAAGCAACGGCAAGCTCAAGATTATCTCCGATGCCGAAAGCGAGCAGTTGACCCAAGAGCAGATCAAAGAAGAGATCGAAGGGAATGTCGCCGTTGTCGCCGTTTTAAGCCAGCCCGAATTGTTAACCTCGTTGCAGCGTGCTGGAGCCAGCGGTCTCATTGTGGGCAGCATCTCCGCAGAAAGCTTGCCCTGGGCACAAAAAGCGCCCTTCCCCATTATTGTCACCGACGGTATCGGCAAACAAGGCATGGCACGCCACATCTTCTTCCTCATCCGCAAACATGCGGAGGGGGATGTCGCTTTGTTTGCACGAGAACCCGATTATTGGGGCAATCGCCCAGAGTTGATTATCCCGCATGAAATTTCGACAGGAATGCTGCAATCACCGCCAGAATACCAACCACTGGCTGCCGAACAAATGGTGCGCATCTTGCGTGCGCCTTACACCGGACAGACCGGGCAGGTGGTGCGGCTGAATCATTATCGCAAACGAACGGAGACGGGTATTGTTGCCTATGGCGCTGATGTTAAACTTGCCGATGGCACGGTCGTGTTTGTTCCTTACGCGAACCTGGATACAATCATTTAGCATTGGCCACAGCCTGAACAGGAGGACGATATGTCTGAAGACTTTATCATCGACGAAGAAGGTAGTGAAGGCGGAGCAGGAAGTCGCCGTCCATTTTTAATAGCGGTAGGGGTTTTAACGGTCACGCTGATTTTGTCTGCCATTTGCGCCAGCGCATTTTTGCTGCGCGGCGATGGCAATGGCTCGGAAATCACGCAAGTGACTGTGGCGGCACGCGAAACAGAAAATGCCATTATCGCCGTCACGAATACGGCCGTTGCCATTACCATTGAATCCATGACCGTGCAAGCCATGACTGCGGAAGCTATCCCGCCGACAAATACGCCTGCGCCGACAAATACGCCTGCGCCGACGAATACGCCCATACCCACCGAAACGCCGGTTGTTGTTGGCGCTGACGACGAAACGCCAGAAGTAACGGTTGAAGGAACGAGCGAATTCACGGGCGACGCCGACAGCACACCGACACCGATTGCTATTGCTGGAGGCAGCAGCGGCAGTGGCAGCACATCTGGCGGCAGCAGCAGCAGTGGTGGCGGCTCGGACACTTTGCCGGAAACGGGCTTTGAGACCTGGGGCGCTTTGTTAGCCGCATTTGTCTTGATTGCCGTTTTTGTTGTGGCACGCCGCTTACGCAGTAATTAACAACCGTCATCCTACGCTGACATTGGCAGTTTATAAAAGCCTGGTTTTGTACAAAACCAGGCTTTTGGCTTTATAAATTGGGCACAATGATGCGGAACAGCGCCCACACGTCCAGGGTGATGAGCGCCAATGCCAGGCCGATGGGAACGAGCTGCTGCAAAATGGGCCAACGGGGGGTAAACGGCCGTATCCACGCCATCACGCCAACCATCGCCCCCACCCCAATCGGGATGAGCGCCGGGAAAAGATACCGCCCCTGATGCTGAATAAAAGTCACGTTATAGACAAGATGCACCGCCAACGTCAACAAAAACAAAGAAAACAAGATCAAAGCGGGTTGATTGTCAGGCGTTGTGCGCTGCTGCCAATGGCGCAAAAGACCCATAAAGGCTACGGCCGTAAACAGCCACAGCAACGGGTATAACCAGCCAGGGTTCAACATGGGCAAAGCCATCCACCCAAACTGCCCCCAAAAGCTGTTAAATGTTGTGCGCACAAGCTGTTGAATCGCGCCGCCCAATCCCACTTGCGCCAACAAATCGGCCGTGCGCGGCTGGTTAACAACAACGGCATCATGCGTCGCTTTGCCCAGAATATCCAACCCACCATAGAGAATGATATTGCGTCCCCACCACAAGCTGCCCAACAAAAATGCGGGCACGAAAGCCCACAAGCCAGTCTGTATCAAGCCGCGCCAATCGCGCCAATAACGCCACAACAAGGCAATGCCGATAACGGCCGTTACCGGGTAAACCGTTCCCTTTGTCAGCAAGCCCAACCCCAACAAGACGCCCAACAAAACCCAATGACGTGGCTGCATGGCGACACGCGCAACGAGCAAAAACAAAATCGCCGCAATCAACAGTTCCGCCAAAGCATCATTGTTTACAGAAGCGAGAATTGCCAGATGCTGCGGGACAAAGGCCACGAAAACGGCCGTTCCGCCAGCCAGCCAGCGGTCTTCGGCAAAGACACGCCACGCCACCCCATACGCCAGAGCCACCACCCCCGCCCCCAACAACAGCGAAACCAGGCGCAGCGCCAACAGCGATCCATTTGTCAGCCAAAACACAGGGGTCAACAACAAATAATACAAAGGAGGCTGCCAATCTTCATAGGTAATCACGCTCACATCATACTGCGGCGCAAACCCAGACCCAATCACCTCATTCTTATACGCCTCATCATAATCACCCAATTCCATCACCGGCCAATGGCCCATCGCCAACTGCCGCACATAATTATAATGAGCCGGTTCGTCAGGAGCCTGCCACGCCGGCGTATACACGGCAAACAAGGTTCCCAACACCAGGTACAGTAGCAAAATCACCCAAAGCAGGGTATGTTTACGTAAAGACATGAGCAAAATCATAGCCCAACAACCAGCAAACGAAAAACAAGACGTCACCTCGATGCTTCATACACTGGACGAAGCCGCCCAACATGAATTAATCGCATATCTATCCCAATTTTTGCAGCCGCGCCGCCGCACCTTGATCCCAGAAGTGCTCGACCAACGCACGCGGTATCTGACTGTGGTTTTGGAAAATGTCTACCAACCACACAACGCCAGCGCCGTTTTGCGCTCCTGCGAATGTTTTGGCGTGCAAGATGTCCACATCATCGAAAAAGAGTATTCGTTCAGGCCCAACACCGAAATCGTGATGGGCGCTTCCAAATGGCTGACGCTGCATCAGTACCGTGAAATGGAAGGGCAGACAACCCAAACCTGCCTCAACGCGCTCAAAGCAAAAGGGTATCGCCTGGTCGCCACAACCTTACATGCCGACAGCATCCCATTGCATGAACTGCCGCTAGATCAACCGGTCGCCCTTTGCTTTGGCACCGAAAAAAGGGGGCTGAGCCAGGAAGCACACGATCTCGCCGATCTTTTTGTCAAAATCCCGATGTCTGGCTTCACACAAAGTTTCAACATTTCCGTCACGGCCGCTTTATTTTTGTACGACCTCACCAATCGTCTGCGCACTTCTCCCCACCCGTGGCAGTTAACTGCCGCCGAAAAACAGGCATTGGCATTGTCCTGGTATGTTAAAGCTGTCACAAAAGGTGAGGCGATTACACAGCAGTTTTTACAAAAAAAAGGGTTACTGCCATCAACGTGACATAAGGCTTTTACACGGTCTTAATCCTGCGCTACAATACTTGTCCATGAGGTTTTTTGTGACTCATCACGACCCAGACGGAAAGGCAGGTACAGCATGAAGATACTGCTGTGCCTGATTTTTTACATACCACGTCCCGCTTGGCTTCGGGCTTTCACGCGCATACCATCAATTGCATAAAATTCCACGACGTTCAAACTCCCACATCTCATCGCTGCGGGAGTTTTTCGTTTTGGCGGGTATGATGCCTGCCACCTGTAAAGGAGCTACATGGAGACAATAAACACTTTTTTCATTGAAGTTATGCCTCGTCGGCAGCAGGGTGATGAAACGGGAAACGGCCGTTCCTATCTCCACGCCGCCCACCAACTTAGCTACACCCAACTGGCAGACTGCCATGCCACCCGCCTCTATTTCCTGCAAGGCCACCTCACCGCCGCTGCCGCACAGCGCCTGGCCGCCGAACTCCTCGCCGATCCGATCACCGAGGAATTCACCATTCACGATGCACCCGCCATCACCCAACACGCCCCCTTCACCATTGACGTCACCCTTCTTCCGGGCGTCACCGATCCCCCCGCGGCCAACCTCCTCCGCGCCGCGCATTTGCTGGGCATCGACGGATTGCACCGCGCGGCAACCGGGCAGCGCTACTATCTCAGCGGCCAAATAGACGAGGCCACACACCATGCGCTCGCCAACGAAATTTTCGCCAACCCGGTCATCCAACGCTTCGCCCTTAATGAAGCCATCACGCCGCCATTTTTCCCCTACCAGGGAACAGACGACACCGTTGAGAGCATCCCCCTGCGCCATGTCAGCGACGGCGAACTGCTGTCCATCAGCCAGGAGCGCCGCCTTTCCCTTGATCTGGCAGAAATGCAAGCCATTCGCGCCTATTTCCAGGCAGAGCAACGCGATCCCACCGATGTCGAGTTGGAGATGTTGGCACAAACATGGAGCGAACATTGCGGCCACAAAACATTCAAGGCGCTCATCGAATACACCGGCCCGGACGGACAGGTGGAAATGGTGGATGGCATTCTCAACCAGTACATCCGCGCCGCCACCGAGCAAATCAACAAGCCCTGGGTACACTCCGCTTTTGTAGACAATGCGGGCATTATCGCCTTCGATGATCAGTTTGACCTGGCCTTCAAAGTGGAGACACACAACCACCCGTCTGCCCTGGAGCCATTTGGCGGGGCCAATACCGGCGTTGGCGGTGTCGTGCGCGATGTTTTAGGCGTCAGCGCCCGCCCCATTGCCAACACCGATGTCCTTTGCTTTGGCCCGCCCGACATGGCTCACAATGATTTGCCGACCGGCGTGCTGCATCCGGCACGCATCGCCGATGGCGTCATTCACGGCATTGAAGATTACGGCAACAAAATGGGGATTCCCACAGTCAATGGCGCGATTCAGTACCATCCCGGCTACACGGCAAACCCGCTTGTTTTTTGTGGCTGTCTGGGCATTTTGCCACACAACACCCATCCGACGACGGTACAGCCCGGCGATCTGATTGTCGCCATTGGCGGCCGCACCGGGCGCGATGGGCTGCGCGGCGCGACTTTTTCCAGCATGGAAATGGATGTGCAGACGAGCGAGATTGCGGGAACGGCCGTACAGATTGGCAACCCCATCATGGAAAAGCAAGTGCAAGAAGTGGTGCTGCAAGCGCGTAACGAAGAGCTGTACACAGCCATCACCGACTGCGGCGCAG
The DNA here is from genome assembly GCA_020634315.1 of Ardenticatenaceae bacterium. Classification (GTDB taxonomy): domain Bacteria; phylum Chloroflexota; class Anaerolineae; order Promineifilales; family Promineifilaceae; genus JACSRF01. The sequence goes on along the minus strand of JACKBV010000005.1, from coordinate 177,638 downwards.
GCGGCTTCAGCTCGGCCGTTGGCGAAATGGGGGAACACGTCGGCGCACGCGTGCAATTGCAAGACGTACAACTGAAATACCCTGGCTTGCGCCCCTGGGAAATCTGGCTCAGTGAAGCGCAAGAACGCATGGTATTGGCCGTTCCATCAGCCAATTTACCGCGCCTGCAAGCCATCTGCGCCGGGCAAGATGTAGAAGCCACCATCCTGGGCACATTTGACCCCACAGCACGCATGGAAATCTTCTACGGCGAACGCAAAGTCGGCGACCTCAGCATGGATTTCCTGCACAATGGCATTCCGCGGCGACAGTTAAAGGCGGAATGGCAGCAGGTGAGCGATGACCAGTCGTCGGAGATCAACCCGCAATCGCCAATCATCGATCCCCAATCTGCGCTGCTCGCCCTGCTGGCGCACCCCGACGTCCGCTCGAAGGAAGATGTGATTCGCAAGTATGACCATGAGGTGCAGGGAGGAACGGCCGTTAAACCACTCACCGGTATTGCCAATCATGGGCCATCCGACGCGGCCGTTCTCGTCCCCCAGCCCACACTGCGAGCAGGCAACACCCACTCTCCCAAAGGCGCCGCCCTGAGCAATGGCTTGCGCCCCAACTACACCGACCTCGATCCCTACAAGATGGCCTACGCCGCCATTGACGAAGCCATGCGTAACGTTGTCGCCGTGGGCGCAGACCCGGATCAAGTCTCCATTCTTGACAACTTCTGCTGGGGCAATCCCACCCTGCCCGACCGTCTCGGCAGCCTGGTGCGCACAGCGCAAGGCTGCTACGATGCCGCCCTCGCCTACCAAACCCCCTTCATCAGCGGCAAAGACAGCTTGAACAACGAATACACCGGCGCCGATGGCGAAAAACACGCCATCCCCGGCACGCTGCTCATCTCAGCCCTGGGCATTGTGCCCGATGTCAGCAAAACAGCCAGCATGGATTTGAAGCAGGCGGGGAATTTCCTCATCGCCGTTGGCGAAACAGGTGCCGAACTAGGCGGCAGTCATTACGGTCTGGTAGGCGGCAGCATACGACCGCAGCACCGCAATGTGCCCAAACCGGTAGCCAACGCCCTCGGCCATTTCCGCAAACTGCACCAGGCTATCCAGGCAGGCATTGTGCAAGCGTGTCATGACTGCGCCGAAGGGGGCATTGCCGTTGCGCTGGCCGAGATGTGCCTGGCAGGCGGACTTGGCGCTGAAGTGAAAGTGATGAGCATCCCGCGCGATCCGTATTGGGCTTATGCCGCCGACGATGCCATTCTCTTTAGCGAAAGCCTCAGCCGCTTCCTCATTGAGGTGCGCCCCGCCGACATGCCGCAGCTTGACCAAATTTTGGCCGATGTGCCGCACAACTGCATTGGCGTCATTGGCGGCAGCGCATTGCGCATCACCAACGCCACTGGCGCAACGGTTATTGATGTGCCGGTTCATGAATTGGAAACAGCATGGCGCGGCCATCTCCCCGTAAACGGTGAATCGACAGCGGTAAACTCAGCCGCCAATTACAAACAACGGACGCCCGCTCACCGCTCACCACTCACCGATTACGCGCCTCCGTCCCTTCAAAAACAGCCCCGTGTCCTCATTTTGCATGCCAACGGCACAAACCGCGATCATGATGCGGTGTTGGCTGTGCAAATGGCGGGCGGCACGCCAGAGGTCGTACACATCAACCAATTGTTGGCCGGGGAAAGGCGGCTGCTCGATTATGGAATGCTGGTTGTTCCTGGCGGCTTTTCTTATGGCGATGATTTGGGAGCTGGTGTGTTGTGGTCGGTTGATTTGCAGTACCGGCTTAATGAACAGATGCAGGCGTTTGCGGAAAACGGCCGTCCCATTCTCGGCATTTGCAACGGCTTCCAGGTTTTGGTTAAGGCCAATCTTCTCCCTGGCAATCTCGCATCGCGCTCAGTTACCCTGACGTACAACGCGTCCGGCCATTTTGAGTGCCGCTGGGTAACGCTACAACCCAATACCGCCAGCCCCAGCATCTTCACCCAGGGCCTGACAAACCCCATTCTTTGCCCGGTTGCCCATGGCGAAGGTCGCCTGGCGGTACAGGACGAGACGACATTAGCCGAACTACAAGCGAACAACCTTATTCCGCTCCAGTATGCGGCAAGCGACAACCAGAGTGAGGAATATACGGCCGTACCTTACCCGGCAAACCCCAATGGCTCCATTGCCGACATTGCGGCCTTGTGCAATGCGGCAGGTAATGTGATGGGGTTGATGCCTCATCCTGAAAATCATATTTTCCCCTGGCAGCATCCCCGCCACCATCGCGGCGAACGGGGCATGAGTGGGCTGCCCTTGTTTGTGAATGGCGTAAAAAATGCATAGCGAGACCTGGCAGGTCTAAACCGAGGTATATGATGTTGACACACGAAGAGTTATTGGCGGCTGTTCCTCATTGTCTAGACGGCACCGATTTGCCTGAATTGGGCGAGAAGTATGAAGGCAAAGTGCGTGATGTTTATTTGCGTGCAGGCGAGCGTGTGCTAATCACCACGGATCGTATCTCTGCTTTTGATCGTGTGCTGGGGTTGATCCCTTACAAAGGGCAGGTGTTGAATCAGTTGAGCACCTGGTGGTTTGAGAAAACGGCCGATCTTGTGCCGAATCATGTCATCAGTGTGCCCGATCCGAATGTGACCATCGCCCACGAGGCGGAACCGCTGCCGGTGGAGGTGGTGGTGCGTGGTTACATCACCGGTGTCACGAAAACGTCGCTGTGGTACTTGTATGAACAGGGGGAACGGCAACCTTATGGCATTAAGCTGCCTGATGGCCTGCGCAAAAATGATGCACTGCCAGAACCGATCATCACGCCGACAACGAAAGCGGAAAAGGGCGGGCATGATGAGCAGTTGACGCGTGATGAAATTTTGGAGCGGGGCATTATTACGCCAGCGCTGTGGAATGAGATCGAGATGGCGGCGTTAGTCTTGTTTGCGCGTGGACAAGAGTTGGCACAACGCGCCGGGTTGATTCTGGTGGATACCAAGTATGAGATGGGGTTGGTAAACGGCCGTCTCACCCTCATTGACGAAATCCACACCCCCGACTCCAGCCGTTACTGGCTTGCCGACAGCTACAAACCGGGTGGCGGCACCCTCGACCAACCCGTCCATTTCGATAAAGAGTTCCTGCGCCAATGGTATGCCAACAAAGGGTATCGTGGGGATGGCGAACCACCGAAGATGACACCTGACTTCATTGCCCAGGTTGCCACCCGCTACATGACTGCCTATGAAAAGCTCACCGGGCAAACTTTTGTGCCGGGTGAACAGCCTGCTGCGGAGAGGATTGAGAGGAATTTAACGCAAAGAGGCAAAGGGTGAAAGAAGGAAAGGAAGAAGAAAAGAAAGAATTTAAGAAGCGGGAAGATGCAATAAGTTATGAGATAATTGGAGCGGCGATTGAAGTACATCGTACATTAGGCGGGCCAGGGTTGTTAGAAAGCTTATATGAAGAAGCGTTAACCTGGGAACTGAACGAACGTGGGTTATTGGTTGAGCGACAAGTTAAAGTTCCCGTCGCATACAAAGGTCATATACTGGCAAACCCGCTACGTATCGATCTATTGGTAGAAAAACTGGTTATCGTCGAGAATAAAGCAACTCTCAACTATACTCCTATCTTCGAGGCACAAACGCTAACTTACCTTCGCCTTATGAACCTAAAATTAGGCCTTGTCATTAATTTCGGCGAGGAATATGTAAAAAATGGCATCCACCGTGTCGTCAACAATCTCTAAAATCTTTCCTTTGCATCTCTTCTTTGCGGCTTTTCTTTCTTTGCCTCTTTGCGTCAATAAAGGAACAAATCATGACTGAGCACATTTTAGTCGGCGTCATTATGGGCAGTACATCGGACTGGGAAACGATGCGTCATGCAACGGAAACACTGGAGGAGTTTGGTGTGCCGTTTGAGGCGCGTGTTGTTTCCGCGCACCGCACCCCGCAATGGATGGCAGAGTATGCAGAAACGGCCGTTTCCCGTGGTCTCGAAGTGATCATCGCCGGCGCGGGCGGGGCCGCCCATCTACCCGGCATGACCGCCGCCCACACCGTCCTGCCCGTCCTCGGCGTGCCCGTGCAAAGCCACGCCCTCAACGGCCTGGACTCACTGCTCTCCATTGTGCAAATGCCCGGCGGCGTGCCCGTGGGCACAATGGCAATTGGCCGCTCTGGCGCCAAAAACGCAGCACTTTTGGCAATTGCCATCTTAGGCAACAAATACCCCGAATACCGCGCAAAGCTGCAAGCCTTCCGTCAGGCACAACAAGATGCGGTTTTGCAAGATGTGCTTCCACCTGACGCTTGAGTGCAAGCTATGAACGGCATATGGGTAATTTTCGGGATATTGTCAATATACATAATTGTGGTTCTTGTTCTGGATAGGATGGGCGGGCCACTACCACCCCCGTATCCCTGGTTCACAAAAAAACATCAACAAATCCTCAATTTACAGCGGATGGCACTTGCACTCTCATGGCTTATTTTTTTGTTATTCTTTATCATTCAACCCAAAACTAGAAACATCTGGTTGCTAGGTACCATCGGAATTTACTATGCAGGAATCAGCGCCATTTTTCGACATCTCGCAGCAGGACGGTTTGGGAAAAAAGGAAACCCCTGGCCTAAGCCCACGACTGGCATTCATGCTCTGACCGTTGGGGTCTTCTGGATAGGAATAGCTCTTTGCATTTCATATGTTATATTGTTTGGCTCTCCAGAACGGCCGTTTCCAAACCCGGCAAGCTTGATACGAAACCCTTTGATTTAATATGCACAAAACTCACCCCTTACTCCCCCCTGCCACCATCGGCATCCTCGGCAGCGGCCAACTTGGCCGCATGTTAGCCCAGGCCGCCCGGCAAATGGGCTACGGCGTTCACGTCCTCTCCCCAGACAGCAATTCGCCCACAGGCCAGATTGCCGACAAGGAATTTACCGCCGCCTACGAAGATTTAGACGCCGTGCGCAACTTTGCCCAGGGCGTGGACGTCGTCACCTACGAATTTGAGAACGTACCCGCCGCCACCGCCGCCGCTTGTGCCGAATTCGCCCCCCTTCGCCCCGGCGCACAAGCCCTGCATGTCGCCCAAAACCGGCTGCGCGAAAAACAGTTCTTCGTGGCGCAGGGCTTACCCACCGTGCCATTTGCGCCCGTAACTTCACTAGAAACCCTGTTGATTGGGCTAGAAAAAATCGGCACGCCCGCCATCCTCAAGACAGCCACCTCCGGCTATGATGGCAAAGGCCAGCAGCTTATCCCCCAATCGCCAATCTCTGATCTTCACCAGCCCGCCAGCGCCGCCTGGGATGCCATCAACCAGCAGCCAGCCATTTTAGAAGGCTTCGTCGAGTTTGAACGCGAAGTATCGGTGGTTGCGGCACGTGGATTGGATGGCTCATTTGCCCACTTTGGCCTCATCCACAATGACCATGCCAACCACATTTTAGACGTCTCTCAGGCACCAGCAGATGTGCCGCCAACTGTAGCGCAAGAAGCTGTAGCCATGGCGCGGGCCGTGTTGGCAGGATTAGATGTCGTGGGCGTGTTGTGCGTGGAGTTCTTTCTCACCCATGATGGCAAATTGCTCCTCAACGAAATCGCCCCGCGCCCACACAACTCCGGCCATCTGACTATCGAAGCGTGCGTCACCAGCCAGTTCGAGCAGCAGTTACGCGCCGTTTGTGGTCTGCCACTGGGCAGCACTCGCTACCTGCGTGCCGCCGCCATGGCAAACTTATTAGGCGATTTATGGTTCCCACACCAAGAGGCCGAGACAGAAGAAACGGCCGTTTCGCCACCCAATTGGCTCTCCGTTTTGCAAAACCCACACGTCAAACTGCACCTCTACGGCAAAGCCGCAGCTCGCCCCGGTCGTAAAATGGGGCACATAACTGCCCTCGCCGACACCGGTGCAGAAGCGGCAAAAATTGTGCATGAAGCACGAGCAAGCCTGATAATAAAAGACTGACAACCGGTTAATGCGTTCAGTCTCCAGATTTTTTAAGAGAAGAGGACACAAATATGGACATATTTTCCGACGACAAAGCCCATGACGAATGCGGCGTAGTGGGCGTGTACGGGCCGGGGCGCGATGTGGCGCGATTGGCCTTTTTCGGACTGTACGCCTTACAGCATCGCGGGCAAGAGAGTGCAGGCATCGCCTCCAGCGACGGCCGTACCGCCCACATTCACAAAGGCATGGGGCTTGTTTCCCAGGTCTTCAACGAGGAGAACCTGCGCCCGCTCAAAGGGCATCTGGCAATTGGGCAAAACCGTTACTCCACGACTGGCTCCTCCAACCTGCGCAATGCCCAACCTTACCTCATCGAAACCATGTATGGGCCATTGGGCGTGGCGCACAATGGCAACCTGACCAACGCCCTCATCCTGCGCAAAAAGCTGCTGGAACGCGGCGTCGGCCTTTCCTCCACATCCGACAGCGAGGTCATCACGCAAATGCTCGCCGCCCCAGCCGACGCCTGGTCAGACCTGCCGGAAAATGGCACGGAAAGCGACCGCTGGGTAGCACGCATTCGCAGCCTGATGCAAGTAGCTGACGGCGCTTACTCGCTTACAATTCTCACACGACATGCCATTTACGGCGTGCGCGACCCGCTTGGCCTGCGCCCGCTTTGCCTGGGGCAGTTAGACACAGGCGGTCACATTCTCGCCTCCGAATCAAGTGCGCTGCATACCATTGGCGCTAAGTATCTACGCGAAGTGGAGCCAGGGGAAATTGTGCGCATGGATGGCAGCGGCTTGACCTCCTTCGTGGGCAAGCCCTCACCGAAAAAGGCATTGTGCATTTTTGAGTACGTCTATTTTGCTCGCCCTGACTCCCATTTTGAGGGACAGGTGGTACACAATGTGCGGCAGCAAATGGGGCGGCAGTTAGCCAAAGAGACTGGCGTGGAGGCAGATGTTGTCGTGGGCGTGCCCGACTCGGCAACCCCACACGCCATTGGCTACAGCCAGGAATCCGGCCTGCCATTTACGGAAGGGTTAACGAAAAATCGGTATATCGGCCGTACCTTTATCCAGCCAGACAATCAACTGCGCAAAGTGGGTATTTCGCTGAAATACAACCCGCTAACGACCAATTTACAGGGCAAGCGCGTTATCCTCATTGACGATTCCATTGTGCGTGGGAACACAGCCGGGCCATTGGTGCAGCTTATCCGCGACGGCGGCGCGACCGAAGTCCATGTGCGTGTCGCCTCGCCACCGGTGCGCCATCCTTGCTTCATGGGTGTGGATATGGCGACTTACAAACAGCTCATTGCCCACAAGCTGGACATTGAGGGGATTCGCCAACGCATTGGTGCGGACAGTTTGGATTATTTGAGTTTGGCGGGGTTGGAAACGGCCGTTCACGAGGCCATCGGCAGAAACACCGGACACTGCGCCGCCTGCTTCAGTGGCAACTACCCCATCAACATCCCCGACTGGCTCTTCGAGGAAGACCGCGACAAGGTGATGTTTGAAGGCATGTGGGGCGATTAACGGTCAATTGTAGACCGCAAATGGGTAGGAATGAGATGAATGAGTTATCGGTATTAATCATTGGTTCGGGCGGGCGCGAACATGCACTGGCCTGGAAACTGGCGCAGTCGCCACGCGTGCGGCAAATTTTCATCGCACCGGGGAATGCGGGAACGGCCGTTCACGGCACAAACCTCCCCATCGGCGCAGAAGACATTGACCGGCTGGTACTCTGGGCCAGAGGCAACAAAATTGACCTCACCGTTGTGGGGCCAGAAGTCCCGCTGGCCTTGGGCATCGTGGACACCTTTCGTGCCGCCGGATTGCCCATCTTTGGGCCGAGCCAGGCCGCGGCACAGTTGGAAGCATCAAAAGCATTTGCCAAACAGTTTATGCAAGAGGCGGGTATTCCGACAGCCACCTTCGCCGCTTTCCACGATTACACAGAGGCGCAAGCATATGCCCGCTCTTGCAATGGCGAGATTGTCGTGAAGGCCAGCGGTCTGGCGGCAGGCAAAGGCGTCGTTGTCTGCGACAACCTGGGGGAAGCATTGGACGCGCTGCGCCAGATTATGGCCGACAGGGCTTTTGGCGCGTCAGGCGACGAAGTGATCATTGAAGAGCGGCTGAGCGGGCCGGAGGTTTCCTTGCTCGCTTTTTGCGATGGCAAAACGGCCGTTCCCCTCATTCCCGCCCGCGACCACAAACGCGCCTACGATGGCGACCAGGGGCCAAACACCGGTGGCATGGGCGTCTATGCCCCACCTTCCGATGTAGACGTTGCGCTGATAGACGAAATCATGCGCACCGTCATCAATCCCACCGTGCAGGGCATGGCACAGCGCGGCACGCCCTACGTCGGCGTCCTTTACGCGGGCATCATGCTCACGGCAAACGGGCCAAAAGTGTTGGAATTTAACTGCCGCTTTGGCGACCCGGAAACACAGGTGATTTTACCGCTGCTCGATGGCGATCTGGCCGAAATTATGCTTGCCTGCATCGACGGAACGTTACAGCCAGACATGGTGCGCGTCCAATCAGGAGCCGCCGCGACGGTGGTTATGGCCGCGCCGGGGTATCCTGGCAGTTATCCCAAAGGGCTGCCGATTTCCGGGCTGGATGCAGTGCCGTCAGATGTGGTACTATTCCATGCTGGGACAGCGGCTGCCGGTGGGCAAATTGTAACCAACGGCGGCCGTGTGCTGGCAGTGAGTGCAGTGGGTGCAGACCTGGAAACGGCCGTTGCCCGTGCCTATGCTGGCATTGCCCACATCCATTTCGATGGCGCACATTACCGCACCGACATTGGCCGATAAGAAAACGTAGTGCGTATCACGTATCCGGAATCAATACGCAATACGTAATACGTAATACACAATAACAAACCTATGCAATCATTAACGCAACATCTCACCACTCTCCTCAGCGACACCTTTGCCGCCGCCGGTTACGACCGCAGCTATGGCGAAGTCGTCGTCTCCAACCGACCCGACCTGGGGCAGTTTCAGTGCAATGGCGCACTGCCCGCCGCCAAAGCATATGGGCAAAAACCACGCGACATCGCCCAACAAATTGTTGAGCGCCTGCCACAAAGCGCCGACATCTTCGCCGACATCAGTCTGGCCGGGCCAGGCTTCATCAACCTCACGCTTACAGATGCATTCCTGGGGCAATGGCTGCAAACAATGGCCGACAACCCACGCCTCGGCGTTGCGGCCGTCACAACCCCACAACGCGTCGTTGTGGACTATGGCGGGGCCAACGTCGCCAAGCCCATGCACGTCGGCCATTTACGCGCTGGCATCATTGGCGAAAGCATCAAGCGCCTCTTCCGCTTCATGGGCGACGACGTTATCGGCGATGTCCATTTAGGTGATTGGGGCACGCAAATGGGCATGATCATTGTCGAACTGGCACATCGTCACCCCGATTGGCCCTATTTCGACACAGACAACACCGGCCCCTTCCCGGCAGAATCCCCCATCACCCTGACCGACCTGGAAGAGGTTTATCCGGCAGCCAGCGCCCGCGCCAAAAGTGACCCGACTGTGATGGAAGCTGCACGGCAGGCAACGATGGAACTACAAAACGGCCACCCCGGCTACCGTGCCCTTTGGCAGCATTTCGTGGACGTCTCCGTCGCCGGACTTCGAGAGGATTACGGCGCACTCGACATTCATTTCGACTTGTGGCTGGGAGAAAGCGATGCAAACGACCACGTTGAGGAGATGATCGCCCGCCTGCAAGCACAAGGCTACACCAGTGAAAGCCAGGGCGCACTGATCATGGACATCTCGCTGCCTGATGATAACGAACCGATGCCGCCGCTCATCTTGCGCAAATCGGATGGCGCCGTGATGTATGGCACAACCGATCTGGCGACTATTGATTTGCGCGTGCAAGAGCTGCGGGCGCAGTTGATTTTGTACGTGGTCGATCATCGGCAGCAGCAGCATTTCAAGCAAGTGTTTCGCGCGGCCTACAAAAGCGGCATCACGCCGCCACAAGTTGGTCTGGAGCACAACTACTTTGGCACCATGAATGGCAAAGATGGCAAGCCGTTCAAGACACGCGCTGGCGGGGTCATGAAGCTCAAGGACTTGATTCAACTGGTAATTGAAGCGGCCTTGGCACGGATGGCAGAGAGCCATGTTGCCGACGAATATGAGGAAGCAGAGCGGCTGGAAATTGCACGCAGGGTAGGATTGGCGGCGCTAAAATATGCTGACCTGATGAACCAGCGCACGAAGGATTACATTTTCGACCTGGATCGGTTCTCTTCGTTTGAGGGACGCACCGGGCCGTATTTGCTTTACACAACTGTGCGGGCGCGTTCTATTTTGACGAAAGCGGCAGCACAAGGGCTGGAGCCGGGCGCATTGCTGCCCCCCACTGTAGACGCAGAACGGACGCTGCTGCTGCAATTGGCACAGCTTCCTGATGCGCTGCGCATGGCTTACGAGACGCGGATGCCAAACCACATGGCTGATTATATTTATACGCTGGCGAATGAGTTCAACCGTTTTTACAATGCGTGTCACATTCTCAGTGCGACGGATACGGCCGTACAATCTTCCTGGCTCGGCATTACGCAATTGTTCGCACGCGTCTCGGAATTGGTGTTGATGCTGCTGGGCATTGAAATCCCAGAGCGGATGTAGCCCATCATCGAGGAGACTTCACCGGCTATCGCCGACCACCATGAATGAAAACCAACCTCCCGGAGGTTATCAATGGCAGGTTCGCCGCATGAGATGAACCTCCGGGAGGCTTTTTTGAAGGAGGCAGGATGAGCAACAAGAGTGCCTATGCGCAAGCAGGCGTGGACATTGCCGCCGGACAGCAAGCCACAGATTTGATGAAAACGGCCGTTCATGCCACCTTTGGCCCGGAAGTGTTGTCCGGTGTGGGCAGCTTTGGCGGACTGTATGCCATTAGCAAGCTGCAAGCCATGGACGAACCGGTGTTGGTCGCCTCCACCGATGGCGTCGGCACAAAAACAATGGTTGCCGCCCAGATGCAGCGCTGGGACAGCATCGGGCAAGACATTGTCAACCATTGCATCAACGACATTTTGGTACAAGGTGCAGTTCCCCTCTTCTTCATGGATTACGTCGCCTCATCGCGGTTAAATCCGCAGCAAATTGCCACCGTCGTCGGCGGCGCGGCCCAGGCGTGCCAGGCGGCTGGCTGTGCATTGCTCGGCGGCGAAACGGCCGAAATGCCCGGCGTCTACCAACCAGGAGAACTCGACCTGGTGGGCACCATCGTCGGCGTGGTGGAGCGTGGCAAGCTCATTGATGGCTCACGCATCCAGGCCGGTGACGCAATTTTAGGGCTGCCCTCAGCCGGGCTGCACACCAATGGCTATACGCTGGCACGCGCTATCCTCTCGAACCTGGATTGGCACGAACCCAATGCAGAATTGGGGCAGCCGGTGGGCGCGGCGCTGTTGGCGGTACACAAATCGTATTTGCAAGAAGTGCAGGCATTGTGGGCCGCAGGTGTGGACATACGCGGACTGGCCCATATCACCGGCGGTGGATTGGTAGACAATCCGCCGCGCATTTTCCCCGATGGGCTGGGCGCTGTGCTGCGACGCGGTAACTGGCCGCAGCCACCTATCTTTGGCCTGATGCAGCGTTTGGGCAACATTGACGACGCGGAAATGTGCCATGTTTTTAATATGGGCCTGGGCATGTTGGTGATTATCCCCGCCGCCCAGGTGGCGCTGGCGCAACAAGCTTTGTCTGGCGCGTCTTATCTTGTTGGCGAAATGGTTGTGGGGGAAACGGCCGTTACCATTATCCACTCATGACACCTCTTTACGTTTCTGACCTCGACGGCACCCTGTTGCACTCAGACGCGACGCTGTCACCCTTTAGCCGCGACACATTAAATGATCTGCTGGCGCAAGGGCTGCAATTCACCGTCGCCAGCGCACGCAGCATCATTACCATGCAAACCGTTTTGTCCGGGTTGCAATTACGCCTGCCAATCATTGAATTCAACGGCACCTTTATCACCGATTTGCACACAGGTCGCCACCTGGACGTTTGCGCCTTAGAGCCAACCATTGTGGATGACATTTTGGCGCAGGCGTGCGCGGCCGATTTGGAACCCTTTGTCTCTACCTATGATGGCACGGCCGATCGGCTTTACTACCACGAACCGCCCAACGAAGGAATGCGGTGGCATTGGCAAAATCGCGCAGCGGCAAAAGACCCGCGTCTTTGTTATCTGGATGATTTGCGGCGTGCGCTGACCGAGCAAGTGGTCTGCTTCACCATGATCGGTCGCCTGCAACAGGTCGCCGCGCTAGACGAGACATTACGCGCGGCTTATGATGGCCTGATTGAGACGCACCTCTATGAAAACCAATATTCGCTGGGCTGGCATTGGCTGACAATTCATGACCGGCGTGCCGGAAAAGAAAAGGCCATTCAAACTTTGATCACGTTGGCCGGGCTGAAGCCATCGGAATTGGTTGTGTTTGGCGATCAGGTGAATGATCTGGCGATGCTGCGCATGGCGCAGCGGGGCATTGCCATGCGCAATGCGGTGCCAGACCTGCAACGCACGGCGACGCAAATCATTGGCGCGAATGACGATGACAGCGTGGCTCGTTTTATCGCCGCTGATTGGTCGGGACAAAACGGCCGTTATCCAACAAAAGGATAAATATGAACGCGAAATTGGTGGTTATGATTTCCGGCTCCGGGACTAATTTACAGGCGCTGATTGATGCTGTGGGAAACGGCCGTCTCCCGGCACAAATTCTCTGTGTTGTCAGCAATCGCCAGGCCGCGTATGGCCTGACACGCGCCCAAGAAGCTGGCATCCCCACCCTGTACTTTCCCTACAAACCGTACAAAGAAGCCGGGCGCAGCCGCGCCGAATATGACGCCGATTTAGCCGCTAAAATTGCCACCTATGCGCCAGATTTAATTGTGCTGGCAGGATGGATGCATATCCTCAGCCCCGCCTTCCTAACCCCATTTAGAGGACGGGTGATCAATCTGCATCCGGCACTGCCGGGGCAATTCCCCGGTACGCACGCCATTGAACGTGCCTATGACGCCTTCCAAAAAGGCGACATTGAGGGCAGCGGCTGCATGGTCCATTATGCCATCCCAGAGGTGGACGCTGGCGAAGTGATCGCCTCGCTGCCCGTGCGCTTCCGCCCTGATGAGACGCTGGCAGATTTTGAGACGCGCATGCACGCCGCCGAGCATGACTTGATTGTGGTGGCGACCGACCGGGCAATTATGCGGCAGCGCGGCATTACCACAGCCAACATCCTGGCGCGTGTAGATGCGGCCTGGGCACAATGGCAGGCACTACTGGCACAAATTCCCGCCGCGCGGCTGGCAGAGCCAATTTTGCCAGGTGGCTGGGCGGTCAAAGATGTCATCGCACACCTGGCCTGGTTTGAACGGGAGATGGTTGGGTTGATCAGCGAGCGTGTATTGGCCGGGTCTGACTGGTGGTTGCTGCCCACAGATGAGCGCAATGCGGCAATTTTTCAGGAGAATCGGAAACGGCCGTTTGCCGACATCCAGGCCGAGGCCATCCAGGCTCACAGCGCAATGCGTGCCGCCCTTACCACGCTCAATGACGCCGAACTACAAGACGCAGCCCACTTTGCGCACATGCCCCCTGACTGGCGTCCCTGGGAACTGATTACCGCAAACAGCTACGAGCATTATTTAGACCACATACCCATTATTCGCTTGGCAATTCGCGATTAGAGATCGGCGATTTGTCAATCGCCCACCCTGTAAAATGACACATCTAACCATTTTGGCTTTGGGGTCGTGGGGAGACATCCTGCCAAACGTGCTGCTGGGCCACAAGCTAAAAGCGGTGGGCTACGATGTGCGTGTTGTTTCCTTCGAGAATTTTGCGCCGCTGGTCACACAGTACGGACTCGATTTTGAACCGATACCAGGGGATGCTCAGGCAATTATGACCAGTAATGCTGGCGTTGCTTTGGCCGGATCGGGACAAAATGTTTTGAAACAGTGGCAGTCGCTGCGGGCCACATTTTGGCAGATGGCGGAAGACATCGCCCATGTGCTATCTCAGCCCCACATTTGGCAGACCGATGCCATCATCAATCAGCTTCCCGGCGGCATTTACGGCCGTGACCTGGCCGCAAAGCTGCAAATCCCCATGATAGCTGTGGCCGTGATACCGATGCTGCCCACGCGAACCATGCCGATGGTGGCCTTTCCTTCGACATTATCTTTCCTTCCCGGTTATAACCGGCTCACCTATCAGCTTGCTGAACTGATTATGTTTTCTGGTTTTGGGCGTCCCATCAACCGCTGGCGGGAGAAGGTGTTGGGGCTGCCAAAACAGCCATTATTCGACGCTTTCAAGCTGTCATCGCTGTATCCCACCCTCCTCGGATTTAGCCAGGCCGTTGTCCCCCGCCCAGCGGACTGGGGCGATGATGTGCATTTTACCGGCTACTGGCAGCAGTCACAGGAACCTGATTGGACGCCGCCAGACGATTTGGTTGCTTTTTTGCAGGCTGGGCCGCCGCCAGTTTTTATTGGCTTCGGCAGCATGTCGGTCAACGACCCGGAGCAGGTGACGAGAGAAGTGCTGCAAGGGGTACGGCTTAGCGGGCAGCGAGCTGTTTTGCAATCGGGCTGGGCTGGCCTTGGCAAGCATGACCTCCCCGACACCATTTATCCGCTCACTTATGCGCCTTACGCCTGGCTCTTTCCCCAAATGGCGGCCATCGTGCATCATGGTGGCTCTGGCACGACCGGCTTTAGTCTTTGGGCGGGCGTGCCCACTATTTTGACGCCATTTCTATTTGACCAATTTTATTGGGGAAAGCGGGTGCAGGCGTTAGGGGTTGGCCCCGCCCCGATACCGCACAAGAAGTTGACGGCGACACGGCTGGCGGCGGCCATTGAAACGGCCGTTTCCAACACCGCCATGCGTCAACGTGCCGCCGCCCTCGGCCAACGTCTGCAACAAGAGGATGGTTTGGCAACGGCCGTTACCATCGTGCAGAAGATTGTCCGTAAAGACCTGTCAGATTTCTAATTTTGTGCGTCTAGCTCTTGCATCATCGCCAGGGCAAAGCGGGCAGCGCGTTCGATACCGGCGGGCTGAATGTTGTCAAAGTGATCGCTGTATTGATGCCAGTTTGCCAGCCAACCATCGTCACCCACGCCAGCCAGACAAATCCCACGATAATCACGGCCACGCAGTGCGCCAACTTCTTCGCCAATGACCATGGAACGGCCGTTTACCCCCAACTGCGGATGATTGCGTGCCGTCTTCTCCGCCAACCGCACCGATTCAGAGTCAGGCTTGTAGCCGGTGAGATAGCTAAAACTGCTGTGATCGGTGATATAAGCGATCTCCTGGCAGCCGACCATCTCGAAATCAATGAAATAGGCATTGTTCAGCACATGCCCATATTCATCCAACAGCTTGTGCATTCCCACACAGCCCACTTCCTCGGCACTGGTAAAGGCAAACCAGACTTCGGTGTGCTGCAAGGGATGTTCCTTGAGATAAGCAGCCAGACCGAGCAGCGCGGCAACGGCCGTTGCATTATCATTGGCTCCTTCCACATACCCTTCCAACTCATCCGACAACAACAGCCCCAAAGAAACCAACATGCCCAACGCGCTGGCCTTGCGCAGCCAGGCCACCTTCTCGCCTGCACCCAAAGCCCCGGCCACCTGTGCCACGCCATGAGCAAAAGGAAACAAAATGTTTAACGTATCCAGCAGTGGGATGAAGCGCTTCATGCCAGGGGCAAACGTCTGGCGATGCTTGTTCGTGTCCGTATGCCCGACCAAGACCACCCGGTGCAGCCGTTCTCCGGCCGCCGGAACACGCGCCAACAGGTTCTTGGTTTGCTTTTGGTTGGGGTAAAGGAAAGCAAACGGCTGTTTGCTACAATCTGACGATTTCAGCAGGTGATAACTGCTCGACAGCGACAGCACCCCGCTTAACAAACGGCCAACAGCGCCCAACTTGCCTAACACGCCGCCCAGCAAACTGACGACATTCGGGGTGACAGTTGCATAGCCCCAGGTGTCCCAGGTAGCAAAGGGGATTTCTTCGATAGCGGCGAAACCCAGCGCATCAAGAATATCACGCACATATTCTTGCGCGACGGCTTCTGCCGCGTGCCCGGTAGGACGTGGCCCCACACCTTGCGCCAACGCCTGTACATGTTTAACCAACTCTTCTGCACTTAATGGATGAGACATACTTCGCTCCTTGCCCCAGAATATTGGGTCACGACATTTTAAGGCAAGCGTGGATGATCGGCAACGGCCGTTTAATGCATAACGTCCACAGCCACTGGCAAATCCACCGTAAACGTAGACCCCTTCCCCACTTCACTTTCTACCATGATGCGCCCGCCCATCATCTGGCAAAAACGATGACTAATCGCCAACCCCAGCCCGGTGCCTTCATAGCGGCGCGTACTAGACGGGTCAACCTGCACAAACGGCTTAAACAAAAGCCGCATTTGCTCATTAGGAATACCAATCCCCGTATCGCTCACCGTAAAACGAATCGTGCTGCCGGTTGCCGCTTGTTCACGGGCGGCCGTCAGCGTAATCGTGCCGTGGTCGGTAAATTTAGCCGCATTACCTAGCAAATTTAGGAGAATTTGACGCACGCGAGAGCGGTCTGCATAAAACTCTCCCAACGCTTCGTCACAGGAAATGACCAGTTTGTTTCCCTTTTTGTGTGCCAAAGGCTGGGCCGTCATCGCCACACTTTCGATAAAGTCCGTTAAATCAAACGTCTCTGGCACCAGTTCCATTTTGCCAGCTTCAATCTTAGACAAATCGAGGATGTCACTGATGATCATGAGCAGATGTTCGCCAGCATGAATCACACGCTTCAACTCATCTTCTAATTCATCATAATCATCCAGTTCAATTTGCTCCAGCATTAACTCGCTGTAGCCAATGATCGCCGAAAGCGGTGTACGCAGTTCATGGCTCATATTTGCCAGGAACGTAGATTTGGCACGGTTCGCCGACTCGGCAGCATCGCGTGCCGCTTCCAAGGCAATTTGTGCCCGCTTCCGTTCGTCAATTTCTTGCTCCATTTGTTCCAGGGTTTGCTGCAACTGTGCCGTCATCTGATTAAAGTGACCGCCCAGGAGCGCCAGCTCGTCTTTGCTGTGAATGTCCACGCGCTGTGTCAGGTCGCCAGCCATGATGCGCTGTGTCGCCTGGATCATCGCCTGGAGCGGAATGGTGATGGAACGGCTGAAGAATAAAGCAAGGATGAGGCCGATAATCACGGCAATCGTGGCAATAATGATGCCTTGATTACGCACGGCAGCGATTTTTGGCTCTAGGAAGGCTGTGGGCAAACCGACACTCACCGCGCCGACAACTTCACTGCCAATGATGACAGACTGCCCGGCAATTAACTGCTCATCTTGCCAGGTGAACAGGGTGTCGCCGGTTTGCAGCAGCTGCAAGCCGAAGGGGTCTGGGTCAAAACTAAACAAGATGCTCTGGTCAAAGGCATCGGCAACGATACGGCCGTCTTCATCATAAATGCGGCCAAACGTGATCACCTCAAAGCGGCCTAAGTCGAGCATCAAGTCAGACAGGAAATCGGCGTCGAGAAAATAGAGAGAATCGGCGCTGCTGGCGGCGATGGTATTGACCAACAGTGCAGCCTGCTGCTCCAATTCAGCCTGAAAGGTTTGCCGTTCGCGCCGGATGGTGAGCAGGGTCACAATGGCGACGACCAGGACGACAATAATAGTGATCGTTGCCGTTAGCTTAAGGGCTAACGGCCGTTTCAATGCTTCAATTTCACTCATTTATCGGGATTGTGCCAGATCATATAAAGTCCGCATACGTGCCAATGCGGCATCTGCACCTTCAGGGAACTCGTCAAATTCCGTCGTCAAAAAAACATCCAAAACAGCCCGACCTTCTTCCGTTTCATCCATAGTCAGCAGCCCTGACTTGATTGCCGCCTTCAAATCCGCATCCATACCGGGGCGCACCAACACCAACTGCCGAGGCACATCCTCCGTTTCCGCCAACACCACAAACTCCTGACGGGTCTCCTCCGGCACAAACAACTCATAGGTCACATTATCGACCACGCCAGCGACCACACGCCCACTAACCACCCATTGAATCGTCGTATTATCGGCCGTGCTAAACGTATACCCAATTTCGTCGGCGGCTACAGTTACTTCGGGCGACTCTTTACTAACCGGATTCAAACCTTGCTCCAACAGATAAGACAAGGGCAGCATATAACCAGAAGTCGAAAATGATTCCTCAAAAGCAATCATATGACCTTGTAAGTCGGCAACCGTGGTGATACCGGCATCGGCACGGGCAAAGAAAAGCGTATGATACGCAGACACGCCATATTTCCAGCGCCGTAAAATCGGCTCGGCACCCGTCTTTTGGCTGATAACCAAGGCAGGATAAGGGCTATCAAAATAGAGATCGACCTCGCCGTCAGCTATCCATTGCACCATCGTATCCAGGTCAGGGGCAATTTTAACTTCGGCACGACTGATGCCATAATCACCAAGCTGCGCTGCCAGGTAATCAGCAATTGGCTGTGTCCCATTGATTGTTTCGGCTGCCTCGTCAGAAATGTCGCCAAAGACTAAAACGCCGGTAGGGGTTACTGCATCGGTCAAAACAGGCGTGGGCGTTGGAGAAGCAGTACAAGCAACAGCAGCAAAGATGGTTAAGAGACTGATACTCAAGATGGAAAGTTGCGCTTGCCTAATCATATAATCTCCGTATCTATTGAGGTAAACTTGTCAGGTTTACTCTGGGCGTAACCTCTCATAGAGGAAAATCTGACAGGTTTTTACTAAATAACCCTTGAATTGTGCCAGATTTTTCTCTAATTATCCGTAAAAATTTCCCAAATGATGACCTTACTCTTGTCCTGGTATCTGGTGTCAAGTTTGCCGTAACAACTTTAAGCAGATAACCAACAAAGGCGAAATCAAACCTGTCTCACTGAGCTAACGTTCGGGATCGCTTGCTTATGCTAAAAATTATAAGGGCGCTTCCTGACTAAACCCATTACCGTCTTGGATGAATTCGAGCCGATTGCCAAAGGGGTCAAGCGCATAAAAGCGATGGACGCCTTGCACGGCTTCATCACGAATGACGACGACATCGGCCGCCATCAACCGCGCATAAAGAGCTTCCAGGTCGCGCACCAATAAGGCAGGATGGGCTTTGCTTGCCGGAATGAAGTCGTCTTGCACCCCTAAATGAAGCTGCACACCGGGCACAGCAAACCAACAACCACCCCGCCCAATGAGTCCTTCTGGTTTAGGGATTTCGAGCAGGTTGAGGAAACGGCCGTAAAACTCACGCGCCTTCTCCTCCCCACCTCGTGGCATCGCCAACTGCACATGATCCAATCCTACAATATCCATCACAACCTCCAATCTCCAATCGATCAATCACGCGTCAACTTGCGATACGTGACACGATGCGGCCGTTCTGCCGCTGCGCCCAACCGCTTGCGCCGTTCCGCCTCATATTCACTATACGTGCCAATATGCCACGTCCAACTACTATCCCCCTCAAAAGCCAGGATATGCGTCGCCACACGATCCAGGAACCAGCGATCATGAGAGATAATGATGGCACAACCGGCAAAGTTAAGCAGCGCCTCCTCTAAGGCACGCAGCGTATTCACATCTAGATCATTGGTAGGCTCATCCAGCAGCAGCAAGTTCGCCCCTGACTTAAGCATCTTCGCCAGATGCACACGATTCCGCTCGCCGCCAGAGAGATTGCCGATTTTTTGTTGTTGGTCTGTGCCCGTGAAGTTAAAACGGCCGACATACGCCCGCGAATTCATACGCCGCGTTCCCAAGGTAATGATCTCCTCGCCATCGGAAATCTCTTGCCACACAGAATTGTCCGAGTTTAACGTGTCACGAGACTGGTCTACATAGGCCATCTCGACCGTATCGCCGACACGTACAAGACCCGCGTCCGGCTCTTCTTGTCCCACAATCATGCGAAACAAGGTCGTCTTGCCGGTGCCATTACCACCGATGATGCCCACAATTGCACCGGGCGGCACATCAAACGTTAAATCTTCATACAGCAGATTATCACCATACGCCTTGCGTGTATTTTGCGTACTGATCACAATATCGCCCAAACGCGGCCCCGGCGGGATATAGATTTGCAAATCTTCCTGGGCTTTCTCCGCTTCCTGCGCTAACAACTGGTTATAAGCATTGATACGCGCCTTTGATTTTGCCAGCTTACCCTTGGGCGACATGTTAATCCACTCTAACTCACGCTCTAATGTCTTAACGCGCTGCTCCTCGACCTTTTTCTCTTGCGCCAGCCGTGCCTGTTTTTGTGCTAACCAGGAAGAGTAGTTGCCTTTCCAGGGAATACCGTAGCCGCGATCAAGTTCCAAAATCCAACCGGCCACGTTATCGAGGAAGTACCGGTCATGGGTAACGGCAATGACGGTTCCTTCATACTCCTGCAAATGACGTTCCAGCCAGGCAACCGTCTCGGCATCGAGATGGTTGGTCGGTTCGTCAAGCAGCAAGATGTCTGGTTGTTGCAGCAGCAAGCGGCAAAGGGCGACGCGCCGCCGTTCCCCGCCAGAAAGGACGGCAATTGAGGCGTCTCCGGGCGGGCAGCGCAGGGCGTCCATCGCCAGTTCCAGGCGGCTGTCTATATCCCATGCGTTGAGATGGTCGAGCTTTTCTTGTAGTTTGCCCTGTGCTTCAATGAGATCGTTCATCTCATCATCACTAAGTGGTTCGCCAAAACGCAGGTTGAGTTCGTCGTATTGCCGTAAGGCGCTGACGATTTCCGCTGCACCTTCTTCGACGATGTCGCGCACAGTTTTGCTTTCATCCAGTTGTGGTTCTTGTTCCAGATAGCCAATGGTGTAACCAGGAGCAACGGCCGTTTCCCCCACAAACTCCTCATCCACCCCCGCCATAATTCGCAGCAAAGTAGACTTACCCGAACCATTCAGCCCCAACACACCAATCTTCGCCCCATAAAAATAAGAAAGCGAGATATTACGCAGCACTTCTTTATTAGGTGGCACAACCTTGCCCACCCGCATCATAGAATAAATAATTTTTTTATCGTCAGTTGTCATGTATTAAACTCTTCCTGGTGCCCGGCATCCCTTATTCCCCACGCCACGCCCATACTTCTCTTTTCAATTTAAGAGAGGCATATTGCTTTGCTTGTTCAATCATAAGAATGGACCTCATTTCTGATACGCCCAACATTATACACACAATTATCATAATCACAGGCTGTCCGCCATGACTAATAATAAAGAACAAACCTTCGCGCATGAAATACTTCGTTCTGCTGCGTATGCCCTCCCCACACCCGCGACACAACTCCAACCACCCCCAAAAACAAGTCTAGACCTATTGCCAAACGTGTCTAGACCTTTTGCTCAACGTGTCTAGACTTGTTGCCAAACGTGTCTAGACCTGTTGCTCAACGTGTCTAGACCTTTTGCTCAACGTGTCTAGACTTGTTGCCAAACGTGTCTAGACCTTTTGCTCAACGTGTCTAGACTTGTTGCTCAACGTGTCTAGACCTATTAAGCAACAAGTCTAGACCTGTTGCCTAACAGGTCTAGACTTGTCATCCGTGCAATAATGAAGGCAGATTGGTTCAATCTGCGCGATTAAACCAATCTGCCCGATAGTCTACTTCTTCTCAAACGTTACATTCTTCAAATTGGCCTTAAACTCCTTGCCGGGCGTAAAGCGCGGGATAATACCCGTCACATGATGACTGGTAACATCTTCCGCAGCATCACCCGATTCCGTCTTAAGCCTCACCCAAAAAGAGCCAAAATCTCCCAGCTTCACAATATTTCCCCGTCCAAGCTCATCAGGAATGAGAATCAGCAGCGCTTCAATAACAGCCATTGCATCGGGCATACTCACAGTAGAAATCTCTGCTGCACGTTTCGCAATTTGCCGTAAATCAACACTGCCACTGGAAACCGGCGATGGGTAATACTTCTTCGGCGCGTTTGCATCCGAAGGATTACCACGTTCAACAACATTATATTTAACGCTCATAGCGTGCCTCCAATAAAATAATGGATTGTTTTGAGAGGGGCGCGATATCCCCTACACGAGTAATGAGGAAATTATATAGAGGATGTGCGGAATGCCCAAATAAAAAGACCCGGCAAATCTGTAAAGAATCGCCAGGTCTTTCAATTGTCTCTGTAAACAGCCTAAAACGGCAAATACAGGTGTCTATATAGGATATGGAACAGCCTGGAGAAACTTGTCAAAGCTTACCAGGCTCTCTCCGCGTTCGCGCCGTATACGCCGTGCATCCTTCACGCACACGGCGTCGCGACGGCAGCCATTAAAGACCTAACCGCGCCAGTTCCTCGTCGGCGACGGTTGGCTCCAACTTCTTAAAGAGTGGCTTCGGCTTGGGTAACTGCCGCCCAACAGGGATTTCACGGCGCTGCCATGTACCAACGGCCGTTCCTTTATCATACGTCAAGCCAACATGACTGCGTTCAGATTCCTGGTAAGTCTCCACCTTCTGCTCACCAAAAAGCGTGCCCGCCTCACCTAACAACTCATGCAATTGTTGGCTGGTATATGGCAAAATAGGCGACCACATCACCTTCAGCACATTGATAGCCTGCAAAGCAACATACAAAGCACGCCCCGCCGCCTGCATATCCGTCTTCGCCGTCGTCCACGGACTGGTTTCTTCCAAATATTGGTTAACCAACGTCGAAAGGCGCAAATTCTCCTGCACAACAGCGCGGAACTTACACGCATCATATAACTGTGCCGCCGCCTCTAACCCTTCATCCATCGCCTTCAGCAATACCTGATCTTTCTCCGTCAATTCACCGGGATCAGGCACAACGCCCTGGTAATAACGATTGGTCATATTAAGCACACGGTTCACCAGATTACCCCAATTGGCAACCAGTTCACTGTTATTGCGCTCCACATATCCTTGCCAACTCCAATCAGAGTCACGCGTTTCCGGCATCACAGCCGTCAGGTAATAACGCAGCGGGTCTGGATCATGTCGCGCTAAAGCATCGAGCATCCACACACCCCAATTCATACTGCCGCTAATCTTGCGCCCTTCCATGTTCATAAACTCATTGGCAGGCACATCATAAGGTAGATTCAACTGCTGCTGCGCATCTTCAGCATACAACCCTTTTGACCCCAACAACTGTGCCGGCCAAAAGACTGTGTGGAAAGGAATGTTATCTTTGCCGATGAAATAGACCGTGCGTGCATCAGGATTGTGCCACCAGTTACGCCACGCATCGGGCGTACCATTGTTGTGCGCCCACTCAATCGCCGCCGACAGATAACCAATAACCGCCTCAAACCAGACGTATAACACCTTGTGCCCATACCCGTCCACCGGCACAGGAATTCCCCAATCCATGTCGCGGGTAACAGCACGGCCAATCAAACCCTGGTCAACAAAGTTACGCGCAAAATTGATAACCTGCGGCCGCCAATACTCTTTGCCATCATGCAGCCACGCCTGCAATCCGTCCGCAGCAAGCGCCGGTAAATCAATAAAGAAATGTTCGGTGTCGCGCAGTTCCAGGGCACTGTCGTCTACCTTGCTGCGCGGATTCACCAACTCTGCCGCACTCTCAAACAAGGTATTGCAGTTGTCGCACTGATCGCCGCGTGCCCGTTGATAGCCACAGTTAGGACATGTGCCCTCAACATAGCGGTCTGGCAGGAATTTGTTAGCCGTTGGCGAATACATCTGCTGCGTTACTTTGCGGTAGAGGTACTCGTTTTCCAACAGCGACAAAAACATGTCTTGCGAGACGCGAAAATGATTTTCGGTGTCGGTGTGGGTGAAGAGATCGTAGGTCAGCCCTAATTTTTGGAAGAGTTGCAGGAAACGGCCGTGATAATAATCAAATACCTCAGCGACCGACTTCCCCATCTCTTCCGCTTTCACGGTTACAGGCGTGCCGTGGCTGTCCGAGCCAGACACCATGAGCACATGGTTGCCTTGCAGCCGATGAAAACGGGCATAAATGTCCGCCGGTAAATAAGAGCCGGTAACATTGCCCTGGTGAATGTCGGCATTGGCATAAGGCCAGGCCACACATACTAGGATATATTCATTCATTTATTCTTCGTCTTCCTCTTCGAACTCTTCGTCTTCCAGGTCTTCATCATCATCAGACTCAGCAATCTCGGTCAAGATCTCAGCCAAAAGTTCAAAATCATCTTCTGTTATCTTCAAAAAGCTTTCCGGGGCAAGTTTCAGCTTACGGAAGTTAGGCTGACTCTCTAATTCAATCGAATCATCGGGTACGCCCGTCGTCAGCTTAACGGACGCCGCGTCCACATCTACCGGAAAGAAACAGGCCCTTTCTAGATCAACTGTGTAAAAGAAATCTTTCGGATCGGCCGTTTTCGGCGCACCGGTAATGGTGGCAACGGCGATAAAGGTCTGTGTCTCTATGGCATAGTAAATGATGCGATCACCAGGCTGTAACATATCAGCCTGAGACTCTGGTGCCAAGATGACCCGTTCTGCCCACCCGGAAAAAACGAACTCGCTGGGCGAGGGCACGGTAACAGCTTTGATGAAAAACTGTGTCTTTGAGCCACTAGCTCCCAGCGCAGAGCGGGCACTCCGTTTGGCAGCTTCCGCCTCTTGCTCAACGACTATGTTTTCCCAAATGCGTGCCTGGATGGCGATCTTTAACTCCGCAGTCTCGCCATCTTCATAACGGACCACCATCTTCGGTGGATTTAAGGATAAGACGGTATATTTACCCCGACGATTAATGTAGGTTCCATTGACTTCGAACATGTTGCTTCTCCCAAGTCTTCTCTTCTAAAACTGACAGGTTTTCTCAGTGCTTAAATTATAAATCGGGTGTATCTATTCAGGTAGACCAGTCAGGTTTACTCTGGGCGTAACCTCTCATAGAGGAAAACCTGACTGGTCTTTCCAGAAAAGCTGAATAGTTACAATCGGGTAATGAATCTGTCATGCTGAACATAGCGAAGCATCCCGTTCACCCGGTTAAACCAGGGCTTTGCTTAACAAACACCACGGGGGTTCCTTCGTTGCTCAGGCCCATAGGCTTTTCTTTGGCTTGCTCTTTGTGAACAAGGTTATTTCTTAAGCTATAAGAAGCCTTTTGCGGTCTGCCGCAAAGCGAGAGCATAGTACCGTTTTCAGGCGCTCTTGGCAAGTCTTTTTTGGGAATATTTCAGGGGTAGTGTAGAGACGTGTCTGGTTTGGCGAACGGAACGGGTTTTACGGCCGTTTCTGCACAAACGCACTGCCATCCCAACCCATGACGACACGACCGGAAGTGGCACAGCCATCGCGCACAATGTCGAGAAGGCCATCGCCATCACCATCCAGCACGGCCATGTGTCCCTGACACTGTTCGGGAACCGGAACTAAGGCTAATGTGCCGGAAACGGCCGTTAACACAAACAGATCACCTTGTGCCGCGTCGTACAGCAGGGCGTCAAGCACACCGTCGCCGGTCAAATCGGCCGTGTCGGCCAATGCGATGTCTTGCACGGTTTGTGTGCGTGTTGAGAGGCGTTGGTCAAATAAGGGCGTAAACTCACCTGCCGTATCCAGGCCGATCACGGCAAGTTGGGTTGTCGCTTGATTCTGGACACCATGCCAGAAGAGAAGCAGTTCATGACGGCCGTTTCCCGTTAAATCGACTTCTTGCCAATCCAACAGCCGCGCTGGCTGTTGGGTACGCCAATCGGTTTGCAAAAGGCGCAGCGCGTCGGGCTGTCGGTTATTGAGCTGTGCCAATATCTCGGCGGTTGCGCCTTTGGCCTGGAGTGTGGGCAAGTCGGTCACGGTAACGGCCGTTGCCAGCCCCATATCTCCATTTGGCTCTGCCGGATGCGGGAAATGGACGGCTGCCGCATCGACCAAGGAAGGTTGATTGCAGCTATATTGCAAACTCAGCCCCTGTGCGGCGCTTTGTATGCCCACGGTGGCGCTGCGTCCGCGACTGCTGGCAATCGCGGTCACATCTTGATACAGGAAAACAATATCGTTGTTTGCCTCAAATAACTGCACTTCAAAGGTGATCGTATCGCTCAAGTCGCTGTCGAAAAAGGGAACGTGATCCCATTCGATGACGAAAATGCGATTGGGGGCTTCCCCGGAAACGGCCGTTTCCACATATCCGGCATACGTCACATCCAGGTCATCCCAATAAGGCGCTAACAGATCGCCCATGTAATCAACCGGGGCTGGCTGCAAACAACTGTTAAAATACTCGGCATAACCAGCCGCACCAAACTGCACCGTGCCATTGGTGCCAATCTGAACTTCCGTATAAGTTGTCCCATAATACACAAAGGGAAATGGCAGCGTCACACCTGACAAGCCGTCATCCTGGTACAGGAAAAGGTCTTCTGTGGCATCGATGTAGGCAAAACCGCCGCCCGGCTCACATGTATAGCCATAAGCATCCGGGCCAGGGCATAAGGCCACGGCCGGCCCAAATTCCGCCCGCGTATCGCGCCGCATCACAAAGAATACGACAATGAGTATCGCCACAACCAAGAGTACAAGAAGAATCAGCCTGTTTCGAGATCGCATAGGCAAAGTTTAGCAAGGCAGTGAAGGGGCGGCAAGCTTATGCACGATTTACGGCCGTCTTTTCGGCCAACTGCCCCAATCCATATAAACTGGCTAACATCAATATCAGGCAAATCACCTGAAGAATGTGAATTCCGTTGGCCGCAATCCACGCATTTTCACGAAAAGCATCGACAAACAGTCGCCCGCCGCTATAAAGCGCGGTCGCCAACAAAAAAAGCTGTCCGGCAAACAAACGGTCACGGTGAAACTGCCACCATGAGAACAAGGCCAGCAGCCCAACCAATATCTCGTAAATCTGTACCGGATGGCGGCGCACGCTAAACTGTGTAATGCCCCAGGGCGCACTGGTTAATTTGCCAAAACCTGGCCCGGCCAGGAAGTCGATCAGACTAACGATGATCAGCCCGACGATGACACCGGGAACGAGGGCATCAAGGGTAGGCCAGGGAGCGAGTTGGTGGAAACGGCCGTAAAAAAAACCAGCCGCCAACGCCACAAACAAACCTCCCCACACATTAAAGCCACTGTTCAACGGCCACACAATACTCAACAAATCAGTGCGATATGCAGGCCAATACAACAACACAAACGTCAGCCGCGCCCCCACAAATCCAGCCACAACCGTTGTCACAGCTAATGAGTAAAGGCGATTGGCATCCTGCCCCAGGCGCAGCGCCGCCCGCTCGACCACACTCAACAGCACATACACACCCAAAATCGTCAGCAAACCAGCCGTAGGAAAAGCAAGCGGGCCAATGCTAATCGTTGGAAACATACGCCGCTACTCCTCCACCAACCGGTTAATGCGCTCCATCAACACAGCCTGGCTAATTGCCCCCACATACACTTCACGCACCACCCCTTGCCGATCAATAAAAATCGTCGTCGGCAAGTTAACCACGTTATAGGCATCATTGACATTATTGTCAGCGTCATACAACAAGGGATACGTCAGGCCAAAGCTAACGCCAAAATCCGTTATCGTCGCCAGCGACTCCCCCTGGTTAACGCCTAAAATAGCGACCTGATCACGGTAACGCAGGCTCAATTCTTGAAAGTGCGGCGTTTCAATGCGGCACGGGCCACACCAACTGGCCCAAAAGTTAAGCACCACGGGACGGCCACCCTCACCTTCTCGCACAACATAATCAAGCAGCGCCACACTGTTGCCATTGACATCCGACACCGTGAAATCCGGGGCCAGCTGCCCAACAATCGGCGCTTCCACCAGAAAACTCTGTGTAGACTGTGCCGGTTCGCGGGAATAGTAAATCCAGGCCGCGCCCAACACGGCTAAAAAGAGAAGCAGAATGATGCGTTCAAGACGTGATCTGGACATCGTGCAAAGTAATTGTTTGTGGCTGTGCTGTCACCGGCACACCAGTCAGGTCATAAGTCATTGCCCCATCAATCCGCACCGGCACAATTTCGCCCAAAGGCAGCTCGCCCGGCACAATGACCAACCCGTCAATCTCTGGCGCATCCCGATAGGAACGGCCGATACTGATACCATCCCCATATCCTTCCACCAACACATCCAGCGTCCGCCCCACTTGCGCCTGATTCCGTGCCAGCGAAATTTGCTGCTGAATCTCCATCAAGGCATCACGACGCGCCTCTTTCACCTCTTGCGGCACCTGCCAGGAAACCGTTGCCGACGGTGTCGACGCTTCATACGAATAGGTAAACGCGCCCACCCGGTCAAATTGCAAATCCTGCACAAACTGCTGCAATCCGGCAAATTCCTCATCCGTTTCGCCCGGATAGCCGACGATGAAGGTTGTGCGAATAGCCAGATTGGGCATTGCGACGCGTAACTTCTCAACAGAGCTATATACCCATTCAATATTAGCCGGGCGGCGCATTCGCTTTAACGTCTCCCGGTGCCCATGTTGCAAAGGAATATCCAGGTAAGGCAAAATTTGTGGCGTTGTCGCCATCGTTTCAATTAATTCATCGGTCACATAGCCGGGATAGGCATACATGAGGCGAATCCAGGGAATATCCGGCGCGGCTGTGGTAATCATCTTCAGCAACTGGCTCAACCCATTTTTCATGCCCAAGTCATGCCCATAATCAGTGGTATCCTGAGCAATGATGATCAACTCTTGTAAGCCAGCGTCTTGTAACGCCACGGCTTCCGCCACAATTTTCTCCGGCGCACGGCTGACATGCGTGCCTTTGATCTGGGGAATCGCGCAAAAGGCACAGGGGCGACGGCAGCCATCTGATATTTTGAGATAGGCGCTGTGCCCCTGAACGGCCGTTCGCAGCACACCCCTCTCATCTGTCCCCACAGTCAAAGCCTCGTCCGGCAAATGATAAAGCGGTTCAGGATGTTTGCGGCGGCGCAGCTGCCGCACAAAAGGCACAATATCCATCCAGCGGCGCGTACCAATAACGCCATCCACGCCGGGTGCCCAGGTGACAACTTCAGACCCATACCGCTGTGCCATACAGCCAGCAGCAATCAGCAGTTGGTTTGGCCCTTTCAGTGCCGCCAACTCGCGCAAAGCGTCTATCGATTCCTGGCGTGCCGCCTCGATAAAACCACAGGTGTTGACAATTAACACAGAGGCGTCATCGGGATCGGCCGTGCCGCGAAACCCCGCCTTTGTTAACAGCGCAGCCATGCTTTCTGAATCAACCGTATTTTTGCTACAGCCCAGGCTGAGCAAATAAAATTGCTTTTTCTTTTGCTGTTTACTCATGAAATGTGGGTGTAGACGGCAAAGTTCGTGAACCCTTTGCCATCTATTAACTTATTGTGTTGTTTGCCAGGTTTCTTCCCTGGCTTCTTGAAATCCCCCCAGGCGACCCAATTCAATCTCATTGATTGTGGCAATAATGCCATAGGCATTACCGGTCACCAGGTAAACCTCATCTTCGGCAGTCCATTCAAAGACATCGCCGCGTGTTGCCCACCCATTAAAACGCACATCGCCATCAACGGTCACTTCCATCCAGGTGCGCTCACTAATATCCAGGCGCAAATTGATGACTTCTAATGTTGCCGGTAAGGGGGGGCGTGTGGGGAACGGCGTAGGGAACGCCGTGTCTGCCGCTGTTGAAAAATCGTTACGGCTGGTGTTTTGAATCGCTTCATCTGTTGCCGTGACGGGATCCGTCACATCGGTATCAACAGGTGTCGCTTCCACGTTATCCCCAACACCCGTAACAAAATCCTGCCATGCCTGATTAACGCTTTCTGTTAATGATGTCGCGCCATCTCCTCTACCCATTAAGAGAGGGACAAAACGCGCCGCGACCAATCCTAAAGAGACGATTAACGCCAGGATAATGAGCAGGCGCATTAAGGATTGTGGGTCGCGCTCACCACCACTACCTTTACTTAATTCGACATTGACAGGATCAAAAAATGGCTGATCGTCGCGCAAATTCAGCGGTTTGCCTTGTGTGGACAAGGGCACAGGAGTCTCAACAACCGGTGAAGGGTGCTGCCGTTCATAAATCTCGTATCTTTCCAACAATGGGGCCGGGTCCAGATCGAGAAAACGGGCATAATTACGCAAAAACCCACGCACATGAACAGGCGTGGGTAATATGGCGTAATTCCCATTTTCTAAGGCTTCAAGGAAGCGGCTGTTGATACGGGTCTGTGCCTGCACTTCACCGAGAGATAACCCTCGGGCTTCGCGTGCTTCGCGCAAAATGTGACCTAATTCGTCCATATGGAAAAAAGTCACTGAAAACCCAGTGACTTTAGGAATCTTTTAAACAGCGAGAAGCTTATGCTTCGGCAACGGCCGTTTCTACTTCTGGCTCAACCTGCTCTTCAACCTCGTCCTCGCCTTCCTCGGAAGCGATAACAACGGTCACCTCAGGATGAAACTCACCACTCAAACGAACCGGAATTTTGTGCGTGCCTAACTGCCGCAAAGGATCGCCCGCCACTTTGCGCCGATCAATTTCCGTGCCCAATTTTTCATTTAAAGCATCGGCAATCTGGTTCATGGTTACTGAACCATACAGACGACCACTTTCGCTGGCACGTGCCTGGAAGGTCAAGGTGACTTCTGCAACACGGGCAGACAAAGCTTCGTATTCCGCACGCAGTTCGGCGCGACGTGCTTCAGCTTTCCTGCGCCAAATTTCTGCCTGCTTTAAAGCAGATGGGGTAGCCTGAACAGCTAAACCCTTGGGAATCAAATAATTACGGCCGTATCCGGGGGCTACGTTGTGTACTTCACCGGCATAGCCGAGGGTTTCTATATCTTCTTTTAACAGCACCTTCATAGCTGCACTCTCTCCATTGATTAGTTTTTTGCCAAATCGCAATGTTACCAGAGCGGCTACATTTTGACAAACGAAACCCGCCTCTCGTTCACGCAGCGCTAAAACAAACAGACACAAAGCCTGCCGTGTTTATTCTGCCGCGTACACCTCGTCCATTGCCACGAGGACATCATTCAATTCTTTTACTTCTTCGGTAATTTCATGCCGCAAACGACGCGCACGACTATTGTCTATGTCTTTGGCATCGACCAACATGCTTTGCGAGTAAATGGTACGCAGCGAAGTTAAGGTATTTTCCAGTTGCAGTTCGGCCCGTTGAATGGTGTTGTCTAAACGTTCCAACGTATCTACCTGCCGCCGCAAGCCCTCTAATGTGATTTCGATCTGTTTCTTGACGGCTGCGTCATCTTCCAAAATTAACTCTTGCTCTAACTGCGCAATACGCGCGTCCGCATTTTGGCGATCTTTGGCTAAGGCACGCGCTTCAGGGCGATAGCGATCAATTCGGCGTGCCAGATCGTAAATATGTTCAATCCATTCATCAATTTGCACGCCGGTTTGCGTTAATTCGTCCTTGATGAGCGAATCATCACGGCTGCGCATCGCTTCCTCGATACGGCTGCGATAATCCAGCGCCTCTATGATTTGTTGCTGTAATTTTTTATCGCGCAGCCGCTCTGGCTTGAAATCGGTGCGCAGCAAACTGGCGGCTACTTTCTCGCCAAACTTGGGGTCGGTTAAACTGCTGTAGACCAGGGCAGCTTCCGCTAGTAAGCCGCCAATCAGCCAAATCCACCACCAGGATTGTAGACCATCGCCCAATGCGCCTAGTGCGGTTACGGCCGTTAACAGCAAACTTAACGAGATGACGACTGCACTTTCCCAGCGGAAAATGGATTCTTGAAAAATTGCCTTGCGCACCCGTTCTTCCAGTGCTTCACGTGCCTCACTCATCTTGTTTTCCTTCTACTACCTGTCTACGTTGAATTTGGGCAATCAGTTTCGCAAAATCAGCCTGTTTCTCAGGCTGCGTGCTGAATTGCAACCCCGATTGCAGCACATCAAGGCTGCGCGCAAAAAAGCCAAGCTGTGCATAGGTGACGCCCAATGCGCGTAAGTATGTGGCATGGTATGGCTCTTTGCCCACTGCACGCTGCCAATGGAGAACGGCCGTTGCCATCATTCCCTTACGCGCAAAATCTTTGGCCGCCGTATGGTAATCGCTGGCAAATTGCAGCCCCTTTTTCAATTCAGCAGTTTCTTGAACATCCATCTTTTGAAAATCAGGTGCAACACGAAAAATAGCATAATACAAAGCCAGGATAACAGCCACAAATTGAAATGTGCGAATGAAATCCCCGATAGAGTTCACCATAGACCCCAGAAATTCAGCAATCGCCGGGTCAATATTATTAAGCGGCGCATCGAGGCCGCTCAAATCTATCGGGAAAAGAGCATCTATGAGCACGGTCAGCAAAAGCAACCCGGTAGCGGCAATTGCGCCAAAGTGTGCCCACGCCTGACGAAAGTATATCCCTACTGCCAGGCCAAAGAAAAGCAGCATCAGAATACCAGCAATGACGGTGTCTAGTAATGTGCGTTGAACAACAAGGTGGAAAAGGCCCTGTATCAGGAACAACTGCCCAATGCCCGTCAGCAGCACCCACATGATGTGCAAATTGACACTGGGCTTTGCATAGCGATATGTTTTTGTCCACAAGTTTCGCTGGCACTTGGGGCAAGTCTCCATTGTCTCGTCCACCGGTTGGGCGCAGTAGGCACATATCTCTTCGCCGCGTGTCCATATATCGTCATATTCAGATTTGGCCGCAATAGGCAGAGCGGGGGCTTGTTTAACGGTTGTGGGGTCGTGATAACGCCATTCTTTAACTTGTTGTTCGGGATATAACACGGCCGAAGCCAATGAATGAGGCGCATATTCACGGCGAACGACAATTTCGTCGTCAGCAGGATCAGCAGCAGCAGGTTCTGGCGAGTCGGGTGTAGGGGAAACGGCCGTTTCCCCCTCCCCACTCCCTAATTTCTCCAACCCCTTCTGCGCAGCCACATTATCGGGGTTAATCGTCAGCACATTCTCCAGGCACACACGACGATCCGCGTCGTCGTCAACAACCGCAGATAACCATAACCAGGCTAACTCGTGCTGCTCATCCGCCTCGACAACTTGCAGCAGCAGAGCACGCGCTCCCTCTTTGTTTCCCGTTTTGACCGCCGCAACACCGGCGCGAAACAAGCTGTCAATCTCTGCTGCCGTTGTCATCATTACATAAAAACAGGATTAACAGGCGCTTATCCTGCTAATCCTGTTAAACAAAAATCTCGTTTCCAGGTAGCCTTAAAAATCGCTGCTCGCTTCCGCCGATTCCTCAGCTTCTTCATCAAAGGATACAGTCGATGGCTGCGCTAAGCCCAGGCGGCGTTTCCGCTCTTCCAATTGGATGTCAAGCTCTGCTTTACCCAATACTTCATCCATCTGACTATCCAGGCGATCCGCATACATTTCAGCATGTGCCGACGCCTTATCCAGGCGACCGCGAATAGATTCTCCCAGGCGGGCAATGTCGGCATCGCCAGCGCCCATCACATCGTCCAGGCTTTTGATCGCTTTGACTGTCTTTTCCTTCGACTTAGCCAATTTCAACAGCGCTTCCAATTCCCGCTGTTCCTGGCGAATTTCCGTCAGTTTTGCCTGTAGCTTCAAACGTGCATTTAAGAGCGCTTCGTACTCACGCTTTTGCCGCACCCATTGTTCGTGATATTGCTCTTGTAAATTGCGGGTGGAGTTAATCTCGTTTTGCGCAGCACGAGCCAAATCCTCTTTACCTTGCATCAAGAAAACATCAATATTCCGGTCTAATTGATCAGCCTTCTTCTTATATTCCAGGTATTTGCGCTCTAACGTTTTTACTTCACCGCCAACAGTAGCAGCAGCATCTTCCAGTTCTTGTAAGTTTTTCTCCGCATCACGGATGTATTGCTTCATCACCGCAACAGAATTCGCTTCCAAGGCGCGGTCAACCATTGCGTGCAGGTTTGCCTGGACAAGTGTTTGCGTTTTTTCCAGTAAAGAGGGCATCTATCGATCTCCTTTTTGGGTGTAAGCGTGGCTCTGTATCTTCTGAATGTGCCAATAATTATCTAAATGTTACAGGCAGCCAGAAAGGTGTTTCTTACTTCTGATTACCGTCAACCATTGTAAAGCAATCAACCTGGATTTTCAATGACCAGTGGAGATGTCAGGTGCGGTTTAAATTGGTGTATAACTCGACCCTCTGTAACCCGCCTGCCAGCCAAACACCAAAAGTAACCGCACCCGGAGATGTCAACTAACCGGGCCACTCGGCAAAGACGGGTTCGTGGACGGGAAGGGCGATTGTCAAGCGGGTTTGATTGTCTTGCTCGTCGATGAGGATACGGCCGTTATGCAGCCCCACTATCCCCCGCACCAAATCAATACTCGGCATAAGCGGCGGCTCATTACCCCAGTCGCCATCTTCCTTAGCCAGAAATGCACTTTTGTCATCAACAGGCAAAGTCGCCGCAAAAGCCATCGTTAAACAGACTTCGCCATCAACATGCGCGGTACTCAAAACAAGCTCCGCCCCCGCCTGCATTTCGCAATAATCAATACCCTTCTCGATCAAGCGCTGCAAACCGGTCAACAACAACGAGGTGTCACTGTAGACATACGGTAATTGCTGCGACAAATCATAACGAATGGAGATGCCGCACATCTCAGCGCGACGCAAATGATATTGCGCCGCATCATAAAGAAACGGCCCAATGTTGCTGATGGGCAGCGCACGCAAAGAAAACGCGGTTTCCGCTTCCCCTGTCTTTAACTCTGCCAGAGAAATCAAATCTTCCACCAGACGTGTCAGCTGGACACTGCCAACTTGAATCCCTTGCAGAGATTCTTTTAACTGGGCATCCGTTTGCACTTCATCCAATCCGGCCACTAACTTTTGCGAGTATTGAGCCACATCAGAAAGCGGCAAACGGAAGTCAGGCGTAATCAGGTTCAAAATGCTTCGTTTCAGGGATTCAAAATTTTGGGCAACAATGGTTTGCACCCTAAAATGGCGATCTAATTGGCTGGAAATCAATTCTAGCAGTTCGTCGCTGTCATAGGGCTTGGTGATATATTCCTCGACACCGCTGCGCCAGCCGCGATGAATATCACGCCGTTCGCCTTTTGCTGTCAAAAAGATGAAGGGGATTTGCACCCAACTGGGATTTTGCCGCACCTGATTGAGAAATTCGTAGCCGCCCATTTCGGGCATCATGATGTCAGAAACGATGAGGTCAGGTTGGTGCTGGGCTAAAACCTCAAGACCTTTACGGCCGTTTTCGGCCGTTAACACCTGAAATTGATACTTACCACTGTAAATCTGCAACAACTCTTGCAGCCCAATCAACAAATGGATGTCATCTTCCACAACCAAAATCGTAGCCGACAGGCGGTTTTGGTCATTCACCAACTTAACGGCATGCTGCCCAGGTGTATACAAAGGCAGAATCACCGTAAACGTGCTGCCCTTTTGTTCTTCACTCTCCACCTCAATGAGGCCATCATGCAAATCGATCCAGGCCTTGGCAATGGTCAGCCCCACACCGGAGCCTTGCTGTTCAAACAAGCCGCGATTGTATTGGAAAAACAGCTGGAAAATTTGATCGCGCATGTGCATCGGAAAGCCGATGCCCTCGTCTTGGAAGGAAATGCTTACCGAGTCATTGACCTGTTTAACCGTAATGCTTACTTGCCCATCCTGCTTTTTGCGGCGGCTCGTGAATTTCAACGCATTGTTTAGCAAACGCGCAAAAACTTCACGCAAACCTTGCGCATACCCATATACCACAAACGGATCATCTGGCGCAGTGTAATGCACCTGGATGTTATGCTCCGTAATCATGTCTTGATTTGCAGCTATCGCCAGTTGCAGCAGTTCATCTAAGTTATCAAGGGGTTTGGCATTTGCCGCGAACTTCGACTCCAGCTCGCCCATGCGAATGTCCATGACCTGGATAAAATCTTCCACCAGTCTCGTTAAACGGACACACCCGACCTGGATGCCGCGCAGATATTCATAGAAGTTTTCGCTGTCGTGAACACGATTCATGCTGTCGGCCAGCATTTCATAATAGGCGGTGACATAGGTGAGCGGCGTGCGGAATTCATGATTCAAAATTTGCAGGATGTCCTTTTTCAGGTTGTTCATGATCTGCTGCCGCGTTTCTTGCAGTTGAAACGCGCGATCTAACTGGCTTTTGACCAGCTCCAGGAAATCCGTGCTGTTAAAAGGCTTTGTGATGTACAGGTCAGCGCCGCTGATTTTGCCTTTGAAAATGTCTTGTTTGGAACCTTTTGCCGTGAGAAAAATAACGGGGATGTGAATCCAGGCGGGGTTTTGGCGCACGCGCTCCAAAAATTCAAACCCTTCCATTTCGGGCATCATAATGTCGGAGATGATTAAATCGGGGATTGACGGGGCAGAGGCGATTACATCAAGGCCGATACGGCCGTTTCCCGCCGTCAGAACTTCAACATCATACCCAAAATCTACCAACTGCAACAAATCCTTGATGCCTTCCAGCATTGATTGATCGTCTTCTACAACAAGAAGGGTCGCAGGCGTTGACATAGCACTTCCTCATTATCAAAATTCAGGCTTAACGTATTATAACATAGGCATGGACAACAACAGCGGTCATCGCGCAAATAAATGATTTGTTCAAACAACCGTTTGTGTAGATTTGCCTGATTTTAGCTGCCAGGTAAGTGTATCAGAAGATAAAACAAGTTCCTGTGCTTGACCAGCAGCGAACATGATTAAAATGTGACGGCCGTTTCCATCCACCCACTGCCGTCCTTGTTCAACCACCTGCCAAACTCCCCCAAGTTGGACACGCTTCACCGATATAGTGCCATTGGCCGAAAAAGTACACTCTACACCAACAAACATCATCCACTACCGCTTTCGCCAAAACCAGGCCAATTTCTGATACTTAATCCACTCATAATAAGCCATCAAAACACTCAAATGCAAGCCATGTAAACCATCAGTATACCCTTTCAAGGTATAAAATCGCCACCAAAACTGGCGCAATGGCTGCAAAACAAAATTGTGCAGACGCGGGCGCACGCCCTCTGCATGCAAAATAGAGGCTTCATAATTGGCATAAGCACGTTGTTTGCGATGAAAGTGGGCGGTGTCCCGATAATTGTAATGGATGAGCGGGTTTTGCAGATGACCGACCGGACCATCCACCACCGCTACCTCATGCACAGGACGTTCATAAAACACATCACCATGCTTAAACAAACGCAGTTGATAATCCGGGTACCAACCTGTCGCCCGCGTCAATTTACCAAAAATATAATTATGGCGCGGCACAAACCACCCTTTTTGCGACTGGGTTGTAATCACCTGGCGAATTTCTGCGCCTAATTCCGGTGTGCCCCGCTCGTCGGCATCGACAAAGAAAACCCAGTCCGTTTGCAAATTATGAAGTGCGGCATTGCGCTGCTGCGCATAATTCTCAAATCTATTTTGCAGCACTTCGGCACCGGCAGCTTTGGCGAATGCGGTCGTCTCATCCTGGCTGTAGCTGTCTAACACCACAACCCGATCCGCCCAGGATAAGCTTTGGATACACGCTTCAATGTGTTCTGCTTCGTTGAGGGTCAGGATAACGGCCGTTAATTCCAATTTCGGTGCCGTTATGTCACTCTGTGTGGCGGCCAATGCATCTATCACAGCTATTTGCGCCCCTTCCAAATCTCAATCACATCCAGGTATGCCTCTTTCAGGCGGGGATCGCCGGTCTTGGCGATCTTTTTCTTCATCCCGGCTGTCACCAGCCAGGTTGCCAACTTCATCGTGAGCTTACTACGATGCCGCCGATACAACTGCGCCCGGCTGCGCCAAAGGTTTACAACCGACTCAGCCGGTATTTGCCGTGTACTCTCGCCGCCATAATGCACAATTTCTGCGGCCGGCACGGCGTAAATCTTCCAGCCCGTTTCTTGCACGCGCCAGCTCCAATCAATTTCTTCGCAGTACATGTGAAAAGATTCATCGAAGCCGCTGGTGGCTTCGGCCACGGCGGCACGCACCAGCATTGTTGCGCCAAGTGGATGATCGACAGCAAAAGGAGGGCGATCTGGTTCGTAGACACGGCGCGGATAACGGCCGTTTAACCAGCTCTCATACAAACGTGGCGGCATGGGGAACAGGTCGAAAAATAACTGCATGATACCGGGGAAACGAAACGCGCTGTGTTGAAAACGGCCGTTTCCATACGTCAGTCGCGCCCCCGCAATACCCGCATGCGGCCGTTCCGCCAGACACGACACCAAATGCGTCAAAGCCCCAGGGCGCACCACCGTGTCTGGATTCAGCAAAAAATAGTAACGCGGCGCGTGTGCTGCCGCGGCACGCATTCCCTGATTATTAGCCGCGCCAAACCCCATATTCTCCCGATTGGCAATCACATGCACCTGTGGGAACACATCATGCAAGAAAGCAACCGTGCCATCCGTCGAGGCATTGTCAACGACCCACACTTCGCCGCGCAAACCAGACAGGCGAAAATCGGCATACACCGAGCGCAGGCAAGGCCCCAAATAATCACGCACATTCCAACTAACGATAATGACAGCTACATCAATCACAGTTTGTCCAATAACTCAGTAATAGGCGAACCACAAACGCATCACGGCGTCCCTGCGCCCAGTTGCCAGATTTCCTCTTCCGTCAGACCCAATGTCTGCATCACAAAACGAAGCGAATCATAGGCTGCGTCCTCGGCTGGCGCTAAACCAGCCCAGCCATAAAAATCACCGGCGCACAACGACTCTGTACACATCTCGGTGGCCGCAAATGTAGACATCGTGGTAATCACTTCACGCGCCAGACTTAGCGGAAACGCCGCACCCAAAGCAACAGCCTCGTTTGGTATTTGCGCACTTAACGTGATAACTCGCGTTTGATCATAAATGCCCGGCTCAATATCAAAAATACCAGAACGCGCATCGCGCAAACGATAACCGCCATATTCCGGTTCACCCAAAACCAGGACGTAGCCAATTGGGCTGCGTGTGGGCGAAACACCTAAAATGCGCCACAACTCCGGGCTGTCCTCTCCGTACACCCATTCCCGTTCCTCAAAAGGCAAAATGGGCGGGATATAGGTGGCTGTCGCAAAATCTACCTCGCCGTTAAAGACGGACAGCATGGCGCTGTTATCGCCTTGTACCGGCACAATTTCGCCGGGGGCGATGCCAGCATCCATCAATGCCGCTTGAAAATAAAGGAAGTTGGGCAGGCTGTGCATGTCTGGCACAGCCCAGCTTTTGTCGGCTAAATCTTCCAGGGTGAGGATGCCGCTGTCGCGCCGGGTGACAATCATGCCGGTCTGCCAGGTACGGCCGTCTCTAGAAACGGCCGTATTCCCCAACTGCACCCCGCACTGCTCATTCGCCACCACATAACCCAAAGCAGACAACACGCCAACCGTCTCCATGGGCGCATCACACATCAAAGCAATTAACGCCGCTTCGCTGTCCATCACGCCAACCGTGAATTGCAAACCAGTCGCTGCGGTCAACGCATCGGCCAGCACCTGCCCACGATTCATGACAATCGCACTGTTGTAGGTGGGCGGGAAAAGCAGTTGAATCGGCCGTGCAAGCGTACCCAACGGCGCTTTCGTCACTTCCACAGCCACTTCCTCGGTCACAACACGGGTCACTTCCAACGGAACCACGCGTGTCACCTCAAGCGGAACGGCCGTTGCCGCTGTCACCGGCGTCGTATTTGCTATTGGCGTGACAGTCGCCTCCGGCGGCGAAACCAACCGCGTCACTTCCACATACAACGTCTGCGGCTGACAAGCCACCAACAGCACACCGATTATGCAGGCCAACAAAATCATCTTCTTCATTGCTTGCTGTATCCCAAACTCGTCATCTATGAACCGCAAACTGTGTACAGCACATGTTTAGCGGTTACTGCCGATAGCGAGTCGAAAATAGTTTAGCGTCAACCCCCACCCCCGCCAATGAATCTTAACGGCGTCTCATACCCTCAGCAAAAAGGGCAGACTGATTAGCCTGCCCCTGCCTGCTGCATGTTTATCTGGCACACAATGACTCAAATCACCCGCTTGCGCACGCTGGCGCTGATGTAATCCAGCAGCGACACGACAACCGCAATCGCCAACATCATCACACTCGCCTCACGGTAACGCAGCAAGCGAATGCTTTGGCTGAGCAAGAAACCAACGCCACCGCCGCCCACAAAACCAATGATGGTGGACATGCGCACATTGATGTCCCAACGGTACAAAGTATAGGCAATGTAAGGCGGGACAATTTGCGGAATGACTGCGTAAACGACCATTTGCAGCCGGTTTGCGCCGGTTGCATTGATGGCTTCAATTGGCCCTTCAGAAATGCCCTCGATTTGCTCGGAGAAAAGTTTGCCCAGGGCGGCAATGGTGTGCAATGTCAGCGCCATCACCCCGGCAAAGGGGCCAAGCCCAACCCACACCACAAAAATAACCGCCATGATCAACGATTCGATGGAGCGAAGGGCATTCAAAATGGTACGCGAGATGGTGTAAACAACGCCGCCAATGGCAAACGGCCGTTTCGGGGCCACAAACAATGCCAATACACCAGCTACACCACCGCCCACCAAGGCCGGAATCGTCGTCCAGTTTTGCGGATTGTCGAATTGGTACAGCCAGTTCAATGCCGCGCCAACGCCATAGATGAGAACGGCCGTTCCGCCGACCGTCAACGCAGCAGTCAACAACCGCGCCGGTGTCCCTTCCAGGCGCAGCACCATCTCTTGACCATAGCGGCTGCCAAACGATGCCGCAACCAGCGCCGCCAACAAGCCAACAATGGCTGGCAACAACAAATGAATCAGATCGGCAATGACGTTGAGGAAATTACCGAGAAAGGCCAGAAACCCTAATCGCTCGGCCAGCCACAAGCCCGCATCACTGCCCAACACAGCCGCCACATCAAGGGCAAACAGAGCCAACAGCCCGGCAAATAAGACAACAAGAAGCGCAACGGCCGTTTCCCCACGCCCCCGTTTTTGCGTACTAACCAACGGCGGCCCCATCCGCAGCGCCAGCCAGATCAAAACCACCGCCACCAGCAGCGCCACCAGACCAATCCACTGCTGCGCCGTAGCGAGCTGCACCAGCCGCCCCACCAACTGCATCACCCCTGACCCGGCCACGCCGCCCAAAGGCAGCGCAATTAGCCCCAGCATAATCGCCGCCAACGGCGACGTAATTTCTAGCATCAGGTTACGCGCAGCTAAAAAGGAGACCGGAATCGCCAACAAGGTACCGATGACCGTGGCCATCAGCGCCATAAAAATCGTTTCCAAAATCAAGCGCAAAGTATTTTGCGTAATTTCGGTCAGGCTAACAGAGCCAGTTTCATCGCCTAAGAGCAAATCTATGACATCCGGGTCCGTTATATCTGGATCGCCCAGAAAACGGAGCACGCCCACCACTTGCTCCTCACGCGCTTCGTTGCGCAGCTTGGCAACATCCACTTCTGTGGCTTGCACGGCAAAGGCATACAACAAAAACAACCCAATAAAAATCAGGAACGTGCGTAAAGCCTTACGAGTGGGGTTGATACGCTTCTCATTCATAAATCTAAATCACGTAATCCGAGTGCGAATGCGCGAACTAACGTTATCCAAAATCGTGACAACAACGGCAATGGCTATCACCAGCACGCTGGCGCGGCTGTATTGCAACTGATTCAAATAGCGCTGCAAGACAAAGCCGATGCCGCCGCCGCCCACAAAACCAATGATGGTGGACATGCGCACATTAATATCCCAACGGTAGAAAATATAGGCGATGTAGTGCGGCGTCACCTGGGGCACAACGGCATAGACGACGCTTTGCACGGCGTTAGCTCCGGTCGCATTGACCGCTTCACGCGGGCCGTCGTCAATGTTTTCCACCTGCTCAGAAAAGAGTTTGCCCAGGTCGGCCACAGAGTGCAGCGTCAGCGCCAAAATACCGGCAAAGGGGCCAAGCCCGACCCACACCACAAAAACAAAGCCCATCATCAGGGGTTCAATGGAGCGTGTGATGTTGAGCACACTGCGCGTGAAGGTGTACGTGGCGATGCCAATGGGGTACGGGTATTTGGGTGGGCGCAGCAAGGAAACGGCCGCTGCCAGGCCACCGACAACCAAAGCGGGCAAAATCAGGATTTGCAGCTGTCCGCCGACTGTCTCAGGGACATATTCGCGAATGCCGAGCAAGTTGACCCAAAACAGGGACAAACAAACGCCGATGACGAATACGGCCGTTCCGC
Source organism: Ardenticatenaceae bacterium (assembly GCA_020634315.1). GTDB lineage: Bacteria > Chloroflexota > Anaerolineae > Promineifilales > Promineifilaceae > JACSRF01. The sequence goes on along the minus strand of JACKBV010000005.1, from coordinate 135,321 downwards.
CCATCGTCACCCCCAACGTCAACAAACGCGCCGCACGCTCTGGCAGGCGAATCACCGCCTCCTGGCCGTAGCGACCGCCTAAAGACATCCCCACTAAAATGCCAACCAACCCAACCAATGCAGGCAAGAGCAGGGTCAACAGGTCAGACAGCACAAAAATAAAATTGCCGACAAAAGCAAACACGCCTAAATGCGCTTGCAGCCATGCGCCAGCAGCCAGCCCAACCTGGGCCAATGTTGCCAGGGTTAGCAGCGAGAGAACGGCCGTTCCCAGCCACAAACCCGTAATAGCCACAGGCGCAACCTTCGTCTCCGCAGGCGACAAAGCGGGATTCACACGCACCGACACCACCGCCAAAGCCGCCAGCACGACAGCCGCACCCAGGCCAACAAAAGCGCTGCCACTGATCAGCGCCGCCAGCGCCACCAACTGCTGCGTCCCCCACCAACCCAACCAACCACCAACCGGCAGCAGCAAAATCGATCCCATAATTGCCGCCAACGGCAGTTTGATGTCCGTCATCAGGTTGCGTGCCGCCATAAATGAAATGGGCACGGCTAAAATGGTGCCAATCGTCGAGGCCATCAAGGCCATCAACACCGTCTCCACAATTTTGTCCAAGGCCAACAACGTTGTGTCGCTGAGACCGGTGATGTGACGTGCCGTCAATTCTTGTAATTCAATACGCTGCGGATCGGCCGTTTCGCGAATATCCGGCATCGTAAAATCAACGCGAAATGTGCCATTGGCGTCCGCCTTAAACTCTGCCAGGCGGCGCGTCGTCTCCGATTCAGCCGGATACCAGCGCACCAAACCGCTGGCATTTGGCGGGAAGCCTTCGCCTTGCAAACTTAACACATCCTGCGTCGTCGTCGCGCAGTTCGGAATGAGCAACACCGTACGCCCTTCGTTTTGCACCTGCGAGGCTTTCACCTCTTCGGGACAGGGCATACGAACCGAAATATTGGTGCTCAATGTCTCATTTGCATAAGACAACAAATCAGGGCGGGCTAATTCACGCAGCAAACTGATCAAGTTTTCCTGGCGCTTTGGCTCCAGCGGTTCACGCAAGTCAACCTGCGTCACCTCAGTGGCATAAGCAAACAGAACAATGGCGACCAGCAAAATCAGCAGCTTGCGGATACGGCCGTTTCCTTTCTGACTATCATTCCCCTCAGAACGCATCGAATCACCGCTTACCGATCACGGACGATTGGCCCTACCCAATCCGCTCCGCTTCACGGCCGTAAATCTCCACAAACTTCGCGTCATCAATCTCATGCGGCGCACCATCAAACACCAGCTTACCCTGGTTCAAGGCAATCGCCCGCGTGCTATACTGCTGCACCAGGTCCAAAAAATGCAGACTGCACAACACCGTAATGCCATCTTCCCGGTTAATCTGCTGCAAATGACGCATAATACTATGCGCCAAAGCAGGATCAAGACTGGCAACCGGCTCATCCGCCAACACCAGCCCCGGTTCTTGCATCAGCGCCCGCGCAATCCCCACACGCTGCCGCTGACCGCCGCTCAACTCATCAGCACGATTTTGCGCCTTATCCCGAATACCGACTCGCTGCAAACTAGCATAGGCACGTTGCACATCTTCTTCCGGGAACCGGCCCAAAATACTGGCAATGGGATTGACATACCCCAAACGGCCGCTCAAGACATTCGTCAACACCGTCGAACGATCCACCAGATTAAAATGCTGAAAAATCATGCCAATACGGCGGCGTGCCCGGCGCAGCTCCTCACCCGTCACATGCGACAAGTGAACATCATCCCACCAAATATCACCAGAAGATGGTTCAATCAAGCGATTAATGCAGCGCAGCAGCGTACTCTTCCCAGAGCCACTTAACCCAATAACCGCCACAAACTCCCCTTCCGGGACAGTAAAACTGACGTCGGTCAGCGCCCTGGTGCCATCCTCATACACTTTAGACAGGTTTTGAATCTTGAGCACGATTAGTACCAATTAAAGAAGCCGGGAGCTTTTATACCCCCGGCTTCTTTCAATCAATTAAACTTAATTGTCGCCAAAAACGTCTTCTTCAGTAATGCCCAAGGCACTCATCAAAGCACGTACCGGGTCATAATCACGATCCGGGACTGGCTCGATACCCGTCCAGTTGTAGAACTCTTCCGAGCAAATGGACTGGAGACAGGCATCACTGGCTGTGAAATCAACCAGGGCATTGACAATGTCATTCGCCAGCGAAAGCGGGAATTCCGGCCCGAAGGAAACCGTGTCGTTCGGAATCTTGTCCGTCAACGCCAAAATACGCGTCTGGGAGAAGATGTCGGGAGCGGTGTCAGAGACAGAAGAACGGGCATCCAAAATACGATAGCCACCTTCATCTGGGCCACCAGCCACGAAGGTACGTCCTTCCTCATTACGCACCGGTTCCTCACCAGCATCACGCCAAATTTCGGGGTCATCGACGCCAAAGGTCCAGTTGCGCTCGTAGTTAGGCAGCAGTGGCGGGCTAAAGAATGCGGTACCGAAATCGCAATCGCCATTGTAAACACCCAGCATGGCGTTATTGTGGCTACCAGCTTCAATAATTTCACCCGGTTCAATTCCCAGATTCAGGAATTCAACGCTGGGATAGAGATAACCAGAGGTCGAGCCATAGTCAGGAATACACCAGCTCTTTCCATCCAGATCGGCCACAGTTTGTGCATCGCTGTCAAACGGCACAACATATTGCGCCGCGTACCAGGAAAGGCCAAAGCGCACCGCAGCCGCGCCAACGGTCACACCGCAGCGCTCATTCGCCAACACATAACCCTGCGCCGGAATGAAGCCAATGGTATCGTCGGGAGAAGCACACATTTCTTCGATGGTTGCCGCATAGCTGGTGGGCACAACGACTTCATATTTAAAGCCAGTCGCCTCTTCCAATGCCGCAGCCATGACTTCACCACCCGTAATGATGGCATCTACTTCTACAGAGGGAACGAAGAGAACTTTAATTGGCCGTTCTTCAGAGCCAAGTGGAGCTTTTTCCACTTCCACGGCAACTTCCACCGGGACTTCTTCAACCACGGTTTCCGTTTGCACTTCGGTGACAACACGTGTCACTTCTACGGGGACTTCCACTTCTTCGGTGACGGTTTCCACTTCGGTGACAACACGTGTTACTTCCACCGTTTGTGGTTGACAGGCGGCCAGCGCCAACAACGCCACACTCAAAACAATCACAAATACGAAAGTTTTTCTCACCACTGTTTTCCTCCTTACGGAAAATACAAACTTCTCAATATTTGGAACCAACGAAAGCGGGTAAATCTATGATAAACCATAGTTAGGCCTTAGCCAATTTACCTGCGGAAGTTTAGTATAAACAGTCGCCAAATGGAAACGAGTGATGAACAGCATATCTCTTGCTGACAAAAGTCACTTGCCCCATTTTGGCGATCAGTTAGGGCAATGAACGGTGCCATTGCCCCAATTTATGGGCATAACAGCGAATCTTCCGGAGGGGATCAGATCCGCCTCCGGAAGGGTTGTTAGTTGGTTTTTGGCTTCATGGGAATGTCCCGTGCAGGGCATTCGGGCATATTAGCGGCGTCGGGAATATCGACCAATATGCTGTGTGAATCAACGCGATCATTGTACTCGGAGATTTCGACATCTTCGTGAATCAGACCGGCCCATAATGGCTGCGGGTTGCGGTCTCCAAAGACATTGACAAGGCGAATGCCGCCGGTGACAATGGCGCGTTCGCCGGGCATGAGATAGGTGTAGCCATCTATTTCAACCAGATCGTCGGCATTGCCAACGGCCCAACGATATGGATAGTTGGAAATCTCGTTTTCGTAGCCAATAGCCAGACGAAATGCGCCGGATTCGGTATGCCAGCCGAGTGTGTTGTAGTTCCAATCGGAGTCGTAGACGGTGCCGGGTTCTGGCCCGGTGGTGCGCACAGGTGTTGTGCCGTAATTTTCAACGGTGATGGTGAAGAAGAGGGTGTCGCAAATGGCAACGGCCGTTGCACTTAATTGCAGCGTATCTCCATTCGGCGGCGGGAAAATACGCGCACGGGGCACACCACCATATTGAATAGTCAACTCATCCTGTGCCTCGATACGCTGCCCTTCAATATCTTGCGCCACCACCACAACCGGATAGGTGCCATCTGGCGGTGGCGTGGCGCCATCATCCACACCGCCTTCATAATCATAGTAATGCCATCCTTCGCCGCGTGCCGGCACATCCAATTCCTTCTCTTCCATTGGATATTCCTGCCCATCTGGGCCAAGCAAAAACACACGCAGTTGATCGACATCTTTCGTCAAGAAAAATTGAACCAGCGCCCGGTCGCCAATGCCATCCCGGTTGGGCGTAAACACATCGCGGTCAATGGACAGGGCACGCAATTCAGGGAAAATGGGATCGGCTTCGGCAATCGCCAACTGCCCCTGAACCTGCTCCGTCACCCCCTCGTCATCTGTTGCCAAGACCGTCCAGGTGTACGTACCGTCGGCCAGCAAACGCGTTTGCACGTCACCGACAATTTGCTCGTCTGGCAATGTGTAGCCATCTACGACGCCGCTAAAGGCGACGCGATATTCGCCAGCGCCGCGCGTTTTTTCCTGGCGAAAATAGAAACGTTGGCCTGCTTCATTTTCAAAATAAATGGAAACGGCCGCATTCCGCGACAGTTCATACTCAATCAAGGTTGCATCATCATCCAAATCAGCATTGGGCGTGATGAGACTTTTTTGCACCACCACATTACGCAACAAGCTGCTATCGCCATTGACCACGCGCCAGAGCAAGGCTACAGCGATTACGACAAAAACAAGCGCAACAACACCAACCAGGATCGGGGAATATTTACGTTCACTCATGGCGCAAGTGTACCAAAATAGTGTGACAGGGTGTTAGTGTGAGAGGGCAATGGCAAACCTACGCTCATGCACCATTTCACTATCGCCCTATCGTACTATTTCACGATTGGACTAGCAGACTATCGCAATGTTACACTATCTACAAAAGAGATTTCATGAATGGCGACACACCACCACGAATGAAGCCAACCTCCCGGAGGTTATCAGTAGCAGGCTCGCCGCATGAGACGAACCTCCGGGAGGTTATTTTCAAGAGAGGTTAACGCATGAAAGAATATGGTCGAGATCGAAAATGGCCGTTCGCGGAAGGGGGCGGCGTCACAATTTTGTTGGCAACGGCGGGATGGGGAACGGCCGTTTTCCTTGCCCGCAAACTCAGCCATCCCCTCACCCGACTGCTGGCATGGCTGGCAACGGCCGTATGGCTGCTCATCCTCTACTTTTTCCGCGACCCCCAGCGGGACATTGCCAGCCAACCCGGCTTGGTTCTCAGTCCGGCCGATGGCGAAGTGGTCGAAATTGCACACGAAGCGGAAAACAATTACTTGCACCAGCCGTGCATTCGCATCAGCATTTTTCTCTCCATCACCAACGTTCACATCCAGCGCGTCCCCATTGGCGGCACGGTGACACAGGTGACGCATCGCCCCGGCCAATTTTTGCAGGCGTTCCGCCCGGAAGCGTCAGATGTCAATGAGTTTATCGCCATGATGGTGGAAACCGAGGGATACGGCCGTATCCTCGTCAAACAAATCGCCGGCATCCTCGCCCGGCGCTGCGTCAATTACTGCCAACCCGGCGACCAGGTAGCCACCGGGCAGCGCTTTGGCCTCATTCGTTTTAGCTCACGCGTTGATCTTTTCCTACCCCCAAATGCGCAACTTTTGCTCCAGGTTGGTGATAAAGTACATGCAGGATTAACACCAATGGCACAACTCAAACAGCAGGAAACATAAGATGTGCGACAAGCCTCCCGGATACGGCCGTTACGACACAGCACAAACCTTCGGAGGCTGTTTGCAGAGATTGGAGACACAAAAATGAACAACAAATACCGCTATCTAATACCCAACGGCATCACCTTCATTTCCCTCACTTGTGGCATCCTCTCAATTCTATTTTCCGCCAGCGGCCACTTAACACCCGCCGGCATTCTTGTGCTCGCCAGTTATATCCTCGACCTATTTGATGGCTACACAGCCCGTCGCCTGCATGCCTCATCCGAATTTGGCCTCCAACTCGACTCGCTCGTCGATATGGTCAGCCTGGGCACAGCGCCAGCCGTGCTCCTCTTCATGCACTTGCAAAGCGAAGGATTAACAGCATGGTGGACATGGCCTTTTGTCGTCATGATCCCGCTCGCGGGAGCCTTCCGTCTGGCTCGCTTCAATCTGCTGCCGCCGAAAAAAACCGGCAACACCGACTCCGTTGGCCTCACCATTTCCACCGGTGGCGCAACATTAGCCCTCGCCGTGTTGTCAGATTTAACGGTTCCTGGCGAACATCTGCCAGAATGGACTTTCATCGTGCTCGCCTTCGTGGTCAGCATTTTAATGGTCAGCACCATTCCTTTTCCCTCATTTTTCTGGATTTTTTCGCGCAAAAAGACCAATATCGCCCTCGTTTCTCTTTTTGGCGTCTCTATCCTCGTCACAACATTCTTCCCCGCCTGGTTCATTTGGACCAATGCCTATCTGGGACTGGCCTTAGCCCGTGCCGGTTATAACAAAGTGAGATAATGACAAAACTACGCTACCAACTCAATGGCACTGCTCTTTATTCTTTGGCACAAATAGTACGGCGACACGGCCGTTTTCAGGTCAATGGCATCGAAAACCTGCAACGCGCACAGGCCAGCGGTCGCCCGCTCATCCTCAGCGCCTGGCACGGCATGACCATGATGCTCGTCGGGCTGCTCGCCGACCAATTTGACACCAGCAAAATCGTACTGCTCATGCCCGACGATTGGCGCGGCGAATCGCTGAAAGTGTTTGCCAAAAAAATGGGGGCACGGCCGTTTCCGATGAACCTGGAAGCGACAGCGACCATGGCTACAGCACGCCGCCTCACCGAGCTTGTGCGCGAAGTCAAAGCTGGCAACCATTGTTACATCACCCCCGATGGCCCCGATGGCCCCGCCTACAACATCAAACCCGGCGTCGCCTTTATCGCCCAAAAAGCAAACGGCTTGATCTTGCCATTAGGCGCTTACGCCCGCCATGGGTATCGCCTCAACCGCTGGGATCGCTACGTGCTGCCGTTCCCCTTTAGCCGCGTCTCCATTCAAGCTGGCGCACCGCTGGAAGTGCCCAAGAAAGTCGAATTAACGGCCGTAACCGACCGCCTCACCGACATCCTCCACCGCGTCACAACCCAGGCCGCCGCCAATTATTACGAGCGCAAAATTTAGCTTGCTTGATAAAAAGCTATTTGCTACACTTCCCGCCAATGAACACGCAAACGATGATCACCCCAACCCATCATCACGCTCACCATCATACAGAGTGGAGTTACCCCTTGGGTTGAGGACGCATCAACGCGTAAACAATTATTTGTCAAAGACAAACCCTCCTCGGCTCACGGGGAGGGTTTTTTTGTTTGAAAATGAACCTCCGGGAGGTTTCTCAACCTCCCGGAGGTTACCTGCAAAGGAGAAAAAATGACACGAACAGACATCCGCATCGCGCTCCCCAGCAAAGGGGCTTTAGCCGAAGACTCGCTGGTGCTGCTGGCCGAAGCCGGTCTCAAAGTGCGCCGCCCCAATCCACGTCAATATCAGGCCACCATTCCGGCACTGCCGGGCGTTACCGTCATTTTCCAGCGCCCCGGCGACATCGTCGTTGGGGTGCGCCAGGGCAGCATTGACTTTGGCATCACCGGTTACGACATTTTGGCAGAAAAGGGCAACGTCAATGGCGATCAGCCCATTTTGCTGCTGCATGACGCTTTGGGTTACGGGCATTGCACGCTCAACCTGGCCGTTCCCGAAGATGTCCCCGTCCGCACCATGGCCGAGCTGCAAGCATGGGCAGAGGAGTTAGCCGGAAACGGCCGTCCCCTGCGCATCGCCACCAAATTCCCCCACACCACCGCCCAATTCCTGGCCCAGACCAACATTCAACCCGTCAAGCTCATCGACGCCGAAGGCACGCTGGAAATCGCCCCCGCCGTCGGTTACGCCGACCTCATCGCCGACCTGGTATCCAGCGGCATCACCCTGCGCGACAATCATTTGCGCATCCTGGACGATGGCGAGATTTTACGTTCTCAGGCTGTGCTCATCGCCAACCGCGCCGCCCTGCAAACCAACCCAGAAGTCCGCGCCGTCGCTCGCATGCTGCTGGAATACATCGAGGCTCACCTGCGCGCCCAGGGTTCCTATCTGGTCATTGCCAACGTGCGCGGCGACACAGCCCAGACCATCGTGCAAAAAATGGCAGGACGGCCGACCATTGGCGGGCTGCAAGGCCCCACCGTCGCCCCAGTTATTCCCCCGAAAGGCTCGCGCGAACAATGGTTTTCGGTCAGTATCGTCGTGCGCAAAGACAATCTGGTGGCGGCCATCGCGGATTTGCGCGCCATCGGCGGCAGCGGCGTCATCGCCTCCCCCCTCACCTACATTTTTGAGGAAGAACCAGAACGCTATCAGGCAATGCTGACCGCATTAGAAAAGTAAAACCGGCTCATGAACGCTTCTTTGCCATCATCAAAATCTAAAAAACGCCACAAGAGGTCAAAACTGTGGGGCTATTTGGGTATATCGGGAAGCGCTCTGGCGGCTTTTGCCATCGCCAGTAGTATAACGACGCAAAAAGAGCTTAGTCATCCCACTTTTTTGTTCATCCTTCTCACAGGCGCCTATTTGTTGCAGGCTGTACTTTTCTTTCTACCTCTAGCTAAATTAACCTGGGCGGTCTGGAAAAATGAGGCCGAGCAGTTCGAGAAAAACCAACTGTATGTCCCCCTTATTGTCGCCCTGCCGCTTTTCGTGCAAAGTTTTATTGCCCCATCAATTTGGAAAACACTTTGGTCAGGTCATGTATCTGAGCCAGCCATAAACGATACTTCGCTGTTATTGGGTCTCAATATCTGGTGTTTTCTGCTATTGGCGGGCCACTTGAGCTATCAAACCATCACAAGGAACAAACACAATGATTAAACTCTACACAGTTACAGAAGCACAACAAACCATTTTGCGCCGTGAGATGGCCTTAGAACCGACCATTCCCGCCGGGCTGCAAGCCAGTCTGGATCGCCTGTTTGGCAGTGGCGCGACGCCCGATGATGCTGTGCGCCACATTTTGCGCGATGTGCGCCAGCAGGGGGACGCCGCGCTGCGCGCCTGGACGGAGAAAATTGACGGGGTGCCAATGACCGGTTTGCAGGTGGACAAGGGAGAGATCAACGCCGCTTTGTCACGTATTCCCGCTGAATTGGTGCAGGCGTTGGAAACGGCCGTTACCCGCATCCGCGCTTTCCACGAAAAACAACCGCTGCCCAACTGGACCACCACCGAACTGGGTGGCATTCTCGGCCAGCGCGTCACGCCCATCGCCCGTGTTGGCGCTTACGTGCCCGGCGGCACCGCGCCGCTGCCCTCCAGCCTGCTCATGAGCGTCATCCCGGCGCAGGTGGCTGGCGTGCCCGATATTGTGGTTGCTACGCCTCCTGGCAAAAACGGCCGTGTCAACGACGCCATCCTCGCCGCCGCCGCCATTTGTGGTATCGACACCATCTACACGCTCGGCGGGGCGCAGGCCGTCGCCGCTCTCGCCTTTGGCACGGAGAGCGTGCGCCGTGTGGACAAAATTGTCGGTGCGGGCGGGCTTTTCACCACGCTCGCCAAGCGGCAGGTGTATGGCATTGTCGGTATTGATGGCCTGTATGGCCCCACCGAAACGGTCGTCGTCGCCGATGAGACAGCCAATCCGGCCTGGGTAGCAGCCGATATGCTGGCGCAGGCGGAACATGATGTACTGGCAACGGCCGTTCTCTTCACCCCCTCCCGCCAATTCGCCGAAGCGGTGCAGGTAGAAATCGCCCACCAGTTGGAAGCCCTCAGCCGCGCCGAGATCATCGCCCAATCGCTGAATGGACAGGGCGGCATTGTGCTCACCACCGACATGGATGAGGCGTGCCAGCTTGCCAGCGATTTCGCCGCCGAACACACCTGCATCGCCACGGCTAACCCGACTGCCTATATAGGTAAAATCCCTAACGCCGGTGGCCTTTTCGTCGGTGAACGCAGCTTTGAAGTGCTGGGCGACTACGTTGCCGGGCCAAGCCATGTCATGCCTACCAGCGGCACCGCCCGCTTTGCCTCACCGCTAAACGTGATGGATTTCGTCAAAATTAGCAGCATCGTGCAGCTAGACGACGCCACTTCCGCCGAACTAAGCGCCATCGCCGCGACCATCGCGCAGGCGGAACACCTCACCGCCCACGCCAACGCAGCCAAGAAGAGGATTTAACCGCAGAGGGCGCGGAGAACGCGGAGGAAGAATCGAAGCGGGTTTTTCTTTAATTGGAGGATTTAAGAATGAGGGAACAACTGCGGGAAGAAGATAAGATTACAGAAAAGATAATTGGGGCGGCCATTGAGGTTCACCGACATTTAGGGCCAGGGCTGCTTGAGTCAGCCTATCAAGCTTGTCTGGCACACGAAATGACACTTCGTCGTATTCGTTTTGAGCGCGAGAAGCCGCTGCCCATTGTTTACAAAGGTGTTCACCTGGATCAAGGATACCGCCTTGATTTTTTGGTCGAAGGGTTGGTTGTTATCGAGTTAAAATCAGTCAACCAACTGACCGACATTCACTACGCGCAAGTCTTGTCATATTTAAAATTAGCCAATCTCAAATTAGGCCGGCTGCTAAACTTCAATGTGCTGCGCCTAAAAAATGGAGGAATTAAACGTGTGGCACTTAACCTTTAATCCTCCGCGTCCTTCGCGTTCTCCGCGGTTAATTTTTTGGAGGCTGTCATGAACCATTTTATTCGACCTGACATTGCCGAGATGGAGCCGTACACGCCCATTGTGCCGTTTGAGGTGCTGTCGGCGCGGCTGGGGCGGCAGCCAGAGGACATTACGAAGCTGGACGCTAACGAGAACCCGTATGGGCCGTCACCGAAGGCTTTAGAGGCGCTGCGCAACGGCCGTTTCCTGCACATCTACCCTGATCCCGAAGCCAATGCCCTGCGTGACGCCTTGAGTGATTATGTAAATATCCCCAAAAGCCGCCTCATGGCCGGGGCGGGCGCAGATGAATTGATTGACGTGGCCCTGCGTGCCGTTCTCTCGCCTGGGGATGTGGTCGTGGACTGCCCGCCCAGTTTTGGCATGTATCCATTCAGTACGGCCGTTAACGCCGGTCACTATGTGCCGGTGTGGCGCAAGGCGGATTTTTCCCTGGATGTGGCGGGAATTGAAACGGCCGTTGCCCGGCACAAGGCAAAAATCCTCATCCTCTGCTCGCCAAACAATCCCAATGGCAGCCTGATCGACGACGCCACGCTGCGCCGCCTGCTGCAACTACCCGTTCTCGTTATCCTCGACGAAGCCTATGTCGATTTTGCAACGGCGGACTCCCGCCTTTCATGGGTATTGGCATATGACAATTTGGCCGTGCTGCGCACCTTCAGCAAGCTGGCCGGGCTGGCCGGGCTGCGTGTGGGCTATGGCGCTTTCCCGGAATGGCTGCTGCCACACATGTGGAAAATTAAGCAGCCCTATAACATCAACGTCGCCGCATCGTTAACGGCCGTTGCCGCCCTACAAGATCGTGACTGGCTGCACGACAAAGTACGCCTGATTGTTGCGGAGCGAGAGCGCATGGTAGCGCAATTGGCACGGTTTGATTGGCTGCAACCCCACCCCAGCCAGGCCAACTTCGTCCTCTTTCGCGTTTTGGGCCGCGATGCGCGACAATTGAAGCTGGATTTAGAGCGGGCAGGGGTGCTGGTGCGTTATTTCAACAAGCCAGGGCTGGACAATTGCATTCGCATCAGCGTTGGCCGCCCTCAAGATACCGACCGATTGGTAATGGCTTTAACCGATTTATAAACGAAAGGACTTGCTGATTACATAATATTAGGAACAGGTCTACAGAGAGACCTGCACGCGTACAAAATCTTGGAGTAATTATGAGAACTGCAACTGTACACCGCCAGACTGGCGAAACCGACATTACGATCACCATTGGCCTGGACGGCAGTGGGCAGCACGAGATCAACACTGGCGTTGGCTTTTTGGATCACATGTTAACGGCCGTTGCCGTTCATGGTCTCCTCGATTTGCGCGTGCAGGCCAGCGGCGACCTGCACATTGACAGCCACCACACAATTGAGGATGTGGGCATTGTCTTGGGGCAGGCGCTCGACAAAGCCCTCGGCGACCGCAAAGGAATCAACCGGGTTGGTCATGCCTACGTGCCGATGGATGAGGCGTTGGGTTTTGTCGCGCTCGATTTCAGCGGACGGCCGTATACGGTCTTTCAGGCAGAGTGGGCCACACCGGCCATCGGCCAATTTCCCACCGATCTGGTGCAGCATTTCTTCGAGTCGGTGGCCGTACACGGCCGTATCACACTGCATGCCAAAGTAAACGGCCGTAACGACCACCACAAAGCAGAAGCATTATTCAAAGCATTGGCGCGAGCCTTGCGAACGGCCGTCGAACTCGACCCACGCCGCACCGGCATCGCCAGCACCAAAGGAACGCTTACGTCATAAGCCGCTCACGGAATACGGCCACGAAAGGATTACAAACCATGCAAGCAACCATCACCATGATCGACTATGGCGCGAGCAACATCCGCTCGGCGCAAAAAGCATTCGAGCACATCGGCGCAACCGTTGTCCTGACCGAGGATGCAGAAGTGGTACGCCGGGCTGACAAGTTGGTACTGCCCGGCGTCGGCGCTTTTGGCTCTGGCATGGCTGGCCTGCGCCAGCGCCATCTGCCTGCCGCCATCCAGGAAGCCGTGCAGCGCGGCATTCCATTCCTCGGCATCTGCGTTGGCATGCAGCTCATGTTCAGCGAAGGGCATGAAATGGGCATCCACCAGGGATTAGACTTGTTGGCAGGCAAGGTCGTGCGCTTTCCGGAAATGCACGATCCGCAGGCCACAAACCACACGCTAAAAATTCCGCACATGGGTTGGAATCAGCTAGAACCGGTCTGGGAAAGTCCGCTGCTCACCGGCATCAACCCTGGCGATTATGCTTATTTTGTACATTCGTATTACTGCGATCCGGCCGAGGAAACGGCCGTACTCGCCCGCACCGACTATGGCATTTCCTTCGCCGCCATCGTTGCCAAAGACAATCTCTATGGCTTGCAGTTTCACCCGGAGAAAAGCCAGCAGGTTGGGCTGCGTATCATTCAAAATTTTGTAGAGATGAGCTAATGTTTACCATTTACCCGGCAATTGACTTACGAAACGGCCGTATCGTGCGTTTGCAATACGGCGACCCCGACAAAGAAACCGTTTTCGGCGACGACCCGGCAGCAATGGGGCAGCGTTGGCTGGACGCTGGAGCCAGTTGGCTGCATGTCGTCAACCTCGACGGCGCATTTGACGAAGCAGGCGCGGCCAATTGGGCGGCGCTGCCAACCGTGACGGCCTTGGGCGCAAAGGTTCAGTTTGGCGGGGGCATTCGCACCCTGGCTGATGTAGAACGGGCGCTGGATGCGGGTGTGACACGGGTCATTTTGGGCACGGCCGCTATCGAAAACCCTGACCTGGTAGCACAGGCCATCGCCCAGTTTGGCGCAAGCAAAATTGCCGTGGGCATTGATGCCCGCGACGGCCGTGTCAAAACACGCGGCTGGCAAACAGACACCGCCATCACCCCTGCGGCGCTGGGACAACAGATGCAAAGCCTCGGCGTGCAAACCGTCATTTACACCGACATCAGCCGCGATGGCGTCTTGACCGGCGTCAATGCCGCCGCAACAGCGGCGCTGGCCCAGGCGACCGCGCTGCACGTCATTGCCTCTGGCGGTGTGGCGACGTTGGACGACATTGTGCGCTGCCATGCCCTGGCAGCGCAGGGCGTGGTTGGGGTCATCACCGGGCGTGCAATTTATGACGGCCGTATCAATTTGCAAGAGGCATTTGCCATCCTGAAATAACATATGGAGACGATATGACCTATCAATGGTTACTTTTTGACGCGGATAACACCTTGTTTGATTACGACAAAGCGGAAGCGTCGGCACTGACAAACAGCTTCGCCGACTTTCGCCTCGATTTTGATGAAACGCACGCGGCGCAATATCGCGTCATCAACGCGCAAATCTGGCATGAGTATGAGCAAGGGCACATCAGCCAACAAGCGCTGCGCACGGAGCGCTTTCGCCGCCTCTTTGCCGCTGTCGGCCTCACCGCCGACAGTGCCGCCTTTAGCGAGCGTTACCTGGAGCATTTGGGACGCGGCGTTTTTTTGATAGATGGCGCAGAGACGCTGCTGCAACAACTATACGGCCGTTTCCACATCGCCATCATCACCAACGGCATCGCCGCCGTGCAGCGCTCGCGCATGGCACACTCCCCGCTTCACGCCTTCGTGGAAGCGTTTGTCATCTCCGAGGAAGTGGGCGTTGCCAAGCCAGACCCGGCCATTTTCGACGTGGCCTTTGCGCAAATGGGGCAGCCGACCAAAGCCGAAGTGCTCATCATTGGCGACAGCCTCAGCTCAGACATGCAAGGCGGCTTGAACTATGGCATCGACACCTGTTGGTACAATCCGCAGCGACAGCCAGGACGGCTGCCCGTTACCTACGAAATTCACCAATTGGCCGACTTGCCGCACATTTTGAATGGGAGCGCCGCATGAAAATCGAACATGTCGCTATCTGGACACAGCAGTTGGAAGCATTGCGCACATTTTACGAAACGTACTTTCACGGCCGTTCCTCTGCCAAATACACCAATGCGCGTACCGGCTTTCAATCCTATTTCGTCACGTTTGCGGGTGGGGCACGGCTGGAACTGATGCAGCGGGCCGACATCGCGCCACGCGCCGACAGCGCCGAGCAGATGGGGCTGGCACATCTGGCAATGAGTGTGGGGGATGAAACGGCCGTTAACCAGCTTACCGAACGCCTGCGCAACGATGGCTACCGCGTCGTTGGCGAGCCGCGCACCACCGGCGATGGCTACTATGAAAGCGTCATCCTCGACCCGGACGGCAATCGCATCGAAATCACAAAATGAGCAGTCCGCCGGAGGTTGTCGGTAAAACGTTGACCTCCTGAATCAGGGAAAAACCATGGAAAACGATATTTTAGTGACCTGGCAAACCCACTGCCGCTTAAATGAGCAATTCGTCGCCGCCATTCCGCCCGCAGCTTTGGGCGCAAAAATCGGCGGCAAAGGGCGCAGTGCCGGCGCAGTGCTGGCACACATCCACAACAACCGCCTTGCCTGGCTGGAGCCAGCCGCCCCCGACCTGATGGCCGCCTTGCGCAAAGTCAACAGCGCACAAACGAGCGATCATGAGCTGCTGCTGGCCGCGTTAACGGCTTCGGGAACGGCCGTTGCCGGGCTGTTAACACGCAGTCTGGAAGCGGGAAAAGTGAAAGGCTTTCGTGGCCCCATCACCTCCTTCCTCGGCTATCTCATCGCCCATGACAGTTACCATCACGGCGAAATCGGCCTCATTTTAGGGCAGGCTGGCTATAAACTGGCCGCAGAAAACGCTTACGCGCTCTGGGATTGGCGCACCAATTGACGATGATCAACGCCTATTCAACACACTGGTTTGAGCAGTTTTTAGAGACACGGCCGTATACAGCCCAAGAATTGGCGTTTGTCTGCCGCTGTTTGCCCAATCCACCCTATACACACATCCTCGATCTTTGCTGCGGGCAAGGTCGGCACACCAATGCCCTCGCCGCCGCCGGTTACACCATGACCGGCATTGACATCAATCTTTTGGCGCTGGCAAAAGCGCAAACTGACGCGCCGACAAACGTCACTTATCGGCAGCAGGACATGCGCCACCTGGCACAACTTCCCGGCGACTTTGATGCCATCATCTGTCTCTGGCAAAGTTTTGGCTACTTTGATGCCCAGACAAATGCCCAGATTTTGCAGCAAATCAGCGACAAATTACGCCGAAACGGCCGTTTCATCCTCGACATCTACAATCGGGAACATTTTTCCTGGCAAACGCGCACGCGCATGGCGCAGCCAAAAGGCGTTCCCGTCACCATCTGCGAAACCCTGGCGGACAACCGCCTCACCGCCCACCTGACATACGGCACAGACGGCCACGAAGAGACTTTTTCCTGGCAGCTTTACACAGCGCCACAAATTATCACCGCCGCCGCGCAGGTTGGCCTGGACTGTCAACTGGCCTGTGCGTTTTTCGACGAGGAAACGGCCGTCTCGCCACAAACATCATCCATGCAATTTCTGTTTCAGAAAAACGAAACCGCAAAAAGGTAAAAATCTTATGCTGGCAAAACGAATCATACCCTGTTTAGACGTGAAAAACGGCCGTGTCGTCAAAGGCGTCAACTTTGTCGAACTGCGCGACGCGGGCGATCCGGTCGAACAAGCCAAAGTCTACGACGCCGCCGGAGCCGACGAGCTTGTCTTTCTCGACATCACCGCCACCCACGAAGCCCGCGACACCGTCATGGAATTAGCCCGCGCTGTTGCCGAGCAAGTATTCATCCCCTTCACCATCGGCGGTGGCATCCGCACCGTCGATGACATGCGGGCTATTCTGCGTGCCGGAGCCGACAAAATCAGCATCAATTCGGCCGCCGTGCGCAGCCCCGACCTCATTAGCCAGGGCGCAGCGGCCTTTGGCAGTCAGGCAGTGGTGGTCGCCATTGATGCCAGAAGAATCGGCCGTCCACAATCCACAACGCCGCGCTGGGAAGTCTATGTGCGCGGCGGGCGCACTCCCACCGGGCTAGATGCCGTCGAATGGGCCATCGAAGCCGAGCGCCGCGGCGCGGGCGAAATTTTGCTTACCAGCATGGATGGCGATGGCACGCAAAATGGCTACGACATCGAATTGACCCGCGCCATTAGCGACGCGGTGAACATCCCTGTCATTGCCTCTGGCGGAGCAGGCACATTGGCTCATTTTGCCGAGGCGCTCACCGTTGGCGGCGCAGATGCGGCGCTGGCCGCATCGCTGTTTCATTACAAGCAGTTGACAATTGCTGAAGTGAAAGATTACCTGGCACAACAAGGAATCCCGGTGCGCCAATGAACGCTGATTTGCAAATGACAAATGACGATTTACGATTTGATGAGAAGGGGTTGATAACGGCCGTTATCCAAGACGCCGCCACCCTCCAAGTTCTCATGGTCGCCTGGATGAACGCCGAATCCCTACGGCTGACGCAAGAAACCGGCGAAACCCACTTCTGGAGCCGCAGCCGCCAGGAATTGTGGCACAAAGGAGCCACCTCCGGCAATGTCCAGCGTGTGCGCGAAATTCGCCACGACTGCGACAGCGACACCCTCCTCATCCTGGTAGACCCGGCCGGGCCAGCCTGCCACACAGGCAACCAAACTTGTTTTTATCGAACGCTAAACATTGACTAAGGACAACACAATGAGCAACACAATTATTGAACTACAAGCAATTTTACAGGAACGAAAGGCAAACCCAACCCCAAACTCTTACACAGCCAGTTTGCTGCAAGCAGGCGAAGATGAAATCGTAAAAAAGGTTGGTGAAGAAGCAGTAGAAGTGATTTTGGCAGCAAAAGGGCAGGGAAACGAGCGCCTGATCGAGGAAACGGCCGATCTCATCTACCACACCCTCGTCCTCCTCATCTCCCGTGATCTGACCTGGGCTGATGTGGAGGACGAGCTAGAAAAACGGCGCAAGTAAAGAGGCGCTATCCGCCATACATATGCAGCAACGCCTGCGGCGTCACATACGCTTCGACAAAAGCAGAAATCACCAATAGTGGTACAGCCACGCCCAACAGCAAACGGACAAAATCGGCCGCAGCAATCAAAAACCCTTCGCTCAAGGTGCGATCTGGTGGAGGAGAAATAACCGTAATATGCCAGCGCAGCGCAGCCGCAGCCGCGATCAGCAGCGCCGGGATTTCAATGACAGCATGGGGCAAAATTGCGCCCAGCAAAAATGTGTATGGATTTTGCCCAGCCAGGGCAAATTGCGCGGCAATGTAACCAATCAGGCCAATTGGCAGCATAAAAATGAGGATAGACAACACGCCAAAGGTAAAGACACCCAGCAGCGCCATCAACAACAGCACACGCACATTTTGCGCCAAAATCACGTAAGGCAATGCCCCAACCAGCATCTCCAATTGTTCCAGGTTGCGGACAATGTTGTCGCCGCGCAGTTCAGCCTGAAATCCCGCTGGCAGCACATACATACGCCCAACAATGACCCCGGCCGCAGCGCCGCCAATGAGAGCCAATATCATAATCACAATCGGGACGCGCAACTGCCCCAAAATAGCGAATGTTTGCCGATACCAGGCAACAGGATTGGGATAACCCGTTTCACTCTTGCCACTGAACCGCGTCCAAAATTGCTGCCACATCCAGCCCAGGCGAATCTGGTCAATGTCTCGCCCCAGCAGTTCTTCGCGGTTAAAAATGGCCGTGCCCATACGCATCAAAACCAAAGCAGTCAGCACCAATCCGAAAATCAGCCACCACAACCCGCTATGGTTGCCCCAAAACATCGCTACAGCCTCAAACTGAATCAGCAACGCCATGGGAATAATGATGAAACTGGCGAGCAAATTAGCCGCACGCACACTGGTGGTCTGGCTGGAAATGATCACGGCTCCAGCCACCATGATAAAACCCTGGATGGTGGTGATCAAAAGCGTCTGCACGAACAATTGCCAGGTTGGCGACCAATCAACCGACAGCTTCAAGGCAATGAGATACACGGTCATACCGGCATAACTGGCAAGCAATGGCGGCACCAACGAGGCCATCATCTTGCCCATGTAAAGCTGCATATTGGTTAAGGGCGTTGCCAGCAAAGGCTCCAGGCTTTTGCGCTCTTTTTCGCCGACAAAGGTTTCCAGGGCAATGACCAGGGAAAAAGACATGGGGAAGAAACCAACGACCAACAACAAAAACGGGATGAGTTGATTGGCAATGATGTCTGCCCCGTATTCTTCCACAAAACCAACCATGCGGCCGGCCGTAAAGTTCATCAGTGCCGGGAAAGCCAGGGTGAGCAAGAAAATGGGGATGATGATGCGCCAATCACGAAATGCGTCGCGCACTTCGCGCCGGGTCACGATAAAGGCCATCTGCCAATCATTTTTCCTGGGGAGAAGCGTGGTTATTGCTGTCATAATAATCAGTTCAGAATCGGAAACTGGAGAGCAACAAGAGTCTCCACTCTCCAATTAAACATCCTTTGTCTCTTCAACAACATGGAGATAAACGTCTTCCAGGCTTTGGGTGACTTCATACAAGGAAACGACACCCAGGCCAAGCCCTGTCAAGTGGCGAACAAGTTGGGGATTGGTGACTGTGGGATCAGGCGTGCGATAGCGAATGGTGTTTTCGCCCACCCATTCTACTGTGACCAAATCGCTCAGGTCTTCCACTTCACCATTCAGGTAACGATCTACTTGCAGTTCGATTTGCGGCTGACCGAGTAGCTGCTGCTTTAGTTCGATAGCAGTGCCTTCGGCAACGATAGTGCCGCGTTTGATGATAGCAATGCGGTCAGACAGGCTTTCGGCTTCGGGCAGGTTGTGCGTACAGAGGATGATGGTGCGTTTATCGTCACGCAGTTCGCGAATGGCATCGCGCACTAATTTGGCGCTGTGTGGGTCCATGGCGGAAGTTGGCTCATCCAAAAGCAGTACGGCGGGATCGTGGAGCATGGCGCGAATCAACCCGACTTTTTGGCGCATCCCTTTGGAGTATTCACCAAGACGGCGGGTATAGGCTCCAGGCATGTTAAAGCGTTCAAAGAGGTTGATGGCTCGCTTTTTGATGAGGTCGTCGGAAAGGCCGTATAAACGGCCGTAAAAAACCAAATACTCCAACCCGCTCATGCGTAAATAGAGACCGGGTTGTTCAGTGAGCATGCCCATAGAGTGGCGTATTTTGTCCGCTTCCAGCACGACATCGTGCCCATTCACCCGTGCGTGCCCGGTGGTTGGGCGTAAGATAGCGCCCAACATGCGTACAGTGGTTGTCTTGCCTGCCCCATTGGGGCCAAGCAAAGCCAGTAATTCACCGGCCTGTACCGATAGCGATAGATCGTAAACGGCCGTAAATTCATCAAACGTTTTGCCCAAGCCCACAGCTTCAATCATCGTATACCCCCGATCATTTTCCAACTACCCCACAAACACCGCGCACGACACATTTGTGACAACCAAAATCAGGTTGCTCACTCATATTCATTATGAAAGAGTTGATAGGGTAAAAGACAGGTGACTTTAGTCCCTCTCACCATTCCTTAAACGAAGATGGCGCACGGCAATCCAGACAGCCATCAAAAAGGCCAAGATAAGAGAGACAAAGGTTGCTACAGCCATATTCAATTCTACCCCGGCGAGGTTCATGGTACGGCTGTCCAGGCGCACCATCTCCAATAAAGTACGGCCGATAGCATAAAAAATGAGGTAGAGCGCCATCAAATCACCACTGAGCAGTTTGTTTGAGAAGCGGCGCAAGATGGTCATAAGAATCACAAAGGTCAACAGGCTCCACAGCGATTCGTAGAGAAATGCAGGATGAAAACGAGAAAACTCGCTATACGCAGGCAGGCGGTAAAGCGGATCAATGGTGATTGCCCAAGGGACATCGGTGGGACGGCCGTATAATTCCTGGTTGAAAAAGTTACCCCAACGACCAAACACCTGTCCCAAGGCGACGCCAATCACCGCATAATCGGCTAAAGGCGTCATGGGAATGTGCTGCCGCCGTGTGTAGAGCCACAAGCCCAACGCACCCCCGGCAATGCCGCCATAAATGCCCAATCCGCCACTGCGAAAATCCAAGACTTTGTACGGATTGCGCAAATAATCGAGTGGGGATGTAATGCCTACCGCCGCCATGCTTGGCGAGGGCGTCAGCACATGATAAAGACGCGCCCCAATCACGGCTAAAATCAAAGCCCAAACAATGCCATTCCAAACGTGGTCTGGATTCCAGGCACGCCAGGGAGCCTTGTCCAGCCATTCCGGCTGCACAGCAGGCACACGCAGCAGTGCCTGACGCGTCGTTTCTAAGCCAGTGGCATTCAGCCCCAGATAACGTGGGTCAAAGCCCCATTGCAGCAGTAAATCACCCACGGTGTCCACTTTGTTTTTCTGCAAGATTTGTGCGATTTCTTCAGGTAAATCAAGTGTCGAGATGGGGGTTTGCTGTACCGATACGGGGACGTGTACCTGGAAAACGGCCGTTCCCCGTTCTCGTACCAAATCGGACACGACATAAGCGCCCAAACTGATGCCGCCAACGATCCAGATGCCGTACCAATAAATGTCAAAATCGAGGGCCGCAATGTGAATGGCAACGCGGTCGGGCGTTGTGCCTGTTACCCAGTGTGTGATGAGGAGAACGGCCGTTACCCCCAACAAAAAGCCAATCACATACCAATACGGCGCAAAACGCAGCCGTTTACGCAACACCGTTGTCATCTCACTCATCGTCAACCTGCATCGACTGCTGCCAGACAAAGAACATACGTTGGCACACAGTTACATACGTCAAAACGGCCATGATGATCAGCGCCACATGCGGAATATTCAACACCAAGAAGGTCGTGAGAACAACATATCGCTCCACCCGACTCAAAATCCCCACTTTTGCCGACAATCCCAACGCCTCGGCGCGGGCACGTGTGTAGCTAACCATGATAGAACCGGTCACGGTAAGGTACGACAGCGCCAGCATAAACGTATCGCCGTGCTGCATGTAATACCAGATAAACCCGGCAAAAAGAATAATTTCAGCCAGGCGGTCTAACGTCGAATCAAGGAAGGCACCAAATCCTCCCTGCTTTCGCCCCAACTTGCGTGCCAACGCTCCATCCAACGCATCGAGCGGCGAAATGATGGTAATGGCAACGGCCGCCCACTGAAACTGCCCCAAAGCAATAAGCCAGGCGAACAAAAAGTGAGACAACATGCCCACCACCGTTAAAACATCCGGTGAAAGGCGATAACGCGCCAGAAACGTCACAATCGGGTCAATAATGAAGCGCGTGCGCACACGCAGCATATCGGTCAGGGTCATTTTTTCCATGGATTTTGTTTGTATTGGATTCATAAAATTCCTACCAGCTTGTGCAAACAGAGCCAGACTTGATGGAATGCGATGCTACCGAAAGGGTATGGAACTGTCAAGCGCCCCCTGCTTTAACTCCTACAATTCCAATGATACCCTTCAACAGCAGATGAACACAATGTTGCACAACGCTCCATGCCCCAGCACAAGCCAGGCTATTGCCGATCCAGTCGCATACCTAAGAAAGGCACTTGCATTTCCAGTCGGGTCATGCCGCCATGCCGTCCATATAAACGATCGGCATATTCCAGGTCTTGGGCTGTCACAAAAGCATAGTCGTGACGCATCAGGCCAACAACATCGCCCACGCGAACGGCCGTTTCCGAACTGTGCGGTTGCGGGCCAAGTAAACCAGCGGCCAACGCTTCCTCACCAGTCAACGCCAACATCGTCTCCGCAAAATGATCTTGTAAATAATGCAGCACATCCTGCTGCCGCCCTTGCCGCGCATGAAAATAAGGCAGGCGCGGTTCTCCCGTTGGGCGAATGAGCAGCATTTCAGCCAACTGCGGATGATCATCATAATGAACATAATGTGCAGGCGGGCAAATAATTTGCCCATGATCCGCCGCCAGCAAAAAGACTGTCCCGGCACGAGCCGCCTCACTAAGCGGCTGCAACAACTGCTCCTTAAGCTGGCGGAAAATAGTTTGCAGCTCAACAGCAACAGCGGGATGATTCCAGCCATAGCGGTGCATCATCGTATCTATCGTCGGCCAATAAGCGGCCATATACATCGACTCGCCAGCCTTCTCTTCCAGAAGATTGCGCATCTGGACAAACATGTCTGCTGTCGTAATCGTGGCAAACGTTTCTTTAACGCCACGCCCATGCATTTTACTCAAAGCAGACGCGACAAGTTGGTACCCTTTGAAACGGTAAGTAGGCATATTGGCAGCCTGTAATTGCTCGGCCACACCAGGCGCATCCAAAAATTCTTCAGGCTTCATGCCTGCGCCGACCAACGCGTTGGGGTAACTGCCAAAGTCAGGGGTGAAGTTAATAAATTGGGTAACAGTCCCATATTCGGGAATAAGCAGGCGCAGACCGGCAAGGCCATGCTGCGCTGGCCCCACACCCGTCCAAAAGCTGCTGAGCGCAGCCACTGTTGTTGAGGGGAAAATGGAAGTGATGGGATGTAAAACGGCCGTTTCGCCACGCATCAACTCGTCAAATAACGGCCGTTCCTTTTCCACCATTTGCCAGCCCAACGAATCAATGATCAACAACACAACCCGCCGCACATCGCCAGCAAGCGGCTGCCACAAATCACCGCGCAGCGGCGGCAGCCCGACAAATGGCACATTCAACAGCGACGCAATCGTCGCCGGTACATTTGCAATTGAACCATCCACATAATTTGGGGGGAAAAACTCATCCGGTAAATTGTTCATCTCGTGTATTCCTGCCTTACCAATGCGTTATAATTACACTTATTATCTAGACAAACAAACGCTTACCTCGACAACAAGCCCTTTAGTTTGTCTGATTGTCAGCCATTCGTCAACCAAGCAGGCTGGCAGCCTTTAGTTAAACCAGAAGGAGGTTTATCACATGCAGTATGAAATTAAAGGGACAACCATGCAAACCCTGGACATCTTCCTCAGCAGCGGTGAAAGTGTTTTCACCGAATCTGGGGGCATGGCCTGGATGCGCGGCAATGTGCAAATGGAAACCAACACGCGCGGCGGTCTGTTAAAAGGATTGGCCCGTTCGCTCTCCGGAGAATCACTTTTCCTCACCACCTATGCCTGCAAAGATGGCAACGCGATGATCACCTTTACACCAGAAGCCCCCGGTTCCATCATCCCCATCGAACTTGGCCCAAACGAAAGCCGCATTTGTCAGAAGGATGCTTTCATGGTTGCCGAAGATTCTGTGGCGCTGGAAATTCACTTCCGCAAAAAGTTAGGCGCAGGGTTGTTTGGCGGTGAAGGCTTCATTTTGCAGAAATTGACCGGGCCGGGCATTGCCTGGGTCGAAATCGCCGGTGAAGTTCGCGAATATACATTGCAAGCAGGCGAAACCATGCAAGTGGATCCCGGCCACCTGGCAATGTATGAGCCGTCCATCAATTATGACATCACTCGCGTCAAGGGTGTGAAAAATATATTGTTTGGCGGAGAGGGTTTGTTCCTGGCAACATTGACCGGCCCCGGCAAAGTGTGGCTGCAAAGTTTGCCGTTGTCGAATCTGGCATCGAAACTCATGCAGTACATGCCGGTTAAGACAAGTTAGTTATTGATACGCAAAACGGCCGTTTCCGCCACAAAGCACAGCAGAAACGGCCGTTCTCTTCTCCTCAATTTAACGAGACAGTTATCAGTTAATTCAAAGAGTCGCGCAGTGCGCCCATACGGCTAGCCACGCTGTCATCCACCACGCGGTCGCCAATGCGCACAATCAGGCCACCCAGAATACTGGGATCAACACGGAAAGACACAGATTGCGCCTTCAAGGCCTGCTTAACACTCCCCTGTTCTGCTTCCGTCAAAGGCAAAGCGCTCGTTACCACAGCACTTTCCCCGCTCATTTGCGCCACAGAAGCAGGTACTTTGGCAAAGAAATCAGCAATCAACTGACGTTGACGTGCATCATCCAATGATGCGCCAACCAGCTTATTGGCTGCGGCCACAGCAATCGCTGCCACCTGACTGCGCAAATCAGCCAAAATCCGATCGCGCTCTTGCTCAGCTTCCACAGCGGCGTCAGCCTTAATTTTCTTCGCTTCCTCTTCTGCCTGGGCGACAATGCTTTTACGCGTCTCATCACCTTGCGCAGCCGCATCCTGACGGATTTTAGCTGCTTCCTGGCGTGCCGAATCCAAAATCTTCTTGGCATCCGCATCCGCATTGTCCCGCGCAATCGCTGCCTGCCGCTGATCTTCCAAACCCTTAGCAATTTTTGCCTGGCGTTCGTCTAAAACACGCAGCATCGGGCCATAGAGCAGACCCTTCAACAGCAGCAGCAGAATCGTAATGCCCAGAACCTGCATGATCAGGTAACCAAGATTAATGCCTAATGCTTCCATACTTTTACCCCTATGTGCCTAATCGTTCCTGAAATCTCTATACCTGATTTTAGAACACGAACAAAATAATTAAGGCCACCACGAGGGCGTAGATAGCCACCGCTTCCGCGAATGCAATACCCAAAATCATGTTCGTTTGAATGTTACCACTGGCATCTGGGTTACGGGCGATACCTTGTACAGCCCCACCAACCAAAATACCGATACCAGCACCAGCGCCGATAGCCCCTAACATCGCTAAACCTGCGCCAATTGCCTTCAAACCTTGTGCCAAAGCTGCAGCAGCTGCTTGATCC
Source organism: Ardenticatenaceae bacterium (assembly GCA_020634315.1). Classification (GTDB taxonomy): domain Bacteria; phylum Chloroflexota; class Anaerolineae; order Promineifilales; family Promineifilaceae; genus JACSRF01. Next base: position 109,839 of record JACKBV010000005.1, on the reverse strand, counting down.
ATAATGCTAAATCCTCCGATTGAAATTTTGCTGAATGTGATTTCGTTATTAAAGCGAACCATCACAAGTAGCCAGCTAATCTGCCAGACCTACCTGTAACACTGTACTGATTAATGATGTTCTTCTTCGCCGTGATGCCCTTCTGTTGCGCTCACCATGAAAATGAGCATCAGTAAAGCAAACACCAGCGCTTGAATTAACCCAACAAAGAATTCCAGCCCGAAAAAGACAATGTTTGCCGCCGGGACAAGGAATGCCATCACGAACAAGAGAACCATACCGGCAAAGATATTACCGAGAAGACGAAAAGCAAACGAGATAATTTTAGAAATCTCGCTGATTAACTCCAGCAAACCAACGGCCGGATCAATCGCCTTAATCGGGTTCTTCGCTACCTGCTTACCATAATCTTTGGCAATGAAGGGGAAGAATTTGGCGAAATATCCACGCGCACCCAAATACTTGATGCCATAAAATTGCACCATTGTCATGGCGATAATGGCAAAGGCCAGCGTGTAATTCAAATCAGTTGCCCCAGGACGCAGTAAGGGAACAATCGTCCAATCAGCGTCATCCGGTTTAACCTTTTCGCCCGCTTCATTGGTCTCTTCTGTTGCACGAATCAAGAGCAAACCTTGTTTCAAATCACCCAGGTTTTGCTCATCAAACTCGTGTTCGAGTTCGTGCAAGATTTCTTCTTCGGTGGCTTCAGTCAGATGACCGTCATGCACTTCAACGTCAAAGCCAAAGCGTGCTTCTAAGGTGCTGACATAAGCCTCCAGTTCTTCTTCGCCTTCCAAATGCGCCGTTTCCAGTTCCGACTCAATGAGTGTGATTTCCTTTTCGGCAGCAAAATGCGGCTTATTTTCCCATAAGCCAATGCTATCCCAGCCAGGAATCAGCCCCATCCAGTTTGTCACCAGAATGTAGAGCAAGAAGGTCATAAAGAAAGGAAAGAAATCCTTTACTTTGGAGCCGGCAATGTTCTTGGCAAAGTTGTATGCCACTTCTATGATCATCTCAAAGAAGTTGTAAAAGCCGGTGGGAACTTCATCGGCTGTACGCGAACGTGCTTTCAAGCTCACAGCCAGCACCAAAACGACAATCCAGGCGACCAACGAAGACATAAAAGTATTGGTCAGTCCGCCAAAAATTGGCCCGATAATCGGCCAATTGGCTGAACCTGGATAGGTCTCGCCCGGTAACTGGATAAACGGCCGTACCGGTTTTGTATACTGGACAAATGAGCCGAAAACGATCATCAGCAACACAGCCAAGAGTATGACATATCGTTTCTTCATAATCTGCCTATTTACCTCTATTAAACTCTATTCCTCTTGTTGATTTGCTTCTTGCTGGTGTTGTTGATTCAGTTGGTGCACACGATTTTGCGCGCGCTCCACCATCTGTAGGCTAATTCTCACCATCACATACAACGTGACTGGAAAACTTGCCACCAACAATAGAACCGTGAAAATGCCCTTGACATCAAACTGAGTGTCAAGAAAACGCCCCAGGCCAAACGCCAAGGCAATGATCACAATAGCCACCAGGCCGGTCACACAACCTACCTGACCAACCATGCCGGCCAATACTGCTGTTTGGTTTACTTGTGAATTTTGAGACACAGCTCTCTTTTTAAGGCGCGGATTTTGCGCATTATATCACAAACAATATCTTCGACAATTATTGTCAATTATTGTTAACCTGCAAACAAGAATGCCGCCGCTTGTCGCGTTAACTCAAACATCGGCTCCGGCAAAACACCCAACAAAATCACAACGGCCGTTGCCAGAGCTAACCCAATTTGCGCACCACGCGACACCGGAATTGCCACATCTTCCTGGTCAGAGCGGTACAGATACATGTACTTAACCACCGACAAGTAATAGTAAAGCGCCACAAACGCATTCAAAATGCCAAACAACGCCAACCACCACAACCCGGAATCAACGGCCGCTTTAAACAGGAAAAACTTGCCAATAAAACCAGCCGTTGGCGGAATGCCCCCCAACGACAAAATAGCAAAAAGCATGACCAATGCCAGATAAGGAGAACGACGACTTAATCCGTTGAAATCTTCCAGCTTCTCCGATCCGGTCAAATTACTCACCATGACTACGCCGCCGAAAGCCGCGATATTGGTAAAAATATACATGAGCAAGTAATACATGGTTGCGCCAGAGCCATCCTGTGACAACGAAACCAGGCCAACTAACGCATATCCAGCCTGCGCGATACTAGAGTACGCCAGCATCCGCTTGATGTTGTTCTGGAAAATGGCGGCAAAATTGCCCAGGGTCATGGTCACGATTGCCATCGCTACCAGCATGGCCCACCAACCGCTGCCCTGCGTCGGTTCGCCCAGCACACCGGACTGAAACAACCGCAAGAGAACAGCAAAACCGGCCGCCTTTGAAGCTGTAGAGACAAACGCCGTAAATGGCGTGGGCGACCCTTCATAGACATCAGGCGTCCAAAAATGAAACGGCACGGCCGAAATCTTAAAGCCAAACCCAACCACAATCATCACCGCTGACAGCAAAAACACCGCCTGCGCCTCTGTTGGTGCCGGGCCAGCCGCCGCCAAAAAGTTGGTAATGCCGAAATAATTCGTCTGTCCGGTAATGCCATACAGCAAGCTCATGCCGTATAACATCACACCGGTCGCAAAAGCGCCATAAACAAAATATTTCATACCAGCTTCTGCCGAACGGCTGTTTGTCGTCATGAAACCAGCTAAAACATAAGATGAAATACTCGCCGTCTCTAGCGCGACATAGAGCATCATCAAATCGGTCGCCGCCGCCATCATACCAAAGCCAATCGTAGCTGTAATCAGCAAGGCATAATATTCACCCTTTTGCAGCGGCTTCACATCCAACGAGATCAGGCTGGTTAGCATCAAGGCCATCAAAAACATGATGCGAAACACCAACGTCACCAAATCATGCCGAATCATTCCGCCCCAAAAGAGGCTGCCCAATAAAGAAGCATTGGCATCAGGCTCGCCCAACACGAACCATTGTCCCACCGTCAATAACAGGACAATGAATGCGCCCCAGGCTGTCACCACCCCAACCTTACGCCGATCTGGCGGCTTCAAGCCCCGATCATACGCCAGGACAACAAGCAGCAATACAACTAACCCAATTTCTGGCAGCAATGCCAGCACCCATGATGGGGTAATATCTGAGGTCACTTATGCACCTCCCAACCAATGAATGAGATGGGTCGCAGCCGATTGAACCGTGTCCATAAAGGTGGTCGTTTGCTGCGCTTCAATAAGACGATTAACGACAGGGGTCATACCAGACTGTATCACTGGGGCAATGACCGAAGGCAAAACGCCAATTAAAATCAAAATGGCGCTAAACATCACCAATGTAAATTTATCGATTGGCAAAATGGGGCGCATATCGTGCCACTTATGCCCATCATACTCGCCAAAAAAGACCGTACCGATAGCTCGCACCACATAAGCGGCCGTAATCACAATACCCAACGAGGAAATAATCGCCACGATTGGATAGTAGTTTGCCGGGTTCAGGCCAAAAATCGTGCCGCTGAGGTTCATACTGCCACCGCTCCACACGCCAAGGAAAATGGGGAACTCAGCAATAAAACCAGACAAGCCCGGCATACCCATCGAGACAAGACCACCGATGATAAAGGCAACGGACGGCCAGGGCAGCACTTTCATCATACCGCTTAGTTTGTCCATGTCGCGAGTGTGTGCGCGGTCGTAAATCATACCGACCACAGAGAAGAAGAGCGCCGTCATCACCCCATGACTGACCATCTGAATGCCTGCACCCGTGAACCCTGTCAGGTTCATGGCCGCAAACCCCATAGAAACCAATCCCATGTGGCTAACACTGGAATACCCAATCAAGTATTTCATGTCGCGCTGGCGCATGGCAATTAAAGAACCGTACACGACGTTTATCAAAGTCAGCAAGATGATAAAGGGCATCCAATAGACAGTGCCTTCGGGCAAAATCTGGATACCGACGCGCATAGCGGCATAAGCACCGAGTTTCATTAAGACGCCAGCATGAATCATGGAAACGGCCGTTGGCGCAGCCACATGACCATCCGGTGACCAGTTATGGAACGGCCACAAACCGCCCAACACCGCAAACCCCAGGAACAACGGCATATACCAAATCTTTTGCAACTCAAACGGGAACTGCGCTTCCGACCAGACCCGCAAATCAAACGTCAATGGCAAACCCTGCTCCGGTAATTTGAAATACAACACCAGAAAAGCAATAAACGAAATAAAACTGCCGATCAACAAATAGAGCGTCAGCTTCATCGCCGCATATTCACGCCGTTCCTTCCAACCCCAGATGACGATCATGATATACATCGGCAGCACAGCCAGTTCGTAGAAGAAGAAGAGCAAAAAGCCATCTACCGCCACAAACACACCCTGCACACCCGCCACCAACAGCATGAAAAAGGCATAGAATTCACGCGGGCGATCATCAATACTCCAGGAGATGAGCACGCCCCCCAGGCCAACGATAGACGTGAGCAAGACCAGCGTCGCGCTCAAGCCATCAATACCAAGAATGTAATTCACACCAATGCTAGAAATCCAGCCATGCTCCTCAACAAACATCAAAGTGTCTGCCCAACGCGCATCTGCGGGAGGCAAATTCTGGTTATAGGCGATGTACATATACAACGACAACACCAGACCAAGAATCATGGCCGCCAATGCCAACATGCGCGAATTCTCTCCACGCTCCTTCGGCATCATCAAAATGATGACAGCAGCCGCTATTGGCGAAAGTGCGATGATTGATAAATAGGGAAAGTCCATAAAATCACCCAAACAGCTTCGTCACAGTATCGTTAATAAATACCAACAACCACTGTGGCCAGATGCCCAATGACAGCATCAAAACCATCAGCGGCCAGATTACCAAATGTTCACGCAGCGTCATGTCTGGCAGTTTCACCCAACGCGGGTTAACCTGCCCATGCAATGTCTGCCCAATAGCTTTCAAAATGTAGGCACCTGTCATCAACAAGCCCAACATTGCCATCGCCAACTGCGGCGCAAAAATCTCCCAACTACCACGCACCACCAGGAACTCGCTGACAAACCCATTCAACCCAGGCAGCCCCAGCGAGGCCATGCTCGTGAAAATGAGAATCGTGCCGTAAACGGGCAAAATAGTCCAGATACCGCCAAACTCTTTCAAATCACGGGTATGCGCACGGTCATAAATCACACCTACCAGGAAAAACATACCAGCCGCCGACAAACCATGATTGAACATCTGGAATACAGCCCCGTTGGTAGCCATGATCGCGTCTTGCGCCACGCCAGGGTCAGCAAAACTGCCAGCCCGTCCATACGCATACGCCATAACAGCAATCCCCATCACCACAAAACCCATATGGTTAATGGAAGAGTAAGCAACCAACCGTTTGAAATCCCACTGTCCAAAGGCGGCGAAGCCGCCCAAAACCACACTTAACATGCCAAAGGTTGCCAAAATACCGGCTGTCAGGTTGGCTTGTTCCGGGAACAACGGGATGACGAGGCGAATAAACCCATACGCACCCAATTTCAACAACACGCCAGCCAAAATCATAGAGCCGGCCGTAGGTGCTTGTGTGTGCGCATCAGGCAGCCAGGTGTGGAAAGGCCACACCGGCACTTTGATGGCAAAGGCAATGACAAACGCCCAAAAAGCCACATTTTTTACCAGTTCAATGGATAATCCGGTTCCGGCAAGGTGTGTACCTTCCATATGTACCCATTTGTCCATCAACTGAATGATGTCAAATGTACCGGTTGCCAGTCCCATCACCTGAATGGAAAGCAGCAAACCGAGACTCCCCGCCATCGTATAAATCATGAACTTAAAGGAAGCATATTCTCGATCCGCGCCGCCCCACAAACGAATGAGGAAATACATCGGCACCAGACCAAACTCCCAAAAGATGAAGAAGATGATCAGGTCAAGTGAAGCAAACAGTCCCAACATTGCCATTTCCAACACCAGGAACAACACCATGTACATCTTCACTTTGTCTTCGATGCTGAACGAGGCAAGGATGGAAAGCGGCGCGAGAATGGTCGTCAGCAAAAACATGGGGAGGCTGATGCCATCAAGGCCCATGTGAAAACTGGAACCAATAGCCGGGAACCATTGCGCCATTACTTCAAATTGAAGATTGGCAGTATAGCGGTCATATTGAAACCACATATAGAGAGTCAACGCCAATGGCACCAGGCTAAAAGCCAGGGCGAGACGCCGGATCACGTTTTTCTCGTCGTTTGGCACCAAGAGGATAATCAAGGCCGCCAGCGCCGGGAAAAACACGGTCAGAGGGAGGAGATTGTCTTGAATAAAGTTCATTTGGTCTCCCGAAGGGTTAGAATAAACTTGTTATCCAGCCATAGTTGATTGCCAACACGACTGCTATTAAAGCCGATGCAATGAGCATCGAAACGACAACGTATTCCTGAATTTTACCTGTTTGCAACTGGCGGAATTCTTTAACCATTGCCAGGAATTGGTCTTTTACCCAATCTACACCATCACCAAAGACGAGTTCTTCAGTACGCTTCATGTAACGGCCGATTGTGTAGAACACATGGGCAACCAGATGCAAAAAGCCATCAATGATGCCCTTATCCATCACCTCGTACACAATCTTTTCCGAGAAGTAGACGGTCGGGGCAATGAACACTTTTTGATATAACTCATCCCAATACCATTTGTTATTGAGAAAAGTATGCAGTCCCGGCCCCAAAATACCGATGAGGGGGTCTTTTTGATCCTTTTGCAAAGGTTTGCGTGCATACAGTGTCCAACCGACGGCTAAACCACCTAAAGCAACAACCAGTGAAGCTATCAATGGAACCCAACTCCAAGGCAACGTTTCGATAGCGTGGTGAACCAGATGCGCCTCGTGTAACTCTTCCATTACTTTGTAAATGGCCGAGCCAACATAATGGTGGAACAAGTTGATTTTGCCCAAATCCAGACCCAGGAATGTATCAGGAATACCAAACCATCCAGCCGCCACAGCAAAAATGGACAGACCCATCAACGGAATGGTCATGAAATTGCTGCTCTCATGGGCATGTTCGGCCAGAGGCGTACGTGGTTGGCCGAAAAATGTCATGCTGATCTGGCGCATGGTGTAAAAGGCGGTGAGAAATGCAGCCAGGCCCAACATAATGAAGACAAACAAGCCCAGGGCACTACCGTCATGGCTGAACTGGTACCACGCATCAGCAAAAATTTCATCTTTGGACCAGAACCCGGCGGTAATAAATGGCAACCCGGACAGCGCCATGCCGCCGATGAGGAATGTCCAGAATGTGCGCGGCATTTTGTGGCGCAACCCACCCATATAACGCATATCTTGCGGGTCAGTGTGGTGGTCATGCACTTCCATCGCCCCATGCTCCATACCATGAATAACGGAGCCAGAAGCAAGAAATAGCAGTGCCTTGAAGAAACCGTGTGTAATTAAATGGAAAGCGGCAGCGACGTAAGCGCCCATGCCAACTGCGGCAACCATAAAACCAAGCTGCGAGATGGTGGAATAAGCAAGGACACCTTTCACGTCATATTGTGCGACGGCAATGGTTGCCGCCATTAACGCCGTGAAGGATCCGATGCCAGCAATGACCCAACCCACTGTCGGGCTGCCTTGCGGCCCCATACCGACAGCAATGAGGGGGAAGATGCGAATGATCATGAAGACGCCGGCCGAGACCATCGCGGCGGCATGAATTGTAGCGCTAACCGGGGTCGGGCCTTCCATCGCGTCGGGCAACCAGACATGCAGCGGCCATTGTGCGGATTTACCGACTGTACCGGTGAAGAGTAACAAGGCCATCAAACCTAAACCGGGGATTCCAGCGCTAACCAGGTGAACGGCCGTTTCCAGACCATGTGCCGACAATGCATCCGCAAAATTCAGCGTACCAAACACCCGGTAAAAATAAACAATACCGAGCAGCATCACCACATCAGCAATACGCGTGGTCATGAACGCCTTCACAGCCGCTTTGCGCGGTGGGATATGCGGAATCGCGCCCGGTTCCAAATGATACTCGCGTGCATACCAGAAACCGATCAGCGAATAAGAGCAGAAGCCCATGATTTCCCAGCCGATAAAAAGCATCAGCAAGTTATCGGAAACCACCAACAGCAGCATCGCGCCAGCAAAAAGGCTCATCAGAGCAAAAAAGCGGGCGATGAGCGGGTCTTCCTGACCATGATTCGGCTCACCAATGTGGCTGCCGCGCGGCTGACCATAGTTATGGTAGCCCACGCTGTAGACAAAAATCATGACGATAGCAAAGGAAACCATGAGAAGCATAACGGCCGTTAACGGATTCACCGCCACGCCCATTTGCAGCCACGTCCCTTGCGCAAAATCGCCAACAGGCAGCCAATCAATGGCACTTTTCACCACATTCGGGTGTTCCTCCAGGTGGTGATACCCTTCCGCGAACACATTCAGCGCCACCGTCCAGGCCAACACCAGCGAACTGATCGTCGCCGCCCACGCCAGCAGCCAGCTTAACGTCCGATTATGCTTGGTAAAAAGCACAATCAAAAAGAACGTGAGCAGGGGACCGACCGGAATGAGCCAGGTCATCGTTTGCAATGTTTGTTCACCCATATACTGTCATCCGTAATTCGTAGTCCGTAAGCCGTAACAGTTAACGGTTTACGTTAATTCTTCAGTAAGTCCAACTCCTCGGCAATGACCGAATCGCGATTACGATAAATGGAAATTACCAGAGCAAGACCAACGGCCGCTTCCGCAGCAGCAACAACCAGCACAAAAATCGCCCAAACCATGCCCGATGGTATTTCCGGCGTGCGATAACGCCAAAAAGCTACCAGGTTAATGTTGACTGCATTTAAAATCAGCTCAACCGACATGAGAATGGCAACGGCATTGCGCCGGGCAAACACCCCATAAAGACCAATACTAAACAAAGCGGCCGCAACTAACAGATACCAGGATAAAGGAATCATGCTTCGTTTTCCTCCTGCGGCGGCCAGGCCACCACGATAGACCCTATCAAAGCGGCCAACAACAAGATAGAAGCCAGTTCAAAGGGCAAAACAAAGGCATTCGGGCTGACAATTGCCTTCCCCAATTCCACCACACTGTTCTCGATCACGGCATCACTGACCGGGGTTCGCGTTTGTAAAAACATATCAGCAGGAGCCAACGGCCAATAGTTGCCAATCACAAAACCCAAGATAACCAGGACGACCATTGCCGCAAACAGGCCCAATCCCCACTGCGCATTAAACGATGCTTCCGAAGTCTGCATCATGCGTCGGGTCATCATGATGGCAAAAATGATCAAGATAGAAATCGCGCCAATGTAAACCAATAACTGAGAAGCAGCGAGGAAACCTGCTTCCAACAAAACATAGAAACCAGCTACGCCCAAAAACGTGACCATTAAGGCCAATGCAGAGCGAAACAGATTGCGGTTGGTTACCACAGCCAGCGCCGAGCCAATGGTGAGAACCGCTAAAATGACAAAGATGATTTGCTCAGCCATATGCCAGAACTCTCCGTACTAATGTGCTGCCACGACATCTGCGCCGTGCATGGCGTGGTCGCCGTGATCGTCATGACCGTGATCGCCATGACCATGATCATCGTGATGGGAAACGGCCGTTTCCACCTCTTCCACTAAAAGTCGCTTCCGCCGCGCACTTTGTCGCAGCACCTCAATCGTGCCAAACCCAATCAACAAATTGGTCATCAAATGAATCGCGGCACGTCCCAACACACCCATCTCCGCCGGAATCAGTTTATCCACCACAGCAACAACCAAAACCAACACCAGCGTCAACGGAACCAGGAACTTCCAGTTAAAGTTCAACAGTTGGTCAACACGCACACGTGGCAGCGTCCCGCGAATCCAAATGTAGACAAAGTAAACAGCGAACATCTTCACGAAAAACACAACTAACCCGATCAGGCGACCAAAAGCAATCACCGACAGGTCAATTGGCGTTACGCCGAAGAGGGACAAAATCATATTGAGAATAGGCAGGCTCCAACCACCCCAATATACAACCGCAAACAAGCCAGACATAAACAATGTACTCATGAATTCCGCCAGGAAAAACATGCCAAACTTCATGCCGCTGTATTCTGTGTGAAAACCAGCCACAATTTCCGACTCTGCTTCCAACAAGTCAAATGGGGTTCGTCCCGTTTCCGCCAGAGAGGAAATAAAGAAAATGATGGCGGAAAGCGGTACAACAAACATAAACGGAGCCACCAACTGCGCCCCGATAATGTCTTGCGTAGACATGGAACGTGCCAACAAAATCGGAACAACCAGGGACAAAATCATCGGCACTTCATAGCTCACCAACTGGGCTACAGAGCGAAACGCCCCCAACAAAGCATACTTGTTGTTCGATCCCCATCCTGCCAACAGTAAGGAAACAACCGATATCGAACTAACCGACAAGATATAAAAAAGCCCGATGTTCAGGTCAACTCCCACAACACCGGGCGCAAAAGGCAGCACTGCCCACATCAACAAAGCACTAATAACAATGAGGAAGGGCGCTGCATTATAGGCCGGTTTGTCAGCATCGGCTGGCGTAAAGCTCTCTTTACTGAGCAGTTTGAGCACGTCCGCTACAGTTTGCAACAAGCCATATTTGCCACCAACACGATTGGGGCCAATACGATCTTGGATACGGGCGATCACTTTCCGCTCTAACCAGATGAGGAACACGACCACCAATAAACAAAATGTAGAAACGACAACAACGCCAATAATATCGAGGACAACTTCGACCCAAGCCGCATTGCCCCACACCTGGCGCAAGTAGTCGAAGAGTGTTAATTCGACCAGGCTTTTTAGAAATTCCATAAATTGCTCTCCAGTCGAGAATGGCTTACCGTCATCAATTTAATCCATAACGGCTAATAAACTGTTTTAACGACGCGAGATTGGGTGAAGGCTTACACCCACTCCAGGACGCCACGGCCCCAAGCATACAGCAACCCAACAGCCAACAAGAAGATGAACAAAACGGTCTCCATGACGGCAAACAATCCTAATTGTCCATACGCTGCGGCTATCGGGAACAAGAAAACGGCTTCGATGTCGAAAACGACAAAGACTAAAGCATAAATGTAGTATTGCACCTTGAACTGAATCCAACTACTGCCAATAGTTTCGATACCACATTCATAGGTTTCTTGTTTGATGGGGTTCGGCTTTTTGGGGCCGAGTACATAATTCAGAATGACAGGGGCCGCCGGGAAAATTGGCGCCAATACAACAAAAATAGCGATGAATTGCCAATCACTTAACACGTGGGGTCCTCTTCCTCCTGATGGAGATTGTGAAATCTGTCTCTTTTCAGTTATAACACATGCATAAAACTAGGGCAAAAGCATTCGGGGACGAATTTTAACAGAAATAGGACGGGTGACAATTCTAGAACGCCGGTTTGGATGAGTAAATGGGCATGGTAAACATTGATAACGATAACGGCCGTTTCCGGCCACCCAACAAAAACAACCCGACACGGTTGATCCCGCACAGTTAGCTTTTAAGCGGGTGAATCTCGCCGTTTTTACTTTCATATGTAAAAGGGTTCCTGTATACTTCAATCTTTGAAGAACGAACGAAGCTTCACTATTTTTAAGAGAATCTGGAAAATAAAATCATCTTAACGTAAAAATCATTATGCTCGATCCGTCATTAGAACCCCAGAAAATATTGGCAGTAGACGACAATACTTACACATTACGTATCGTCCAACATACGCTTGAACATGCCGGGTTTCAAGTATTAACGGCCGTTTCCGGCAAAGAAGCCCTAAACCTGATCAATCGGCACGGCATGCCACACTTAGCCATTGTCGATTGGCACATGCCAGGCATGAGCGGCATCGAATTTTGCCACGCAGTGCGCGAATTCAGTGATATGCCAGTCGTCATGTTAACGGCCGTTGCCACCGAAGAAGACATCGTGCGCACCATCGAAACCTATGCTGAAGATTACATTGTTAAGCCATTCAGCCCGGCAGAATTGGTCGCACGCATCAAACGCGTTTTGCGGCGCATGGGCGACTACAGCTACACACTCGACTCCACCACCCGCATCGACGACCGCTTGCTCATCAACTTTCCGAAGCGCGAAGCACTCGTCGCCGGTGAAGCCGTCTCCCTGACCCCCACCGAAACCAAACTGCTCTACATCCTGGTACGCAATATGGGGCGCATCGTCACCACCGATTTCATCCTCAACCGCTTGTGGCCCATGGAAAACGCCCAGGAAGACCGGCTGCACGTTCACATTCACCGACTGCGGCGCAAAATAGAAGTAAACCCGGAAGAACCCGCCTACATTATTGCCGAACGCGGCACCGGGTACATATTCCGCATACAACCAGAATGAGAAAGGGGCACTTGAGTGCCCTTTTTTATTGGCAACGCATATTGCCCAGACCCGCATTTGACGATAAAAATACACGCAACACATTGACACAACAGTCAACAACGATAAAGAGGAACGATTGGCGGCAAAACGAAGCAACGAACAGTGGCTCACAGACCTGCAAACAGAAGGAACAGCACGCACAGCAGCATTAACAGACTTGCGTAAAATCCTCGTTGCAGGCTTGCGCCGCGGTTTGCTGGCACAAGTCAACACATCCGCGCCAGAATTTGAGAGCCTGGCTGAAGATTTCGCCCAAGAAGCGCTTCTCCGTATCCTGGACAATCTAGGCTCCTTTGCCGGACGCAGCCAATTCACCACCTGGGCACATAAAATTGCCCTGTCCGTTGCGCTGACAGAGCTGCGGCGCAAGCGCTGGCAAGACGCTTCTCTGGATGGCATCACCGACAGCGAAGAAGGCGATTACACACCCAGCCTGATCGCCGACACCGCCCCCACACCAGAAATCGCCACCGAACAGGCAGATATATTGAAGCGCATCAACCAGATCATCAAAAATGGCCTGACGGAAAAGCAGCGAACTGTCATCATTTTGGGTGTGATTCAAGGCAAGCCAACGCCAGAAGTGGCGCAGCAGATGAACATGAAGGCCAATGCCGTCTACAAATTATTGCATGATGCCCGATTCCGTTTGAAAAAGCTTCTCGAAGAAAATGATTTGACGCCAGCCGATGTCCTGGCTGTTTTTGAATAACCAGACTGTGGGCAATGGTAAGAACAGCGCAACCCACCACATCGAAATAGGCAGATATGGCAAGCTTGACTGAAAAATTGAGGCAATTATTCCGACAAAAATTCGGAATGGGTGAACCTGATATGACACAACCAAAGCGGGCATCAGCAACCTTTCCTGCTGGCAAATTCGACACGGGAGAGATTATTACGGCTGACAATGTAACTATGTTGATGCACATCCTTGCCCACACAGAGGAAGATGAGTATTCATGCGCTGAGACGTTTGCCTTATTGGATGAATATGTGGAAACGGCCGTAAAAAATGAAGCAGATGCCGCCCTTGTCATGCCCCTGGTCAAACATCATTTGGATGTCTGCCCGGACTGCCACAAGGAATTTGAAGCGCTGCTGCGCATCTTAGAAACAGACTATTCGTCATAAGCAAAAAGTGATGAAATCCAACTCCCCGGAGATTGGCATCAAAACACCCTTTCACGGTATAAACTTCCGGAAAACTATCGTTAGACGAGGAAAATAATGGCAAAAGCAATATGGAAAGATAGAATTTTGGCAGAAAGCAACGACACGATTGTCGTCGAGGGCAATCATTATTTCCCCCCAGATTCCATTAACAAAGCATATTTCAAAAGCAATAAAACGCACACAACCTGCGCCTGGAAAGGGGTTGCCAGCTATTACGACATCGTTGTTGCTGGCACAGTAAACGCAAATGCGGCCTGGTACTATCCCAACCCGAAACCGGCAGCGGAAGAAATCAGGGATTACGTTGCTTTTTGGCGCGGGGTGCGCGTGGAGTCATAACAAAAAACATCATGATATTAGCTGGCGACATTGGTGGGACCAAAACAGTTTTGGCGTTATTTGCCAATGATGGGGATGTGCAACGGCCGTTACGCCAAACAACCTTCCCCAGCAATAAATACAGTTCATTAGAAAACATCATCGCTGAATTTTTAGCAGGCGAGAGCGAAATGCCGGTGGCCGCCTCCTTTGGCGTGGCTGGTCCGGTTGTGAACGGCCGTGCCGCCATCACCAACCTGCCCTGGGTCATTGACGCGCAAATCATCAGCGATACATTTCACATCCCGCGCGTGCATCTGCTCAACGACCTGGAAGCAATTGCCACGGCCGTTCCCCATCTCGCCGGTGATGAACTGGTAACACTGAACAGCGGCGTGCCCAATCCCACGGGCGCTATCGCCGTCATCGCTCCTGGCACCGGGCTTGGCGAAGCATTTCTGGTATGGGACGGGCAGCGCTACCGCGCCTACCCCACCGAAGGCGGGCACGTCTCTTTTGCCCCAAACAACCAGGAAGAACTCGATCTGCTCGTTTATTTGCAGCGCAAATTCGGCCATGTCAGCTACGAACGCGTTTGTTCGGGCAGCGGCATTCCCAACATTTTCGACTTCCTCAGCGACGGCCACTACTACAAAAATCCAGGCTGGCTGCGCCGCGATTTAGCCCTGGCCGAAGATCGCACGCCCATCATCTTCCATGCCGCTTTGGAAAAACGCGAACCGATTGCCGTCGCCACACTCGAATTGTTTGTCAAAATTTTGGGTGGCGAAGTGGGCAACATCGCCCTGAAAATGCTGGCGACCGGCGGTGTTTACATCGGTGGTGGCATTCCGCCGCGCATTCTGCCGCTGTTGCAGCGCCCCGAATTCCTGGGATTTGTGGCGCACAAAGGGCGTTTCAGCGAACTTTTATCGCACATTCCGCTGCACGTCATCCAAAATCCACAGGTAGCACTGCACGGTGCCGCCCACGATAGCCTTGCCGAATTCACCGCATGACCCAGATACGCATTTTCCCAGACAGCACGGCTCTGAGCACAGCCGCAGCCGCGCTTTTTATGGCAGCAGCAAAAACGGCCGTTTCCCAAAACGGCCGTTTCCTCGTTGCCCTTTCTGGCGGCAGCACGCCGCTGGCACTGTTTCAACAACTACGCCAACCCGCCTACGCCCAAATTCCCTGGCAGCAAACACACGTTTTCTGGGGTGACGAACGCCTCGTACCCCCCACCGATCCCGGCAGCAACTATGGGCAGGCATATGACGCACTGCTGCGCCACGTGCCCATCCCCGCCGCGCACATTCATCGCGCCAAAGGGGAATTGGAAGCGGCCGCCGCCGTAGCCGATTATGCCGCACAATTACGCGCAATGGCCGAAGATGACAGCCCCTTCCCCCGCTTCGACCTCGCCATCATGGGCATGGGCGACGATGGGCACACCGCATCCCTCTTTCCTGGCCCCATCCCCAGCGCCGAGAACACACAACCGGTCATGGCCGTCACCGCCTTTTACGAAACGCGCCCGGCACACCGCCTCACGCTCACGCCGCAGGTCTTTAACGATGCGCGTCAGGTCATTTTTCTGGTAACGGGAGCACAAAAGGCGGCAGCGGTAACGGCCGTTCTCCACGGCACACACGACCCAGAGAAATGGCCCGCCCAGCGCATCCAACCGCGACAGGGGCAGCTTATCTGGTTTTTGGATGAGGCCGCAGGCGGTAACGCAAACGGTAAGCGACAAACGGCATAACCCTCGTTCACTCCTGCTCACTCGCGGGAATATCTCCTGGCCCACACGTCCCAAAAAAGAAATCCCAACCTTTGCACGCACTGCCATCGGGAAATGTACAAACGCCGCATTTCGTGCCATCGTCTGTCGTGCGAATCTCGTATTGATACCCCTCATTGGTGCAATAAATCGAGGCTGGATTCCCTTCACCCGCTTCAAGCTGGGCCGCGCTGCCCGTTTTGACAATACGGCCGTTTCCATCCACCACCGCCTGCCAGCAAAAACCAGTGATGCCATGTCCCACGGCCACATTATAGAGCGGTTCTGTCGTCGTCAATGGATACGAAACGGTGATGGCACACTCCTCCGACACAAAGCGGTAAACGCCAAAACCCGGCGGCGTCTTCTCGCCACTTTCAGCCAACTGCCACTGCACGCCCGCCGGTGGCACACATTCATTGGCACCCTCGCGCAAAAAATCAAGCACAGCGTTACGGGCAATGACTACTTCAACCGGGGTTTTTACGGCCGTTTCCACCGCAGCTGTCGCTTCAATGGCAACGGCCGTATCATTCACGCCCTCCACAGCCCGCGTACACCCTGTCAAAACCAGCAACACAAAGAGAAGAGCGACCTTACCATACCGCTGCATGTCTCACCCACCTCCTGATCAGACATGCAGGTCAATTTTCTCGTTCAAACAAACCACTGGGGATAAACGCCCCGCATGGCCGATCATTGTTCAAACCTACTAAAAACCACCTAAATTATACCACAATTTGATGACAACCGTTCACTATTGTGGTACACCGTTGCCGCCATTCAACAACCCATCCAACACATACCGCATCTGCTCCCGGTACGTCTGAATCGCCTCTCGCCCTGTGTCCGACAGGCGAATCAGCGTACGCGGAATCTTGTCGACAAATTGCTTAGTCACCACAATGTATCCCGCCTCCTCCAATTTGCTTAAATGTGATGACAAGTTACCTCGTGTCAAGCCAGTCTGTGTCAACAAAAACGTGAAGTCTGCACTGTCAATCACCGCCAACAACGCCAAAATCATCAACCGCGCTGGCGCATGAATGGCACGATCCAAATCGGCGATTACCTGCAAATCTTCATTGTCCAGTTCATCGCTGCTCATATCCCACTCCGTGGGCCGCCTGCCCGCCTCTGTTTGTGTATCCACTCATGAAATCTATTCTGCCAACACCGGATATTTATGCAAAAATCGCAGCAAGAAAACCAACCCCAACAGCGCAATCACACCGCCAGGCAGCATCGTGTAAACCGCTGGCTCCAGCCCAATTTGAATGCCGACGTATATCAGCACTTCTAACAAGACCGCATAGATCCAGAATCGGTGAACGGCCGTCCACAGCCACGCACCCAACAGCGGCAGCGCAAACAAACCGCCAATCAACATCATATGATAGGTACGCAGCCAATTTGCAAAGGACACAGGCAAAGAATCTTGCGACTCAAACACCACCATCCCGAAAAACAACAGCCCAACAACAACGCCGATAACCAACAGCAGCAGTAACCGTTTCTTGGTGTCCTGCTCGTCATCAAAGCGCACATACCCCAATCGGGGAAAAGTGATGCGGTTCTTCAGCGGCATATACACCACAACCCATATCCAACTTGCCACCAGAAAAGCAGCGTTATCGGCCGCCATATCCAACCCAAACCCCAGGATACTCAACCCAATCATCAGGTCGAGCAGCCCATCTTCATGGTATGAGAAATAGGCTTTCTTACGCAGCAGCTCAAGATCAGTTTTGGGAGACATTTGTACACCTCATTTTCCAACAAGTCACTATTTCCATACTAGTTTGTTTTTCAAACTAGTATGGAAATAGTAATACAAAACGAATCGTTTTGTCAAGAAGATTTCGCGAGGCGCAAGCAATTTGCAGGCTTTTACCAAAGTCGCCAAACGCCATGCCTGCGCAGGCGGGAATCCATCGTCCTGCACGAGATAGCCCTCGCCCAGGCGAGGCAACAAAGATTTTGGCAAAAGTCTGAAGCAACGTATGGGGAAAATAACTAAAACGAAACAAAAGTGCGGCGTGTAAACCCTACACGCCGCACAAACGCCATTTACGGCCGATAACTGGCAAAAATTTCCGTATTCCCTGCTTCGTCAAAAGCAATCACATCATAAGGCTGGTCAGCCACACCAGGAGATTCCATCCCTGGCGATCCGGCCGGCATCCCCGGCACAGCCAATCCACGAATAGCTGGGCGCTCTGTTAACAGTCGCTCAATCTCCGCTACCGGCACATGCCCTTCAATCACATAGCCATCCACGATGGCCGTGTGGCAAGACTGGAGCTGCGTCGGAACCTGATATTCCACTTTTACCGCGCCAAGATTCTCAACATCTTCGCGCTGCACCGTGTAACCATTTTCCTGCATATACACCATCCAGTCGCCACAGCACCCTCAAGCAGGTGTGTAGAAAACCGTTACAACAGGTCCGGCTTGCTCGCTGCTATCCACCGCTGGCTTCACTGCCGACGAAGCACAAGCTGTTACAAGCGCAGCAAACGCAAACAACAGAAAGGGAAACAAACGTCGCATACCAATACCATCTCCTTACGCAATCTCCGCATCGCTGCGGGCAAATTCGATGCTACACGATAAGGATTTCTTATGCAAAAACGCTTATTTGATTACCGTTTGCGCCCTAATAACCACCCTGTCCCCACAGCCACTAAGCCACCGGCGGCCAACAACCATTTCCGACCAGAGCCATTTGCGGCTTTTACCCCTTTTGCCATGATCGGGATCGCCTTCAGTTTTTCCGCCGCCTCCGCCTGCACACGGGCAAACAGTTCCGGATCATCGCGATAGCGCTGTGCCAGTTCCACCTTCTCTTGGAACTGCTCCTCTGTCACATAGCCACCAAACGACCGCAAGCCCGCCAATTGGAACTGGTGCTTCTTGAAGAGATGGTAAATCTCTTTCACCCGCTCAATGGTGATATTGCGCCCCAAGGTGTAATCCTCAAAGCGCCCTTCCATTGCCAGCAGTGCGGTTTCGGCCAGGCAAGCGTAGGAAGTCTTGGGCGGCAAACCAATGTCGTAGCCAAAATCAATATCGCCGGGAATGAGCACTTCGCCGCTCTCGATGACGAGCACGTCAGGACGCAGCTCTGCTTCGGCTGGATTGATGTCTAACGGCCGTGCCACATCACAAATCACGGCTCCAGGCTTGCATCTGGTTATGTCAATAACGCGCTGTCCAAATGCTGATGTTGCCGTGACAATCAAGTCACATTCCGGTAAATATTCATCGGCGCGGGTGGCAATGGCAACAGTGGCTCCTGGCGTCTCGCTTTGAATGAGGCGCTTCAACTCAATGAGGCGCTCCGGCTCAATGGAGACCAAGACCACATCAAAAATGGCTTGCGCCAACAACCGCGCACAAATCGAGCCAATAGAGCCGGTTGCGCCAACAATCATCACCTTGCCCCTGGTCAAATCTTGTACGCCGAGGCGCATCACAGCCTGCTTGGCCGATTCCAGGGTGGCGGCAACTGTCAGGCTGTTGCCGCTGGTGATAGCAATATCTGCTTCATGTGCCACCGTGATTCCGGCGTCGCCGACCACACTGGTAAAGGCACCCAATCCCATAATGCGTGCCCCTAACCTTTCCGCGATCTTTGCCGACTTATTCAAGCGATCATAGGTAAAGCGTTCGCCACGCTGCATCATCTGGCGAGGCGTGGCGGCCAGGCTAATCAAGTAACCTTCAATCTTTTGCCCGGTGGTCGGCGACTGCCCGCCCGTAATGCGCGAGAGGTAAATGGGCGGCATATAGGCGGCAGTACGTTCCACCAAATCATCTGGCAGGTAGCGGGTCCAGCGGAAGAGTTGGTGTTTGTGGATAAAGCTGATATTGAGTGGATGGATGACGAAAGCAAATTTGTTGATGCCTGCGTCGGCCGGCTGCAAGTAGCGAACGGCTGGTGTCCATTTGATGTCAGCCATCAAGTCGAGATACGTATCCTCGGTAAGGGGCGCATTGACGTTGGGGCGCAGCGCCACGAGAATGGCCTCGATAACGGCCGCTGACCAGTTGCCCAGGTTATCGCCGTTCAAGGAGGGCATCATTGTCACCAAAATGGACGCGCCTCGCTGACGTAAATCTTGCAGGTCTTCTTCGCTGGCACATTCAACGACAACAGTTTTGCGTTTGAGTTCGGCAGGGGCATAGCGACGAATCGCGCCAATATCTCCGGCGAGGACATCAGCCCATTGGAAGGGTTCGGCGGCACGCGGTGTGCCAGGATCGCCGGGTTGTGGCTTGATACGGCGGAATGGGGCTTCTTTGAGTTGTTCCAGGGTAGGGCCGGCCGCCTGCTCTAATGTCATGGGGCTGCCGACGCCGGGGAATTGGGGCAGGGCAAAGTAGATGACGGGATCGGCGTAGCGAATGCTGGAGCTGCGCCGGGCCAGCGCCTGGGCCAAACCGTTGTGACAGACACCGGGAACCATGAGGATGTGTTTTTGCGCGAAGATGCCGGGCTGGGCACGGTCGGCGAGGATGACGCCCCACCGCTCTAAACCGGCGCGAATGATACGGCCGTTTACCACTGGCGTTTGCGTGGCTTGCTGGGCTAATTTTTCCCCTACCACATGGGCGACGCGGGCCGTGCCCAACTCCAGCATGTTGGGCATGCCATCCAGGGCAATGGCGTCAACCTGACCGTCATACTCACTAATGAGCCGTTCGGCCAGACCATTGTCTCCCTGACAGCCGATACTGTGAATTTCGATCTCTTGATCGAGAAAATGCACAACCTTTTTCGTCTCATCCTGATTGAGATGTATGCGCAATATCTTTTTCATGGGTTCCTCCGGGTAAATTGACTCGCCTATGCGTTAATGATAAGGAGATTGCCAGGACATAGCAAGCAGCAAACAATTGTTTGACACCCGTCTCTATCTTCCCGACAATAGCATTAACGATGAATTTGCCGATATAGGAATGATGAAAATGAGCACACAACCCAATTTTTATGAACAGGTTTATGCTATTGTGCGCCGGATTCCGCAGGGGAAGGTGACGAGTTACGGCCGTATCGCCGCCATGCTCGGACGCCCCAATGCGGCACGCGCCGTTGGCTATGCCCTCAACGCGCTCAAAGAGCGGCAAGAACACGATGTACCCTGGCAGCGCGTCGTCAACAGTCAGGGACGCATCAGCATCGTCAACCGCGAACATGGCGCCAATGTGCAAGCAGAAATCTTACAAAGTGAAGGCGTCCCTGTCAGCGATGACCTGCGTGTGGAGATGCGGCTTTATTTGTGGGAAGGGCTGAATTTAATGGAGCTGGATGACATCTTACGCGGGGGGTAAGCAGTCGGGCCAATATGCCATGCAGGATACTTGCCCACATCCCCCCCTGCACACTACAATCCTTTCTCGTGAAACTCATCATTCAAATTCCATGCTATAACGAAGCGGACACGCTGCCAGAGACGTTGGCCGATTTGCCGCAGGCGATTCCCGGCATTGATTGCATTGAAACGCTGATCGTCGATGATGGCAGCCGTGACGACACCGTAGCCGTCGCGCAAGCGTGCGGCGTGACCCATATTGTGCGCCATCCGCAAAATTTAGGGTTGGCCAAAGCTTTTCAGACCGGACTAGATGCCTCTTTGCAGCGCGGGGCAGACATCATTGTCAATACGGATGCCGACAATCAATATCCAGGGCACTACATTGCCGATTTGGTGGCGCCTATTGTGCGCGGCACAGCAGATATTGTTATTGCCAACCGGCAAGTGACAAATATTGAGCATTTTTCCCCGTTGAAAAAGCTGTTGCAGCTATTGGGCAGTTGGACGGTACGCACGGTCAGCGGCACAAATGTGCCCGATGCGCCCAGCGGTTTCCGCGCTTATTCGCAAGAGGCCGCGCTGCGCCTGACCATTCTGACGCGCTTTAGCTACACGCTGGAGACGATTATCCAGGCAGGCAAGCTAGGATTGACGCTGCACAGTGTGCCGATTATAACGAATGAGACGAAACGGCCGTCTCGCCTGCAACGCAACATGTGGCACTTCATCAAAGCGCAGGGTGGCACCATTGTCCGTCTTTATGCCTTCTATGAGCCACTCCGCACCTTCACCTATCTGGCGCTGCCTTTCCTGCTGGTAGGGCTGGGAACGTGGCTCCGTTTCCTGCTCATTTACCTGAGTGAAGGTGGCTATACGGGCTTGCTGCAATCGCTGACCATTGGCACCGGGCTTTTCATCGTCGGCGTACTCATCCTCATGCTCGGCGTTCTCGCCGACATCATTAACAAGCATCGACAGTTGACGCAGGAAACGCTCTATCGTCTGAAGAAACTAGAATTGCAACAAAAAAACGCGAACCGCGAATCGTAGCCATCGCTTATGGCTTACACACTAAAAATTATGAACCAACTCACCCAACAACTTGAATTCGTCCGCGAGATAGACAAGCTCAAAGGCGTGCTGCGCCGCTCATTTTTGCTGGACGGCTCCCGCGCCGAGAACAGCGCCGAACACAGCTGGCATCTGGCCCTGATGGCATTGACCCTGGCCGAACACGCCAATGAAGCGATAGATGTCGGCCATGTCGTCAAAATGGTGCTCATCCATGACATTGTGGAAATTGATGCCGGAGACACGTTTTTGTATGACCAGACCGGCAATGCCAGCAAAGCGGAGCGCGAACAACAAGCGGCCGCACGCATTTTTGGTCTGCTGCCAGCCGCCCAGCGAGATGAATTGATTGCTTTGTGGCAAGAATTTGAAGGACGGGAAACGGCCGATTCCCATTTTGCCAACGCCCTCGACCGCTTCATCCCGCTGCTGCACAACTATGACAACCAGGGCAAAGCATGGCGCGAAAACAATGTCACGCGTGACCGCGTCATCCAAATGGCGGGGCATATGGACAAAGGCTCCAGCACCTTGTGGGATTATGCTCTCAACCTGATTGATGATGCCGTCGAGAAGGGGTACCTGGCTCCATAAGATTGACGCGCCAGCAGCAACAAAACCGCAATAAAGCCTCTTTTAGTCGGCCGTTCCAGCTCTCTGACGAAGCGCAAAAGTTAATGGTTGTTGACAGCAACTTTGGCAAGTGGAACGGCCGTATCACATCAGCTACAATACCCACACATTCCCACAAGGAGATTGACTGTGACTAAATTATACGGCTTTACCGGCAAGATTCTGCACGTTGACCTCACCCACCACGCAATCAACATTGAAGAGCCAGACGAAACATTTTACCGCCAATACCCTGGCGGCAGCCTGCTCGGCCTTTACTATTTGTGGCAGTTCACGCCCAAAGGGGCTAATCCATTAGGGCCAGACAACACCTTGACACTGGCGTGCAGTGCGCCCACCGGCTTGCCCATCAGCGGGCAAAGTCGGGCCACCGCCACCTGCAAATCGCCGAGCAGCGGCGGCATAGCCGACAGTCAGGCTGGCGGCTTTTGGCCGGCCGAACTGAAATTCGCCGGTTTTGACGCCATCGTCATTCGTGGCGCATCAGACACACCTGTTTATCTGTGGATACACAATGGAAAGGCCGAACTGCGCGACGCCAGCCATCTCTGGGGCAAAACCACGCTAGACGTGGACAACTTACTCAAAGAAGAGTTAGGCGACAAACAGGTGGAAATCGCCCAAATCGGGCCAGCCGGAGAAAAGCTGTCAAACTTTGCCGCCATCATGAATATGAGCAACCGCGCCTGGGGGCGCACTGGCGTCGGCACGGTGATGGGCAGCAAGAAGTTGAAGGCGATTGCCGTGCGTGGCACAAATAAGGTGATTCCGGCAGACAAAACGGCCGTTGCCACGCTCGCCAAAAAAGGGGCACAAGCGTATCCAACCACGTCTGCCAGTTTCGGCCGTTACGGCACAGCCAACACCGTCATGGCGAACAACAACGGCGGCGGTTTGCCCACCAACAACTGGAGCAGCGGCTACATGGAAATGGAGCAAGCCGAAAAAATCAGTGGGGAACGCCTCTATGACGAGCTGCTGCGCGGCGCAGCCGACGGCCAGCAAGACAAACAAGGGCGCGACACCTGCTACGCCTGCATCGTGCGCTGCAAACGTGTCGTCGAATCTGAATGGCTCAACAATCCCCTTATTCCCGAATATGGCGGGCCAGAATACGAAACCCTGGCAACCTTCGGCTCCTACTGCGGCGTCGATGACCTGCACGCCGTTACCTATGCCAACCAACTTTGCAACGAATATGGCGCAGATACCATTTCCTGCGGCGCAACCATCTCGTGGGCTATGGAATGTTTCGAGAATGGTATCTTCACGCTAGAAGACACGGATGGCATTGATTTGCGCTTTGGCAATGCGGAAGCGATGATCGCGATGCTGCAAAAAACCTTGAAACGGGAAGGATTCGGCCATTACCTGGCGGAAGGCTCTGCCAAAGCCGCCGATTTACTGGAGAAAGGGCACGATTATCTGCTCACTGTCAAGGGACAAGAATTGCCCGCACACATGCCGCACGTCAAGCGCAGCCTTGGCCTCATTTATGCCGTTAACCCCTTTGGCGCGGATCACGAATCATCAGAACACGACCCGATGTATCATCCCAAGCCCTATGAAAAGCGGTACGGTAAAGGGCTGGCGCAAATTGGCCTGACACGCCCCCAACCGACAAATGTTCTCAATGAAGAGAAAGTAGAATTTGCCCTGCAAACTCAATACAACATCAGCGCAAAAGATACTTTGGGGTTGTGCAATTTTGTTTATGGTGCAAGCTGGCAGTTGTATGGCGAGCCGCAAGATATGGCTGACTTGCTGACGGCCGCTACCGGTTGGGATGTCGATGTCGCCGAGATTCAGCGTATTGGGCAGCGGCGCGTCAACCTGATGCGTGCCTTTAATGCCCGCGAAGGGCTAACCCGCGCCGATGACACGTTGCCCCAAAAATTATTCAAGCAGGCGCTGACAGGCGGCCGTTCTGATGGCATTGTTTTGAGTGAAGCGGAACTGTCTGCCGGGCTGGATATGTATTTTGGGCAAGCGGGTTGGGATGTGAGCAAAGGGACACCGACGCGGGATACTTTAACAGCACTTGGGCTGGCCTGGGTGGCAGATGAGCTGAATTTGTAAACATGATATTGGGAACCGCATACCGATGAAAATTAAAACACAGCCCTTATTGGGCGCAGCCATGTTTGGCATTCTCCTTCTCATTATTTATTACACTGTTTCTGGTGTTTTTACTTATCGTATTACACAGCATATGCTTGATTCGGGTATGTTTGATGCAGCAGTTTTGAACAGTCCCACGCCGCCTGTTGAACTGGCGGCTGATCCCATTGAATATATGTTTGGCATTTCCAGCCAGAATTTTGCTGTTTTCAGCGCGTTGGCGGGATTGGGGTCTTGCCTGATATGGGTGGGAGCGGGAATGGGAACGGGCGCTATTTATGCGATATTGCATCATCGCCAGGAGTCGCTGCTGGAGGCTCCGATAAAAGGAGGGGCGGCGGCTGGTGCTTTGGCTTATACGGTGGGCACATTATTGGGCAGTCTGCTGAGCATGGTGATAGCCGGCCCCATCTGGCGGGAGATGAGCACTTTGTTTGCGTCTTTGAGCCAGCAAAGTGGCACGGCGCTGCCTCCGGGATTTGCCACGCAGATGGTGGCGATGTGGAGTATAAGCATTGCTGTGGGCGTTATTTGCTCCACTTTGTTTTGGGCCAGTATGGGCGCGGCTATGGGTGCGCTTGGCAGTGCAATTGGCAAGGCGGTTGCCGTTCGTTAAGGTTTTTTGGTGAATGACGAATGGGTTGGCGCTGGCTCTTCTTGTTCCAGGCCAAGGCTGGCTAAATATAACAGCCAGCATAAGGCGACCCATACGTTAAAACCGGTGCATATCCACCAAAATAGATGATTTGTGCCGACAGCCAGCGGCAAGGTTAAGAGCAAGGCAACCAGGTGAACGACTGTTTGCCAGCGTTTGTCAATGGATCCTGCTTCGAAATTCTCCACCCGTATCATGGCTTAACTCGCTTGTTTCCTTCCTATACATGTTAGAGAGGTTTGTTTGGCAGGGTTATGGGATTGGATGAGTCAAAATTAGGGAAAATTTGATGATCCTGTTGTTCTTAACCCCGCTCAACAAACACTACCTTGTTCGCAACTGACCTGATTATACCATAGGAGCATGGGGCACGGCTATTGGCAAAATGAGCGCAGGCGCTTGGATGCGGGTAGCAGTGGTTCAGAAGCGGGTAGCAACGGTTCAGAAGCGGGTAGCAACGGTTCAGAAGCGGGTAGCAACGGTTCAGAAGCGGGTAGCAGTGGTTCAGAAGCGGGTAGCAACGGTTCAGAAGCGGGTAGCAGTGGTTCAGAAGCGGGTAGCAACGATTCAGGAGCTGGTAGCAACGGTTCAGGAGCTGGTAGCAACGGTTCAGGAGCTGGTAGCAACGATTCAGGAGCTGGTAGCAACGGTTCAGGAGCTGGTAGCAACGGTTCAGGAGCTGGTAGCAGCTAATGATTGACCGTTCTTGACGGGGAAGGATTGCCGCGGATGGTATGCTACCAATCGCTGGCCTGGAATACGGCCGTTAACGCCCCTTCCCGTTCGCCCGCCGTCATGACGCGGGGCCGCGCATAATTCTCAATCAGCCCTGTCCACAGGTTGACGCTGAGCAGCCGCCCTTCGTAAATGACATAGGTGTCGACAAATGTTTGCCGTGTGCCGAGTTGATCCATCTGGTCGAAAAAGAGGTTGCCCAGGCCATAATGGATGAAGCTGTCGCCGTAAAAGGCGAATCCCTGTGCATGATGCCCCTGACTGCCGGAAACGGCCGTTGCGCCCGCCGCCGCTACCCGTTCAAAATCCAGGCGCTGTTGGGCCGAAGGGCGATAATCATACAGCTCATCATATTGCAGGGTGGCGATGACCACATACCCTTGCGCGGCCAATGTCTCGATTTGCGTGTAAAAACTTTCGTCGCAGGGGCGTGATCCG
This sequence comes from Ardenticatenaceae bacterium, assembly GCA_020634315.1. Taxonomy (GTDB): domain Bacteria; phylum Chloroflexota; class Anaerolineae; order Promineifilales; family Promineifilaceae; genus JACSRF01. Next base: position 83,089 of record JACKBV010000005.1, on the reverse strand, counting down.
GCATGAACGGCCGTTGCCCAGGCATAAACCGGGCCAACCGGGTTGCAGCCGACAAAGGCGATCTGGTTGCCATGATCGGTAAAGAGCGCCGCCTGCTGCGCATCTTGCGTATCGCGGCCGCCGCCAAAATAAGCCCAACCGGCCGCATCATATAAATCCAGCGTGTGCTGTAGGTTCTCTTGCCCCCAATCATTGACATGATTGCCGGTCAATTCCACAACGTCTACGCCAACGGATTCGAGCAAAGCGAAGTAGCTGTCGCGGGAACAAAAGGATGTGCCGCCGAGGGGATCGGGATAGGGGCAGTTTGGGGCAAAGGCGACTTCGTTGCTAACATGGGCGATGTCGGCCATTTGCAGGATGGGGGCGACTTCTTCGCCAGGGTACAAGATGCCATTTAGCTCCATTTGAAATGCGGTCGCCCGCACCAAGGCGGTGACGCCGGTCATGGCGACTGTGGTTAATTTGGCCGGATCGCGATTGGTGAGCGGGCCGTTCCACAGGCGCAGAAATTCGGCAACGGCCGTTTCCTCGCCCACCGCCCCCACCATCACCGTCAAGGGATATGCCGCCGCGTCAAAATCGGCGTCTAGCGGGGACATATCGGCATAACGCAGCACTTTTAACTGCGGCGACAGGCGCTCAAAGGGCAGTAATGTCACGGGCTGCTGCCCGGCGGCGCTGCCCGTGAACGGCCGTTTCTCCCACAAGGTCGCGAGCAATGTCTCTGCTGGCACAATTTGCACGGCGGTGTGTGGTGTGCCCCAAAGTTGGGTGAAGAGAACGGCCGTTTCCTCATCCACCACAACTTGCCACGCCCCTTCCCCCGTCAGCCAGGCCGATTGCAGCGCCGTCGCCGCAATCGTGTCGGTCACTGTAGCAAATGGTGCCGCCACAGCATACACCCATTGCCCAAGCGGTTGGCCTGCATCCAGGGTAATTTGCACGTCGCCATCTCCTGCAACCCAGGCAAAATCGCGCGGATATGGGTGCGTCACAGCCTGGGCTGTGTTGTGGAAGGCGGCGGGAACGGCCGTTTCTATTCCCACTGTGAAACGCGGCGCGGGCGTTGGCGCAGGTGTCGCCGTCGCCGCTATGGGCGATGGTGTAATGGGTGGCGTGGGTGGCAGGGTCAGGACGATGGTGGAAACGGCCGTTGGCGTTGGGCTTACCAATTCCGTTTCGCCAGCACAAGCCGGTATCGCCACCAAAACAAGGAGGAGTCCGACCGCCCATCTGCCAGAAGCAGCGCGGAGAAGTCTATATAGATTAAGGAGTAATCGGTGTCGCAAAGGTTGTGTCATCAATAGAATCCGGTTATTAATTTTCGGGCGTAGGGATATAGGACTGGACAAGAATGCCCAGTCCTTATAAAGTTAAACAAAACCAACTGTTTATGCCAGGAAGTGAGTAACGTTATGGGAAGTGAAGGCGTAGAAAGAGTGGAAGAAACGGCCGTAATCATACAAACCAACGACACTGTCACCGATGTGACCACAGCAGTCGCGCCCACCAGCAATGGGCAGGCGCAAGAACCATCAGCCCCGCCCCCTCTTGACCTCACAGAACCGAGCCTCTACATTAACCGCGAACTCAGCCACATCGAATTCAACCGGCGCGTCCTTCATCAATGCAGTGCCGCCCATCCTTTGCTAGAGCAAGTCAAATTCCTCGCCATTTTCAACAGCAACATGGATGAATTTTTCATGGTGCGTGTTTCCGGCCTCAAACAGCAAGTCATGCTGGGCATTACAAAAAGCCCGCCCGACGGCCTCACGCCGCGCGAACAACTCGTCGCCATCCATCGCACCGTCACCCAACTTTTCTCAGAAGCCAACAACTACTGGAAAAAAACACTTCATCCCCAATTAGCAGAAGCGGGCGTGCATGTCCTCAACTACGACGATTTGAAACCGCGCCCCAAACAACGCCTGCGCGACTATTTCGAGCGCGAGATTTTCCCCGTTCTCACACCGCTGGCCTTCGATCCATCGCATCCCTTCCCACACATCTCCAACCTCAGCCTCAACCTGGCCGTCATGACGCGCGACCCCGACACCGACGAAACCCGCTTCGCCCGCATCAAAGTCCCGTCCATTTTGCCGCGCCTTGTCCCCCTCAAGCCGCTTGACCCGGACGAACTGCTGCCGCCCGCCGTGCAAAAATTCGTTTGGGTGGAACAGGTCATCGCCGCCAACCTGGATCGCCTCTTCCCCGGCATGGAAATTGTCGCCGCCCACCCGTTTCGCGTGACGCGCAACACCGACATGGAGATTCAGGAAGAAGAGGCCGACGATTTGCTGCTGACAATGGAAGAAAACCTGCGCCAACGCCATTTCGGTTCGGTGGTGCGCCTGGAACTGGATGCCAATGCCCCGGATCATATCCGCCAATTCCTGGCAACAAACCTGCAAATTGGCGCCTTCGACGTTTACACGACCAATGCGCCGCTGGGCTTGAGCAGCTTGTGGGAGCTGCACCGCCTTGAGCGGCCCGACTTGAAAGATGTTCAGTTCCAACCGCGGCTCCCGCTTTCGCTGCGCCTGGAAAGCGATATTTTCAAGGCACTGAGCCGCCAGCCGCTGCTGCTGCATCATCCTTATGACAGTTTTGCGCCGGTGGTTGATTTGCTGGAAACGGCCGCTACCGACCCCGATGTCCTCGCCATCAAACAAACCCTCTACCGTGTTGGCCCCAATCCCCCCATCGTGCATGCCCTCATGAAAGCACGCGAAAACGGCAAACAAGTCACCGTCCTCGTTGAACTAAAAGCCCGCTTCGACGAAGAAAGCAATATTGAATGGGCACGCCAGCTAGAAAATGCGGGTGTCCACGTCGTTTATGGATTAATTGGCCTGAAAACACATTGCAAAGTCTCGCTGATTGTGCGCCGCGAACGAGATGGCCTGCATCGTTACATTCATTTGGGCAGCGGTAATTACAACACCCTCACCGCCCGCCTCTACACAGACATCGGCTTCATGGCGCAGCATGAAGATTTTGGCGCAGATGCAACCGAACTGTTTAATTACCTCACCGGCTATTCCAAGCAAAGCACCTACCGCAAATTCCTGGTGGCTCCGGTTAACCTGCGTGAGCATATTTTGCAGCTCATTGAGCGGGAACTTACGCATGGCAGCGAGGGGCGCATCATCATCAAATGCAACTCTGTTGTAGACCCGGAAATGATCAGTGCGCTTTATCGTGCATCGCAGGCAGGCGTGCAAATTGACCTGATCATTCGCGGCATTTGCTGCCTACGCCCCGGCTTGCCCGGCGTCAGCGACAATATTCGCGTGATAAGCATAGTCGGCCGTTTCCTGGAACACAGCCGCGTTTACTACTTCCACAACCAGGGCGACCCCGCCATGTTTGTCGGCAGCGCCGACCTGATGCCGCGCAACATTGACCGCCGCGTCGAAATTCTCTTCCCCATTGAGCAAGAGACAATGCGCCAGCACATCTTGACGAACATTTTGGATGTGTATTTACGCGACACGGCGAAAGCTTACATCTTGCAAGGAGATGGCGCTTACATCCCCCGCTCCACTCAGGTTCCTGAAGGCGAACCGCTCTTTAACAGCCAGGAATGGCTGCTCAAAAATTACGCGCAAATCAATGCTGATTAGCAACCGCAATAAGCAATAAGGGCGAGTTGGCGACTCGCCCTTATTGCCTGTGCCCCATTACCAATCCATTTGCTGCCGTTCCTGAAAAAATGCGCCTGTTGGCCCATCATCGGCAAAGGTGGCGGCCCAAACGATGGTATCTGCCCCTTCGGCGACACTTTTGCTGGCGTTGGGTCCGCCCATGTCGGTGCGCACCCAGCCGGGGCAAACGGCGTTCACCAGGACGCCTGTGCCTTTTAAGGATCGCGCCAGCATCAGGGTCAGGCCATTGAGCGCTGTCTTGGAGAGGCTGTAAGCGGGTGTGCCCCCGTTCAGCCAACGCAGCTGCCCCATCTCTGAGGAGACGTTGACGATACGGCCGTATCCCTTCTCGCGCATCAGCGGCGCAAACGCCTGACACAGGCGCAGCATGCCCCACACATTTGGCGCAAATGTCGCCGCAAATATATCCGGGGATACGTCCAAAACCCGTTCATTGTTATCTATGAGAATGGCCGCATTGTTGACCAGCACCGCTGGTGCGCCCCAGTGTGCCACGACATAGGCGCGTAGTTGTGCCACGCTGGCCTCGTCTGTCACATCCAGTTGGTGAAAGTGAATGTCGCCGCCGCTGCGCTTTAGGTCGGCAACGGCCGTTTCTCCTTGCGTCACATCACGGCTGGTCAACAGCACCGTATATCCCAATTGTGCCAGTTGGCGGCACACCTCTTTGCCAATACCACGATTGGCTCCTGTCACAATAGCCAGTTTATCCATCATCACAACTCCTTCAAACAGCCTCCCGGAGGTTCATCTCATGCGGCGAGTCTGCCATTGATAACCTCCGGGAGGTTTCTGAACCTCCCGGAGGTTGCTCCTTCGTGAGTCGGATTAGCAATCCGACCTACGATTTTCATGCATGGTGGTGCGTACCACGCATGTCGTCTCCCTTGAAAACAGCCTCCCGGAGGTTCATCTCATGCGGCGAGTCTGCCATTGATAACCTCCGGGAGGTTTCTGAACCTCCCGGAGGTTGCTCCTTCGTGAGTCGGATTAGCAATCCGACCTACGATTTTCATGCATGGTGGTCGGCGATAGCCAGTGAAGTTTCCTGCAAAAATAATCTAACGCAAAAAATGCAGAGAAATAGGGAATTCTCGTGCTCTTCATTGCGCAGCTTCGCAAAGTAGACGACAAATTTTGACCGAAATCCCTCCGTTTGTATCACGCAAGCAAAAGAACATGTCCAAGTTTGTTATACTGACAATAGATCAGCCAACCGCAGATCAGTCAGTTCTAAATACAAGAAAGTTTAACCGTCATCGCCACCAACAAGGAAGCACCTTAGCAAAAGTTTCCATGAACTGCAACACGGCAAAAACGATGTAACCTGACCTCCCGGAAGTTATCATCTGAAACAGTTATTTCATGGAACAAACCTCCGGGAGGCTATTCCCACAGGAGAGAATCATGACCCGAAGATTGTTGAGTTTACTTGTATTGGTAACAGTCAGCATGACATTGGTTACGGCCGTTTTCGCCCTCGCCGCGCAACCTCTCACCGCCCCATCCACCTGGCCTGATCCCGTTTCCAATGGCATTTATGCCAATCGCCGCAGTGACGGCGTGGTCAGTGTCGCCCATTCGGCCGTCTTTGGCCCCTGGTCTTGTACAACCATGGGCGATCCCTTTTCCCCCGACGCCAGCCCTTGGGATGCCGGCCCTTACACATACACCTATCGCATCCGCATCCCGGCCGACTACCCTTACGATATTGTACGCGTCGAACTGCTCGACCCAGACTCCATCAACCAATCTGGCACAACCTTTATCGTGCAGCACACGGCATTGGCCATCGCGCAAGGCATGCCCACAACCCAAACATTAAGTTGCAGTGGAGGCGATGCGCAACAATATCAACCCTGCCTGCTTACCACAGGCGAGGGTGCCCTCCCCGATCTCTTGCTCGACGAGGTAAACCCTCTCTGGTTTGTGCGTATGGACGAAAACCGCACTGGCGTCATAGGCAGCAACAGCGGCTGCGGCGTGCCCGCCAGTTACAACCCGGCCGTCAACACACAGACTTTTTACCGTCTCTATTATCAGGCAGGGACAATGACAGCATCACAACCAGTTGACCTTGCCTTTTACACCGGGCAAGTTGGCGATGGCATAATCGACAATGGCAACCACCAAACCGATTTGCAATGGGTATCGCCAGGCGGGTCTGCCGCGTTGGGTCAACCAGCATCCGTACCCACAAACTGCGGCAGCCCCAATGGGGGTGATTATGATCCTCTTTTTTGCCCCGGCGGTTCAGCGCCTGCTCCTGGCAATGGCTTTGAAGTTGACTTGACGCAGGCTGTGCCCGGTATCATCGTGGATCCAACAAACGGCGACCGCTGGCTCTATTTGGGGATAACGACCATTAGCGGCGCATCTGAAAATGGGTTCGCTATCTGGGCGGGGCCAAACATCTACACCGGCACGTTTGCCAGTGATGCGAACTTACGCAATGTGCAAATCTTGGATGCGGCTGGCGCACATGATTCGTTGGGCGTGACAGTCCTGGCCGAAACATATGCCCCGGTCAATAACAATTACACCCAGGTTGCGGATACACCGCTGGCTTACATTGGCCCTGAGTATGCGGGTCAGGTAATGACGATTACGCTGTTCGACACAGATTCGGGCGCACAGCCGCCTATTCATTTTTACTTTGATTCCATTCCTTTCGCCGATTGGCATGTCACCTTTGATGAAAGTGATTTGTCTGGTCGCTGTTTTATTGGCTTGTGTAATAACCAATGGGTAACACCGCCTTACACCTTCACCGTGCCGGGCAATTTGACAAGCTGCCAGGATGCATCTTTGGATGAACCTTGTACGCCGTTTAGCGGAGGGCGTCTCATTGCCAACTTTGCCGGAGGACTGCATGACACCTATACCTGGCAGGTCATTTTCCCGACGGCGGCAGAGGTTCCCCTCGAAGCTGTTTTGCTTGGCGGTCCGGTCAGTGGGCTGCCAGGTGTGGCCTACACGTTCACGGCAACGGCCGTTCCCAGCACCGCCACCCTGCCCATCACCTACACCTGGCAGGCAGCGGGCATCAGCGGCACACTCACCCACAGCGGTGGAGTAAGTGCTACGGCCGTTTTCCAGTGGGATGATTGGGGCGAGAAGGTGGTCACGGTAACGGCCGTTAACCCCCTCGGCGTCCCCGTCACAACCACCCACACCATCACCATCACCCCCTGGCAGCTCTACCTGCCCATCGCCCTCAAACCCAACTAACCACACAGTACCAACCTGCTGGAGTCCTTGAACGACCTCCAGCAGGTTGGTATGACTTCATGCACGGGTATAGTTTTGCAAACGGCCGTATCATCCTTTACGTGACCTCATCCCAGTGGTGATATTGTGGTGAGTACCAGGCCGGTCATGCCTCTATCACAAACCAGACATGACAAATGACACTACCCGCCAGCGCTATTTTTGCTATGCTGTTGGCATTGTGACTACTGTATTTCTGTGATTGCCTGCCAGTTGCTTCTTGTATGCAATTTGCATTTTGCAATCCGCAATTTTTGGGGAGATACCTATGATCAAACGTCTTTTGATTCTCTTAACTTTGCTCTTGGCCATGACCAGCCTCGTCTACTGGAACCTGGACGCCATGCAGGTCGTCCAGGCACAACAAGAATCGCAGGGGCCGCAAGCCCCTACCGCCGGGCCAGACCCGGCGGTCGATCCCAACATCCTGCTGCTAAACACACAGCCCGTACCCGTCAACCAACATTTGGCTCTTCAAGTGGTCATCACCAATGTTGGCGACAGCGACATGACAACAGATGGCCTGCTGACCGTTTATGCAGCGATGACCCATACATTGACGACAACATGGCCTTTGGCAGAGCTTTCCTTTGCGCCATTAACGCCAACGGCCGCTATCAACTTGCCTGTTTACGTACAGCAATCGCTTCTGCCGGGTACCTATTACATTTATGCGCAGGTAACCTATACCGACGATGCTGACTTAACAAACAATCTGGCCGGGCCAATTACCGTAACTGTGGTCGCCAATGAATCCATCAGCGACATCCTTGCCGGGCGTCATAGCAATGGCCTTCTCAATACCCAAAATCTAGCCGTATTGGGGCCCTCGTCTTGTACAAACATGGGCGACCCCTTTTCTCCCGACGCCAGTCCTTGGGCACCCGGTCTGTACACCTACCGCTTCCGCATCCTCATCCCACCAGATTACCCGTATGACGTTGTGCGCGTGGAACTGTTTGACCCGGATTCCATTAACCAGGCCACAAACACACACGTAGTCTATTACTCTGATCTGGCTCAATCGCTAGGAATGCCTCCCTCGCAAACGTTATCCTGTTCTGCTAGCGGGCGATATCAGCCCTGCCGGTTAGATACTGGTGAGGCTACTCTTGGCGTTACTCTGGATGACATCAATCCATTCTGGTTTGTGCGCATTGATGAAAACCGATACGGCACATCAGGCAATAACAGCAATTGTGGAGTGAACAGTTATCAGGCCGCCCAGAATACACAAACCGTTTATCAACTGTACTACCTGGCACAAAATCCAGATGGGACAGCCGCGCAGGTAGACCTGGCAGCCTACACCGGGCAGGTGGGTGATGGCGTGCGCGATGATGGGGGACACCTCACGGACATGCAATGGGTGGCCCCCGGTGCGCCAGCCAGTATGGCGCAACCGGCCAATGTGCCCACAAATTGTGGCAGCCCCAATGGGGGCGATTATGACCCCGTCACCTGTCCGGGGGGCACGACTGCTGGCGCTGGCAGTGGCTTTGAAGTTGACCTCTCCCAAGACACACCAGGGATGGTCACAGACCCCACCACCGGCAATCGCTATCTCTATCTAGATATAACGACAGTCAGTGGCGCATCAGAAAATGGGTTCGACATTTGGGCAGGGCCAAACGTTTACACCAATGATGTCACGAGCGACGTTAACATACGCAATTTGCAACTCCTCAACGACTATGGCTCCCATGCCAGCAAGGGTGTTACCGTGCTGGCAATAAACAACCTGCCGCTCAACAGTGATACCGATAACCGTGTTGAAATCCCGCTGGCAGAAGTCGGCCCTGAATATGCAGGGGAAACGATTGCCGTCTCCTTATTTGATTCCGATTCTGGATCGTCTCCCCCCCTCCACTTCTACTTTGATTCCATTGCCTTTGACGACTGGCATGTCACGGTCGGCACAGATGGCGGTCGCTGCCAGATCGGCAGTTGCAATGACCAATGGGTGACACCGCCTTATACCTTCACCGTGCCCGGTGATTTAGAAAATTGTGATTATGACAACCCGGATGACTCTTGCATTCCATTCTATGGAGGTCGTCTCGTTGCCAGCTACATTTCAGGTATATACGATACCTATGGCTGGCAGGTGGAGCTGCCGCCAGCACCAGAGCTGGATACCACACAAAGCTGTGCCGCTTTCCCCATTACCGTTCACGAAGATATTCGGTCCGTCAACCCGCCTGGTTCTCCAATCAACCCATATCCATCTTTATCTGAATTCACCGGGCCAAGTAATCCACCAACCTACACAGACTTTATAGATCACGTGCCCGATGTCCCCCTCAGTGAGGCGCAGCAAGGGTATGTCTACCTGGCATACAATGGCATCGACGTTGGCAATTCTGGCTGGCTGTTGTGGAATACAGGAAATAGTGCCGATGCAAATACTTTGAATGACAGCATGACCTGGCCCGGAGATAGTCAAGATTACACAAACGCCGGTACTTGTTTAGTCGGTGTCAATTGTCCAACTCCACTTTACCCACATCGTGTAGCTGGGTATGTCAATCCAGATGATGTGTATGACCTTTCTTTGCAGCAAACAGACTGGGTATTGGCAAATACGGGAGTGTCCAACAGCAGCGCTCTCCGCACCACACTCAATGGACACATTGGTCAATCCCGACAACTACGCTTGTTAGTATGGGACGATGTCCGTATTTCAGGGAACATTGGAGCTTACCGTACAGCACGTTTCGCCATCTTCCGCCTGGCAGGATACAACTTTGGGAATAACTACTGGCTCTTGTTAGAGTTTATGCATTGGGATGATTCCTGCGGACAGCCAGCGCTACCTGCCAACATATCTATTGATGGAGCAGCCACAGGTTATCCACAGCAAACGTACACCTTTACCGCTCAGGTTAACCAGACCAGCACACAACCCATCACTTACACCTGGCAGGCCACTGAGCAAAACGTGATAACGCATACGGGCGGTGTCAGTGATACTGTTCTGTTTAGCTGGACGGATGTGGGACAAAAGGAGGTGATGGTAACGGCCGTTACCCCCATGGGAACGCTGACGGCAACCCACGCTATCACCATCTTCCCCGATGACTTGACTTTGTCCATCACGGTGGTTGGCGCTGGTGCAGTTGAGCGCATACCCGATTTGGCTGTCTATCCGTATGGTACAGTAGTGACGTTAACGGCCGTGCCCGACGCGGGCAGCATGTTTACCCATTGGGGGGACGACCTCAGCGGCAGCGGCAACCCAGAGACACTTTTGATGAATGGCAATCGAACTGTCAGCGCCTACTTCACCCCAATCGGCGATCCACTCGATTCCGTCACCATCACCGGACCAACTGTCGGCCTGCTTGACACCAGCTATACATTCACAGCCACAGCAGCACCAGACACCGCCACCCTGCCCATCACCTACACCTGGCAGGCAGCGGGCATCAGCGGCACACTCATCCACAGCGGTGGACTGAGCGATACGGTTACTTGGGCGTGGGACACGCCAGGAAGCCACATCATTACAGTCACCGCCGCCAATGTGTTCAATCAGGTTGTGACAACACACACCATCACGGTTGAGCCGCCGCTGGCAGACCTGGCTATCAACAATCCACCGCAACGGGTAGGAACGACAGCGCCCGTTGCCGGGGAACCGGTACAGTTTCGCATCACGATCAGCAACAATGGAACAGTAGACGTAAACGAGTTGTTTTTTGTAGATTTGTTCCTTGATCCGGCCGTGGTCTTGACCAATACCATTCCCGTAACGCAAAGCAATGGGTATGCGGTGGTGGCGTCACTTCCCGCAGGCACCGAGCATGTGGTCACCATCACTGCGGTGGCCGGTTTTGCCATCACGCCGACAACACACATGGTTTATGCCGTGGTTGATTCGTTGGCTGCGGTGACGGAAACGGATGAAATGAACAACATTTCGCCGTCGTTGCTCGTCACGGATGTGGTTGTCGTGAATGATGTGGCGTTAACGGCCGTTTCCCTCAGCGGCCCGGAGAGTGGCATGGTTGGGGAAATGGTGACGCTTACGGCAACGGCCGTTCCCAGCACCGCCACCCTGCCCATCACCTACACCTGGCAGGCAGCGGGCATCAGCGGCACACTCACCCACAGCGGTGGAGTAAGTGCTACGGCCGTTTTCCAGTGGGATGATTGGGGCGAGAAGGTGGTCACGGTAACGGCCGTTAACCCCCTCGGCGTCCCCGTCACAACCACCCACACCATCACCATCACCCCCTGGCAGCTCTACCTGCCCATCGCCCTCAAACCCAACTAACAAACAAGAGCCTGGAGGTTGAAAATATCAACCTCCAGGCTCCAATCACCAAACACTAATCGTCAAACCTATCTCAAGCCAAATGCGCTTTAATCGCTTGTGCAACCTCTAGCGGAATCCCCGGCACAGAGGCAATCTCCTCCGCCGTCGCTTTCCGCAAATCCTCCAACGAGCCAAAATGCGTCAGCAGCGTTTTGCGCCGCGCCGGGCCAACCCCTGGCACACTGTCCAAAATCGACGCCACCCCCACCTTAGAGCGGCGCTGCCGGTGTCCCTCATTGGCAAAGCGATGCGCCTCATCGCGCACCCGCTGCACCAAATACAAAGCCTCCGAACGGCGCGGCAGCATCACCGATTGCGACTGCCCCGGCAAGAAAAGTTCTTCCTCTTGCTTAGCCAGACCCGTCACCGGCACCTCATTTTCCAGGCCAAATTCCTTTAACACATCGACGGCCATAGTTAGCTGCCCCTTGCCCCCATCCACAATCAGCAAATCAGGGAGAATCGCCCACGCCGTCTCTTTGCGTACCTTGCCAATCTGATTGGGATCATGCAGTTCACCCGCCTGCGCCTCTTTATAACGTTGATAACGCCGCGTCAGCACTTCCTTCATCGCCCCATAATCATCATTTGTCACGGTCTGCACATTAAAGCGGCGATAATCACTCTTCTTCGGCGCACCTTGCACAAACACCACCATCGACCCTACCGTCTGCGCCCCCTGTGTATGGCTGATGTCATAACACTCAATCCGTGCCGGTGGCGCAGGCAAATTCAGCGCCTGCTGCAATTCAGCCATCGCCGTTACATGTTTAGAACGGTCAGCCGCCCACTGCTGCCGCAATGTTCCCAACGTATCATTGGCGTTGCGCGTCGCCATCTCCACCAGTTCCCGCTTTTGCCCCCGGCGCGGTACGTGCAATGTCACCTTCGTGCTCCGCTTCTGCTTCAGCCATTCCTCAATGACCATTGCTTCAGACACTTCATTGGGCAGCAGCACCTCTTTGGGAATATGTGCCGCCTCGTCGTAAAACTGCGTGAGGAAATTTTGCAGCACTTCCTCATCCGTTTCGCCCTCTGTGCCATCCAGCAAGAAGTATTCACGGCCGATTAACTTGCCATAGCGAATAAAAAAGACCTGTACGCACGCATCCCCTTGTTCACGGGCAAAGGCAATGACATCCTGGTCAGCATTAGCCGCTGAAATGACCTTCTGCTTGGCAACAACCTTGTCAATCGCCTTTAATTGGTCGCGGATTTCCGCCGCCCGCTCAAACTGTAGATTCTCAGCAGCACGCATCATCCGCGCTTCCAACTGCGTCACAATATGATCCGATTTGCCATTGAGAAAATCCATCAACTGCTTGAGCATGTCGCGGTACTGCGCCTGATCAACCGCGCCAATACAGGGACCATTGCACAATTTAATGTCGTAATAAAGGCAAGCACGCGCATCTTTGCCCGTGATGTCACGGTCACAAGTCAAGTAAGGAAACACTTTGCGCAGTAAATCCAATGTCTGATGCACAGCCCACACCGATGTGTATGGGCCAAAATAGCGCGAACCATCGCGCTCCATGCGCCGCGTCACCGTTACTTTGGGGAAAGGCTCGGCCCAATGCACCTTGATGTAGGGATAACGTTTGTCATCCTTCAAGCGCACATTGTATTTGGGCTGATGTTTTTTGATGAGGGTGTTTTCCAGCAGCAGCGCTTCTAGCTCAGAGTCAACGGTGATGATTTCGATGTCGGCAATTTCACGGCGCAAACGCTGTGTTTTAACAGAATCCACATGGCTGTGGAAATAGGAACGCACGCGATTGCGCAGATTAATCGCCTTGCCAACATAAATAATGACGTCGTGTTTATCTTTATGCAGATAAACGCCGGCCGTCGTGGGCAGGTTTTTCAGGATTTCCTGAACGTTTTCGGGCGGTGTGTAACTCATAAGTAGAAAATAAAAACCGCCCAGAATAGTTCAGGACGGTTTAGGATCATAATGCCCGACATCATCGGGGCACGACTACTCGACGGATTTTGGATCGATACCTGCTGCTTTAAGTGCTTTGTTGTATTTTGAGCGTTCTTTGGCGTTTTGGATACGTGCTTTACGCACATCGTCGGCGGACATGCTGTCGGTGATTTCAATGTAGTCTGGCTGTGGAATGCCTGCCAATGCGGCATCTGCGGTTGGCGCAGGTGCAGGCGCGGCCTGGACTGCGGCAACAGGCTGGGGCGCGGCGGCTGGCGCGGCAGCCGCTTCGGGGTCTACGCCCGCAGCTTTGAGCGCCTTGTTGTATTTGGAACGTTCTTTGGAATTGTGGATGCGTGCTTTGCGCACATCATCCGGAGACATGCTGTCGGTGATCTCAATATAGTTGGGTTCGGGAATGCCAGCAGCGGCAGCAGGCGCAACCGCCGCAACAGGGGCGGCCGCGGCAGCAGGCGCAGCCGCAGTGGCGACAACGCCGCCCGCTTTCTGCGCTTCTTTGGCTGCTTTCATCGCTTTCGATTTGGCTTTGGAATTTTCGATGCGTGCTTTGCGCTTTTCGGCATCGGACATATCGTCGGTGATGGCGATGACGGGGTAATCTTTACCGGGCACAAGGTTGATTTCACCAGAGGCAGCGGGCGCAGCCGCAGCGGCTGGCGCGGCAACGGCCGTTGCCGCCACCGGTCCCGTGCGCACACCATCCCAACCATGAACAGCCGCTATTTTAGCTGCTGTCATCGGATCGTCTTTCACTCCGGCAAACGCCGTCTTCAGGGTAGAATGCCCTAAACGGCCGATCCCCATGTTGGCCCCACGTGGCAGCGCTGCCGCCTTTTGTGCCGCCAGCCGTCGTGCTTCAAGCACTTGGGCTTCCGGATCAGCATTCAGGTCAATGGCAAAGCCCATCGACAAAGCGGGTTTGTAACCTTGACCGGTTGTTTCAACGCTTTTTTGCGCCTTTGTAACCATCGAATCCATTTGGGAAAAGACACCGGCCACAACAAGACCGACAACAATCACCAAAATGACAATACCAACAGCAATGAGAAAAATAAGCATGGATGCATCCCTCTAGTGGTGTGTAGCTTGTAAGCGAGTTAATTATACAGTTTGTACTGTTTTTCTCAAGCTAAATTTCGAGTCATTCATCTTGTCACGGCTACAAATGATGGAAGATGGCATCGGGAGGGTGTGGACAAGAAAAAACGGCCGTTTCTTGATTAGAAACGGCCGTTTATGCCGAAGGTGGGACTCGAACCCACATGAGCGTAAGCTCACTACGCCCTGAACGTAGCGCGTCTGCCAATTTCGCCACTTCGGCAGGAAGTGTTCGAGATTTTACCAACTACCAGGTAAATGTCAATATTTTTCTGGATTATGGTAAAATCTACCTAGTAGAAAATTGTAAGCCCTGATAAAGTGCTTGCCATTCTTCATTCATTCCCAAGAAGGAGGTTGTCATGCCGGTTTCGACCGAGCTTTTTAAACGAGTGCAGCTTTTTAATGGCCTGACACCAGCAGAAATGGATGCGGTGGCTGCTATTTGTACAGAGTTAAAAGTTACCCCCGGCGACCAGATTATTCAGCAGAATACCACAGGCACACAAATGTACGTGGTCGCAGAAGGGGCCGTAGAAGTGTATATTCAAGGATTAGAGAATGCACGCAGCCTGGTGGTATTGGGGAAAGGGCAAGTGATTGGTGAAATGGCACTCATTGATCAAGGGTATCGTTCCGCTTCCGTACGCGCCACAAAGGAAGGAGCGACACTTTACCTCATTGAAAGTGGTGACTTTTACAAGCTTTGCCAGGAAAACTATCACATTGGTTACATTGCCATGCGCAACATGGCAATTGATGTGTCCTTCAAATTACGTCACCGCAATCTGGCCGAGTTATAGATGGAGTAATGGGAAATGATTGACGACAATGTCACTTTCTATAAAGTCAGTTATGTGGTGCAAGGTGGAGAACATCCTGGCGCAATTATTAATGTCGATGAAAAGCCACAAGCTGGAGATGAAGTCAGTTTTGATGGGCACGTTTTTGAAATCATTGAAGTCATGCAGCTAATGCCCCCCATCGGCGAAATGGGCTTTTTGCACGCCACCTGCCGCTACGTCCGCGACTTATAGTTTCATTTACAAAGATGTCTATTCAAGCAAATTGGGTGGCATCCGCAGCGAGTTTTGCAGCTTCTGCCAGGGCCGGTGACGGCTCTGGCAGATTTTTTGCATTAATCCACCGGACATTGTAATTCCCCATCAACTGATCAAGCGCCTGCCACAATTCACCATTGGCAACCGGTTTCCCATCCTGTTTTTGCCAGTTGCGCTTGCGCCAACCATGAATCCACTTCGTTGCTCCCTGAAAAAGATAATCTGACGTGGTGAAGATTTGCACCGAACTGCCAGGAGGCAGCAACAACAACGCCTCAATGGCCGCCATCACTTCCATGCGGTTGTTCGTGGTCTGCGGCTCAGCGCCGCTGGTTTGCCGGGTATCGTCGCCATGCTCCAACACGACGCCCCACCCGCCAGGGCCAGGATTGCCTTTGCACGACGCGCGAATGTAGGCACGCGCCGCATCTGCGGAAACTTGGGCATGCGGTGTAATAGCCAGACGCGCCTGCCGCGCCAACGTATCGACCATCTCATTTAAGGGATCACCGGCGTGTCCCTTCACCCAATGCCAGGAAATGGTATGTTTTTTTGTGAGCGGCCAAAGCTGCTGCCACAAATCATCGTTGGAAACAGGTTTCCCCCCTTTGAGTTTCCAGTTATTGGCCGCCCATTTTTCAATCCATTGTGTGATACCTTGCCGTAAATATTCGGAATCGGTGTGGAATTCGATCTGACACGGCCGTTTCAAAGCCTGCAACGCCGCAATAGCCGCCTGCAATTCCATGCGGTTGTTGGTGGCATGGGGGTCGTTCCCCGTCAACACCTTCTCGTGTTCACCATAGCGCAAAATAGCAGCCCAGCCGCCAATGCCAGGGTTGGGATCCGCACCGCCATCGCTGTAAATCGTTACATTCATAGAAAAATAAAGGGTGAGGAGTCATCCATCACGCCTCACCCTTGCCATCTTATGCTTTGCCAACGGCGGCAAGCATATCTTCGACGCAGGTAAATTTAAGGCGCGGGCGGCCAAGTTCCGCCCCTTTTGCCGTTTCAAGCTCGTCTAACTTCTGCCAATCCGCATAGCTAAAGAATTGCGGCTGGCGTTCGGCAATCAAGCTGGCGATAGCCTCTGCTTCAGGATGCGTTGGGTGCAGGTAACGGCCGTTTTGCAAATCAGCCATCATCAAGTCCACCGTCGCCACAGAATCCGGCTTATTGGTGCCAATAACGCCGCTGGGGCCACGTTTCACCCAACCGGCCGTATATTCACCAGTTACCGGCTCCTTGGTGTCAGGATGAATAACACGGCCGTTATCATTCAAAATCACACCCCAACTGTCATTAAAAGGGACACCCGACAAAGGAACACCGCGATACCCAATTGAACGGAAAACAAGGCCAACCTCAATCACTTCCGTTCTCTCGGTAGCGCGTGGCCGCAACGAACCGGCATCAGTTTTGTACAATTCATTGTGTACCAGTTTCATCGCTTTCACGTGGCCGTGCTCATCACCGTACAGTTCAACGGGCGAAACCAGAAAACGCACAAATAATTTACGCGACTTACCGGTCGATTGATTTTGCGCGTAGCTCTGGATAATTTCCACTTTGCGCATCGCGCCGCGATCCGCGCTTTCCGCCAAAGAGGCTTCGCTGAGCGAGTCCAGTTCCACTTCGTCGGAAATGGTGAAGGTGTCAGTGTCCTCCATCTCCCCCAGTTCTTTAATTTCTGGCGTGGTGAAGGCAGCCTGCGCCGGGCCACGCCGCCCCAACACATAGACCTCTTTCACGTTGCTTTTGCTCAACGCTTCCAACGCGTAGTCGGCAATGTCTGTTTGCGCCAATTCGGCAGGGGTGCGGCACAAAATACGGGCAACATCCATAGCAACGTTGCCGATGCCGATAACGGCCACTTTTTCTTGAGAGAGATCAAATTGCAAATCGCGGAAATCGGGGTGGCCGTTATACCAGGCGACAAATTCAGTGGCCGGGTGATGCCCTTCCAGGTCTGCTCCGGGAACATTTAAAGCGCGATCTGTTTGTGCTCCAGTTGTATAAACAATCTGGTGATAATGGTCACGCAGGTCGTCCACACTCACATCGCGCCCCAGTTCAACGTTGCCAAAGAAACGGAACCCTGGTTTTTTGGCGGTGCGGTCGAAAACGGCCGTTACCGACTTAATCTTTTGATGATCAGGGGCGACGCCATTGCGCACCAAACCAAACGGCGTTGGCAAACGATCATACATGTCCACCTGCACCGCCATTTTTTGCTTGAATAAATGCTCCGCCGCATAAAACCCGGCCGGACCGGCGCCAATAATCGCCACCCGCAACGGGTTTTCTGCTGTACCGACTTCAGACATAGTTAGCTCCTTCCTGTGTTCAGTGGAAATAAATTTTGTAGACCATACGCCGCGCTTTCTTAGCGGCTCATGGCTTACTGCTAATCTTCATCCGCCATCAACTGCGTTTCTAGCGTATCAATTTCGCCGCGATATTTGTCCCGCTGCGCTTTCAACACATCGCCAATTGAAATCATGCCAATCAATTCGCCATCGCTGTCGAGAATGGGCATGTGGCGGAATCGCTTTTCAGTCATTGTGTGGGCCACAGACATCAAATCATCTTGTGGTAAAGCGGTGACAACATGCGTCGTCATCACCTCGGCCACCGGTAAATCAAAAACACCCTTGTGCATAACAGCCTTACGCACAATATCCCGTTCGGAAAGGATGCCGACCAATTTACCAACATCATCAACAATCAACAACGCGCCAATATTACGCGCAGCCAGAATACCAATTGCCTCTTGAATGGTTTGTTGTGGATGGGCTGTAATGACATCACCAGGCTTGATTGAGAGAATACCGCTAACCTTCATAAATCACTCCTTTGCCCGAGCAGCCAATCTATGGCTCGTTCGTCGGGTCGTTTATGTCTGCGTGCTGTCATGAAATGTGCCAGAAAAGTCACTTTCTGGCTGGATGGCTGCTGAAATTATAAAAAATGTATGCCTTTACGGCAATTTGCATCCCCAGCCCCAAAAACTTCCGAGAGGCTTTTTGACCTCCCGGAAAATCTTCTCGTTTATGACGAACCCGTCCCGCGCAGGGTATGGCGCACTTGTGGCAGCCAATCTGCCAACTCGCCAGCCAACAAGCCAGCATCTCCCATTTTGGCGCTGGCTAATTGTCCCGCCGCGCCATGGAGATATGCCCCCAAAACGGCCGCTTCATATGCCGCTAATCCTTGCGCCAACAATCCGGCAATGACACCAGCCAAGACATCGCCGCTGCCAGCCGTGCCCAAGATTGGATTGGCAAAGGGGATGATGTGGCAACGGCCGTTTGGCGCAGCCACCACCGTATACGCCCCTTTCAACACGACCACATGTCCCCACGCCGCCGCCTGCGTTCGCGCCAACTCAATGCGGTCTGCGGGCAGCGTCTCAACTCCCAACAAACGCGCCATCTCCCCCGGATGCGGGGTCAAGACGGTGTGCGCGGGCAAACGCTGCGGCCAATTAGCCATGCGTGCCAGCAAATTGAGACCATCAGCATCAACAACCAACGGCGGCAAATCAGGCACCGGGCCGTCGGGTCTGCACAACACTTCCATAAATTCGGCCGCGTCGCCCAGCCCAGGGCCAATAAGCAAGGCTTTGTAACGGCCGATTTGCTTGAGCAACAAACGCGCACTCTCAACACCCAATAGGTGCTGCTCACGAACAGCCGGATACGTCGCTTCGGGGATTTGGGCCGCAATGGTCGCGCGAATACGTTCGGGCACGGCCAGGGCAACCAGCCCGGCTCCGACACGATATGCGCCACGAGCAGCCAACACCGGCGCCCCCCAATAATCTTGTGATCCGGCAGCGATGAATACCCAGCCAAAGGTGCTTTTGTGGCCTTGCAACGGCCGTTGCGGCAGCATGTCACGCGCGGAAACGGCCGTCATCAACGACACCGGCACATCAGGCATAGCGGGAATTGCCCCGCCAATCCCAATGTCAGCAACCACCAATTCGCCACAAGCCGCCGCGCCCGGAAATTGAAAATGACCCCGTTTTGGCCCGGCAAACGTAACGGTTAAATCCGCCGACACAGCCAAAGCGTCCAATGCGCCCGTGTCGCAGTTTAACCCGCTGGGGCAATCCACCGCCACAACAATGGGTCGCGGCGTGGAGCGTCCGGGGCGATTGACCGTAGAAACCGGGGGAGCCTGCACTTCGGCAATACTGACCAGACCTAATTGCGTCTGCTCTCCATGAAGAGCGGCACGCTCTTGTAAACCCGTCTGCACCTGCTGCAACAAGGTCGCCATATCACCCTTAATGGGGCGGCTGACACCCGTACCAAGCAAAGCATCAATCAATAAGTCAGTGACATTGAGTCGAGTGCGCAAGGCGCGAAACTGCTGGTCGTATTCCGCTTCTATGGCAAACAAGCCCATTTGCTGTATTTTGGCATAGTTTGCGTCGCTTTGCGCATCCCGTGGGCGAAACAGGTAAAAGGCAATATTCGCGCCCGCTTCTGCCAGATAACGCCCGGCAACCAGGCCATCACCGCCGTTATTCCCTGGGCCAACCAGAATAAGGATGTTTCGCCCTTCGACAGGATACCGGGCAATAACGGCCTCAGCAACGCGCCAGCCGGCCGCCTCCATCATCTGGCTGTAAGCAACACCGCTGGCATGTGCCGCTTTTTCAGCCGCAACCATTTCCGCAACGCTAAATACTTTGATTGACATAATTGCACCCCTTACCACGATCACTTGCGACGCCGAAATAATCCTTGTTCATGATACCAATCCAGGGTGATTTTGGCTCCCTGCGCAAAAGGCGTTGGTTGGAAGCCCATCTCTTGCTCTGCTTTAGTCGTGCTCACTTGCCAATCCTGGAAAACGTAGGGAGCCAGGTTGATGGGATAGTATGGCTCGCGGCGCGTGAAGCGAGACAAGGCTGTCCAAATACGCGCCAATAAGACAACGGCCGATGTGGGGATATTGAAACGCCAATGGCTAATACCGGCCAAGTCACTGACAATGTCGTTGACGATTTGATGGGGCAATGATTGACCGCAAATGTTGTAAATTTCGCCGATACGGCCGTTTCGCAAAGCAAGCATAATGGCCTGGGCCACATCGGGCACAAAAACCGGAAAAGTGATGTGCTGCCCGCCGTCAACCTTAATGCGCCAACCGCGCAACGGTTCTTCAAAAAAGAGGCGATTAAATGCGTAATGTCCCCAGGGGCCATAAAACGCGCCAGGGCGCAGGACGATAACGGGCAACCCGCGTTCACGATGATACGCCAGAGCCAATTGTTCAGCTTCTAGCTTGGTACGCTGATAATGATCGAGGGGCTGTGTGAGCACTTCTTCATCAACGATGGTGCCAGACGGAACATGACCGGCGACGACGATGGTGGAAACATGGACAAAACGCGTCACATTGGCTTGCAGTGCCGCATTCAAAACGGCCGTTGTTCCCCCGACATTGGTTTGCCAGAAGGTGGGCAAATCGCCCCAAAAACGAAAATGCCCGGCGGCGTGAATGACTTGATCGCATCCCTGGCAGGCAGCGGAAACGGCCGTTTGATCACTAACATCTTCAGCCACCGCCAGCTCCACACCCAATTGCTGCAAAAACGCCGTATCACTGGTGGGGCGCACCAGGGCACGTACCTGATACCCTGCCGCCAACAACTGAGGGATCAAGTTATGACCCAAAAAACCGGTAGCGCCTGTCATCAAAATCATTGGCTTTACTACTCATATGCGGGAGAGGAAGTGCAGCACTTTGTGCAAACCCATCTCCTCAATTCAGTGGACATTATTGTGAGCGTTTCTAAAAAAATAGCCGTGGTGAACAACAAACAACCACGGCTATATCAATCAGCACCCCAGGAGGGACTCGAACCCCCAACCTACGGATTAGAAGTCCGGTGCTCTATCCTTTGAGCTACTGGGGCGTATGTGATTGTTAATGGATGCAATTCTAGTCGGCAAAGGGATAAGCGTCAACCGGAACGGCCGTTTAAGATATGTCCAATACGGCCGTTTTCAATATCCGCAACCAAAGTATCCAGGTCGGGCAGCACCTCATTGGCCGTGAAACGAATTGCCCAATGATGCTGTAATGGCGTAACGGCAATAATATACACATTTGCCAGGTACGCTTCCCACATCTCCATAGCCGTGCCCATACTGGGCTTAGGCAAATAGGCAATTAACAAATCGACGTCGCTTGCCAATTTTGTCATCGTAATAAACGTATCGCGTGCCCGTTGGTCATCATACTGCACGCTGTTAGGGTTCAGCGCCCACGGATCCACCATTTCCACCCCAGGAATATGTGTTTGTAGGGCATGGGAAATGCGCAAACGATAATCCTGGCTATCAATCAGCCGATCCTGGCGATCACCTTGCATAATACCGGCAATGAATACTCGCATGATAAACCTCTATAAAAGAAGAAAGATTGGGTGAAGAAACGGCCGTTTCTCCGCCCAATCTATCTTTACATGTCAACAATTTAGTAACACTACCCCCCGGTGGACGGGGGAAAAAGACGAACCTGATCACCTTCGTGCAGTAACGTTTGCAAATCGGCCGTGGCCCCATTTACCGCCACACCCGCTACCAACTCAACTGGTATCATCAACTGCGCGGCCACCTCAGCGACATTCGCCTCGGCGGCTACGTCAACAAGAAACGGCCGATGCGGAGCCAGTTCCGACGCTGCATAATAGTCACGCAGCACACCATACAGGCGCACCTCAACGGCAATCGACCGCCTCACCTCATTCATCCAACAACGGTCGGATACCCTGATACACACGCGGGCCAGAAAAAGTGCGCACAATCACATCGGAAGAACGACGCACCCGCTCTGCAATCTCACGCGCCGTCATGGGTTGATTGCCATTTGCCAATAAAACGCAAAACACCGCATCTACCAACGAAGCGCTTGCCATAAAATCTTCCGGCAGTTGACTAAAATACACCTGCACCATGTATTGAAACCCATCAACCCGGCGCACTTCTGCCGTTTTTGCATCAACCAGGTCAACCTCTTCAATGCCCGGATCAATATTGATCTCACCAATATGCGAAAGACGTGTGTACAAATACGTCTTCAAGTCCAGGCTAGAGGAATCCCACCACTCATAATCAATGTAAAACTGGGTATCTGGACCAGGTCGTTTTGGAATAGTCAACTTTGGTTTTGGTCGTGGAATACTAGACAAAGTAACTCCTCTATAGCTGTCAGAGCGAGGTTGGGCAACATGAACGCCCAGCCCTCTGCCCTCACCTCAGTTAGCCAACACGCCAACGGCTGCTGTCAAAACGCCAATAATGATCACCCACAGGCTGAAAAGCAGGATGTCGTACCAATTCAGCAAAAATTGGGCCAGGTGGTATGCGCCGCAACATATTTAGAGCACTGTACAGCGTTTTTGCGTGGACGGTATTCTGCGGATTCAGGCTCGCCAACTGCGGGAAAATCTCTGCCAACAGGGACGAAACCGAGCGTTGATGTGACTCAATACGCTTCCACAATGCATCCATCGCCGCCACAACATCTGTGCCCACAATCAACAAATCATCGTAGCCACAGCCAATAGAGCGCCGCATCAATTCAAACTTGATTTGGTTATCAGACACCGTTGCCAAACGCACCCATTCGCGCTGCGGACGCCGCCGGTCAAAATTGATGATAACCTTCCCGGATTCTGTTGCTGGCTTCAAATAAATATAGCCACCTACTGCCAGGCCATTTTCTTCATACCAATCTTTCAATCCATAGACATAGCGGGCATCTTGCACGACCCAACCCGTCATTTCGGCGCCAGTGCCTTCATCGACAAACACGATTTGCTGCCGTGATGAACGGCTGGTGGGGAACAAGGGACGCGTGCGCGAGCTTAACGGCAATGTCCCGGAGCGGCGATGCGGATAGGTCAGCGAGAGCACGGTTGGTTCTGGTGTGCCCACCGGTTCCAATTCCGACCATTCGTCGTCAAGTTCACGTTCCAGGGCCAGTAGTTGTGGGCTGAGTAAGGCACGGTCATAGGAAACGGCCGTATATTTCAAGCGTTCCGGGACATTGCGCACATCTTCCGGCTCCAGACGGCGCAAGAACCAGCTTACCAAACCAGTTGGCGCAATCTCATCAAACCGATCATCATGCAACATCGCATAATTGAGCGAAAAGCGTCGCACACTGACATCACTGCTCGCATCAAGATCAAGGTGAGGCAAAATCTCCGCAGGCGGCAGTGGCCCACCCTCGTTTATCTCCAAAATAGCCTCAGCCAGATGCAAATGCCCGATATTGATGTCCAGCATAAGCGGCTTGATAAACCATTCATTACTCAAGCGCACAAATTCAGGCAAGGTCTCAAGCTTTTTGACAAGCTTCTTCTCAACTTCATAGCTATATAGCTGGTATAACTGCTCCAGGTCAACATCAACCATTTGCGTGATGGCGGTGGGGCTTTCACTATTGAGCACATGGTCAGCCTGCAACCCGGCTGCAAATTCGCGCTCTTTGCCATTAATTTCGACACCGATCACACTAAATTCCCCATATTGTGGATTGTGACCCGGACGCACAGACTTAACCTGACCATGCGCGAACTGTAACATGGGGAAAACCAGCTCTTCATTTATCTCATACTTACGTTTAGGTTGATAAACTGTTCGACCGGAGAGGAGGCGCTGTACATTTCGTGCTTCTTCCTTCACACGATGAGCGATCACCACACGAGCAAGCTCATCCGCTGTCTGCGGACGCTCGACCTCTAAAAAGTGGTTGTTTATTTGCTCAATATCTGAGCTTTTTATCGTAAAGTTTAGCCCCCAATACTCCGGTGTTTGGGTTTGGGCTTGAATCACATCCTACTCCTGTTGTTAAGGGGAATTCTATTTTTGAGGTTCAATTCAGAGCGCTATTATATCATTCCCCCAGGTGGTTGACGAACCCGACCAGATACCCTCCCAGAGGCGGCAATGGAAAGCTTGCTGATCCGCTCAGCCTCCGGGAAGTATTCTTGTAACTTTGACCATTATTCAGGTTGATTGAGGGACGGCAATTTAACAGAGTGCCGTCCCTCAACCCCATATCTAATTCAAAATGAGCGGTAAATACAGCGCGTAGCCAGGCGGCGGTGGCGGCAATTCTTCCTCGTCACCATTGCCCACAACCGTGAGCAAGTTGGACTGCGCCACGGCCGTTCCCGCAGCCGCTGTCACACGAACAATCACCTGATCCCAACCAGATTCGAGATCAGACGGAACCGTAACGGCAAGGGAAACGGCCGTTCCCATGCCCGGCAGCAATGGCCCCACCGTTGTCGGCGCAGTTACCGCCCACTCATTGCCGAGCAGCTCCAACGTGAATGTGTCACTGCTGCTGCCCGTGTTTGTCAGATGCAATGTGTAGGTCACCGTTGCCCCAGAAACGGCCGTTTGCCATGCCCCCAGCGGGCTTACCTGTGCGTCACTTGTGCCGGAAACGGCCGTGACCAACATCGTCCACGCATAAACCGCCTCATCTTGCGCAGAGCGTGCCTGCACCAGCAAACTGTTCAAGTCTGGGAACGCCGCCGTAGTGGGAATTTGCACGCGCACACCAATGCGCTGTGTCTCATTGGCAGCCAACGGATGCGTTTGTGTCAGCGGCTGCGTAAAGCTGTCATCCCAAAAAGAGGCCGTCCACACAGAACCCAGCGCGTATAACGTGAACGTGTCGGTCAGGTTGCCGCGATTGCGCACTGTCACGTAATAGCCGACAACCTGCCCCGCCGGGCGTGTCTGCACCTGATACGTCTCCTCCCACTGCACGGCAACGTTGACGGCAGCGGTCGTTGTCAATGAGGCCGTGTTGCTGCTGGTGAGATATTGTTGCGAAGTGGCACTGAGAACGGCCGTATCCATCTCCCCCGCCATCACATCGGGCGGCACCGAGACCTGCACCGTCACAACTTCGCTGGCACCGGGAGGCAAAACATTCGTCTGCGTCACCACCGGCACAAACTGCACCGGCCACTCATACCCCGTCAAAGCCAGATCATATGCGTCCGTAATATTGCCGCTGTTGGTGATGGTCATTGTGTAGGTCACGGCAGCCCCGGATGGCACACTGCCGGCCATATCCGGGCCAACGGCAACCGCTGGCGCAGCATTGTCGGTTGTCAGCGTGCTGTGCGCCGCCAACAATGTATTCGACTGTGATCGCGCACGCACAGCAGCAACATCAAACACATAATCCGTGTCGGCGGGAAGGGCGACGCGCACCCCGACTTGCGCCTGTGTACAGGGCGTCAATGGCCCCACCGTATCTATCTGATTGGTAAACGTCGCATCCCACAACGTTGTCGGCCAGCCAGCATTGGTCACTTCCAGGTCGTAGGTATCGGTTAGGTTGCTGGTGTGCGCCAGCGTCAACAAATACTCCACTGTGCTGTTGGGCACGCCGGTGGCCGCCGCCTCGGCAGGGACAAAGGCTACTTCGTAGACATCTGGCGGCTGTCCCACGCCGAAATGCAAAGCCAATTCATCGTGCAAGATGTTTTGCAGCGGAACCTGATCGTTCACATACAAAATCCCTTCCAGCCCAGTCTGGTTTTCGATGCCGACAACGGCAAAGTTGTGGTAAACGACTGTCTGGTATTGCAAGGTAATTTCGTAGCTGTCCAGGTCTAGAATTACTTCCATTGTGTCGTAGCCGCTGCCCAACAAGTTTGGATATTGGTGATATTCGATGACAAACCAGTTACGCCCCTGGCTGGTGTCGTGGAAAGTGTAAACGGCCGTTTCCGGGGGCTGCGACGTCGGATGCCAGTAACTCGTCCCCCAATTGAGGTAAATCGCCCCATTTGGATCCAAAATCGTCGAGTTAGGAATTGGCGGCTCACCTGAGGGGAAGGCATCATCATACAAATTGTCATCGCCAAACAAAACGGTGGCATGGTCATTGATCCAGATGGCATCATACGACTGATTGTAAAAAACGAACGACTCCGGCAGTTGCACCTGGACATATTCTGGCAGCGGTGGCGAATCATCCAAATCCCAACGGTCGCCAGCCGTGGCATCAACCCAATCAAAATGCACGCCACTATCACATTGATCGGAATCAAGCGCGTAGTAGACCATGCGTGCCTTCGTCGTCAGCACGCTCTCATCATTGAAAGGCGTGCCGCTTTGCGACACCGCCTGGATACGGCTGATACTCTCCGCGCCAGTCCCCGCACCCAGGGGCACTTGGACAGTCACCAGAAAATCGGCCGTTGCTTGTGGCGCAATGGGGCCAAGCTGCGTAATCGGCGCACTGCCATCAGCGGCCAAAATGGCCGTCGGCCACACAGATTCGGCGATTGCCAACGAAAATGTGTCACTGACCGCGCTTAAATTGCGAATACGCAGCGTATAGGTCACCGTATCTCCGGCCAGACCAACGGCCGTTGCCTGTGGCGGCGACAACGTCAACCCTTCCGCCAAACCAGCAACGCCAAACCATTGCATGACAGCATACATCACATCAGCGGCATCATTG
This sequence comes from Ardenticatenaceae bacterium, assembly GCA_020634315.1. GTDB lineage: Bacteria > Chloroflexota > Anaerolineae > Promineifilales > Promineifilaceae > JACSRF01. The sequence goes on along the minus strand of JACKBV010000005.1, from coordinate 56,188 downwards.
GCGGGCATGGCTTCCAGCGGCGTCGCCATGAACATGGTGCGGAAAGGCGCGGTGGAACTGATGACCGTGTAAGCCACATCATTGACATCGCCCAAGGGAAGATCATCCGTTGCAGAAAAGGCCAGACTGGCCTGAATCGTCCCCGTGATGTGGTCACTGTTGTCAAACAAGCCCGGCGGATAGGCCATCACAATTGGCCCCAGGCCATCGCCAACCTCATTGCCAGCTACGCCATAGGTCACTTCGGCTTGCTGATCCTCAATCCAATCGGCAATCCCCAGGTATTGCTCGGTGAAGGGACAAGGGCCAGTGCCGCCCCAACGCGGCGTATCACACTGGCCGTCATCGCCATAGTAAAAGGTGTGCTCTTGCGCAATGTAGAAGAAACGCCCGCCCAAATCGAGGTAATCCATTATTGTCTGCGCCTGTGCTGCGTCGCTGATGTCTTTGATACGGCCGTATTCCCCGCCAAACCAAACCACAGCCGCATACTGACGCATGGTGTCAAAGTCAGGCGAACCAGACTCCTCAATGTCCCAATAGGTGTAGTTGTAGCCATTGGCGTCCAACGCCGCAAAGTAAAAGGATTGCACATGCGGCGAGTAAGAACGCAATGTCCCTTCGTCATCATCCACTAACAGAACAGGCGGCAGCGGATCGAGGTAAAAATCGCGCGTGCTATGGGTGAAAATGTCGGTGACGGTGATGCCGGTGGCATAACTAAAGGCGGCGGCCTCGATAACGGCCGTTCCCGCAGCCACCGTCATGCTATAAAACCCATTGTCATCAACCGGCACCGCTGGCAAAGGCGTATCCAAGACGCGAATCACGGCATGGGTGATGGGAATGGTCGTGGAAATGGCATTGTAGACATGCCCGGACAGCGTATAACGAGGCAGCGGCGTCAAATCAGCATCCAACGTGGTCGTTGTCTGGCTAATAATCGTCGTTGTCGTCAACACAGTTTCATAACCGTAATAGCCCACCGTCACGCTGTATGTCCCGGCAATCAGGTATGGCATCGTGTAAGCGCCGCTGCTGGTTGCCGTTGCGGACACATCCAGCCCCTCTCCCTGAGCACGCACAACCGCGCCGGACAAAGGCAACAATGTCGCGGCATCGCGTATCGTGCCCGCCAATGTTCCGGCATCGGCGACACGCTGCACGGCACGCAGCGCATCGATACGGCCGTATCCATAATCCATATCCGGGCCAGGAATCCCCAAGTCAACGGCCGTACTGCGTATTACCTCTTCCAGCATATCCAGGTCAAGATCAGGGGCAACGCTCAGCAACAAAGCCGCCAGCCCGCTGCTGTGCGGCCCGGCCATGCTGGTGCCATTAAAGGCAGCATACCCGCCACCCGGCACAGACGACCGCACCCCAACCCCTGGCGCCACAACATCAGGCTTGGTTTCACCGGTCAGCGGCGATGGTCCTCGACTGGAAAACGACGCAATGACATCGCTGCTGTCGGTAGCGCCGGTAGCAAACGCTTCGGGAAAACTGGCCGGGGAGCCAATCGTCCCTATGCCCGGCCCATTATTACCGGCGCTAAACTCCGGCCAGATACCGGCCGCACGCAGCGCCTGCACATCAGGCAAAAATTCTGTGCGGCCGCCATTGTTACTACCCCAAGAATTGTTGACGATTTGTGGCGCACGTGCCGGGTCACAACTGGGATCGCCAGGGGCAATGCCCGCCGGACACGGGGCCAGCACCCACTCAAAAGCTTCGTGAATGTCGATGGTCGTGCCCGTGCCATCGCTGGTAAATGCTTTGACGGCCATCCAGGTCGCCCCCGGAGCCACACCAATGTCATCGGCAAACGGGCCAGGGCCATCGCCGCCAACAATTGTGCCCATGGTATGCGTCCCATGATCGTTGTCATCATATGGAAAAAGGAGGCCATTGCTGGTGGCATCATACCAGACAAAATCATGGTCATAGACGCCACCGCCAAGGTTGCCAGCATATTGTGTGACCAAAGCCGGATGGGTGTAGCCCACGCCACTGTCGATGTTGGCGACTAACACGCCTGTCCCGGTGATGCCATACTGCGCCCACACATCATCCGCATTAATTTGCATGATGTTCCATTCGGCGCTGTTTGGCGCGTCAGGCAAAGATTGGAGAGGAACAGTTGGCAATCCCTGGCTGGCGAGATTTGTGTTTTGTTCGCGATCTAATTGGTAAGTCTGGTTGCTGGTGATCGCTTCTACATCGTCGCGCAAGGCGAGCTGCCAAATCAAGTCTGGTTGCGCGGTGACGGCAACCGCATTGACAATGAAGAAGGGCTGGAAAGCGGTGACGGCGCGATTGCGCTGCGCAGCGAGCAAGGTTGCACGCAGGTCAGCCTGACGAGCTGCGGCAAAGGTTTGCAGGGTTTCATAGACGTAGGCGCCCTGCGCGGCGCGGCTGCTGAACCGTGCCGCACCGCTGAGATCGGCCGTGCCGCCAACATGCACGATGACGGTGAGGGAAACGGCCGTTTCCCCATCACGCAATGCCGCCAACACCCCTTCATCCATTTTACTGGCCGCTTTTTCACGCAGTGCTTCGTCTAATGGAACCAGCAACGACGGCTTTGCCAATCGCTTCAAGCCGAAATCGGCGGCGCGTGTCGGCATCAGCCCGACCACCGCCCATAAAGCGGCACATATCAAAATCCCAAGTACCCATCGTCTGCTCATGATGGCTCTCCTTTACGGCCGTTGCAGCAACGGCAAATACACATAGCGCATCTCATTGATTGCTTCGATGACAGTGACAACGGCTTGTGACCCTTGCGCCGCATAACCGCCAGCAGCAACGGCTCCATAAGCGCTGTTGGTGATGGTTTCAGTTGCGGTCACTGTAAATTGCACAGAAACGGCCGTACCGCCACCCAAGTTGGACACCTGCCACTGCACTTCATCGCCCACCAGCGTGCCACCGGACACATAGCTGGCACCAATTGGCAGCCGGTCGGTAATGACCACGTTAGCGGCTGGTGTGGCGCTGTCATTGGTCAGGGTCAGGGTATAGGTGATGAGTGCGCCGGAAACGGCCGTTGCCGGCCCCGTTTTCGCAATATTCAAAACAGGCGGCTCGCCAAGCACCTCCACCGGCAGTTGAAACTGCGTGCTGCCGCAGGCATTGCCCACCGTCAAGGTCACAGTGTAAGTGCCCGCATTCAGATAGTTATACAGCGGGTTTTGCACGGCCGAATTGCCCAGGCCATCGCCAAAATCCCACAACCAATTTGTGGGCTGGTTGCTGCTGGTGTCCGTGAATTGGATGGGCGTGCCCACAGCGACCGGCGTTGTCGCCGTGAAGCTGGCAACCGGATCGAGGTTGTTTAACTCTGGCGCGACGGCCAGGGCATTGGGGTTGGCGGTGACGCCAGGGATGGCGTTGGAAAAGGTGATGACGCCGGTGACAGAGAGAACGGCCGTATCAATGACATACACCGCATCTGGGCCGAACAAATCGCCCGAAGGCACATATGCATAAGCACCATCACTGCTAATATCCAGGTCGCGCGGATCGGCTGACAGATCAGGCATAGCAATGGTCGTCACAACAGTATTGTTCACGGCGTCTATCACCGTCACATTGTGGGAATCCTCATTGGCGACAAACAACAAGCTGCCATCAGGCGTGATGTCAATGCCCCAGGGATCATCCCCTGTCGGCACACTCGTGATCTCCGTGAAGGTCGCTGTGTCAATAACATGCACGCGATCTTGTCCGCGATCGGTGACAAACAAGGTGGACGCATCCGGGCTGAGGACCAAATCCCACAAGCTGCCGCCTAGAGCCATTTCGTCTACCGTTGCGCCGGTCAGCGGATCAATGACAAACAAATTGGCATCATACCAGTCCACAATGTAAATGTCGCCAGTGCAGGCATTCAAAGCCATTTTCCCCGGATCGGGAGCCGTTGCCAGCGCAGAAGAGATGGTGAAGGTTGTCGATAGCGCATATGTGGCTGTGTCCATCACCGCGATTGTCTCTGTGTCCCGATTGGCAATGAACGCGTAGTCGTTGTATTTGCTAAACATAACATCGACGGGGTAATCGCCAACGGCGACGACATGATGGCTAATGCTGTTGGTCGCCGTATCAATGACAATGGCCCCATCGCCACTGGCACCGACAATCCACAGCTCGCTTTCATCGGGATTCAGGGTTACGTCATAGGGGTAATTGCCTTCTGGCAGCAAATCGATCTCTGGCAAGGCCTCTCCCGTTTCCAGGTTGAAGATCGCCATATCGTCAGAGGAGGAGAAGCCAACATAGCCAAAACCGGTGCTAAACGGCCGTTCCGCCTCACGCAACACAAGCGGCTGTCGGTCAGCGCGTGCCCATTGAATCAACGTCAACAACAGGATCAACCCGACGATCCCGGCAGTCAAAAGGGGGATATATCTGCGATTCATGTCTCTACCTCACAGGGAACTGGAGGACATCAGCGAGCAGCAGCGGAGTCAACGAGGCCGAAATGTCCCAACAAAATGATTACAAGCCATTGGACTACCTCCCATTTTCCCTAAAAATAGGTCATTTCGCAATAAACCAGAGCGATACCGCAGATTTGTTCCTCGGAGCAAATATTTTTGCCCGATTGGCTTTTAATTCTCGACCACGGTTCTACTATGAGTAAAACTTTAGTTGACGGCCGTTTCCCGGCTACATATACTTTTGATGGAACTCCCACCCCATCGCACCATACACCCCAAACCAGGAGTTTCCGAAAACCCTCATTCAAATTGATGACCTTAAAGGAGGTTCTTGTGTCTATCAAACTCACTTTCCACGGCCATGCCACATTCTCAATGGACGTTGACGGCACACACATTGTTGTTGACCCCTTCTTTGCGCCAAACAATCCAGCAGCAACCCAATCGGCAAAAGACATAGCCGCCGATTACATCCTCCAAACGCATGGGCACGGCGATCACATCGCCGACACCGTCGGTTTAGCCAAGCGCACGGGAGCGCTGGTCATTGCCAACTTTGAGATCGCCAACTGGCTCGGCGCACAAGGCGTCGAAAAGGTTCACGGCCAACATTTAGGCGGTGGTTTCCATCATCCCCATCCGTTGGGATACGTGAAGATGACGCCAGCCCTGCACGGTTCTGGTCTCCCCGATGGCAGTTATGGTGGCATGCCAGCCGGGTTCCTGCTCAATATTCAAGGAAAGAAAATCTATTTTGCCGGAGATACCGCGCTCTTCTCCGACATGGCCCTCATCGGCGCAGTCGGCTTAGACCTGGCAATCTTGCCCATTGGCGATAATTTCACAATGGGGCCAGATGATGCGTTGCTGGCGTTGGGCTACTTGAAACCGAAAGCTGTCATTCCCTGCCACTACAACACCTGGCCGCCCATCGCTCAAGACGTAGAAGCATGGGCAAAACGTGTGAGCCAGGAAACCGACACCATGCCCATTGTGCTGAATTCGGGTGACACATATACCCTTTGACACGCCATTGTCATTGATGATAAGATCAGACACACAGGATGACGCGCGTCATCCTGTGTGTTTTTATTTTGTATAGGTGACACATGTAACATTCCTGCCTTTTTCCGGTCGCCGGGAAAAAGACGGGCTTTTTTTGTGTCAGCAATGAATGAAAGGAGAAATATTCGATGAAGAAACAAATACGCTGGCTATTGATAGCACTCTTGCTGCTGAGTCTGGTACTGGTTGCTTGTGGTGGTGCAAATGAGGAACCGGCGGCCAACACGAATACGGCCGTTACCGACACAACTGAGGAAACGGCTGATACGGCGCCCGAACCAACGGCCGTTCCCGCAGAATCGGAAGCCACGGCCGAACCGGAACCAACCGCCGTCCCTGAAGAGCCAACTGCGGCACCCGAACCAACGGCCGTTCCCGAAGAACCAACCGCCGAGCCAGAAGTGATGGAAGAAGAAGAAAGCATTGACCTGGGGTCTGTGTTGCAAGGGTTAACCCTGAGCAGTGCAGATGATGCGGCAACGGATACGGCCGTAAACAGCTACGCCTACGAATTAATCATGACCTTCAACACCACCGATGAAAGTGGCGCAGAAGTTACGCAAAGCGTCAACATGTCCGTTGCTTACTCCAACGATCCCCCAGCCGCCAACATCATCATGCTCGCTGAAGGTGTAGATGGGGCTGATGAATTCGGCCAGATCACCATGGCACAAACCGGCGACACGGTGTACATGGTCATCCCCGAACTAGGCTGCATCACGCAAACAACCGCAGACATGGATCTCTTGAGTGATGGCAATCCATTAGGCGACACATTCTCACCAGAAACCCTGTTTGAAGAGTTTGACATTAGCGAAGCAAAGCGCGTTCGCCCAGACGAAGAGATCAATGGCATTGAAGTTGAGCATTACACATTCGACGAAACCGCCATCGACGATCCCGAAAGTGAAGTAAAAGAAGTAAATGGCGATGTTTACATTGCTAAAGATGGCGGCTATTTGGTACGCATGGTTGTCAGCGGTATCGGCCAATTCGAAGGATTCGATGGCGACACGCCCAGCGATGGCGCTGTCTCTTTTGAATACAACTTGGTCAGCTACAACGAGCCAATCGAGGTTTTAATCCCCACCGAATGTGAAAACGCCGGCGCAGCAGTCGATCTGCCGATGGTGGATGATGCGTATGAAGTCACCTCTTTTGCCGGTTTTGTCAGCTACAAATCAGACATTGCCTTTGACGAGATCGTCGCTTTCTACGAAGGTGTTCTGGCCGACGCTGGCTGGGTAAAAGACGAAGATGCTTCTTTCTCGTTTAGCGGGACTGCCAGCATGAGCTATACCAAAGAACAGGAAACATTGACCGTCATGATTTCACAAGAAACGGAAGGCGGCCCACAATCTGTGATGCTTATCACGGAAGAAAGCGAATAAACGAAACTTTATCGCGTTGTGACACAGCCCCGATACGGCCGTATCGGGGCTGTTTGTTTTAGGGGGACACAATAATTTCGGGAGAGAAGAGGCCGATACGGCCGTTTAACCCCACCGCCGCCATACTCACCGCATACGTCACCGCCGGGTCAAACCCCGTCAGCGCCACATTGCCCGCCTGACTGCTGCTGACAAAGCGAAACGGCGCATAAGTGGCCGACCCCAGCGGGCGAAACGACATAACATACCCCACGGCCGTCAAATCTGGCGACCAGGTTAACAAATAGGCACCGGCATCCGCCATTGGTGCCACCGTCAGCGTTGTCGGGGCCGGTGGCGTGCCAATGATATTGGCTACCGTCACCAAATTCAGTTGCACCACCTGGCGCAAATACGAAAAATCAACCTTCTCTGGCGTATCAAAGGCGTTGTGTTGACTGTCTAAATCTTCCACCGACTCAGTCAGGCGCAGCGCGGGAATCCCCGCATCCAAAAAGCGAATGTGATCACTGTAACGACCTTCCCGATCCACCGCATCCTGCAAATCAGCGGAAAACGCAGGCACATACAAACTGCCAATATAGCCCAGATAACGCGCCAACTGGCGCGGGCGTGTTGTGTCTGGCCCCGGTGTAAACACGCGAATGGATTGCGGAATACCGACTCGTCCGCCAACAATGTCACTGTTAAGCGCGGCATCAACAACCCAGCCATCCAGCAAACGATCCGCCACAAAGTGACGGCTGCCATGCGTCCCTTGTTCTTCCGCCGCAAAGGCCACAAAGACAACCGTCTGGTTCCAGGTGCGGGCGCTCAACAACCGCGCCATTTCCAGCAACAGGGCAACACCGCTGGCATTGTCATTGGCTCCCGGTGCAGCGCTGCTGCCATTATCGGGATCAACGGTGCGCGAATCGTAATGCGCCATCACAACGACCACACCGGGATATGTGCCACTGCCGGGCAAAGTAGCCACAATATTTTGCTGCGGATAGGCGACGCCATTGTAGGTAAATGAGAAATCGTCGAACTGAACCTGGAGACGGCCGTTTCCCACCCTGACAAACTCATCAAAAATCCACTGCCGCGCCGCACCAATCCCGACGCTTGCCTGATCCGTCACACTAAACGTATTGCGCGTGCCAAAATTTGCCAACGTTTGCACATACGCCGTCAACTGCTGCGTCGAAACAGCCTCCGCCAACGCCGCAATTTCCGGATCAACACCTGGCGTCACACTACTCACCGGGTCTACCACAGTATCCGCCGGTATTTCCCCCAATGTCACTGGCGTATAAAGTGGCGGCGGCGAGGGGATTACCGGCTGCTGTGGCCCCGCCAGCAGCGAACACCCACTCGCCAACAACAACAGCAAAACCAACAAAATAGTTTTTCGTGCCAAATTCCCTCCCAAAAGGAGCCGGGCTTCCAAACGAAACCCGGCTCCCCGCACAGATCATACAAATAACCGCAATTTTTTACTCTGGTTTCTTCTCAGTAACTTTTACCTGCGGCAGCAGATTACCGATGAGATCAATGGGCAAGGGGAAAATAGTCGTTGTGTTATTTTCCACCCCAATCTCCACCAATGTCTGCAAATAACGCAAAGTCATTGCCCCCGGTTCAGAAGCAATCACCCGCGCCGCTTCCGCCAACTGCGTCGATGCTTGCATTTCACCTTCTGCATGAATCACCTTCGCCCGCCGTTCACGTTCCGCTTCCGCCTGCCGCGCCATCGCTCGCACCATTTGCGAGTTCAATTCAACATCTTTGATCTCCACAATGCTGACTTTAACGCCCCAAGGTTCGGTCGCCTCATCAATAATGTGCTGCAAAGTTTCGTTAATGTTCTCTCGCTCTTGCAGCAGTTGATCGAGCATCGATTGCCCAATCACATTACGCAGGCTTGTTTGTGCAATTTGCCATGTTGCACGCCGATAATCTTCAATCCGAATCACGGCATCCACCGGGTTGACAACATGGAAATAAACAACCGCATTCACCTTAACCGTGACGTTATCGCCCGTGATGGCTTCTTGCGCAGGCACATCCAGCGTTACTGTCCGCAGGTCAACGCGTATCATGCGATCCACAACCGGGATGATGAAGAAAAGGCCCGGCCCCTTCGCGCCGACAATGCGCCCCAGGCGAAAAATAACACCGCGCTCATACTCCTGCACAACCCGCACAGAAGCTGCAATTAAACCAATGACACCCACACCCACAAAGCATAGCAAAGGTAATAAACCCGCTAATAACGTATCCATGATGTTTCTCCTTTTCTTAAATTTAATGCGAAGTGCTTCCTCAACCAGATAAACATGTCCCCATTATACCGTCAAAATCAGCGCTTTACGCTTTTCAAACCAGTCTCCTGAAAGTCATTCCAGCGCCAGCATTTTGCCGATAACCTACAAAAGTTGGTTTTCATGGATGGTGGTATAACGGTTTTTTCTCCGGTTACGCCTCCAACTTATGGTCAATTGTACACAATATATAAAGGGGGATTCGTTTATTCTGGTAACTTGTACATAGTTTCACAAACGGCGTTGACGTATACTGTTAACAGGCTTGCGCTGAAATGCGCGGTTCAGTGGGAAATAGTGGGAACCCAAAGAGGGTGGTCTTGCAAATGCAACCACCCTCTTTGGGATCTTAGGGGAAAACGCCAAACACCTCCCAAGTAAAAATTCACAATACAAAGCCCCATTATTCTGGTAACTTGTACATAGTTTCACAAACGGCGTTGGCGTATACTGTTAACAGGCTTGCGCTGAAATGCGCGGTTCAGTGGGAAATAGTGGGAACTCAAAGAGGGTGGTCTTGCGTATGCAACCACCCTCTTTGGGGTTTTAGGGGAAGACGCCAGACAGCCTCCATGTAAAAATTCACAATGCACAGCCTCATTATTCTGGCAACTTGCCCATAGATTCACACATCATATTTCCCTATACTGTTAACAGGCTTGCGCTGAAATGCGCGGTTCAGTGGGAAATAGTGGGAACTCAAAGAGGGTGGTCTTGCGTAAGCAACCGCCCTCTTTGGGGTTTTAGGGGAAGGTTATAACAGATGCATCCCTCTGCACAAAAGGTCGCTCAAGCAGCTCAACAACTCGATTTGCATATCAATATCGTTGAATTTGACCAAACCACCCGTTCGGCACAAGATGCGGCAGCGGCTATTGGCTGTCAGGTGGCGCAAATTGTCAAAAGTCTCTGTTTTGTCGCCGCAGAACAGCCAGTGATGGCCTTGGTGTCTGGGGGCAATCAGTTGGATGAGCGTAAATTAGCCCAGTTGTGTGGCGTCAGCCGCAAAAAAGTGAAACGCGCCGACGCAGAAACAGTTAAAGCCGCTACGGGCTTTACGATTGGGGGTGTCCCACCTTTTGGGCACAGCACAACCTTGCCTGTGTATGTGGATGCAGATTTACTACAGTTTGAGGTAATTTGGGCGGCTGCCGGAACGCCCTTTGCCGTTTTTGCCGTCAGCCCCACAGATTTGGTGCGTGCCAGCAGGGGCATTGTTGCTGACCTGAAGCAAAATCCTGGTTAGGCAGGCTGCCACATCCCTTGCAGTTCTGTGACACGGTTACGGAAATGGTCGGGAATGGACACGGTTGTTTGGGTGGCGTAATCGTACATGACGAGGATTGTCTTGGCGCTGGCAATGAAACGGCCGTTTCCCGTCTCAATTCGATGCACCACATCAAAACTCTTATTCCCCATCCGCGCCACACCAGTACCCACGTGCAGCATCTCGCCAAACAACGCTGGCGACTTATAGGCAATCGTCACTTCCGCCAAAATTAACGGCAGTTCCGCAATATCCCGCACATGCAGCAGCGCCATCATATAGTTGATGCGTGCCGTCTCCAGGTAACTCAAATACACCGCATTATTCACGTGACCCAACACATCCAGGTCACGGAAAGCAACTTCAATTGTCGTTATATGTGGAAAGTCCATAGCACAACACGGCAGTGCGACAGCCCGACACACGCACTATCGCACCACCTCACTATCAAATCAATTTAACCTTCATACCCATCGGGATGTGTCTGATGCCAATTCCAGGCCATTTCAATAATGGTGCGCAAATCAGGGTAACGCGGCATCCAACCCAAATCATGGTTAATCGTCTCGCTGCTGGCAATGAGCACATCTGGATCGCCAGGGCGACGCGGCCCAATAACCGCAGGGATGGGACGACCCGTCACTTCACGCGCCATGTCGATCACTTCTTTGACGCTAAAGCCACGGCCGTTTCCCAAATTGTATTTACGGCTTTGTCCACCGGCTAACAAAGTACGCATCGCCAAAATGTGCGCTTCAGCCAAATCAACGACGTGAATATAATCACGTACACATGTGCCATCTGGCGTATTGTAATCATCGCCAAAAATCGTGATCTTGTCCCGTTTGCCCAAAGCCACTTCCAAAACCAGCGGAATCAGATGCGTTTCCGGGTCATGATGTTCGCCGCGCTCTTCCGTTGCGCCGCAAGCATTAAAGTAACGCAAACAGCAGTAGCGCATGCCATACAGACGATCCATCCAATGCAAAACGCGTTCCAACAAGAACTTTGATTCGCCATATGGGCTGCCCGGCACAATTCGCTCATTCTCGTCAATCGGCATCCGTTCCGGATCATCAAACAAATTGGCCGTTGAGGATAAAATAAACCCTTTGACGCCATTGGCAACGGCGCTCTCAATGAGATTGCTGCCATTCACCAGATTGTCGCGCAAATACATGAAGGGCTTTTCCACCGATTCGCCAACCAATGTATAGGAAGCAAAATGCATCACACCATCCGGTTTGTGTTCACGAAGCACAGCCTCAACGGCCGTTTTATCAGCCAGGTCACCTTCAACTAAAACCGCATCAGGATGGACAGCATCACGATGACCCTGGTACAAATTATCAAAAACAACAACAGAATCGCCTGCTTTAATCAGCCGCTCAACAGTAATGCTGCCGATATAGCCAGCGCCGCCTGTCACAAGGATTTTCATCTTATTACCCCTTTTTATGGTTTATGGTTGCCGCACCTATCTTGCGTACTGTAACTTACAAGCCGTATAACGACCGGACGCTTTGCCTACGCCATCGGTACAAAGCAAGCGCATCAGGAGACCAATGCCGCGCCATCTGTCGCCAGGCTGATGTAAATTTGCGGCTGCAATCCGGTCGCCGCCGCATATTGCGCGGCAACCGCCTGGGCAAACGTCTCAGCTTGTTCCGCCTGCACCAGGGCAACCGCGCATCCACCAAAACCGGCTCCCGTCATACGTGCGCCATAACAAGCGGGCTGCTGCTGTGAAATAGCCACAATCGTATTTAACGCCTCGTTTGTTACCTCAAAATCATCGCGTAAACTGGCGTGGCTGGCGTCCATTAAAGTGCCTAATTTAACAGCATCGTTATGCCGCATTGCCACCGCCGCATCCACCGTGCGTGCATTTTCAGTGATGATATGCCGTGCTCGCTTGCGTGTCGTCTCGTCCAGCAAGTGCGCTTTTGCGGCAAACATCTCCAAAGAGACATCGCGCAAAGCGGGCACACCGAAAAAGGCAGCGGCCGTTTCACATTGTGTCCGTCGCTCATTGTAAGCGGAATCAACCAGACCACGCCGGGTCGCTGTATCGAGAATGACAACGGCCGTTTCCGGTGGCAGCGGCACCGATTCCGTCTCCAACGAACGGCAATCAATCAGCAGCGCGTGACCCGCCTGCCCCGCCGCCGAAATCATCTGATCCATAATGCCGCAGTTGACACCGACCCATTTATTTTCTGCACGCTGGCTGAGACGAGCCATTGTCGCCGCCTTCCAGGGGGCGTGTGCCAGCGCCACAAAAGCACGCGCCGTCACCAATTCCAACGCCGCCGACGACGACAGGCCAGCCCCTACCGGCACATCCCCGACCAGCACCCCGTCCCACCCGTGCAAAGCGTATCCGGCGTCGTCCAACGCCCAGGCCACGCCCTTGATATATTCGCTCCAGTGATCGCCGCTGTGCTGCAAGGTGTCCAGATCGATAACGGCCGTTTCCTCAAAATCCAACGAATACACCTGCACAACAGTGTCCGTGCGTGGCCGCAGCGCCAACCACATCGCCCGCTCAATCGCCAGTGGCAGCACAAAACCATCATTGTAATCGGTGTGTTCGCCAATCAAATTGACACGCCCCGGCGCACGCACCACCCAGGTAGGCGCCGTGCCAAATCGCTCCGCAAAGCTGTGAATAACTTGTTCTTGTAAAGACATTGCTGCTCCTCTGTAAATCGGATTGTTAATCCGATGGTCGGATTGCTAATCCGACCTACGGTTTTCATTCATGGTGGTGCGTACCACGCATGTTGTCTCCTTCAAAATAGCCTCCCGGAGGTTCAGATCATGCGATAAACGTTCCACTGATAACCTTCGGGAGGTTCGGTTTCTTATCGCATCGCACGCTATCCCGGAATTAACTCGCTTAACTGCTGCACAACATAAGTCGGCCGCACATCGGAAGCCGCCAACATCGCCATATCAGTTGCCCCGGTCAGGGTCAGCGTGCCAGCCATCCCCGCCTGCAAACCCATCAACACATCCGTTTCCAGGCGGTCGCCGGTCATCATGCAGCGCTGCGGCGGCAGACCCAATAACCCAAGAATCGCATCGGCCATGTAAACAGACGGCTTGCCAACGACAGCCTCTATTTTGGTGTTGGTACACGCCTCAATAGCGGCAATGACCGCGGCCGCATCCGGTTCGCCGCCGCCAGGGACAGGACAGTAACGATCCGCGTTGGTCGCAAAAAAGCGTGCGCCAGCACGAATGGCATCAAACGCAATTTGCAGTTTGCGATAGGCAAAGGTGCGGTCAAAGCTGGCAATAACGGCATCCACATCAGCCGCCTGATCGGTAAGCGTAAACCCAGCCTGACGCAATTCATCTTCCAATGAAGTCTCGCCGACGACAAACAACTTCGCCTGCGGCATACGGCGGCGCAAAAAGTCAACCATCACATACGAAGAATTGACCACATCGCTCGCTGGCGTGGGCAAACCCAAACGTGTCAGCTTGGCGGCATAGTCTGTACGGGTATGCGTGGGATTATTGGAGAGAAAAACGGTGCGCTTGCCCAACTGTCGCAAATGGGTGATCGTCTCCCCCGCGCCGGGCAGCAGCGCATCCCCTAAATAAACGGTTCCATCCAGATCAAAAATATAGGCGTCGTAAAGTTGTTCAGGTTTGTTCATCATCTTCATCCGGTTTTGCGGGGCAAAACTTTCCTTTTGTTCATGCGGCGACAGCGCCCGTAGACTGGCGCACAATGAGCGTCGCCGACAATTGCACATGCTGATGCAGCCCGGTCGGCTGCTCCACAGCCTGAATGAGCAAGTTGGCGGCTTCCTGCCCAATGCGTGCAAAATCCTGGCGCAGTGTGGTCAACGGCGGCTCAAAATAGGCGGCTAACGGGATGTCATCAACGCCAATAACGGCAAGTTGTGACGGAACTTTGATGCCTAAATCTCTGGCGGCACGCAGCACGCCCACAGCCATCTGGTCATTTTGGGCGAAAATCGCATCGGGCAAGCTGCCGCTCTGGGCAAAGTGCATCAGGGCGTCATAACCAGAGCGTGCCTGCCAATTTCCGGCAACAATTAAGTCTGGCTCAATTTGTAAACCAGCAGCACGCAAAGCGGCTTCATAGCCTACTTTGCGATCTTGTGCGCAATTTTCACCCAGCACGCCGGTCACCAAAGCAATGCGGCGATGTCCCTGGCGGAGCAAATGCGCAGTGGCGGTCTGCCCAACTTGTACATCATCCAGCGAAACGGAGTTAGATGCTGTGTCGTGGGGACGTGCGCCAGCGAAAACGGTGGGAAAGTCGGGAAGCAGGTGTTGGAAACGGCCGTCTACATACGGATCGATCACCATCACCCCTTCAACCTGACGGCTCGGTATCAACTGCGCCACCAATGCGGCAAAAGTTTGCTCATCCTGCGCCGAAGCCGAGAGGAGAAAATAGCCGCGCTGCCGCGCCACCATTTCAGCGCCATCAATCATGCTGGCAAATGTGTAATCGGTAAGATTGGGCGCAAGACAGGCCAATAATCCGGTACGGCCGCTTGCCATCGAGCGGGCAATGGCGCTGGGTTGATAGCCCAAAGCGGCAATTGCCGCCTCGACACGCGCTTTCGTTGCCGCGCTGACACGCTCACTGCCGTTCATCACCCGCGACACCGTTTGGTGCGAAACACCGGCATAAGCAGCAACATCGCGAATCGTTACATGGGAACGGGACATTTTTCCCCTACTTTGTCCACCATCATGGCACGGTTCACCGCTGCTTGTAATGCACGTCGGGCAATGCACGCAGACGGGCGGCGGCCTGTTCGGCCGTTAAATCGCGCTGCGCCTCGCCCAACATTTCATAGCCAACCATGAATTTCTTGACCGTCGCGGATCGCAGCAAAGGCGGATAAAAATGGGCGTGAAGCTGCCAATACCCCAGATCAGCCTGCGCCGAAGAACCTGACGAGAACGGTGCGCCGTGCCAGCCCATCGAATACGGGAAGGATGTCTCAAAAAGGTTGTCATAATATGTGAGCACCTGCTTGAGAATGGCCGCTAAGGCATCACGCTCCGCTGCGCTTAAGTCTGGCAAGTGCAGCACATGACGGCGCGGCAGCAGCAGCAGTTCAAACGGCCAGATCGCCCAAAACGGAACCAGCGCCACCCAATGCTCGTTATGGGCGACGAGGCGCTCTTGTTGGGTTAGCTCCAGGGCAAGGTAGTCGAGAAGCAGGAAACGGCCGTTTTCCTCCCAATATAATCGCTGCTGCCGATCCTCCTTCATCGCCTCATTGGGCAGCTCGTTTAACGCCCAAATTTGCCCATGCGGATGGGGATTGGAACAGCCCATAATCGCCCCTTTGTTCTCAAAGACCTGTAGCCAACGATAATGCTGCCCCAATTCGGCCGTTTGTGCAGCCCAGGTATCGACAACGCCGCGAATATCTGGCAGCGGCATCTCCGGCAAAGTCAGGTCGTGGCGCGGCGAAAAGCACATAACGCGACAAGTGCCGCTGGTTGCTTGCATTTGCAGCAACGGGTTTGCCGCCGCTGGCGCAGATGGCACATCTGGCAGCAGCGCAGCAAAATCATTGGTGAAAACATAGGTGCTTTCATATGGCGGATTTTGCAAGCCGCCAGCACGATGATTGCCAGGGCAAAGGTAACAGGTTGGATCATGGGCGGGGCGGTTGTCTGGCGGTGACTTCTCAACCTGGCCTTGCCACGGCCGTTTCATGCGATGCGGGGATACTTGCACCCATTCCCCGGTGAGCGGATTGTAACGGCGATGGGGATGTTCAACAGGATCAAAGATTGTCATCAAGAATTCTCCAATTGTCTTCAGCGTCGGCATCTTGCACCAGGCGCAGGAAAATCAACGATGTGACCGGTCACAATTGTATCAGATTCCTCGATTACAAGACAACGAAGCGAAACAAAAGGAACCGCGCCCCTGACTGGAACGCGGTTCCTTGACTGGTGGTAAATCGCAACAACTTTAGTCCATCAAACGGCTGAAGCCGTTACGACACACCACCCACTTTTACGGTAGTCCACTTTACCGATTGGCGTAGGTGTTCATGTTGCTGTTACGGCTGGAATCCTGGGTTTGCCCCGGATCACGCATGTCCGTTGTGTGACACCAGCCCGTCTTATGTCCCAAGTTGTTCGCGCCAGAAAGTTGGCCCGCCCATTTTTCAATGACGCCATCATCCGGATCGCTGAGGAAGAGATCGCTGGCGATGTTGCAATAATCGTACCGCCACCACTTATCCGTAAAAGAGGTGGTGTGGTAATAAACGCGGCTGCGTGCCCAAGAAGGAATGTTAGACAGCCACAAAGACGCGCCATCATAGGTCAAATCCCAATTGGTGCCACAGCCAACGCCAAATATATCCCCTATCAAGGCCAGGTTGCCAGCCAACGCCGTACCTTGATAAGGCGTGCCGACTGTCTGGATCAGGCGTGAACCGGAGGAGTTGTCGAGGCCGCTCCAGTAATAGGTGTAGAGGTGCAGCGAAGCCGCCCCGCCCTGGCTGTGCGCAATGGCGCCAAAGGAGCTGAAATTGTCGCCGTAGCTGTCAATTAATTGCGCGAATTGATCATGGCTGCGGTTCTGGTTCAAATCGCTAAAGACAGCATAGCTGCTGAAATGGCTGGTCGGCCAGGTGTTGGCTCCAGAGCAGTAGCCGTGAATGAGCATGACGACACCGGCTGTCGGCGCGGCAGGCTGTACTGTGGGGTGTTCGCCCATCAGCATGTCGTCGGTCACTTCTGTAACTGTGCTGTAGGCGGCTTCGGGCATTTGGCGGACATACATATCCAGGCGGTCTAGCTGTGCCAGCGGAATGGATGTATCCAGGTCTTGCACGCGAATGTTGCGCAGTTCAAATGGTGCGCTCACGCCAGCCAGGGCGATCCAGCGGGCATCCAGAGTCAGGGGCAAGGTAACGCTGCTGCCTTGCAGGCTGGGGGCGGCGATGCCACCAATCCAGGCAACGGGAGCCATTTCGCCTTTGGCGTCGGTGCCCCATACTTCGGCGAAAGCAGTTACGCCTGGCAATGCTCCAGCAACGGCCGTTCCACGCAGCTTTAACTGCATCCGGGTATCATCCAGCGCGGCGGCGCTAACAGCGCGATCCGTCAATTGCAAGGCCGGGGCGATAATGGGGAACGCATGTTGGCTGGTACGAGTGAAAGCCTCGCCAGCGGCCGATTTACCGGTCACATACACCTGCGCGGTGTAGTTGCCAACAGTTTGTGCGACGAAGGTTGCGCCAAAAACGCCATCACCCGCTTCGCCATCGGCATGAAGGCCATCATCGGCCATCGCCAGTTCCATTTCCCCGGCAGGCGTTTGCAGAACCAGGGTTGCGGCCTCGATAGTGCCCGCCAGTGGCGCAGGTGCGCCGTTTTCAGGAGAACTATCGGCATCGTAAGCATAGGTTACTAATCCAACTTCGTTGCCAGCGAGCAAGGCGTGGGTGCTGAGGTGGGTGTACAGTTGATAGGGGCTGTCGCTGGAGAGAACGAGGTAGCCGTCAACGGCCGTTTCCGCCGCCACCTGTGCTCCCGCTGTAATTTCTATCGTCCAGGAACCGGCTTCATATCCGGCAAACGAATACAGTTCGCCTGGATAGCTGGCATCTTCAATGCCCAATGAAACAGATTCGCTTGCCGCCTGGTCTAAGGCCACCAACTCACTGCCGGGCGCTTGCACTGCCAGATGCCAGTTTTGCGCATCGGGGGCAAACAGAGCCAGGGAAATGTTGTCGCCATCCAGGGCAAATTCGCCAGACCAGGACAACTGTCCATCAGCGGCAGGCGTCAGGGAGACGGGGATCATGGCGGAACGGGAGCGCACGCCAACCTGCGCCGGGTCTGGCAGGTCTAAGCTGCCATCGAGCACATCCGCAGGTGGGGCGGCGATTTGCTTGGTATCGGTTGTTTGGGCAGCATCTGATTGGGGGGCAGCCATGCCTGTCGCAACGACCAGCAAGCTCAACAAAATAACGACTACAACGAAAAAGTAACGTTTCTGCAACACAAGCCTTTTCTCCTATGGGAAATTATGGGCCGTCTTGCCAGCAATCAATCGTCAATGATCATCAATCGGCAGGTTTCCCGTAAAAACCGCGAAGAACGCGAAGATTACCAGGCTTTATTAGGAAGGTTCTTCTTTTTCGTGGCTTTCCACTGTTTCCATCGACAATCCATGATCGATGATGACTCATTACAACAAAACGGCAATGGATAAAATAACTTTCTCGTCCGGCTTGGGGCGCCGTACGTGTGGTGAGTGGATGAATGATACTACGTTGTGGACAGGGCAAAATTGTAGCGTACATTAATTCATATTGCCAACTGGATTCCCCCCTGTACAATCAGGCAATATGAATGGGCAGAAAACCATACGCACGTTTATTGCCGTTCATCTCCCCGACACGGTAAAAACGGAATTGGGATTGGTGAATGATGTGCTGGCCGGGCAGGTTCCGGCGCACAGTGTACGCTGGGTGCAGCCCAATTTGATGCATTTGACGCTGCGTTTTTTGGGGGAAACGGCCGTTGCCGATCTCCCCGTTCTCGCTGCCAATCTGGACAAGTTGGCAGCACAGCATGCCCCACTCACGCTGCAACTGGATAATCTGGGCTGTTTCCCGAACCGCAGCCGCCCCCGTGTAATTTGGGTTGGGCTGACGGGCGAGACAAACGCCCTGCTTCAACTGCAAGGGGATGTGGAAACGGCCGTTGCCGCTCTCGGCTGGCCGCGTGAAGATAAACCCTTTCGCGCACATCTGACCTTGGGGCGGGTAAAAGATGGCCGTCTCCTCAAGGATGTGGCCTGGGGAACGGCTGTGAAGAAGCTGGCTGTGCCGGTAACGGCCGTTCACCTCATCGAAAGCCAACTGCGCCCCAGCGGCCCAATCTACACCATCCGGCACACAAGCCAACTTCGTAAACCGTAAATCGTGAAGCAAACACGCCATACGGTTTACTGACATCATGATGCAAGAATTCACCGCCAACCTCGACTTCACCACTGACCCACGCTCGCCGCAGCGTTGGCTGTTTTCCCATATCAGCCATCACAAGTTAGCCCTCCTGATCATGTTCATCGGCGCATTTGGCAACGCGGCGCTGGCCGCAGCCATTCCCGTTTACATCGGCATCGCCTTCGACGCGGTGTTGGCGACGCCAACCGATATGCGTGCTGTGAGCGTGGCGGCATGGGGCATCATCATCAGCCAGGCCGTGCGGGCGGTGCTGCAATTGGGGCGCAATTTTTCCAGCGCCTTGATTGGCGAACGGCTGGAGCGGGACATTCGCCAGGAGCTTTACCTCAGTTTGTTGGGCAAAAGCATGACTTTCCACGATTTGCAGCCAGTGGGCGACACAATGGCACGGGCGACAAATGATGTGCATGAAGTGAACCTGATGCTCAATCCCGGCATTAACCTCGTTGTTGGCTCGGCCAATTTTATGATGATGCCGCTGTTATTGGCACCGCGCTATGATTGGGCGCTGCTGCTGGCTCCTGGCTTTTTTGTGGTGACATACATTCTGGCCCTGATTCATTACCTGGGGGTTCTCAATCCGGTGACGGAGGGCGTGCGCGAAACATTTGGACGCATGAACAGCCGTTTGGCGGAAGCCATTGACGGCATTGAGTTGGTCAAAGGGGACGCCCAAGAAGAGCAAGAGATTGATCTGTTTGCCCAAAATGCGGGCGCTTACCGTGACAGTGCTGTGGCACAGGGCAAGTTAGAGGCGCGGTTTTTGCCGCTGCTGTTGTTGGGGATCACACAAGCAGCGGGGTTTACACATGCGCTGATTTTGGCGGGAAACGGCCGTATCGCCGTTGGCGATGTCATCGCTTACATGGGACTGCTCTCCTTGTTCGGGTTTCCCACCTTCATCTCCCTGATGGCCTATTCGCGCGTGTCGTTGGGCATTGCTGGCGCACGCCGCATTTTAGAGTTGATGCAAAGCGAAACGACGCTTGATGAAAACAGCGCCGGGCGGCAGCAGCCGCTGCGCGGTCAGGTTGAGTTTGAACAGGTTACATTTGGCTATGTCGCGGGCGGCGATGTGCTCAAGAATGTCAGTTTCAGCGTCAAACCGGGGATGACGGTCGCCATTGTCGGGCAAACGGGGTCGGGCAAGAGCAGTCTGGTGAAGCTGATTAACCGTACCTATGATGTGGGAAACGGCCGTGTTCTGCTGGACGGCATCGACGTGCGCGACTGGAACCTGGCAACCTTGCGGCAGCAAATCTCCATCATCGAGCAAGACATCTTCCTTTTCTCGCGCACCGTTGCCGAAAACATCGCCTTTGGCTGCCCCAAAGCCACGAAAGAGGAGATCGTTGCCGCAGCAAAAGCAGCCCAGGCACATGAATTCATTTTGAGCTTTAAGGATGGCTACGAGACAGTGGTTGGCGAACGCGGCGTAACGCTTTCCGGCGGGCAGCGGCAGCGCCTGGCCCTGGCACGCGCTTTTCTCACCAATCCCAGCATTTTGGTGCTGGATGATTCCACCAGCGCCGTAGACAGCGCCACTGAAGATCAGATTCAACACGCCATTCAGGAAGCCGCCACCAATCGCACCACCTTTTTAATTACACATCGGTTGTCGCAAATTCGTTGGGCAGACCTGGTGTTGGTGCTGCGCAAAGGGCAGTTGGAAGCGGTGGGCGACCATAATATGCTAATGGAAACATCGCCCGCATATCGGCGTATTTTTGCACAATATGAAACAGACGCCGCAAACCCTAGGTAATCGGCAAGAAATTCAGAAATAAATCACGCGAAACCTTGCCGATTCCTTGAAGGAAACCGCAGATTTTGGCGTGTCGGTTATCCGAAAACTTTCTGCGGTTTACCTAAGCCATAACGGATGACGCACTTATGAAACCACTTGTTTATTATTGTCGTTGGCAGGGAGCCAGTTTACGCTTGCGCGGGCGGGACGAAACGGCCGTTTGGGGGCAGCTTGTCTTTAACCGCGATGGCAACGAAACAACACAACGATTCCGCTTTAATCTGCACACCTATGACCTGACACTAACCACCGACAGCGGCGAAGAAACCGTGACATTAGACGAAATGGGCGTCGTTAGTTCCAGCGCTCCCGGTACACTTCCGTAACATTGGGCAGGTTTTCAAACTTTTTCATCAGCCAGTTGAGCTGTTCCAGGTCGGTCACTTCCACTATCAGATAAACAGTTGTCATACTGTCATCCGTCGTGCGCTTTGTCTTGGGAACGTTGATATTTTGCCCGCGCAAGATGGAGTTCATTTCGTCCACCAGCCCTGGACGGCGGTAAGCACGCACAACGATGGGAATGGGGAATGTCTCTGATTCAAAGCCCCAATCGACTTCAATTAACCGCTCCGGTTCATTGATCAGCGCCAATTGTTTGCAATCTTTGCGGTGAATGGTGACGCCTTCGCCGCGTGTAATGTAGCCCAGAATTGGTTCTGGCGGGATGGGATTGCAACATTTTGCCATTTTGGTGTGCAGCCCGCTGAGGCCGCGCACGGTAAGGCCGCTTGGCTTTTTCGGTTGTGATTGCAGTAACGGCCGTAACTCATCATCCGGTTTCAGCTCGCGCCGCATCAAGGCCAACGCGCCGCTAATTTGCGTCGTTTGCACATCGCCGAAGCCCACTTTTGCCAGGAATTTATCGACATCGCTGAACTTCAACGCCTCGGCAATATCCTCAATGGAATAGGTGTCGCCCAAGCCGAGCCGCTTTAATTCGCGCACCACCACTTCGCGTCCCTGCTCAATGTTTTGCTCGCGCTCTTGCTCGCGGAACCATTGCCGGATTTTGCTGCGCGTGCGTGCGCTGCCCGTGTAGCCCAAACTGGGGTTCATCCAGTCGCGGCTGGGGCTGGCGCGTTTGGCGGTGATGATTTCCACCTTGTCGCCCGATTTCAGGCGATAATCGAGGCTGACCATTTTGCCATTCACGCGTGCGCCGCGACAGCGATGCCCTACCTGTGTATGCACCAGATAAGCAAAGTCGATGGGCGTCGCGCCGGCGGGAAGTTCTTTGACATCGCCATTGGGTGTGAAAACGTAAATTGCTTCGGCTTGTATTTCGTTTTCGAGGGCGCTGCTGTCAACGGCCGTATCGCCAGAATCTTGAATCGCCGTCAACAGTTCGCGCAGCACCTGGATGCGGCGCTGCGCCGATGCACTGACACGCGCCTCGCCTTCCTTGTATGCCCAATGCGCAGCCACACCCTTTTCCGCTTCTTCATGCATCCGCGACGTGCGAATTTGCACCTCTAGCGTCTGGCCGGTGTGTGTGTCGATAACGGCCGTATGCAGCGACTTATACCCATTCGGTTTGGGCGATGCGATGTAATCATCAAATTCACGCGGAATCGGCTGCCACAAACTATGCACAGCCCCCAACACCTGGTAACAAAGGCTGCGATCTTCATCCTCTTTCTCTTTGTTGCTCTTCTTGGCGTATGAGATTGGATCGAGCGGGTCTAAAATGACGCGCAGCGCTTGAATGTCGTAAATGCGATCAATATCAACTTGCTTGCGCTGCATTTTGCGGTAAATGGAATAAATATGTTTGGGACGACCGGTGACGACGCCGGCAAATCCCATTTCAGCAATTCGTTTTTGCAGTCTGGCAGCGGCCGTTTCCACCTTTTTCGACCGTTCTGCACGCCGTTCCGCCAATTTGCTGGCAATTTCGCGGTAGCGCTGTGGCTCCAAAAAGCGAAAGGCCAGGTCTTCCATTTCCCACTTTAGCTGCCATATACCGAGGCGATTCGCCAGGGGCGCATAAATATGCATCACCTCACCGGCAACTTCTAGCTGCTCAGGGCGCGACAAATGGCTGGCACGCCGCAAATTTTGCAAACAATCCGCCATCCGAATCAAAATGACCCGAATATCACCCTCAATAATGGACAAAATGGCGCGGCGAATCGCCTCTAAATTTTGTTGACCTGCCTGCAAACTGGTGGCACGCGAATCTTTGTACTGTTGATGTTCCGCGTAAGCATATAAATTTTGCAATCCCAAGACCAGGGAATTCACTTCGCTGTTAAATGCACTTTCAATCTGCGTCAACACGCAACCCGTGTGTGGCAGCAAGACATCATGCAACAGGCTGGCCGCTACCGTATTTGCATCGACATCCAGCCCCATCATGATGTTGGCAACAGCCAGATCATGGTCAATGTAGAGATCGCCACACGGGTGCAAATGTTCGCCATGTGCGTTTGCCGCAAATTGGTAGGCGCGGCGAATGGTAACGGCCGATTCATCTGACCAGTGCGTTAATAAATCTGTTAGTGTGGCTGTTTTGATTTGTGTCATGATTGCTAATGAAAATCAATTCATGTTTTGACTTGCACTAGATGATAATCCGTTTAATAAGAAAAACAGGCGTTCTCTGGTTCAGAGACGCCTGTTCTTAATACACTGTTTACCCGAAAAATAATTAATTCGAGAAATTATTCTGTTTCTTGGGCCTCTGTTGTTTCAGGCGTCGCAGGCGTTGTGTCAGGGGAAACGGCCGTTTCGTCTTCCTTCTGTGTGCGCGTAGCAACCTGCTCCCGCACCTTTGCCGCCTGTTCGCGACCTGCATCCAAAACAATCCGTGCCTGCTCTTGCACCTGTCCGCCCACTTCTTGCACACGCTCACGCGTGCCAGTCAAAGACGAACTGGCTGCATCACGGTATTGTTGGAAACGATCCGCACTCACCTGCCGCAATGTCTGGCTGCGATCCGAAAGTTGTCCGCGTGTTTCCTGTCCCGACTGTGGCGCTAAAATCAAAGCCGTTGCCGCGCCAACCAAACCACCAATTACAAAACCAGCCAAAAAGGCTCCTAAATCACCATTATTTTCGCTCATATCCCACCTTCTTTACCTCAAACTACTCGTTACTCAACACTCAATCAGGTAAATTTTTGTGTGGATCACCAAACAACGTTTTCAAAGCCCGCCGCGAGGCAATCATATAGCTGTTCGCCTTCGTCACCGGCTTGACCACATTTTCACTCACAAACGTTGTTGTTCCCCGCACCATGCCGATTGTCTCGTTTGTCTTCTCTAAAATCGGCTTGATTTCGAACTCCAACATATTCACCAGACGAATAACCATGATCAGCAGGAGCAAAATCGCCACGCCAAATACGCACGATTCCAGCGCCAGGGCAATGATCAAGATGTCGCGCACAGCCGAAATTTGGGGCGAATAATTGTTTGCCAACGCCAACATGCCCCAAATAATCAATCCGGCGAGGACGAGAACGACGATCACGCCAATGATAACGGCCGTTTTCGATACCACCGGTTTTTCATTCACACGTTTTGTCGGTACTTCCATTGGTGTTTGTTGTATGCTCATGATTTCACCTAAGCCGAGCAAGTATATCATTGATAAAAGCGTACTTCAATTCAGGAATCGAGAATCGGCAACCAATTACCCATTATCGGCAAACAAATAACCCAAACCGATTGCCCATTACGGCTCTTCCTGGCGCGCTTCGTTAGCAACCAGCCACCAGCTCGTAATCAAAGCTATCCAGGAACCAATACTGGCGCTCAACAAATGCAGCGCCCCCAATTTTAACAGTTCAATATTGAGCATGTCTCCCAAAAAATGACCAATGGCAAACCCCAACCAGGCAGCCAACACATACAGCAAAATGTGTCGCGCCGGACCGCCCAGCAGCAAGTGAAATCCTGCGCCGTAGGCCGTTGCCAGTAAAAACCCCAGCACCAATGCTGATGCTATACCAACCATGCTCAATCCTCAATCAAACTTTCCGCGCCTGTCAACAGTTCCGCGGAAGGTTGCTCTGTAACGTCGGCGATGATACCGCCACCCAGGCAAATGTCGCCATCATAAACGACTGCGCCCTGCCCCGGCGTGATGCCAAAGACCGGTTCATTAAATTGTACCTGAATACGGCCGTTTTCTACCACTTTAACCAGCGCCGCCAACGCCACAGCCTTATAACGAATCTTCACCTGCGCCGAAATCGCTTCTTGCGGCGGCGCACCGGCAATCCAATTCACGTCCCGCACAAACAGAGTCGTCTGCCCCAACTCCGCCCGCGAGCCAACAACCAGAGCATTGCGCGTGACATCCTTGCGCACCACATACACCGGTTCCGGCGTAGCAATGCCCAATCCCTTCCGCTGCCCAATGGTGTAAAACGCCAGCCCTTCATGCTGCCCCAACACATCGCCACGCAAATTCAAAATAGGGCCAGGCTGTGCCGCCTTTTCGCTGTACTCGCGCAAAAAGCGCCGGTAATCCCCATCGCCCAAAAAACACAAATCCTGGCTGTCATGCTTGCTGGCTACCGGCAGGCCAAATTTCCGCGCCAGGTCGCGCACTTCACTCTTGGTATAGGCACCCACCGGAAACAACACATGCGCCAGATGCTCTTGCCGCAGCACATGCAGCACATACGATTGATCCTTGTGTGCATCAACGCCCTGCCGCAGTCGATAGCTGCCCGCCGTTTGTTCCACCTGGGCATAATGCCCTGTCGCCAGGTAATTGGCATCCAGCGCCAACGCCTGATTTAACAAATAAGTAAAGCGAATCTGCCGGTTACACTCAATGCATGGGTTGGGCGTGCGCCCCAGTTCATGCTGCTCAATAAAATATTGCACAATCGTCTGGCGGAATTGATCCTTCACGTCCAACACGTAAAAGGGAATGCCAAGTTGGTCAGCCACACGACGCGCGTCTGCCATTTGATCTGGCGTGCAGCAGCGATTGACAAGCGGCCCACCGCCGCGACCCGGCTCGCTCCACAAGCGCATCATCATCCCCACAACCTCATACCCTTGCTCCACCAGCAAAGCAGCGGCAACTGAACTATCCACACCGCCGCTCATGGCGACAACAACGCGGTTGGGGATGAGTGTGTTAGAAGTAAGTAAAGTCATTGTTTGTAGTCAGTATCCAGTATCCAGTAATCGGTAAGCGGTATTCGGTAAACGGTAAGCGGTAGTGGGTGTTTGGGAGGGAGTGAATGATTCACTCCCTGACAATTGTTTGTAGTTGATACAATTTTGGCACAATCTGGCTTAATACGCTCAAAGTAAACTCAATTTCTTCAGGGGTGTTTTGTTTACCGACGGTCAGGCGCAAACCGCCAACCGCCCATGTGTCATCAAATCCCATGGCTTGCAGCACGGCCGATGGCTTGGGATTGCCCGTTTTACAGGCAGAGCCACTGCTGGCCGCAATACCCGCCATATCCAGGTGCATCAACAAATCATTGGCATTCAAGCCACGAAAAGCAAAACTGGCATTGTGTGGCAAACGCGCTGTCGGATGACCGGTAAGGCGACAATTCTCTGGAAAAGCATCCAAAATGCCGGTGATGAGTTGATCGCGCAGGTGTTGGTAATGGGCGGTATGGTTGGCGACATTTTCATTGGCTATGCGCAAGGCGGTTGCTGCGCCGACGGCCAGGGGCACGCTGGGCGTCCCGGCGCGACGGCCGTTTTCTTGCCCCCCACCCGTCAAGGCCGACACCAACTCGACCCCAGAGCGCGTATACAAAATCCCCACGCCCTTTGGCCCATAAAATTTATGCGCAGCCACACTGAGCAGGTCAATGGGCATCGTCGCCATATCCCAACTCGTCGTCGCAATCGCTTGAATGGCATCGGTGTGGAAAAGAACGCCGCGCTCACGCGCAATACGGCCGATTTCCTGGATTGGCTGTAATGTCCCCACTTCATTATTTGCCGCCATGATGCTAATCAGCACCGTGTCTGGGCGAATGGCGGCGGCTACATCATCCGGGTTAACTTGCCCATTGCCATCCACCGGCAATATGGTCAGGTCATAGCCAAATAAGTCGCGCAGTTGTACGGCCGTTGCCAGCACCGCCGCATGTTCAATAGCACTCGTAATCAAATGGTTGCCACGGCCGTCACGCCGTGCCGCCCACATCACACCGCGCAGCGCCAGGTTATCGCTCTCCGAGCCGCCACCGGTAAAGGCGATCTCGTCCACTTGGGCGTGCAGCAAGTCGGCCACTGTTTGTCGCGCCGTTTCCAGAGCATGGGCAGCGGAACGGCCGTATCCATGCCCCGACCCCGCATTCCCATACACCTCCGCCCAATACGGCTGCATCGCCGCCACAACCGCTGCATCCACCGGCGTCGAAGCACCGTGATCCAAATAAATCGAACGTTTTGCAAACATATTTTGTAACTCGTTTCCCATCAACCGTAAGCCGCAAGCAAAAACAGATTACTGCGGCACACAGATTACAGTTCTTGTCTAATCCTCAGTAGCTGGCAAACTAACCGTGAACGTCGTCCCCTTCCCTTCTTCACTATCCACGGTAATCATCCCGTCAAAATTCTCCACACTTTCCTTAACCATATACAGCCCCAAACCAGTACCGGCGATACCACGCTCAACGGCCGTTTGCGTGCGATAAAAACGTTTAAACAAATTCGGGATCGCCAACTTAGGAATACCAATCCCCTGATCCTTCACCCGCACATACACCTTACCATCTTTAGCCCACGCATCAAACCCCACCGTGCCCGACAAAGTAAACTTCACCGCATTATCCACCAAATTCTTGAATATCAGATAATACGTCTCTTTATCGCCACGCACCGGCGGCAAATCCGGCTCCACCTTTTGCCGGAATACCAGCCCCTTTTCCGTCGCCGTGTCCGCCAGCGGCGGCAGCATTTCATCAAAAATCGAATTCAATTCAACGATTTCAGAGCTGCGCTGCCATTCCCGCGCCTCCAACTTCGCCAACATCAACATCTGCCGCACCATCTTTTGCAGACGGTCACTTTCACGCTCAATAACCCCCAAAAAGCGATTAGCCTTTTCCGGATCGCTCGCCTTGCCACTGCGCAGCATACGCGCATACATCAAAATAGTCGCCAACGGCGTGCGCAGTTCATGCACAATCCCATGGAAAAAATCATCGCGCATGCGCTCCACTTCTCGAATCTGGCGCAGGTCACTAAACACAAAAATCATCTCATTGACCTGCCCCTTATCATCTTGAATAGGCGCACCACTAATCAACACAGGCACCGTCTCCTCATTTGACATCTGGTACAAATCACTGGCTAACTGCGGGTAATCCTCATCTGCTTGCAGCACATCCTGCAAAAAGCCAGGGAAATCACCCTTTTTCAAGCGGATTGCATCTTGCACCGCGTGCCCCAAAAGATGTTCAGGAGAACGCGTGCCCAATAACGTCAGCAAGGCCTCATTCACTTGTGTCAGCACACCATCAGCATTAACCGTCATCAACCCTTCTGCCATACTGGCAAAAATCGCTTCAATACGGCGCTTTTCGGCAATAACATCGCTGTGCAAATTGGCATTTTCAATGGCGGCCGCCAACGGCCCGGCAATCGCCTGCAACAAAGAGAGGTCATGCTGACTAAACATCCCCTCTTGCTTGTTAATCGCTTGCAGCACACCAATAATGCGCTCTTCCACCTGTAAGGGAATACAAATCATGGAGTCCGTGCGAAAACCTGACTGCCGGTCAACCCGTGCGAAGAAACGTTGGTCAGAATAAACATCGTTAATGATGACAGCTTCACCCCGTTCCGCAACCCAACCGGCAATCCCCTGCCCTTTACGCAAGCGAATCGGCGGCATATTTTGAAACAACGGCCCCATTAACGTTTCCACAAACTGAATATCGCCGCTGGCCGAATCCATAAGGCCAATAGAGACAGATTCTACATTCAGGGTGCGCCGCACCGGATCCATCAACTGTTGGAAAATATTGTGCAAACTAAGTTTGGAAGTCAGCGCATAGTTAATGTCAGAAACAACCGCAAACTCAATGTTTTGCCGGTCTAACTGGTGGCGCAGATAAGCGCGATCCAAAAAAGTGGTGAGGTTAACGGCCAACGGCTCCAGGTTGTCCAAAGTCAGGCAGCAATCATCTGGCGGGTCCAGCAGACACAAAAGGCCTGGCGGCGTGAGCGTCATCGGGTTATCGCCACTAGAAAAAGGAAGCGGCACAGAATAGATAAACTGATGCGGCAACTGCCACAATTCACTGTTAATCAGTTCATCAGGCGGACGGCCGAATTTTTCTGTTTTTCGTGCGCGACCAGCCGCGATAAGCGGGGCAAACGAGGCTTTGTGATTCGACCAGCGAGACTGGGTCAACCGCCCTTTCTCATCACACACCCACACATCATAATACTTGCGCTGGGGGTCTTGCACACCCACCACCGTTTTGATGCCCGTATGCGCTGCAATTTCGCCAGCCACCACCGCACACACACCATGCGTATCAAATACACCGTGCAACTCACGGGTTAACTGACGCCACAACCGATAAAGTTCATCTATCTGATTTACTGCCCTGGCTTCTTCACTCATGAGGAAATTTATAGCTGGGCTATGGCAACTACGCAAGAGGTATTTAGTCATCCATCATGCGACAAGCAATAAACCGTGACAAGCGGCTGGAAAAAACATGAGGTTAGTCAGTTGCGATAATGACACAGGTTCAGTATAGTTGCTCCGGTTACTTAATAATGCCTATAAAATGTAGAGCGCATCCGTGTAACTGCAACTTTTTGCGCAATCACCTCTCTCCTATCCCACAAACTCGCGCTTTGCATGAAACCCAAAGAAAAGGAGTTTTAACATGTCTGTTATTGAATATATTCATGGCCGCGAAGTCCTCGATTCCCGTGGCAATCCAACTGTGGAAGTAGAAGTTCACTTATTAGATGGTGCAATGGGTATGGCTATCGTGCCCTCTGGCGCATCAACGGGCGAACACGAAGCACACGAACGTCGTGATGGCGATAAAGCACGCTACGGTGGCAAAGGCGTCCTGCAAGCTGTGGAAGCAGTCAACGAAGAAATCGCCGAAGCCATTGTCGGTTTTGATGCCGTTGACCAGGTAGGGATTGACGAAACCTTGATCGAGCTAGACGGCACCGAGACAAAGAGCCGCCTCGGCGCGAACGCCATCCTGGGTGTCTCTCTGGCTGTGGCGAAAGCGGCTGCCGCCAGCCTGGAAGTACCGCTCTATCGTTATCTGGGCGGCACCTATGCACGCACGCTGCCGACGCCGATGATGAACATCATGAACGGTGGCAAGCACGCCGCTGGCGCGACTGACTTGCAAGAGTACATGATTATGCCCGTCGGCGCGGAAACGTTCAGCGAAGGGCTGCGTTGGGGTGTGGAGATTTACCACAGCCTGAAAAAAGTGTTGGCGGCCAAAGGCTACCCGACCACCGTCGGTGATGAAGGTGGTTATGCCCCGCCCGTAAAATCCAACGCCGAGCCATTTGAGCTGATGTTGGAAGCCATTGAGAAAGCAGGCTACAAGCCAGGCGAAGACATCATGTTTGCCATGGACCCGGCCGCTTCTGAAATTTACGAAGATGGCGTTTACAACATGAAAGTCGAAGGCAAAAAGCTGAGCGGCGCGGAAATGGTCGATTTTTACGTAGACCTGGTAAACAAATACCCGATTATCTCCATTGAAGATGGTTTGGCAGAAAACGATTGGGATGCCTGGACATTGATGATGGAAAAACTGGGCAACAAAATCCAGATCGTTGGCGATGACTTGCTGGTGACAAACGTGAAGCGCATCCAGATGGCTATCGAGCGCAAAGCAGCCAACAGCTTGCTGTGCAAAGTGAACCAGATTGGTTCGCTGACCGAGTCTATCGCGGCTGTGGAGATGGTGACACGGCGCGGTTGGACGGCCGTTGTCTCCCATCGCAGTGGTGAAACGGAAGACTCAACCATCTCTGACCTGGTAGTGGCTTTGAACGCCGGACAGATCAAGACGGGTGCGCCAGCACGCAGTGACCGTGTGGCGAAGTACAACCAACTGCTGCGTATTGAAGATGATTTGGCGGACACGGCCGTTTACGCTGGCTGGAAAGCATTCCCCTTCCTCAACAAATAAACTCGCCTCATGTTGATGGCTAACGAGGGACATGGCTGGAAACGGCCGTGTCCCTTTTTTCTTTCCTTCGCGCCACCCCAACTTCATCAAGTTAACCAAAAATCACCCCGCCCACTTGTTGACTTTTACCAATTTCATACATATACTTGATGCATCAACTATTGACACATCAACTAATTTCACCGAGGTTATTTTGTTACCAGAAGGATACGCACTAATTAAAACCGTCTATTTACTGCTAGATGATGGCGACCAACATTTTTTGAGCCAGCACGATCTAACCCAAGTGCAATTCTACGCCCTCCTCTGGTTGGCTGACGGCCCCAAAAATATGCGCGAACTCAGCCGCGACCTCCTCTGCGACCCCAGCAACATCACCCGCGTCGCCGCCATTTTAGAGCGCAAAGGGTGGATTACCCGTGTGCGCGACGAAAAAGACCGACGGGCAATCAATTTGAACCTTACCCCGGCCGGACGCCAACTGTGCCAGGAAGTGCAGCAGCAGCACGAACATTACACACTGCAACGCATGCGCACCCTCGGCGAAGACGAGCAGCACGCCTTGCTCACTTTACTCAACAAACTCGGCGATGGCTTACGGCAGCAGTTACAGCAGCAATTGTCAACTTCAGGAGCGTCATAAAGACAACGCTCCTGTTTTTTTATCAAAAATGCGATTCAAGCAATCGCCCCACTCATTTCAGGAGATGTTAGATGAAAATTCGCAGTATCATTTTCGTTTTATTGGTCTCCATCCTCGCCCTCACTATTTTCACCGTACCCCAACAGGCCGTCGAGGCTGGTTCCGTTGACAGCGACGCTTCCTATAAAGGCGACGTTTGCTATCAAATCATCACTGACCGTTTTTTTGACGGCAACAGCAGCAACAACAACCCATCGCAAAGCTCTGGTCTTTACGACGCCAGCCAATCCAATTGGAAATTGTATTGGGGTGGCGACTGGGCCGGTATTCAGCAAAAGATGACCTATTTGCACGATATGGGTGTGACGGCAATCTGGATTTCGCCGCCGGTAGACAACATTAATGTGGCGGCAACTTACAATGGCACGGCCAATGCCGGTTATCATGGCTATTGGGCACGCGATTTCAAGACGCCAGAAGAGCATTTTGGCACCTGGACTGATTTCCAAAATTTGGTTAACGCCGCCCATGCCAATGGCATTAAGGTTGTCATCGACTGGGCACCCAATCACACCAGCCCCGCCGATGTGAATAACAGCAGTTTCGCCGAAAATGGCGCCCTGTACAATGCGGGCACGTTTGTTGCCAGCCTGAACAATGACCCCAACGGTTATTTCCATCACAATGGCGGCATTACCAATTGGGATGATCGCTATCAAACGCAATATTTGAATCTGGCTGATCTGGCGGATTTTGAGCAGACGAACGCCTATGTCAACCAATATTTGCAGGATTCGCTGGACATTTGGGTTGGCAAGAACATTGATGGCATTCGCATGGACGCCGTGAAGCACATGACTTATGGCTGGCAGCGAGCCTTTAATGACGATATTTTGAATAACAAAGATATGTTTATCTTTGGCGAATGGTATTTGGGCAGCTATGGCGACCCGTTGTATGATGACAATGTGCGCTTTGCGGATGAGAGCGGAACGGCCGTTCTCGATTTCTACCTCAACCGTGCCATCCGCGACACCTTTGGCTCCGGCCAATCCATGGCCACCCTCGACAACGCCATCAACACAACCGCCGCAGATTACAAATACCCAGAAAACCTCGTCACCTTCATTGACAACCACGACATGTCCCGCTTCCTCAGCCTGAACAACGACAGCACCAAGCTGCACCAGGCACTCACCTTCCTCATGACCGTGCGCGGCACACCCTGCGTCTACTACGGCACAGAGCAATATCTGCACGACGACACCAGCGGCGGCGGCGATCCATACAATCGCCCCATGATGAACAGCTTTAGCCAATCCAGCACCGCCTATCAACTGATCAACAAACTGTCCACCTTAAAGCAAAGCCAACCGGCGCTGCAATACGGCGACCATCAACAACGCTGGATGAACAACGACGTTTACATTTACGAGCGGCAGTTCTACGATGACGTCGTCCTCGTTGTCATCAACAAATCCAATTCCTGGCAAGAAATCAGCGGCCTGTACACCGCCTTGCCGGCCGGTACATACAGCGACCAATTAGACGGACTGCTGGGCGGGCACAACATCACCGTCACCGGCGGCAGCGGCGGCAACAACCCCATCGGCACCTGGTGGCTGGGGCCAAACCGCGCTATGGTCTGGTCATACAATGCCAGCGAACCAAGCACGCCCGAAGTCGGCAGCGTTGCCCCCACCCTCACCCGTGCCGGGAACACCGTCACCGTTGAAGGTCAAGGCTTTGGTTCCTTAAACGGCAGCAGCAAAGTTTACTTCGTCAATGGCGGCAGCCAATATCAGGCCAGCGTCTCCTCTTGGGGGCCAAATCGCATCGTCGTCACCGTGCCATCGGGCGTTCCGGCCGGACTGCGGCAGGTGAAGGTCGTCACCAGTGGTGGCACAAGCAACCTCTATGATGTGATGGTGCTGACCAACCAGCAAGTGCCGGTGACGTTCCAGGTAAACAATGCTTACACAGCCTGGGGCGAACAAATTTACCTGACCGGCGACGCGGCGGAATTATCCGCCTGGTCGACGGCAACGACATCGGGGAACAACCCGGTCTTTGGTGGCCCGCTTGGCCCGGCCATCACCTACAGCGGCTTTTACCCAAGCTGGCAGGTGGTGACGAGCATGCCTTGTGGCACAACTGTACAGTTTAAGTTTATCAAGGTGAGCAGCACGGGTGTTGTTACCTGGGAAAGTGGCAGCAATCACAGCTACACGACCCCAGCTTGCGGCAGCACGACGACGCCTGGCTATGTAACGGTAAACTGGCAATAGTAATGGAATGAAAAAGGGAACGGCCGTTCCTCAGGAAACGGCCGTTCCCCCCACAAAACCGCATCTAGAGATTGGAGACGTATTATCTCCAATCTCTTTTTTTAACTCCCGTCACGAATCGTGCGGCAGCCCTCAATATCAAACGTCACTTCCCCAATATTCAAATTCGTCTGATCCACAAAACCAGCAATAAACTGCATCAGGCGATACACATCACTAAAATTAGTCGCCAACCCCACCGAGACACGAATCGCCCCCGCACTCTTATTGCCGCGATGCTGAATAATTTGCACAAAACGCGGCAAATTAATATCCGCCCCATTTTGCAAGCCATAAAGCATATCTTCGGCCGTTAACCCCTCCGCAATCTCCCCCGCCCCCGGATTACAAAAACAGCCCGTGCGCAGCGAAATATTCGCGTGATTCGCCAGCTCCTCAATCCGCCGATAATCAAGCAGCTTCTCATCAGGGCCATACAAATTCAGCGTAATCGTGCCGCCGCGCATCTCCGTATCAATAGGCCCATAAATACGCGTCAGTGGACGGCCGTTTCCATGCCGCAGCCCATACAAATGCGTCAACAACCACCCCGTCAAACAACGCACCCGCTCCCCAATCACATCCAGCCCAATCGCCTCAAGATGCTCCAGCCCAATCTTCACCGCCGGAATATTCAAATAATCAATCGTCCCATCCTCAAAAGCCGCCTCATTCCGCGCCAAATAATGCCCCTGCCCCTGCACACTCGCAAAATTCACCGTCCCCCCCGCAAACCAGGGACGGTGCAGCTTACCAAAAACCCGCCGATGAATCAGCAGCGCCCCAATCCCCGTCGGATACCCAAACATCTTATAGAAAGACAGCGTCACAAAATCCGGCTGCACCACACTCAAATCCAGGCGATTCGTCGGCACAAAAGCCGCCACATCCAGCAGCACATCCCATCCCTTCCCCTGCGCCAACGACACATACTCCAACGGATGCTTCACACCCGAAAAATTAGACTGCGCCGGAAACGCAAACAAATGCGGATACGCCGGATCAATCACATCCAACAAACCCTCCAGGCGCGCACCATCCAGACGCAAATCCGGCGTCGTCAGCGGCACATACATAAAATCCGCCCCCCGCCCCCGCGCAAACTCCCGAATACCATTAACCGAATTATGATTATCAAACGTCAGCAAATAACGCCCCCCCGGCTGAAACGGATACGATTCACCCACATGCTTCAGCGCCCCACTCGCATTCGCCGTAAACACCGCAATATAATTCTCCGCCGCATTAAAATAATCAAGCACAAAACGGCGCGTCTCCTCAACCAAAGCCGTCATCGCCAGCGAAGTCGGATTAGCCGAATGAGGATTCCCCAGCACCTTACTGCGCAGCATAGCAAAATGCCTATCCAGCTGCGACTCACCATGCAGCCCCCCACCCGTATAATCAAGATAAACCTGCCCCTGCTCATCAAGCCGCCGATAATCCGTGCCGCGCAGCTCATCAAGCCGCGCCGTATCCGCATAACCAGGATACGCCAGCAAAAACTGCCGATAAGCATCATCCATCTCTTCCGGAGCATAACTCATTTGCGTGGGATAAGTCGTCATTTACATCTTCCTCGTGAAATACATTTACGCGATACCCGCTACTCTGCGTAACCCGTCATCCGCTTGCAGTCCCCAGAGACACCGCCCTGCAAACCACAACCCACAGATCACCAATTACAAACACAAGTATCGTCAGCCACACCCAATTTGGCAACTGCCTCCCCCACACGCCACCCTTCCCACCTCCCAACCTCCCAACCTCCGGGAGGTTTCTCTACCCCACACCCACACACATGTAAACCTCCCAGAAACTCCACAAGCCACCGGCAAGAAACAAACATCCCCTTCCTACAAACCAAAATTTGACACTGTCATTTTCAAAATTGACACTGTCAAAAAATAATTTGACAGTGTCAATTTTATTTTTGACACTGTCAAACCACAAAACCCTTGCAAGGGAAAACACAAACCAGCCGTAAGAAAGAGAGCGCCCCCTACCAGGAAACAAATTGAAAGGCACAAACATGTTCATGCTATAATCCTGGCAGGCAGCAGAAACACAGCATAACCGGGAGACAAAACCAGTGCCAGACAACATTCCCTTCTTCGTCCCCTTCAAGAAAAACCCGCACTTCGTCGGGCGCAGCGACGACCTGACCCGCCTGCACACCGCCCTGCAAGGCAGCCGCGCCGTAGGCATCATCCCCGCCGGCACATCGGCCGCCGCCGGCGTCAACGCCGCCATCACCGGGCAGGGCGGCGTCGGCAAAACCCAACTGGCCGTGCGCTACGCCTACGACTACGCCAGCCAATACCCCGACGGCGTCTACTGGCTCACCGCCGCCGCCGAACTAGACAAAGTATTTGCCCAATTTGGGCAAGACCTGTGGCAAATCTTGCCCTACCGCCAGATGCAGCCCGACAGCAGCGACCTGGCCATACTATCCAGACTGGTGTACACCCTTTTCGACGCTGAAGAAATCAACACCCTTTGTCATGAGCTGCATGTGGATCACGAATACCTGACCGGGCAAGGGTTAGAACGGACGCAAAACCTGGTAAGTTACTTGCAGCGGCAGGGGCGGTTGGCAGAGCTGACCGCATTAGTGTACCAACATCGCCCCAAATTGGTGAACCGCCCCCAGGACGAGTTAATTCGCCTCGCTTTCACCTACCTTAAAGAGAACCCGCACAGCCTGCTGATCTTGGACAACTTGCCCGACCCCGCCGCTCTGCACGAAGCAGTAAGCCGCGACTGGATACCGGCAGAACTGCCTGGCAGCCTGCTCTTTACCACACGCCGCCGCACGGTGCATGGCTGCCAGGCCATAGAACTGACCGTCCTCCCCGAACCAGCCGCCCTGGCGCTGCTGCTGCGCCACCCTCACCGCCGCCCCGCGCAAGAGCCAACCCACCCCGACCACCAAACAGCACGCGAAATTTGCGCCCTGCTCGGCCGCCTGCCGCTGGCCCTGGAAATAGCCGGGGCACACCTGGGCAAACAAGATCGCATTCCCATGGCGCAATACCTGGCAGAACTGCGGCAGCGCGGCGCTATTGGCGTCCTCGATGACGAGCGCCTGCCGGTGACACCCGCCGTGCATGAGCGCGGCATCGCTGCCGTCTTGCAAAGCCAATGGGAAAGCCTGGAACACGACGAAGCGCTGCTGCTGCTGCGTGCCGCCACCCTTTTCCCGGAGGCGGCGCTGATCCCGGTGGCGCGGTTGGGACTGCTGACCGGTGTACCCGAAGCCAGCGCCAGCTTTTTTGACGTGACGCTGGCACAGGCCATGGGCGACCTGGACGACGCCTCGCTGGTGGAAGAATTAAAAGCGGGGCAGCTGCGGCTGCACCCCCTGGTACGCGAATACGCCGCCGAAATGACCCATGACAAAACAGCTTTTGCCCACCAATGCGCACAAAGAGTGGCCGAGGCTTACGAAGATTTCCCCACATTAGAGCGCCACTGTGCGCAGCGCGGCATTGATGCCATGCAAGAAGATTTGCTGGTAGCTCTGGACCTGGCCGCACCAGCCAGTGCCGCGCCTGATATACCACAGCGGCTGCAAACCCTGCTGCGCCTCTTGCAGCGCGAGGTCCACAACCTGCGCGGCTGGCAGCCGCAGGCACAGCCAACCCATTTTGCGCAGCAAATAGCTTACCGTGCCCAGGATCTAAAAGTGTTTACCCTCCTAGAAAAAGCGCAGTCATTCTTTGAAAAATACAAAAGCCATCTGGCAACATTACAATGGGCCGCAAAACGGGAATCGCTTGTATTAGAAAAAACATTGATCGGCCATGCGGCTTTGGTCAGGGCCGTGGCCGTCACGCCGGATGGGGCGCGCGCCATTTCCGCCTCGGCTGACCGCACGCTCAAGGTGTGGAACCTGCAAACGGGGGCGGAACTGGCCTCAATTACCTTAGATGGATCGTTAGAATGTGTGGCCGTAGCGCCGGATGGCGTGACTATCGTCACCGGCGACGGCGCAGGCAATGTCTACTGCCTGCGTTATGTGCCGTGAGTCGTGTTGCGTGTCGCGTATTGCGTATTGCGTGTTGCGTGTTTGGCGTTTGAGAGATAAATCGGGGTGTGCATAGGTCATGCTTTGCTCTGTGCCGCATGGCGTGTCTCCTCCGGCAGGTTGTCGCCGCACAAAAGGAATCCTCCGGGAGGTTAAGAAAGGCTCGACACATACCACAGAAAACCTCCCGGAGGTTACGGCCACACGAAGCAACCCTCCGGGAGGTTGAGAACAGGCTGCACACATGTCACAAAAACCTCCCGGAGGTTATGGTCACGCAAAGCAACCCTCCGGGAGGTTGCAGAAACCTCCCGGAGGTTACGGGCGCACGAAACCTGCGGGAGGACACCTGGCATGTGACACAAAGCCTCGCGGAGGTTATGATCGAGCGTGTATCTCGCAGAAGAAGCCTCCGGGAGGTTTATTTTTTCGAAGGAGAAGAATCTATGTTTCAGCAAACAGCTAACTGGCAACAGACCATCCTTTTTGCACAATCTGGCGACAAGCGCACGGTACGCGCCGGTCGCCGCCGCCCCAGCAGCAGCGGCGGCTCACGCCCCCGCGCCGAAGCGCCGCAGCGCGACCGCCAGACCCCACGCGGCGGCAGCTCTGGCAGCGGACAACGCCCGCCCATTTCTTCTGGCGGCGGCGGGCTGCCCTTTGGCAGCGGCGGCAAACCGCCCAGCCTGATTGGCATTGGCGCCATTGTTTTAATTGGGTTATGCGTGCTGCTTTTCACCTTCATTTTCGGCGGCGACGAAGAGGGCACAAACGGCAATGAGCCTGTTACCTTTAACGACACGGCCGAAACGGTCGATGTAGACGAGCCAGCCGGGTCTGCGGACATTGCCGCCTCCTTTGCCGCAGGGGCAACGACGACGCTCAACGATTCCCCTGTGCCGCCACCGGTGAGCACAGAGGGGCAAACCTGGCTGGTAATGCTTTACCAGGACGCCGACGACCAAATTTTGGAGCAGGACATTTACGTAGACCTGAACGAAGCGGAGCGGGTTGGCTCTAATGATCGCGTGCAAATTGTGGCGCAGGTAGACCGCTTCCAGGGCAGCTATGAAGGGGATGGCGGCTGGACAAGCACGCGCCGCTACTATGTGACGCAAGACGACGACTTGAACCGGCTTGGCTCGCAGCAAATCACCGACCTGGGCGAATTGAGCATGGCCGATGGGCGGACGCTGGTTGATTTCGTTACCTGGGCTATCCGCAGTTACCCTTCCGATAAGTATGTGCTGATTCTTTCTGATCATGGCATGGGCTGGCCCGGCGGCTGGACGGACAGCACGCCGCGCGGCACGGCTTCTGGCTTCCCGATGGCTTCGGCGCTGGGCGATGTGCTCTATTTGATGGAATTGGATGACGCGCTGGCGCAAATTCGGCAGGAAACGGGCATTGCGCAATTTGAGCTGATTGGCATGGATGCGTGCCTGATGGGGCATGTGGAGGTGTTTGCGGCGCTGGCGCCTCATGCTCGCTACGCGGTTGCTTCGCAGGAGGTGGAACCGGCGCTGGGCTGGGCTTACACCGGGTTCCTGGCGGAGCTGGCGAACAATCCGGATATGACGGGCGCGGATTTGGGCCGCTTTATTGTTGAAAGTTATATTGAGAAGGATCAGCGGATTGTGGATGAGGCGGCGCGTGCCGAGTTTGCGGGACGTGGGTCGCCGTTGGGCGGGTTGTTTAGCAGTTTGTTGGGGGGCAGTGCGCCGTCGGCGGCGCAGTTGACGCAGCAGTTGGAGCAGAATATCACGTTAACGGCCGTTGACCTGGCGGTAATGCCCACGCTGGTAGACAGCCTCAATAACCTGGCTTTTGTGCTGCAAGATGCCAACCAGGCGACGGTGGCCCAGGCACGCAATTACGCGCAATCTTTCACCAGTGTGTTTGGGCAAAATGTGCCGCCTGCTTACATTGACCTGGGCAGTTTTGTGCAGTTGTTGGCGCAAAACAGTGGCAGTGTGGCCGTCAGCCAGGCGACGGATGATGTGCTGGCCGCCATGAATCAGGCGATTATTGCGGAGAAGCATGGCCCGAATAAGGATGGGGCCAATGGCATTTCGATTTATTTCCCGAACTCGCAGTTGTATCAAAATCCGGTGACGGGGCCGCAGTCGTATACGGCCGTTGCCCGCCGCTTTGCCGAAGCAACCCTGTGGGATGATTACCTGGCCTACCATTACACCGGCCGTGCCTTTGACTTCACCCCCACCGAACTGGCTGTACCCGACGCCAATGCAGCAGTAACTGCGCCAGGGTCTGGGCAAATCGCCATTTCGGAACTGACTTTGTCGGACAATGTGGCCGCGCCGGGTGCGCCGGTTCTGCTCAGTGCCGACATCAGCGGCAACAACATTGGCTATGCTTACCTTTGGGTTGGCTTTTATGATGAGCAAGCCAACTCGATCTTTGTCGCCGACACGGATTATCTGGATAGCGCCGACAGCCGCACGATTGACGGCGTCACTTATCCGGATTGGGGCACGGGCGATTTCACGCTGGAATTTGAGTGGGAGCCGCTGATGTTTGCCGTTAGCGATGGCACGAATTCGGTGCTGACGGCGTTGACGCCGCAAAGCTATGGCGCTGCGCCGGAGGAGGCGCTTTACACGACTGATGGCTTTTACACGTATGCCGACGATGGCGAAACGCGCTATGCGCGGCTGCTTTTCCAAAATGGGGTGCTGCGGCAGGTGTTTGGCTTCAACGGCACGAGTGAAACGGGTGCGCCGCGTGAGATTATCCCGCAGCCGGGGGATACGTTTACGGTGCTGGAACAATGGTGGGACCTGGATGCGCGTGGACAGGTTGTGCAAAGGACGACGCAGGAAGGGGGCACGCTGACGTTTGGCGATCAGATGTTTACCTGGGAGGAGTTGGATGCAGCCGCCGGTGATTATGTGGTGGGCTTTATTATTGAAGACCTGGATGGCAATCAGGTGGAGGCGTATGCGACGGTGACGGTGCGCTAGCGCCTGTCAGCGGTGAACGATAATGGGAAACGGCCGTTGTTCATGGGAACGGCCGTTTCCCGGACTCTCAAAGATAAACCAATGGATAGCCAAAGTATTGAAATCAAGGCTGGCTTTTGTGAGGAAGTGATAGAAACCATCGGTTCATTTTGGGAGCAATTAATCAAAGCAGTGCAAGAAACAAAAATATCATCACAGCACTCTAAATCGTAAAAATTCAGCAAAGGGTATGACTTCCCTGACACCCTCTACGCTCTCAGCGCCCGGCGCAAACTGGAACTCATTGCGCCCTAACAAAAAGTTGACACGGCACAATTTGCCACATACCATACACGCAAACGCTTTTGTGGAGTGCAGCCATGCTACAAACTTATGAAGCAACAGTCGATCAAAAAGGGAATATCCGGCTCATAAAACCGGTCGCTTTGCCTCCTGGTCATCGCGTGCTTGTCACCGTTTTGGAAGAACCCGCTTTAGATATTGCGGAAACCGCACTGTTGAGCGAAGCAGCATTAGCTCAAGCGTGGAACCAACCTGAAGAAGATGCCGCATGGGCACATTTACAGCAGGCTCAATCGTCTTAGTCCGCTTCCCCTTCTCCGATTTGTCGCAAACAAAACAGCGTGGGACTTTTAGCCAAATCATTGAATTGGTCATTGGCATATTGCGCGAAAGCCAGGCGTGAAAGAGCCAGTTAAAACGCCAGTAATTCTTCCACTTTCGTTTGAATCTGCGCCACCGTAGGCACAACCCCTTCCATAAGATCTGTGCTGAAAGGCACAGGCACAGAGGGTGCCGTCAGGCGCAAGATGGGGCCGTCCAGGTCAAGGAACGCTTCATCGGCAATGGTGGCGGCAATTTCCGCGCCAAAGCCGCCCACGCCGATGTCCTCATGCACGATCAGGCATTTGCTCGTTTTGCGCACGGAGGCCAGCACCGCCTCTTTGTCCCAGGGGATGATGGTACGCAGGTCAATCAATTCTACGCTGGTGCTTACTTCTTGCAGGGCCAATTCGCAGCGCTCGACCATCGCCCCCCAGGTGACTAGCGTTAAATCGCTGCCAGGGTGCAAGATTTTGGCTTTGCCAAAAGGCAGCATGAATTCATCGCCAGGATACGGCCGTCGCGCCCACCCCGCATCCAACATCGCCCGATGCTCAAAAAAGATGACCGGGTCATTGCCACGCAGTGCCGTGCGC
Source organism: Ardenticatenaceae bacterium (assembly GCA_020634315.1). GTDB lineage: Bacteria > Chloroflexota > Anaerolineae > Promineifilales > Promineifilaceae > JACSRF01. Next base: position 13,581 of record JACKBV010000005.1, on the reverse strand, counting down.
AGCAGTCCTACGGCATCTTCGGCATTGGAGGGGAAGGCCAGCAGCCAGCCCGGTTGATGGGCAAAGGCAATTTCGCTGGTGACGCTGTGCCAGGGGTCGCCAATTTTGCGATAGCCGCCAGGAATACGCACAACGATGGGCGCAGCAAAGTGATTATTGGTGCGCCAGCGCAGCGTGCCGCAGTTGTTGAGCTGTTCGGTAGCCGGGTCGGCGTATTTGCGGAACTGAATTTCGGGCACGGGAACCAGCCCGGCCATCGCCATGCCCACGGCGCGGCCAATGATGCCCTCTTCGTTGAGGCTGGTGTCGAAAACACGGCCGTTTCCAAACTGTGTCTGCAAACCAAGCGTCGCCGCATGCACGCCGCCCTTCACGCCGACATCCTCGCCAAAAACGAGGCAGCGCGGGTTTGTTTCCAGTTCAACAGCCAATGTGCGCCGGATGGCTTCAATCATGTTAATGCGGCGCGGTTCTGGCGCATGCGGCACACTGTTGCCTGTCGGCAAATGCACGCCCTCGCCGACTAACCCGCCCACTTGCTGCGGTTCTTCGGGCCTGGCCCACACATGGCGGGCGACGGTTGCAACATCCGGCACGGGCTGTGCCTGCGCAGCGTGACGCGCCGCCGACACCTCTTGCATCACCTGCATCACCAGGTCGTGCCATTCCGCCTTGCTCATCACGTCAGGAACCAGACAGCGATTGAGGGCGACAATGGGGTCGCGCTCCCACTCGGCGTCTAATTCTTCTTTGCTTTTGTATGCCTGGGTGTCTACGCTGGAATGGCCGGAGAGGCGCGGCACGGTCAGGCGCAGCAGCCCCGGCCCGGCACCAGAACGCACATGGTTAACGGCCGTTTCCACGAGAACGGCCGTTTCCTCCGGTTTCGTCCCATCGCCATCCCACACCTGTAAGTTTTGCCACGACGCCAGATTGGCGGCGATATTCGCCCCCGGCGTTTGCAGCGGCGACTTCACCGAAATGGCGTAGCCGTTATCCTCAACGACAAACAGCAGCGGTAGCTGTAATGTCGTCGCCATCGTCAGCGCCGACCAGAAACCGTTGCTGGCGACCGCCCCATCGCCGCCAAACACAACACAAATGCTGCCATCCAAATCTGTTTGCCCCAACTCCGTCACCCGGTAGCGCAGAGCCTGCGCCCAACCGGCAGCCGGTGTGAACTGCGAGCCGACATCTCCGGCCATTGGCAGCACGGTGGCTCGCCCTCTTGTCGGCATGTTAAAGACCACGCCTACATCGCGGCCGCCGCTCAGGCTGCCCGGCCGCGCCATGTCGCTGGCAAAGGCTTCCTCTAATGTCAGCCCGGAGGCGAACATGAAGGGGCGTGATCGGTAGTAGACGCTGGCCGCATCAAACGGCCGTGTCAACAGCTGCGCGATCAACACCTGCCCCAATTCATGCCCACGCGCCGAAAATTGGTACGTGACCACGCCTTGTGGCGTTAATTCTTTTTCTTCCATCTCATCCATGAAGCGCGAGGCCAACGCGTGGCGCGTTGCTTCATGCCAATCAAATGCGGGGTGCAATTTAGTGGGTTCGCTTGCTTTGCTCATTTTTCTTGCCTGTTTGTACGGTTGATCAACGTTCAATCAACGCTGGATTGACCTTGCATGGGTAAGATAGTAATGTCTCTAACAAGTGTAATCAACGTTGTCTTTCAATTGATCTGTAGGTTTGAATCGGTCTTTACCTTTGCCGTCTTGTGACAATGCGGCAAATTGGAGGGTTATAGAATGTTACCGCAAAACGAACGTTTCGGAAAAAGGCGTATATTATCGGGCATTTTGCTTATCGGGGTGCTGCTTGTGGCGCTGTTATGGCAAAACGGCCGTTTCCTACACGCCGGAGGTGAAGAGCAGCGCTTTTTACCTTATATTGCCAAAGAAGGAGATACAGCAACCACGGCAACGCCAACAGCAACAGTGGATGGAACGCCCATTACCCCCACGAATACGCCGACATCGCCATATCTGGTCGTGCTGCCAAATTGCAGCGCTGGCTCCTCTGCCCAATTTAACATCCTTGGCTATAACTGGCCGACCAACCAAAACATCAACTTGTCCTGGAATGATGTACCGCAGAGTATTATTCCCGCCGGACATCCAGGCAACTTTGTGCAAGGATGGTCCAAAAGCAACCTGATCGTCGGCACACCGGAGAATCCTACCCTTTACACCATTCGCGCCCAAACAGATACAGCAGTCGCAACTGCTGTTTTCTCCGTGCCCTGCCCTGGCGTAATAACCGCGACACCAACCATCACACCCACACCCCAATACTGCGGGGCATTTTTTGAAGCACTGCCGCTAGCGGGCAGCACCTATGTCTTGGTTTCCGGTGAAGTTGGCACAACCGTCACCATTATTGACCAGTCCACAGGAGTAACGTTAGGCACCGACACATTCTTAGAGGTGCCGGGGCACCAATGTGAAGGATTTGCAGATTTCAGTGGAAGCAATGCCCTGATCGCGCCGCTGAATGTCAACCACACGCTGCTGGCACAACCGGAAGTGGGGCAACCAGATACGGCCGTTGTTCTGGACGTCACCGTCACACCATCCCCCGTACCAACGCCCTCTCTCTCCCTCGCCCCCAATTGTACGGACCAATCTACCGCCATATTTGACGTTCAAGGAGCAAATTGGCCGACCAATGAGGCCATTACACTCTATTGGAACAACAGCCCACAAAGCATCGTTCCGGCCGGTCATCCGGGCAATTTCTTGCAAACATGGTCGAAAAGCAACTTGATCCTTGGCACGCCAGAGGACCCCAACATCTATGAGGTACGTGCGCAATCAAACAGTTATGTGGTCACGGCCGATTTTTATGCCCCCTGCCCCATTCAACAACCGCCTGACCTGGAAATTCTGAGCACACCCGTCCTTTTCAGCACGCCCCCCATTGTTGCCTACCAACCGATTGACGTCGGCATTATCTTGCGCAACCAGGGCGGCGACATGCCCGCCGGGCAAACGTTCTTTGTAGATATTTTCTTCGACCCGACAGTGGTGCTGTCCACCTCAATTCCTATTACGCAAAGTGTGGGATATACGGCCGTTTCCGGCATGAGCAGCGGCGAAACACGCATCATCACAATAACCGCGCCCTTGGGCTTCACCAACTACCCGATCACGCATACCATGTATGGCATGGCCGATTCCCGGCAGCAAATTGTCGAAATCGACGAGACAAACAATGTCTCGCCTCCTGGCTATTTACCCCTCGTTACACCGGCCGCGTCACCGACACCAACCCCCATCCCCACACCCGAATACTGCGGGGCATTTTTCGAAGCGCTGCCGCTAGCGGGCAGCACCTATGTCTGGGTTTCAGGGGAAGCGGGCACAACCGTCACCATTACTGACCTGTCCACAGGAGTAACGTTAGGCACCGACACATTTTTAGAGGCGTCGGGGCACCAATGTGACGGATTTGCAGATTTTAGTGGAAGCAATGCTCTGATCGCGCCGCTGATTGTCAACCACACGCTGCTGGCACAACCGGAAGTGGGGAATCCAGATACGGCCGTTGTTCTGGACGTCACCGTCACACCATCCCCCGTACCACCTATCGGCACAGAATCCATCAGCGGCATCGTTTACTATCGCCCCAGCGATTGGCTGCCAACGGCACGCGCCCAAGTCACGCTGATCGATGAAGGCACAGGCCAGACGCTGGCAACGAAGCTCACCGATAGCAATGGCCTTTACAGCTTCACTGACTTAGCGCCAGGAACATACTCCGTTCGCGCCTGCATGGTGGTTGATAATACAAGTTTGAGCGGTCTGAGGATTGGCATCAACCCGACCAATTCATTTGCAGATGTCTACCTGTTACCAGGGCCGTGTTCACAGTAACCGTAAATCATAACCTATAATCCATTGCCCATAAGCGGTGAACCACGCAATGTGGTTCACCGCTTACCGTCCACCGATTACCGCTCACCGTCCACCGCCCACCGCTCACCGATTACCGGCACTCGCCGCAAACCAGCAGCGCACCAACTCTACCTGGAAGCGATACCCTTCATTGATTGGCTCGATTAACTCGCGTTGTTGCAGTTTGAGCAAAGCCTGCTCTAAAGCCATCAGGCTGGGCACAAAGTTAACCAATTCTTGCCGTTCTGCGCCAATGCCTTCGCCGTGTCGTGCCAGCAAGCGCAGCACTTCCAGCCCAACGGCGTCCACCTGATTTTGTTCGATGTCGGCAAAAAAGAAACTACCATGAGCGAGGGCAGCGGAAACGGCCGTTTCCACATCCAGCACCGTTGCCAAGCGTCGCTGCGCCGGAGGCTGCTCATTCTTCAGCGCCACCACCTCCGCACAAAGCAGCTGCACGAGAAACGGGTGTCCCCGCGTCAGGGCCAATACCCGCTCCACCGCTTCCGGCTCATAACGCAGCGCAAAATCCCGCACCGGATGCGCAATCAACTGCCGCGCCTCATCCGCCTGCAAATAGCCAATGTGAATCACCTGCACATTGATCAAATAGCCCGCCCACTGCTGAAACTCATCCAGCGTGTGCGACCCGGACAAAAGCACCTTAAAGCGCGTCCGATGTTGAATGATATGGCGCAGCATCCCCAACACCGCGTCCGTATCAAAGCGCTTTTTCAACAGCGCCCCCGCCAACACCTCAAATTCATCCAGCATCAACAAGGCCCGCTGCCCACCCAACGCAGTCTCGATCTCATCCAACCACTCGTCAAACTGCGTGTAGGGGTCATCTTGCAGCCGCTCCCGATCAATCGGCGGCAGCGTGATGTCACGCTGGCGCAGCGCCGACCGAATCATGCCCCGCGCCACGTTATACAAAAAACCAGCATCGTCACGCGCCTGCGATGCCGGCCCTTGCAAATCGACAAACAACGGCACCGTTGTACTGGGCAGCAGCCGCCCCAGGTTATTCAGTAAGGAAGTCTTGCCGACCCGCCGCTGCCCATACAACAACAAAGGCGGCTGCCGTCGATCCAACAGCAGTTGCTCAATACGGGCACTGATGTCCACACGACCAATAAAAATCTCCTGCTGTTCCGTTAAGGGCACACCGATCACATACGGGCTGTCAATTTCCTGCCGCAGCTCGGCTTCGTCGGCTAACTGCTGCACGGCATCCGCCAACACCAGCCGCCAATCAGCGGCAATCGGGCGAAAACGGTCGGCATATGGCTCGTTACTGCGTGTCAATTCGCGCAGCAAGCCATTCAGACGATCCTCAACTGTGCTCAATGTCAGGCGGCGGTTATATAGGCTTTCTTGTCGCAGCGCAGCGTCTACATCCTGACTGATGCGGCTGAAACTGCGCAGCAGTGCGCTGGCGGGGCCAGTCAATTCCCCCGCGGCCACTTCCTGATTAGCGCCAGCGATTGCGGCGACCGTGTCGCACAAGGCAAGCTGCTGTGCATCCAGTTCGATTTGCGCCTCTTGTGCCGCCCAACGCTGGCGTCCACTGCTCAGATGCTCCAAAGCGGCCGTGCCCAATTCCACTTGATACGCCAATACCAGAGAAAGGTGATTGTTTAACCCCAGCAAGGGCAGCCGCTGAAACTCATCCCAAAAAGCGGAGTGCCAGCGCAACAGGCTCGTCCGCCCATTGGGTAAACGCGCCTGATCCAGCCGATACAACACATAATTCCACCCGACCACCAGCGGATACATAACCACCGGCCGCCACCAGGCCAACGTCAGCCCCAGCAAAACCCCACCGAGGCTAAAGAGCAAAATGGGGCCAAAGGGTTGATCGGGAAAGACATAGAGGAAGAAGCCGCCGCCGCTGCCCAATGCCCCGGCCATAGCCCCCGCCCAGGGGCCAGCAATGCTCTCCGCCAAAATGTAGGGCACGGTAAACAAGGAACTCAACAACGCGGTGAGGGCTAACATTTCCACAAGGCTGGCTGTGAGGCTGATGTTGGTCAGGTTGATCAGGCTCCCGGCCACGCCGACAAGCCAACCGGCTATCAGGCTGCGTCCCCATGAGCGTGTTCGCCACAACACGGCGACACCAAAGGGAAGGCCAATAACCATGCCGAGGGTGACGCTGCCGCTCGTCAAGTTGGTTAGCCGCCCGCCCACTGCGCCAATCACAATGCCCACGATGACGCCCCCGGCCAGGCGTGGCAATGAATAGCCCATTCCCTGGTCGCGCTCACGGATGCCGACTCCAGCCGCGACGCCAAAGCTTAAACCGCCAGCCAGGCCACCGGCTAAACCAATAACGGTGCTCGCCACCAGGTCAAATGAGAGTCGCGGTGATTGAAAAATGAGGCTGTCGCTGCTGCCAAACACGAGAATTCCCGCTAATCCAATGACGATGCTGATGGCCATGCCAACGGCCGTTCCCACGACAAAGCTCCCGGCAAAGCCCGCAGCAAAGCTGCTCATCACACCCACCGCCAACCCCAAAATAACCCCCAATACCATGCGCTCCCCCGGCAATTGGAAAAACCATAAGCCACAAGCAATAATGCCGCCAGAGACCAAAGGCCACGCCAAATAAGTCATTGCCAGCAAGCGCCACACTTGCAAGCTGCGCCAATGGTGCCAACGCAAATCCGACAGGCAAAAGTTGGGACGCAAATCAGGCGAAATTTCCGCCAAATGGTTACGCCAGGCAGATGGGTGAAAAAACAGCCAAAACAACAGTTGAAAACTGCCGACAAATACATTGCGGCGCAGCGCGGGTGCATCTGTGAACATCGCGGCAGAGGCTTGTTTATCCGGCATAAGTTTTGAGTTCAAGGAATGGCGCTATTTGTTGTAACGCATCTACACGCCAGGCATCACTGTGATCCCCCTCTTCCAACGTTAGCAGCCGCTCACGGCACAAAATTTGCAGCAGCAGCGGCCAACATGCGCTTTCATCTAAAATCCAGCGCACATCTGCATCGGGAAAGGGTATGGGCGAACTGGTAATCAATTCCCGCGCTTCTTCTTCATGAAGCGGGCCTAATGGCGCTGTGTAGCCAAATATATTGAAGAATGGGGAACCTAAACCTTGATGGGTGGCTAATGTGCTCGGCGCTTCAGGCGCGGCCAGAATGAAGGCCAAATTTCCCCCCACCTGATTGGTTGCCAATGAGCGCAAACTCTCCCAAAACATATCATCCAGTTCGGGATACCGCTCCAAGGCCACGCCAATTTCATCAAAGAGAATGACGGTCGGCTGAGTAAGATGCTCGCTGACAATATCCAGGAATTGATCCAGGTCGCAAACATCGGGCAAGGGGAGCGCCATATGGGTTAGCAGGTGTTGCAATAGAGCTTGACGGCTGCCCAGGCGCGGGTCTTGGAAATCAACAAAAACCCAACGGTAATGTTCCGGGCCGGACAACCAATCGACGCGCTGCGTCGGGCGCAGCTGCGCGGGATGTGTAGTTGTAATGGAACGCAAGTAATGTAGGAGAGAGGTTTTGCCGCTGCGGCGTGGGCCAATGATGGCTGCATTTTGTAGGGGCAGGCGCTTGAGCAGGTTGAAGAGGCGTTTGAGTTCTCGTTCACGGCCGAAAAATTGGATGGGGCGAGTGATGGGCGGCCCGGCCACAAAAGGCGTGGGCTTGCTGCCAAACGGCTGTGCTTTGGGGGCAGGTGGCGTAGGGCGGGGCGCTTCCGGGCGAATCATGTCACCAGCGCGAATTTGCTCATAGAGAACGGCCGTTTCCGCTGCTGGTTCCAGGCTCAACTCCCTGGCTAAAATATCACGACACACCTCATATTGAGCCAGCGCCGCACTGCGCTGCCCCTGCCGTGCCAACAGCCACATCAACTGCCGATGCACATCCTCACGAATTGGGTCGAGCAGCAGCAGCTGCCGTGCATAAGCCACCCCCACATCAAACAAACCTTGCTCACGGCACATCAAAATCACACTGTGATATGCCGTAAAAACCATCTCCCGCAGCTGCGCCTGCTGCTGCATCACCCACTCCTCAAAAGCCGGTGCCTGCCGTACCTGGAAATCTGCCAAAAAATCCCCTCGATACAAGGCAATAGCCGCCCGCAGCTGTGCCAGGGTCAATGGTTGCCCTTGTGCAGGCAGCAATAGCTGGCGAAACTCAGCAACGTCCAGTTGAAACAAACTCGCTTGATTAAATGCCACTTCCTGATGCGTAATAACCAGATGATCCCCAACTATCTGACGCAGTTTCATCACCACACCGCGCAAATTGCGACGTGCATCTGCTTCTGGCAAATCTCCCCAAAGCAAACCGGCCAACGCCTGACGCGAATGGGGGCGTGCCGTTACCGCCAAATAATACAGCAGCGCATGCGCTTTAGCGGACACCAATTCACTAAGTGCAACATCTCCCTGTCTAACATCAATAGGGCCAAGTAGGGCTAATTTTAGTACTTTAGTCATGAAATGCCCTCAATCAACGCTCGATCAACGTTTGATCAACGCTTGATTGGCAACTCTTTGCTATGCTATGGATACGTGGCGCATTGTCTATGCGAGATAGGTACAATCCTAAACGATTGTGCCCATCAAAAAATATTATCCAGTAGTATACATCAGGAAAAAACAAAGAACTTAGCGACACTGGACAATTAGGAAAATTTATCTATCTACATCTCACCAGCGCTGCACTTATTATTTATCTAAAAAAACGGGAACATTATGTTACGGCAAAACAATAAATCACAAGGTCAGGCACTCGTCGAGTTTGCCCTCATCATTACCGTCCTCCTCATGATGATCTTCTTGATCGTCGAGAGTGCCCGTATTCTCCAGGGATGGGTCACCGTGCAAAATGCGGCACGCGTGGGTGCGCGTTATGCCATCACCGGGCAAAACGACTCCCCTTGCGCAACGTCAAATATAGACAAATATGTCGATCGCTGTGATGATTTGCGCGTCGCATCCGTCATTTCAATCACCCATAGCGGGTTAGCCGGTTTACCCCTTAATGAGGATCCAACCAGTAACCCATTTCGGTACGAGGATGGCAGCCCACCTGACGAAAATTCCTATTACATCGAGGTATATGGTGGGTATGTAGATGAGAATGGAGCACAAATCCGCGAAGATTTTGCTGGTTCTCCAGGACAACCGGTTGTTGTCCGCGCAGTTTACAACGTCCCTATCATTACACCCTTCTTCAAACCTCTCATTCCCGTGATCCCTGTCTTTGGACAGGTCACGATGAACAATGAAAACTTTGGTTCTCTGGGAAATCCAACCCAAGGGCTAGGCTTACCCCCAGAGATGCCTCCATTGGCAACTGTCGGTGCTTCGCCCACGCCATCAGCTACGCCCAGCGAAACGCCGACCAGCACAGCAGGCCCCACAACAACAGCAACCGCGACACCAAGCAACACACCCTCCGCAACGCCAGACTATTGTGGTGCTTACTTTGAAACGGCACCGGTTGAAGGGCAAACTCATGTCTGGGTTTCCGGCGAAGTTGGGGACACCGTAACAATTATCGATCTGACAACCGGACAAACATTAGGAACTGACACTTTCTTAGCAGCAAGTGATCACCAATGCGCTGGGTTTGCAGACTTTAATGGCGCGAATGCCTTGATTTCGCCACTTGTTTTTAATCACGTAATCCTGGCAGTTCCCAATCAAGGGCAGCCGGACACAGCCATTGTGCTGCAAGGCACGCCGACACCAACACCCAGCCCGACGAATGTGGTACCACCGACATCTACGGCCACAAACACGCCGACTGTCACACCAACGTCTACCCCCAGCGGCCCGTATATTACGCTTATTCCAAACTGTTCAATCGGCAGCAATGCTCAGTTTAACGTTTTAGGCTTCAACTGGCCCACCAACCAATCAATTGCTTTGTCGTGGAACGGGTCACCGCAATCGATCATACCAAGTGGGCATCCAGGCTCTTTCTCGCAAAACTGGATAAAGAGCAATCTGATTGTTGGTACAACCACGAATCCCACTTTGTATACGGTTCGCGCACAAACGAATACGAGTGTGGCAACGGCCGTTTTCAAGGTTCCCTGCGAAAACATCCCCGCGCCCACATCCCAACCAACGATGACACCAACGCCTAACCCGGCTGATTTGATTGTCGTTGGCGCACCGGAGCTGATCAGCACACGACCGCTTGTCGCCTACCAGCCCATTTCTATGCGTGTCACAATCAGCAACACCGGTGAAATCGATGTAAGCAGCAGCTTCTTCGTAGATATTTACTTTGATCCAACCGGGCCTGTCAGCCCCACCATTGGCATCTCGCAAAGTGTTGGTTACATGGCGGTCAGTTCATTGGCCGGTGGTGCTACACGAGTTCTCACCATCACAGCGCCGCTGGGCTTCCACAACCCGCCACCGGAGCCGCACATGGCCTATGCTATGGTAGACTCCCTCGAAGATATAACGGAATCAGATGAAACAAATAATGTCTCCCTGCCATTGACTGTGGAAGATGTGACACCGGCAGCCACGCCTACACCGTCTCCCACACCTGTCGCAGGTAGCGAAATGATTAGTGGTATTGTTTGGGTGCGTATTGGTAACTGGGTCCCGCAAAGCCGTACAACTGTCAGGTTAATTGACGAGGTTTCAGGCCTTCAAATTAACTCGACGACAACAGATAAGAACGGTATGTTCCAATTCATGGCTCCGGCAGGGACATATACACTTCGTAGTTGTACGCAAATTGACAACATTACGCTGAGTGGTTTTCGTGTCGGCATCACATCACCCAATAACTTTGCCGATATCTATATGTTACCAGGTGCATGTCCATGACAAAGTTTACACGTCTTACAATCGTCTCAATAACCATATTTGCTGCCCTTTTATGGATTCTGGAAGGCCATGTGGTTGCGGAACCAGATGCTTCGCCACACGCTCCTGAATGGACGGCGGAAGCGAGTCGGGTCCTGGTCTCTAACAGCGCCCACATTGCCAAGTCACCTGCTTTGGCAGTTTCAACAGATGGTTCAAAAATTGTGGTTGGCTATCGTCGGCAGGTGGCCAGCGAGTTTGACAATGATCTCTATTACGCCGTTTCCACAAACAATGGCGTGAGTTGGTCAGCAGCACAAACAATCTATCAAAGCCCAATAACTTCAGGGCAGCAGTTAGCCCTTGCCTTTTCCGGAAACACAGCACATGCTGTCTGGATTGAAGATATTGCCCTGGCTTATGCACGGGAATCACAATGGGCAAGCAATACCTTTACAACTATCTCAAACCCGGCAGAAGTGCCAGGAGCATCAAACCCGGCTTTGGTGATTAATGGAAACACGATAGACGTTGTCTGGAGTGAGGGAGATATTACAAGCGATCCCATTCCTGATATTTATCACATCCGTTCAATTGACGGTGGCGTAAGCTGGACTGCCAAGCAAAAGGTTGCCGACACGCAAGCGAGATCACGTGTACCCATTATCGCTTTGGACCCGAACAACAGCAATAAGCTCTACGTGGTATGGGAAGAATTGGGAACGACAGGGACGATTTATTTCGCGCAAGGAACGGCGTCAAGTGGAACTGACACAACAGTTACCTGGTCAAGCAGTATTGAAATATCAGGGAGCGAATTAGATTATCGGCAGCCAGACATCACGGCTTCGTCCAGCGGATTGCATGTCGCTTTTAGCAATCGTATTGTGGATAACGAGGACGAATATAACCAGGTGTTTTATATGAGCTGCGCGAATAACTGCACGCAATCCACACAATGGCATATGTCTCCTTATAATCCAATTAGCAACCAGGTTGTAGCGGTCAATGGCAGCGATCCATTCTTCATCATTCCCAAAATAATTAAGTATGGGGATTGTATTTTTACGTATTATCACGGCATTGACACTTCGTTAGAACCCAATGAGCTTATTTGGGGAACAAACAGTTGTGATAATTGGAGCGCTTCTGAACCAGAGAAGTTAACCAGTCCAAACTCGAATCGTTCTGTGAACCCTGTCATAGCGACGGGGGCAGGTGATTGGATTTTCATGGCTTACAACCGCATTGAGGATTCTCAACGGAGAATTTATTTTGCGAGCAGCCAGGATGCTCCAGAAGGTTTTAAGGGCGTTTTCATGCCCATCATTCGTAGGAAATAAAGATTCATGAACCGGTTAGAATGGGTCTTAGGTATTTTATTGGTTTTGCTGCTGCTGGTGGTGATCGGCGTATCAGCTTTGTTGTGGTTGCAGCCACGAACACCGGATGTGCCGGAAGGGTATGTACAGACAACGGCCGTTTCCCAGCCCGTTGCTGGCGTCGCCCCGACATCTGTTGTCCCTGGCAACACAGCAAAAATCGCCTACGCCTTTGCGCAGCGCAGCGTTGCAGACTGGTATGCTGATGCCGTTCTGCTTGACGCCTCGACGACGTGGCCGCAAGGTGCTACCGAAACAGACTTACGTACAGGCATAGCCAACTGGGGCTATACCTTTTATTCGCCAGAAGCGGGTACAGCGACATTAGTCACCGTGACCGGCGACACGTCGCAGCGTATTTCGGAAAGCGCTTATACGCCACCTGCATCCATCACCGATGCCGGGGCCTGGTTGCTTGACAGTCAACAAGCTGTGCAAATCTTTCTCGATAATGGTGGCGGGGCTTTTATGCGCGATAACGGGATAACGACGTTGATCATGCAGCTTACCACCAGCAATCCAAGTGAACGTATGGAATGGTTCGCTTCATTAATTAGCAATGAAAACGGCCGTTCCTACAGTATGCGTATTGATGCCACATCAGGAGACGTATTGGAAACGATTGATACTCCGTAGACAGAATGAGGTGAAACACCATGAAGCAATCAACACAACAACACCGTACTCATCGCGAAAAGGGGCAAAGCCTCGTTGAAGTTGCTTTGTTCCTCCCAATTTTTATCATTATTTTGGCGGGTCTGATCGAAGTCAGCCAATTGGTTATCACACAAAACCGGGTCAGCCAGGCAGCACGCGTCAGCTCCCGTTTTGGGGCCAATGGCGGGCAAGATGAGGGCATGATGATCGTCGCGCTCAACTCCGTCACCCAAACCTTGCTCATGGACGAAGGCAACTGGGACATGTGGGTCGTGCGCGGCACCGTAAATGATGATGGTGACGACTTCAGCGACTGGGAATTCAACCATGTTTATGGCATTTCCAACACCTTAGACTTTACTCAAGTCAATGAAGCTGAAATCCAAACCGAAATCTTGACAGACTTGCAGAGCAACATGAACCCCTCTGATTACGCTTCCCTGGTCGGGGGCATGCAAGTAGTTGGGCTGTACACCCTGCACGATATCGAATCCATTCTCGGTTTGGATGCCATGCCCTGGCTGCAAGGCTTTTACACCATTCGCGGCTTTAGCTTTATGCGGCAAACAGGCGAAACCGTTGTACAAACCAACGGCTGTACCGCCTTCCCCATTGCCGTGCATGAAGACATCCGCTCCGTCAACCCGCCTGGTAGTGGTGGTAATCCCTATCCGCCAGCCAGCGCCTTTACCGGCCCGCCTACCCCACCAGCTTACACTGATTTTATTTACCATACGCCGGATGTTCCATTGAGCGAAGCCCATGAAGGGGATGTCTATCTCATCTACAATGGGTTTGGCGCTGGTAACTTTGGTTGGTTACT